>NZ_RRYH01000028.1 GCF_004010155.1 Solirhodobacter olei | reverse complement strand
TTTACGCCGCCACATGGCCGGTTTTGTCGCCGCCGTTGACACGAGGCGAGAGCCAACGCCGAGACGGCGTGAGAGGGGAACGTCCGACGCATTACATGCCACCGCCGATCTTGAGGACTTTGTTGGGGAACATCTGAATGAAGGGCGGCGCTCCGCTATCGTCGAACCCCGCGACGAGGATCTTCAGCGCGCCTGAGAAGTCTGCCTGCACCGCCACCGGCACGGCGAGCTTCCAATCTGCATTGGTGGCGATGATGACGCGGTAACCCGCCTTCTTCGCCCACTCGCGGACAACGGTGGTGAGATACTGACCGCCGCGCGCGCGCCATACCGGCAGGGACGGCGCGGCAGGCTTCGCATTGGGCGTCTGCATGGTCGGGGCCTTGGCACCGCCAGCGTCGGGCACGATATGAAGGGCAGCGCGGGTCGCGGCGCCAATGGTCCCGCCTGCTACCTTACCTGAGCAGGGGATCCTGAGTTGGCTGCCGACGATCAGAATATGCGAGCCGTGGAGCTGGGGGTTGGCGGCGACGATTCGCGGCCAGGCTGTTCCATCGCCCATGTACCGACGAGCCAATCCATAGGCATCGTCCCCCGGGCGCACCGTGACGGAGCGCAGAGTGCATTTAGACCTGTTCGGACTCGCGGCGGGCGGCGCCTCGTGGAGTACGGCTGTCTGGATGGCCGGTGCCTTGGAGTGGGCCGCAACCAACTCAGCGAAGCGCTTCTTTTGCCCGACCGACCGCAGATTGGTCACCATCTCCGCCTTGATGATCGCAGCAGCATCCGGGCAGCTGATTAGCTTTGCAGCGAAGGCATGTTTTGCCATGGCTACGCCGATTAGAACTGTGGCGATGCCGATCGGGCGGCGTATTGCGCCAAACATGAAGGCCTCTCCCTGGTGGACGAGGCCGTCATGACAGTGAGTTATCCGATTGGCAATACTATTGTGCTATGCACACCATACATTACTATATTGCGCGAATACTGGTCGTCGATTGCGAGGCCCATGACCTTGACTGCTTCGGTGACGGATGCCGGGTTAGAAGCAGCTGTTTCACCCACTCGCGAGTCACCCCATACAATCAGCGGATCTCATCAACTTTGTAGCTTTCTAGGGATGTGCGGCCCTACCGGCTCGGCCTCAGCATCTGGTGGATCGGGTGGACGATGAATCCTTCCGGCCCTGAATGTCCGACTCCGCAGATGTGATCGTAGGGCGCAAGGCCGCTGCAGGTCTTGGACCTCAGCGCGGAGTCTTGGGCGATCTCAAGCCCGGAGAGAGTGGCATTGGCCAGCGCAAAGATCTGGAACAAGGCATTGGCCAGATACCCCGGCGTACAAGTTCAGGCTTGCCGTGCAGGACGAGTAGGCTCAGAAGGTTGTCCGCCGTCAGCTGTTAGGCCGGCCTCAGACATCGGCAGAAGAAGCTCGTAGGCATCAACGCCAAGTGCGATTGCGAGCTTTGCCAACGTGTCTAACCCTACTGAGACGCGCGCGTTCTCGATGGCACTTACTCGGCTGTTAGTCGTTTCCATGCGTTCCGCGACGGCAGATTGGGAAAGACCAATGGACTCGCGATGGCGCTTGGCGTGGTATGCGACTCTGCGGCGGTACTTTTCGACAACGTCCATGTCTGTCCTAGAGCGGGGGATGGGGCATCCGCGTAACGGCGAGCGCCGGGGATTGGTTCCGATGGCACAGTATTGCAACGCCAACTACTGCCGGCGCAACCGATTAACGGGCTGCGTCTGGCACACCGACGACCACTGCAAGACCGGCAAATGTTGACTCATCCTAAGGCGATAGCGCTGTTGGACTTCGGCCTGCCGGCACCCCTTCCCTTGGCTCGTCGGGCGAAGGCTTCGATCTCAACCCTGCCGAAGGCTGAACGGCGGTTCCCAACAGAGTTGTGGATCTGTATTTCAGCGATCTGCGCGCGCCAGATGCGGCGCAGAAACCGGCCCGCCTCTCGCGGGCGCATCTGCTCAAAACTCAAGCGATGCGGGGACGAGCCTTGCCCGCCCCCACCAAACATTCAGGCTCCGCCGGCGGCAGCCATACGTTGGTTGGTGTAGGCTGTAAGCATCGAGGCCATGTCCTGCTCGGTCACAGGAAGGCGCAGGCCGTTGGCGCCAGTTTCGACCGAATGGGCAAGGATCGTGACACAGAGCCTTGTGCGCGAAACCGACTTCAGTGGCACGAAGGTAATCTTGCGAGGCTTCAGTTGAGGCGTCAGCCAGGTTGCGTGGATGACGCCGATCGGCAACCCCTCCTTGGAAAAGAGGACGCGGCCGACGAAGGCGTCGCTGTTGCCAAAGATGCCGCAGATCTGGTTACGTGCGGCGAGATATTGGCCGCGCGTGGGTTCGGTCACCCCTTGGAGCGCGTTCCCGCCTGGCGAATTGATGCCGCCTGTCGTGCCACCGCCAGCTTGGCCACCGCCCGTCTGGCCGCCGCCCGCCTGGCCGCCGCCCACCTGGCCGCCGGTCGAACCGCCGACGTTTTCACTGCTTCCGCCGACGGAGACGCCCGCGCTAATCCCGCCGGACCCGAGCGAAGCCCCGACGCTCACACCGCCCGTGCCGCCGACGCTGGCCCCTACACTTGCGCCACTGCCTCCGCCAAGGCTGGCGCTGGCGCTCACGCCACCGCTTCCGCCAACGCTGGCTCCGACGCTCGCGCCACTGCCTCCGCCGACGCTGGCCCCGGCGCTTACGCCACTGCTGCCGCCGACACTGGCCCCGACGCTCGCACCCGAACCGCCGCCGATGCTCGCGCCAGCGTTAACGCCGCCGCTTCCCCCGACAGAGGCGCCGACCCCCAGACCACCTGAGCCGTTACCACCAATCGACGCCGAAATACCCCCCACCGACAAGCTAAGGGCAGTGGCCGCCGTCGTTGCTACCAGAAGGAATGCCCCGGAGAGGAGGACCCGACCCGACAGCTTGCGGAGGCGGGCAAACGGGTGCGTGTCATATTCGATTCCGGCAAATTCGGGCACTTCCCTGTAGCTATTCAAATCAGATCTCATCTTAATTTCTCCACAACATCTTGCAGGTTCGAGAACAACCTTCCGGGTTGTTATGATTGACACAATCACACCCGTAGGGCGATATTGTTTTTGAATTGCGGCGTTTATGTGGCAGCTTGCGGAGAATCCAGGATCCATGGCTGTATTGAAATAGCGTGTCTGGGAGTCGCGAGGTCAAAGAACCTTAGTCAGGAATCCCGTACCGGAGACTTTTTTCATTCTTTCAGGCTGATGGGGCAAGGCCGTCCATCTTTTTGGCACCTCATACTTTCGTATGAATCGCACCTGAGCCCAATTCAAAGCGCTATTCGCTCCGGGAATAGTCAACCTAGTCGAGGCGGGCACGCGCTGTTCATCGGGCAAGACCCGGAGCGTCAAGCCACTAGCCTCGATGAGCGTCACCTCGGCGAGGCAACCGTCAATCGTCGGTAATTTGGCTGTGTCGAGGTGGGTTGGGGGCGTGCAAATAAGGCGTTGGAGACTTTCAATGATGAACTTCGGGAAAAAACAGGTTTCGGTGGTGTCGGTCGCGGCCGTTGCGCTGGCGGTCGGCGGGTCGTGGCAGGGTGCACCCCTTCCGGCCCGTGCCGCGACACTGAACCTTGGCGGGCTTGCCAGCGTGTCGGTCGGTACCAGTGGCGGCGGGCTGAGCGTTGGCGCGAGCACGCTGGGCACAACCGCGTCGGTCGGTGTCGGCACCGGCGGCAATGTCGCGAGCGTTAGCATCGGGCCGTCGGGCACCAGTGGTGGTGGCAACAACGGTGGTGGCAACAACGGCGGTGGCAACAACGGCGGTGGCAACAACGGTGGCGGCAACAACGGCGGTGGCAACAACGGCGGTGGCAACAACGGTGGCGGCAACAACGGTGGGGGCAGTAACGGCGGCGGCAGCAACGGCTCTGGCGGTGGCAACGGCGCTGGCGGTGGCAACGGTTCGAACGGATCCAATGGCTCGAACGGCGGCAATGGGTCCAATGGTTCGAACGGCTTCACGAGTTCGGTGAGCGATACCAGTGGCCATGGAGATGGCAACGGTTATCTCGTGCCTGGCGCGGACGGGATGCTCGCCTCCGCCAACTCCATGATTGCGCCGCAGCAATTCTATCCGGTTCCCACTGGCGGCGCGCACGGCACGCTAGCCTGCAACGACGGCCGCGGCACTGGGCCGGCTTTCATCAACTACACCGTACTTGATGCAGAGGCACACCCGCTCGGCGTGGTGCAGGAGGCGCAGGTCTCCCAGACCGGTGCACTCAAGATGATCCGCTTCCTTGCCCTGCCGCGGGACACGCCGCACTACAATTTCTGTGTGGCGATGAAAAACGACGGCGCCTTCCGCGTGGTCGGCGGCGCGGTACAGGTGCCGCTCAACGGCGCTCGGGTCCGCGCGATCATCCAACAGGCGCAGAACCGGTAAGGCGGCCCCACTCTCCCGGGCGGGTCGGATTTTGCCGGCCCGTCCGGCCCGCCTATCGACCTTGCGCCAGAGCGCGGCCCGGCCTTGCATCCTTCCCCACCTGCCCGGCCGCGCTCTCCCCAAACTTCGGCAAACCTCAGGAGAACATTATGACTTTCAAAACCCAGCTTATGTGCGCCGCGGCGCTGACTCTGTTGGCAGGAGGCTCGAGCGCTGCAACGCTGAACCTCGGCATTGCGTCTGTTTCGCTTGGCAAGAGCTCCGGCGGAGGCGTGTCCGTCGGCGCCCAGGTCGGCAAGTCCGGCAGCGTGGCCAACGTCGGCGCGACAGTCGGTGATACCAGCGGCGCGGGCTTGGCCCATGCCTCGGTCTCAGCACTCGGCGGCACCGTGAGCGGAAATGTCGGCGCGGTCACGGGAAATGGGCCGGTGGATGTCGGGCATCTCGTCGGCGGCAATGTCACAGTGGGCAAGCCCGGCAACCTCACGAACAGCCTGAGCGGCATCACGGATGTCGCCGGCAATCTCGGCAACGGCGGCGGACTTTCCGGCGTTACCGGCGGCCTGTCGGGGATCACCGGCGGGCTCTCGGGCGTGACCGGGGGTGGTGGCAACCCCCTCAGCGGTCTGACCGGCGGCCTGGGCCCCATCGGCTCGCCAATCGATATTTCCTCCGCGGTGACCAAGATCACTGCCCCGGTTACTTCCGCAGCCGGCGGCGGTGTCCTTTCCGGATTGAGTGGCGGCCTCTAATAACACCAAAAAGCCGCCGGGGTTCCGGCCCGGTGCAGGACCCCCAACGCCATTCCACGCCTCGGGCCGGAACTTACCGCCTGGGCCGGCCCTCCCCCAAGGGCCGGCCCATTTTCATCTGTTTAGCTGTCGGGGACAGGGTATGGCTGCTCAGGCCGGATCCTGCGAGAGCGCTGCCAGCAGATCCTCGATCACGCCTGTGACAAGCAGCTGCCGACTTGTCAGCCCGGACTTCCGGAAGATCGACGAGACATGCGACTTGATGGTGGATTCCGATGAGCGCCGGATCTCGGCGATCTCCCCATTGCTGAACCCCTTTACGACGAGCAGCGCCACGCTGCGCTCGCTGGGCGTCAGGCCCCAGGCCTGGAACTGGCGCTCCACATGGCTCTGGAATTCACCAGCAACGGCAGAGATCTGATCCTCGATCCGGCGCGAGCGGCGTACCGTCAACGCCAGCATGATGATGCTGCAGAGAACGCCGCACAGCAGGCCCAAGCTCGCCAGGATCTGCAGGATCTCGTAGGCTTCCCAGGGGATGAACGGCACCCGGATCAGGAAGACGTCAGCGACAAGACTGAAGACGAAGAAAAGCCCGCTGGCTGCCTGGATCACCAGGACCAGAACCAGAAGTACGACATAGGGCCACCGCAGTCCAAGTACCCGCATCCGTGAGCGCCCCCCGAAGCGCTAATACTACTTACCCGCGTCGGTCGCCGAATTCGACGGCGCGGCAGATGGCAGAGGAATGAAGGTCTGCGAGTCAGGCTTGGACTTCGGCAATGGCTGCAGGCGGCGCACAATCGCGTCGCGCAGAATATCGCCAGTGGCCGGGCTTACGACGATCTCGCGTAGCACATATTCGTTCTTAGCCCGAATGCGCACTCGATTGAGCCAGGTCGTATTCACGCTGACGATCGTATAGCCCTGCTTCTTCAACGCTCCGATGACCGGCTGCGCAAGGGTGATCGCCTCATTGCCCGGCGCAGCACACGCTGCGGGGGAATATGCCCCCACGACGCAGGCCGACAGAAGAAGAGCCCGGAGCACCTTCATTACAAATCTGCGTTGCATATCCTCCGCCTCAAGCGTTGCTCAACAATCCTCAGGGATCGTAGGCGGAGTCTCTTGGAATACCGTTAGGAAATATGCAACATTCGCTTGTTATTTTTCTTGGCCGCCATGAATACCGCAACCATGCTCTCCGGCGTGCTCGGCGTCCGCAGCGAGGCATCCGAGATCGCGAAGCGTTCCTGGCTCAGGTCATCCTCCACGAAATACCGCGAGCCTGCGACCACAACGGCGAACGGGTTGCGGCGACGGAAGTTCATCAGAAGGTCGATGGTCTGGCCCATGATGCGGCGGTTGTCGACTTGCACCGTCACGAATTGCTTGCGTGTGGCATCGATGGGGATCTGCGACAGGCCACGCGGCACGTTGACATCGAAGGACAGGTTGGCTGCAATGGCTTGGATGACGCCTGCGCAGCCGAGGATCTGACCGTCGACATCCCCGAGGATGTGCAGGTCGCAGCCGATGATCTCCTCCGGGATAGCCGGCAGGTCCGACCAGAGCCGCGACTTCTCCGGCCGAGGCGCATTTGCCGGATCCCGGCGGGAACGGAAGACCGGAGTATCCTTGTGCTTCCAGGAATGGGTGGGGATGGCGTAGTCAGTGGCACCATCTACACCGCTGTATTCCATGCGGTCCATAAGGTTCATTATTTCTCTCCTGCCCACCCCAAACGCACATACCTCAGGCCGGAATGACCTCAGAAGTTACGTCTAACCGGGGTTGTGCCGGATTGCGGATGACCGCGCCATCCGACGGGAGGGCTAAAAGAGAAGGATCATACTAAGGTGCGAAGGGGTTCTTCCGCTTACTCTTGGCAGCTTGGTGGGTGTGAGTTGGTACGTTTGGACCAAACCCGTCGTCCTAGCCACACTTTCCGGGCGGTCGGTTGCGCGGAGTCATTGCTATTTGCACACTCAGAATGACACCCCTGCATTGTGGTCCACAACTCATGTGCGAAATTGCATGCCGGTCACCGCAGTGTCCTGATCGGTCGCCAGAACCCGCAGCCCCTGGAGGATACGACGGCTCGCCTCCTGACCAGAGCTTGTCTTGTAAGCCAATAGAACATCGACATAATCGCCACGCGTCAGCAGCCCAGCCACGGCGCTCTGTGGCGTCACGGCGATGGAGATGCCGCGCATGCCGCGCGCCAGAAGCGCCGCATCGACGCTTGGCGCGGCCTGAAGATCATGCGGATCAAAGATCGCCCCCTGCGCCAACGGATACCTTACCACGCGGCCGGTGATGCCACCGAAATGTACAGCGTCGGACGGTATGGCGTCCGGAGGCACCCCCGCTTTCGGGCGCCGGGCCGAGGCGATATCCGCCGCCCTGACCACGTCTCCGGGCTTGAGGCCCCGGGCCGCCACCAGCACGGACACGGTTTGCGCGGGCGACACCGCAACACTCTCGGCCGCCGACGCCGGAACCGGTGCGGGGCCGCTACGAACATAGACCCAGGCCACTCCGGCCGCTCCGATCCCCGAGAGCGCCAGAACGCCGATCGTGCGGATCGTCACTGCACTGCACAGTTGCCAGTGCTGTCGAGTGCGGTGCAAACGTTAGCGAACTTGGTTTGCACGACCACCCCGAGGTTGCCGACGATCACCACCAGAACCGCGGCAATCAGGGCAGCAAACAGACCATATTCGATGGCAGTCGCGCCGTCCTCGTTGCGGGAAAAGACCGAAAGAGATTTTGCAATGTAGTGGATAGACTTACGGACCATGCTCTTACCTCACGTAGACCCCTACACGGGTCTCATTTCAGAAATTGCCGCCCATTCTAGGCGCCATTTCTAGCTAGGGTTGACTTTGATGCAGTGACAACTCCGTCTCGCAAAACATAGATCCAAAATGCAACCTTTGGGATATAACTGTCGCATGCATGCAACAGCGCGAGCGAGAAAATTTAGGAAGTTGTAAAATATAAGTTTTTGCGGAAGCCATTTCACGGGAAAAGAGGCATTATTCAGGGGATTTGACGGCGAAATGGGTCGAATCAACTAAAGGAAGAGTAAGGGGAAGCGCGGATCGGCTCCGCCCACGCCGCCCTTGCACCATCAAACCCCACTCTGCTTGCCCGCGCCCCACCCCAGCCATCCCTCCACGACAATTGGCCCGCTAGAGACAGAGACTGCACCCTGGTCAGCGTCGATCCAGTCTTTCGCGAAACCCAATGCCCTCGAATTCGCGCTCTTGACGGCGAGTGCACGAGGCGCTGACCAAACTTCGCCGCGTCGTGTCGCCAGAAGCCTTCACCTCGATCGACATCCGCGCCCGAGGGACCCCGAACTGCCAGTGCAAGCGGCATCCTCCTTTGGGACGATATGGACCAGATGGCGATGGCATGACGGCGAAGTGCCGTGTCTCTCTTTCGCTCGAGCTAAGGCATTGACGGCAAGGATGCATGGCTGGGGGTGTCGGGCGGTACAAGCAACCCAATCCAATGCCTACGCGCGTTGGCATCATTCATGAAGATCGGTTGGCGGGCATGTGGCTGACTCCAGAGGTCATTTCGTTTTCGGGCTCGCTCCTTGCCTGCTGGTTGCTGGTGCGCACCGGGCAGTTGCATGGCCATCTGACACACGACCTCACCGATGGCGCGCAGAAGATCCATGAAGGGGCAGTGCCTCGCATTGGCGGAATTGGGCTTGCTAGCGGCCTGATCCTCGGCGGTGCCACGCTTGGTCACGGCGCCGCGCTTTGGTGGATATTCGCGCTTGGCGCTCTACCGGCCTTCGCTGCAGGCCTGTGGGAGGACTTGACCAAGACTGTCCCGGTTCGTGTGCGCCTAACCGCCACCATCGCCGCGGGCGTCCTCTTCGCCGAGGTGACGGGCTATTCTCTGCATCACCTCGATCTTTGGCCGATCGACAGCATTATAGGCCTACCCGTGGTCGCAATCGGCTTCACCGGTCTTGCGATCGGCGGCGTCGCGAATGCGATGAACATTATCGACGGTTGCAATGGTCTGGCGGGCGGAACTGGATTGATCCTACTCGCGGCAATGGGCTGTATTTCTGCGGTTGAGCATGACTATGCGCTCGTGTCCCTGATCCTTCTGACGATGGCAGGGGTCATGGGCTTCTTGCTGATCAATTTTCCCCACGGTCGCATCTTCCTTGGCGATGCGGGGGCGTACGCGCTGGGATTTCTGGTTGCGGCTTTTGCCATCGCACTGCCTGCCCGGCACGCGGATGTCTCCCCCGCAATCGGACTGCTGGTCGTCATCTATCCTGTGAGCGAAACGCTCTATTCCGTTGTGCGCCGGCTATCGAAGGCTCGGACGGCAGTCAGCCAGCCCGACCGACTGCATCTCCACAGCCTAACCTTTGAGGCGCTTAAGGGTCGCATCGATAACCCTGTGTTTCGGAATTCGCTGTCGAGCGTCTTCATCTGGGCTCTTCCGCTCCTCTCAGCCCTCATGTCGTTCGCGCTTGCCTGGTCAAGCGTGACGGTTGTGCTGCTTGCGGCAGCTGCCAATGTTCTTCTCTACCGCCTTGCATATGCACAGGTTCTCCGACTGACACATCATCCTAGAGCACCGCGGGGAAAGGCGTTCAACGCCGCTCTGATGCCGGCACCGATGCCGAGTCTGGAGATCGTGGCCGCCGAAGATTCCTACTCGGGTCGGCGTACCAACGCCAAGCGCGACCGGCACCCGTCACGTCCCAACGTCCGGTATGTCCCTCTGGCGCTAAGCAAAGCTTCCCTATGGCTGGGCCAATTGCGATGACGATACGCCTGTTCCGCTGTGGCCAGTGTGGTCATATGATGCGCTACGGCAAGCTCCGATGCGGGTATTGCCGTCATGTGTCCCCCATGCTGAACTGGGCCGGTGTCGCTCTGGGGGTTGTTATGGCCGTCGCCTTGGTAATCTGGCACTGATCGGCTCCTGTTGGCACTTCCGAAGGACGCACGAGGTCACCTCGTTCACAGCCCGATGGTTCGAGCCGAATGTGCGAGGTCACATCAGCCTCGCCCGAAGGAAACGTGGTTAGGCTCACACAAAGTCGGCCGGCCCCGGGATCGGCGCCGGCATCGTGATGCTTCAACCCAGGCACCGCTCGGGCGATATGGGCGATACCCTGGTAAACGCCTCGCGCCAGCGCCAGGCGCGCGACCCCATACTTTGGTTTGATTTCCGAGCTGTCGT
Source organism: Solirhodobacter olei (assembly GCF_004010155.1). Lineage (GTDB taxonomy): Bacteria > Pseudomonadota > Alphaproteobacteria > Rhodobacterales > Rhodobacteraceae > Solirhodobacter > Solirhodobacter olei. The sequence goes on along the minus strand of NZ_RRYH01000028.1, from coordinate 87,238 downwards.
GCCGTGGTCTGATAGCTTGACGCCACGAGACCTGAAATCTGTCTACCTGGTTGAACCGCCGGCGAAAATGCTGGTGGCGGAAGGGAGCCTTGGCGGTCGCCCGGGCTCTAGGGAGTATTGATGATGAATGCACGTGTCCACGCGAAGCCATATGCCGACAAAGCCACTCCCGTTCGGCAGTCGCGCCGCGCGACAAACCGCCAGACGTACCCCCAGCGATTTGCAATCCCCGCTTCCATACACGACCATCCGATGGTCAAGCGCTTCGCCACCGAGGTTCCGGCAGCTTTCCATAACTGCGATGTTCATGTTCTCGGCGATTCAGAGGGGGACTTTCTCACCTGCTCGGACGTGTTCATGGCGCACGCTGGCGACGTATTTTTCGATGAGTGCTTCGAGCGGGGGCTCGGGGCGATAAGACCGGATCGACGGGTTCAGGTGGTCATTCTCCACATGGGTGACTGCGTCACTCAGCACTGGGTCATTGATCTGTTGAAGGACTTCCGTAGGCGGAACCCCTCCGCAGTCGTGATTGTCGGATCCCGCGACGTCGCGAATGATGATCTGACATGTGAATGGGTCGAACTCTGCGACGTATTCATGCGGGTTCCGAAGTCGCCAATCGACATGATCGCCGCATACCGGGCCGCAAGCCTCCACTGAACCTCGAAGACCTTGTCGACCGGCCGTGACTGAAATGAACACGAATCCGATACGTGGCACGCGCGACCCGTTACGAGGGCCGCGCCCAAATCGCCTATTCAACCGAGGATCGCTCAACGATCCACGTAATCTCTTGCCGAAGCCGCATCACGTTGTGGGTGGCCGAACATCCTTTGCCAAGGGCAAGTTGGAAAACCGTCTGCACGGCATGATCGGGCGCTTCATGGCGACCTTCAATCGTGGGCTGAGCAAAGTTGGGTCGATGCCCACAAGCGGTGCATCAGCCCAGGTCTTCGGCTTGAGGACGTCGACGTACCAAAGCCGCCGCAGATGCAACAATAAGAAAGACCTTTCGATGCCCCATCCCACCGACATCCACATTGGCAAGCGCATCCGCCAACGACGTTGGGAGATCGGCATGACGCAACAGCAATTGGCCGAAAAGGTTGGGGTCCGGTTCCAGCAAATCCAGAAATACGAGACGGGTACGAACCGCGTTAGCGCCTCCCGCCTCTGGGACATGGCCAATGCAATGGAGGTCCCGGTGGACCTCTTCTTTGCGGGTCAGGAGGAGGCCGAGGCGGCTAATGCCTTGGTCCAGGGCGATGTTCTGACGGACAGGGAGGCCCTCGAGTTGTTGCGCTCCTACTATTCCATCCCAGAGCAGCAACGCCGACGGCTCTTCGAGCTGGCCCGTGTTTTATCTGACACCTCCGCCCAATAGAACTGTCCGATGGACGGGCCTCGATCAAATGTGTCGGCGAGACGCAGCCACCGCCAAACCCAATCGGCGCGACGTATAGGACCTACAATGCGGGCCCCTCGGATCCTCCATGTCGATGACGACACCGATATCCTCGAGGTCGCGAACCTCGCGCTCGAACTGGTCGGCGGCCTCACCGTCGCACAGAGCGCCAGCGGAGCGGAAGCCCTGAGGCAAGCCCCAGGCTTCCTCCCTGACGTGTTCTTGCTTGATTACATGATGCCAGGGATGACGGGTGCAGAGTTGCTGGCGGAACTTAGGAAGATCCCTCTGTTCAAGGCAACGCCGGCTATCTTTCTCACTGCCGTGGACGACGGCGAGGTTATCCAGCGGCTGCGCGAGGCCGGAGCAGTGGAGATAATACCAAAACCATTTGATGCGATGACTCTTGCCAGCCAAGTTACCGCAATCTGGAAGGACGTGGCCCAGCTCGCGTCTTAGGACGCCAGTCAGCAGGCGTCGCCCGATGCCCCGACCCTGCTTTTTCCCATCAATGTAAGAGTATTTGATCTCTGTACGCCCCTCGTAGGCGTCATGCTTTGACGGGCCGACGCCGATCAGGTCGACAATCGTGCTGGCCCGGAGCGGTTCTTTGGAGAGTCTTCGCTGGGGCAGCCCATCTGCAGTCGTCATTGTTGGATCCCATGACATGGGAAACAACGATTTGACATCTGAGTGAGTTGAACTCCGTACCATGTTCATGCGCGTGCCGACATCGCCCACATGGTCACCGCTCACCGGTTCACAAGCTCCCTTTAACCCTCTTGGACCGACTACGGCATTAGTTATTAGCGATTCTCAGCAAAGATGATCGCGGCACCGGATGCACGCGTCGCGGCAGCCCGGATCTTCGAGGCCGCAAGGGGATAAGCCGACCTCCGCGACCACCGATCATTTGCGACAACGACGACGGCCGCGGGCGCGGCAGCGATGGTCTCGGCCCACGGCAGCGCGAGGTAGCTCTCATAGCAGATCAGGAAGCCGAGGCGCAGCGTCCTGCCCGGCGCCAGCGCGACCGGCTTCACCCCGCTGTTCCAGAAGTCAGGCACGGCTCCGGAGCGCTTCCAAGGCATCCAATCGACGCCAAGGATCGGCACGCGCTGGCGGTATACGACCTTGGGGGCGGAGCGGTCGGGCCGGACGAGCAGGATCTCCTGGCCGGTCTTTGTGCTGTCCCCGATCAGAAAGCTGACCCCGACCAGGTCAGCGACACCGCGGAAGTATTCAGCCGCTCGCGTCCGGTCGTTCTCGATGGTGCTCTCCGGGAGCGCGACGGCAAGGAGATCTCTCCCTTGCACTTGGCCGACCTTTCTGGCGATGCCCCCCCAATCCGTCGCCGGCAGTACCGAGCGGGAGGTGAATGCAGTGGCGAGGCCGAGGATAGGCACCCTCTTCGCCGACGTCGACACCCCGAAGACCAGCGCCACCCAGCAGAGGGTGTAGAGACAAATCCCTACGACAGCTGTTCTCCGGATCGACAGCAGCGCGATGATCCCCGCCCCGAGGGTCACGGCCGCCGCGCCATGGACCGGCGACACCTCCCAGACTGCGAAAATCGGATGACCCCAAAAGACGGGGCTCGCCGTCAGCACCACCATGGCAAGAACCGGCGGCAGAAGGGCCATGACGAGCGCCTGAAGCATCGTCACGAGCGCGAGGCAGACAACCACCGACTCCAGGCCGAAGCCATATCCAGTCAAGAGACCGACGAGCTGCAGGCCCATGGTGGCGCAAAAGCAGAGTCCAATCCCGAGCCTGTGTTTCCGACGGGGCGTATAGGCAAGCGCGATCGGCAGGAGGAGAAGGCCGGTCAGGGGTAGGCCCGGGAGGAACGCACTTGCGCCTGCACCAGCGGACACTGCCCCCGCGCAGAGGACCGGGTTCAGGGGGATCCATCCCCCTGCCCTTGCATGCGGAGCGTTAGCGGAAGCGCTCAACAAGAGCGACCCATTCCTTCCGTCGAAACCAGAACGCCTTCGTGATGACCATGGGTCGAAGCCCTCTAAAGAAGATGAGCCAGCCATCCAGCGGTAGGGCGCGTAGATCGTCCGGGGGTATCAAGGCCACCTTATGGGGCGAGACCGAGTCCGATTTGCTGGTGCCTTGGCTCGAAATCCCGAAGCCGCGCGCGGAGGTGGAGCGGCTGTTGCTGGCGACCTCGGCGGTGTAGTTGCCGATCAGTCTCGACAGCTCTTCCAGGTTCCTGCCCGCTTCGACGCCGCTGTAGAGGCGCGCGGCGACACCATCCGTCCAACTGTCGGCGCCGCCCGGGCCATAGGCCTCCCGAAGCTGCCCCTCCGATTGGTAGATCAGCGCCAGTCGAACGCCCTTCTTTCGCTGTTCGCGGAGGATTGTCTCGAAGACCTTCATGCGGCCGAGTGCTGCCGCTTCATCCACGATCACCAGCCGCTCGCCCATAGCCCCCTTCGACGCGCAGAAGGAAATCGCGCCAAAAATGATCCGCATCAGGCCTGGGTACCGGGTCATGTCCCTGGTGGACATTGTGATGAACACATCGGTGTCTGGATGCAGGATCTCCGGCTCACCCTCCGGCTCGACCGTGGCGACGGCTAGGTAGTCGGGGTATTTGGTCCAATCGAGCGCCTGGCGCACAGTGTTCGAAAAGCTGGTGTAGAAGCGGCTATCCACGCTCTCGTAGCTGCCGAGGCTGAGATTGGTCCTGGTCCCCTCTTGATAGTTCTGAGCGATCCTCGAAACCGCGTCTTTGAAGTTCTCCTGCGACTTCGCGATGATCTTGATGACCTCGACAAGCGGCTTTTCGGCGCGCGCGTTGACGAAGTGTTCGAGGAGGGCCGCGATGACATTGATGCCTTCTTGCTTGAAATACCCCCCAACATCGGACTCGTTCATTTTGTGCTCGTCCACGATCATCTCAGCGAGATCCACGTAGACGGTGGGGTCTTCCCGCAGCCAGGGTTCGAGCAGCTTCAGCACGTCGAACCCGTGCCCGACCTTGATCTCGCGGATCTTCTTGCCCCTGGCCGCCCGGGGCCCACGGACAATATTGAGCGCGGCGCCTTCAGGGTCGCCCGTGATGGCCGATACATCGGAGTCGAGAAGTGTCGGGATTACAATGGCGCTCGTCTTCCCCATGCCGGATCCGGCGTAGACCAACATATGCCCGGATTGGAATTTTCCGGACATTCGGATCAACTCACCCTTGCCGCCCATGCCCCAGGTTTTCGGGTTTTCGGGATTGAAGATCTTCGAATTTTTGCGGGGATCACTATCCTCGCCAATCGGGTAGCCGTCCCGGCGACCCATTTCGACCGAATCCTTGATGTCATTCCAAACCGCCAGGCGGGCATTACCGAAGACCCCGCTCTTCGAGCGGTATTTCTCGGCGCCCGTCCCTCCGCTCAGCTCGCGTTGCCAGTTCTCGAAGAGCCGTGCGGTCCAGCCGAGGCCTCCGACCGCGATCAGGAAGCTCACGGCGCTGAGCGCGAAGAGGGACCATCCGAAGGGCGTGAGCGCATTCTCGCCGTGCAGGAAGAGGCTCCAGGCAGCCTCCATGCTCCACGGGCTGCCCGGCGGCACCAGAGGAAAGCCGCTCGATCCCCCCGGGCCGATCAGGAAGGTGGTTCCGAGCATCGAGAGCGACACCGATGGGACCAGACGCCACATCCCCGGCTCGAAGGCCGGCCGGAGTGCGACGGTTCCGAGAAAGATCAGGCCAATGCCCGCTCCGAGCGCGCCCCAGAGGGCGCCTCCCATGGAGATGCCGTAGCGCGCATCGAGGGCCGCTCCGATGCCCCATCCGCACATCGCAACCGCGCCTGTGCCAAGACCCGCCGAGCCCGCGAGAACGATCTTCAGACGATCCGCAACTTCACTCACCGGGCGTCTCCTTCGTCAGCCAATCCGCCAACAACTCCCGGTTCCCTGCGCGGACGTTCGGGTCCCTATGGAGATCGAGGAAGTCAGAGAGTTTCGAGCGCATCCTTGCTAGGAACACCGGATCGTACTCGAACTCGGAGATCAGAAAGCTGCCGAGGAGGATCTTACGGCGGGCATCGCGCGCGCGTTCTTCCCGCGTTTGTCGTGTTCTGGCCATGCGGATCCTGTCGTTGAGTTTGCCGAGCTTGTTGAGGGAGACCTTTGGCGGGCGGGCCGGGTCGCGCGGCTGGCGCAGCATCGCGGCACTCAGCGCCTCGACCAGAGCCGCATTCGGCACGACCGCCTCGAAGAAGTTGAGCTGGGCGGCGATCCGGATCAGCCGCTCCTCGCCCGCGCGGCGCAACCCGGCCGCCTCGGCCTCTAGCGCCAGGATGGCGGGGGATGTGCGCCGCCCCTTCAATTGACCGCGAAGGGATCGTTGGTGAAGACGACAACCTTGCTGGCCGCGAGACGGCCACCGGCGATCTGCCGTGCCCCGAAGGCGTGGGGCGCGCCCACCTGCCAAAGCCGGGCGAAGGGCTCCGGCGTGGCATGGGGCTCAGGTTGACTGTCCTCGACGCGCACCGATTTGCCCGAGGCCCGGATCGCCGCCTGCACAACCTTCGGCTTGTCGCCATGGGCGAGCACGTTGCGAAAGATCGAGGGCGTGGTCAGAGCGTGATTGCCGGCGATGCCGTCATAGGCTGACAGGCCTTCATCGGCGCCGCCCAGGAGCGGCAGAGAGGCCCAGACCCTTGCGAGCGACGAGCCGAGCGCGTCGGTGGGGGCGGCATTCGGGGTCCAGCCCGCATCGGTCAGGAGGCGGAGCGCCATGCTATCCTGCAGGGTCGCGTCGAAGTCCTCCTTGCCCGTCAGCCCCATCTCCCGAACGAGCTTGCGAAGCGTTGAGGGGATGATCTGATAGCGCCCCGCGGCGGCCGAGCGCGAGGTCCTTGTCACGCGCGCCTGCCACGCCAGTACTGAGTTGATCGTCATCGTCGAGAGCGGCGCGGGCGGCGGTGACGAGACCCCACGATAGAAGTCGTCGTAGCCGCCGGGAGCTTCGAGGGCGCCAATGAAGCGCATGAGGCCGCGCGCTTTCGCGCTCGGGACCGACTGCGGCGCGGCAAGGGCGGCTTGAGCCATGAAGCCCGCCGTCAATCCGAGAGCCAGGCCCCTCCGGATCGTCCCGCGCCTCAGCATAGGCGGAGCCCACCATTGCGGTCGATCTCGTAGGTCGGCGCGATCCAGTTGCCGGGCGGATGCCGATCGATCCGGATCACCCGGCCGTAGATATCGAGATGGACGAAGACGCGCTCGCCCTTGGTCCGCAGGTCTTCGATGGTGGCGAGGTGATCGTCCGTAAAGGGGATCGTCATTGACCTCTCCACGGCTTCAGAACGATGTCCTTGGCCAAGAGGACGTTGAAGCGATAGCCGGCTCGAATGATCAGCGTCGGTGCCACGCTGGCATTCTGGTTGTTGAAAACCCCGGCGGCCGAGGTTGCGGCATTGCCGGCGGCGAGGCCCGCAGCCCCGCTCACGAGGTTGCCGAGGGCCGAGGTGGTGGAGGCGGAGCCGGAGATCCCGCTCTGCAGGCGCGCCTCGAAGGCCTGTTGCCCGGCGCCGACGATGGAAAAGAGGAAGTTCGCCCCGAGGATCCGGAGGAAGTTCCCCTGTCGAATATCGTGGAACCCGCTCTGGCCCGAAGCATCGGTGCCCATCTGGTCCTCGAGGAGTAGCGTCGAGCCGTCCGGGAAAATCAGGTGAGACCAGAGCACCACCGCGCGGTCCTGCCCGTATTTGACGTTTGCGCTGTAGGTCCCGAAGAGCCGGCTCCCGGTCGGGATCAGCAGCGTCCCGCCCGTCTTGCTGTCGTAGACATTCTCGCTCACCTGGGCGGTGACATTCCCCGGCAGGTTGCTGTTGATTGGGGTGAGCAGGACGGCCGGGATCACAGAGCCCTTCTTGATCTCATCGGGCGAGCGCGGCGCGATCCGGCCATAGCGGAGATAGCCCACATCGGGACCGGCCGATTGCTGGACGGCGGCCATGTCCTGTCCCTCGGCGTGAGGATGTGCCGTTCCCGCGGCCCTCGCCTCGCGCGACGGGGCGGCGACATTGGCGGCCGGGGTCGTCGCGGGGGCTTCGGTCCTGGTCCGCGCGGTATCGCCATTGCCGGCGGTCGCGAGCGACGGGCGATAGTTCCCCTTCCTGAGCGGCGAGTCATAGGCGAGGACCCGTTTCTGTTCGGTCTTCGCGGCCTCACTCAGCTCCTCCGCTAGGCGCTGTTTCTCCATGTCCCGCGCGTGTTGCGCGTAGATATCTGGCTTGGCATTCGCGGAGACGCTGGTGCTCATCGATCCCGACTTGGTGGCGGTGGGCATTGTGGTCTGGCCCTGATCCGCCACCATGCCATGGCCGCTGCTATCTCCCATCAGCGAGCTGGACGAGGCAGTCGGCCCGCCGCTTTTCGGCTGGGCAGCCGGCGCGGCCGAGGCGGCCGCCTGCGTATCCGGGCTGCTGTGGAAGAGCGCGAACATCAAGAGCCCGAAGACGGCGAGCGAGCCGAGGAACGCGACCATGGCGACATGCTTGCGGGTCACACATGCACCTCTTCGATATCGATATCCTGGATGAAGAGGCCGAGCGGGTTGCTCTGCAGCGCAGCCGCGCTGTGGACCGGCGACAGGGTGACGATCATCGTGGCGACGTAGTTGTGCCGGCCGAGCAGCCGGGCGTCCTGCCGCCCGTAGGTCGTCTCCGTCCATTCGACGCGCCAGCTCGACCCGCCGATGTGGTTGACGCTCGACACATCGACGGAGACGGTCTTGGTCTTCGCCTCCTCAATCGGCGAGTGCCCGGCGGTGTGGAAGTATTCCGCGATCATCTGGAAGGCCGGCGCATCCCGATGCAGATGGGCCGCCGCCTCATTCGCTTGCCGCCGCAGCACGGCGAGGTCGGGCGTGATCGTGCGCAGGTTCACCACGAAGTCGGCGAGCTCGCGGCGAATGACCGCGGGTGGCCAGCCGCTCACCACCTTCGGGGAGGGCGCGACCACCGTGTGTCCGATCTTATCGACAGCCACGACATAGGGAACGAAGCGGCTGTTGACGCTCGCCCAGGCTCCGAAGCCAAGGCCCATCGCGCCTATCAGGAGCGAGCCCCCTGAAAGCGCCACGAGCAACCGGACGGTCTTTTGCTGGCCGAGGAACCGATCGTCCCATTCCTTCCGCGCGCGCAAATATTCCTCGCTCACGATCCCTCTCCCTTACCTGCATTGGCTTTTGCGTTCGCGGCCAGCGCCGCGATGTTGCTTTGGGCCTTCGACGGGGCCGAGGTCATCGCGCCGAAGCCGGCGGCGGCCGTCCGGGCCACGCCGCCGGCGGTCCTGGTGGCTGCGACGCCGATCGCGCCTCCGGCAAGTCCGCCCGCGAAAGCGCCGACACTGCTCATCCCCGAACGGGACCCAGGACCCGACATGACGATGTGCTCCAGCGCGGGCGGCACCAAGATGATGATGATCGCACCGACCACGAGGACGGCCGTTGTGAGCAAGGCCTTCATCATGATCGGGCCAGCCAGGCAGGTTACGCAGTCGCTCCCTCCAATGACCTTTTGCAACACGGTCATCGTGGCTGTGCCGACCAGAAGGACACCGAAGAGCTTCAACGCCTTGCCGATTGCCGCAAAGAGGAAGTTGCGGGCAAGTACCCGCGTCTCACCCCAGGGCGCGAAGCCAAGTGCAATGATCCCACCGGCAAAGAGGATGTGGATCTCGACATAGGCCAGCACCATGAACGCCGCCACGATCGCCCCGATCACGGTGTTGACGAGAATGATCATGATTGCTGCCAGAGTATTTCCCAACGTAGCCGCCTTGTAGAATTCGAGCCCCGAGGAGACGGCGATGTGCAGCACCGAACCCGGATCGATCGGTCCGGTGGTGTCGCCGGTCGAGACCGAGAAGAGGCGAGACGCGAAGTCGGTGACGAAGGTATCCATGCCGCCATATTGCGGGAGCGCGTCGGTCAGCCAGACAAAGGCGCCGATGATGAGCATCCGGGAGATGACCGCATAAAGCATCTCGCCGAGATCTCCGCCGGTCACGACGATGCGCCCGATGGTCCAGACAAGCTCGATCAGTGCCAGAAGCGCCATGAGGTTGCGGGCATAGGAGGCGAGGTTTGCTCCGACGCCTGCGACCGCCTCTTGGTAGAGGGTCGGGATGTTCATGAACGTGCCCGGGGTCGTCAGGCTGCCCGCCGCCTCGGCCGGTGCGGCGCTCAGAAGAATGGCCGCCGCGAGACCAAGGGCCAGGACCGGGAGGCTTGAACGACGGCCTCGCATCACTTGCTGCCCCCATCGCCCATGATGGCCTTCTTCAGGTCCCAGTGACCGAAGTCCGGCGGGGGCGTGTTCTTGATGTTCTCGTCCTGCACCTCGCCCGCGTTCTCCTGCGCGAGCCAGCGCGCCTGGAAGACCGAGGTCTGTTCGTTCTGCGCGGCCGTCAGCGCCCGAAGCGAGGCGAGCTGCCGGGCGGTCGAGGCGGCGAGTTCATTGCCGACCTGAATGGCCTGCACCTGGCCCTGCACCGACTGGCCCTGGGTCTGGATGGTGTTGATCAGCGAGCTTTCCGTGCCGACGTCCTGCATCGTGGCCTTGTTGGCCGAGAGCACGCCGGTCAGCGCGTGTTGGCTGTCCTGCACCCATTGATCGTAGCGCTGGCTGTAGTTCGCCTGCGAGAGCGGGCTCGACTGATAGAGCGGATCGCTGACGAGGTTGCTCTTTAGGAGCGTGTCGAGCTGTGCCCCCTGCGCGGCGAGAGTATTGGCGCTCTGGATGACGCCACGGAGTTTCGAGAGGCTGCCGGTCACATCGCCCCAGACCGTCTTCGGCAGGTTGGCCGTGTTCTGCAGCATGTTCTTGTAGGCCTTGAGCTGGCCCGCAACGAGGTTGATCTGTTGCGTGAGCTGCTTGGCCTCAAGCGCGATCTGCTTTGTTGAGCTTCCGGCGAGATCGACCAGTTCGGCGTTGTTCGCGAGCTGCGTCGGCTCCGTCGCAACGAGGGGATTGGGGGCGCCCTCCGCCTGCCCTGCCAGCGCAAGGCAGGCGACGGCGATCAGCGCGGCGGTTCCCTGCGCGGTCCGTCCTGGTTCAGCCATGTGTCGTAACCCTCCTGTCGATGAAGTTCCGCCACCACTGGCCGTCTCCTGAGCGGGCCATCTCAAGCGCCAGCGCGCTATCCTCGGCATCCGTCGCCCCGAGGAGCGCGAGCGCGCGCGGCTGAATCGCGAAGTCCACGATCCGCCGGCCTTCCGGCTTGATGACGTAGTAGTCGCGCTTCTCCTGCATCCCGGCCACGAGATCGATTTGGGCCTCCGCGAGACCGAGGGCCTGGTAGAAGGCCAGGGACTCGCGCGACTTCGCGGCCGGGTCGGGCAGGAAGATCCGCGTGCGGCAGCTCTGCAGGAGCGCCCCGGACAGCTCGGAATTGACCGCATCGCCGATGAACTGCGTGGCGATCACGACACTGGCGTTGCGCTTGCGCAGCTCCCGCAGCCATTGCTTGATCCGGGCGCGGAACACGTCATGGCCGAGGTAGGACCAGGCCTCATCGAGCATGATCAGCGTCGGCCGACCGTCGAGGCGCTTGTCAATCATGCGGAAGAGGTAGTCGATGGTCAGAAGCCCGATGGCCTCGTTGACCTCGAAGAGCTTTTCCGTCTCGAAGACCGTGAAGCCCGCAAGCCGGATCGAGTCCTCAGTGGCATTCAGGAGCCCGTCATAGGCCCCGCCCGTGAGGTAGGGCGCCAGCGCGCCTTTGACGTCATCGTCCTGGACCATCGTGGCGAAGGTCGCCATGCCGTCGCCTTCGACCCCGCCGAAGATCGCGAGCGCGCTTGTGATCTCGCGCCGCCGCGCCGGGGTCAGCTCCACCCCGCCCAGCCGGACTAGGGTCTGCATCCATTCCTCCGCCCAGGACCGGCCGAGCGTGCCGATCGCGCGCATGGGCGCGAGCCCTGCCCCCTCTTCGCCGAGGAGGTGATGCTCGCCACCGACCGCAAGGCAGAGCGCCTGCATCGAGCGGCCCTTGTCGAAAGCAAAGACCTGCGCGCCACTGTATTTGAGGAAGTTCGAGGCGATCAGTCCAAGCAGGACCGACTTCCCCGCCCCTGTCGGCCCGAAGATCAGCGTATGCCCAACATCCTTGGAATGGAGGTTGAAGAAGTACGGCTCGCCCGTCCGGCTCCGAGCGCGCAGCAGCGCCGGGCTCCCCGCAGGGAACTTGTTGCAGGGGTTCTGCGGCTCGCCTGCCCAGACGCTCCCGATCGGGATCAGGTCTGCGAAGTTCTTGGCCGAGAGGACTCCGCGGCGGACATTCTCCTTCCGATGCCCGGGCAGCACCGAGAGGAAGGCTTCGAAGGCGTTGTAAGTCTCCAGCCGCGCGCCGTAGCCCAGCTCGCCAAGCGCCTCGATCACGGCATTGGCGCGCCGCCGCACCGCCGTTTCCTCGTCGCCAATATCGCCGAAGATCGCGAGCGTGGTGTTGAAGAAGCCGTAGCGCAGATCGCCGCTGTCCACGTCGGAGAGCGCTTCTTGCGCCTCGGCCTCCATGGAAGCGGTGAAGCTTGAGACAACACCCGCGCCGTTGCGGCTGAGCTGGCCCTGCAGGCTGGTCTTGCCCTGCCCCCAGGCCCGCACCCGCTTGCCGATCTCGTTGCGCGCGCTGTTGCCCGAGAGCGGCATGAAGCGCGTCGTCCATTGATACTCGAAGGCGAGCTGTTCCAGCATCGCGAGCATTTCTGGGGAGCTTTCCGAAGGGTAGCCGTCGATCGCGATGAAGGCCGCAGGCCGCCCGCTCACCATCGGCAAGAGCCGCGGCGTCTCATGCTCCCATTCCGGCGCGAGGATCACATCGAGATAGACCGGAATCTGCGGCACGCTCACGCGCCGGAACCGCCCCGAGATCCCCGAGGAGAGCCGGCCCACGAGTTCATCGAACTGGACGCGGCTGCCGTGGTGGTCGATCTCGGCCTCGATCAGCCCCATGCGCTTTAGCCGGTAGAGGCTGCCGAAGCGCCCCTCGACGGACCAGCAGCGTTCCTTGAAGGCATCGATCGCCTCTTCCACGCTCGCAGGCCCCGCCGGGGGCTGCCACTGGTAGACGAGGGTCAGGGCATTGGCGTAGTTCTCATCGCCGCGCTGCCGGAAGTAGTCTGCGCGCTCGCGTTCGAGATCCTGCAGGACAGGCACGGGGAAGTCGCGCTCATTGGTCGCGTAGGTCCTAAGCGGGCGTCGGGCGAGGTCGATCCAGAAGGCCTCCCCCGTCTTGAACTCGGCGATGGAGCGGGCGAAGGCGGTTGTCCGGCCATCAATCACATCGAGCGCCAGCGACTCCGTGTCCGTCCCGCGCAGGTGCCATCCGGCCAGGAGCGAGCCATCCTTGCAAAGGACCACGCCCTCGGCGACGAGGCCGTACCAGTTCAGTTCTTCGGCGAAGGTCTTCTTACTTGTCGTCAATGTTGCGCACCGCCCTGTAGATATCGGCCCGCCGGAAGAGCCAGCGAGGAACGACCTGGAAGAACATCGGCTCGCGTTCGGCGAGCACGCGCAGCGCCGACCAGCCCGCGAGAAAGCCCGCAATGGCAACGAGGATCAGCCAGATGGGTCCGAGCATCACCGCCGCGAAGGTGAGCGTCAGGCAGAGCATCACCAGAACGATGCCCGGCACCCGCTCCACGCCGGCCCAGAGGACCGGCGCATGGAGGCTCCGTTTGATCGGCGTGCCCATCATTCGACCGGCGTCTTGATGACCGAGGCGGGCGAGAGCGCATAGACGCCGCCATCGCCGGGGCGATAGGCCCGCGTCACCTTCAGGCTGGGGAGCGTTGCCGTCGCAACGAACCCCTCCCCGCCGTCGAGCACGTAGGTATCGACCGTGAAGGCGTTCTGACCCGAGCCATCCGCGACAACCGCGTAGCCTGCGAGCCGGAGGTAGTGGATCGCATATTGCCCGCAGGGGCCGAGGTCCTTGGGGACATGAAGGATCGTTCCATCCACCCGGGCCTGCCGGTAAATCTGGCGCGAGAGATCGTAGCCCACCGCGCATTCCTGCGTCTTCGTGAGCTTGGCCGCCTCCTGGCCGGGAGCATCGGTGGTAGGGGCATTGGCGCAGCCGCCAAGTGCCGTCAGGCAGGCTGCAGCGAGGATCAGCGCGGCGGGGCGAAGCGAGAGCTGCATCTCAGTGCCCTCCCTGCGTGAAGCGGATCGTCTCGGTCTGGCCGCCCACCCCGACAGTCAGCTCGCCCGAGGTGACCACCTTGTCGATGATGTAGCGTTGGCCGGCGATCCGGTAGTTGACGATCGCTCCCTTTCCCCTGCCCTGCCCGGCCAGTTCCAGAAAGACCGGCATATCGCCCGCGTAGCCGGGTGGCAGGTCGATGTAGGTCTTGTGGCCATCGTTGAAGATGCGCGCCGGCCGGAAGGCGGCGTGGCCCTTGATGGTGTAGTTGAAGTCGAGATTGGCGGCCGGGATCTCGTAGCCCTGGACCACGAGGCTATGGGCGGTCCTGGCCGCCGCGCGCACCTCGGCCGCCTGCCGCATCGCCACGACGCGCGCCTTGTTCTCCGCCTCGATATCGCCGGGGTATTTGAACGACAGAAGCGGCGTATAGCCCCGGAAACTCGGCACCAGCTCGATGCTGTAGGCCCGGCGATCGGTGACGAGAAAGAGGCTCGTCCGCTGGGCCGTGGTGTCGGGCTTGGCCACGATATAGACGGTCTGAAGCCCGCCCACATCGCCCGCCCGCACCTGGACGCTCCACCGCACGCTGTCGCCCACGGTCGGAGCTTCTGTCAGCCGCTCGCCCGGCTGGAGGCGGATCGCGCAGATATTGAGCGGCTTGCACTGCAGGACCGGTTGCGTCTCGCCATACATCATCGCCACGGCGCCGGCCGGCCCATGGGCCACCGCACCGTCGCCGCCCCGCCATTGCGCCGCCAGCTTGTCAACTTGCCGTTCCGTCTTCAGGCTCGACGCGGAGGCAGAGAAGGGCCCGCCGAGGCAAGCCACGGCAAGAGCCACACAGAGGCTGGGCCGAAGCAACATCGCTATCTCCTATCCTACTGTAGGGTGGCGCCGGTCAGGCCGAAGAGTGTGGCAAGGACACCCGTGGCCCCGCTCAGAAGGGCGATGCCGATGACAATGGTCATGAGCATCTTCGCCGCCGCTCCCAGCTCGCCGCCGTAGATCCAGCGCACGCCGAGCAGGACGACGCCGAGGAATGCAAAGCCGAAGGAGACCGGGCCCTTGATGCTGTTGACGAGCGTCTGGATCGGGCTGTCCCAAGGCATGCCCGTGCCGGTGGTCGAGGCCATGGCGGGCAGTGCCGTCGTCACCCAGGCGGCCGCATAGCGGCCCGGCCCGGCGACCCGCTCATGCCACGGCTTGCGTGTGGAAAGTCCCATTTCCGTATCCTTTCACTTGAATGATTGATCGGACCCGCCGTCCCTCCCGAGCGCGCTCGAGGTAGACGACCAGATCCACTGCGCTCCCGATGACTTGCGGGAGCGGTTGTGCGGAGGCTTCGCGCACGAGCAGGTCGAGCCGGATCAGAGCATCCTCGGCCCCACTGGCGTGAAGAGACGTGACCCCGCCCGGATGCCCGGTGTTCCAGGCCTTCAGTAGAGCGAGCGCAGCCCCGTCCCGGACCTCGCCAACGACGATGCGATCCGGGCGAAGGCGCAGTGTGCTGGCCAGAAGCCGGGTGGCGTCGGCCGCCACGGTCGAGCGTAGGAAGACAGCGTTCTCATGCGTAACCTTCAGCTCCGGGGTGTCTTCGATCACCACCAGCCGATCCGCGGGCGCAAGATTGCCCAGCTCCCTCAGGAGACTGTTCAGGAGCGTGGTCTTGCCGCTGCTTGTGCCCCCGGCCACGACAATGTTCTGCCGATCTTCGAGCGCACCCCTTAGAGCATCCGCCTGCGCCTCGGTCATGGTCCCATCCGCGACATAGGTGTCGAGCGCGCGCACCTGAGCGCCGTGAAACCGGATCGAGAACGCCGCCGTGTCCACCGCCGGCGGCATCAGTCCCTCGAAGCGGTATCCAAGCTCCGGCACCTTGGCCGAGACGATCGGGGTGGCTGCCGTAACGGGCGTGCCCGCGCTGGTTGCGCAGGTCCGGACAATCTGTTCGCGCGCGCGCGCGCCGAGGTCACCCACCCGAACCGGCGGCGCCCCTGCCCTCTCCGCGAAGATCCGGCCATCCGAGTTTGCGGACAGCTCGATCATAGCCGGATCGTCAAGCAGGCTCGCCAGCGGCCCTAAAGACTGGCGCAGGATCCCGAGCAGCTCAGACATGGCAAGCTAGGGATTCTTGCCTCGGGCATTTGACACAACGCCGCCCTTCCGACGCTGTGCTGCTGCTATGATTATTTCGTGCTGAAAACCGAACGAGACAGTGCCGCGTTGGAGTTCGCGTTGAGCCTCTAACCGCAGCCGCGATGGTTCCAGCTCGGGTCTTTTGACCAATCGCCCTGCGGTTTGCGGCTGTATCCAGACAGTGACATGTATTTTCTGTCCTACGTGTTAGAAGTGGAGCATTTCCGCCTTCACACAAATGCAACCTGTCACCGCGATGCCCTGCCCCGTCCACCTGATCCTCTTCCGTCCCGCCTCGCCCCCCGAAGGCGCGGCACTGGGCCTCATGGCAGGAACTTCACTTAAAGGCAAACATAATGTTCAGTCGGCACCAAATTCAATCGAGCATGATCACTGTTCGTCAAGTCAGAATGGCTAAGGCGCTACTCGGGATCCAAAACCCGGAACTTCAAAATCTGACGGGACTACATAGAAACACGCTCTCTCGCTTGGAGCGTGGTGCGATATCGACGCGGACCTTGAGGGTCCTTCGCAGATTCTTCGAAGGGAAGGGCATCGTCTTCATCGAAGATGAACTTGGCCGTCTCGGCGTGATCTACAAACCTCAGCCGGACGAACTCATGCTAGCTGCGCAGGAGGACTAGGCTCAAAGCGCTGTCTCTTTCGGCGCAAAGCCTTGGCCTCTGGCGGCTCATGGATTTTCGATCAGGCTCTGTGAGTAGTTGGTCGTTGGGTGGTGTCGCGGTTGGACGCCAACGGTGGGGGATAACAAGCTATCGAAATGCAGCCAAAGGTACCAACGACGGTTAAGGTCGGGATCCCTTCGCGCGTCGCCAGCAGCTGATCTCGATCTAACCGCCGACAAGTCCCTCCCGTGGTCCGCCTTTTAGGGCGCGGACCCGCAGAACTGCTCGCGGCACTCTGCTACAATGGCGCACGGAAGAAGCAGGAGCCGCCTTGATGGAAACCTCCAACCGATCCTTCGTTCCACCATCCATGTCCGGAGGCATCGCCACAAGAGCGGCCCAGGCCAAGGGCGCGCTCGGCAAGGAACAAAACCTGGACAACGAGCCCGGTCCCGGTGCCGCTATCGGCCGCACGCTCATTGCCATCCTGGTGGCGAGCTTTGTTATTGGGATGGCGTGGACCTACTCGGTTCTGTTCGGGGGTTTCAACTATTCGGCAGTTGGTGTTGATGAGGCCCAGATTGTCGGCGCAATCAACTTGGCGTTTTCTTCGAAAAACGCCTACCGCAAAGGCAATCTCGTGTCCGTCGTGAAGGCTTACAGTCAGCTCCGCAGGCGAGACTTCACTCCGGACGGGAAGGCAATATACTCACCCTTCCGCACCCGCATAACCGTGACCGGGTCTGGCAAAGCGACATATGCTGTCGACTGGCACAGCTTGCCATTCGGCGCTTGCCGCTACCTGCTGAATTCATTCGACGGTCCGCGCGGCCTGCAACCCACGGCCATTGCGGTGAATAGCGCCTCCGTCTCCCTGTCATTGACTTCGGAGGTCGTTGGGAAGGCCTGTAACAGACTCACCGGCAACAACGTAGAGCTGGTGTTCTGATCGCGCGTTCTCCCGCGACCAGTAGGATCGAAGGCATCGCTAAACATCCGATGTGCCATCATGGAAGGGGATCAAACGCTGCATTGGGAGGCCAACCAAGTACTGGCGCGGGGAGAGCAACCAAAGACGCTGACAGAGCATGGAGCGCGACATGGCAAAGAAAACAAGGACGCCGAACAGCGGGACACTTCCGGTTTCGCGCCGGGACCTGTTGGCGCTCGGTGCCTCAACCGCCGGGCTGGTCTCGCTCTCGTCTCTGGGTTCGCTGATCGGCGTGCGCCGCGCGATGGCAGCCGAAGCGACAATCAACCTCTGCTCGTGGGGCGGGGCCTATCAGTCAAGCCAGATCAACGCCTACGAGAAGCCCTATAGGCGGAAGACCGGCTTCAACTTCAGAAATATCGAGAAATCGAGTAACGGCCCGGCGCTCATCACCGCACAGGAGCAGAGCGGCAACGCCAGTTGGGTTAGCTGGGATATCGTCGACATGCTGCAGGCGGATGCCAACCGGCTCTACAGCCAGAGGCTGCTGCAGGAAATCGTCTGGGACAAGGACCTCGACCGGGCGCCCGACGGGACGCCCGCCTGGGACGACTTCACCAAAGGCTCGCTCAGCGGCGGCGACGACAAGTCCGGCGGCTTCGTCTCGACAATCTCGTACAACACGATGTTCTGCTACAACAAAATTGCCTTCCCGAACGGCGGCCCGCGGTCTGTCCAGGACGTCTTTGACGTGGCCAAGTTTGCCGGCAAGCGCGGCCTGCAAAAGATCCCGGCCGGCAACCTGGAATGGGCGCTCTACGCCGATGGCGTGGCCAAGGATAAGATTTACGACGTACTGGCGACCCCGGCCGGCGTGGACCGCGCGTTCAAGAAGCTCGACGCGTTGAAGCCGCATGCGATGTGGTGGAGCGAAGGATCCCAGCCGCAGGAGATGCTGGCCCAGGGCGAGGTAACCATTGCCTCGGCCTATAATGGCCGGATATTCGACGCGATCGTCGCGAATGGCGACCCGCTTGGCTTCATCTGGGATGGCGGGCTTTACGAGTGGGATGGTTGGGTGGTTCCCGCGATCCTGCCGAAGGACCGGAAGAAGCGTGCGATGGAGTTCCTTCGGTTCTCGACCTCCACCAAGAGCCTTGCTGAACAGGCGCGCTACATCGCCTACTCGCCGGCTCGGAAATCGTCATTCGCGCAGATGGCGGACATCACCTATTACAAAAATACCAAGATCAAGATGATGCCGTACCTGCCAACATCTCCGGATCATCTGAAGCTGTCGATCGCGAAAAGCGCATCGTTCTGGTCCGCGCATGGGCCTGCACTGATTGGGCGCTTTCAGACATGGCTCGCTAGCTGACGCGAGGCGCCGATACACGCGAGGACCTGCGAACTATGGAGGGATAGCACCGGCAGCCGGTCAAAACCGCCGCCTGACCAACGTCTAGCCCGAGAGGCTCACTCCACACTGCTGCCATATATCAATTCCATCCGCCATCCTGCCGGATTTTTGGTACTGAAAGCTCCGGGTTTCGCGGCAGGGAAGAAAAGTGAGACTAGTCACTTGGTCTACCAAGAAAATTTGAGTTCTCATCTTCTGGGACGCGCACGATCTGATGCCAGCAGGGAACGGAAATTGCCAAACTTTTCCTTCCGTGATCGCGATTGATGTGACAGCGTTGCGTGGCAATTGGCAGCGTTGTTGCTGCGTTGCTTTGAAAGATTCGGGTCCCCTGTGCAGGACGATAAGGTTCCTCCGGAAAGCGAGAGAGACGAACCAGAAAACGAAGAGGCGCTACACAATCCGTTACCAGCTGACCGAAGCCTCAGTCGTCTCCTCTTCGTCTCGCTTCTTGCGCCGGTTGTTGGCGCAGGGGCGGGCTTGGTTGACGCGATCTTCCGGATCGCCCTCGACAAGGCCGACGTCTTCCGCAGCGAGATGATAGCCCGCGGGCACGACGCCCATGCACTAGGCTTCATCGCGCTCCTGCTGGGAAGCGCCGCTGCCGCTGCCTTGGGCGCTTGGCTTGTGCATCGTTTTTCGCCCCATGCCTCCGGCAGCGGCATTCCCCAGATTGAGGCCGCGCTTAATGGCGAGTTGCCGCCGACGCCGCCGCGTCTGCTGCCGGTCAAGTTCATCGGCGGTCTCTCCGCCATCGGCGGCGGGCTTGCGCTCGGCCGCGAAGGCCCAAGCGTGCAGATGGGAGCCGTCGTCGCCCACCTCGTCGGCCAACTCTTCCGACACTCGACGGAAGAACTGCGTTTTCTGCTCGCTGCGGGCGCCGGGGCCGGCCTCGCCGTCGCCTTCAACGCCCCGATTGCCGGGGCCGTCTTCGTGCTCGAGGAACTCGTGCGCAGGTTCGAGCCGCGCATGACGATCGTGGCGCTGGCGACCTCTTCGACGGCGATCCTCGTCTCCCGCCTGTTTCTCGGCGACGCGCCCGACTTCCAGGTCGTGATCCTGTCGCATACTGCCTCCGCCACGGGCCCACTCCCTTACGCAGAAGACGCCACATGGTTTCTCTACATCATCTTTGGGGCAGTCACGGGGGTTGTAGCGAGTTGCTACACCCGCATCGTTCTTGGCGCACAGACCTTCACGGCGAAGTTCAAGCGCGTCCCGGTGGTGGTGAAGGCCGGCATTATCGGCGCGTTCGTCGGGACCGTCGGCTGGTTCACGCCCAATCTGGTCGGCGGCGGCAATAACATCAGCCAGACGTTGCTGGCCGGCGGCGTCGTCTACAGCGCCATCCCACTGGCCTTCGTAATCCGGTTCCTGCTCGGTCCCATCTCCTATGCCGCGCGCACGCCCGGCGGGCTCTTTGCACCGCTTCTTGTCCTTGGCGCCCAACTCGGCCTGCTCTTCGGCGCGGCCGCCGCAGTGCTGTTCCCGCATCTCGGCATCGAGCCAGAAGCCTTCGCCGTCGTGGGCATGGCCGCACTGTTCACCGGGATCGTGCAGGCCCCGGTGACAGGGATCATTCTGGTTACGGAAATGACGGCCGCCTTTACCACACTGCTGCCGATGCTGGCGGCCTGCTTCACGTCGATGCTCGTCGTTCACCTGCTGCGCACGGAACCGATATATGACTCGCTGCTCGAAAGGGTTGTGAAAGAGGCGCACGCAACCTCGACGGACGCCAAAGAGGTCTGAGCGCGACGATTTCCGGACCTTAACCCGGATGGCTACCCTTCAACCCTTCGCACCAGGGTGAACCACAGAGTGGGATGCAGCCCACGGCAGCTATAGGAGCATGCAGCCCCCGCTAAATGGCCGAGATAGGAACGCCTTGCCGTCGTCAGGGATGGGATGACGAGCGGCGGTTCTGTCGCAAAGCTCCTCGTGATCGGCCAGCTATCCGCAAAATAGCTATTCAAAGCTGTGTTTCCTAAAGGCCGGCCTGCTCTGCGGGCAGCGCGGGGATTTGCCGACGCGCGGCCCCACGGGGCCTGCGCAGACCAAGCAAGAACGACCCGGCGCGTGGTGTGAAAGCGGCAGATTCCGAAAACTTCTTGCAGCGTGAGAAGCCCACACGCGTTGCTCCCAAAGAGCGCATAATCACGCTACAACATCGCGCTGTCTGGTCAATCGACTGAGACGGGGAAGCCGTCTAAGACCGCAGTACAATCTCTTGAAGCCCGGCGAATGCAGCCTACCGTCGTCGACTTGCCCTGCCGGACGTATCCGACTTGCACGATACGCATCTTTCACGATGAAACAAACTGGTCATGCATTTCGATGGCTTCGGAGCCATCTGCGGAGTGACAGGCTCCAAAGGCCGTCCTGCCGAAGCCTACCTCAGTAGCGGACGTCCTGTCCCAATGTTAGGGGATTTTCGGCTCGCGGCGCCCGCTACGTTTGGAGGGCGATGATGCCCCTCGTTGCCTAACGTTAGTTTAGGGCCGCGCGCTAGTCTCTGCGGCTAGCTGGCCCCCCTTAACGTTAAGCGCGAGCCTCGGGGCGCAGACGGCGGCGCGGCCCTATCGGCGCCTAGGCTATTTCGCAGGCATCGGCATGTGGTCGCAGGAAACGTCGGGGTTATCGTCGGCGAACGTCCCCCGCCGGTTAGTCTTCCATGCCCAGACATGGATCTCGTAAAATGGCTTCAAGCCGTAGCTGTTCGGCGCGCCATTGAAGTTCATCAGGTGTCCACCGATGGAGGCCGGGCCTTTGAACGTGATGTATTCGACGGCAATCAGTTTCAGCGATCCGTCGGGCTGGGGCTCATACATCACTGCCTGCGGGTGGGCTATGTCGAGCGCCTTGTCCTTGAGGTGCATGCCGCTGACGTAGTGAATGCCCATGCCTCCACCCGCCGGGGCGCTGTCACAGGGGATCGGCGAATAACCCTCCTTCACCGCTACCGCGACATCCTGGAAGCGGGCATTCGCCGCCCTCACCGCGTCGGCGAATGGGTTTTTGGTATCGGCCCGACCCGCTGTCGTTGTGCCGGCCAACGTTACGGCGATTGTCGCGACCTTCAATAATTCACACTTGCCCATTGCACTCCTCCTCTTGCGGCAGTTGACGCTGAACTTGGTGTCCCACCCGCTCGACAAGATTGTGTTTTCGCCCCTGACTAGCCTGCTGTCGTCGGGTCGATGATGCCGGAGACCGGCGTAATCTTCGTCGCGGGGAAGCCGCTGATCTCGGCATGGCGCCGGATCGCATCCTCGTCCTCGGCGAGATAAATGCAGAAGGTTTTATCTCCGGCGACGTAGGAATGCTCCCATTGCACTTGCGGTGCCAATTCGGAAAGAGCCGCATTGGAGGTCTTCGCAGCCCCGGCGAGTTCCTCGTCACTCAAGGCTCCAACTCCTACGATGTCGCGTTCTATGACGTAGCGTTTCATTGCGCCTTTCCTTTCCATTTTTGCCAGGCAGAGCTTTTCATCGCTTTGCCGAAACGTCAGGTCAGTTATTCTGCAGGGGACACAAGTTTTTCTATGGTTCCCGCCATGAAGCTTTCGCACCTCAATGGCTTGCGCGCACTCGAGGCGATCCTGCGCACGGGTACGTTCACCGCGGCGGCTGAAGAGCTTGGTGTGACCGTGGCGGCCGTTGGACACCAGATCAGGGGGCTGGAGGACTACTTTGGCCTCAAGTTGTTCGATCGGCTTCCAGCCGGCGCGAAGCCCACCGAACAAGCCCTATCGGTCGCCGCCGGCCTGACGGTCGGCTTTGCCCATCTGGACGATGCGCTCGCCAACCTAGCCAAGGGCCGCGATACAGGCAGGCTCAGCATCGCGACATCGCACTTCATGCTTGATGATTGGCTTGCCGAGCGCATGCCAGGCTTCCACCGTAAGTATCCGGGCGTCGAGGTCAGCTACGACATCACAGATGCTTATGTCGATCTCTTCAACAGCGACGTGGATATGGCCATTCGCTTCTCTCCGGAACCGGGTCCCGAGTACGAGTACGAAGTCCTTTTAATGGATTGTTTTCTGCCCGTTTGCACACCCGATTTCGCTTCACGACATGATGTGCATCCCGAGATGAAGGATTTGACTGGTGTACCGCTCTATCGTGTCCACGACATGACTACCGATCCTGCTTGGGTCGGATGGCCGGAGTTGCTGGCGCGACATTCGATCACGAAAAAGGACAAAGCTCCGGTTCAGCATGTTGCTGGCTACCGGGTTGCACTGGCAGGAGAAGGCCTCGTGCTTTGCGGATTGTCTGAGACATTCAACGACTTAAGGGACGGTCGGCTGGTGGCACCATTGGGGCCGGATTTTATCGTCCAATACTCCTACGGCTTTCGGCTGGTATGGCCCGCGGGACGAACAATGAGCCGCCCAATGCGCAATTTCCTGCGCTGGATCCTTCTAGAGCGCGACAGGTTCCTTGGAGAGGCTTCCAATCTGCTCGGTGTGGAGCTCACCTGAGTTCGATTAGAACCCAATGAACATTCGCCCCAAACGACCGTAGGATGAGTTTGTCCTGGGAAACGGGTAGCCTGGCCATCACATGATCTTTCCATCAAGTCAGCCCTGACCCGTGACCACGCCCCATCAGCGCATGAGCAGCACCGGAACGCGCACGGTACGGATAAGGGTGGTCGTGGTGCTACCAACGATCAACGTCCGGAGCGGCGAATGGCCATATGCGCCCATCACGAGGATCGCACCGGGGGTGGCTGCGACGACGTCGGAAACCACCGCCTCCGGCCGGCCGGCGTCGAGCGTGGTCGCGACGTCGCGCCCGGCGAGCGCTGCCATGGCCTGAGCGACCAGCGCCCGGTGGCGCGCATCTTCTCCACCGGCAACCACGACATGCACCCGCATTCCGGCGAAGAGCGGCGAGTTCGCGCAGCGTTCGAGGGCGCGGTTCGCGGCGGGGCTGCCGTCGTAGGCGAGTACCGCGACCTTCGGCGTCGCGCCGGCGCGTGAGGCGATCAGGATCGGCTTGGCACTCGCCCGTACGACGCGCTCGATCTTCGAGCCGATATGGTCTGCGGCGAATTCGTGACTGGCACCGCGCTTGCCGATCACCACTAGGCGGGCGTCGGCCTCGCGCTCTAGGATCGTCTCGACGATCCCGCCATGGCGGTGGAGGGGGCGCACATCCTTGACGCCCGCCGTGCGAAGCCGCTCTGCGCTCGCGGCAAGCAGCACGCGGCCCCGTTCGACTTGCAGCCGGGCATCCGCTTCGTCGAGCCGGGTAAGCTCCTCCAGGAGAGTCGACTTGACGCCGAGCCCGATCGCGCCCGACAGGTCATGCCGCTCGGCGACGGCATCCTTCCGTTGGACGACGTGGAGAAGTTCGACCGGGCGCTCCAGCCGCGCGGCGGCCCAGGCGGCAAGATCGCAGACGCTGGCGGCATAGCCGGAGGCATCGATCGCGGCGAGAATGGTCTCCATGGTCTCTCTCCCTCAATGCGCCGCAAGAAGCTTGTCGGCATCGGGCTTGTCGTGAACTCCGAACCGCTCGACCATCGAGGCGCTCGCGTCGTTGAGCCCGACGATCTCGACCGCGGTCCCTTCGCGCCGGAAGCGCATCACGGTCTTGTCGAGCACGCCGACGCCGGTAATGTCCCAGAAATGCGCGGCGCTAAGGTCGATCACCACCCGGTCCACCACTTCCTTGAAATCAAACGCCTCCGCGAAGCGCTCCGCCGAGGCAAAGAAGATCTCCCCAGCAATGCGATAGGTGCGGACGCGCTGGTCAGCTGACAGCGCAGCGTCGACCGTGAACATGCCACGCACCTTGCCCGCGAAGAACAGCCCCGAGAGCACGACACCCGCGAGCACGCCGGCCGCGAGGTTCGCGGTCCAGACAACGATGACGACGGTGGCGAGCATCACTAGGGAAGATTGCCACGGATGGTGCCGTACGTCCCTAATGGAGCGCCAGGAAAAGGTGCCGATGGAGACCATGATCATCACCGCCACGAGGCTCGGCATCGGGATGACCGCTACCAGCGGGTTGAGTACGACGAGCAGGAACAGAAGAAACACGCCAGCAATGAGTGTCGACAGTCGCGTCTTGCCGCCCGACTTCACGTTGATCACGGACTGACCGATCATCGCGCAGCCGCCCATCGCACCGAGAAAACCGGTAAGGAAGTTGGCGATGCCCTGTCCGCGCATCTCGCGCGCCTTGTTGGACGGGGTATCTGTGAAGTCGTCGACGATCTGCGCGGTCAGCATGGATTCGAGCAAGCCCACGGCGGCCATTGTCAGCGAATAGGGCGCAATGATCTTCAGCGTCGCCAGCGTCCACGGCACCTGCGGCAGCGCGATGGAGGGCAGGGAGGTCGGCAGTTTGCCCATCTCGCCCACGGTGTTCACGTCGATATGGCCGTAAACAGTGACCAGGGTCAGGATGACGATTGCAACCAGCGGTGAAGGGATCGCCTTTGTCAGCCGTGGAAATATGTAGATGATCGCCAGCCCCGCGGCGACAAGCACATAGGTCACTGGCGCGACATGGGTCAGTTGGGGAAGCTGCGCCATGAAGATCAGGATCGCCAGCGCATTGACGAAACCGGTGACCACGGATCTCGAGACGTAGTTCATCAGGAGGTCGAGCCGCAGCAAACCGGCGATGACCTGAAACACGCCCATCAGGATGGTTGCCGCGAACAGGTATTCGACGCCGTAGTCTTTCACCAGGGGGGTGATGACGACGGCAACCGAGGCGGTGGCGGCAGAGATCATCCCCTGCCGACCGCCCGTGAAGGCAATGATGACGGCAATCGAGAAGGAGGCGTAGAGGCCAACCCTTGGATCGACCCCTGCGATAACGGAGAAGCCGATCGCCTCGGGGATGAGGGCTAGGGCAACGACGATGCCGGCGAGCACATCGGCGCGCGGGTTGGAAAACCAGTCGCGCTTGATCGCGGCGGGATTGATCATGGCGTTGTTCAGTCTTCGACGAGCACCACCCGCATCGCGTCCGGCAGCGCTTGGCGCGGGTCGCGAATGGCGAGGTGATGGTGGGTTGTCCCGGGGATAGGCGCCGGGCCGAGCCACCCGGGTAAGCCGGGTCCGGTGAAATCACGGAGGCCCTTAGCCCGGATGCCGCAGTGCTGCAAGTGCAGAACATGGCTTGGAGATTGCAGCGATCAGAGCTTCGCGGAACCCATTTCGGCCGAACTGTACGGATGTCACGGAAAGGATGGGGGACGTCGGGGCCGGCTCTAGGCTGCAAACGAAGGATATCAGCAAAACCGTCCGAAGGTGTCCCGTCGCGATTTGTCGCCCCTGTTGCCGCCTACTCCATCATGTCCAGCTCCTCCTGGATGCTGTCGAGCATCTCCGCCCTCCGCCGCACCGCGTCGGCGTTCTGACTCGCGTAGGTGATCGTTATCAGCCTGAGGAGGGTCAGCATCGTCGCGTGGGTCGGCACAATGCCGTAATTGGCAACGTGACAGGGCAGGACGGCATCAGAATAGCGCTCTGCCTGGCCGCGGTAGGCATGATCCGTCAGGGTGACGATCCGCATCCGCGAGGTGCGTGCAGAACTCAGAATGGAGCGCAGGATCTTGGGGCGAGGTTCGAGTGTCAGCAGCATCAGCACATCGCGCGGGCCGGTCATGGCGAGATCGGAAGACCAGTCCTCTCCGATGCCCGAGAAATAGTGCACGTCGTGACGAACCCGGCTGAAGATGGCACGGCCAAGCCTCGCGACACCATCCTCGGCACCAAAACCAAGGAACCAGACCCGTGGCGCCTCCTCGACCATCTGCACCACCTCCTGAAGGACGTCGGACCGCAGCTCCTCGAAACTGCGGGTGATGTTGCGCAACTCAAGCTCCAGATGGTCGGAGATCGCTCGGCCGAGAATCACACGCTCGGCCCCGTCCTCCGCGGGGCGGTATGGCTGGGTCCGATTGCGTTCATCGCGGGCCTGAAGTCGCACTTCCTCGAAATCAGCGTATCCCAAAGTGCGGAAAAAACGGGCACAGGTGGCTTTTGAGACGCCAGCCATCGCGGCCAGTTCGGTCGCCGTGTGGGTCTCGATAATCCCCTGATTGTTCAAAATAACTTCGGCGATCTTGCGCTCGCTTACGGTCAGGCGGGCCATTTTTTCCTGAATCAGGAGGACCAGTCTCGACGCCATTTTCGTCCCGTCCTCTCAGATTCCGCTTGACCTATGAAACTCATGTTTCATCGTTATGAAACAAAGAAACGGCCGGGATGGAACCATGTCAACCTCAAGAGTGATGCGCGAGAAAATCTGGGCGAAGCTGAAGGACGTGGCCAGACCCGATACGCGCTTTCACACCAATTTCGCCGAAGTGATCCCGGATTTCCAAGGCTCCGAGCTTGCGACCGAGCGGGTCGTGGCCGAGCCGGCCTACCGCGACACGCGCTTCGCCTTCATCACACCGGACAACTGCCTGGTCGATCTCCGCCGCCGGCTGATTGCCGAGAAGAAGCCCTTCGTGATGTCCACCTATGGCATTTACCGCGGCTTCCTGCTGATGGAACCCGGCATGGTGCCGGAGGGCGCTGAGCTCTACGCCGCCTGGCTTGACGGCATGGAGCATTTCGGCCGCCCGATCACGCTGACCGAGATCGCCGAGCGTGGAAGGTTCGACCTACTTGTCACCGGCGCCTCGGCGGTGTCCCTGAACGGGGTGCGCTTCGGCAAGGGCCACGGGTTCTTCGACCTTGAATGGGGAATGTTCACCGATCTCGGGCTCGTGGACGAAACGACGCCCGTGATTGCCGTGACCCATGATTGCCAGGTCGTGCAGGAGAACCTGCAGCCCTCGGAAACGGACATCCTCGTCGACATGATCGCGACGCCCGGAGAGATGCACCGCATCTCGCGGCGGGCCAAGCGGCCGCGCGGGGTGAAATGGCCGCTGCTGGAGCCGCGCCAGATCGCAGACACTCCGCCCCTTCAAGAACTTCAGAGAATTCAGGGACTCGCCTGAACCACAAACAACAGGAGAGAAGACATGCTTCGACTAAACCGCCGCCGCTTCCTGGGCAGTTCCGCCGCCGGTCTCGTTGCCTCCGCCCTGCCGATGCGCAGCTTCGCCGCTGGCAGCTCGCCTCTCAGGATGCAGGCTTCCTGGATCAACGATGGCGAATTCATGGGCTATTTCGTCGCCATCGATAAGGGCTACTACAAGGCCGAGGGTCTGGACCTCACCTATCTGCCCGGCGGGCCGGACGTGATCCCGGAATCAACGATTATCGCCGGTCATGCCGACCTGACGCTTACGACGCCGGATACGACGATCAAGGCGATTGCCGAACAGGGCGCGCCGTTCAAGATCATTGGCACAGAATATCAGAAGAACCCGCTGGGCGTGATCTCTCTGGCGTCGAAGCCGATCAGAACGCCGGCCGATCTTGTGGGCAAGACGCTGGCGGTGCCGCCGGTCAATGTGATCTCAGTCGACGCGATGTTGAAGCTCAACCACGTCGATCCGTCAAAGGTGAAGATCGTTCCCTACGCCTACGACCCGACGCCTCTGATCAAGGGCGAGGTCGACGCGACGCTCGATTTCGTCACGGATGTGCCCTACACGATCGAGCAGCAGGGCGTGAAAGTGGTCTCCTTCCTGCTCTATGATTATGGCTTTACCATCTACAACGATACTGTCGTGGTGACCGAGGATGTGCTGAAGTCGAAGCGCAAGGAACTGGTGGCCTGGCTCAGGGCCAGCCGGAAGGGCTGGAACGACAATTTCGCCGATCCGAAGGCATGGCCGCCGAAGTTCAAGGATACCTGGTTCAAGGGCTCTGGCCGCACCGTCGGCAACGAGGTCTTCCTGAACGAGGCGCAGAAGCCCCTGATCGAGACGCCGAAGGGCATCTTCTCGATGACGGAAGAAGGGATCGATGCGAACCTCAAGGCACTTGCCGACGTGGGGATCAAGGGAACCCGGAAGATGTTCGATACCACGCTCCTCGAGGAAATCTGATGGCGGCAGAGGGCCTGTCGCTGGCGGGGATAGGAAAGACCTTCCGCGGCCGCGGCCGGACGGTCGAGGCTCTGAGAGAGGTTTCGCTCACCTGCCCGGCCGGCTCCTTCACGGCACTGATCGGGCCGTCCGGGTGCGGCAAGTCCACCGTGATGAGGATCGCGCTTGGGCTTGAGGCTCCGGACACGGGAACAGCCCGCATCGCTGGCATGGCGCCAGCGGAGGCGGCCCGGTCAGGGCTGACCGGCGTCGCCTTCCAGGACGCTGCTCTCCTTCCCTGGCGGAGCGTGATGCGAAACGTAGAGGCGCCGCTCGAAGTGCTTGGGCGCAAGCGCGACGCCCACACCGCACGGGTGCGTGCGCTGATCGATCTAGTCGGGCTCACCGGCTACGAGAACTCGCTGCCGGGAGAACTCTCAGGCGGCATGCGCCAGCGCGTCGCCATTGCGCGCGCGCTGGTGACAGAGCCGCAGGTCCTGTTCATGGATGAGCCCTTCGGGGCGCTCGATCAGATCTTGCGCCGGCAGATGAACGTCGAGTTGCAGCGAGTCTGGGCCGAGACGGGCTCGACCGCCCTCCTCGTCACTCACGGGATCGATGAAGCGGTGTTTCTCGCCGACCGGGTGCTGGTCATGCAGGCGAACCCGGGCCGTATCGTCGAGGCGATCGAGGTGCCTTTCGCGCGCCCCCGCGCACCCAGCCTATGGTCCGATCCGGCGTTCCATGCCCTTTGTGACCGGATCGCCGAGGCTCTGACGGGCGGGGCAGTCGATGCCTGAGGGGGTCATGGCGGCGCTGCCAGGAGAACGGGCGAGCGCGGGGCGGATCCCGCCGGGGCTCCGCAATTTGGTCATCCTCCTCCTGCTGTGGGAGGTCGTGGGCCACTTCGGCCTCGTCGCTCAGGGTGCGTTGCCCTCGCCGACAGCGATCCTCGAGCGGCTCTGGATCGATCGGGCGGACTATCCCAGGCATATCGAGGCGACGCTGATCGGCTCCAGCCTGGGCTTCCTGTTCGGCAATCTCATCGGCGTTGGCGCGGGGATCGTCTTCGCGCTGTCACCGCGGATGCTGCGGCTGTTCCGGGGCGTGAATGTCGCCATCTTCTCGCTGCCGGCGATCGCCATAGCGCCGATACTGACGCTGACGCTTACCGGCATGGAACCGCGGGTGGTCCTGGCCACGCTCGGGGTCTATTTCGTCACGATGACGGCAACGGTCGTCGGCATAAGCCAGGCCGACAGCCGGGCGACAGACATGGTGCGCGCCTATGGCGGTGGGCGGGTCAAAGTTCTGACCATGGTGCAGCTTCGCGGTGCGCTCCCCTCTATCCTCTCGGGGTTCCGGATCGCAGCGCCAAACGCCGTTCTGGGAGCGATCCTTGCCGAATTCGGCGGCGGGGGAGACCGCTGGGGGCTCGGGGTCTACCTTCTGGGCTCGCTAGGTCAGGGGATGCCAACGCGGCTCTGGGGCATCGGCCTCGTCGCCACAGCGATCGCCGGGCTGAGCTATCTTGCCTTCGCTTTGATCGCCCGCCGCTTCGTCGGCGCGACACGTGCAGTGACGCTGAATGCCGCCGTGCCGGGCGGAGACGCGACGGATGAGCCGCTCGCGTCGCGGCTCTTGTTCGCGGCAGGGTCGCTGGCGCTACCATTCTGCTTCTGGTGGCTCTTCATCTGGGGGACAGGAGCACCCTGGCTGATTGCCAAGACGCCGCTCGGGGTGGCTGACTACCTGTTCTTCTCCCCAGCCTCAGCGAGCGCCCAAGCGCGACTTCTGCATGCACTTGGCCAGACGCTGCCGGTGACCGGGATCGGCATGCTTGTCGGCCTGGCCTTTGCCTTCCTGCTTGCCATCTCCTCCCGCCTTTTCCCGGAGGCGGTGCGGGCCTTCATGCCGGTGGCACTTGTCACTCAGACGATGCCGCTCGTCGCGTTGACGCCTCTTCTCGTCCTGATCCTGGGCCGGGGCACCTCGCTTACACTGTGGGTCACGATCTCTGTCACCTTCTTCCCGGCCTTCGTGACGCTGGCACAGGGCCTTGCACTCGTTCCCCGCTCGGCCGTGGAACTTCCGCGGGCCTACGGGGCGGGCGTCTGGCGCGAGATGCGGATGGTGACAATCCCGGCCTCGCTTCCCTATCTCTTCGCCGCGACCCGCCTCACGGTGCCACGCGCGCTCCTCGGGGTGATGATCGCAGAGTGGCTCGCGACCGGCACCGGGCTCGGCAACCTTCTGAACCAGTCGCGGGGTTATCTTGACTACGGGATGATCTGGACTGTGGCCGCCGTCGCGGTGCTGGTGTCTGCGGCTTGCTATCAGATCGTCGTGCTGGCAGAGCGCAGGGTCTTGCGGCGGCTGGGGATGCGGACGGCGGAATAACTGATGTTCAGGCAAGGCGGTCGCGCTCTGGTTCTTATCACCGCCGAACATGCCCAACCTCGCCGAACGCAAGGCGAAGCTTGCGGCCGGATTCTGTGCCCTGTGTATGAGTGATCCGGTCAATGCTTCATCGAAAGGAAGCATGCATGACGATCTCCAAGGAACTTCGGGATGAACTGCTGAAGGGCGTTGAGCGCCCCGAGGGGATCGGCGACACGGAAGTCAGCGCGCCGCCCGCCTCGGCCAAGCGGTGCCCAACCTGACGGGTAGCCTCGGCGATGGGCCGCCGTCAGTCGACATGCGCCAGACACAGTTCGATCTCAGAGTTGGACACACGTCCTGGGCGAGCGCATCATGCAGCAGGGAGGAAAGCAGCCATGGAAACGAACCCTGTCGGGATCGGACGCCTGTGTGGCGCCGTGCAGAGTGCGCGGGCACGCATCGTCCGCAACGCTGAACTCCGGTTGTTCGTAAGCGGAGGTTCAGCACCACTTACGAGATTGCAGAAGGATACCCGTCAGGCCGCCGCCTTGAAGTTGGCCGAAGAACTCGGGCGGCTTGCGAGCACGGAAACCGCCGAGACCCTGGAGTATGCTCAGCTGAGTGCCATCTTTGGACGCTTGACCAGCATCGGGCTGGTGCTGCCCGGGCCGGAAATGCAGGAGTTGCACGCGGCATTCTTCGCAGCGCGTTCAGAGTTCGCCGCATAGGATCTTCGTCCGACCGGCCCCGCGATGCGGTTGTTGGTGTCCGCTTAACCGCTGCACCGGGCGCTTTCGCGGCTGCCGCCGGCACTCGCGAACGGGCGCGGGCGCCACGACGGAACTGGGTTGCACGGCGAATGAGCCGCTCTGATGGGTGATCGTCGCCAAACTGATACCGCCGGATGCCGAGCAGAGTGGCTCGGCTGCAACGAACTTGGGTGCCGGGAAATAGCTGAGTGGAGGAGAAGCCGCGGCTCCTGATTGCGGTCTCCTGCTTATCGGGGCGTCCCGAACCTCCGCCAGGAACGGCTGCGCCCCTGGCCCATGGCCGGGTGTCGAGATGCGGCCAAGTTCGGCGGCCCGAATGTGCCTTCGCCGCCAAGCCTCGTGGGCGCATTGTTGCCGAGCCCTATAGGTGGTGGTTGGCCAATCACTGCCGAAAGCAGAACCGGCACATTCATCATAGTGATTTTTCGTTGTCCGGATCGTTACCGGTCCGTTATCAAGTGGTCAGACTTTCCGAGTTCGATGATCTGCAAAAGTCCTAGCCGTCGACCTTCAGTCCAGGAAAGACTATCCGATGCTCCATAGCAGTGTTGCGACCGTCGGTGACGAGCCGTCGGTCAACGATCGACTCAACGCCATCCTGACCACGCTCCGTCGGCATGTCCTCGGCCGGTATTTCATGGTCGCGGGGCCACTTGTCCGAGGCGACAAACGCCACGTCCGGCTCGATGTGATCGCCGACCTTCGCGACGAGGATTACCGCCCGGGGCTCGTGCCGAACTACGAGACCCTGCTCGCGCTCTCGCATCCGTTCTTCGGTAATCCTGACCTTCTGCAGCCCTACTTGATGTTCAGGGACACGTTGCTGTCGCGGTGCAAGCGGGGCAATTATTGGGTCGAACTTCCTGACCCGCAGATCCTGCGCGACGCTCTGGTTGCAGAAATGCAGCCGTTGAAGGCCGTGCTGCCGCTGCCAGCCTGAGCTGTAGCAAGCAACACCGGGCAACTTTCCCGTACAGCCCGCCGGCACGCTCCCGCCTTCGGCTCCGGATTTCAGTGAGCTTATCACCAGTGTAAGCGTGGCGCGGCTCAGAAGACCGCGACCAGTCTGTCGAGTTCCATGTCGAAGTCGGAAAACAAGCATTCGGTGGATGAATGGGTCACCGGGACCGGCCTGCGCAAGGAAGATTATGGCACGCATTCGCGGCGAAGGACCAAAGCCTCCATCAACTACAACGCCACGAGAAACCTGCGCGCAGTGCAGGTTCTGCTGGGCCACCCGAAGATCGAGAACATGGTTCGCGCTAGCGAATTCAGAGGGTTTCTTGTGCAACTTCAGTCTCTTGCGGCCACGACAGCGGGCGAAAGCTGGCGCTCGTCACATGATGCTGCACCTTTCGTCCAGCGCAAAAAGAATTGCGGGATTGTTGGCGGTGCCGCCCTTGAGCGGCAGCACCCTCCGAAATAGAGCCATCAATCGCCACGATCCCATTCGGAGAGCCAATGACCATTCATCCCTCAATGGGGATTTCGTCCTCTCGCAGCCTCAGTCGTTCCAGTTCTATGTCTCACGCCAGAAATCAATCCGGGCCGGTGACTCCGTAGCTCATCTGCCATCATCGATCGCACTGTGTGCCCTCGCAGCATGGGGCGCGCAGGTGGATTGGTCAGTCAACCCACTCCCCATCCCGGTGATTTCGTTGCTGGACGCAGCTCGATGCAAGATCGGCCTACTTCGGACATTTGCCATAGTCGAGCCCGCCACAACGCGGCATCTCCACATCTGCCATTCGTTTCCAAGCGCAGCAATTGCGCAGGTCATACTCACTAACAATCAGACCGGACCAGTCAGGTCAGACCGTCCAGTCTCGGCCGCTGATTGCCGTCCGGGACATGGGGGCCTTGCATCCTGCTGACGGCAATCCGACAGGCGATGGCACTGGCCTGCAGCTGACGCCGCGCTAATTCACCTGCAGTCTGAACGTCAGGAGGAAGCAATGAACGCCCGACTCAGCCTCGCCGTCGCTGCTCTGATCCTTCCGGCCGTCGCAGTTGCCCAGACCGGGGCGCCCATTCACCTGCGCGGCAATGTCGTTGCCGCCACCTCCACCAGCCTCACCCTTAGGACCGATGGTGGCACCGAAGGAACAATAGCGCTGCCGCCGGGGTATAGGCTCATCGGCGTTAAGGCGGCGAAGCTCTCGGATGTAAAGATCGGCGGCTTCGTCGGCGTAGGCTCAGTGCCGAACAGCTCCGGCGGCCAAAATGCGGTCGAAGTGACGATCTTTCCGCCTGCGATGGCGGGCACCGGCGAGGGCAGTTATCCTTGGGCCATGGCTCCGCAGGGTACCATGACGAACGCCACGGTAAGAAGCACAGTAAAGACGGTCTCGGCCGACCATCTGACGCTCGTTTACAAGGGCGGTCAGCGGACAATCGACGTGTTGCCAAGAACCCCGATCGTCGCCATTTCTCCGGCAACGACGGCGGACCTAAAACCCGGGGTCGCCGTATCTATCCGGGGCACGCAAGATGCGTCGGGGACGGTCATCGCGAAGTTTGTCATCGTAGGCCTCGGCGGCACCGTGCCTCCGGTCTAACGGCCCAACCTTAGCTCGGTATTCGCGCCCGGAATAGGTTGACACTCGCAGGAACGCGAACCTGGCCTTCAACATCGAAGGGCGCCAGCTCAGCTCGGCAAGTCTCCTCAATGGCAGCCCGGTCGAGCTCGGTTCCACCCAGCGCGGTCATGATGCGGGTAGCCGGTCCGTTCGAGACCGCGAGGTCAACAACCTCTTCAAGCGTGCCCGGTGGATGCAGGAAGAGCTTGGTTTCGACCCCGGAACAATCCTCCATTCCCGCTGACTGCAATATCTTGACCACGCGGTTGATGTCTCGAAAGGCCATGGGGCCAGGTGCTGTTGGGTCACCTGCTTCGACCTTACCGAGGCGCGCCATGGCGGCCTTGGCGGGGATAGTGAACCAGGGGTTTTGCTCCGGCGCGGCCCAGGCGGCGAAAAACACGCGACCTCCTGGACGCAACGCGGTCCCCATATTGCGGAAGGCGGCCGTAGGGTCGTCGAAGAACATCACCCGAACCGCGAAATGAGAACATTGAAGTTGCCGGACTTGAGCGGGTAGGTTTGAGCATCATCCAATTGAAATGTGACGTTGCTCAAGCCCTCGGCCTGAGCCCGCAGCTTGGCATGGCGCAGGAGCGGCTCTGATATGTCCAAGCCGAGGACCGAGCCTTCTGCGCCAATGCGGCGAGCGGCGGCGATTGTGGTGGCTCCTGCACCGCATCCGATATCAAGGACAGCCTCGCTTGGCTGGAGATCAGCGCCCGAAAGGACGAGGTCCAGCACCTCGGCCATCATGGCGTCAAGGGTGCCCTGGATGCTCACCCAATGCTCACCGCGGGGACCATTCCAAGCAGCGGCCTCGGCCTCGTTCGACATTGCGGCCATCTGCGGCGCCTCCATTGGCAACTGAAAAGGCAAATGAGTTGCCCATCCAGTCACTCTACTTCCGGTGGCTCACCACGTCATCCTCTGGCCGAGCATTGAGCCTGACCGCACCCGAGGCCCGCCCAATGCAGACCTTGACCAGAGGCAAAGAGAAGGAACGTTCCGGGCCAAATTGCCGGGACATTTCTTGGCCTGATCTGCCCGAAGGACATTTATCCTTTCATTCCAAACATGGGTACTTGCGGGTCAAATGAAACACCAAAGACTCACCTCTTAAGATATCGCGACTAATTTCTCGCTGTGACCTGTTTCGATCCCGTCAGCCAAAGACAACTTCGGCCTACGAATGAATACGATGGCAGGACTTCGAAGACTTTCGTCGGGCTCAGAAGAAGCAATATCTGCGAGAGTCGTTAACTTTCGGCACTCATCTACGCATGTGGCCCGACTTACTATCTCGACCTCAAGCTCCGACGGCTGACCTGCGGCGAGTAGCCTGTTTCCAAGCTCTGCAATGCGATGCATCGACATGTAGAGGGCGAGCGTCGTGCCTGGCGTCAACACCTCAGCGAACTCTGGCACCACTCCCTTCGCCTCAAGCGTGCCGGTTGCCAGCACCAATCGGTCCGTGCGCCCACGTTCGGTAAGCGGACGCCCAACGCTCGCAGCCGCGGCCGCGGCCGCCGTGATGCCCGGAATAATCTCGACGGCGACACCGGCTGCCTTCGCCGCCGCGATCTCCTCTGCGGCACGCCCGAAGATTCCTGGATCGCCACTCTTCAGCCGCACGACACGGCGGCCCTGCCGAGCAGCGGCCAACACGACGCCGTTGATCCTATTTTGGGGCCAAGAGTGTAGACCAACCTCCTTCCCGACATAGATCCGTTCGGCATCTCGCCGCGCGAGGTCGAGCACTTCCGGCTCGACAAGCCGGTCATAAAAGATGACGTCGGCCTCCTGTAGCCGCTGCACTGCGCGCAGGGTCAGGAGATCCCTTGCACCAGGGCCTGCACCAACGAGGCTGATCAGCCCTTCCGCCGCCCCGCGCCCGCCCTCCGAGATCGCGCGTTTGAGCAGCTGCGCCGCCTCCCGCTCCCGCCCCGCCGCATGGAGGCGGCGGGGCGTGTCGGAGAAGGCCCAGGCCCAGAACGCCCGCCGCTCCGCCGCCGGGACCTGGCGCGAAACGACCCCCCGGAGTCGCCCGGCCAGCGCCGCGAAGGCCCCAAGCCGCGGCTCCAACATGGTCTCGAGCGCGGTGCGGATCTGGCGGGCCAGGACCGGCGCGGTGCCCTCGGTCCCGATGGCGATCACCACCGGGTCACGGTCGACGATCGAGGGGGTGAAGGCGTCGCAAAGCTCGGGCCGGTCGACCACGTTGACAAGCGTCCCGGCTGCCTTGGCGAGGGCGTGGAGGCGGAGGTCCTCGGCCGCGTCCCCTGTCACGATGAAGACCAGCGCCGCATCGCGGAAGCTCTCGGTCGAGGCCGGGCACGCGTCGTGCTCGGCCCGGCCGCAGGCGACGAGGCCGGCGAGCTCATCCTCCAGCCGCGGGGCGAGGATCACCAGCCGCGCCTCGGTTCGCGCCATCAGGCGGGCCTTCTGCGCCGCGCCCTTGCCGCCGCCGGCGATGACGACGCGGCGGCCCGAGAGGGTCAGGAACATCGGAAAGGTCATCATCGCGAACCTCCGTTCTGGGTGCTCATTCTGCCGCCTCCCGCAGGGCCGAGGCGCCGATCAGCCGGCGGAGCTCCGGCCGGCAGGAGCCGCAATTGGTTCCGGCGCGGAGCGTGCGGCCGATCTCCTCGACGCTGGCGAGGCCCTCTTCGGCGATGGCGGCGAGGATGGTGTTCACGCCCACCTCGAAACAGGCGCAGAGGATTGCGCCCGGGTCCGGCATGTCGGCCGCCGGCCGCCCGGCGAGAAGGCCCGGCCCGGCCCGGCCCGAGACGAGCCCCGCCGCGTGGGTCCGCGACAGTGCAACCGGCTCCGGCCCGGCGAAGAGGGCGGCGGCGAGATGGCCCGCCTCCATCAGCGCGACGCGCGCGACGCCGCGGGTGGGGTCGGTGACCGTCACGACCTCGGCCCCCGGCAGATCGAAGAGCGCGCGGGCGGTGGCTTCCCAGTCCTCGGGCACTTCCTCCCCCGCCAGCTCGGCCCGCCAGCCGCTCGCGGTGCGGGCGGTGGCCCAGTAGGCGAGATCGGGGCGGATCGGCGCGCGGGAGACGGCGAAACCGTACCAGGCAGCGCGGAACGGCGCGACGCGGACCGCAGCGGCCTTGCTCTCGGGCTGGCCGGAGACGGCATCGGTCTCGGCCGCAATCAGGGCGTCGACGCGGCCGGTCGGCGCCGTCTCTCCGGTCCAGTGCATCGGCGCGAAAAGCTCACCCGGCCGCACCCGATCCGTCACAAGCGCGCGCAGGACAGCGCGGCCGGAGGGGCTTCTCACTTCCGCCAGCATGGCAGGCGCGATGCCGAGGCGGGATGCGTCCTCAGGGTGGATCTCCATATAAGGCTCAGCGATGTGCTGGGAGAGCCGCGGCGCGCGGCCTGTCCGGGTCATGGTGTGCCAGTGGTCGCGTACCCGGCCCGTGTTGAGGCGAAGCGGATGCTCCGCCGTCAGCGCCGCGCGCGGGGGGCGGGCTCGAAGCGGCAGCATTCGGGCGCGGCCGTCGGCGGTGAAGAAACCGCCCGCGCCGAAGAACCGCCCGCCGGTTCTCGTGGCCGTCACCGGCCAGCGCACCGGCTCCAGCTTGTCGTAATCCTCGTCCGAAAGATCCGCGAGCCCCGTTAGGTCGAAGTCCCTCCCAAGGCGCGCCGCAACGCCCGAGAGTGCGGCGTATTCGCGGAAGATATCGGCTGGGCCGGCGTAGGCGAAGGCCTCCGCCCAGCCCATGCGACAGGCCAGGTCACAAATGATTGCCCAGTCGTGACGCGCCCCGCCCGGCGGCGGCAGGACTGGGCGCTGGCGGCTGATCATGCGCTCGGAATTCGTGACCGTGCCGGATTTCTCGCCCCAGCCGGTTGCGGGCAGCAACACGTCGGCGAGGCGGGCGGTATCGGTCTCGGCGGTTAGATCGCTGACCACGGTGAAGGGACAGGCGGCGATGGCAGCCCGGACAACATCGGCCTCTGGCAGGGTCGCTGCGGGATTGGTCGCGATGATCCAGAGCGCCTTGATCCGCCCATCGGCCACGGCGTGGAACATCTCCACTGCCTTCAGGCCGGGCGTCTCGGGCATTCTCGGGGCGGCCCAGAAGCTGCGCACGGCTTCGCGATGCGCGGGCTCCTCAATGTCGAGGTGGCAGGCAAGCATGTTTGCCATCCCCCCCACCTCGCGCCCGCCCATCGCGTTGGGCTGGCCAGTGACAGAGAACGGCCCCATCCCGAGCCTGCCGATGCGCCCGGTGGCAAGGTGGCAGTTCAGGATCGCGTTCACCTTGTCGGTTCCAGAGGCTGACTGGTTCACACCTTGCGAATAGACCGTCACCACCCGCTCCGAGCGGATCCAAAGGTCGTAGAAGGCTTGCCGGTCGTCCGCCCTCAGGCCGGCGGCACGCGGGTCGCTTGCGCGGGCGGCCTTGAGTGCCGCTGGAAAGCCCGAGACATGCGTCGCAACATAGGCGGCATCAACCGCGCCCTGCGCCGCGATCTCCGCCAGAAGACCGTTGAAGAGCGCCACGTCCCCGCCGGGGGCGAGGGCGAGGTGCAGGTCGGCGATATCACAAGTTGCGGTGCGGCGCGGGTCGATTACGACGACTTTCATTCCCGGCCGCGCCGTCTTGGCCGCCTGCAGCCGCTGGTAGAGGACCGGGTGGCACCAAGCGAGGTTGGAACCGGTCAGCACAACCAGATCGGCCAGCTCCAGATCCTCGTAGACCCCGGGCACCGTGTCCGAGCCGAAGGCACGGCGGTGGCCAGCAACGGAGGAGGCCATGCAAAGCCTTGAATTCGTATCGATATTTGCCGAGCCGATGAAGCCCTTCATCAGCTTGTTAGCGACGTAGTAATCCTCCGTCAGCATCTGGCCGGAGACGTAGAAGGCCACGCTGTCGGGCCCGTGCTTCGTTATCGTCTCGGAGAAGCGCTGCGCCACGAGATCGAGGGCCACCTCCCAGCCAGCCTCCCGCCCGCCGATCCGGGGGGCGAGGAGCCGGCCCTCGAGCCCCATCGTCTCGCCCAGCGCGAGGCCCTTTGAGCAGAGCCGCCCGTGGTTGGCGGGGTGCTCCGGGTCGCCCTCGACCGTGAGCCCGCCGCGCCCGTCCGGCCGGGCCAGAACGCCGCAGCCAACCCCGCAATAGGGGCAAGTGGTGCGGAAGCTGACGGCCTTGCTCATGCCGCCGGCCGTTTCGCGAGGAGGCCAGCGTCGACAAGAATGCGCCCCCCTTCAACCCTTGCCGGATGGGTGGCGACCCGGCCCTCGTCCAAGCCCTCGGCGAGACCGGTCTCGAGATCGAGCACAAGGTTATGGAGCGGGCAGGTCACCCGGGCACCATGGACGATCCCCTCGGATAGCGGGCCGCCCTTGTGCGGGCAGCGGTCGTCCAGGGCAAAGACGCGGTCGTCCTGCGTGCGGAAGAGGGCGACGCAGCCGCGGGCGGCCTTCACCACCCGGGCGCCGCGGCGGGGAATGTCGTCGAGAGCGCCGATGTCGATCCAACCGGTCATTCCGCGGCCTCCAGCGTCAGGTCGGCGAGCGGAGCCCAGCGGGCGCGGGTCTCGGCCCGGGCATGCTCGGCCCAGGGGTCCTTGCGGTATACCGTTTGAGATATGTCGAACCGCTCCTGAAGCGCTCTTCTGCTCTGCGGATCCTCGACGACCTGCGCCTTGACCCAGTCGAGCCCGACCTTCGCGACCCATTTGTAGGGCCGGTCGAGGTAGCGGGCGCTCTCGCGGTAGAGCTGGATGAAGGCGGTGACGATTTCCACCGCTTCGTCCTCCGTCGAGACCTTGGCGAGAAGCTCGGTCGCCTTCACCTCCATCCCGGCCGCACCGGCAACGCCGATCTCGAAACCGCTGTCGACGCAGACGATGCCGACGTCCTTGCAGGTCGCCTCGGCGCAGTTCCGCGGGCAGCCGGAGACCCCGAGCTTCACCTTGTGCGGCGTCCAGGAACCCCAGAGGAGTTTTTCCAGACGGATCCCGAGGCCCGTCGAATCCTGGGTGCCAAAGCGGCAGAAATCCGTCCCGACGCAGGTCTTCACGGTACGGAGGCCCTTGGAATAGGCGTGGCCGGAGACGAGGCCGGCCTGGTTTAGATCGGCCCAGATTGCCGGCAGGTCCTCCTTCCGGACACCGAGGAGGTCAATCCGCTGGCCGCCGGTCACCTTTACCATCGGCACCGCGAATTTCTCCGCCGCATCGGCGATGGCGCGCAGCTCGGCCGGGGTCGTCACCCCGCCCCACATCCGGGGGACAACGGAATACGTGCCGTCCTTCTGGATGTTAGCGTGGTTGCGCTCGTTCACGAAGCGGGACTGGCGGTCGTCTTGGTACTCCAGCGGCCAGTCGGCGAGCAGGTAGTAGTTCAGCGCGGGGCGGCAGACATGGCAGCCGCAGGAAGTTTTCCAGCCAAGCTCCTGCATCACGGCGGGCATGGACTTCAGCGCCTTGGCACGGATCAGGCGGCGCAGGTCCTCATGCGTCAGATCCGTGCAGGCACAGACCGGCTTCACTGTCGGGGCGGCGTAATCCCCACCGAGCGTCACGGCAAGGATCTGCTCGACAAGCCCGGAGCAGGTGCCGCAGGAGCTTGAGGCCTTGGTCTTCGCCCGCACTGCCTCGAGCGTGGTGCAGCCGCCGGCGATGGCCTCGGTGATCTTGCCCTTGCAGATGCCGTTGCAGCCGCAGATTTCCGCCTCAGGCGGCAATGCTGCAACGGCCGCCATAGGGTCCGCGGGCGCGCCTCCCTGGTAGGCCGGGCCGAAGATCAGCGTCTCGCGCATGGCGGAGATGTCGGCGCCCTCCTGCATCAGGCCGAAGAACCAGTTGCCGTCGGTGGTCTCGCCGTAGAGGACGGCGCCGATGATCCGGTCCTCGCACAGGACGAGGCGCTTGTAGACGCCGCGGGTTGGGTCGCGGAAGACGATCTCCTCCCGACCCTCGCCCTCTGCGAAATCGCCGGCGGAGAAAAGGTCCACCCCGGTGACTTTCAGCTTGGTCGAGGTCTGGCGTGGGCGGAAAGCGGCGGGCTCGGCGGCGAGCGTCTTCGCTGCCACCTTCGCCATGTCGTAGAGCGGGGCGACGAGCCCGAAGAGTTGGCCCTGATGCTCTACGCATTCGCCCAGCGCCAGGATGTCCGGGTCCGATGTCTCCATCTGGTCGGAGACCGTGATGCCGCGCTCGACCTCGAGATGCGCGTCGGTGGCGATGCGGGTCTCAGGGCGGATACCGACGGCCATGACGACGAGATCGGCACCGTAGACCGTGCCGTCTTCCAGCAGCACCGCCTCCACCCGCTCGTGGCCGAGGATCGCCTTGGTTTGGGCGCGGCAATGAACCTTGATGCCGCGGCGCTCGAGATCCTTCTGCAGAAGGTAGCCTGCAGCGGGGTCCAGCTGACGCTCCATCAGGTGACCCATGAGGTGGAGAACCGTCACCTCCATGCCGCGGAGCCGCAGGCCTGCGGCGGCCTCGAGCCCCAGAAGCCCGCCGCCGATAACCACCGCCTTCGCGCCGGGCTTCGCCGCGGCCGCGATCATTGCGTTGGTATCGTCGAGGTCGCGGTAGGCGAGAACGCCCGGAAGCTCCCGCCCCGCGACGGGGATCATGAAGGGCGCCGAGCCGGTGGCGATGACGAGCTTGTCATAGGGCGTCTCGCGGCCCTTGGAGACGACAACCTTGCGGGCGCGGTCGATGGCGGTGACGGTCTCGCCGAAGCGACAGGCCACACCGTGGGCGGCGTACCAGTCCGCGTCATGGGTCACGATCTCCTCCCACGTCTTCTCGCCGGAGAGGACGGGGGAGAGCATGATGCGGTTGTAGTTTCCACGCGGCTCGGCGCCGAAGAGGGTAACGTCATAGGCGCCGGGCGTGTCCTCGAAGAGATGTTCCAGCATCCGGCCGGAGGCCATTCCGGCGCCGATCACCACGAGTTTCAGGGCCATCATGCAGCCTCCTCTTTGCGGTTCGGATGGGCGCCGTGCTCGTACTCGGCGAGAAAGCCGAGCACCTCGGCGCGGTAGCCGTAATAGGAGGGGTGCGAGAGCAGCGCCTTGCGGGTCCGCGGGCGCGGCAGGTCGATGTCGAGGACCTTTCCGATGCGGGCGCGGGGGCCATTCGTCATCATCACCACGCGGTCGGCCAGAAGGATCGCCTCATCCACGTCATGGGTGACGCAGACGGCGGTGACCTTGGTGCGGGACCAAACCTCCATCAGCACCTCCTGCAGCTCCCAGCGGGTAAGGCTGTCGAGCATGCCGAAGGGCTCGTCGAGCAGGAGGAGCTTCGGCGACAGCGCGAACGCGCGGGCGATGCCGACGCGCTGACGCATGCCGTTGGAGAGCGTGGAGGCGGGGCGGTCCATAGCATCGCCGAGACCGACCCGCTCGAGGTAATATTCCACCACATCCTGCCGCTCGGCCCGGCTCGCCGCCGGGTAGACGCGGTCGACGCCGATCGCCACGTTTTCCTTCGCGGTCAGCCAGGGGAAGAGCGAGGGCGACTGGAAGACCACGGCGCGCTCCGGGTCGGCGCCCTCGACATGAACCCCGTCGAGCTTGATCGCGCCTTTGGAGATCGGGTTCAGACCGGCGGTCATGGTCAACACAGTCGACTTGCCGCAGCCGGAATGGCCGATCAGGCTGACGAACTCACCTTTCTTCAGCGAAAGATCGAAATTCTCCACCACGGTCAGCGGACCCTTCGGAGTGGGGTAGATCTTGTGGAGTTGGGAGTATTGCAGGTAGCGGTCATCAAGCGGACTTGTGGCGGCCGTGGCATAGGCGCGCGGCATGGCGTGGAGGGGGGTGACGTCCGGTAGCTTCCGGGTCTCCTCCACCTTGGCGGCGATGCCCACTTCCATCAGGTATTGTGCGACCTCGGCGCGCAGGCGCTTGAAAGCGGGGTCGGTATTCACGCCGGCCCGGTCCCGCGGGCGCGGCAGAGCGACGGGGAAGGCCTGGCCGAGTGTCCCGTCTGGGTTCAAGGGCAGGATCCGGTCGGCCAGCAGGATCGCCTCGTCCACATCGTTGGTGATCAGGACGACAGTGCGGCGGTCCGCCTCCCAGATCGACTCGATTTCGTCTTGCAGGTTGGCGCGGGTCAGCGCGTCGAGGGCGGAGAGCGGCTCATCAAGCAACAGCACCTCTGGCGTGATCGCCAGGGCACGAGCGACGGAGACGCGCTGGCGCATGCCGCCGGACAGCTCCGCGGGGCGGCGCTCGGCGGCATGGGAGAGGCCGACCATTGCGATGTACTTCGCGACCAGCGCCTGGCGCTCTGCCTTCGATTTGCCGCGATGGACGGCATCGACGGCGAGCGCCACGTTGCCGGCGACGGTGAGCCAGGGCATCAGCGAATAGGACTGGAAGACGAGGCCGCGCTCGGGGCCCGGCCCGTCAACCTCGGCGCCGCGGAAGCGGACCATGCCGCGATCCGGCCGCTCAAGGCCAGCCAGCAGGTTGATCAGCGTCGTCTTTCCGGTGCCGGAGAAGCCGAGGATGGCGAGGAACTCCCCCTCCTCCACCCGGAGGCTCACGTCGCGGAGCACCTCGCGCCGAGCGGACCCCTCGCCGAAGCCTTTGGAAACATGGTCGAATTCGAGGATAGTCATGGCGCTCACCGATGTGTGGAGAAGGTGAAAAGCGATTGCAGCGCGAGCATCAGCCGGTCGAGGAGGAAGCCGATCAGGCCGATGGTCAGGACCGCCACCATGATCCGAGCAAGGCTGTCCGAAGATCCGTTCTGGAACTCGTCCCAGATGAATTTGCCCAGGCCGGGGTTTTGCGCCAGCATCTCGGCCGCTATCAGGACCATCCAGCCGACCCCGAGCGACAAGCGCATGCCCGTGAAGATCAGGGGCAGCGCCGAGGGCAGCACCAGCTTGGTGATCCTCCGCCAGGTGGAGAGCTTGAGGACGCGGCCGACGTTCACCAGGTCACGGTCGATCGAGGCGACGCCGAGCGCGGTGTTGACCAGTGTCGGCCAGAGCGAGCAGAGCGTGACGGTGATCGCCGAGACCAGGAAAGACTTGGGGAAAAAGCCGTTGTTCGTCGTGTAGAGCGCCGAGACGACCATGGTCACTATCGGCAGCCACGCGAGCGGTGAAACCGGCTTGAAGAGCTGAACCAGGGGATTGAAGGCGGCATTCGCCGTGGCCGACAGCCCACAGAGGATGCCGAGCGGCACCGCCACCAGCGTCGCCAGCAGGAAACCGAAGAAGACAGTGCGGATCGAGGTGAAGATCTGGTCATAATAGGTGGGCGTGCCGACATAGACGTGGTGGCGCACCCGATCGGCCTTGCCTTCGGCAACAAGCAGGGCGTTGCGCTTCGCCTCGCGGGCGTAGAAGGCCTTGGCCTTCAGGTGCTCTGCATTGGCCTCGGCGTTGAGTTGTACCGCCTGCTCCCAAACCGCGACCGGCCCCGGGATGGTGCCGAGCGAGGTC
Source organism: Solirhodobacter olei (assembly GCF_004010155.1). Lineage (GTDB taxonomy): Bacteria > Pseudomonadota > Alphaproteobacteria > Rhodobacterales > Rhodobacteraceae > Solirhodobacter > Solirhodobacter olei. The sequence continues at coordinate 42,405 of NZ_RRYH01000028.1, read as the reverse complement.
TTCACCTGGGGCGCGAGGACGCCCCAGAGCAGGAGGAACGCCCCGATCGCCAGAAGCGGCACGCCGAGGAGGCGGAAGATCTCGCGCCCCTGCGCCCTCGGGTTGTCGCCGGAGAGAGCGCGCAGGATCGGCGTCATCCAGGCGAGGCCCAGAAGCTTGAACCAGCCGTCGAGCGCGCTGATCCGGGTGAAGAGGCGCGCGCGGCGATCCTCCTTCAGGGCGGCCGTGTCGATTGTCTGGTCGAATGCGGTCATCTCTGGGCCTCCGATGCCGTGGTCAGTTGGTAACCTTGCCGTCGGTGACGGTCTGGTTGTCTTTGAGCCCGATCTTGAGGCTGTCGATATAGGCGTTGGGGTGAGTGCCGTCGTAGGTGACGTGGTCTATGAAGTCGGAGGTTGGGGGCTTGTAGCCATCGGTCATCCAGGGGAAGTCGGAGGCCTTGGCCTCGCCCTCGTCGACCAGCATCTTCGCGGCCTTGAGGTAGATGTCGGGCCGGTAGACCTCTTTCGCGACATCCTTGTACCAGCTGTCGGGATGGCCGACGGGGATCTGGCCCCAGCGGCGCATCTGGGTGAGGTACCAGATCGCGTCCGAGTAATAGGGATAGGTCGCGTCATGTCGGAAGAAGACGTTGAAATCCGGCATCTTCCGCTTGTCGCCCTTCTCGTATTCGAAGGTGCCTGTCATCGAATTGGCGATCACCGAGGCGTCGGCGCCGACATATTGCGGCTCCGACAGGATCTTGACCGCGGCGGCGCGGTTCTTGCCGTTGTCCTCGTCGAGCCAGATCGCGGCGCGGATCAGCGCCTTGGTCAGCGCCAGCGTGGTGTTGGGGTATTTCTTGGCAAATTCCGCGGTGACGCCGAAGACCTTCTCGGGGTTGTTCTTCCAAATCTCGTAGGAGGTCACGACCGGCACGCCGATGCCCTTGGCCACCGCTGCCTCGTTCCAGGGCTCGCCCACGCAATAGCCGTAGATCGTGCCGGCCTCGAGCGTGGAGGGCATCTGCGGTGGGGGCGTGACGGAAAGGAGGACCTGCGCGTCGATCGTGCCTGTCGCGTCGTCGGGGCTGTAGAAGCCGGGCTGGATGCCGGAGGCGGCGAGCCAGTAGCGGAGCTGGTAATTGTGCGAGGAGACTGGGAAGACCATGCCCATGTTGAAGGGTTTGCCCTCAGCCCGGTACTTGGCGACGATCGGCTTCAGCGCCTCGGCCGAGATCGGGTGGACCGGCTTGCCGTCCGCCCCTTTCGGGATGTTCGGCAGCATCTGCTTCCAGATGTCGTTCGAGACCGTGATTGCGTTGCCGTTCAGGTCCATCGAAAAGGGCGTGATGATATGCGCCTTGGTGCCGTAGCCAATGGTCGCGGCGAGCGGCTGGCCTGCCAGCATATGCGCCCCGTCGAGCTGGCCGGAAATCACGCCGTCCAGAAGCACCTTCCAGTTCGCCTGCGGCACCAGGGTGACGTAGAGGCCCTCGTCCTCGAAGAAGTGCTTCTCCTTGGCGATGGCCAGCGGCGCCATGTCGGTGAGCTTGATGAAGCCGATCTTCAGCGTGTCCTTCTCGACATCGAGCATGTCGGCCCGGGTCGTGGTGGCGAAGGCCAAGGAGGCGGCGAGGGCGGCGGTGAACAGTTTCATGTCCGGTTCCCTGTCGAGGCGGCGGCGGCCGCAAATACGAAAAAGCCGACGACACACGCCGCGGATGCGGCGGGTCGAGCGGCTTTGCTCTGGTCCCTGCGGATTTGGGAATTTGGCGGAGCGGCGCTGCCCCGGTGTCTTTCCATCGCCCGGCGGGGCGTGCCGGTCAAACGCTGCAGCGGTGAGGCGTGTGATTTTCGCTGCGCCGCAGCGCGGCTGCCCGAAAAAGCATCAACTTCCGGGAGCCGGGTCGAATATTCCGCCATCGAAGAATCGGTTGCGCGGCAGAATCACGCCCGAGGCGCCGCCTGCGGCGAGGATGGGCGCCTCCGCCCCGCCCTCCACCTTGTCCGATGTCGCGGGCATCTCCGCCCCCGCGCCGGCGAGGTTGCGGCGGTAGAGGTCGGAACGAAAGACGGCGCGGGCGGCCTCCAGCGCCTCGTTCCGGTCGAGGCCGAGGCGGGCGGCCATGCGCGCGCCGATCCAGGCGGCCTGGCTCCTCCAGGGGAAGGCCGCGAGGCCGGCGTGGAACTCGAGGAACCCCGGCACCTGCGCCTCCGCCCCCTCGGGAGAGATCACCAGATCGCCGGCAAGCCCGCGCTCCGGCACCTCGGCGGGCAGGTCCAGGTACTGCGGGCGTGCGAGGATTTCGGAGGCGGTGATGCGGTTGGCTGGATCGCCGAGCCAGCGCCCCGCCCGCCAGATCGCCCGCATCAGGCGGCCGGCGACCTCGGGCTCGCGCTCGGCCCAGTCGTGCCGGGTGGCGAGGACCTTTTCCGGCGCGAAGGACCAGATCGCCGAGCCCGGGAGCAGCAGGTCCCCCGCCCCGGTTGCCACTGCGATGGAGCCCCAGGGCTCGCCAACGCAGAAGGCGTCGATCTCGTCGGTGGCCAGCGCCGCGGCCATCTGCGGTGGCGGCACGGTGCGCACGGCAAGGTCCTGCGGGACACGGAAGCCGAGCGCGCCGAGCCAGTAGTAGAGAAGCTCGGCATGCATCGAAAACGGGAAGGGCACGCCGATCCGGAGCCCCTCCCCCGCCGCGGCGATGAGCGCGCGGCCGGCTGCCGCGGCATCGGCGAAGTCGAAGCCATGGCCCGCCTCCCGCATCCGCGCGGCAAGCGCGCGGGAGACGCCGATGACATTGCCGTTGACCGAGAGGACCTGCAGCGCGTCGAGCTGCCCTGCCCCGCCGCCGAGGCCAAGCGCCGTCGCCACCGGCACGGGCGCAAGCATATGCGCCGCCGCGACCTGCCCGAAGCTCAGCATGTCGCGCAGCATCGACCAGGAGGCGGCGCGACGGAGCTCGAAGGTGAGACGTTCCTCCTCGGCGAAACCCAGCTCCTGCGCAACGATGAGCGGCGCGGCATCGACCAGCGGGATGAACCCGAGGGGAAGCACCACCCCGCTCATTTCAACAGTGCCGCGGCGGTGACAAGGGCATTTGCGACATCGGCGATCTTGCGGCCCTGATCCATCGCGGTCTTGCGCAGGAGTGCGTAGGCCGCGTCCTCGTCGATACCGCGGGCGCGCATCAAAAGGCCTTTGGCGCGGTCAATGATCTTGCGTTCCTCCAGCGCAGCCTTGGTGGCGGCGAGCTCCGATCGCATGCGGTGGAACATGTGGAAGCGGGTGATCGCGGCATCGAGGATCGGCTTGATCCGGTCGGCGCGGAGCCCGTCGACGACATAGGCGGAGACCCCGGCCTCGATCGCGGCCTGGGCAAGGCCCTCGTCTGAGCGGTCGACGAACATGGCCACGGGCCGGTCCATCGGACCGGAGGCAAGGGTCAGTTCCTCCAGCACGTCGCGCGAGGGGCTGGTGAGGTCGATCAGAACGAGGTCGGGCCGGCGCTCGGAGATGCGGCGAGCAAGGCGTGATTCCTCGGAAATAACATAGATATCGTGGCCGCCCGCTTCACGCAGGCTGTCAACGATCAACATCGCCCTCTCACGGTCTTTCTCGACCACTACGATGGAAAGGCCTTGGTCCACTTCCCAACCTCTCGGTTCGTCCTTTGGTTTCGGGCGACTTCGTTCCGTGCAAGCCGTAACGCGTCGATCGAGCCATCCACCATCACTCTGCACATATTTTAGGCAACCAAATCGGCGCTTGGTCCTTACGTCGAGCGCTCGGTTTATTGGCGATCTGAGACGCGCTGACTCGAGCGAGGGCCCCTGACCAGATGTCGAGCGAACCGCCGTATTTTATGGCACCAGTTGGAATTGCCCCGAGAGACCGTAGGCCTTCCGCGCCGCTGCCAAGGTCTCTCCGCTCGACTGGGCCGGGGCGCCCCCCGGCCATTCCCACGAGCAGTGCCTTGAGAGATCCTGCGCAGCGCTGCTATTGGCAGCACCTCGGCGAGGAACTTGAGGATGCGCTGGCCCCTGCCGAGGCGGTAGATATCTGATCGACCGGGCCGCACGACATGGGCGGCCCTTTGCGGTCACCGGGGAACGGGGCAAAGCCACCTCTCAAGATCTCCGCAGCGGCCATATGTGCGGCCTGCAGCATGCCGATGGCAGTGCTGGAGGCCTCCGCGACAGGAGCGGTTCCCTTCACTCCTTCACCAGCTGAGCTGGATGCTGCCCGGCTGCCCAAGCAATTGCCTCTTCGAGGCGGTCGTCGCCCCAGAACACTTCTTCGCCGACGACGAAAGTCGGCGAGCCAAATCCACCGAGGCCACGGACAAAATCTGTTTCCGACGCATAGCGCTCGCAAACCTCGTCACTTCCGGCCTTGCGCAAGACCATCTCGGGATCCTTATCAAGGCCAACAAGGATATGCGTGAGCGCATCGGGATCTCCCAGAGGCTTGCCTTCGAGATACCAGGAGGAGAAGCTTGCACGGGTGTATTCGGAGCACCAGCCTTCAATCATCGCGACCACACCAACCCGGTTCGCAAGTTCCTCAGGATCGGTTGGCCACACCGGCGGCGCAACGAATGGCACTCCGTGCTGAGCCGCCCGGCGCTCAATATCGCGCCAGATGTAGCGCAGTTTCTCCTTCTGGCTCCGGAGAGGGTTTTTCTGCTCGATCATAAGGGTGCGGACGCTGAATGGTCGCCAATGGACGGTCACCCCTGATGCCTTTGCCAAGGCATCGATCCGCATCACCGACAAGTAGGCATAACCACTTCCGAAGAAATACATGAAATTCAGGTCTTGCATGCCCCCTCCCGGATATCGAGGCCCAACGTGATGGCTGTCACGATCCGGCGCCCGCCGCCTGTGCGAGACTCGTTTGGGATTATAGCAAATCACGTCGCCCAGAAGAACCTCAGCACGGCTTATGACCCGGCCAACGCATAGAAGACGTGGCCGCTCCCCGACCTGTTGCGGACCTACAACCGAGGATTTGACGCTGCATTGCAGAGCTCCAAGAGCTGCCCACCACGCTTGGCGCGAAGGCTAACCGCGCTACCCCCATAGCAAGGCACAAAAAGGGCGAAATCGCCGCTGCCGTTTAAGCGGGTCATAACAACGCCTCGGACCGTTGGATATTGAAATTTTGAGTTCGATCGATCTTTCCGTGTTGAAGATTCAGATCATTAATTTCGATGGCCTCGATGTAGATCGATAGTCTGTCGCATAGCCCAAATTGGTCATGCCACGATCAACGAGATGACGTATGCTTCAGAGGACGACATTGAGCCTGCATGGGAACGCATTGAGTTCGGCTGGCGAGATCGACGAGTTACCCTCTGACAAGAGGAAACCATCATGGTCCTTTTCAAAGCGGCTGCCGCATCGATAATGATGATTTTCGCGGTGGAAGCATCGGCAACCCCCTGCCGACAGATGACGACGGCACAGTTGAAGCGCCTGACTTCCAATGGCGTCACCCTCCACCTTGGGAAGCCGGATACCGGGGTCCTGGGCCGTCTCAGTATCCGCGGGAACGGAACGGCCTCGGGCTACATAACCATAGGTGGTCATAACTATGGCATCTCGGGTAAATGGCATGTTGCCGACAACAAGTTCTGCCGAACCTGGGAAGGTGGGCGCAGCGCGCATAAGCAGGTCTGCGAAACCTGGTGCATGCTTTCGCCGACATCCGTCGAGGCGTTCCAAGGCAGCAAGGATCTTGGGATGAATTCCTGGTAGGACTCGACCGATATTTTCATTCCGCTCGAGCAGCAGGCTTGGCCGCAAGCCATTCATGCATGATTGATCTGGAATGCTCACACGGATGCAAGACCCACGCTGGCCGCTCTTGCTCACATAGTCCATATGGATCATGACGTTCAGGCAGGCCCGTGATAATCGTGAAACATGGCCCTATCACGGTCGGTCATCGCGGAAAGGTGTCGGTGGTAGAATATTCGAAGACAGTTCAAGACAGAAATTTAACTCCCTCTTTGGTCGGTGCTATTTTGGTATTCCCCGATGGATGTTGTTGGTGCGTGCATCAGAGTTATCCGGCTGCGATATGGGCCTGCAAAAGACCAAATTAGATGCCCTTTTCTGCTCCCTGTTTTATTGGGATCGCGTTAAACGGGAGGTCAAACATGTCAATTCCCAAAGCCGCTCATTCATTGTCTGTTCTGGTCATTGGACTCAACCTGGCGACGCCCGGCTTCGCCGCAAGCTATCTCAGTCAGGCCCAGCTCTTGTCGATGTTGCCCGGCCATACCGTCAGCGGTCTCGCCGAGGATGGAACCAAGTTCGTGACAAACTACGGCCCTGGCGGACGCATGGGCAAGGCTGCCGGAACCTATCACAACCATCCCTTCGAGGAAGCCTGGTATGTTCAGGGCAATTTGTGGTGCGAGAACGGCGGCTGGGGCCACGTCTGCTACAAGGTGCAGCAGGTCGACGCCAGCACCCTGCAACTCTATTACAACGGGAAGGCGTTGAAGCACACCTGGTCGCTGAAATAACCCGGCGGCCCCGGGCACATGGCGCTCCTCGTGCGCAACGTCTTCGTCATTCACCGACCCGTCGCCTTCCCTGTCCCCACCAGCGAAGGGCGGCGAACCGCCGGGGTGGTACCGCAATCGGCGGTGCTACCCCGGAGGTTGACCGATTTCCCTTCTCGTGAGACGATGAGCGAGTTGGCAGGGGGCATCTGCCATGGGGTCATTGTGTCTGGGCACATATAGCCGACTGTCGGCTCTTATCTTTGCCGCCGCTCTCAATCCGGAGCTGTGGTTGGATGTCGCCGAAGCCTTTGCGTCCGAATCCGGCGGCGCCCATGCGCACATTATCGGACATGACACCCGAACGAATAAGGGCATTCAAGCTGTTACGTCGCTCTACGATCCAGAGAGAATGGCATCCTATCAGGAATACTATGCTCAGATAAATCCGAGGATCAACTGGATTAAGGCCCTGACACCCGGAAGGTTTGTCTTTTCGAGACAGGTTTTTCAACTCGATGAGCTTTTCGCGAGCGAGTTTTACAACGACTGGATGCGACCACAGAAACTGTCGCACCGGGGCGGAGGGGTCGTTCTCTTCAACGATCCGGAGAGGCTCATCTTTCTTGGGGCGGATGTTCCGGACAAGCAGGGTGATGATCTCGATCCGGCATGGGAAGGTCTTCTTACACCACTCATTGGCTCCCTTCAGCAAGCGTTGGAAATCAGCCGAAGCCTGGACGGACTTCGCATCGAGCGGATGCTCACGGATGACGAGTTCAACTCCGGAGCTGCCGTCTTCGCGGTCAGCGACGATCGCCGTTTGCTCTTTGCAAACCGGGCGGCCCGGTTGATTTTGACCCAAGGATTACTCTTTTGCGAGAATAACGCGGGCCAGGTCCGGTTGCGCGACGGGTGTCATATCGAGGGAAAGCCCGACCGTGCAACGCGCATCCGCGCAGGCAATCACCAGTGGATTATGCGCTGCGTCGACTTCACCCCCTCCGTGCTGGGGTTTTCTCCGTTCGGCACATTGCTGAACGTGGACCGGCGCTCCAAGCTCATCATCGTCTCTGAAGCGAGACATCACATTCCATCCGTCCAAGACCTTGGGTTGAGCGGAAGTGAATATGCGGTGGTGATGGCGCTTGGAAACGGCAAGACACCTCAAGAGATCGCGGATGAGCGGGCAACCAGTGTCAACACAGTCCGCAACCAGATCAAATCGGCCATGTCGAAGACCGAGACCCATCGCCAAGTCGATCTCGTTCTCGCGGTGAAGAGTGCCACGGAGGAAGCGCCGCCGGGTATCGTCGACTTATAGATCTCGATGTCGGACCCAGCAGTATCGCCATCCAAGTCCGGCGAGGTTGCTTCGAGCTGGAGGCGCGGCCTATTCTCCTTTAGCCATTTAATCCAATAGCCAAAATGGATCATGAAATTTCCCCGAATCAGGCGCATCATTGAAATCGGTCCTGGCCAAAGAAGCCGAGACTAAGCTGGAATATCGGAAACGGTTCACGGAGCTATCCGGATACCGATTCCGGGAAATATCTGACCTTCAATCTGGATAAATGCGCTTCCAGGCACGGCTAAAGTTCGGCCTCCGCCCGGTATTTCTGGGGGGCGAGCCGTGCAAATGCCCATTCGTCTCGGAAACGCCCTTCAACGGGAGATAAACATGAAACGTCCGGTAATCTTTAAAGCGAAATTCGCCCTTCCAATCGGCGTTGCTCTCGCTGTCGCATCCCTCGCGACACCTGGGCTCGCGAACTCCTACCTGACCCAACAGCAGCTCTTATCGATGCTGCCGGGCCACATTGTGATGGGCAACAGCTCCGGCGGTGCCAAGTTCGCCCGGAGCTTCGGACCCGGCCAGGAAATGGGAAAGGTGACCAATAAGGGCACCGGCACATTCAGCACCGAGGGTTGGTACGTCCAGGGCAACTCATGGTGCGAAGAAGATGGTTTTGACCATGCCTGCTACCAAGTGCAGCAGGTGAACGCCAACACGCTGCAGGCTTATCAGGGCGGGAAACCGCTCGAGACCGCCTGGACGCTGCAATAATCCATCTTTGAAGTTCCTTTTCGGCCCGAGCCTTCGAGTCCGAGGCGCTCGATAAGACGCCGGCCAGCGCACTGGCCGGCGTACCCGACGGCCCTACCGGGCGCGGGAGTGGTCAGGGCAAACACTTACCAGGTCGCAGACCATGACCTAATGGGCCGTCAGACTCTGGGGGGCTAGTCTCTCCGTTCCATGCTGTCCTCTTTCGCGAACTTCGTGGTGACCGGGAAGCTGTCAGATCGCTTCCATGGTCTCATCTCTTGGGGCGTCGAAGCGTGTGCCGTGGCGCAGGATGGTCCACGCGGTGCGGGCCAGCTTGTTGGCCAGGGCGACCGCGGCCTTGTTCCTCGGCATGCGGGAGACGGCCCGCTCGAGCCACGCGCCTAAGCTGAAGGCTTGCCAGCGGTGGGGACGCATCATGATCACCTTCGCGGCCTGAACGAACAGCATCCGCAGGTATCGGCTTCCCCGCTTGGTGATCCGTCCCAGGATCGTGCGACCGCCCGTGCTGAACTGCCGGGGCACCAGCCCGACCCAGGCGGCGAAGTCACGGCCTCGGTCGAAGGCCTCGCCTTGGCCGATCGCCGCGACCATGGCCGTCGAAATCATCGGCCCGATGCCCGGGATCGACGTGATGTTCGCGCAGTTCTCCTCGGTGCGGCTGATCTTCTCGATCTCCTTCGATACCGCCGCGATCCGGTCATCGAGCCAGAGCCAGTCACCATAGAGCCCGACCAGAATAGACCGAGTGCGAGGAGAGATCTCGTCGCGCCGCTGTTCGAGGATCGTCTCGAAGGAGTTTCTCAGCGCCCGGAGCCCGCTGCGGACCGCGATCCCCTGCTCGATCAACAGCCAGAGGATGTCGGTGGCGTCTCCGGCTATGCCTATTTTCTGAACATCCTTGCCGACCCGGACGACCAGGAACATTCCGAAACGCTCCGCTGGAGCGGCGGTTACTTCGATCCGGAGTGGTTCGACCTGGAGCGGATAAACAAGGACTTGCGTAACACCCTACGTGCCAACGCCCGCCGACCGAGAGACCAGCCGAAGCCGCGCAGGAATTGAAGCAATCCCGGAGCTCACGCGTTTAGACGGTCGGCCGCCACTCGCACCTTGGAGCAGACTTACCCCAACCCGCCTTGATAACTGTTATCAAGGCGGCCATATTGAGGGGCCAAGCACGTGGAGGTCAGGATGATCAGCGCAGACCTTGGAGCGCAGCTCGAACACTTCGTCTCCTCCCTTGTCGAGACCGGGCGGTACAATTCGAAGAGCGAAGTCCTGCGGGAGGGGATCCGTCTGATCCAAGAGCGCGAGGCGCGGCTTCAGGCGCTTGACCAGGCGATTGGGCGTGGGCTCGCCGATGCCGACGCCGGCCGCGTGGCCCCCCTCGACGATGTCGTCAGGCGGCTCGAGGCCAAGTATCAGGCCCAGGGTCGCGCCCCCGAATGATCGTCGAACTGACGGCGGCGGCCGCGGCGGATCTGGAGGCAATCGGAGACTACATCGCCCGCGATAATCCCGCGCGGGCTGCCAGCTTCATCCGGGAGCTCTATCGCGCCTGCACTGACATCGCGGATATGCCCGACGCCTGGCCGGTCGTTCCACGCTACGAGCGATACGGCATTCGCCGTCGGGTGCACGGGCGTTATCTGATTTTCTCCCGCGTCGCGAGCGATCGGGTCACAATCCTGCACATTCTCAACGGCACCATGAACGTCGAGGCTATTCTGTTTCCAAACGGATGAAATCAAGTCTGCCCATCCTCAGGCCGAAAGTTGGCACATCATAAATTCTATTAACCGTCGCAAGCTTACAGCACATCTGACGATTGAACCCTCAGAAGTGGAAGCGGGCGCGGCCGTCCGGTGTTTCTGCTGCCGTGAGGACGTGCCACCGCAGGAAGGCCTCCGGGCCGTCGATGATGACGGCGGTTCGGACGTATTCGGCGATCCTGCGGCCCGGTTCCTCCTTATAGACGTCGTTCCCCAAGAGGCGCAAAGCTTCCAGGATGATGTCGCAGTCGCCCGCATCGGGCACGAGCGCGGCTTTGGCGCTGCGCAAGGCTTTGGTGCAGGTCAACCTATCCTCCGTATCGGGCCGCAAGGCCCTATCGGTGTTGCGGCCTAAGACAACGCGGATATTGCTCACGAGTGTGTGAGTTCCAGCGTGGCGCGCACCCCTCCGGACGGCGCGCCGATCGCCGGGAACCGCTGTGCTGTCGCGATTAAATGGCCGCCAAGGCGGCACCAACGATCGATCAGGCCACGGGACACACAGCAGTAGCCCCGGCCCCTCCATCCTTGCATCAGCGTTAGAGCCGTCGCAGCATCTGGCTGACCTGAGACTCGGTTTCCGTCACGTCTGGGCAGCATTCTCTCGTGGACCACATTGCAAAGATCCTGGCCGAGAGCTTGGCGGATTGGGAAGCCGCCGCGCTCGTCGGGCTTGCGCAAGCCGCGATCTCCGATCGGACCCCGGCCTTGGAGCGGCTCCTCGACCTCCGACTAGCCGAACCAGTCATTGACGCAGGGATGCCGATGCGGGTTCGGGTCTCCCTTCTCGGTCAATCAGTGCTCGCGTTGATCCGACAGTCAGAGTGACTCTGGACCTGCTCGCATTCATAGGTTGCGACGCACATAGAGCTTCCCAACGACAAGCCCCACCCGCTCCTTGTCCGTGAGCTCGGCAAGCGCCCGTTCAAAGTCGGTCTGCAGGGCGCCGACGGTTTGCCTCACAGCTATCACATCGACAGCCTGCTCCGGGTCTGTGGCGTCCTGGCGCGCCAGTTCCGCAAGGATCGCCTGCCGCAAGCTCTCCGGTTCCATCAGGCTTTCTCCCCCTCTGTTGGCCCATGTCCCTAACATGGGGGCGCGGAGGTCATTGAAAAGGCCGCCATGGGCCGTGTGCCGGCAACTCTTCAGTGCGAATGGCCGAGAGGCCAAGCTCGTCAGGCCGTTGGAAAGACAAGTTCGGGGCCGCTTGCGGACTGGCCGATTGTGGCGAGGACGGCCGCCATTGCTGCCATTCCCGGGGAAGCGAACATGGAACAGGTATCAATTTGTCGTAGGCGATCCTTACCGCCAGTGCCGAACACACCTGCTATGGCAGTAACTTAGCACCAGGCTAGCGATAGTCTGCCCGGTCCGGCTGTGCCGCTCTACGAATACATCCGCAAAACCTGGACTTCAGAGCCGCACAGATTCATCATCGACTCGATCCGCCAGATGCCGGGATTGAACAGTCCCGGACGGACGGAGAGGGTTTCATGGGCATGCAATTCCGCGCCTGCAACCTGCCCATCATCCAACTGCAACTCTGCCAGCCCAACCACAGCCCCTCTCCCCAGCACCTGCATTTGGAGACCAAGGGCGAAGGCGTATTCCATAGGGGCTTCGAGGTTTCCGATGCCGACGCGGCGGAAGCCGCCTCGGGCACGCCGGTTAAGATGACGGGCCGCCGCGCCAATCGGACCGGCTTCACCTACTACAACACCGCCGACCATGCTGGTGTCATCCTGCTGAGCCGCGCCGCCAACACGTCTGGGAGGTGGCATTGGAGGCCAGCGGGGTCGGCCTTACGGGGCGGTCGCCTCTGCCGGCTCCACCGGGCGCATGTGCGACTGGCGTTCTGCCGCGCCGCGAATGGCGGCGCAGAGATCGTTGACGGGTTGCAGCGCCATCAGGTGCTGGCGCGTCACCAGCCAGGTCTCCAATGTCCGGGTGGGCGCATTGTGTCTGACGCGCTTGAGCCCGTGGCTCAGCGCCTCGCGCTCAAGGACGTCGGCCAGCAGGATGATGTGGTTGCTCTGGCTCACGATCGACAGCAGCGCGGCGACGGAGTTCGTGCGAAGGGTGCAGCGCGGGAACGAATGCGAGGGATTGCCGAAATCCTCTAGCACCTCCGCATCCTGCTGGTCGTCGCCTGAAAATCCGGCCCAGGGGTATGAGGCCAGATCCTCGGCGCTGACGGCCCCCCTTTCGAGCAGCGGATGTCCGGCGCGGACGAAGGCGAGCATCTGCACCTTTAGAATGGGCTCGATGACCAGGTCGTCGCGCTTGCCGCTCGCCTCGAGGATCTCGTCGATGTTGCGGACGGTGCCGAGAAACACGTCAATGTCGCCCGAGGTGATCAGCGGCAGCAGGGGCTTGGCGATTCCGGTGCGCACCTCGACCTGAAGCTGCGGATAGCTGCCGTGCAGCCTTGAAAGAATGCGCGGCAGGGGCCCGAGGCTCCAGATCAGACCCGCGCCGATGCGCAGGGTTCCACTGGTGCCCTTGCGCAGGGCCTCGATCTCCATCGCCGCGTAGCGGGCATCGGCGAGCATCACCTTGACATGGCGTTCGAGCGTCCGGGCGGCCACGGTCGGCACGACACCCTTGCTGGTGCGCTGAAACAGGCTGACGCCAAGCTGGTCTTCCAGCTTCGCCAGGCTCTTCGACAGGGCCGGCTGGGTGAGCCCGGCCGCCTCGGCCGCGGCCCTCAGGCTCCGATGGTTCATCACGGTGATGAAGTGTTCCAGTTGTCGCGGGCTCAGGGCGAAGGCGGGGCGCATTTTGCGATAACCTTTAGTTTTCATATTCTGAAAAAAAGCAATTAGACTTTATCATGTCTGCTTCCTAACGTCATCCGAACCGAATGCGAGGGAGGGGAGGCCACGCATGAGAAGCGTGTTCGTACTATTTGACTCGCTCAATCGACTCGCGCTGGCGGCGTACGGCGGCACCGCAGTGCCCACCCCGAATTTCGATCGCTTCGCGGCAAGAGCCGTCACCTTCGACACCCACTACGCCGGCTCGCTGCCCTGCATGCCGGCGCGACGTGACATGCATACGGGCCGGCTGAACTTCATGCATCGCAGCTGGGGGCCGCTGGAGCCCTTCGACAATTCCTTTGCCGAGATCCTGTCGAAGGCCGGCGTCAAGACGCACATGATCAGCGACCATCTGCATTATTTCGAGGACGGCGGTGCCACCTACCATACCCGCTATGACACCTGGGAGTTTATCCGGGGGCAGGAATATGACCCTTGGATCGCAATGGTCGAGCCACCGCTGCAGCGCTTCCGGGAGAAATACTCACCCAAGCACTATGACTTCTCCCAAAGCCCGCGGAAGCTGCAAAGCGCAGTCAACCGCGAAGAGATGCGCACCGAGGCTGATTTTCCCGGCGTGAAATGCTTTGACGCCGCGCTCTCCTATCTGGAGCGGAACCGCCGGGCCGACGACTGGCTGCTGCATCTGGAATGCTTTGATCCACACGAGCCCTTCGATGCCCCCGAACGGTTCCGGGCGATGTGCAGCACCGGCTACAACGGGCCCGTACTCGACTGGCCGGCCTATGAGCGGGTCACGGAATCGGCCGAGGAAATCGCCGCCATCCGTGCGAATTACGCGGCACTCGTGGCCATGTGCGACGAGAACTTCGGCCGCTTGCTGGATTTCTTCGACGTGCATGAGATGTGGCAGGACACGGCGCTGATCCTGACCACCGATCACGGTTATCTGCTGGCCGAGCATGACTGGTGGGCGAAGTCGCGCATGCCGTATTACGAGGAAATCTCGCACATCCCACTGATGATGCACCACCCCGAGCTCGGCCGCCCGGGCGCCAGGTGCCGGACGCTGACCCAGACCACCGACCTAATGCCGACCTTCCTCGACCTTCATGGGCTGCCGGCGCCGGCGGAGAGCCGCGGGCGGTCGCTGCTGCCCCTGGTGAACGGTACCGAGACCACGGATCGTGCGGTGATCTTCGGAATCTTCGGCGGCCCGATCGGCGTCACCGATGGCCGCTGGGTGCTCTATCACTACCCGCCGGACACGGCGGCAGACGGGTTGAACGAATATACCGTGATGCCGACGCATATGAGCGAGCCGTTCCGGCCGGACGAATTGCGCACGTCCAGCCTCGCGCCGCCCTTCGATTTCACCAAGGGCGCGCCGCTGCTCAGGATCAACGCGCTGTCGGATGCGCGTCGCGTTCCAATGAACGACGGCCACCGTTTCGCCGACTACGACACCGCGCTCTATGATCTCCGGTCCGATCCGCGGCAGGAGCAGCCGGTGCGGAACGCCGAGGTCGAGCGCGCGCTCTACGCGCAGATGCACCGGATTCTGAAGGATCACGACACACCGGAGGAAGTGTTCGCCTGGTATCGACTGGAACCGGCGGGGCCGAGCCTCGTGAACGGATAAGATGCAAAGGGAGGAGAAGATGTTGAGAGGGTTTTCGAAGATAGTGGCTGCCTCGGCGCTCGCACTCGGCGGAGCGGGGCTCTTGGCCGGGCCGGCAATCGCGCAGTCGAGCTTCCCGACGCGGCGCATTGAGGTGATCTATCCCTGGACTCCGGGAACGCCTACCTATGCCGTCAGCCAGATCATTGCCAATGCCATGGGCAATAACCTCGGCGTCAACATGCCCGTGGTCGCGAAGACCGGCGCCAGCGGGGTGAACGCCTTCGACCAGGCGCTGGCCCAGCCGGCGGACGGCTATTCGGTCATCGATGGTTATGTCGCGCCGCTGGTCATCTCGCCGCTTTTCAAGAAAGCGAACTGGAATTGCGGCGACTTCGTCCCGCTCTATTCCGCCACCTCGAACGCCTTCGCGGTCGTCTCGCGCGCGGATGAAAAGCGCTGGACCGACTTTCCGTCCTTCATCAAGTATCTGAAAGCGCATCCCGGCAAGACCCGCTACACGGCCAGCGCGCAGCTGTCGCTGCCACATATGGTCATGGCTAAGGTGTTGAAGACCGTCGGCGCAGTGGCGCGCAACGTGCCCTACAACGACCTTGCGGACGGCACCAAGGATCTGCGGAGCGGGCTGCTCGACTGGATGGTCGTCAATCCCGGGATCTACCGCGCGAACAAGAAGGAGTTTCGCGTGCTCGCCGTCCTTAGCGGCCTGAAGGAGGTGAGCAAGATCTATGATGGCGCCAAGCGGGCGCAGGACTATGGCGTCGACATCGGTCTGCACAGCCTTGCTCCGATGGGATGGGACTGGTGGCTCGTCAAGAAGGGCACCCCGGCTCCGGTCGTCGCCAAGCTGCGCGCGGCGATGGGCAAGGCGCTTGCCGAGCCGGCGGTGCATAACAAGATCCTGCAGATCGGCTTCGTACCCACGAGCTATAAGCCCGACCAGTATTCCAAGGTCTGCACCAGCGTCCGCCAGCAGCTGCAGGCGGCGATGGGCGCCATCACCTGGGAGACCAACGAACTCAAGAAGTACCACTGAGCCATGGCCCGCTTGCGTGAGCGTCGGCTCATTGGGGAGCTGGTCGTCTCGGCCGGCTTCCTCGCCCTGTCGCTGTTGGTCTTCGAGCAGATCGTCGTGGTCTTTGCGCCGGAGGGGGCAGCCTCCGGGGGGGCGCTGCAGAATGCCGCGCTCTATCCCGGGCTCCTGGCCGGCGCATTGGCGGCGCTCACTCTGGTCCAGATCGGAAAGACCCTGACAGCACGGCGGGCACCGAAGATCGAGCCCGATCAGGACAACGGCCGGGTCGCGCCGGAGGACGCCGAGTGGATACGTGCCTTCATCTGCACTGCGGCCTTCGTCTGCTATCTGATTGCACTTCCGCCCATCGGCTACCAGCTGGCGACGCCGGTGCTGATGTTCATCCTCTACCGGTCGCTGGGGGAAACAAGCCTCTTCAAGGTCGCCTTTTTCGCCATCGCGACCTCGCTTGCGGCCTCGTTCGTCTTCGAGCGGCTATTGGACGTCATTCTGCCGGTCGGCCGCTTCGGCATCGGCTACTAGGCATTTCAGGGGAGCAGCGAGACAATGATGACGGGAGCTTTCATCGCCGGGGCGGGGCTGTTTTTCACGCCGATGACGGTGCTGATGACGGCGCTCGGCTGTCTGCTGGGCATCGTCATCGGCGTGCTGCCCGGACTCGGCCCGCTCATGGGCATCATTCTGCTGACCCCTCTTGCCTTTCATCTGCCGCCGGTCGAGGCGATGGGCCTGCTCATCGCGGTCTATGTCGGTGGGTCCTGCGGCGGAGCGATCTCCGCCATCCTGGTGCGTATTCCCGGCACGCCGCTGGCCGCTGCGACCCTCCTCGACGGCCATCCAATGCATCTTAAGGGCAAGTCGCGAGAGGCTGTCGGGCTGGCCATCTCAGCCTCGGCCATGGGCGGACTCATCGGCGGATTGTTCCTGGTCTTTCTGGCCCCACTTTTGGCGGCCGTGGCCCTGCGCTTCGGCCCGCCGGAGTATTTCGCCCTCACTCTTCTGGGCCTGATCAGCATCGCCGTGGTTTCTGGGGAGGAGACCACCAAGGGGCTGATGGCGGGCCTGATGGGGCTGCTCGTCGCCACCGTCGGCGCTGATCCGTTCTCGAGCACCTACCGCTTCACCTTTGGCTACAATCCGCTGCTCGGCGGCTTCAACATCGTCGCCATTGTAGTCGGCCTCTTCGCCCTCTCCGAGATGTTCATCCAGATCACCAGCGGCCATCTGACCGAAAAGCCCCAGGTGCCCTGGGTTAAGACCTCGTTCGACTCGATCGGCGCGGCGCTGTCTCGCTGGGTCAATCTGCTGCGCTCAAGCCTGATTGGAACCTTCTTCGGCATCTTGCCCGGGGCTGGCGGCGTGATCAGCGCCTTCACCTCCTACGCGGTCGCGCGCGCCAATTCCAAACATCCTGAGCTCTTCGGTACCGGCGTGGAAGACGGGGTCATCGCCTCCGAGGCGGCGAACAATGCCTGTTGCGGCGGCGCCATGATCCCAACCCTTGCCCTGGCGATTCCGGGGGATGCCTCCACCGCCGTGCTGATGGGGGCACTCATCCTTCTGGGTTTCTTCCCGGGCCCCGATCTCTTCAGCAAGCATGCCGACGTCGTCGGTGGCATATTCCTGGCCTATATCGCGGCGAACGTCTTTCTGCTGGTGCTGGGCATTCTGCTGACGCCGTTCTTCGTCTCGGTCATCAAGATCCGGAAATCTTATCTCATTCCAATCGTGCTTCTGCTCTCTTGCATCGGCACCTATGCCATTCAGGGATCTGCCTTCGACCTTTGGGTCATGCTGGGCTTCGGCGTCGTCGGCTACATCCTGCGTCGGTTTGACTACCCGCTCGCCCCGATTGTGATCGGGGCGGTGCTCGGGCCGATCTGCGAAAGCTCCCTGCGCCGATCGCTGATCTTGTCCGGCAACAACGTCGACATATTCTTCAACCGTCCGATCTCGGCGGCCATCCTCATCATCGATATCGCCCTCATCCTGTGGATTGCTCTGCCGCGCGGGCTCAAGTCCACGATCCGGGGCCGGGCCATTGGCCTGATGAAGCTGGCGCCGGAGAAGGGCGGCCCGGACTGACCCGGGGAAGCTGCCCGCATTTCTCTTCGTCCTTGCGGGCGCGGCTAACCCAATCACCGCCTCGCGCCCGCTGCGGGGCCGATCCTGCGGGGCCCCAAGGAATGACCGGTTTCGGGATTGAGGTGCAGAACCCGGAACGACCTACTTGGCGGCGCGTTGCCGTCGGACAGCTCCGGCGCTGAAGCAGCCCGCAAACGCGGGACCGGTTGCAGACTTGCACCTTGCTGCGATCGCGAAAAGCAGCGGACCTTCGTCGCGCTCTTGCGAAACGCCAAGATTGGTTAACCCGTGACAAGAAACAGCTCGCTAGACACATGCAGGTTTGCGCATCTGGCGATTGCACAGTAACGTCCCCGTGAACTTTGGTCGGTGGCTTTCGGCCCGCGACCCCGGGGAGACAGATGTCGAAGATCGCAACAGTCCTGCTTCGCGGCCTTGCCGTCATCGTTCCGGCCGGCGCCGGGGTCCTCTCGATTCTCTTCTCTGGCACCTTTGCTCAGGCCCCCCAAACCAAGGAAAAGTCCCAGCCGCCGGTGCCCGTGCGCATTCTGACGCTAGCGCCCGTCGAGGTCACCCCGCGGGTGACAGGCTACGGCATGGTAGCGCCGGCGCGTGACTGGCGGGCGGTGGCGCGGGTCGAGGGCGAGGTGATCGAAACCTCGCCGTTGCTCGCCAACGGCCAGCTCGCGCCCAAGGGCACCGTGCTCCTGCGCATCGATGACACCGACCTGAAGCTGGCGCTCGCCCAGATCGACGCGCAGGCGGCCGCGCTCGTCGTGAAGGACGAGACGCTGATGGCAAGCCTCTCGCTTAGCCGCTCCGACCTCGCGCTCAGCCAGGCCGAGCTCGACCGCCAGAAGCGGCTTCAGGGCCAGGGCGTGGCGACCCAGGCGCAGCTCGACCAGGCGGGACGCGTGACGCTCTCCGCGCAGTCAAAGGTGACCGAGATCGAGAACCAGCTCGCGCTGAACAAGGCCGAGCGCGAGGTGCTCGCCGCTCAGCGCGCCATCGCCGCGCGCAATCTCGACTTCGCCACCATCGCCGCGCCCTACGACCTGCGCATCGACACGGTCAGCGCCGAGCTCGGCCAGGTGGTAACCCGCGGCGCCACCCTGGTCGCCGCCGAAGGCACCGAGGCGGCCGAGGTGACGGCGCAATTCCCGATCGGCCGCATCGGCCCGGTGGTGCGCGGCCTCGGCCCCGATGCCGCAGTAACCGGACTGAGGGCTGTGGTGAGGCTCTCCGCCCCCGGCCACGAGGTCAGCTGGCACGCTATGGTGGACCGGGTCGGCGAGACCATCGACCCCCGCACCCAGAGCGCAGGGATCGTCGTCCGGGTCGCCGATCCGCTCGACCTCGCCCAGCCCGGGGTGCGCCCCGAGCTTCGCCGCGGCATGTTCGTGGTGGTCGAGCTCTCCGCGCCGCCGCGAAAGGCGCTGGCGGTGCCGGCCGCGGCGATCCAGGGCGGCCAGGCCCTGGTGGTGACCGCCGACGACCGGCTGGAGCAGCGCGCGGTGCGGCCGGCCTATATGATAGACGGCGTTGCGATCATCGCCGATGGCCTGAAGCCCGGCGACCGGCTGGTGGTCACAGATCCCTCCATCGCGCTGCCCGGGATGGCGGTGAAACCCGTCGAGGACAAGGCGCTGAAGGCCGAGATCGCCGCCGCCGCGAAGGGGAACTGAGCCGTGATCGCCCTCTTCGCGCGGCACCGCACCGCCGCCAACATCCTCATGCTTGCCTTCATCGGGCTCGGCCTCTTCGCCCTGCCCACCCTGCAGCGCGACACCTTCCCAGTGGTCCCGCCGACCATCGTCGAGGTCCGCATCGCCTATCCCGGCGCCTCCCCGGCCGAGGTCGAGCGCGGCATCTGCCTGGCGGTGGAAGACCCGGTCCGCGCGGTCGAGAACCTCTCCGAGCTCACCTGCCAGGCCCGCGACAACCTCGCCGTGATCGACGCCGAGATCGTCGAGGGCGCCGACATGACCCGCTTCGCGCAGGACGTGAAGGCCGCGGTGGAGGGAGTGACGACGCTCCCCGACAAGGCCGAGGCACCGGTGACTCGGGTGGTCGAGCGGGTCGCCGCCGTCGCCTCGGTGGCGGTGACCGGCCCCGCCGACCCGGCGGTGCTCTACGCCTACGCCGACCAGCTGGCCGAACGGCTGAAGCGCAACCCGGCGATCTCGCAGGTCGATGTCGCCGGCTTCTCGGGCCGCGAGATTTCGGTGGAGGTCTCCACCGCGGCGCTCCTCGCGCATGGGCTCTCGATCGCCGACGTGCAGGCGGCCCTCGCCCGCAGCAGCCTCGACCTGCCGGCCGGCACGGTGGAAGGCCCCCGCGGCGACGCGCTGATCCGCTTCGCCGGCGAGCGCCGCACCCCGGCCGAGCTCGCCACCGTCCCGGTGGTCGGCTCCGCCGCCGGCGGCGAGGTCCTGCTGGGCGAGATCGCCACCATCACCCAGGGCTTCGCCGACCCCTCGGTCGCCACCTGGTTCAACGGCAAGCGCGCCGCCATCGTCAACGTGACCAAGACCGCGAACCAGGACACCCTGAAGGTGATGGCCGCGCTGCAGTCCGAACTCGCTAAGGCGCGGGCCGAGGCGCCGGCCGGCATCACCCTCGACATCTCGCAGGACAGCACCACCAACATCGTCGAGCGGCTCCGGATCATCGGCACCAACGGGCTGCAGGGCCTCATCCTCGTGCTGGTCACCATGTGGCTCTTCTTCGGCTTCCGCTTCTCCTTCTGGGTGGCGATGGGGCTGCCGGTCTCGTTCCTCGGCACCGTCTTCGCGATGCAGCTGATGGGGCTGACCATCAACATGATCACGATGGTGGCGCTCCTGGTCGCCATCGGCCTCCTGATGGACGATTCCATCGTCATCTCGGAAAACATCGTGCGCCGCCGCCAGCAGGGCGAAACCGCGGTCGAGGCGGCGGTGAACGGTGCCGTGCAGGTGGCGCCCGGGGTGGTCGCCTCCTTCCTGACCACGGTGATGATCGTCGGCCCGCTCGGGCTGATGGCGGGCGCCATCGGCGCGGTGCTGAAATTCCTGCCGATCGTGCTGGTCATCACCCTCGTGGTCAGCCTCATCGAGGCCTTCTTCATCCTGCCCCACCACCTGCTCCACGCGCTCAGCGGCGAGCTCAGGCCGGGCGCCGTCAGCCGCGCGGTGAACGGCGCCTTCGACCGGCTGCGCGACCGCGTGGTGGTGCCGCTCGCCCGCCTCGCGCTGCGCTTCCGCTACCTGACGCTGGGCCTCGCGCTGTTCCTGATCCTGATCTCCGTCGCCCCGATCAAGGGCGGCTTCCTGAAGTTCCAGAGCTTCCCGACGCTCGAAAGCGACACCGTCGAGGCGCGGCTGCTGCTCGCCCAGGGCACGCCGCTCGCGCTGACCGAGGCGCGGGTGCAGAAGGTCGCCGCGGCGCTCGAGGCGCTGAACGCCGAGGAAAGCCCGAAGCAGCCCGGCGGCCAGCCCATAGTGCAGAAGCTGACGATCTCCTACGGGGTGAACGCCGACGTCGCCGAAAGCGGCCCGCACATGGCCACCGTCTCGGCCGCGCTGCTGCCCGCCGGCACCCGCACCACCTCCGTCACCGCCATCCTCGACCGCTGGAAGCAACTGACCGGCCCGATGCCCGACATGGCGGCACTGCGCTTCACCGACAAGGAGCGCGGGGTCGGCGGCAAGCCGATCGACATCCGCCTCGCCGGCCCCGACCTCGCCGCGCTGGAGGCCACCGCGCGCGAGCTGCGCGGCTTCTTCCGCGGCTTCGCCGGGGTGCGCGACGTCACCTACGACCTGTGGCCCGGCAAGCCGGAATACGTCGTCACCCTGAAACCCACCGCCGCCACCGCGCTCGGCGTCACCGCCCAGGGGGTGGCCGCCGCGCTGCGCGCCGCCTTCAAGGGCGACACCGGGCTGACCGTCCAGGACCCGCTCGGCCCGCTCGACATCGTGGCCCGGCTCGCGGCACCCGACCGCTCCGGCGCCGCCGACATCGCCGCCTTGCGCATCGCCGGGCCGAACGGCGCGCTGATCCCGCTCTCCACCGTGGCCGACATCGCCGAGACCCGCGGCTACGCCGGCATCACCCGCACCAACGGCGAGCGCACCGTCACCGTCACCGGCTCGATCAACCCCGCCGTCGCCAACGCCCGCGAGCTGATCGCGGCGATGAAGGCCGACTACCTGCCGAAGCTCGCCGAGAAACGCCCCGAGGTGCGGCTCACCGTCGCCGGCGAGGAGAAGGACGCGGCCACCACCGGCTCCTCGCTGGTCAAGAACCTCGCCATCGGGCTGATCGGCGTCTACCTGATCCTCGCCTTCCAGTTCCGCAGCTTCCTGCAGCCCGTCGCAGTGCTGGCCGCGATCCCGCTCGGCGTCGTCGGCGTGGTCTGGGGCCACCTGGCGCTCGGGCTGCAGCTCTCGCTGCCGAGCGTCGTCGGCCTCGCCACGCTGGCCGGCGTGGTGGTGAACGACTCGATCCTGCTCATCGAATTCATCAAGGAGCATTTCGGGAAGGGCGAGGACATGGTCGAGGCCGGGGTGGCCGCGGTGCGCGACCGCTTCCGCGCGATCTTCCTCACCTCGCTGACCACCGTCGTCGGGCTCGGCCCCCTGCTGTTTGAGCAGTCGACCCAAGCGCAGTTCCTGCGGCCGATCGTAGCCAGCCTCGCCTTTGGGCTCACCGGGGCGACGCTGCTGGCGCTCTTCGTGACGCCCGCCGTCTTCGCCATCCTGGCCGACCTGCGGCTGGTTCAGCGGCCGTCGTCTTGAAACTGAGCGCAGGGCCGTTCTCCGACCCGGTCCGGCATTCAAGAGCGGAGCGCCCGGGGGGCAAGCACCTGCCCGTGGTCCAGGCGAAGGCTTCATCGATGTTGGCGCAGAGTCTGCCCCTCCTGGACTTTCGGCTGGTTCGCTGTGAAAGACCGCTTCCAAGTTGCTCGAGCTTGACCGTGAACGGCCGACTACGGGGCGCGTAGCTGCCCGGCGGCTTGCGCTAGTAAGGAGCCCGCCAGCTCCGGGGCCGACTGCGGAATGGCAGGTTGCGTCATCTCAACTCTATTTTGACCGGCCGATCGGAGAACCGCGCCTCGCGCGGACTGACGGTATATTCTTGTTGTTTGGTCAAAAGGCCGTAGAGCCCTGGGCGGCGACCACGAAGCCAACGACGGCCCGTGCAGGTCGGCAAGAGGTCAAAGTCAAGATCGGCCACGACCATACGATCCGCTGCGGCCCAGGTTTCCCGAAGGATTCGTCCATAAGGATCAATGATCATTGCATTGCCGGTGCGTAAACTCCACATCCCGTCCGCCGGCGCGCGAGATCTGGCTGCTCGCAAGTCGCGTGGGGCTCAAGCGCCCCGAAGTTCATCGGGTCTTTGCAGGTCTGCAGGAGTTGTTCCAGTCACGCTGGAAACCTGAACGGTTCCCTAGCTAAGCCGCTTTCACCGGACGTCCCTCACGTCCGACCAAAGGTCTGCGCCGCAGCACGACGAAGTTGCCGAGCACAATGAGACCGACGCCTGCGAGTTTCGCCGCCGTCCACTGATAGTCCTCGAAGATCGAAGAGAGCAGGAGAGCGATGATGGGGAACAGGATCGTCGCATACGCGGCGCGGGCCGAGCCGATGCGCCCCAGGAGCGTGAGGTAGGCGCCAAAGGCGACGATTGAGCCGAAGATCGCGAGGGCGAGCAGACTGAGAACATAGCCGGGGCGGGGGTCGAAGGCGAACCGCCCCTGCGTCGCGAGCGCGCCCATGAAGAGCAGCCCCGCACCATATGTCATGCCCCAGGCATTGGCGCTCAGCACGTCGACCTTGCGCGCCTGCAGGCCGCGCGAGGCCATGTTGCCGAGCGAGGCCAGGAATGTGCCGCCGATTGATAGAAGGATCGCCAGGCCGGTAGCATTCCCGGCGAAGACGGCGCCGATCTCGTCGCGGAAGAGCAGCGCGCTTCCGGCCAGCCCGATTAGCGCGCCGGGCCGGATTCCGGGCTGCGGACGCTCGCCGAACATCAGCCGGGCGTTGGCAATGTTCATAAAGATCAGGAAGGAAAAGATCACCGCCTCGAGCCCGGTGGTGAGGCCGAACGCCGTCGCGGTGTAGAACAGAAGGTAGTTCAGCGAGAAGAGGCACAGGCCGAGGGCGAGGAAACGAAGATGCGTGCCGCGATCGAAACGGGTTCGCGGTCTGGCGAGCAGGAGATAGCCCTGCAGCAGGGCCGCCGCGATGGCAAAGCGATACAGGACGGACTCGATCGGGGGCACCACGCCTACTTGGAACTTGATGGCAAGCCAGGTTGATCCCCAGATCAGGACGACAAGGGCGTAAAGGCCAGAGTTCAACATGCAAATCTCGCTAGTTGGGATTAGATCGCTCGGCAGCGTCCGCCATCGAGAGGCGGATTCTGGCCGTTTGTGTATGCCTGAAGCGACGAAGTCACCTACGCTCCAACGACTTCGCTGAACTGCACAATGGGTGCGATGTCCGTATAGTTGACGACATCCGCGCGGATCTCCGGTGAGTGGGGACCGAACGCCTCCTGGAATATCTCCGGAGACGGCGAGTAGATGTGGCACGCCGCGACGAACTCCGGCGCGCTTCCTGGTTCGCGACCCGAGAACCCCTTATCGATCTCATAGCGAAGGCAGGCATCGCCTAGCCGTTCCTGGATCAGCGGCATGTGGCGAGTGCGGTAGTAGTCGTGATCGAACTTCGAGCCGCCGTCGGCCGGATAGTAGACACTCATCTTGATCATGGTTGGGCTCCTGCCTATTAGTGTCGCGTTGTCGTTCAATCTGCATTTTCTTCGGCAATCACCCGAGCCCGTCGAAGATGGCCGAGAAGGATTTCCCACTCCGAACCAAAGGCGGACACGAAATTCTCCTGGACTTCTTCCCAGGCCGCGCCGGCGTCCTTGCGCAATGATTGGCCGCTATCGGTCAGAGACAGAATCTGCTCCCGCCCATGGCCCGGCTCGGTTGCTATTAGATTGCGGCGTTGAAGAACGGAAAGCGCTCGGTAGAGCGTGGTCCGTTCGAGCGACAACATCTCCGCAAGATCCATCGTTGGGACTGCGCCGCGCCTGCCGATATTGTTGAGAATGGCGAACTGCATGGCGTTGAGATCGAAGGGCGCGAGCGCGCGATCATAAAGCCGCCCGGTCGCGCGCGCCGCCATCTTCAGATTGGTGCAGGCGCAGACGATCGGATCGATGTCCGACTTTGCTTCGTTTTCCGCTGGCATAGAAGACTCCAATCAGGATGAGGCAGGTCCCCAGACCCTCACGCAGATCCAGAGGCTCGCCGAGGAACGCCGCTCCCAGGAGGAGTGCGACAGCAGGGGGTATGTAATAGACCGTCCCGGCACGTAGTGCGCCGAGCTCCGAGATTAGCTCGTAGTAGATGACGAAGGCCGCGCCCGTGCCGAGGAACCCCAGCCCGAGAACCAACCCGGCCAGTGCGCTCGGGAACTGCGCTAGGGTATCGATCGAACCGGGCCGGGAGAGTGGTAGCAAGAGCGCCAGCGCGAAGATCATCTGCCAGGCGGCAAGCCGATTGGAGCCGAGCCCGAGGGGTTGCACGAACCGGCGCGCATAAACCAGCGCCAGTGCGTAGCTTAGCGCGCCGCCCAGCATCGACAGCACGCCTGCCCATTCGAGCCTCCCAGCGGACTGGTCCCCTCCGAGCGGCGATAGCAAGAGGATGCCAGCGAGCCCCAGAACAAGGCCCAATACCGTTGCTCTGGTGGGACGCTCTGACGGAAGTGTGACCGCCGCGATCGCCGCCGTAATGCATGGAACCGATCCGGCAATCGCGCCCGCCACACCCGACGGGAGATGCTCGGTCCCCATGACGAACAGAACATAGGGGCCGAGGCTGGCCAGCAATGCCATCGCAAGAAAATGGGGCCAGTGGCTCAGATCCCGCCACAAAATCCGCCTGCGCCAGAACGCCAGGGCGACGATCGGCACTGCTCCGCAGGCCGTCCGCCACATCGCGACATCGAGGGCCGGGATACGGACCACCGCCAGTTTCATGAAAAGGAAGTTTGCGCCCCAGAAGAAGCCGAGGACGGACAAGAGGGCTGCGGCACGCATCGACATGGTAATGATGTATATGCATCACATTCTGGAATAGCAAGCGCTTGTCAGGATCGACATGTCGCGCGAAGAAGAATGAGTGGCGCCTACCAATATTGCGCCATCATCTCCGCAACCCAATTAGGCTGGAAGACGTCTTCCCGAGGGAGGAACTCGTGCATCACCGGTTTGATGTCGACCACGGGTGTCCCATCAATCGCATCGAGTCCAGCAACTGTCAGTCGTGTCCCATCGACAGAAATGATCCGGCAGATCGTCGCCCCAAGCCTGTTCGGTCGGTTCTTGCCGCGCTGAGCGAATATTCCTGTAAGTGGCCATTCCGCACGGTTCCTTGGGTGCCGGGCGCCGGTCTCGACCTTGTCGCGCGGGACCCTGTCGAAGACGAATATCACCTCGGCATGGCTAAACGCCTCCAGACCGACCAGCGCGTCGGCTGTGAAGATTGCCGCATCGAGTTCAATGACAGCGCGGGTGGCTCCCCAATCGTCGTCTCTCGGATCTAACCTGCCTCCGCGGACATAACCAATTGGCAGAATCTCGTATGAGACCATACCTCGGGTACCTCCCTCATCTGTCCTCTGCAGAATGCCGACGCCAGAACTTCACCCGGCGGGCAGCGTCATCCCCCATTCGGCCGCACGTCAGCCCTAGCCTCAGCGAGAAGCCAGCGCGTGAAGGCTCGCAAGGGACCGCTTGTGGCCTCGACCGGCTCCGGTAGGACGAGGCAGAATGTCTTGGCGATGCTCGAGCCTGTCGGCCACGGGGCGACAAGACGGCCCTGTCCGATTTCCGCTTCGACGTAGAGTCGCGGGACCAAAGCGATACCAAGGCCCGTGAGGGCTGCTTCGATCAGCATCGAATAGAGATCGTAACGCGCTCCGACCGCAATATTGGCCAGTGCGACACCGGTTTCCGCGGCATAGCGTGGCCAGGCATCGGGGACCTGGCGCTTGTGAAGACGTGGCAACTCGAGCAGCGCGGCTTCCGGTGACACGTTCGCGAGCAAAGCGGGGTGGCAAACCGGCACCAAGACCTCGTGAAGCAGCGGGTAAATGTGCATGCCGGCCCATGCAGGGTGCTCGAAGTGAACAGCGGCGTCGACCCCACTACCCGGGAGATAGAACGGCTCTACCCGATCTGAGACATGAACGGTGATGTCCGGGCAGAGGTCCTGGAACCGCTTCATCCGCGGGATCATCCATCGGCTGGCGAAGGTTGGAGAGACGGCGACGCTGAGGGTTCCGCTCTCGGCCGGCCGTCCCATCGCCAGTTGGCTGTCGCGTTCGAGCCGATCGAGAATTTCACGTACTTGTGCTGCGTAACGCACTCCATTGGGCGCGAGCTGCACCCGGTTCCCGACGCGGGTAAACAGCGTCGCGCCGAGGAACTCCTCGAGCCGCGCAATCTGTCGACTGATTGCCCCCTCGGTCAGCGCGAGTTCCTCGGCGGCGCGGGCAAAGCTGTTGTGCCGCGCTGCGGCCTCGAAGGCCATGAGGGCGGAATTACTTGGAATCTTGCGCCGCATCGGAGCCTCCGCGAGCACGGGTTTCAGCTTGAGCGATGGTCATCGAAGCTTGAGAAAGTATCGTTTTTCATCGGGGGAATGGAACCATAGCTTCACGGAGCAATCGGGAGCCTGCCACGCTCCTCCCGGAAGGACAGCTAACATGATCTATACCGTTGAATGCAGTTATACCGATCCTGCCAGCGAGGCGGAGTGGAACGATTTCTATAGCTTGGAGAAACTGCCGGCCCTGATCTCCGTCACAGGGTTTCACAGCTCGCAACGGCTGAAGGCGCTTGGACCGGGCTTCCCGACCTATCTGGCGCTGCACACGGTCGACGGGCTCGATGTGCTGGAGGGGCTGGAGTACCGTGAGAAAGGCGGTGGCAATTTTGCGCGCTGGCAGCAGCACATCACCGATTGGCACCGCAATCTCTATGATGCAGCCGGTTCTGCCCCGGGGGTCGGGAGGGGCGAGGTACTGGCGGTCAGCCACCATGGCCCCGACGCGCTTGTCGACATGGGTCTCGGCCCACTCACCCTTCAGGCCGTTGCTCTGGAACGGCATCCGGCCCGGCGATGGCTGGCGAAGCTGCCGCGGGAAGCCGCCGAGCTTACGGCGGGCTTGGCCGGCGGCCTCCAGCTCTACGCTCCGATGACCGAACAACTGACGAGCAGGCGTGCCGCTGCGGCCTCGAAGTAAGGACGGCGTCCGATGCCCAACGTCACGTTCTACTTTCCAATCAGCGACATGCCGCCCGATGATGCCCGCGCCCGTCTCACCGACGCCTGCACTGCGCTCTGCATCGACCCGCTGAAGGCCGCGCTCAACAATGTCCATGTGTTGTTCGTCGGGGTAAAGCACGGCCGTGGCCATCCTGTCTTCGCCGAGATCCGCTATCGGCAACAGCCTCATCGCACGCCCTGTGTCATGGCGGAGTTTATGGAGGCGCTGGACGCCGCAATCCGCGACACCACCGGGCTCACTGCCCGAGTCCGCTGTTTCGGCTACGGGCCCGCGCAAATCTACGCACGCAACTGAATAGGAGAGAGATTCATGTTCGACTTCGAACTTCCAAGTCGGTGCGTCGGCGATTTCACAGTCACGGCGCTCAGCGATGGCTACCTGACGACCCCTCCCGGAACCCTTTCCGGCATCGACCAGGCCGAGGCGCGTGGGATGATGGTAGCTGCCGGCGTCGCCGAGCCTGCGCAGGTGCATATCAACTGCTACCTGATCCGCGGAAACGGCGGCACGATCGTCGTCGATGGCGGCGGCGGCGGGGTTCGGCAGATGGGCGGCAAGCTGCCTGCCGTCCTGACGCGGGCGGGGGTCGCACCCGCGGATGTCGATACGATCCTGCTTACCCATGCCCATCCCGATCACGTCGGCGGACTGCTCGGAACCGACGGCGCGGTGACTTTCCAAAATGCAGAACTCGCAGCAAGCGAACGCGAAATCGCCTTCTGGCAGGACGACGGGCATCTGGCCAGGGCCGACGCGCGGCGCCAGGGCAATTTCGCGGCGGCGCGGCGAGTGTTCGATGGCTATCGCGACCGGCTGTGGACCTTTAACGGCGGCGAGGTGATGACCGGCATAACCGCGATGGCTCTTCCCGGCCATACCGCCGGTCACACCGGTTATCTGGTTGAATCCAGAGGCGAACGCCTGCTGATCTGGGCCGACATCGTCCATTTCCCCCATGTCCAGATCGCCCGCCCCGAGGTGTCCGTCGCGTTCGATCAGGAACCGAACCTTGCAGCCCAGACACGCGCCAAGATCCTCGACATGGTCAGCACCGAGGCGCTGCCGGTCGCCGGCATGCATCTGGGCGAAGCGGGCTTTGCGCAGATCACACGAATGGGCTCCCGTTACGCCATCGAGGATGCCTAGCTCCCAGCCGCGCCCCCGGCCTCGGGCCTGAACTGTGGCCGAGGCTGCCTGCGCCCACCAGTCACGCAAGCTGAGCGGCTCCCGTCGGGGCGGCACCCAGATGCGCCTCGGCATAGGCCTTAAGGCGCGCGCCCGCCGCCTCGGCCGGGCAGATCAAAGCGACGTAGCCATCGGGGCGCACGAGGACGGCCTGCGGCGTCGCGCCGAACAGTTGCCGGAACGCCGCTTGGTATTCCGCCGCGGGCCGAACCGCGGCCGCTCGATGGAAGGGCCCGGCCTCGCTCGCCTCGTCCTGCGAAGTGAAGAGCACGGTGAACGCCGACGGATCGAGCAGATCCTGCGCTCGAGCCGGCCGCCAACCATCCCCGGCGCGATGTTCCAGCGCCACATCCGGCAACCGATCACCCGCCCTCAACGAGCCGTGATTTGTGCCTCCTTCCGTGAGCGGGCTCTCGCGATAGCCAATGGCCACCTGGCTCATCCGCGCCGTGGCTCGCTCCTGCACGAAGTCACGCGATCCGAGCCAGGGGCTGACATGGTCAATGAGCCCGCGCCGCACCGGGTTGGTGGAGGCCATCCCGTCGGTGAGCTTCTCCGTGCCGAAGAGCACCTCCCGGATCACCGGCAGCCGTTCGGCCTCGTAGCTGTCGATGAGGCTCTCGGGTGCCGCACCATGGATCACCCGGGCGAGTTTCCAGCCGAGGTTGATCATGTCCTGCAGGCCAGTGTTCATCCCCTGCGCTCCGGCCGGCGAATGGATGTGCGCGGAATCCCCGCCGAGTAGCAGCCGGCCGACCCTGAGCCGCGAGACCATGCGGCTGTTGATCCGGAACCACGAACTCCAGACCAGATCGTGCATCCGTCCCGGCAGATGGGCGCGGCGGTCGAAAACCTCCTGCAGTTCCGGCAGGGTCGGTGCCACGCCCGTCCGCGGCACATCCGAGGCGATCAGCCGGAACCGGCCGCCGCCGAGCGGGAACATGCCCAGGAATCCCGCACCGGAAGAGAAGATGTAGAGCTCGCCCGGCTCCAGCCCGCCGTCCACCTGCACGTCGCCAAGGGCGAACTGCTTCGCGATCGGCTTGCCTTCGAACGGCAAATCGAGCGTGCGGCGGACCAGGCTGTGCGCGCCCTCGGCGGAGATGATCCACGGGGGACGCAGCTCCTCGAGGCTTCCGTCGGCATGGCGCAGCACAGCGGTCGGCAGGTCGCCGGCACGGGTCGGCGAGCCCTGCGCCAGCGCGATCATTTCGGTGCCCCATTCGACAGCGGCACCATGCGCCGCGATGACCTCACGCAGCAGGTTCTCGGTTTCGACCTGGGTAACGAAGAGGATGTAGGGAAAGCGGCTTTGCACGTGGGCGAAGTCAAGCCGGAACAGCGGTTTGCCCTCGCCATAGAAGTTGCCGTAGCGCGTTGGCAGGCCGCGTTCGATCAGCGGCTCGGCCAGGCCGCGCTGGTCGAGAAGCTCGAGCGTCCGCGCCTGCACGCCGATGGCGCGCGAGGTCGTCGCGGGCCCTGTGGCTTTCTCGATCAGGCGGACGGCGATGCCCCTGCGGGCCAGTTCCAGCGCCGCCATCAGGCCCGTTGGGCCGGCGCCGACGATCAGGACGGGATTCGGCATGGAAAGCTCCTTCTGTCTGCGGGCCGCGCCGGGCCCGGTTCTGGGGTCGTGCTGGTGAGTGATGGCGGCAGTTCCGTCGGGCCTGCGGGCAAGCCGAATTCGGCTCGGGCTTCCGATACCGGTGGGGGCCGCCTATGTGTGCTGGCCCTTTGTCGCGCCCGCAAAGATGCCCTTGGGACTCGGCGGCACGAGGCCGCCGATGAGCCGCGAGACGATGGGCAGCGACGAGAAGTTGAAGACGATGGCGCGCAGCCAGACCCGGAACCGCGAACTCGGCACGATCCATTCTGCCGTTCGCCGGCCCGCGGCCTGCTTCTTCTCGGCCTCGGGGCGCATGACGCGCTCGAAGGCGACCAGCGCGGCGCCAATGTCATCGTGCTCCGCCAGCATCCGGGCCAGGAGATGGGCGCCCCCGATCGCCAGCGAGGCCCCCTGCCCGGCCAGCAGGGACACCGCATAGGCGGCGTCGCCGATCAACACGGTGCGCTTTCCGTGCCAGTGTTCAGCCTCGATCTGGGCCACGACATCATAGTAGATATCGGCATTCTCGGGGGCGCCGGCGAGGATTTCCGGGATCAACCAGCCGAGGTCGCCGAATTGTTCGGCAATCGCCTGCCGGGTGTCGGCCGCACGCTCGGGCCGGGCATCACGCCACAGGAAATAGACAGCCACCTGATCGCCCTGCATCCGGAAGATGCCAGCCTGTCGACCGGGCAGCGACAGCATCGTGAAGTTCCCCTTTGCCGCCTCGGCGACGGCCTGAGACCGGAAGATGTAGGCGGCGGTGTGATAGCCCAAGAATTTCAGCGCTTCGGCTTCCCCGCAGAACATCTGCCGCCGAAGCCCGGAATGCAGGCCGTCCGCCCCAATCAGAAGATCGGCTTCCGCACCCGTGCCGTCGTCAAGTACGACAGCAACACCCGTGTCACGATCTTCGACCGCGATAACCTCGCTTCCGAACCGGAGCGCCACGCTCCCCGGCAGGGCCTCAAACAGGACCTGCTCGATATCCCCCCGCATCAGCGAGAATAGCCGACCGCCGAGCGAGGCCCGCAGCGCCGCATAGGACATGTAGGCCTGGTGGCTGCCGTCGCCATTCACAAGCTCCACCCCGTCGATGGCGTGGGCGCGGCACGCGAGGCCGTCCAGAAGCCCGTTTTCCTCGGCCGCGTCATAGCCGGGTCCGAAGAAGTCGATCATGTAGCCGCCGGAGCGCAGCTCTTTGGCGCGCTCCAACACGGTCACATCCCAGCCCATCCGGCCAAGCTCATAGGCGGCGGTCAGGCCAGCAATGCCGGCGCCCGCGATGATAGCCTTCATTCGCCTGTCTCCTTCCCGTCTTCGCTTGGTGCAACCTGGTTCACGAAGAGCTTCCAGGCGCGTTGAATCTCCGTCCGTCGCTCCGGGAACGCCTGCAGGTGGATCGCCATTCCGTCGGCGGTCACGAAGATCAGGGTTCCCAGCGCCCGCGCCTCGTCGGGGGCGAGCGGGCCGGGGCAGAGCTGCGCGACGATGCCGCAAAATGCATCCGCGGCTGCGTTGACCGTTCCGAGCACCCGCGTTCGCAGCCGTTCGTCGAACAGCGCCCTGCCGATAAAGACGAAATAGGCCCTGGCGACCTCGTGGCCGGTCTCGTCGAGGCCGAACGAGGCGTTGCCGATGCCTTCCAGCCAGCTGCGTAGCGTCATGCCCTTGGGCGGGGCAATGATATCCATGCCGCGCGAGAACTGATCGAACGACTCGAACACTACGTCGTCGAGGGTCGCGAAATGGTGGAAGAGCGTGGCCTTCCCTACCCCGGCCGCTTCGGCAAGGCGCGAGGCCGAAAACCCCTCCAATCCACGCTCCTTGAGCACGCGTAGCGCGGCATCAAGGATGGCTTGACGTTTGCTCGAGCGCACCATCGTCGCTGTTTCCTTCGCATTCGCATCGAATTCACCAAATGTTGCCGACCGATCGGTCGGTCGGCAACCAGAAATGGTTTCGCCGCGCGGAATTTCGCCCACGTTGCAGGACATCCTCCGTCAGCAAAGGCCGCCGGCGAGCTCCCCGACGATCTCTGCTGCCGGGAGGCTGGCGCGAACCATCCCCACCGCCGCGCCCGCGTAGAGCGCCATCGCGTCGACGTCTCCGGCCACGCCGCGCGTCGGTGCGCCGAAATGATAGCGCGGGATAACCGATCCATCCGCGCGCGTGCCGATCCCCTCACCCTCGTTCGGCCGTTGCCCGACGAGAGGGCGACCTGCCTCTTCCCAGAGCCTCGTGGTGGCGTTCCTCAACGTCCGGAGCGGCGCGCCGGACCAGCCAAGATTGAACAGCTCCGAATGGAGCGTGTCGTCACCGCCCGAGGTGAGTACCCGGTCCTGGTAGCGCGGATGGATATCGGCCTCCGCGCTCGCGAGAAACCGCGTGCCCACCCAGACCCCAGCCGCACCGAGCGCCAGCGCCGCCGCAACCCCGCGCCGGTCGGCAATACCACCGGCTGCCAGAACCGGAAGAGGGAACACCGCGTCGACCACCTGCGGAACCAGCGCCATCGCTCCAACGTCCCCGCGAACATGGCCGCCGGCGTCACGCCCCTGGGCGACGATCAGGTCGAAGCCGGCATCGGCGGCGCGCATCGCTTCGTCGATGGAGCCGACCACCTGGATTGCCGCGGCACCTGCCTCATGCACGCGCTTCACATAGCGACCGGCATCACCCCAGAAGAACGAGATGATCTGAAGCCCATGGTCAAGCGCAACGGCAAGCTGGTCCTCGATCGGAAAGTCCAGCACGAAATTCGCGCCGTAGGGCCGGCGCGTCAGCTTTCGCATCTCACCGAACAGCCGGTCGAGTTGCTCGGGGCTACGCCAGGTGCAGGCCAGGTGTCCGACGCCGCCGGCCTCGGACACTGCCGCCGCCAGCTCGGGCGATGCAACCGAACCGATCGGCGCCTGGAAGATCGGCGTGTCGATACCGAGCAGGCTGAAAATGTCTTTGGGGGGCATGTGAGTCCTCCTTTGCTTCCATTGTTGCCCCTGCATAGGTTGACCCGCTTGCGGGATGGGGTCATTTATCGATGCAAACGGGCCATTTTCCACGAACGTCGAACATGTCATCGGAACCTGCGCACTACCCGGACGTGGATCGGCCGGTCATCGCGATGGCGAAGGAATTCGCCGCGAACACGCGAACCGGGCGCCATGGCCATGTTCGCGCCCAACTCATTCACGCGATCGAGGGCCTGATGGTGGCGACTACCGATCATGGAACCTGGGTCGTCCCGCCTGGCTTCGCGCTCTGGGTGCCGCCCGGCATCCGGCATGATGTGGCGATGCACGGCTCGGTTTCCATGCGCACAGTCTACGTTCGGTCCGCGGAGGCCGCATCGCTTCCTGACGCGATCCGCGTCGTTGCCGCGTCCGCGCTGCTTCAGGCGGCGCTCGTCTCCCTGTCCGCCGATCCGCCGGCCTACGACGAGCGGAAGCGCGGCGGGCATCTCGCGGCCCTGATCCTCGACGAGATCGCCCGCGCACCGGCGACGCCCTTCGCCCTGCCGGTCCCCGAGGATCAGCGGTTGGCCAAGCTTGCACGGGCGCTGATCCGCGACCCGGGCGCAGCACTGGATATCAACGGCTGGGCCGACGAGATCGGCGTGAGCCGCCGAACCCTGACCAGGCTTTTTCGCGCGCAGACGGGCATCTCCTTCGGGACGTGGCGGCGGCGTCTGCGGCTGATGCGGGCCCTGGAGCGATCCGCCGACGGTACGCCCCTCGCCAGGGCGGCGGCGGGTGTCGGCTACCGGAGCCTACCGGCCTTCCGCACAATGGCCCGCAAGGAGTTCGGCGCGGATTTCGAGGCTGTCCTTGGATCGCGCCGCCCCGCAAAGGGATCGCACAGTTAATGCAGATGCCGAAGCTTGTCGGGGTTCCGGACAACGTAGATCGCCGCGATCTTGCCGTCCTCGATTTCGAGTGCCGTGGTCTGCATCTCTCCGTCGGGTTCGAGTGTGACGAAACCCGGCAAGCCGTTCACGAATCCAAAGCGGATCGGTTTCGAGGCGCCAAGTGGAAGTCGCTCATAGAGCCGCAAGAAGGCCTCGATCCCGAGGATCGGCCGCAGCGCTGCGGGACGCTTGCCGCCGCCATCGGTATGCAAGCTTACATCGTCGGCCAGAAGCGCCTTCAGCGCGGTCGTGTCTCCGCTGCGGGAGGCGGCGAAGAAGGCCTCGGCAAGTGCGAGGCCCTGTCGCTTCTCCACCTTGAACCGGGCTCGCGCCTGGCGAACGTGGCCGCGGGCTCGGGCGGCGAGCTGGCGGCACGCAGCCACGTCGCGGCCGATGGTGCTCGCGACCTCGTCGAACTTCACCCCGAACACGTCATGCAGCAGGAAGGCCGCCCGCTTCAGCGGCGTGAGACGTTCGAGTGCCAGCATCAGCGGAAGCGTCACGTCTTCCTCATCCTCCTCCTCGACGACCGGCTCGGGAAGCCAGGGACCGACATAGCTCTCCCGGCGGCGGCGCGCCGTCTTGAGTTCATCGAGGCACAGCCGCGTGACCACGCGGCGCAAGAAGGCCACCGGCTCGCGGATTGGACCGCGATCGATCTGCATCCAGGCCAGGAACGCATCCTGCACCACGTCCTCGGCATCCGCCACCGAGCCGAGCATGCGGTACGCGACCCGCTGCAGCGTGGGACGCAGCGGCGCAAAGCTGGCCGCTGCGTCGTCGGACGTCTCCTCCGCCATCAGGCAGCCGCCGCCTTGGCTGCTGCCTTGATCGCCGCCGGGTCGGCAAAGGCGCGGAAGCCGACCGCGAGGCGGTTGTAGCCGTTGATGATGTTGATCAGCACGGTGAGCTTCACCTGTTCCTCCTGCGTGAACTCGGTCTCCAGCGCCGCGTAGGCGCCGTCGAGTTCCGGCCCTTCGGAGAGCCGCGTCAGCGCTTCTGTCCAGCCGATGGCCGCCCGTTCGCGATCATTGTAGCACGGCGCCTCCCGCCAGGCCGGCAGCAGGTCGATGCGCTGCGCGGTCATCCCCAGTTCGCGCGCCTCGGTGCCATGGAGGTTTAGGCAGTTGGCGCACCGGTTGATCTGAGAGGCACGGATCTTCACGAGTTCGACGAGCTCCGGCTCCATCGCGGCGGCGGCAGTGAGTGCATACATCGCCCGCTGGTATTCCTTGGCAAGCGTGGGGGCCGCGGCAAAAAAGTCGAGTCTGGCAGTCATGGCTGGCGTCCTTCTGTTAGTTACATATCCATGACGAGTCAGGGCCCGGCCAATGTGACATTGCTGGAAGGATTTTTCTGGGTCGAGCGCTCCGCGTGGTCACGCAGCGGGACATAGTTCGCCAGAAAATGCTCCATGGTCTCCTCGACCTGCCTCAGGTTCCCCGAGGCCAGAAGCGACAAAAGGAGGCCCCGGGTGACGGCGAGAAGGAGACCCGCCGATGCGCGCCGCGCGTCGGGAGCGACGCCGATCTTCTCCGCGACGATTTCCAGCGGAGCCAGCCAGGTATCGACAAGCGCGTGCAGAAAGTCCCGGGTGTCGTCCCGACCTGCGAGCGCATAGCCGTAGACTTCGAAAAACAACTTCTCCCGCGGCCGCATTCCGGGCGCGCAAAAGCTGCGCCAGACCTCCCGCAAGCGCGCGACCAGGGGACGTGCGTCGTCGTCGAGCAGGCCCCGCATCCAGGCGGCTTGCTCCACTTCGAAGGAGCGGACGATCTCGATCAGCAGCCCTTCGCGCGAGCCGAAGTGATAGACCAGCATGCGGTGGCTGGTTCCGATGGCCGCGGCAAGCTCTCTCAGGCTGAAGTCTGGTGCCTCGTTGGCTCGGATATGTTCCAGCGCCGCCGACAGCAGGCGCTCCTTCGGGCTGGTTCCGGCTTTTCTGGACATGAGCTTCCCGCCCCCGTTCAATTACGGCCCGGCACGGCCTTTGGCGACATTGCGATATTGGCCCGGGCGGCGTCGAGAATTGATGGGTCCGTAGCGGCCTTTGCCAACTTCCGCGACGTCGAGCCCAGCACCCGTCGCATGACCAGCTTCCAGAACCATCCAGACCCGAACGACATGACCTCGAAATGCGCCCGCCACGAGATATCCGTCCCTCCCGCCGTTCCGGGCTCCAGACGCACATCGGCCCGATAGTCGCGAAAGGGCATGCCCGAGCGCAGCACATAGCTCAGCTGACGCCCGTCCGCGATCTCGACAACCTCCTCGCGGGCCCGGCGGCCCGGACTCACGAAGACCCGGATCGCTCCGACGCCCAGCGGATCGGTCTTGCCCGCCCGCTCGAGTTCGAAGGCCGAGAACATGCTCCAGCGCGGCCAGGTCGAGCCGTCCTTCAGCAGCGCGAAGACGTCAGCGGGGGCGGCCGAGGAACGTGCGGTGGCTGCGATCTCGATCGGTCTCATGTGCGTGGCTCCTGTAATGTACCATTGGTACATAATGATGGGTGGAGCCACCGGGAGGTCAAGGCTTGCGACGTGTTTTCGTCAGCTGCGCCTCGCCAAGGGCGGGATGGCGCGGGTGTGTCGCCCTTGCAGAGCAGTTGCCTGTGCCAGCGACATCGACCGTCGGCCGTGAGCTCGCCAGAGGCCTGCCCACGCGACGGCTGCACCGGAGTGCTGCCTTGCCAATCTCAGTGCCATGTCTCCCCGGGCACATCGACACCGGTTCCGAACTCCCTCTCGATGAGCTCGGCGAGACGAAGCGCGGTCAGGTCCTCCCAGAGCGGCGCGATGATCTGCACCCCGACCGGCAACCCCGCGGACGTCACGCCCGCCGGCATGCAGGTCGAAGGAAGGCCCGGAAAACTGGCAATGCCCGCCCAAGCGCGTTGCTGAAGATAGGGCGTCTGACCACCGTTGATGATCAGCGTACGTTCATGCACGGGCTTATCATCGTGGGGGAATGCCGCTGTCCCGAAAGGTGGCGCCAAGACAACGTCAAAGTCCCTGAACACAGCCTCCCAAGCGCGGCGAATATGGTCCCGCGCATTGAGGAGCTCCATCCATGCGCCAGTGGTCATGGAAGTGTCTCGTCGCGTCACGACGTCGGCCATCGCGCAATAGTGGCGGTGAGTCAGTTCAAGATCGGGAAGGCGTCCATCGGCGCGCTCGACCCTGGCGCCTACATTGGCGAGACGGTCTGCCAAGCGGCGCAACGGTTCAACCACTTCCTCGTCCGCGTCGACAAGCGGGTGGCGCTCCAGAACCAGCACACGGAACTCGAAAAGGCGATTGGCGCGGGGGGCGGGAAGCTGCAACCGCCATGCCTTCGTTTTCGGAAATTCCGGGCCCGCCAGGACCTTGAGTGCCAAGGTCAGATCGCCGGCGGTGCGCGCCATCGGGCCGACGACGGCAAGACCGGGATCGGCACCCACCATTGCACCCGGCGGTGCGTAATCCGTTGATGAAACGAGTTTCGCAGTCGGTTTGTGGCCGAAGACGCCGCAGAAATGCGCAGGCACTCTTATTGATCCTGCAAGGTCGGAACCGAGTTCCAGCGACACCATACCCGCCGCGAGAGCCGCCGCGCTTCCCCCCGACGACCCCCCTGGAGAGTGCGCGAGATTGTACGGGTTCGAAGTACGGCCGTAGATTGCATTGCTGCTCTCCCACCCCGCCAAACCTGGCGGCACATTCGTCTTACCGATGATTACCGCACCGGCGCCCTTAAGCCTCGCGATCGTCGCGCCGTCTACATCCGCCGTCCAAGTTGCAAATTGTTTGAGCCCCCAGGTCGTCGGCAGCCCGACGGTACGGTGCGACTCCTTCACGGTTATGGGTAATCCCAGCAAGGGCCGCTGCTCGCCCCGTCGCAAGGCCTCATCCGCTTCCCGAGCCGTCGCCCGCGCACCCTCGAAATCGCGCATAACAACGGCATTGACCGCCCCGTCAACGGCTTCAATCCTGGCGATTGCGGCCTCAACGAGTTCCCTGGCGCTAACCGCACCCTCAGACAGTGCCGCCAACATCTGGCGGGCAGACGCGCGGTGATATTCGATCTCCATCCAGCGTGCCCATGGTCCAACGCAATAAAGCAAACTCGACCTTCAACGAACCGAAGCCTTTGAAGACCCGGCCCTTGCAGCCGTCAAAACGGCTGACGCGACGGCCTTCACGATGCCCGCCACAGGTCGTGCGACGATGCTGCAACCTTGGGCAGTACCTTCGGAAGGTCAAGGCACTCGGCTCCGCTTTGTCGAATGTGCTCTGGGATAGGCAGAGGGCGCGCCTACATGGACGGACCGGGCTGGCCGGACCCTTGCCGGTGCGTGGAGCGCCCTTTGACTTCGTTCACCCGGATAGTTCTCCGCTTCGGCCACCCAAATACGGTTTGCCTTGCGATCGTTAATTTCGAACAAAAAAGGTGGGCTGGGCGAGACTTCGCTTCGGCCCAAACTAGTGGCCAGTTCGAGGCCGTTTGCGCAATGGCTGGTTCCAAGCTGTCTGCCCGGCGAAAGCGGCCATTCATAGGCGCGGCACGAAGGCCGAGAGAGCGGCCCGTTGCGGACTTTCGGACACTAAAAGGGTGATGCGGGATAGTTGCCCTTCACGATGTCGCGCAGCATCTCGGGATCTCGAACAGCAGCAGCGCGAACGAAGCGGCCCTTCAAGCCAGGTGCGATGGAGGGCCGGTGCCCTAGCGCGGGTGGGCGCTGCCGACCGGCCTGGTCTTCGCTTAATGGTGACGCTCTCCGACGGCTTTCCTGGCACCAGCGTCGCAAAACCCCCTCCCTTGGTGATGGTCGGGCGTCGGCCCAGTGGTGCGTTCCGCGCCTTGTTCCGGGCCGGGAAACGTCGCAACCGGAGCACTCAAGGAGCTGCAGCGCCGCCCCCATCCAACGCCCGCCACGGGACCACGGCCCCCGCGCTTCGGGAATCCGTTCAAGAGTTCCGTCTTTCCCCAGCAACCGGTCGACGCCGTCAAGCACCCCGCTCGCATGGCCGGGAACGAGGGGGCCCGTCGCGCTCAAGGTTCGAAACGCAGCCCCTCCCGTTGCTTAACCGGTGCGCTGCCGCTATGAAACGGGCATGCCCCCAACAACACCAGCGCCCCCCGACAGCTCATCACTCATGCCGGACGCGACTCCCTCATACCAACCGTTCGGCGCCGACGCGCTGGAGAGCTTCGACGCGGCCGATCTGGCTTACACCGCCTACAACGCCGAGCGGTCCCTGCAGGACGGCGAGAACGCGCTCGAAATCCGGTCCTTCGGGGCGGGGCTCCACGGCCTGCGCGATCCTGGCCGCGAGGAGTCCTACTACAACAGGCTGGTCGGACTGAGCGAAGCCTCGCTCGACAGGCTCGGCGCCGCGATCGACTGGTATCATGCCGCCGGACGCGAATGCCGCGCCACGCTCCTCCCGAACCGGGCGACGCCGGCGCTGATCGGCCGTCTGGAATCGGCGGGCTTCCTACTCGCAGCCCACGACTGGATCTTTGCGATCCATCGGAGCGCGATTGCAACGCCGTCCATGCCGGTCGCAGTACGGCGCGCCAGTGCCGAGGATATGGATGTCGCCTTCGATTTATGGGAAACGCCCGACAGCCCGATACCCGCGAAGGTCCGGGCGCTACGCCGCCCGGCACACCTGCGGGCCGATTTCGCGATCTATCTCGCCGAGATCGAAGGCCGGCCGGCCGCGATGGCCACGAGTTTCGTCGCCCACGGCATCGCCTGGCTCGGAAACGCCAACACGCGCGAAGCCGACAGGCGCAGAGGTTGCCAGCAGGCGCTGATGCAGCACCGGCTTTGGGAGGCGCGCGAGGCAGGATGCACCTGGGCGGTGACCGACACGGCCTTCGGCACGGCGACCCACCGCAACGCGGAACGGCTCGGGATGCACCTAGCCTTCAGCCGGTTCGAGGTCCGGCTGCCGGCGCCGGCCGGGGCCCGAACGCCGCCGTGATGGCCGACGAGCCGGTAGCGCTCAGGATCGAGCCGGTCTCGGGGGCCTTGCTGCCGTTTAGGTTCCGCGCGACCCCGAGCCCATGGCCTTAGTTGGCATTTGTAAAAAGTTGACCTTACTGCGAGGGTGCGCCGAGCCGCGCTGGGAGACTCCTATGCCAATTCACATCACCTACCTCGAAGACCCGGGCGAAGAGGAAAGGCACGCCATTTTCGTTCCATTGTTGGAACGCAGCCCGAGCATCGCTACGGCCCGCGATCTCTCGGCCTGGCTCAGCCCGCTCGACGGGGCGAAGCTGATCGCTTGCCCGGTCCAGTCCGAGGTCGAAGGATTCTTCGTCGGCTATGGAGTTTCCGACAACCACTTCAAGCGCCTCGACCTCGCAGAGACCCGCCGGGTGCTGGGCTACGCGCCACAGGACGACGCCTTCCAGACTTTCCGTGTCGCGTAGGTCTTGGGCGGCTGGAGCGCGCGTCAACTCTCGGCGCGAAAGTTACGCCCGAGATTGGTAGCGTTACCGAAGTAATGGCGGAAGACGTAGTGAAGCGGGTTCCAGCGCTCGGTGTCGATATGGTTGGTGCCCGGCACCACAATGTCGCGGTGGGCATGAATGAGGTCCACCCCCACCTCAAGGAGCAGAGGGCGCGAGGGCTGCCCGGCCCAGTCCTGCATGCTTTCATGCTGTGCCAGCAGCCGAGCCTCGAATTGCAGCGGACACTCGGCGATGCGGGGCGGTGCAACGGTCTCGCTCGCTTGTCGGGTGAAGCCGCCGCGCGCGAACTTGTCCGCCTCATGCGCGAATCCAGCTTCCGCCTTGTAAGTCGGCACCGGGTTGGCGCCGGTGGTGGGCGCGATGCGCTCGACCCGAGGCCAAAGGTCGGCTGCGGGGAAATTCAGCGTGCATTCACCGGCGCGCAACAGGTTGATCGTGCCCTGGCCGGTCGAACTCAGGCCGAGGACCACCGAGCGACCGAGCGCCCAGGCCGAGGACATCGGCGTGATGTTGGCGGAGCCGTCAGGGTTGAGGGTGACGATCAGCACGACAGGCGTGCCGAAATAGAGGATGGAGGGGGTGATGGTCAGGTGATCGGACATTACGGGCTTCCTTATTGGTCGCCCTCTCCTAACAGGTAGCATCACCGGAATGCTTCGACCCGAGCCGAAGCATCGCCTACCCGCGCGGGCCCAGACGGTCTCGATGAAAGATTCCCGCCACCCCCTGCCCAGTGTCAGCTTTGGCGGGCGCCACGTTGAACGACCGCTCTCGGGGTGCCCTTCCCCGCCATTGAACGGCAGGGATGAGGAAGCGCCCGATCCGCTTACAGGATGTCCATCCCCGCTCCTGAACGTCCGGGATGGGGGCGCTCAGCCGCCCTTCGGGCAGGGCGCAGCGAAGGGCAGCGACGAGCCCTTCTACCGCATGACGCAGGCGCGGCATTTCGCAGCCGTGGCATGGGGGGCATCGTCAAGTTGACGGGTGTTGGCGTGCAGTCTAGCG
>NZ_RRYH01000027.1 GCF_004010155.1 Solirhodobacter olei | reverse complement strand
GTGATCTGCTTCGTCGGCGACGGCAGCTACATGATGGCGAACTCGGAGCTGGCGACGGCGGTGATGCGCCGCGTCCCCTTCACGGTGGTGCTGACCGACAACCGCGGCTACGGCTGCATCAACCGCCTGCAGATGGCCAGCGGCGGGGTGGAGTTCAACAACCTCTACGCCCATGCCAATGTCGAGGCGCAGCCGGAAATCGACTTCGTCGCCCACGCCGCCGCCATGGGCGCCCATGCCGAGCGGGCCTCGGGCATCGCCGATCTGGAGGCGAAGATCCTCACCGCCCGGGGGCGCGAAATCCCCTCCGTCATCGTCATCGAGACCGACCCCTACCCCGGCACCGGCGCCGGCGGCCACTGGTGGGACGTGGCGGTGCCCCAGGCCGGCGACGCCCCGCGGCTTGATGAGGCCCGCGCCCGCTACGCCGAGGGCGCCCGCACCCAGCGCGCCTTCGACTGATCCCGGCCCGGACCCCGGGCCGCCCCGTTACCCTTGAGAGCGAAAGGACCTCTCATGATCCTCTACGGCACCAACCCGATCGCCTGGTCGAACGACGACGACCACTCGATCGGCGCGCATCTGACGCTCGACGACTGCCTGACCGACTGCCGCA
The DNA here is from genome assembly GCF_004010155.1 of Solirhodobacter olei. Taxonomy (GTDB): domain Bacteria; phylum Pseudomonadota; class Alphaproteobacteria; order Rhodobacterales; family Rhodobacteraceae; genus Solirhodobacter; species Solirhodobacter olei. The sequence goes on along the minus strand of NZ_RRYH01000027.1, from coordinate 74,227 downwards.
GGATCGGCTTCGACGGCATCGAGAAGGGCCACAAGATGCCCGACGACGGGGCAGAGCTGAAGGCCCGGCTCGGCGCCTACGGGCTGCGCTTCGCCGCCGGCTGGCACTCGACCAATATCCTCACGAACGACCTCGACACCGAGAAGGCCGCCCTCCAGCGTTTCATCGACATGCTGAAGGCGGCCGGCGGCGACCACATCAACGCCTGCGAATGCTCCAACACGGTGCATGGCAATGACGCGGTACCGGTGAACGACCGCCCCATCCTCACCGACGCGGAATGGGAACGGTTCTCCACCGGGTACGAGGCGCTTTCGGCCTTCGCCGCGGGCCAGGGTGTGAAGATGGGCTACCACCATCACATGGGCACGATCGTGGAAAGCGCCGCCGACATCGAGCGCTTCATGGCGATGGCCGGCCCCCATACCCGCCTCCTCCTCGACACCGGGCACGCCTTCTTCGGCGGGGCCGACCCGGCCGAGCTCGCCCGGAAGTACATGGACCGCGTCACCCATATCCACGCCAAGAACATCCGGCCCGGGATCATGGAAGAGGTCCGCACCCAGGGCCTCAGCTTCCTCGAGGGCGTGCGCCGCGGCGTCTTCACCGTGCCGGGCGACAAGGAGGGCTGCGTAGACTTCCCGCCGGTTCTGAAGATCGCGGCGGAACACGGCTATTCCGGCTGGCTGGTGATCGAGGCCGAGCAGGACAGCCTCGTGCGCGAACCCTTCACCTACCAGAACATGGGCTATCTCGCGCTGAAGCGCATGGCGCGAGAGGCCGGGCTCGACACCGCCGCCTGAGGGCCCGGGGCCCTGCCAAACCCTTGTCCGGCGCGCCGGTTCCGGCCTAGGCTCGGGCGCGGATGGTGCATTTGCCCATCCGCGCCCGATATCACAGGACATTCGCCCATGACCGACCGCCCCGACATGCCAGAGATCGACCGTATCGACCGCGCCATCCTGCGCATCCTCGCGGCGGACGGGAGGATCTCCACCACGGTCCTCGCCGATCGGGTCGGCCTGTCGAAAACCCCGGTCGCCGCCCGGATCCGGCGGCTGGAGGCGGCGGGGGTCATCACCGGCTACGCTGCGCATCTGTCGGCCCGCAAGCTCGGCCTCGGCCATGTCGCCTTCGTAGAGGTGCGGCTGTCGGACACCCGCGAAGCGGCGCTCCTTGCCTTCAACGCCGCCGTGCGCAAGCTGCCGGAGGTCGAGGAATGCTACATGATCGCGGCGAGTTTCGACTACCTGATGAAGGTGCGCACCCGCGATATCACCGAGTATCGCCGCGTGCTGGGAGAGACGATCTCCGCCCTGCCGCATGTCGCCTCCACCTCCACCTATGTCAGCATGGAAAGCGTCAAGGAGCCGGGGATCAGCCAGATCTGAGCCCCCTGTTTCAGCCGCTCACATACCCGTTATAGTGGCTGACACGACTTGACCGGCAACATGTTGCCTGCGGGCCCGCGCAGTGCGTTGCCCGGCGCGCGCGCCGCGCCTATGATCGCCGCATCGAACCCGGCCCGCGCGCCTGAAAAGACGCGGCCGGGATGAGACGGCAGAAACAGGCAAGGACAGGCAGTCATCCCCTTCCGGCATTCCGCCCGCGCCCCGGGGCCGCAGTGCGGCCGAGCGGCGCGCGGCCCCCTTCACCGCCCCATCGGGCGGGCCTTTGCGGAAAATCCACGGAACCGGCCCAAATCCGGCCCGGATTTGCCGCGCTCCGAGTCCAGCCTGCCCGCAACGGATCGCAACGCTCGGGAAGGATCGCACCCGATGAGCTTCTCCACCCCCATCCGCCTCTGTGCCGCGCTGCTGCTCTGCGCGCTGCCGCTGGCCCCGGCCGGGGCGGCCCCGGCGACCGCCGGTGCGAGCTTCCTGACCGCGCGCGCCACCGCCTCGGCTCCGCGCGGATTCGGCCCGCTCTGCACCACCTACAGCTGGCTCTGCGCCACCTCCAGCGCCCGGGACCTGCCCGGCGGGGGCGCCCTCGCGCTTGCCCGCAGCGTCAACCGCCAGGTCAATGCCACGACCCCGCAGATCTCCGACCTGGCGCAATACGGCGTCCCCGACCACTGGGCGCTGCCCACCGCGCGCGGCGGCGATTGCGAAGACATCGCGATGCTGAAGAAGGAACGCCTGGTCATGGCCGGCTACCCGGCGCAGGACCTGCTGATCGCCACCGTCCTCGACCGCACGGGCGAGAACCACGCCGTCCTCGTCGCCCGCACCGCGATGGGCGATTTCGTGCTGGACAACCTGCGCGACGCCGTCCTGCCCTGGCAGCGCACGCGCTATACCTTCCTCACCATGCAGAACCCGTCCCGGCCCAGCCAGTGGGAGGCGGTACTGGAGGGCGGGATGATCCCGCTGCGGCTGGCCAGCAACTGAGGCCCGGCCCGGAAGGCACCAGGGCGCCACCCGGTCTAGGACGAACCGCCCCCGCCGCCGAAGCCGCCATGCCCGCCGCTGCCCAGGGAGTTGCCCCCCGGCCAGCCGTGGTTTCCGCCGTCGAGGACGCCCTGCCCGAACGCCTGGCCCATATTGCCAAGCGCACCGAGGTCCTGCTTCCACCAGCCCGGCAGACCCTGCTGGCCATGGCCGTCGTGCGTGTCGTGGCCATCGCCGCCCTTGGCATGGTTCCAGTGGTCCGGGTCGCCGTGACCGCCATGGCCCTTGTCGTGATGGGGACCGTCGCCGTCGTGGCCGGTCCCGTGGTGGTGGCCGTCGCCGTCATGGCCCTTGCCGTCATTGCCCTCGCCGTGATGGTCCTTGCCGTGATGGTCCTTGCCGTGATGACCCGCGCCATGGTCCCAACCGCCGGAAGAGCCATGATCCCAGCCGCCGGAAGAGCCGTGATCCCCGCCATGGCCGCCGTCGTGCCCGCCATGGTCACCGTGATGGTGTCCGCCCCCGTCGTGGTCACCGCCGTGATCCCAACCGCCGTGATCCCAGCCGCCGGAGCCGCCGCCCCCGCCGTGGTGGTGGTGCCCTCCGTCGCCGCCGCTGCCGCCTGAGCCACCGGAGCCACCCGAACCGCCGCTGCCGCCAGAGCCACCGGAGCCGCCGCTACCACCCGAGCCGCCAGTTCCGCCCGTACCGCCGCTGCCGCCCGTACCGCCGCTGCCGCCATCGCCGCCGGTCGTGCCCGTCGTCCCGGTCGTGCCGGAGCCACCGTCACCGCCGCTCGCGCCCGTACCGCCGCTGCCGCCATTTCCGCCACCGCCGCCGTTTCCGCCCAGAAGCTTCTGCTCGGCCACAACGATCGATCCGGTCGCGCCGCTGGTCAGGATCAGCGCGCTGGCCGGGCAGTTCTCCGAGACTTGCGCCAGCAGCTTGGGAAAGTCGCTGCGGGCACGGATCTCACGCACCAGGCCGGGCGTCAGCGCCTTCGCATCGCAGAGGTTGACCTCCGCCGCCCAGGCCGGAGCCGGCCCCATCCCCAAGAGAACCATCGCCGTGGCCGTCGCCGCGCCGCCGGTCAGCCATCTCGACACCTTCATTTGGGACCCCCCACATAAATCCGCCGGATAGCCTCAATATAAATTTGGTTTATACAATTAGGTTCTTGCCTGTATTCATGCTGCGCGCGGCAGTTTGAATTGGCAAGATCACAGCGGCTAATTAGCTTGGGAATTGAAGTCGAGTCTCATTTTCCACGCATTGCAAAAAACGATAATTCAACTTTAGGTAATATATTATCTGCGAGGCTCACGTCAGAAGAAAATTCTTCATCAGTCGCCTCACCCCCGCCCCCGCTGCCCCGTCCCCCGGCACGGGCCGCGGCGCGGGACCGGCGACTCACCCCCGGCCTGCGCCGCCGCTGCCCGCGCCCGTCCCGGGGGGGGGTCAGCCCGGATAGATCTGCACGCCGTCGGCGACGGCCTTGGCGATCTGGTCGCGCGAGATCACGCCCAGCACCTCCGGCTGGGCCTGGCCGAGCGTCCGGCGAACGACCACGGCGGTTCTCAGCTGCCCGCCCGGCATGCGGCCGATGATCTCGAACATCGACTCCGCCTCCGGCACGATGACGAAATCGCGCTGCGCCAGCTCGCCCAGCGTCACCTCGGCCGCATCCGCCCCCACCGCGCGCCTCAGGCTGGTGTTCACCCGAAGCGTCCCGATGATCTGGCCCTCTGCGGTGATGACGACATGCTGCAGCCCGTCGCGCCCGGCTGTGGCGCGGATCAGCTCCGCAAAGGTCGTGGCGCGGTCCATCACCATCACGCTCGCGTCCATCAGCTCGCCCGCCCGCTTGACGAGGAACAGGTTCGAATGCATCGCCTTGGGGATCGGATGGCCGCGGCGGGCGAGCTTCATCGTGTAGATGCTCTCCGGCACCAGCCGCTGCCGCACCGTCAGCGCCGCCGCCACGGCAAGGATCATCGGGAAGACAATGTCATAGTCCCGCGTCATCTCGAATGTCATGGTCACCGCGGTCACCACCGCCCCGGTGCCGCCGCCGACCAGCGCGCCCATCCCCACCATGGCGAAGGCCGGCACCGTGATCGGCGCTGACGGGTCGGCCATCAGCACCACGCCCGCGAAGGCCGCCCCCAGTGTCGCCCCCATGAAGAGCGAGGGCGAGAAAATCCCGCCGGAGGAGCCGGAGCCGAGGCTGACACAGGCCGCGAAGAGCTTGCCGAGCAGCAGCACCGCCAGCAGCAGGACGGTCTGGTTCTTTTCGTTCAGCACCGCCTGGATCGTCGAATAGCCGACGCCCTCGATGTAGAAATGCCCCGTTGTCTGCGCCAGCGCGTAGATCGCAAGCCCCACCAGGAACATCCCGAACCCGTGGCGCAGATAGCCGTTGCCGATCTTCTCGAACAGATCCTCGCACCGGTGCAGCCCGCGGATATAGGCCGCCGCCACCACGCCCGCGAGGACCCCCAGGATGAGGTAGAGCAGCAGCGTGAAGAGGCTGCTCGGCGCATCCGCGATCGGTGTTAGGTTCGAGGGCACGGCGAAGGCCGGCTGAGATCCGAAATAGAGCCGCCCGATGAAGGTTGCAGCACCCGTGGCGACGGCGACCGGCAGGAAGGTGGTCACGCTCACTTCCGGCAGTAGCAGCTCCGAGGCGAAGAGAACCCCGCCCAGCGGCGTGTTGAAGGTCGCGGCGATCCCCGCACCCGCCCCGGCCGCGACCAGCGTGATCCGCTGCCCCGCCGTCATCCGCACCACCTGGCCCAGCGTCGATCCCATCGCCGCGCCGATCTGGATGATCGGCCCCTCGCGCCCCACCGCGGCGCCGCTGCCGATGGCGAGCGCGGAGGCGAGCGATTTCACCACCGCCACCACGGGGCGGATGATGCCGCGGTTGTAGTAGGTCGCGTCCATCACCTCGGGCACGCCATGGCCGCGGGCCTCCGGCGCGAAGGTCTGGACCAGCCAGGTAACCCCCAGCGCGCCGATCACCGGCACCAGAATGACCCAGGGCCCCCAGGTGTCGACCGGGGTGAAATGCTCCGCGTCATAGGCGGTGGAGGCCTGGCCGAGGAACAGCAGGTTGTGGATCAGCCCGATCAGCGCCCGGAAAATCACCGCCCCGACCCCGGCAACCGCCCCGGTCAGGAGCGCGAAGGCAGAGAGGCGCAGCACGCCGAGCGGGCGCGCCTCCAGCGCCATGGCCTCGCTCTCCGGTGTTTCGCCTGTCTCCGCCTCGTGCTCGCTGCCCATGCGTCCCCCGGCTCTTTTATGCCCCGGGGCTGTCTCGCGGGGCCGCCATGGGCCCGCCGGCCTCCGGTCTGGCCCCAGTCTCGGCCAGCCGGGCCTGCGTTTCAACCGTGGAGAGGGACGCGCGCCTCAATCGCTCGACCGCCGCCCCCGGGCCTCAGGCCGTCACGGGGCGTGAGCGCGCCAGAAGCGGCAGCAGCGGCAGGATCAGCAGCAGGAACACTGCAACGGCCCCGAAGGCCGCGCGCAGGCCAAGGAACTGCGACAGCGCGCCCAGCACCGCCGGCCCGATGAAGAAGCCGGTATAGCCGATCTGCGTCGCCCGCGCGATCGCCGCCGTCCGCCGCGCCGGCGCGGCCAGCCGCCCGACCAGCGCGAAGGCCACCGGCGCGATCACCGAAACGCCCAGCCCGAGGATGATGAAACCGAGGTAGCCATAGGCCGGCGAAGGCGCCAGCGCCGCCACGACCGCCCCCACGGCCGCCGTCAGCCCCGCGGCGCGCAGAAGGCTCCTCTCGCTCATCCGCGCCGACAGGAACTGCCCCGACATCCGCCCGATCCCCATGGTCAGCCCCAGCAGCGCCGGTCCGTAGCTGCCCAGCCCGCGCGCCCCGCCCAGCGTGCGCTCGATATGCAGCGCCGACCAGGCCTCGGTCGCGTTCTCTGCCAGAAAGCCGATCAGGATGATCAGCCCGCCGATCAGCGCCACCGGGCCCAGCCCGCCGGCGCCCGCCTCCTGCGGCTCGTGCGAAAGCCCGTCGACCCGCGCGTCGCGCTCGATCGTGGCCAGTGACATCACCGCGACCAGCGCCGCCGCGATGCCGATCACCGGCGCTGGGCCATAGCCCGCTGCGCGCGCCAGCCCGGTGACGGCGGCCGCGCCGGCATAGGCGAAGGAGAAGATCGCGTGGTTGAGGCTCATCAGATGCGTGTCGTGCTCGGCCTCGATGGTGCTGACCCGCGCGTTCATCAGCACGTCGAGCGTGCCCGTCGTCATCCCCACCAGCGCCATCGCGGCGGCGAAGAACCCCGGCGCCGTCAGATGCGCGGGCAGCGAGAAGGCCAGCGCGAAGGCCAGCCCCGCTACCGGCAGCCGCGCGCGGCCGAGCGTGCGGCCCACATGCGGCGCGAACCGCATCGCGAAGATCGCGCCGGTGGAGGAGCACAGAAACAGCATCCCCCAGCCCGCGTCATCCACCCCCAGCATCGCCTTGGTGGCGGGCGCCATGCCGAAGAACGTCCCCCAGATCATCCCGAGGGACGCGAAACTCACCAGGGTTGCCCGCGCGAGGCGGATCTGGGAAAGCAGTGACATGGAAGCGCTCCGATCCGCGGTGAAGAAATCCCGGCGGTTGTGGCAGACCTATCCGCTCCGCCGCCGCGGGACAAGTCGGGCGTTTTTTGCCTTTCCTTCCTGCGCTGCCTGCTCTATCAGAGCGCCTCGCGGCCGCTCACCCTTGGAGGACGGCCGGTCTTTTCATATGGAGAACCTCAATGGCTGGTGAGATCCCTGATCTTCACGCCGAGGTACGGACAGGGACAGGCAAGGGGGCCGCCCGTCAAGCCCGACGCGAGGGCTACGTACCCGGTATCGTTTATGGTGACGGCAAGGAGCCGGTCGCCCTGAACTTCGAATTCAACGCACTCCTGAAGAAGCTGAAGGCGGGCCGGTTCCTGCAGACGCTCTTCAACCTCAAGGTCGAGGGGCAGGAAGACGTCCGCGTCATCTGCCGCGGCGTGCAACGCGACGTGGTGAAGGACCTTCCGACCCATGTCGACCTGATGCGGCTGCATCGCGGCTCGCGCATCAAGCTGTTCATCCACGTGACCTTCGTGAACCACGAAGCGGCGCCCGGCCTGAAGCGCGGCGGCACGCTGACCGTGGTGCGCCCGGAAGTCGAACTGGAAGTGACGGCGGCCGACATCCCGGACCACATCACCGTGGACCTGACCGGCCTGCAGATCGGCGACGTCATCCACATCAACGACATTCCGCTTCCGGCGGGCGCCCGCCCGACGATCGACCGGAACTTCGTGATCGCGAACATCGCGGCACCCTCGGGCCTGCGTTCGAGCGAAGACGAAGCCGCCGAGGAAACGGAGGAGGCCGAAGCCGAGGAGTGATCCCCGGCCGGACTGCCAGACAGAGGCGGAAGCGCAGCAGCGCTTCCGCCTTTTTCTTTGCGCGGACGGGCGGCGCCCCCCGCCCCGGGACGGGGGAGGCGATGTTGCACCCGCCCCACCGCCCCGGTAGATTGCCCCGACAATTTGCAAAGCGGCCCGCCCGCCCGGCCCAGCCGGGCGAATGCCCCATCCGGGCCCCGGACGCTTCGGGAGAGAACAGGCGTGAAACTCTTCGTCGGCCTCGGAAATCCGGGCGCGGAACATGCAATGAACCGGCACAACATCGGCTTCATGGCGCTCGACCGGATCGCGGCGGACCACGGCTTCGCGCCTTGGCGCGCCCGCTTCCAGGGGCTTCTGTCCGAGGGCCGCCTCGGGTCCGAGAAGGTGCTCCTGCTGAAGCCCCAGACCTACATGAACCTCTCCGGCCAGTCGGTGGGCGAGGCGCTGCGCTTCTTCAAGCTCGACGCCCCCGACGTGACGGTGTTCCATGACGAACTGGACCTCGCCCCCGCCAGGCTGCGGCTGAAGCACGGCGGCGGTCATGCCGGCCACAACGGGCTGCGCTCGATCGACGCCCATATCGGCCCGCACTACACCCGCGTCCGTATGGGCATCGGCCATCCCGGCCACAAGGACCGCGTCGCGGGTTACGTGCTGCAGAACTTCGCCAAGGCCGACGCCGACTGGCTGGAGGATCTTCTGACTGGCCTCTCCGAAGGCGCCGCCGACCTCGCCGAGGGGGCGGATGCGAAGTTCCAGAACGCCGTCGCCCTGCGCCTCTTCCCGCCCCGCCCCTCGACCGGCGAGAAGGGACCGGCGAAGAAGCCGGCCGCCGCCGAAAAACCGGGGGACGCGAAACCCGAGGCCCCGAAACCCATCCCGGCCGATCCGCGCCCGGCCGCTCCGGCCGAGGACACGCGCAGCCCGCTGCAGCGCCTGGCGGACAAGTTCCGGTGACCCCCCGGCCCGGCGGAAAGACCGGGGCGATCAGCCGCGCCGATTTCCGCCGCCGCCCGGTGCAATGGACCCCTTCGGTTCCCCACCCCAATCCCTTATGATCCCGCTCAGGGAGGATCTGCCGTGCCGATCATGGAACCTTCGATCAACGTCCTCGGCGGCCCGCTGGAGACCTGCTCTCGCGACCCGATGACGGGCTTCTTTCGCAACGGCTGCTGCGACACCGCCGCCTCCGACCGCGGCGTCCACACAGTCTGCGCGATCATGACGGCAGAGTTCCTGGCGCTGTCGAAATACCTCGGCAACGACCTCTCGACCCCGCGGCCGGAATTCGGCTTCGCGGGCCTGAAGCCGGGCGATCAGTGGTGCCTTTGCGCCGGGCGCTTTCTGCAGGCACATGAGGAAGGCGCGGCGCCGCAGGTCCGCCTCTCGGCCACGCACAAGCGCACGCTCACCGTGGTCCCGCTCGAGGTGCTGCAGCTCTACGCGGCCGACTGATCCGGGGCCCCGTCCGCCAGCCGCGGCGCGTCGCCGGCCAGCATGTCCTCGATGAACAGGCTCAGAAGCTGCGGCCGCCCGGTGACGCCGGCCTTGCGGTAGATCGCCGCCGTCTGTGCCTTCACCGTCCCTTCCGAGGTCTTGCGCAGCTGCGCGATTTCCGCCGTCGACATGCCCTTGATCGCGAACAGCGCCACGTCGCGCTCGGCCGGTGTCAGGCCCCAGGCCGTGAACCGTTCGTCAAGCAATGCCTGAAACGCTATGGACACCGCGCGAAGCTGCTTTTCGGCATGGTTTGAGCGCCGGATCGTGCGCTGCAGCGCGATCGCCCCCAGCACGAAGCCCAGAAGCAGGCCGATCGCGGCACCGATCTCCAGCAACTCCTTCGTGTCCCAGGGGACGGGACGGGAATCGAGACCGAAGACCGTGACGACGATCTCGGCAATGAAAAAGAAGGCGCAGACCGCCTGAATGGCAAGGATCAGGGCGACGAATACCGTGTTCTTCACCTTCGGCCAGACTCCGCTCCACCCAACGCGCTCCGGCCCGGGCCGGGCGCAGGGTACCGCGCCCCCGCTTGCAGCACGCTGTCAGTCATCCGACGAGCCGCCGCCGGATGAGTCGTGGGAGCCGCCATCCGATCCGCCATCGCCAGAGCCGCCCGAGCTGCCGCCGCCGCCCCCGCTCGCGCCGCCTCCGCCAGAGCCGGACGAGCCGCCATGCGAGCCGAGGATGTCTTCATGCGCCTTTCCGCCGCCGGTGAGGGGGCTGGAATAGTCGCGCAGGATCTCCCCGGTGTGGCGGTTCAGAACGATCTCGCGCCGCTCGGTCTTGCTTTCAGCGTGAATCAGGATCCGGCCGAACCAGCTTCGGCCAACCGTGATCCTGTTGAAGCCCTGCCGGCGCAACTCCTTTTCGACCTGCGTCGTGAAGGGCGACCCGTCGGCCCAGGCCGCCGCCGGCAACAGGGCCGGTGCCAGCGACAGCGCGAGCGTGACGACAACTGCGCGACGTGTTGGCATGATCCATTCTCCACCGCTCTGGGGCCGCCCCGGCAAAGGGCGGCCCCGAAACTCATATACTAGGCTCAGTCGTCGTGGCCACTCGAGTCGTGCCCGCCCGAGCCACCATTGCCGCCGCCGTTGCCGCCGTCGTGCCCGCCATCGTGGCCGCCCGAACCGCCATGATCCCCCGAGTCGTGGCCGGTCACGTCATCGCCGGAGGAATGCTGGCCGCTCGTCCCCTGCCCGACCGCCCCGCCATGCTCGATGGCATCGCTGCCGCAGGACGAACTTGCGCCGGAGGCGGCGCAGCCGTCGTCCTGTCCGCTGGACGGCTGGCTGACCGTCGTGCCGGAGACGGAACCGGAGGCGGTCTGCGCCCGGGCGCCCTGAGCGACCGCGAAGGCGCTCACAATGGCGAGGGTCGCGACATAGGTAACAAAGGGAAGTTTCATTGGAATGTCCTTTCCTGCTGCTGCGCCCTCGGATGGGCGACGGGAAGGACATGACCTAATTCGGTTCCGCCAATCCATTGGCCGCACGGCATATTCCGCGCACTTCTGCCGGCCCCGGGGCAGCATAAACCTTTGGACTATGCCCGTCCGGGCCGGTTTTCGAACCCCGCGCCGCGCCGTCCCCAAGGGGCGGCCGGGACCACACCTGCCTCAGCCGTTCAGTTCGACGCCGAGATGCCGGGCAACGGCGAAGATGTCCTTGTCGCCCCGGCCGCACATGTTCATGACGATGATGTGGTCCTTGGGCAGCGTCGGCGCGATCTTCATCACATGCGCCAGCGCGTGGGACGGCTCCAGCGCCGGGATGATGCCTTCGGTCCTGCAGCAGAGCTGGAACGCCTCCAGCGCCTCGGAATCGGTGATGGCGACATATTCGGCGCGCCCGGTGTCGTGCAGCCAGGCGTGTTCCGGCCCGATGCCCGGGTAGTCGAGCCCGGCCGAGATCGAGAAGCCCTCCAGGATCTGCCCGTCCTCGTCCTGCAGCAGGTAGGTCTTGTTGCCGTGAAGCACGCCCGGGCGCCCACCGGTAAGGCTGGCGCAATGCTCCATCTTCTCGTTCACGCCCTTGCCGCCCGCCTCGACGCCGATGATGCGGACGGACGGATCGTCGAGGAACGGGTAGAACAGGCCCATCGCGTTCGACCCGCCGCCGATCGCGGCGATGACCGTGTCGGGAAGGCGGCCCTCGCCCTCCTGCTCGGGAAGCTGCCAGCGCACCTCCTTGCCGATGATCGACTGGAAATCGCGCACCATCGCCGGATAGGGATGCGGACCCGCGACGGTGCCGATGCAGTAGAACGTGTCGCGGACATTGGTCACCCAGTCGCGCAACGCGTCGTTCATCGCGTCCTTCAGCGTGCCGCGGCCAGAGGTGACCGCGTGAACTTCCGCCCCCAGCAGCTTCATCCGGAACACGTTCGGCGCCTGCCGCTCCACGTCATGCGCGCCCATGTAGACCACGCATTTCAGCCCGAACTTGGCGCAGACGGTGGCGGTGGCCACGCCATGCTGACCCGCGCCCGTCTCTGCGATGATCCGCGTCTTGCCCATGCGGCGGGCGAGCAGGATCTGCCCCAGCACGTTGTTGATCTTGTGCGCGCCGGTGTGGTTCAGCTCGTCGCGCTTCATGTAGATCTTTGCGCCGCCCAGATGCTCCGTCAGCCGCGGCGCGAAATAAAGCGGGCTCGGCCGGCCGACGTAATGCTTCCAGAGGTCGTTCATCTCCGCCCAGAAGGACGGATCCTCCTTCGCCTTCTCGTATTCCGCCTGCAGATCCAGGATCAGCGGCATCAGCGTCTCGGAGACGAACCGCCCCCCGAACTGCCCGAAACGGCCGTTCTCGTCCGGGCCGTTCATGAAGGAATTGAAGAGATCGTCGGCCATGGCTGTCTTCCCGCGCTCAGTCCAGACTGCGTTTATAGCCAACGTGGCTGGCGGTAAAGCCGAGCCGCTCATAGAAACGATGCGCCCGCGCCCGGCTGTTGGAGGAGGTGAGCTGGATCAGGCTGCAACCCGCCGCCCGCGCCCGCGCCTCGGCATCCGCCATCAGCGCGGCGCCGATGCCCTTGCTCCTCAATGCGCTCTCCACCCGCACGCTTTCCACCTGCGCCCGCGTTGCTGCGCGCAGGGAAAGCCCGTGGAGGATGGTGTGCTGGTAGGTCGCGACGATCCGCCCCTCCATCTCGCCTACGATCAGGTGGCTGTCCTCGCGGCGCTCCATCCCGTCGAAGGCGGCAAGATAGGTGGCAAGCTCTGCCGTCTCCCGCGCCTTGCCCAGTTCGTCATCGGCCAGCATGGCGACGATGGTTGCCACATCCGCGCGCCGCGCGGGACGGAAGCTGACGCTCATCCCCGCGCCGCCGCAATGAAGGCCCGGATCAGGCCTTCGTCCTTCACCCCCGGCGCGCTCTCCACCGCCGAGGAGACATCGACCTGCGTCGCGCCCGTCAGCCGGATCGCCTCGGCAACGTTGGAGGCGTCGAGCCCCCCCGCCAGCATCCAGGGCTTCTCCCAGCGCCGCCCGGCGATCAGCCGCCAGTCAAAGGGGATCCCGTTGCCGCCCGGCAGCGCAGCCCCCTTCGGCGGCTTGGCGTCGATCAGGATCTGGTCGGCCACGGCCTCGTATTCCGCGATCCGCGCAAGGTCGGCCGCCTCGGCCACGCCGACCGCCTTCATCACCGGCAGGCCGAAACGGGCGCGGACCTCGGCCACGCGCTCCGGGCTTTCGCGGCCATGAAGCTGAAGCATGTCCAGCGGCACCTTGTCGAGGATCGCATCCAGCGCCGCATCGCTCGCGTCGACCGTCAGCGCGACCTTTGCAACGCCCATCGGCGCGGCCCAGGCGGCCTCGCGCGCCGCCTCGGGGCTGAGGTTGCGGGGCGAGCGGTCGAAGAAGACGAAGCCGACATAGGCGGCCCCCGCCTCGGCCGCGACCTCCACCAGCCGCGGCTCGCGCAGCCCGCAGATCTTCACGCGGATCCCGCCCTGCCTCGCCATCACGTCATCCTGTTCTGCTTGCCCGGTCCGGGCCTAGTGCTTGGTCGGCCCGTCGAGCAGCGCCAGCACGTCGTCCTTCTTGTGGCCGTGCTGCTCGCGCAGCTTGCTGACCTCGCGGGCCAGCGCCGTGACACGCCGCTGGCCGGTGCGCCCGGCCTTGCGGTGCTTGCCCTCGCGAAGCCACTCCCAGAAGAAGCCGATGACGATGCCAAGCGCGGCAGAGGCCAGGATGACCAGGAACAGCGGCACCTGGGCCATGGCGTTCCAGCCAAGGAAATCGGCGAAATCGGCGGGCAGCGCCCGGACCGTCACCACGCCCCGGTTGGCCATCGCAGCCGCAATCAGCACGATCGCCAGAACGGCGATCGCCAGGTAGCGCAGAAGCCGGATCCGTCGCATCACGCCTCTTTGCCGTTAAGCCGGTCTCGCAGCAGCTTGCCGGTCTTGAAGAACGGCACCGCCTTTTCCTCTACCTGCACCGCTTCGCCGGTGCGCGGGTTGCGCCCGACGCGGGCGTCGCGCTTCTTCACCGAGAAGGCCCCGAAGCCGCGCAACTCGACCCGGTCACCGCGGGCCAGCGCCTCGATGATCTCCTCGAAGATCGTGTTCACGATCTTCTCCACGTCGCGTTGGTAAAGGTGCGGGTTCTCGCCGGCAATCTTCTCGATCAATTCGGAACGGATCATGCAAAATCCCCCTGTGGGCGGTCAGTCGGACAGACACCCCCCTCTGTCGCTGGTCGGAACTATAGGGCCAATTCTCCGAGGCTCAAACAGAAAGCCATTGGAATAGCGGCGATTTCCGCCACTCCCTGCCTGTCAAGGGGCGCATTGCATTGTGCAAAGGCGGCGCCGGGGTGCGTCCACGGGTTTCGCGGCAGCGCGGCATGCCAGAGAGGGGGGGGACCGATTCGCACCCGCGCCCCATCCCGCGACCACGGAGGGCCGCGCCCATCCGGGCGGGCGGGGGCTCGCGCCAAAAGAAAACGGCCCCCGAACGGGGGCCGCTTCCAATCTCGTGGACTGAGCTGTGCTCAGTTCTTGTCGCCCTTGAGCGCGGCGCCAAGGATGTCGCCCAGCGACGCACCGGAGTCGGACGAACCGTATTGTTCCACGGCTTCCTTCTCCTCGGCGATCTCGCGCGCCTTGATCGACAGGCCCAGACGACGGGTCTTGCTGTCGATGTTGGTCACGCGCGCATCGACGTGGTCGCCGACCTGGAAGCGCTCGGGGCGCTGCTCGGAACGGTCACGCGACAGGTCGGAGCGACGGATGAAGCTCTTCATGCCGTTGTACTCGACCTCGATGCCGCCATCCTCGATCGCGGTCACCGTGACGGTGACGACCGAGCCGCGCTTCACGCCGTCGACCGCATCGCTGAACGTGTCTTCACCCAGCGCCTTGATCGAGAGCGAAATCCGCTCCTTCTCGGTGTCGACCTCGGTGACGACCGCCTGGACGACGTCGCCCTTGCGGTAGTTCTGGATCGCCTCTTCCCCGCGCTGATCCCAGCTCAGGTCGGAGAGGTGAACCATCCCGTCGATGTCGTTGTCGAGACCCACGAACAGCCCGAACTCGGTGATGTTCTTCACCTCGCCCTCGATCTGCGTACCGATCGGATGGGTTTCGGCGAAGACTTCCCACGGGTTGCGCATGGTCTGCTTCAGGCCCAGCGAGACGCGGCGCTTGGCGCTGTCGATCTCGAGAACCATGACGTCGACTTCCTGGCTGGTCGAAACGATCTTGCCGGGGTGGACGTTCTTCTTGGTCCAGGACATTTCCGAGACGTGGACGAGACCTTCGACGCCCGGCTCCAGCTCCACGAAGGCGCCGTAGTCGGTGATGTTGGTCACGCGGCCCTTGTGGACCGAACCCAGCGGATAGTTGGCTTCCACCGAATCCCACGGATCGGCCAGCAGCTGCTTCATGCCCAGGCTGATGCGGTGGGTTTCCTTGTTGATCTTGATGACCTGAACCTTGACGGTCTCGCCGATCGACAGGATTTCCGACGGGTGGTTGACGCGGCGCCAGGCCATGTCGGTGACGTGCAGCAGGCCGTCCACACCACCCAGATCGACGAAGGCGCCGTATTCGGTGATGTTCTTGACCACGCCATCCACCACCTGACCTTCGGAGAGGTTGGCGATGACTTCGGCGCGCTGCTCGGCGCGGCTCTCTTCCAGGATCGCCCGGCGCGACACGACGATGTTGCCGCGGCGACGGTCCATCTTGAGGATCTGGAACGGCTGCTTCAGGCCCATCAGCGGGCCGGCGTCGCGCACCGGGCGCACGTCGACCTGGGAGCCCGGAAGGAAGGCCACGGCGCCGCCGAGATCGACGGTGAAGCCACCCTTCACGCGGCCGAAGATCGCGCCTTCGACACGCTCTTCGCTGGCGTAGGCCTTCTCGAGACGATCCCAGGCCTCTTCACGCCGCGCCTTGTCGCGGCTGATGACGGCCTCGCCACGCGCGTTCTCGACGCGGTCGAGGTAGACCTCGACCTCATCGCCGACGGTGATCGACGGGGCCTCGCCCGGATTCGCGAATTCCTTCAGATCGACACGGCCTTCCATCTTGTAGCCGACGTCGATGATGGCCTGGCCCGCCTCGATGGCGATGACCTTGCCCTTTACGACAGAGCCCTCGTCGGGGGTGTCGATCTCGAAGCTCTCCTGCAGGAGGGCTTCG
The DNA here is from genome assembly GCF_004010155.1 of Solirhodobacter olei. Taxonomy (GTDB): domain Bacteria; phylum Pseudomonadota; class Alphaproteobacteria; order Rhodobacterales; family Rhodobacteraceae; genus Solirhodobacter; species Solirhodobacter olei. Next base: position 58,271 of record NZ_RRYH01000027.1, on the reverse strand, counting down.
AATTCTTCCATGCTAGCTTTAGCGCTCATAGAGTCACGGTTTCCTTCATAGGGTTTTCACTGGCCGGGCGGTTGGCTCCGCCGGTCTTCGTTGCGGTCCGTCGGGCGCCCAGGAGGCCGGACAAAAGACAAAGGGCCGGATTGCATCTCCGACCCTGCCCCATATCGTCCGGCTTCTTGACCGCCGTTTTGACTGCGGCTGCTATAAAGATATCGCGGCCCGGAGGCAAGAGCGCACAGCATTGCCGGGCCCGAGGCCCTCAGCCGTCCGGCCTCCCCGTGATCGAGACGTAGAGCCGGTAGGCCGCGCGCTCCCCCCGCCGCGCGGCCGAGCGCATCATGTAGACCTGCACCGAGTAGACGCCCGAGGCCGCAAGCGGCGCATCGAAGACCGGCCCCGAGATCGAGCCGATGAAGATCGCCGCATCCCCCGGCCCTTTGCCCGGGGCGAAGACGTTGAAATAGGCGGCCGTATTCGGGCTCGCCATCCTGATCCGCATCCGCTGCCCCGCCGCCGCGCGCAGCTCGTAAAGGATATAGTCATAGCCCCGGATCTCGCCCCGCGCGGTCGTGGCACTCGCCCCGGCTGCGAAGTCGATGCGCCGCACCTCCTGCGCCGGGGCGGCCCCGGCAAGGATCAGCGCCAGCGCGGCGGCGGCCAGGGCATCTCTCATGGCGAAACCCTCCCGGGGAACCCGTCCCCCGGGAGGATAGCACGCCGCCCGCGTACCCCGGCCCGAATTCCGGACTGCCTCAGCGCAGGTCCCAGAACGAGGGTCGCCCGGGCGGAACGGGCGGCAGCCCGATATCGCGGCGCAGGTGGGCGTTGAGCTGCCCGGCATCGTCGCCCCGCGCCGGCGGACGGTGGCGCAGCGCTGCCGCGAAAGCCGCGCGCAGAACGCGCCAGGCGCCGTGCCGGTCGATGATGTCCTGCAGCGCCGCGGTCAGATCGGGCCGGGATGCGGGAAGGTTCGGTTGTGCAATCATGGCATGAATTCCGGCGCCTCGCGGCAATCCGGCCTCTCCTGGTGAAATGAGACCCGGAACGGCGGACCGAAACCGGCCCCTATCGGGTCAAGCTGTTGTCAAGTCTTGGAAAAGGGGACCCGCGAAGGTCCGTGAGGGGCATCAGGCCAAACGGCGAGAGCACCAATTGCCGGGATGCATCCCGGCCAGGCCCACATTGGCGAGGCGAGCGTAACGGTTGGTAATCATGCAGCGCCTCCCTTTCAAAACGTGGGTCAGGGTTCCGGCTTTAGGCCCCGGGGGCCGCTCGGGCAAGCCTCTGCCGCGACATCCCGCCGCATCGGTGGACGTCTGCGGCCATTGCGCAACAGCCTCAGCGCCGGGCGGAGACCAGATCGATCGCGCGGGCCACCGCCTCGTCGATCCCCAGGCTGGAGGTGTCCAGCACCACCGCATCCGCCGCGGGCTTCAGCGGCGCCGAGGTCCGTGCCCGGTCGCGCTCGTCGCGCTCCTGCAGCTGGGCGAGAACCTCCGCCTCACTCACCGTCTCGCCCGCCTCGCGAAGCTCCAGCCAGCGGCGATGCGCCCGCACCGCGTCGGTGGCGGTGACATAGATCTTCACCTCGGCCTCCGGGCAGATGACCGTGCCGATATCCCGCCCGTCGAGCACCGCCCCGCCATCGCGCCGGGCAAAGGCCTGCTGGAACGCGACCAGGGCCTTGCGCACCTCCGGCACCGCCGCCACCCGGCTCGCCGCCTGCCCCGCCTCGGCCGAGCGCAGGTCGTCCCGTTCAAGGTCCGCCGCGCTCAGCCCCCGGGCCACCGCCACCGGATCGCCGCCCTTGGCGCCGACCGCACGGTAAAGAAGCCCGGTGTCGAGATGCGCGAAGCCGAACCGCGCCGCCACCGCGCGCGAGATCGTCCCCTTGCCCGCCGCAGCGGGCCCGTCGATCGCCACCGTGAAGCTCATCGCATCCCTCCCGGCCAAGCCGTTCCCGTACCCTCGGTGCGCCCGCCCTATTGGTTGTCGCGGGCGATGGAGGCGCCAAGCCCCGCCATCAGGCCCTCGAAGACCGGAAAGCTGGTCGCGATCGGCGCGCCGTCATCGACCGAGACCGGCTTCTTCGCCGCAAGGCCGAGAACAAGGAAGCTCATCGCGATCCGATGGTCCAGGTGGCTCGCGCAAACAGCGCCCCCCGGAACCGCCCCCGGTCCCATCCCGTGGACGATAAGCGTATCCTCATCCTCCTCGATCGTCACCCCGCAGGCCTCGAGGCCGCGCGCCATGGCGTCGATCCGGTCGCTTTCCTTGACGCGCAGCTCCTTGACGCCGCGCATCACCGTGGTGCCGGTCGCGTTCGCCGCGACGACCGAGAGCACCGGATATTCGTCGATCATCGAGGCCGCGCGCTCCGGCGGCACCTCGATCCCCTTCATCTCGGGCGAGAAGCGCACGCGCAGATCGGCCACCGGCTCGCCGCCCTCTTCGCGCGCGTTCTCAAAATCTATCAGCGCGCCCATCTCGACGAGCGTCGTATAGAGCCCGTTGCGCGTGCTGTTCTGGCTGACGCCGGGAACGAGGATCTCGGACCCCTCGACGATCAGCGCCGCGCAGACCGGGAAGGCGGCGGAGGAGGGATCGCGCGGCACGGCGACCTCCTGCGGGCGCAGCTCCGGCCGGCCCTGCAGGGTGATCACATGGCCCTCGGCGGTCTTTTCCGCCGAAAGCGTCGCGCCGAAGCCGCGCAGCATGCGTTCGGAATGGTCCCGCGTCGGCTCGCGCTCGATCACCACCGTCTCGCCGGGCGCGTTGAGGCCCGCCAGAAGCACGGCGGATTTCACCTGCGCCGACGGCACCGGCACGGTGTAGCGCGCGGGCACCGGATCGGCCGCGCCGATCACCGTCATCGGCAGTCGCCCGCCGGCCCGCCCGTAAGCCTGCGCCCCGAAAAGCGACAGCGGATCCGTCACCCGCCCCATCGGCCGCTTCCGGAGGCTCGCATCGCCGGTGAAGGTCGCCGTCATCGCCGTCGTCGCCATCGCGCCCATGATCAGGCGGACGGAGGTGCCGGAATTGCCGCAGTCGATCACGTCGGCCGGCTCGCCGAAGCCGCCCACACCCACGCCGTGGACCGACCAGGCCCCCGGCCCGTGGCGCGTCACCTCGGCGCCGAAGGCGCGCATTGCAGCGGCGGTGCCCAGCACGTCCTCGCCCTCCAGCAGACCGGTGACGCGGGTCTCGCCCACGGCCAGCGCGCCCAGGATCAGCGCGCGGTGGCTGATCGACTTGTCGCCCGGGATCTCCGCCACGCCCTTGAGGGGGCCGGATTTCCGCGCGGTCATCGGTTGGGCAAAGTCATGGCCGGCCATCGGGCGCTCCTCGTAAATCTCGCCGCCTGATAGCGCGGTTGCCGGGCGGCGTCCACGGGGCCGGGGCGCCCGCGCCGGCCTCAGGCTTCGGCCCGGTAGCCCGCCGCCTCGATCCCGGCCACCGCCGCCACCGCGTCGTTGTCTGAGGTGTCGCCGGTCACGCCCACCGCACCCAGCACCTTGCCGCGCGCGTCGCGCACCAGCACGCCGCCACGCACCGGCACGAATCGGCCGCCGTAAAGGCCGTTCATCGCGTCGGTGAAGGTCGGCTGCGCCTCCGCCCGCTTCTGGATCGCATCGCCGCCAAGGCCCAGCATCAGGCAGCCGTAGGCCTTGCCCCGCGCGATGTCGAACCGCCCCGGGCTTGCCCCGTCGGAGCGTTCGAAGGCGATCACGTGACCGCCTTCGTCCAGAATCACGACCGACAGCGGCTTGAACCCCGCCTCGGTCCCCTTCGCCAGTGCCGCACGGATGATGCTCCGCGCCTTCCGAAGTGAAATCATCTCACCCTCCCGTAAGGTGCGCAGTCATTGCGCACCATCCATGCGGCCGCGCTCAGATGATCCCGCGCTCCGCCTTCAGCTTCCGCCGCCGCGCATGCAGCACCGGCTCGGTATAGCCCGAGGGCTGCACCCGCCCCTCGAAGACCAGGTCGCAGGCCGCCTTGAAGGCCTGACCGTCGAAGCCCGGCGCCATCGGCACATAGGCCGCGTCCCCCGCGTTCTGCCGGTCGACGACGGCGGCCATCTTCTTCATCACCGCCATGACCTGCTCTTGGCTCACCACGCCATGATGCAGCCAGTTCGCCAGCGCTTGCGAGGAGATCCGGCAGGTCGCCCGGTCCTCCATCAGCCCGACATCATGGATATCCGGCACCTTGGAGCAGCCGACGCCCTGATCGATCCAGCGCACGACATAGCCAAGGATACCCTGCGCGTTGTTCTCCAGTTCCGCCTGGATCTCGTCGGCGTTCCAGTTGGTGCCATGGGCAAGCGGGATCGTCAGCAGGTCCCGCAGGCTGCCGCGCGCCCCGCCCGAGGCGATCTCGCCCTGCCGGGCGAAGACGTCGACCTTGTGGTAATGCGTGGCATGCAGCGTCGCCGCCGTCGGCGACGGCACCCAGGCGGTGTTCGCGCCCGCCTTCGGATGGCCGATCTTCTCGGCCAGCATCGCCGCCATCAGGTCCGGCGCCGCCCACATTCCCTTGCCGATCTGCGCCTTGCCGGAAAGCCCGCAGGCCAGGCCGATGTCGACGTTGCGATCCTCGTAGCTCTTGATCCAGGCGGAGTTCTTCATCTCCCCCTTCCGGACCATCGGCCCGGCTTCCATCGAAGTGTGGATCTCGTCCCCGGTACGGTCGAGGAAACCCGTGTTGATAAAGGCCACCCGCCGCTTCGCGGCCCGGATGCATTCCTTCAAGTTGGCCGAGGTACGCCGCTCCTCGTCCATGATGCCGAGCTTCACGGTATTGGCCGGCAGGCCCAGGCAGGCCTCGACCGCCGTGAAGATCTGGTCGGCGAAGGCGACCTCTTCCGGCCCGTGCATCTTCGGCTTCACGACATAGACCGAGCCGGTGACGGAGTTCCGCGGCCCGGAGACCTTCCTGAGGTCGTGCATCGCGCAAAGCACGGTGCAGAAGGCGTCCAGAAGCCCCTCGTAGGCCTCGTTCCCGTCGCGATCCAGAACCGCCGGGTTGGTCATCAGGTGGCCGACATTGCGCACCAGCATGATCGAGCGGCCCTTCAGCGCCAGCGCCGAGCCGTCGGCGGCGGTGAAGCCCAGGTCACCGCTCAGCGTCCGGGTTACGGATTTTCCGCCCTTCTCGAACGTGTCGGCCAGGTCGCCCTTCATCAGGCCCAGCCAGTTGCGATAGGCCAGCACCTTGTCCGGCGCATCGACCGCCGCCACCGAATCCTCGCAGTCCATGATCGAGGAGACCGCCGCCTCCAGCCGGATATCGGCGACATGGGCACGGTCGGTCTTGCCGATGAAATGGCCCGCATCGATGTCGATGATGATGTGCAGATGGTTCTGCTTCAGCACCACGGCAGAGGGCGCCGCCGCCGCGCCCGCGTAGCCCACGAACATCGACGGGTCGGCCAGCGCCGGCACCAGCGCCCCGTCCTTCACGCTGTATCCCGTCACGTCGGCATGGCTGCCCGAGGCGAGCGGCACCGCCTCGTCGAGGAAGGTCCGCCCCCAGGCGATCACCCGCGCGCCCCGCTCGGCGTCGAAGCCGCCCGCCTTCGGCGCGTCGCCCAGCGCATCGGTGCCGTAAAGCGCGTCATAGAGCGATCCCCAGCGCGCATTGGCCGCGTTCAGCGCATAGCGCGCGTTCATCACCGGCACGACCAGCTGCGGCCCGGGGATCGCCGCGAATTCCGGATCCGTGCCCTCGGTCTCGATCCTGAAATCCGGGCCTTCGGGAACGAGATAGCCGATCTCGCGCAGGAAGGCCTCATAGGCGTCCTGGTCCATCGCCTGCCCCTTGCGGGCCTTGTGCCAGCCGTCGATGGCCGCCTGCAGCTCCTCCCGCCGGGCAAGGAGCGCCGCGTTCTTCGGCCCGAGCCCATGCACCGCATCCGACAGACCCGCCCAGAACGCCTCCGCCGATACGCCCGTTCCCGGCAGCGCCTCGCCCTCGATGAACGCCACCAGCCGCGCATCGACCTGTAGGCCGTTTTTCCCGATGCGGTCCGTCATGCCAGAAAGTCCCTCTTCTTGGGCGCCATGCGCCCGGTATGCCATGGCACACCATTAGGGAAAAAGTTTCCGATAGGCAACAAACGGCACTCTGGGTGGAAGGGCCGCCCTGTGCCCCGCCCTACAGGCGCCAAGCCCATGACAACCAAAGACAATCCGCCGCTGCCCGCGGCCGCATGCCGAAACCTAGCCAATCAGCTAAGTTTTCCTTGCCCGACTCACCCGGGCGTGAATACTTAGCGACATGACTAAGCATGACCCTGCACTCGACACCCTGTTCCACGCGCTCGGCGACCCCACACGACGCGCGATGCTGGAGCGGCTCTTCCGCGGCCCCGCGCCGGTGACGGAGCTCGCCGCCCCGACCGGCCTCGCCCTGCCGACGGTCATGCGCCACCTCGCTGTGCTGGAGCAGGCAGGCCTCATCGCCAGCGAGAAGACCGGCCGCACCCGCCTCTGCCGCGCGCTGCCTGACCGGCTTGCCCCGGCCACGGACTGGCTCACCCGGCAGCATTCGATCTGGGAGGGGCGCCTCGACCGGCTCGACGCGCTCCTCGCGACATTTCCCAAGGAGGAGACCGATGGAAATTAATCCCGAACTCGACCTCGAACTGACCCGCCTGATCGCCGCCAGCCCGGCGCAGGTCTGGCGCTGCTGGACCGAACCGGAGCTTCTGAAGCAATGGTGGGCCCCGAAGCCGGTCGAAACGATAGAGGCGCGGATAGACCTGCGCCCCGGCGGCAAGTTCTACACCGTCATGCGTCTGCCCGACGGCCATACCATGCCGGTCGAGGGCTGCTACCTGGACGTCGTCCCCGAACAGCGCCTCGTCTTCACCGACGCGCTGCAGGCGGACTGGCGCCCAGCGCCGCAGCCCTTCTTCACCGCGATCCTCACCGTCGCGCGCGAGGGCGAGGGCACGCGCTATACCGCCCGCGCCCTCCATGCCAATGCCGAGAACAAGCACCAGCACGAACACATGGGCTTCATGGACGGCTGGGCGACGGCCCTGCGCCAGCTGGAGCGGCTGGCCGTCACGCTCTGACCGGCGCAGCCGGCCCGTTATCCAGGGCGCTGGCCGTCTGGGCCGGCGTCTCGCCGTAACCCTGCTGGCCATAACCCCTGTCGCGCGCGCCCTGCGGCAGCGTCGGCTGCGGCGCGGGCATCACCGGGGTCGAGAAGTGGATCAGCTTGCCGGTCTGGTCGTTGATCTTCGGCCCGCTGCTGCGGATCGGCTGCGCCTGCCGGACCAGTCCGGCGACAGAGATCATCAGATAGACCAGCACCACGGCCACCACGGCGCTGATCCCCAGAAGCGGCGCGGTGTGGCGCCGCGATTGCTCTTCAAGATTCACGTCAGGGGCGGACATGTCAGCTCCTTTCCGGCCCGCCTGGGGCCTTTCCCAACAGGTGGGCCCCGCCCCGCCGCGATGAAACCGTGCGTCGCGGGATCTTGAGCGCTCTCGATCCCGGCGGTCACCCCGGCCGCCCCGGCCCGCACGCCTCCCCTGGCTTGAACCTCCGGCCCGAACCGCTACACCTGTGGCACTTCCAGAGGAGAGCGCGATGAAGGACGAGACCCCGCAGACGGTGCATCTGGCCGACTACCTGCCCCCCAGCCACCTGGTGGAGGACGTGCGGCTGACCTTCCGCCTCGCCCCGGCCTCGACCCGCGTCCTCTCCGAGATCCGCTTCACCCCCAATCCCGCGCGCCCCGGCGCGCACGACCTCAGGCTCGACGGCGAGGCGCTCGGCCTGATCTCCGCCGCGGTGGACGGAACGCCCATCACGGCGCTGCCCGACACCACCGGCCTCACCCTGCCGGCGGCGACCCTCCCCGATGGCCCCTTCATCTTCACGGCCGAGGTCGAGATCGCGCCAGAGGACAACACCCGCCTCGAAGGGCTCTACATGTCGCGCGCCATGTACTGCACCCAATGCGAGGCCGAGGGCTTCCGCCGCATCACCTTCTACCCCGACCGCCCCGACGTCATGGCCCCGTTCCATGTCCGCATCGAATCCGACCTGCCGGTCCTGCTGTCGAACGGCGACCTGAAGGGCGAGGGCCCCGGCTGGGCCGAATGGCACGACCCCTGGCCCAAGCCCTCCTATCTCTTCGCGCTGGTCGCGGGCGATCTCGTCGCCCATTCCGACCGCTTCACCACCGCCTCGGGCCGCGAGGTCGCGCTCAACATCTGGGTTCGCCCGGGGGACGAGGGCAAATGCGCCTATGCGATGGGCGCCCTGAAACGCGCGATGAAGTGGGATGAAGAGACCTACGGCCGCGAATACGACTTGGACATTTTCAACATTGTCGCCGTCGATGACTTCAATATGGGCGCAATGGAGAACAAGGGGTTGAACATTTTCAACTCCAAATACGTCCTCGCCCTGCCAGAGACCGCGACCGACGACGACTTCGCCCGCATCGAGGCGATCATCGCCCACGAGTATTTTCACAACTGGACCGGCAACCGCATCACCTGCCGCGACTGGTTCCAGCTCTGCCTGAAGGAAGGGCTGACCGTCTACCGCGACCAGTCCTTCTCCTCTGACATGCGCTCGGCCTCCGTGAAGCGGATCGAGGATGTGCTGACGCTCCGCGCCCGCCAGTTCCGCGAGGACGGCGGCCCCCTCGCCCACCCGGTCCGGCCCGACAATTACGTGGAAATCAACAACTTCTACACCGCCACCGTCTACGAGAAGGGCGCCGAGGTGATCGGCATGCTGAAAAGCCTCGTCGGCGAGGACGGCTACCGCAAGGCGCTCGATCTCTACTTCGACCGCCACGACGGCGACGCCGCCACGATCGAGGACTGGCTGAAGGTGTTCGAGGACGCGACCGGCCGCGACCTGACCCAGTTCAAGCGCTGGTACACCGATGCCGGTACCCCCCGCCTGACGGTGACGGAGGACTTCAGGGACGGCCGCTACACGCTCAGCTTCAAACAGGAAACCGCCCCCACCCCGGGCCAGTCGGAAAAGCCGCCCCGCGTCATCCCCATCGCCGTCGGCCTCCTGAACCCGAACGGCGACGAGGTGCTGCCGACCCAAGTCCTCGAGATGACCGAGGCGGAGCAGAGCTTCACCTTCGAGGGCCTCGCGACCCGGCCCGTCCCCTCGATCCTGCGCAACTTCTCCGCCCCCGTGGTGCTCGACCGCGCCTCAACGCCAGAGGAACGCGCCTTCCTGCTGGCGCATGACACCGACCCGTTCAACAAGTGGGAGGCGGGCCGCAGCCTCGCCAAGGACGTGCTGGCCCGCATGGTCACCGATGGCGCGGCGCCCGGCCCCGACTACCTCGACGCGCTCACCCGCATGGCCCGCGACGAGGCGCTCGACCCCGCCTTCCGCGCCTATGCCCTGCGCCTGCCGTCCGAGGACGACATGGCCCAGACCCTCTTCGCCGCCGGCCGGACGCCAGACCCCGCCGCGATCTACGCCGCGCGGGAGAAGCTCGCCCTCGCGGTGGCCGAGGCGCTGCGTCCGACCCTGACCAGCCTGCACGAGACGATGGCCGTCCCCGGCCCCTACACGCCCGATCCCCGGGCCGCCGGCCAGCGCGCGCTCAGGCTGCAGGCGCTGGCCTACCTGACCCGCCTCGATGGCGGCGCCCGGGCGGAAAAGCAGTTCTCCGAGGCCTCGAACATGACAGAGGAACTCGGCGCCATGGCCGCCCTCCTGATGATCGGCAAGGGAGAGGAGGCGCTTGCAAGCTTCGCCCGCCGCTGGGCCGCCGACCGCCTCGTCATGGACAAGTGGTTCACCCTTCAGGTGCTCGAGGCCACCCCCGCGGCGCTGGCCGAGACCGCCCGCCGCCTGACGGAGCACGCGGAGTTCGACTGGAAGAACCCCAACCGCTTCCGCGCCGTCCTCGGCGCCATGGCGGCCAATCACGCGGGCTTCCACCACGCCTCCGGCGCCGCCTACCGCCTGCTCGCCGACTGGCTGATCAAGCTCGACGGCATCAACCCGCAGACGGCGGCCCGCCTCTCCACCGCCTTCGAAACCTGGCGCCGCTACGACGCCGACCGCCAGGGCATGATCCGGGCAGAGCTCGCCCGCATCCGCGCCACCCCCGGCCTCTCGCGCGACCTGGGCGAGATGACGCAAAGGATGCTCGGCGAGGGCTGATCCCGCGCCCGGCTGGGGCCTCCGGCGGGGATATTTATGGACAGAAGAAGCACCCCCCGGGAATTCTTCTGTCCGCAAGTAACCTCGGGAGTGAGGCCGCAGGCCGAGGGGGCGGAAGCCCCCTGCCGCCGCCCCCTTCCCCTGGCGCCTGCCCCCTTGCCCCCGCCCCTCCGGCTGGCCTAATTAGGCCGACCGCACGGAAGGACCGCCGACATGCTCGATCTCACCTTCGAAGCCCCGAAGCCCAAAGTGATCCAGGGCGCCAAGTCCGAATGGGAACTGGTGATCGGCATGGAGGTCCATGCCCAGGTCTCCTCCAACGCCAAGCTCTTTTCCGGCGCCTCCACCCGCTTCGGGGCGGAGCCGAACTCCAACGTCTCCTTCGTCGATGCCGCGATGCCGGGGATGCTGCCGGTGATCAACGAATTCTGCGTCGAACAGGCCGTGCGCACCGGCCTTGGCCTCAAGGCCGCGATCAACCTGCGCTCCGCCTTCGACCGGAAGAACTACTTCTACCCGGACCTGCCGCAGGGCTACCAGATCTCCCAGCTCTACCACCCGATCGTCGGCGAGGGCGAGGTGATCGTCGAGATGGCCCCCGGCGTCGCCCGCCGCGTGCGGATCGAACGCATCCACTTGGAACAGGACGCCGGCAAGTCGATCCACGACATGGACCCGGCGATGTCCTTCGTCGACCTCAACCGCACCGGCGTCGCCCTGATGGAGATCGTCTCCCGCCCCGACATCCGCGGGCCGGAAGAGGCCGCGGCCTATGTCGGCAAGCTGCGCCAGATCCTGCGCTACCTCGGCACCTGCGACGGCAACATGCAGAACGGCAACCTGCGCGCCGACGTGAACGTCTCCGTCTGCCGCCCGGGCGCCTACGAGCGCTACCAGGAGACGCAGGATTTCTCGCATCTTGGCACCCGCTGCGAGATCAAGAACATGAACTCGATGCGGTTCATCCAAGCCGCCATCGAATACGAGGCGCGCCGCCAGATCGCCATCCTCGAGGACGGCGGCAAGATCGACCAGGAAACCCGCCTCTACGATCCCGACAAGGGCGAGACGCGCTCCATGCGCTCGAAGGAAGAGGCGCATGACTATCGCTACTTCCCCTGCCCCGACCTTCTGCCGCTGGAGATCGAGCAGGCCTGGGTCGACGACATCGCCGACCGCATGCCGGAACTTCCGGACGCCAAGAAGGCCCGCTTCATGGCCGATTTCGGCCTGACCGATTACGACGCCTCCGTGCTGACGGCAGAGCTCGACGCCGCCCGCTTCTTCGAGGAGGTGGCGAAGGGCCGCGACGGCAAGATGGCCGCCAACTGGGTGATCAACGAGCTCTTCGGGCGCCTGAAGAAGGAAGGCCACGAGATCGGCGAAAGCCCGGTCTCCGCCGCCCAGCTCGGCGCCATCGTCGACCTGATCGGCAAGGGCGACATCTCCGGCAAGATCGCCAAGGACCTGTTCGAGATCGTCTACACCGAAGGCGGCGATCCGGCAGAGATCGTCGAGGCCCGCGGCATGAAGCAGGTCACCGACACCGGCGCCATCGAGAAGGCGGTGGACGAGGTGATCGCCGCCAACCCGGCGCAGGTCGAGAAGGCCAAGGCCAACCCCAAGCTGGCCGGCTGGTTCGTGGGCCAGGTCCTCAAGGCGACCGGCGGCAAGGCCAACCCGGCTGCGGTGAACGAACTGGTGGCCAGGAAGCTCGGCCTCTGATTGCCGATCCGCCCCCGTTCGGGGCGGTTTTCCACCGATGCGCGGCCGCCCCCGGCGGCCGGCCGCGCGTCCATCACTCCAGCACACGGAAACGCGGCTTGGACTCGCGGTACCCTTCGGGGTAACGTCGTCGCCGCAAAGGTTTTCGTGGCTGCGGCTTCGAGAGAGGGATCCGATGACACGGTTCGAATACAAGGTGGTCCCGGCGCCCCGGCGCGGCGACAAGGCGCGCGGCGTCAAGGGCCTGGAAGATCGCTTCGCGCTGACGCTCACGACGCTGATGAACCAGCTCGGCCGCGACGGCTGGGAATATGTCCGCGCCGACACCCTGCCGGTGGAAGAACGCCACGGCCTCGCCGGGCGGATCACCGTCACATCGCAGAACATGCTGGTCTTCCGCCGTCTGCTGCCGGACACCGCGCCCCGCGTCGCCCCGGCCGAGGAGGCCGCCGAGGCGCCCCACCGTCCGGCCGCCCCCCGCGTCGCGGTCGAGACCCCGGCCGAGCCGGAGCCGCTCTCGGCCGCCGCCGCCTCGCAGCTCGCCTCGGTCCATGCCATGCCCGAAACCCGCGGCCCGCGCCTCGTGGCCCCGGCGGGGGAGGAAGAGGGGTTCCTGTCCGGCAACCGGGCGCCGCCCCTCGGCCCGGCCAATGCCGGCGCCCCCTCGGCCGGCCCCGCGCACGCCCGCCAGGTGCCGAGCTTCACCCGCAAGGGGAAGGACGAGCCCCCCTCCGCCGGCTGACCGCCCGTCTCCGCGCCCCTCTCCGCCACCGTGCGCCAGCGCACGGATTTTGCTGGGTTTTGCGATTTTCGTGCGCCAGCGCACAATGCGCCGGTGCGTTACGGTGACAAAGCGGTGCAAAAGCGGTGCTGTTACGGTATTCGCTTTTCCAAGCCACGCCAAAGGCTTGCGGGGGAATCCCGATCCCCCGCCCGGCGTGCCGGAACGCCCCGCCAAGACCTGGTTAACCCGCGTCGAGCGCCAGCGCGTGGATCCGCGCCGTCACCTCGTCGCCAAGCGCGCGGTGGATCGCCCGGTGCCGTGCGACCCGACCCATCGCGGCAAGCTCGGCCGCGCGGATGCGCACACGGAAATGACTTTCGCCCGAGCCGTCGTCCCCGGCATGGCCGGCATGGCGGTGGCTCTCGTTCACCACCTCCAGCTCCTCCGGCGAGAAAGCCTTGCGCAGCCGCTGTTCGATCTCCGCCTGCATGGTCATTTTCTCGCCCTCGTCCCCTTCAATGTCGCGCGAAAAACCCTAGACTCTCCCCTCCGAGTCGGAAAGGCAGGTTCATGAGCGAGCGCACACCCTTTGAATTCGACATGCGCGTTTCCTCCGACAAGAAGCGCCGCACCAAGACGCGCCGCGGCATGTCGGGCGCCTTCGAGACCTCCACGCGGGTCTGCGACCACCCGGGCTGCCGGGAGGCCGGGCAGTACCGTGCGCCGAAATCGCCCGACCAGCTCGACGAGTACTACTGGTTCTGCCGCGACCATGTCCGCGAGTATAATCTGAAGTGGAACTTCTTCTCCGGCCATACCGAGGAGGAGTTCAACAAGCAGCTCGACAGCGACCGGGTCTGGAACCGCGACACCAAGCCCTTCAACAAGCGGGGCGAGGAGACGCGCGCCTGGTCCCGCCTCGGCGTCGACGACCCGATGGAGATCCTCGGCCCGAACGCCACGCAGAACCCCGGCCGCGCCACCGCCGCCTCCCGCAAGCTGCCGCCGACCGAGCGCCGGGCGCTCGAGATCCTCGACGCGCGGGATCATTGGACGAAGGTGGAAATACGGCGCCAATACAAGGCCTTGGTGAAGGATCTCCACCCCGACATGAATGGCGGCAACCGCTCTGACGAGGACCGGCTGCAAGAGGTCGTCTGGGCCTGGGACCAGATCAAGGAAAGTCGCTTCTTCAAGGACTGAGCGGCGTCCCCCGCCCCGCCCGCCCCGCTCTGCGCGCGGGGGTGCCGATGCGGCGGCGGCGCCAGCCAGCGAGGGCGTCGTTTCGCCGCCCTTCCCCTTGAACCCCCCGGCGTTATGTTCCATCACACCGGGGTTGGATGAACGGCGGGCGGAGGGCCGCCCCGGACAGGGATAAGACGATGGCCGACGGCATGATCGACGTGAACGCGAAACCGACCGAGGAAATCTCGGTCCGTGATGTCTTCGGCATCGATACCGACATGAAGGTCAGGGGCTTTGCCGAGCGCACCGACCGGGTGCCGGCGGAGGATCCCACCTACAAGTTCGATCCGGACACCACGCTCGCCATCCTCGCCGGGTTTCAGTACAACCGCCGCGTCCTGATCCAAGGCTATCACGGCACCGGCAAGTCGACGCATATCGAGCAGGTCTCCTCGCGCCTCAACTGGCCCTGCGTGCGCGTCAACCTCGACAGCCACATCTCGCGGATCGACCTGATCGGCAAGGACGCGATCAAGCTCGTCGACGGGCGCCAGGTCACGCAGTTCCAGGAAGGCATCCTGCCCTGGGCGCTCCGCAACCCCACCGCCATCGTCTTCGACGAATACGATGCTGGCCGGGCCGACGTCATGTTCGTCATCCAGCGGGTGCTGGAGGCCGACGGCAAGCTGACGCTTCTGGACCAGAACGAGGTGATTACGCCGAACCCGTATTTCCGGCTCTTCGCGACCTCGAACACCGTGGGCCTCGGCGACACGACCGGCCTTTACCACGGCACTCAGCAGATCAACCAGGGCCAGATGGACCGCTGGTCGCTGGTCGCCACGCTGAACTACCTCAGCCATGATGCCGAGGTGGCGATCATCCTGTCGAAGGCCCCGCACTACAACACCGACAAGGGCCGCAAGACGGTCAGCCAGATGGTCACGGTGGCGGATTTCACCCGCACTGCCTTCATGGCCGGTGATCTGTCGACCGTCATGTCGCCGCGGACCGTCATCGCCTGGGCCCAGAACGCCGAGATCTTCCACAACATCGGCTATGCCTTCCGCCTCAGCTTCCTCAACAAATGCGATGAGCTGGAGCGCCAGACGGTGGCGGAGTTCTACCAGCGCTGCTTTGACGAAGAGCTGCCCGAAAGCGCCGCCTCGACCGCGATGAAGTGATGGCCGGGGGCAAGGGCCTCCACATCGGGCTCATCGGCGGCATCGGTGCCGCCGCGACCGTGGTCTACTACCAGCGGCTCTGCGCGGCGATGGCCGGCAAGCCGCTGGAGCTGACAATCGTGCAGGCCGACATCCAGACGCTGATCCGCAACAACCTCGCCGACCGCCGGCAGGAGCAGGCGGAGGTCTATGCCCGCCTCATTGACCGGCTGAAGGCCGCGGGCGCGGATTGCGCCGCGATCACCTCGCTCGGCGGGCATTTCTGCTTTGCGGAGACGCAGGCGATCTCGTCTCTGCCGCTCGTCTCCGCCGTGGCCCCGCTCGACGACTATTTCGCCGCGCAGGGCTATGGCACTGTTGGCATCCTCGGCACCCGCGTGGTGATGGAGACGCGGCTTTACGGCCAGCTCTCCCGCACCCGCGCCGTCGCCCCGCCCGAAGACCAGCTGGAGCCCTTGCGCCAGCTCTATCAGGACGTCGCCGTCGCGGGCATCTGCCCCGAGGAAAGCCGCGCCGCCTTCTTCGAGGCCGGCCGCCGGATGGTGGAGGATCAGAGCGCCGAGGCGATCGTGCTCGGCGGCACCGACCTTAACCTCGCCTTCGACGGCAAGCACGACCCCGGCTACCCGGTGATCGACGGGCTCGACGTCCATGTGGCCCTGCTGGCAGAGCTGGCGAGCGGCACCCGGCCGCTCGCCTGAGGGCCCTCAGGCCGCCGCGGCACTTTCCTGACGGCCGGTCATGGTGACCCGCACCCACCAGTCGAGCTCGTCCAGCATCGCCTTGGCAGAGGGCGCCAGAACCTCGTCGATCTCGCTCATCGCGCCGTTGCCGCCCATCGGGCTGACCTTGCGGAACTCGCCCGCGCCGATGTGAACGGCGTTGCGAAGCGGCACCATCTGCAGTTCCACCCCGATCAGCCGCAGATGCTCGATCGCGCGCGCCGCACCCAGCCCGCCATAGCCGAGCGCCGCCATCGGCTTGCGGCCCCATTCCTTGTAGGCCTGGTCGAGCGCGTTCTTCAGCGCCCCGGTGATCGAGCGGTTGTATTCCGCCACCACGAAGATGAACCCGTCATAGCCGCCGATCGTCTCCTGCCATTTCACCGCGTGGGGATCCTCGCTGGGCACCCAGAGGTTGGAGGCCCGCTCGTCGAAGAACGGCAGGTCGAAGTCGCGCAGGTCGACCAGGTCGACATCCCAGCCGGTCCGCTCTTTCGCCTTGGCGAGGATCCACTCCGCCGGCTTGTCCGCGAAGCGCGACTTCCGGGTCGAACCGATCACCACTGCTATCCTGGGTTTCATGCCTGCCATCGAAGCCTCCTGTTCGTGCTGGTTACGAATCCATACCTGATATAATTTGGAAACCATCCGCGAGTTGCAAGGAGGCACCTTTTTGAAACCGGATGTCCGCGACCAGACCGCCAGCTGCCAGACGATCTCCGCCATGCTCTCGCGAATCGGCGACAAGTGGTCGGCGCTGGTGGTGACCTACCTCGGCCAGGGGCCGATGCGCTTCTCCGCGCTGCGGCGCGAGATCGGCAACATCTCGCAGAAGATGCTGACGACGACGCTTAGGAACCTCGAACGCGACGGGCTGGTGGCGCGGGTGGTGACACCCTCCCGCCCGCCGCGCGTCGATTACGCGCTGACCGACCTCGGGCGCGAGTTGCTCGGCCCGATTGACACGCTGGTGCGATGGACGGTGGAGAACACCGCCCGGATCAACGCCGCCCGCGCCCGCTACGACGCCGAAAACGGCGGCTGAGGCGGCCCGCCCGCTTGCCCCCCGGCCCCGGGGGTGATTTATCTTCCTGCGAAAGGGCCCGGTCGGGCCCGAAGCGGCCCGCGCGGCCGCGCATGGAATATCCGGGGCGCGAAGATGAACAAACCCGACAACCCCGCCGAGCCGTTCAAGAAGGCGCTCGCCGAGGCGACAAAGACCATGGCGCAGGACGCCGAGCTGACCGTCAGCTATTCGGTCGACCCGCCCGGCATGTCGGGCGAGGCGATCCGCCTGCCTCAGGTCAGCCGCCGGATGACCCGCGACGAGGTGCTTCTGGCCCGCGGAACGGCGGACGCCTTCGCGCTCCGCCACCGGTTCCACGACGCCAAGACCCATGCCCGCTTCGCGCCGCAGGGCCAGATGGCGCGCGACCTCTACGAGGCGATGGAAACCGCCCGCTGCGAAGCGATGGGCGCGCGCGAGATGCCCGGCACCTCGGGCAACATCGACGCCAAGATCGCGCATGAGGCGGAGCGGCGCGGCTATTCCCAGATCACCCGGCGCGAGGATGCGCCGCTGGCGCAGGCGGCGGGCTACATCATCCGCGAACTGGCCACCGGCCGGGATCTGCCGAAGGGGGCCGCCAACGTCGCCAACCTCTGGCGCGGCTTCGTGGAGCAGCAGGCCGGCGGCGATCTTGAATCCGTCTCCGAGACCCTCTCGAACCAGGCCGCCTTCGCCCGCCTCGCCCGGCGCGTGATCGCCGATCTCGGCTATGCCGACCAGCTCGGCGACGAGCCGGAGGAAGACGACGAAGAGGGGCAGGACGAGGCTCAGGAAGACGAGGACAGCCCCGAGAGCGCCGGCGAGGAGGAGGAGGAGAGCGAGGACAGCGACGCCTCCCCCGAGCAGAGCCAGGAGGAGACGCAGGACCAGTCGCAGGCCCAGGTCTCCATGGACGAGGCCGCCGATGCCGAGATGTCGGACGAGGCCGAGATGCCCGAAGGCGAGGCCCCGCTGGAGCCGCCGCCGCCCGCGCCGCATTCCGACGCCGACCCGAACTACACGGTCTACTGCACCGAGTTCGACGAGGAGATCCGCGCCGAGGACCTGGCCGAACCCGCCGAGCTGGAACGCCTGCGGGCCTATCTCGACCAGCAGCTGGAACCGCTGAAGGGCGCCGTCTCGCGGCTTGCCAACAAGCTGCAGCGGCGGCTTCAGGCGCAGCAGAACCGCTCCTGGCTCTTCGACCTCGAGGAAGGCACGCTCGACGCCGGCCGTCTCGCCCGCGTGGTCGCCAACCCGACGACCCCGCTCTCGTTCAAGCAGGAGCAGGACACCGAGTTCCGCGACACGGTGGTGACGCTGCTTCTCGACAACTCCGGCTCCATGCGCGGCCGTCCGATCTCGATCGCCGCGATCTGCGCCGACGTGCTGGCCCGGACACTGGAACGCTGCCAGGTGAAGGTCGAGATCCTCGGCTTCACCACCCGCGCCTGGAAGGGCGGGCAAAGCCGCGAGCGCTGGCTGGCAGACGGCCGCCCGCAGTCGCCGGGCCGGCTGAACGACCTGCGCCACATTATCTACAAGGGCGCGGATTCGCCCTGGCGCCGGGCGCGCGAGAACCTCGGCTTGATGATGAAAGAGGGCCTCCTGAAGGAAAACATCGACGGCGAGGCGCTGGAATGGGCGCATCGCCGGATGGCGCAGCGCCACGAGGCGCGAAAGATCCTGATGGTGATCTCCGACGGCGCGCCGGTGGATGATTCCACCCTCTCGGTGAACCCCGCCAACTACCTCGAAAAGCACCTGCGCGACGTGATCGCGATGGTGGAGAAGAAGAAGCTCGTGGAACTGATCGCCATCGGCATCGGCCATGACGTCACGCGCTACTACGACCGCGCCGTGACCATCACCGACGTCGAGCAGCTCGCCGGCGCCATCACCGAACAACTCGCCGCGCTGTTCGAGGCCGATCCCAAGGCCCGCGCGCGCGTCATGGGCCGGAGGCGCGCCAGCTGATGTTCCAGAGCTTTCAATCGACCGCCCGGCCCGAACAGGGCCCGCCCCGCCTTGCCACGCTGCGCGCGCGCCTCGCGGCGGAGGGGCTGACCGGCTTCATCGTGCCGCGCGCCGACGCCCATCAGGGCGAATACGTCGCCCCGCATGACGAACGCCTGGCCTGGCTCACCGGCTTCACCGGCTCGGCCGGCTTCTGCATCGTGCTGCCCGATGTGGCGGGCGTCTTCATCGACGGGCGCTACCGGACGCAGGTGAAAAGCCAGGTGGACCTGGCGCATTTCACCCCCGTCCCCTGGCCCGACATCAAGCCGGGCGACTGGCTGAAGGAAAAGCTCGGCGGCGGCGTCATCGGCTTCGATCCCTGGCTCCACACCGCCGACGAGATCGCGAAGATCGAGGCGGCGCTCGCCGGCACCGCGATCACGCTGAAGCCGACCTCCAACCTGATCGACGCGATCTGGGAGGATCAGCCGCCCCCGCCGAAGGGCCGCGTCCTTGCCCATCCGCTTGAATTCGCCGGCGAAAGCGCCGCGGACAAACGCGCCCGCCTTGCCGCCGAACTGCGCGCGGCGGGTCAGAAATCCGCCGTCATTACCCTGCCGGATTCGATCTCCTGGCTCCTGAACATCCGCGGCAGCGATATTGCCCGCAATCCGGTCGTCCAAGCCTTCGCCGTACTCTTCAACGACGGGCGGCTGACGCTCTTCATCGACCCGGCCAAGCTCGACGACGACCTGCGCGCCCATCTCGGCCCCGAGGTCACGCTGGCCGCGCCCGAGGCCTTCACCGCCGCCCTGACCGCCCTTTCGGGCCCCGTCCGCACCGACCGCGGCACGGCGCCGCTCGCCGTCTGGCAGATCCTCGAGGGCGCGGGCGTCACCGCGGCCGCGGGCGCCGATCCCTGCCTGCTGCCCAAGGCCCGCAAGAACGCCTCCGAGATCGAGGGGATGCGCATCGCCCATCTCCGCGACGCGGGCGCGATGGTCGAATTCCTCGCCTGGCTCGACGCCAACGCCCCCGGCGATCTGACCGAGATCGACGTGGTCCAGAAACTCGAAGGCTTCCGCCGCGCCACCAACGCCCTGCGCGAGATCAGCTTCGAGACGATCTGCGGCGCAGGCCCCCATGGCGCGATCATGCATTACCGCGTGACCGAGGAGACCAAACGCTCCCTCGGCGAGGGCGAGCTTCTGGTCGTCGATTCCGGCGGCCAGTACCCGGACGGCACCACCGACATCACCCGCACCATCGCGATCGGTGCGCCGTCGGAGGAAGCCCGCGCCTGCTTCACCCGCGTCCTGCAGGGGATGATCGCGATCTCCCGCGCGCGCTGGCCCGTGGGGCTGACCGGCCGCGACCTCGACGGCTTCGCGCGCTACCCGCTCTGGCTCGCCGGCCAGGACTTCAACCACGGCACCGGCCACGGCGTCGGCGCCTATCTCTCGGTCCACGAGGGGCCGCAGCGCCTCGCCCGCAGCTCGGAAGTGCCGCTGGAGCCCGGGATGATCCTGTCGAACGAGCCCGGCTACTACCGCGAGGGCGCCTTTGGCATCCGGATCGAGAACCTCGTGGTGGTCGAGGGCGCCCCGGACTTGCCGGGAGCCGATGACCGCGCCATGTATAGCTTCGAGACGCTGACCTTCGTGCCGATCGACCGCCGTCTGGTCGAGACCGCGATGCTCTCCCAACCGGAACGGGACTGGCTGAACGCCTATCACGCCGAGGTGCGGGAGAAGATCGGCCCGCGCGTCGGCGAAACGGCACGTTCCTGGCTCGAGGCGGTGACCGCGCCGATCTGAGCGCGGACCCCAACACGAGTTAAGGAGACCACCATGGCCGACCATATCCGCATCACCCGGGCTCAGGGCAACTGGACCGTCCGCGCCGGCGGCGCGATCCTGGCCGAAAGCACCAACGCGCTGGAACTGACCGAGACGGGCTATGACGCGGTGATCTACTTCCCGCGCGAGGATATCGCGATGACCTTCCTCGAACGCTCGGAGACGCGCAGCCATTGTCCCCACAAGGGCGATGCGAACTATTTCTCCATCGTTACCAAGAGCGGCCAGATCCATGACGCCGCCTGGTCCTACGAAACGCCGCTCGACGCGATGGAGCGGATCGCGGGCCACCTCGCCTTCTACCCCGACAAGGTGACGCTCGAGCGGATCTGAGCCCGGCGCGCCGCCCTGACACCTCGCCCCGGCGGAAAGCCCCCGGGCGCGCCGCCCGGCCATTGCGCCGCGCCCCGGCATTTGCCAAGAGAGAGGCGCGGGCGGCGGTGCCGCCGCCCCTTTCGCGAGGTTCCCTATGGCCCCTTCCCCCGCATTGGCGGAGCTGTCCACGCTCCTCGGCGACCGGCTGGTCACCTCCGCCGCCGACCGCGAGGCCCACGGCCGGAACGAGACGCATTTCCCGGCCTTGCCGCCCGAGGCCGTGGCCTACCCC
Organism: Solirhodobacter olei; assembly: GCF_004010155.1. Taxonomy (GTDB): domain Bacteria; phylum Pseudomonadota; class Alphaproteobacteria; order Rhodobacterales; family Rhodobacteraceae; genus Solirhodobacter; species Solirhodobacter olei. The sequence goes on along the minus strand of NZ_RRYH01000027.1, from coordinate 37,085 downwards.
GAGACGACGGAAGAGGTCTCCCGCCTCGTTTCGATCTGCGCCCGTCACGGTCTGCCGGTGACCGGCTGGGGCGCGGGCACCTCGCTCGAAGGGCACGCGCTGGCGCTGCATGGCGGGGTGACGGTGGATTTCGCCCGCATGGCGCGGGTGCTGGAGGTGCGGTCCGAAGACATGGTCGCCCGCATCCAGCCCGGCATCACCCGCGAGGCGCTGAACACCGAACTTCGCGCCACCGGCCTCTTCTTTCCGGTCGACCCCGGCGCCAATGCCTCTCTCGGCGGCATGGCCTCGACCCGCGCCTCCGGCACCACCGCGGTGCGCTACGGCACGATGCGCGACAACGTGTTGGCGCTGGAGGTGGTGCTGGCCGACGGCCGCGTCATTCGCACCGGGACCGCGGCGCGCAAAAGCTCCGCCGGCTATGACCTCACCGGCCTCTTCGTCGGCGCCGAGGGCACCCTGGGACTGATCACCGAGATCACCATCCGCCTCCACGGCCAGCCCGAGGCGGTCTCTGCCGCCGTCTGCGCCTTCCCGGCGATGGCCCCGGCGGTGGAAGCGGTGATCGCCACGATTCAATCCGGCATCCCGATGGCGCGGATCGAATTCGTCGACGCGGCCACGGTCGCGGCCTTCAACCAGCGCGACCACGCCGGCATGCCGGAGGAGCCGCATCTGCTCGTGGAGTTTCACGGCTCCCCCGCCGCCGTCGCCGAACAGGCCGAACGCTTCGGCGAGATCGTTGCAGAGGCCGGCGGCCGCGGCTTCCAATGGGCCGACAAGGCAGAGGACCGCGCGCGTCTCTGGCGGATGCGGCACAACGCCTATTACGCCTGCCTCGCGCTCCGCCCCGGCGCCACGGCCTGGGTGACCGATGTCTGTGTCCCTATCTCGCGCCTGGCAGAGGCGGTGGAGGAAACCCGCGCCGACATCGCCGCGGCCTCCATCCCCGGCCCGATCCTCGGCCATGTGGGCGACGGCAACTTCCACGCGATCCTGCTGGTCGACCCCGGTAACGAGGCCGAGGCGACGGAGGCCAAGCGGCTTGCCGCGCGGATGGCCGACCGCGCGCTCAGGCTTGGCGGCACGGTGACGGGGGAACACGGGATCGGCATGGGCAAGCTCGACTACATGGCGCGCGAACACGGGGCGGGGTGGGAGATCATGGGCGACATCAAGCGGGCGCTGGACCCGGCCGGGCTGATGAACCCCGGCAAGATGGTACGGGGCAACTGATGGCTTCGGAAACGGCAGAAGCCTTCGCCCGCAACTTCTCGGCCTGCTGGCTGTCGCAGGACGCGGCGGCGCTTGGCACGCTCTTCTCGGAAGACGCTGATTTCCTTAGCCTAACGGGCGCCTGGGCCGAGGGCCGCGCCGCGATCGAGAAGGTGCTCAAGAGCGAGTGGCGCGGCGCCTTTGCCAAGGCGCGGCTGGTGACCGGCCGCGGCAAGATCCGCCCGCTCGGGCCCGTGGTGGCGGTGACGCACCAGCGCTTCGTCCTGTCCGGCATCCGCAATGCCGATGGCAGCGACGCGGGGCGGATCTCGACCCTGCTGACGGCGGTGCTGTCGCGCCAGCCCGGCGGCTGGGTCGCAGTTTCCGTGCAATTCGTGGCCGAGGGGGACTGATCCCGCCCCGCCGGTTCCGCACCGCAATGCCACCGCTTTCGCACCGTAAAGTACCGTAAATCGGGACGGTGCTGCCGCCTGCCGCGCAACACCGCGCCCGCGCCCCACGTTTTGCTGGCAAGAATCCTCTGCGGCGCAAGGGCCGTGCGGCAGCGCGCGGCCGCCCTCCGTCTTCAGCCCTTCAGCCTGCCAGAAGCGCCTGCGCGGCCGCCCGGGCCGCCTCCGTGATCGTGTCGCCGGCGAGCATGCGGGCGATCTCGTCCACCCGCTCCTCCGCGTCGAGCGGCACGACCTGCGAGGTCGTCAGCCCCGCCTTCACCCGCTTCTCGACCCGCCAGTGATGCGCCGCGCGCGCCGCGACCTGCGGCGAGTGGGTGACGACCAGCACCTGCGCCTCGGTCGAAAGCGCGGCGAGGCGGCGGCCGACAGCATCGGCGGTGGCGCCACCGACGCCGCGGTCGATCTCGTCGAAGATCATGGTGACGGGCGTGGAGCCGCGGGTCAGGCAGACCTTCAGCGCAAGCAGGAACCGCGACAGCTCCCCGCCCGAGGCGATCCGGTCCAGCGGCCCCGCCGGCGCGCCGGGGTTTGTGGCCACGGTGAAGGCCACTGCATCGGCCCCCTCGGGGCCCGGTTCGGCCGCCGCGACCTCGGTCGCGAAGCGGGCACGTTCCAGCTTCAGCGGCGGCAGCTCGCCCGCCATGGCCTTGTCGAGGCGCGTGGCGGCGGCGCTGCGGGCCTTCGTCAGGCGGGCGCAGGCCTCGGCATGGGCCGCTTCGGCGCTGCGCAGTTCGGCCGTGAGCCGCGCCAGGTTGTCGCTGCCGCTGTCGAGCGCTGCGAGGCGGGCGTGGAGCGCCTCTGACAGCCCGGCGAGGTCGTCTGCCAGGCAGCCATGCTTGCGGGCCAGCGCGCGGATGGCGAAGAGTCGCTCCTCCACCACCTCCAGCTCCGAGGGGTTGAAGGCCAGCGCCTCCAGGCAGTCCTCGACCCCCTGCTGCGCCTCGCCCAGTTCCACCATCAGCCGCTGCAGCGCGTCGAGCGCGGCGTCGAGCCGCCCCTCCGCCCGGTCAGAGGCACCTTCGAGCCAGCGGGAGGCATCGGTCACCATCCCCTCGGCGCCCTGGGGGCCAAGCGCCTCGTGCGCACGGGCGATATCCTCGCGGATCCGGGCCGAGGCCTGCATAAGCCGGCGGCGGGCGTCGAGCTCGGCCTCCTCCCCCGCCTCGGGGGCGAGCTTGTCGAGTTCGGCCACCGAATGGCGTAGGTAGTCCTCCTCCGCCCGGGCGGCCTCCAGCCCGGCCTCGGCCTCCTCCAGCGCGCGGCGGGCGGCGGAGAGCGCGCGCCAGCGCTGGCGGGTCTCCGCCAGCAGCGGGCCCGTCTCGGCGAAAGCATCGAGAATGTCGCGGTGGCCGCGCGGGTTCAGAAGGCCGCGGTCATCCTGCTGGCCGTGCAGTTCCACCAATGTCTCGGACAGCGTGCGCAGCACCTCGCCAGAGGTGCGCCGGTCGTTGACATAGGCCGTCTTGCGGCCCTCGGGCGTGGCGGTGCGGCGCAGGATCAGCTCGTCGTCGAGCGGCAGCCCCGCCTCGGCCAGGATCTCGCGCGCCGGATGGGTGGGGGGCAGGTCGAACACTGCCGTCACCTCGCCCTGCGCGGCGCCGGGGCGGGTGATGTCCGCCCGTCCCCGCCAGCCGAGCACGAAGCCGAGCGCGTCGAGCAGGATCGACTTGCCCGCGCCGGTCTCGCCGGTCAGCACGTTGAGGCCGGGCTGGAAGGCCAGCTCCAGCCGCTCGATGATCAGCATGTCGCGGATGTCGAGGCCGCGGAGCATCTTTGGCGCCCCGCTATTTGCCGCTCTTCGCGCCGTTGTCGAAGATGCGGTTCAGCCAGCTGCCCGTCTTCGCCGACGGGGCGAGGCCGTTGTGCTTCAGGCGCACATAGGCCTCCTGGTAGAACGGGCTGGAGCGGAAGTTGTGGCCAAGGATGGCCCCCGCCGTCTGGGCATCATCGGTGAAGCCGAGCGCGATGTAGCATTCCACCAGCCGCTCCAGCGCCTCGGGCGTGTAGGTCGTGGTCTGGTACTGCTCCACCACCGCGCGGAAGCGGTTGGCGGCCGCTGCGTAATCGCCCTTCTTCTCGTAATAGCGGCCGATCTCCATCTCCTTGGCGGCGAGATGGTTGAAGGCGAGGTCGAACTTCAGCATCGCCGAACGGGCGTAGTCGCTGTTGGGGTATTTCTGGATGACGTCGCGCAGCGCCTTCAGCGCCTGGAAGGTCACGCCCTGGTCGCGGCCAACGGCATCGATCTGGTCGTAATAGGACAGCGCGAGCAGGTATTGCGCATAGGCCGCATCCTCGTCGCCCGGGTAGTAGTCCAGATAGCGCTGCGCGGCGTCGCGGCTTTCCTGGTATTTCTTCGCCTGATGGTCGGCATAGGCCTCCATGATCGTGGCGCGCTTGGCCCAGGCGGAATAGGGGTAGAGCCGCTGGACCTCGCCGAAGTCCTTCGCTGCCGTCTTGGGGTCGTGCCGGCCCTCCAGCGCGTATTCGGCGCGGGAATATATCTGCTTGGCGGTCAGATCCTCGTTCGGGATCGTCTTGGCCCTTTGCCCACCGCCGCCGCAGCCTGCCAGCGCGAAGGTGAACATGAGCGACCCGACCAGCGCCGCCGTTGACCCTCTGCCTGCCATGCTCTGCCTACCCATCGCCGTTATCTGCGACCGGATCGCATGGGAGCGGACAATTGCCTGCCGCCGTCCCCCCTGCCCCGCGCGTCTGACCGTCTCCTAGCACAGAAAAATTCCGGGCGCAAAACGCCTTTGGCGTTCTTTACGCTGGCGGTGAAGGGGGTCAGGCGTAGGCCTGAAGATCGGCCCGGTGGATGCCGACGCCCGGAAGCGCGGCCCGCTCGCCGGGTTCGATTTCGGTCAGCCGATAGGCGTCCGGATTGCCGAAGAGCGCGCGCAGCAGCTTGTTGGTCAGCGCGTGGCCCGCCCGGTTGCCGGTGTAGCGGCCGAGGATCGGCGCACCCGCCAGCGCGAGGTCGCCGAGCGCGTCGAGCATCTTGTGGCGCACGGCCTCGTCCGCGTGGCGCAGACCGCCGGGGGTGAGGACCGCATCGCCATCGACGACGACGGCATTGTCGATCGTTCCGCCGAGCGCAAGGCCGTTGGCGCGCATGTAGTCGACGTCCGACTGCCGGCAGAAGGTGCGGCTGTCGGAAAGCTCGCGCACGAAAGCGCCGTTGGCCATGTTCAGCCGCTTCGACTGCCGACCGATGGCGGCATCGACGAAATCGATGTGGAAGTCGATCTCCAGCCCCGGGGCCGGGTCGAGCCGGGCGATGGCCGCGCCTTCGCTGACCTCGATCCGGTCGAGAATGCGGAAGGCGCGCAGCGGCACCGCAAGCGTGCGGATGCCGCGGCCGAGGATGCCTTCGACAAAAGCGGTGGCGGAGCCGTCGAGGATCGGCACTTCCGGGCCGTCGATCTCGATCAGCGCGTTGTGGATGCCGCAGCCGGCAAGGGCCGCCATCACATGCTCGATCGTGGAGACGGTCACGCCGGAGGCATTGGCGATCTGGGTGCAGAGCCTGGCGGGGACGACCGCGCTCCAGATCGCGGGAACCATCGCGTCGCCGCGCGTCACGTCGAGCCGCTTGAACCAGATGCCGTAATCCGCCGAGGCCGGCCGGATGGTCATGCGCACCGGCGCGCCGGTGTGGAGGCCGACGCCGGAGAAACTGACCGGGGATTTGATCGCGTGCTGCACCGAATTTCGTCCTGGTATGCGTCTTGAAGTACGACATACGTCCTGCCGCATTCGTCACTTAGAAGTGCACCCGCGCAAGCTCAACTCACTCTTTGCAACGCGATGTAACATTAACCAATTGGTCCGGCGGGATCGTGCCAATCCGCTCGGAACCGGGCATAATACCCTGAAATAAAACAAGAAAAGGGCCGGATTTCTCCGGCCCTTTTCCGCAAAATGTTACCGCGATCAGTTGGCTTGGCGCCGCAGGAATGCCGGGATTTCGATCCGCTCCTGTTCGGGATCGATGTCCTGATCCTCTTCGTGGGCGGTCACCGGCGGCTGCGCACGCACCGCGGCCGAGCGTTCGGCGCCCGGCGCGGGGTCCGCCGCGTGGCCGGTCATCCGGTTGATCAGCGAGTTGATCCCGAAGCGCGGCTTCTCGGCGGCGGCCGGGCGCTGCTGCGCGGCGGGCTGCTGGCGCTGCTGCGGCGCGGCGGCGGGCGCACGCGGCGCGGCGGCCCCGGGGCCGCGGTTCACAGCTGCGGCAAGGCGCGCCATCGCCTCCGGCGAGGGGGTTCCGGCCGGGCGCGGACGCGGGGCGACGAAATCGCCGGCGCTCTCGTCATGGCTCGGGGCCGGATGCTGCGGCGCCTGAGCCTGCGGCTGCGGCCGGTAGGCCGGCGGCGGCAGGTCCTCGCGGGCCACCGGCGCACGGGACGGCGGGGCCGAGGGCACTGCGTCCTGGCGTGGCATGAAGGCCGGGGCCTCGTCTTCCATCGCCTCTTCGGGCTGCGGATCGGTGAAGAGCGTCGGCTCTTCCTGCACCGGCGCGCCAGCCGCGGGCGCGAAGGCCGGCGGCATCTGCAGCGGCACGCGGGCGGCCGTTTCGGCCGGGGCCGGCGCCGGTTCGGCGGCCTGGGCCACCGCGTCAGTCATCTTGCGGCGCGGCTGCGGCAGGTCGCGGTGGACATGCGACGCATCGATGCCGGTCGCGACGACGGAGACGCGGATCATCCCCTCCATCTCGGTATCCAGCGTGGAGCCGACGATGATGTTGGCGTCCTGGTCGACCTTCTCGCGGATGATGTTCGCGGCCTCGTCGAGCTCGAACAGCGTCATGTCGTAGCCACCGGTGATGTTGATCAGAACACCCTTGGCGCCATTCAGGCTGATCTCGTCGAGCAGCGGGTTGGCGATCGCCTTCTCGGCGGCCTGCACCGCGCGGTCCTCGCCCGAGGCCTCGCCCGTGCCCATCATCGCCTTGCCCATCTCGTCCATCACCGACCGCACGTCGGCGAAGTCGAGGTTGATGAGGCCCGGACGGACCATCAGGTCGGTCACGCCCTTGACGCCCTGGTAGAGCACGTCGTCGGCCATTGCGAAGGCTTCGGTGAAGGTCGTCTTCTCGTTCGCCAGCCGGAACAGGTTCTGGTTGGGAATGATGATCAGCGTGTCGACGACCTTCTGAAGGCTCTCGACGCCCTCCTCGGCCTGGCGCATCCGCTTGGCGCCCTCGAACTGGAAGGGCTTGGTGACGACGCCCACGGTCAGCACGCCCAGCTCCCGCGCCGCCTGCGCGATGATCGGGGCCGCGCCGGTGCCGGTGCCGCCGCCCATGCCGGCGGTGATGAAGCACATGTGCGCGCCGGCGAGATGGTCGACGATCTCCTCGATCGTCTCCTCGGCCGACATCGCGCCCATCGAGGGCTTGCCGCCCGCGCCGAGCCCCTCGGTCGCCTTGATCCCCATCTGGATCTTGGCCGTCGCGCGGCTTTGCGAAAGGGCCTGAGCGTCGGTATTGGCGGCGACGAACTCAACGCCCTCGAGCTTCTTCTCGATCATGTTGTTGACGGCATTGCCGCCTGCGCCGCCGACGCCGAACACCGTGATCCGCGGCTTCAGCTCTTCCTGGTGGTCGCTGCTCATCGTTAGATTCAATGTCATCGCTTTATCCCGCCTGCACCAGTTATCCGGCCTGCTCCGCCGATCGACCCCGCATTTGCGCAACCTTAGCCATTGGCTGGCTGGAGGTCACGCAAAAAACGCCGGTTTCCCACAAAATATGGGGACCGGGCAGGTCAAACCAGCGGGATTTCGCCATTACGTCATCCTGTAGTGGTCACCAGTTATCCTTGAACCATTTCACGGCACGCTTCAGCGAGCGGGCGGGATAGCGATCGGCCGGGATGTCGAAATCCCACCACTCGTCCTGCGGATGGGCCGCAAAGAGGCAGAGACCCACGGCAGAGGAAAAAGCCGGTCCTGTCGCGGCTTGCGGCAGACCTTGAACGCGCAGCGGACGGCCGAGGCGCACCCTCTGGCCGAGGATCTTCGCTGCAAGCCCGTCGAGCCCGGGGATCTGGCTGCCGCCGCCGGTAAGCACGATCTGCTGGCTTGGCAGATGGTCGAAGCCGGCCGCGTCGAGCCGCGCGCGGGCCTCCTCCAGGATCTCCTCGACCCGGGGGCGCATGATGCCGATCAGCTCAGTACGGCTGACCTGGCGGCGGTCCTTCTCCCAGTCGCCCGAATCGCCGCCGATCTCGATCATCTCGCGGTCGTCCATGCCCGTGGCGTGAACGCCGCCGTGGCGGGTCTTGATGCGCTCGGCCACGGTCAGCGGAATCTGCAGGCCCTTGGAGATGTCCGAGGTGACGTGATCGCCGCCAAGGCGGACCGAGTCGGCGTAGATCATGTGCTTCTTGATGAAGATCGACAGGCCCGTCGCCCCGCCGCCCATGTCGATGCAGGCCGCGCCCAGTTCCTGCTCGTCCTCCACGAGGCTCGCCACGCCGGAAACATAGGCACCCGAGGCGAGGCCCGCGACCTCCAGGTCGCAGCGGTTGATGCAGTGCAGAAGGCTTTCCACCACCATCGCGTCGACCGTCAGCAGGTGCATGTCGCAGGTCAGCTTGTTGCCCGACTGCCCGCGCGGATCGGCCAGCCCGGAGCGGTGGTCGAGCGCGAAGTTCACCGGCTGGGCGTGCAGCACCTCGCGGTCGCGCCCGACGTCGGGGACATCGCAGGCGGCCAGCACGCGGGCCACGTCCTGCTCGGTCACCACGCGGTCGGTCAGCATGTGCTCGCCGACAAGGCCGTAGCTGCGCGGCCGCGCGCCGGAGAAGCAGGCGATGACGTGGTCGACCCGGACGTTGGCCATCTTCTGCGCCGCCTGCACGGCCGTGCGCACGGCGCGCTCGGTCTCGGCCATCGCGTCGATCTCGCCGAAGCGGACGCCGCGGGACCGGGTCGTGGCCGCGCCGATGACGCGGAACGAGGACTGGCCGGCCATCGGGCCGACGCCGTCGCGCTCGCCCAGCTGGCTGGGGCCGTCGAAGCGCAGCACGAGGCAGGCGATCTTGAACGTGCCGATGTCGAGGATCGCGATCACGCCCCGCTGCATGGCGGCGCGCCGCATGTTCCGCATCGCACGTTGGGACTGGTAGAGGTCGGTCATCTTCGGACGGCTCCTATGGCTTGAGTCCCAGCGCCTTCTGGCGCGCGGCAAAGGCTTGGTCGCTGAGGCGCAGCGTCGGACGGTCCGGCAGGCGCATGTCGACCACGGTGATGTCGTGCGAGAACAGGCCCTGGGCCTGGTCGAGGGCGATGACGCGTTCCAGCGCGGCGACCGGATCGGTCGCGGGCAGCATGATCTTCTGGTCGCGGTCGAGGACCACGTCCCAGCGGCGGGCGCCGACGCGAACGAGTCCGCGGATGCGCGGCGCCAGCGGGCCCGCGGCGGCAAGGATTGCGCGCGCCTCTGGCACGGCCTTGTTGGCGCCCTGCCCCACGATCAGCGGCAGGTCGGCGCGGGCGTCGCGGGTGGCCAGCGTGGCCACGCGGTGGCCGGTGTCGTCGACCATCTCCAGCCCCGCCGGGCCGCGCCAGACCATCACCGGCTTGCGCGCGCGGATCTCGACCTGCAGCACGCCCCCGGGCGCCACGCGGATATCGGCCGCGGCGACGGCGTCGAGCCCCTCGATCCGGGCGCGGATTGCCTTCAGCTTCAGATCGAAGGAGGAGATCGGGAAGGAGATGTCCACCATCTTGCGGATCGCGTCGCCCAGTGCCGGCGAGGCGCCGTCGACCGACATCATGGTGACCATGAATTCCGGCCGGTGCTCCACCTGGCTCTTCAGCGCCTCGAACTGCGCCACCAGCGCGTCGCGGCGCTGCACGTTGCCCAGCCAGATGCCGAAGAACAACATGATCGCCAGTGCCGGCACCCCGTGGCGCAGGAAGCCGCGGAACAGCGGCGTCAGCCAGAGCCGCTGCAGCCGATAGGCGAGGCGCGAGGGCGCGGGGTCGCGGCGGGTCATCGGTTGCACGAAGCGTCCTCCACGATCCAGCGGCAGAGCGCCGGGAAGCCGATGCCGCAATGGGCGGCCTGCTCCGGCGTCAGCGAGGTGGGCGTCATCCCGGGCTGGGTGTTGGTCTCCAGAAGGATCAGCCCAGCCGGGCCGCGGGCCTCGTCCCAGCGGAAATCGGTGCGCGACACCCCACGGCAGCCAAGCGCGACGTGGGCGCGCACGGCATAGTCCATGCAGGCGTCGAAGATCTCGGCCGGCACCTCTGCCGGAAGGACGTGGCGCGACCCTCCGGGCGTGTATTTCGCGTGGTAGTCGTACCAGCCGTCGGTGAGGATATCGGTCACGGTCAGCGGCCGGTCGCCCAGCACGCTGACGGTCAGCTCGCGGCCGGGGGCGAAGGTCTCCACCATCACCTCCTCCGGCATCTCGGCGGACAGCACGGGGGGGCCGTTGGCCTGCTCGCGCACGATATAGACCCCGACGGAGGAGCCCTCTGCATTCGGCTTCACCACGTAGGGGGGGGCCAGGACGTGGCGGGCCTCGACCTCCGCCTTCGGGGCGATCACGCTTTCGACCACCGGCAGGCCCGCGGCGCGATAGGCCGCCTTGGCGCGGGTCTTGTCCATGGCGAGGGCAGAGGAGAGGACGCCCGAATGGGTATAGGGAATGCGCAGCCATTCCAGCAGGCCTTGTACGCAGCCATCCTCGCCCCAGCGGCCGTGGAGTGCGTTGAAGGCGACATCGGGCTTCAGATCGGCAAGACGTGCGGCAAGGTCGGGGCCGGCATCCAGCTCCGTCACCTTGTATCCGGCCTCCCGCAGCGCCTCGGCGCATTCGCGCCCGGTCGACAGCGACACCTCCCGCTCCGCGGAAAGGCCGCCCATCAGCACTGCAACATTGGAGGCTGCCCTGCCCGACATGCCTGCCATAACTGCCTCTGACGGGTCATGTGACGGCGCTCTCGGCCGCCCTGCCCGCTCTAGTTGTCCGGGGCCGGTTCGCCGACCCTCATGATTTCCCACTCTAGCAGCAGCCCGGAGTCTTGGAAAACCCTTTTTCGGACTTCCTCGCCCAATCCTTCAAGATCGGCGGCACTCGCATTTCCCGTATTGATCAGGAAGTTGGGGTGCTTTTCGGACATCTGCGCCCCGCCCCTCCGCGCGCCCCTGAGACCGGCCCTGTCGATCAGCGCCCAGGCCTTCAGCTCATGCGTGTCGTCGGCCCGGCCGGTCGAGGAAAACCCCGCCGGGTTGCGGAAAGTGGACCCGGCTGAGCGGTCCCTGGTGGGCTGGGAGGCGTCGCGGCGGGCGATCTGCTCCTCCATCTTCGCGGCCAGCGCCTCCGGCTCCCCGCCGGGCGGGGCGAAGCGGGCCTCGATCACCGTCCAGTCGGGCGGCAGTTCGGAATGGCGGTAGGCGAAGCCGAGATCGGCGGGCGAAAGCTCCACGATCTCGCCCGCGCGGGTGATCGCGGTCGCGCCGGTGAAATGGTCGGCGACATAGGAGCCGTAGCAGCCCGCGTTCATCCGCACCGCCCCGCCGATGGCGCCGGGGATGGTGCGCAGGAAGGTGAGGTCCAGCCCCGCCTCCGCCGCGCGGCGCGCGACATGCGCGTCGAGCGCGGCGGCCCCGGCGGTGACCGTCCCGTCCCCTGCCCTGATCGCGTTGAAGCCGCGCCCGAGGCGGATCACGAGTGCGTGCAGCCCGCCGTCCCGCACGATGAGGTTGGACCCGACGCCCATCGGAAAGACCGGAACCGCGGAGTCGAGCGCCTTCAGGAAGTCCGCCAGATCCTCTGCATCCGCCGGCTGGAACAGCCAGTCCGCCGGGCCGCCGACCCGAAGCCAGGTGAGATCGGCCAGCGCCCGGTTCGGCGTGAGGGTTCCGCGCGGCGTGGGAAGGCCGGTCATTCCAGCTTCCCCGCTCCGGCCCCCGACCGGGCGCGCCAGCGCCGGCCGATCAGCCAGCCCAGGCCCCCGACGATCAGGTAGCAAAGCTGCAGCCCCGCCACCACCTTGGCCGAGGCGCGCCCGGCGGCATCGACGGAAAGCACGGCGATCCCGCCCCAGAAGGCCAGCCCCATGGCAAGCACGCAGGCCACGACCAGCGCCGAGGTTCTCCAGCCGCAGCGGCCGAAGAGCAGGAAGCCCGCGAAGCTCAGCCCCGCGGCGAGCGCGATGCCGTCGGGCGGCACGGCGCGCAGCGCGTCGAGAATGCTCGGGCTCCCGGCAGCGCCCCCCGCAGCCCCCACGGCAAGGTTCGTGGCTGCAGCGGCGGCAGCCGGGATCATTCCGCCCCGCCCGGCCGGCCGCGCATCCGCCGCACCAGCCAGCGCGTGGCAAAGCGCACCGGCCAGCGCAGCATGGAGGCGCCGCAGCCAAGCACGATCATCCCCAGCACGGGACCGTCCTGGAAGGTGACATAGCCCACGATCGGGATCCCCGATGCGATCAGCGCATAGGCGGCGGGCCAGTGGTAGCGGCCGCGCGTCAGGGCGATCGCGGTGGCGATCAGCACCCAGAGGCAGGCCAGCGTGATCGACAGCATCAGCGCCCCTCCCGGTCGGGCCGTTTCGACGGCAGCCCCAGCGCCCGCCGGCTCAGGTAAACGAGAGGGCGCCGGAACACCGACAAGAAGGTCAGCGCGGCGAGCGCGGCGATCCAGGGGCCATGCGCCGCCCCGATCCAGACGATGATCACGGGCGCGGCAATCAGCAGCCCGAAGCCCGGCAGCATCTGGCGTCGCATCGGCAGCATGGCGATGCCGGTCGCGGCGAAGACCCAGAGGATACAGGCGAGCGCCAGCAGCATCTCAGCCCCCAGCCTTGAGCCGGGCCGGAAGGGCATTGGCCCAGGTCGATATCGTCCCCGCGCCGAGGCAGACGACGATATCCCCCGGGCGGGCCTGCTCGCGCACGAGCCGCACGAGGTCGTCCTCGTCGAGGATGGCGCGGGCATGGCGATGGCCATGCGCGATCAGGCCGGCGACGAGGTCATCGCGCGTGGCACCCGGGATCGGATCCTCGCCGGCGGGATAGACCTCGGCGATGGCGACGACATCGGCCTCGTTGAAGCAGGTGCAGAAGTCCTCGAAGAGCGAATGCAGCCGCGTGAAACGGTGCGGCTGGTGGACCGCGATCACGCGGGCGCCGGGCCGGTCGGAAACGGCCTGGCGCGCCGCCTTCAGCACGGCGGCGATCTCCACCGGGTGGTGGCCGTAGTCGTCGATGATGGTGACGCCATCGACCTCGCCCACCTTGGTGAAGCGGCGGTTGACCCCGGCGAAACCGGCCAGCGCCGCGCGGATCTCCTCCTTCTTCATGCCGAGGTGGCGGGCCACCGCGATCGCGCCAAGCGCGTTCGAGACGTTGTGCGTCCCCGGCATCGGCAGGGTGCAGCCCTCGATCATCGAAGGGGTACCCTCGTCGTCGGTCTCGCCGCTCAGCACCACGTCGAAATGGGCCGAGCCGCCCTCGAAGCGCAGGTTGATCCCGCGCACGTCGGCCTGGGCGTTGAAGCCGAAGGTGGCGATGCGGCGGTCGGTCACCCGGCCGACCAGCGCCTGCACCTCCGGATGGTCGGTGCAGCAGACCGCCAGCCCGTAGAACGGGATGTTGGAGACGAAATCGGTGAACCCCTGGCGCAGCCGGTCGAAATCGCCCCAGTGCTCCATATGCTCCGGGTCGATGTTGGTGACGACCGCGATCGTCGCCGGCAGGCGGTTGAAGGAGCCGTCGCTCTCGTCGGCCTCCACCACCATCCATTCGCCCGCACCCGCCCGGACGTTCGAGCCATAGGCATGGATGATCCCGCCGTTGATCACGGTCGGATCGAAGCCGCCCTTGTCCAGAAGCGTCGCCACCATCGTCGTGGTCGTGGTCTTGCCGTGGGTGCCCGCGATGGCGATGTTCGACTTCAGCCGCATCAGTTCCGCCAGCATCTCGGCCCGGCGGACGACGGGAAGCTGGCGGCGGCGCGCCTCCTCCAGCTCCGGGTTGCCGCGCTTGATGGCGGAGGAGATGACGACAACGGCCGCCTCGCCGATGTTGTCGGCCCGCTGACCCTCGAAGACCGTCGCGCCCAGCGACTGCAGCCGCTCGGTGATCCTGGAGGCCTTCGCGTCCGAGCCCTGCACGGCATAGCCGAGCGTCATCAGCACCTCGGCGATACCCGACATGCCGATCCCGCCGATCCCTACGAAATGGATCGGACCGAGTTCGCCGGGCAGCTTGGTGGCGGCACTTGCATTCATAAGTCTACAGCGTCTTTCTTCGCGATCTGCTCGACCATTCTGACGAGCCTGTCTGTTGCATCCGGGAGGCCCTGCGCGAGCGCGTTGGCGGCCATCTGCTGGGCGCCGTCGGGGCTTCCGAGGATCGTGGCGATCTGGTCCGAAAGGCTGGCGGCGTCAAGCCTCGATTCCGGGATCAGGATTGCCGCGCCGGCCTCGGCAAGGCCGCGGGCATTGGCGGTCTGGTGGTCTCCGGTGGCGGCGGCGAAGGGGACGAGGATCGACGGCCGCCCGATCACCGAGATATCGGCGACAGAGGAGGCGCCGGAGCGCGAGATCACCAGCTGCGCCTCCGAAAGCCTGCGGGGAATGTCGGAAAAGAAGCTCGCCACCTCGGCGCGCACGCCCGCCTCGGCGTAGGCCTGGGTCACCCGGGCGATATCCTCCTCGCGTGCCTGCTGGGCCACGCGGATGTTGCGGCGAAGCGCGTCCGGCAGGGTCGCGACGGCGGCGGGCACCACGTCGGAAAGTACCCGCGCGCCCTGGCTGCCGCCGAAGACCAGAAGGCTCATCGGGTAGTCGCCCGGGGCAATGTAGGCCGATCCCGCCCGCTCCAGCACCGCGGCGCGCACCGGGTTGCCGGTATGCTCGGCGCGCACCCCGTCGGGCAGGCGGGTGGGCCAGGTGCCGCAGGCGACCGCGTCGACGCGCGGCGCGAAACGGGTGTTGACCCGGCCGAGGACGCCGTTCTGCTCATGGATCATCCGCGGCAGCTTCAGGATCGTCGCAGCTGTCAGCGCCGGGATCGTCGGATAGCCGCCGAAGCCCACCACCACCGCCGGCCGGTCCCGCCAGAAGCCCAAGAGCGCGGCCAGAACCCCCGCCCCGATCCGAACCGGCACCATGGCGCGGGCCAGTGCGCCGCCGCGCGCGAAGGTGGCGGAAGCCACCTCGGCCACCTCCACCACATGCGGAAAGCCCCCGGCATAGCGCGCGCCGCGGGCATCGGTCGACAGCTTCACGCGCCAGCCCTTGCGCACCATCGCCTCGGCCAGCGCCTGGGCCGGGAACATATGCCCGCCGGTGCCGCCGGCCGCGATCAGCAGCAGCGGGGCCCGGGCCGTTTCGCGTGCCATCACCGGCCCCGCTTGAAAACCTGGCCCAGGTCGCCCTGCGGCCGGGTCCGGGTCAGCGCCAGCAGCATCCCCATGGTGATCCCCGCGGCGATGATCGAGGAGCCCCCGTAGCTGATGAAGGGCAGCGTCATCCCCTTGGCGGGCATGAGCCGCACCGCGACGGAGACGTTGACCAGCGCCTGCACCCCGAAGATGCAGGCAAGCCCCGTTCCGGCGATCCGGGTGAAGGGATCGCGCTCGCGCATCAGCCGCGTCAGCGAGCGCACCACGATCGTGGTGTAGAGCGACAGCACGAAGAGCACCATCAGCGTGCCGTATTCCTCCGCGGCGACCGCGATGATGAAATCGGTATGCGCGTCGGGCAGCTGCCATTTCACCTGGCCCTGGCCGACGCCGACGCCCCAGAAGCCACCCTCCTGGATCGCGTTGATCGCGTAGCCGACCTGCGTGCGCGGGTTGAGGTCGGCCGACATGAAGCTGTCGATCCGCTTCGCGAAGTGGGTGGAATAGTCATAGGCGATCACGCCGCCGCCGCTGACGAGGCCGGCCACGCCGACCAGGATCAGGGTCGGCGCCCCGGCGACGAAATACATCACACCCCAGGCGAAGATCACCAGCGCCGACTGGCCGAAATCCGGCTCCATCGCAAGGAAACCCACGACGACCACGGTGACCGCGAACGAGGCGGTCTTGCCCGGCGGTCCGTTGATCTCCTGGCTCGCGGCCATCAGCCAGGCGCAGAGGATGACATAGGCGGGCTTGACGAATTCCGAGGGCTGGACGGAGGCGAAGCCCAGCGAATACCAGCGCACCGCGCCCTTGCCGAAATCCGACCCGAAGACCGGCAGGAATGCGAGCGCCACGAAGGCGAAGAGGAAGCCGAGGACGCCGAAGCGGCGCACCTGATCCGGCGTCAGAAGCGAGCAGAAGAACATCGCCACCATGCCGACGAGGCCGAAGACGGCCTGGCGCTCGACATAATGGAAGGGCGGGAAGCCGTTCCGCGTGGCCAGCGGCACCGAGGCGGCGAGGCCGAGAAGCAGCCCCAGCCCGAACAGCAGAAGCACGCAGGCCACGGTCCATTTGTCGACCGTACGCCACCAGCGGGGAAGCACCGGGTCGCCCGCCTTCACGCGGACGGTGCCATAGACCATCTCTGTCATCTGACCGCTCTGCCTCTGCTCGCCCGGTTTTCCGGGTCTCGGGCGGCAGTCTAGCCGAGACAGCCCCGCAACGCTAGGGGTGAGGCGCGCCCTCGCTTGCCACCCCGCCGGGTACGCGGCCCCCCGCGCGGGACGCCGCCGGGTGTTACCCGCCGCCCCGCGTGGCCCTTCTGCCGCATGCCCCGGCGGGCCGCACAATTTCCGTTGACGCCGCGCCCCGCCGCCGCTACGCCGCCCGCATGACCCTGACCGTAACGAAAAAATGCACGACCAAGACCACCGCTCCGGCGGGGGCCCTGGCTTGCATGCGGTGACGGTCACGGCATAGCACCAGAAGGCCCCCCCGGGAGGGAGGGGCCGCCACGCGCCAGGTGCCCGCTCTCTCGCCCAACCCAAGAGAGAGCAACCATGCACGACACGCTTCACCTGATCGACCGCCCCATCGCCGGCGCCCGCCTGCCGATGGGTCCGCTTTCCGTCGCCATCGTCGGCGCCACCGGTGCCGTCGGCATCGAGCTGATCCGCTGTCTGGAAGACCGCGGCTTCCCGGTGGGCGAGCTGCGCCTGCTCGCCTCGCCCCGCTCTGCCGGGCGCCGCCTGCCGTTCCGCGGCGGCGAGGTGGAGGTGAAGCCCCTCGGCCCCTACAGCTTCGACGGGATCGACGTGGCGCTGTTCTCCGCCGGGGCTACGATCTCGCGCCAATACGCGCCCGAGGCAGTCAGCGCCGGGGCCATCGTGATCGACAATTCCTCGGCCTTCCGGATGGATCCGGAGGTGCCGCTGGTCGTGCCCGAGGTCAACGGCGCAGCGCTCGGCGCCCATCGCGGCGTGATCGCCAACCCGAACTGCGTTGCCGCGATCCTGACGGTGGCGCTTGCCGCGCTGAACCGCGCCCATCCGATCCGCCGGATCCAGGCCGCGACCTACCAGGCCGCTTCCGGCGCCGGGGCCGCGGCGATGGAGGAGCTGCGCGCCTCGACCGCCGCCGCGCTCGCGGGCGAGGCCTATGCGCCGAAGGTGCTGCCCCATCCCTATGCCTTCAACATCTTCAGCCACAACGCCGCGGTGAACCCCGAGACCGGCTATAACGGCGAGGAGGAGAAGGTCGTGGCCGAGACCCGCCGCATCTTCGATGCCCCCGCGCTGCCGATCGGCATCACCTGCATCCGCGTGCCGATCCTGCGCGCCCATGCCATCGCCGCCTCGGTGGAGTTCGACAGCCCGGTCGAGGTGGAGCACGCTCGCGCGCTTCTGTCCGCCGCGCCGGGCGTTCGGCTGGTCGACGACCGCGACGCCAACCTCTTCCCCATGCCCTCCGAGGCGACTGGGGCGGAAGAGGTGCTCGTCGGGCGCCTGCGCACGGATATCTCCGATCCCTCGGGCCGCACGCTCGCGCTTTTCATCGCGGGCGACCAGCTTCTGAAGGGCGCGGCGCTGAACGCGGTGCAGATCGCCGAGGCGCTCCGGACCTGAGCCCCGCCCCCCTCAGCCCGGCCCGTCCGCCATCAGCGCGGCGCGCCGGGCGAGGCTTTCCGGCGGCCAGATCTCCGAGCGGCGATAGAACGCCTCGTAGACCCGCGCGCCCGCCGGGATCTGCACCCAAGGCAGTCGGGTCGCGGTGAAGATATGCACATCCGGCGGACAGGCCGCCGGATCCTCCAGCGTGCCGACGCGGACAAAGGCGATCCTGCGCCCGGAGCCGGCATAATGGCTCCAGAGCGCGACATGGCAGGACGGGCAGCGCAGGATGATCTGGCCCTTGCCGCTGGCCGAGGGGGTGACGATCTCCTCCGGCGCGCCGGCGAGCAGGTCCACCCTGTCCGTCTCGATCATCGCGTTCAGCGCGAAGGCAGAGCCGGTCTCGCGCTGACACCAGGTGCAATGGCAGCAATGGGTGAAGAGCGGCCGGTCCGTCAGCCGGTAGCGGACCGCGCCGCAGGTGCAATGGCCGTGCATCGGGACCTCCGTTTCGCCCGAGCTTGCCGATGGGCACGGAACGGGTCAAGCGCCGGGGCGCTGCCCCGGACCCAGCCATCATTTGCGTGTCACCGATGAAGCGACGCGCAAGGCAGCCTCGCTGACCCGCTGCCGAAAGCAAAGTGCCGAGATCCCATCGGGTCTCGGCACCCAGGCCGTCTGCAGCGATGTCGCCCGGTCGGAGCCTGACCTCTCGGATTAGGCTTGCCAGGTGATCGTGGGCCCGGTCGACAAAGGCGGGCTGGCCCAGAAGCTCCTCCAGTCGCCGAAGCGCCTCGGCGTAGGCCGCCTCCGGATCAGGCGGCGGGGCCGCCGCTGCTGCCTGGGCGGCCTCCGCCTCGGCGGTCTTCTGGCCGAGTTTGGCTCTGATGCACAAACCCCTATGGGGATTCATCTCGTGAATCCAGCATGATAGATGGACGGCATGAGCAGACCCACACCCCCTACCTACAAGACCAGGACCTGGCGTGCCTACAATGAAGCGATCAGGCGCCGGTGCCCGACTTCAGCACGCTGTCTCGCCGTCAGAAGACCTTGGCCGTTAACATCCCGTATCGCGGCTCCAAGAGGCCCCTGCATCGGCTGGTCGACATCGAGCCGGTAAGCGCCACCGGTGCGAGCAAACCGGCGAGGGGCATCAAGGTCGAGGGCGAAGGCGCGTGGAATGCGCGTAAGCGTGGCGGCCCAAACGGCGGGTCTGGCGCAAAATCCACCTCGGGATCGACGAACAAACGCTGGAGATCCGAGCCGTCGAGTTCACCAGCAGTGGCATCGGCGATGCCCCCATGCTGCCGGAATTGATCGATCAGATCCCACCCGAACAGGAGATCAGTAGCGTCACGGCAGATGGCGCCTATGACACGCGTAAGTGCCAGGATGCCATTGCGGATCGAGGCGCCGCCGCCGTCATCCCACCCCGCAAGAGTGCAAAACACGGAAGCCAACCACCGCCGGGGCGTTCGCACGAAACAAAGCCTTGCGGGCGTCTAAATATCTCGGTTGGGCGCTTCGGTGAAATTGGAGTGGCTATCACCGCCGAAGCCGCGTCGAAACGAAGATGCACTGGGTGAAACTGTTGGAGCAGCGCCTCATGGCGCGGGAGTTCGACCGTCAAGTCGCTCAACTCCAGATCCGCATAGCCGTCCTGAATGGCTACACCGCGCTCGGCATACTTGTCACTGAGGTCGTATGATAAGTCTGACCGGGGATAGGGGAACCTCGCCTAACAGCCGAAATGCGCAACAGAGTCTGGGCTCGAGGGTAATCCTTCGCCGGACCCGACCCGCTGGGCAGCTGAGCGCCCCGATTCCAGCCGTTCAGGCCCTTCGGTGAGCCCCCAAGAAGCGGGCATTCAAGGAAGTCGGCACCGACCGCGGCTTCTATCTCGTGCGTCCGGGCATTCCCGATGGGATGATGTCAAACCCGTCTGGTTCCCGGAGGTATCCGTGTCGGCTCCCTCCGACCCCGGTCACGCCATATTGCCAGAGGACACGACCCGTCTTCCGGTCGATGACAATGACACGATCGTTCAGATCGTCCGTCGCCATGATATTGCCGTCCGGTAACTGCTCTGCGAGCGAAGGGTGGTTCAACGCCCTACCAGTGACCGTCCGGTCGCGCCAGATTACCCGACCATGCTTACTGATGATGATGATCTTTCCAGGATTGGTGTAGCCGGCAATGACGTAGTTGCCATTCTTGGTTGGCTGGGGGTCAGACGGATAGCGGATTGGAAGCTTGAGTGACCATCTTGGTTTCCAGTCCGGTCCCAGTTCAGTAAGCACGTTGTTCTGGATCTCACTTACGAGCATATCTCCATTGGAAAGCGGTGTGTCGCCGTTCGGTGAGCGAAGCGTTCCTTTTGCGTTCGAGCAGTTGCCGGTCTCTCCTGCTTGTCGAATGATCCTCTTGTCAGGCGAAATTTCGATGATCCGACAGTTGCGTATATCGGCGACGATCACGTTCCCGCCTGGCATCTGGTAGGCGTCGTCGGGGAAGTACATCTCCTCCCCGGTCGACCCGGGATAGCCCAGCCGTCCGTACTGCCAAACCGGCTTGTGCGATGCTATGTCGACCTTTTCCAGGAATTGTGAATGCTCGAGGTTCACAATGACCTGTTTGCCATGATCGGTGAAGAACGCGTCATCCGCACCCACCTTTGTTCCATGGAAGCGATATTTCCATAGGATCTTCTTTTGCGGATTGACGATCAGCAGCCTGTCGTTCCCTTCATCGGCGATTAACACGTCATAATTTCCGAGAGCCGCCGTGTCTCGCGGAGTTGCCGCTGCTACGGGGCCCATTCTTGCCTGCAGTACCCGGTTCAAAGACGGCAAGTGATCACCCGCGGCTCGGGCCAGTTCAGCGGCCACATGAGGGAACTTTGAGCCGGCGACTTGCGGGGGCACGTTGGGTTGGCCGGTCACTACGGCTGGTGCCATCGAGCCAGACGTAGAAGCTTCGTTTCTGGGAATCTTGACGGCAGAGGGACCCTTTCGCAAAGGCACCGAAGCACTTGGTTGGCCTGTGCCTACCAAAACGGTACGGAGCACAAGCACCGCGATAGCGAAACTCAGCGACAGAACGAAACCCGTCCGCAGATTGACCCGCAAAATCATCTCCTGAGGTTATCCGGAACGATGCAGCGCCGAAGTCGCGACACCTGAAATGTAGTTTCCTCAGACTGACACCAGCCCCACGGCGCAGCTGCCGGAGCAGATATCGCGTCTGACCTGCGCACCGTACAATTGGCTGCAGAACGCCCCCTGGTCTTCCGTTCAGGATCAATATTCGGCAACAAAGCTGTCGTTCGTTGGGACCCAGTCCAAGGCTCTGGATGCAGTCCGAACCCGTCAAAAGCCTATTGCCAGGTCAGGACTTCCCCGCAAAAACAGAGCGGTCGGACGCCGGACTTCTCTGCTGGCCCTACCTAGGTGACGGTTGCGAAGGAGGTTTGTTCGAATTGACCCCCGTCAACCTATCGTCAGCGTGCCGGCCCTAGGTTGAGGCAGGGGTCGGGGCCCCGCGGAAAGGCAATCGAGCGAAGGCGCAATGAATGAACCGGTGACCTGCGGCGGAGGGCAACGCCCGATCATGCCGATGGCGGTCCCTGTGACATTGCGCTTCCGAAGCAAAAGGTGGCGTAAGGCGTTGCGTTCTGGATTTAGGCACCTGTTCCACCTGCACCGAAAAGCGTCCGGCCTCGCCGTTGGTCTGTTCCTTGCGGTCATCTCTATCGCCTTCGCGGCCGCGGCGCAGAGCCAGACCGATCTCGCACGTCAGCGCTCTGAGTACGACGCCAATCAACCGAAGACGATCATGGCGTTGCAGCCGCTGCGCAGCGTCAGTACGGCCCAACTCACCAGCGGAACCGCGGTTCGGCTCATCTCGCTCAATCCCGGGGTCAACGCCTGGTTCGTGCTTCAGACAGGCACGAAAGAGGGTGGTGACCTGAAGACCTACCACATCGAGAACCCCGACCCGCGAGGCCAGACCCTCACGCTCGGTGCCAGTGGCGGGCTGCAGCTCGCCAGCGCGGCAGGGCCGATGGACTGTGATCTCTTCTCAGGTTCGCCGCCCGCGATTGCCTCGGCCGAGGCAAGCGGACTGTCCTATGCCCCTATTTGCGGGGGGCGGCTCTATCTGCGCATGGCCTTCCACGACACCAGCGCCGATCGCGATCGCAGCGCTGCGTTTCTGCAGGATCACGTCTGGCACGACACCACGCTCGCAGAGTTCGACAGCCGGAAGTTCTACGACAGCGGCGCGGCGCAGGGGTTGGCCCCCACCGCCAGTCCAGCCGTCGGTCCGGCTACCGGTCCGGGAGCGGCCCAGCTCGACCCGACGAGGCCCCGGCCCGTCGTCACGGCGAACCTGGGGCTCGGTCTCCTGAGCGCTCCACGGGAACGCATGGGCCTCGGCCTCTGGTATCCCGTCGCTGGAATCGACGGTGTCTTCGCCAGCGTCCTGCGGCCGGATGCGATCGATCCGGCCATCCTGCATGGACCGGGCCGGACCAATCCGCTCGATGCCGTCGAGGCACAGGCACCTGTCTATCTCATCTCTTTCGATCTTTCCCGCTTCGAGCTTGGCTATGCGCTCGGCAACCGACATCCCCGCGTGGGCTGGTCGCCTCGTCCGCGTCCATCGGTGCGCACGCCCGGACTGCCGGGCCCGGATGGCATCGACAGCTCAAACCCTCTGGTGCGCCTCGGCATGATCAGCCCGGCGCTCACTAACCGGGCCGTCGCCGTCTTCACCGGCGGGTACAAGCGGCTCCAGGGCGCCTTCAAGTTCGGACCATTCTCGACAGTGAACGAAGGAACCCATTACGGGTTCCTGCAGGACGGCACAATTTTCAGCAAGCTCCACACGGGCCTTGTCACGCTCTACGGCCTGACCGACGGGACCATCGGGATGAAGACCTGGGACAAGGCCGACAACGCCCTCCTGCCGCAGCTAGTCTTTGCCCGGCAGAATGGCGTCGCGCTCATCGAGCCCGATGCCTCGGGCAAGGGCATCCCGGGCCCGTACGTAGCCCAGTGGGGCCCCGGCAACTGGTCTGGTTCGGCAAAGGGCCACCTGAGGACGGAGCGGGGCGGGGCCTGTCTGCGGGATGCCAATGGCACCACCTACCTGATCTACGCGCTCTTCTCGTCCGCGACGCCCTCGGCCATGGCCCGGACATTCGAGGCCTATGGCTGTCGCACTGCCATGCTTCTCGACATGAACGCGCCGGTGTTCACCTACCTCGCACTTTACGTCCACGATGGCGGCACGATCGAGGTCGAGCACCTCGTTCCGTCAATGGCCGAATCCGATAAATCTGACAGCAATGGCCGGGCGCTTCCGCGGTTTCTTTCCTTTCCAGACGAAAGAGATTTCTTCTACCTTCTCCGGAAGCAACGCTGAACGGACTGGCACTTGGCACATGTCCCGCCAGCGATCAGCCTCGCCAAGCCAGCGACGGATGGCGTTCTGCAATCGGAGGTCAGCAGTCGCCGCGTGTCGAGCGTTTGCCGAAGCGCCCGCTCGGCAGGCTGCAGTCAGTGTCAGGGCGATGTCGCCGGGAGCATATCCATCCGCGCGAGGGCCGCGAGACCGGGTCGGCCTTGCGGCGCGGGGTCTGCCGCCGGCGCTCGGCGTGGCGTTCTGCGGCCATATCGGCTTCGGCGAAGATGCGGGCGCGGACCCCGTTCCGGCGGTCGAGCTCTTCGCCGGTGAGCCGGCCCAGGACCGGAGCGCCGCGGTCGCCGAGGCACGCGCTTCGGGGCGTGTCACCTTGACCTCCTAGCCGAGGTTGGCCCGGCTGTCGGATGTGGTGCCATAGGCCCGCGTCGCGTAGCGCGCGCCAAGGTAGCCGGTGACGTCTAGCACCACGCAGGGCCGGGCTTTGGGTCGGAAGTCGCCGCCGCGTCCGTCGGGCGGACTGGGGAACCGAAAGGCGACGATATCGCCCCAGGTGAGCGCCTGCCGCCAGTCGGCAGCATCGGCATCATCAATCGTGGCCCGGGTAACATCAAGCATCGGGAGGACCCCAGTGGGGTTGGATGACGCCCCGCCTGTCGGTTCCGCTTCGGCGAGACCCGATCCGGCGGCGCCGGCATTGCCGCTGCTATTTTTTGGGGAGAGCGTCGAGAGAGGGAGACGGGACCGTGGCCCCGGTGGGGCCGCGTACACTCGTTGCGCAGGTCTGGTCCGCTCGAAGCCGTTCCCGTATTGAACAGGGTGCGGAGTGGCTCATTCCAAGAGGGATAAGGTAACCGACGGCTGGGTCGGGCCCCGGACTCCCGGGATATTTACGGACAGAAGAACGAGAGCGGCGGCCCCTTTGCGTCCCCGGCCATCCCCGCCAGAGGCGGCGGGCAGGGTCTCGGCCGGTCAACCGCCGATCAGCGCCGCCACGCGGGCGGTGAAATCCTCGCCGCGTTTCTCGAAATTCGGATACTGGTCGAAGCTCGCCGCAGCCGGCGCGAGGAGCACCACCTCCCCCGGCTGCGCCTCCTCGGCGGCGCGGGCCACGGCGCACTCCATCGTCTCGCAGATCTCATGCGGCGTCTCGCCGATCTGCAGGGCGAAGTCGCGGGCCGAATGGCCGATCAGATAGGCCTTCACCACCGGCTGAAGATAGGGCGCCAGCGCCGCGATCCCGCCGTCCTTGCCAAGCCCCCCCGCGATCCAGCGGATCCTGGGGAAGGCCTGCAACGCCTTGGCCGCGCTGTCGACATTGGTGGCCTTGGAATCGTTGACGAAGCGCACGCCGCCCCGCTCGCCCACCAGCTGGCTGCGATGCGGCAGGCCCTCGAAGCTGGCCAGCGCCTGTTCCACCAGCTTCGGCGCCAGCCCCAGCGGCCGCACCGCCGCATAGGCCGCGCAGGCGTTCTGGTGATTGTGCGCCCCCGGCAGCCCCGCAATCTCGCGCAGGTCGATCGAGGCCACCTGCCGCCCGTGGCGGTATTCCGAGAGGAACCCCTTGCGCGCGAAGACCGACCAGCCCAGCCCGTCAAGCTTCTGGCCAGAGGAGATCCGGATCACCCGCTCGTCCTCCGGCGCCTCGGCCATCTGGTTGGCAAGGAACCGCCCCTCGACCTCGTCGACCCCGATTACCGCGCGATCCGGCCCGCCCTCGGCGAAAAGCCTCCGCTTGGCGGCGAAATACCCCCCCGGCCCGCCGTGGCGGTCAAGGTGGTCGGGCGAGAGATTGGTGAAGACGGCGATATCCGGGGTCAGCGCGCGGGCAAGCTCTGTCTGGTAGGACGACAGCTCCAGCACCACCACCTCGCCATCCGCAGCGGGTTCGAGGTCGAGGACGCCGCGGCCGATATTGCCCGCCATCTGCGTCGGCCGGCCCGCGACCTGAAGGATATGGTGGATCAGCGCCGTCGTGGTCGATTTGCCGTTCGATCCGGTGACGGCGATGACCTTGGGCATCACGTCGAACCGGTCCCAGTCTGCCGTCGCGAAGGAGCGGAAGAAAAGGCCGATGTCATTGTCGACCGGCACGCCCTCCTCCAGCGCGCGGGCGATGACGCGGTGCGGCTCGGGGTAGAGATGCGGAATGCCGGGGCTCGCGATCAGGGCCGCCACCCCTTCGAGCGCGCGGGCGCGGGTGAGGTCGGTCACCGCGACGCCCGCGGCTTCGGCCTTCTCGCGCGCCTCGGGGCTGTCGTCCCAGGCCAGCACCTCGGCGCCCCCGGCCACGAGCGCGCGCACGGTGGCCAGCCCCGAGCGGCCCAGCCCCAGAACGGCGACCCTGCGCCCATCGTAACCGCGAACCGGAATCATGGCTCATCCCCTGCCCTTGCCCGGCCCGACAATGCCCCGCCGGGCCGGGGCTCCGCAAGGCGCCGCCGTCAGCCGAGCAGCGGATTGCCGGGAAGCTTGGGCAGGCCGTCCTCCATCAGGTGCCAGGGCGGGGCGGAGGCGGTCCAGATATGCGCCTGCCGCTGGAAGGCGGCAGGGTCGTCAAGGCTGCCGGCCTTGACCGAGACGAAGTCCGGATGCGCGCTGTTGCCGGCGAAAAGCGGCGTGCCGCAGTCGGGGCAGAAGCTGCGCCAGACCCCGCTGCCGCTGTCTGCCCGGCTCTCGTAGCGCTTCGGCGCGCCCTCGATGGCCAGCGCCGCGGCCGGCACCGCGATCACATTAGCCTCCGCCCCGCCCGAGACATATTGGCAGTCGCGGCAATGGCAGGCGAGCGCGGCAAGGGGCGCAGCAGAGATCCGATAGCGGATCCCGCCGCAAAGGCATCTCCCGGTCGTCTCGGTCATCGCGTGTCTCCTCCTGCCCGGCACAGTCGGGCCGTACCCTGCCCGCCCCGCTCCGGCGGGGCAAGCCCGGCTCATCCGAGGATCGCGGCCTCGACGAAATCGGCACGGGCGGCGGGGCCGGTCCTGGGGAGCAGCAGCGTCCGGTAACCCTCCGCGGGCCAGGCGCGTTCCAGGTCGGCATATTCGGCGAGGGCGGCGTCGAGCGAATGCCGCAGCTCCGCGTCCGGCGCGAAGAGCTCCGGCCAGGGCGGGGCAAGGAAGACCGGCTCGGCATAGGGCAGCCCGGCAGCCTGGGCGGTGAGCGCCTCCGGCACCGCGATCCCCTCCCGCCGCATCGCCGCCAGCGCGTCGAGGCTCGCGCGGTCGAAGAAGACCGGGCCCGGACGCCCCTCCGCCTCGGCGCGATACGCGAGCGCCCGTTCGAGCGTCAGCCACAGGAAGCGGCCCAGATCCTCCCACGGCAGGCCGCTCCCGCCCGCCGCCATCTCCTCGCGCACGATCTCGCGCCCCGGTTCGGGGAAGGTGGGATGGCCGCGCCGCGCAAGCTCCGCCAGAAGCGTGGACTTGCCGCCGCCCGAGCAGCCGGACAGGACGTAGAAACGGGACATCAAACGGCTCCTTTTCGGCGGCAGAGGGCAGCGCCCGACCGCGGGTGGGCGCTCGTCACGCCCCCTGCCTGTCCGTTTATGGTGAAGCTCCCCGGAACGCCCGAGCCGCCCCTGAAGGTGAAGAAGCGCCCGCCCCGGGGGCGGTCGGGCGCTGCCCGGCGGTGCTGCGCACCGCATATCGGGCGGGGCTGCGCCCCCTCAATCTCACGCCGTAGGGTGCGCATTCATTGCGCACCTCGCCGCGAGCCTCCGCCTCAGCGCAGCTTCAGCGTCGCCAGCCCAATCAGCGCCAGCACCAGCGAGATGATCCAGAACCGGATCACGATCTGCGGTTCGGCCCAGCCCTTCTTCTCGAAATGGTGGTGGATCGGCGCCATCAGGAACACCCGCTTGCCCGTCCGCTTGAAATAGGCGACCTGGATGATGACCGAAAGCGCCTCGACCACGAACAGCCCGCCGACGATGGCCAGCACGATCTCGTGCTTGATCGCCACCGCGATCATCCCAAGCGCGCCGCCGAGCGCCAGCGAGCCGGTATCGCCCATGAAGACGGCCGCGGGCGGCGCATTATACCACAGGAACCCCAGCCCCCCGCCAATCAGCGCCGAGACGAAGACCAGAAGCTCGCCGGTGCCGGGAACGAAATGCAGGTCCAGGTAGCCGGCGTAATTGAAGTTGCCCACGAAGTAGGCGATCACGCCCAGCGTCCCGGCGGCGATCATCACCGGCATGATCGCCAGCCCGTCGAGCCCGTCCGTCAGGTTCACCGCATTGGCGGCGCCCACGATCACGATCATGGCGAAGGGGATGAAGAAAAATCCCAGGTGAATCAGCGCGTTCTTGAAGAAGGGCAGCGCCAGCGTATTGGTCAGACCGGCCGGCTGGGCCTGCGCGGCGATGAAGCTCGCCACCGCCGCCAGAACGAGGCCAAGCAGGAACCGCACCCGGCTGGAGACGCCCTTGGTGTTCTGCTTGGTCACCTTCTTCCAGTCGTCGGCGAAACCGATCGCGCCGAAGCCGAGGGTGACGAAGAGCGTCAGCCAGACGAAGACATTGTCGAGCCGCGCCCAGAGGAGCGTCGAGAAGCAGAGCGCGCCGAGGATCAGCATGCCCCCCATCGTCGGCGTTCCGGCCTTGGCGAAATGGGTCTGCGGCCCGTCATCGCGGATCGGCTGGCCCTTCTTCTGCCTAACGCGGAGGAAGTTGATCAGCGGCGGCCCGAAGAGGAAACCGAAGATCAGTGCGGTGAAGAAGGCGCCACCGGCGCGGAAGGTGATGTAGCGGAAGAGGTTCAGAATGCCCCCGCCATGTGCGAATTCGCTAAGCCAGTAAAGCATTCAGATCGTCCTCCGGGAGAGCGGCTGTGCCGCTTGCGCCAATTTGCGCAGGGCGTCAACCACGAGGCTGACCTTCGAGCCTTTCGACCCCTTCACCAGTACGACATCGCCGGCGTCGACCAGGTGGCGCGCCTCGGCCGCCATCTCGGCCGCGGTCTCGAACCACAGCCCGCGTTGCCGCCGCGGCAAGGCGAGCCAGAGCGATTTCATCCGCGGCCCGACGCAATGGACCTGCGCGATCTTGGCCATCGCGGGATGATCGGCGATGGCACGGTGCAGCGAAAGCTCCGTCGGGCCCAGCTCCAGCATGTCGCCGAGAATGGCGACCCGGCGGCCTTCCGAGACACGGCCCACCCCGTCGATCGGCTCCGCCGCACCCAGCACCTCCAGCGCTGCCGTCATCGAGGTCGGGCTGGCGTTGAACGCGTCGTCGATCAGGTCGAAGGCCAGGTCCTCGTGCAGGATGTCGAGCGCGATCCGTTCCCGCGCGCCGCGCCCTTGCGGCGGCTGCCAGCGCCCGAGATCGGTGGCCGCCAGTGCCGGATCGAGGCCCAGCGCCTCCGCCACCGCCAGGACGCCGAGCGCGTTCATCGCGAAATGCCGTCCCGGGCTGTGTACCTTGAAAAGGACGGGGCGCACGCCCCCCGTCCCCTGCGCCACCTCGGCCTGCACCACGGTCGTCTCGCGTGTCACCTGCACGTCGCGCATCCGGAACCGCGCCCCCTCGGCCTGCCCGAAAAGGACGACCTTCGCCCCCTGCGCCTCCGCCGCCGCGGTCAGGATCGGGGTGACCGGCAGATCGGCGTTCAGCACCGCGACGCCCCCCGGTTCCAGCCCGGTCACGATCGACGCCTTTTCGCGCGCGATCCCCTCGACCGAGGCGAAGGCCTCCAGGTGGACGGCCGCGACATTGGTGATCATCGCGACGTGCGGCCGGGCGAGCCGGGCGAGCGGTGCGATCTCGCCGGGATGGTTCATCCCGATCTCGATCACCGCGAAATCCACATCCGCCGGCATCCGCGCCAGCGTCAGCGGCACGCCCCAGTGGTTGTTGTAGGAGGCCTCGGCGACATGCGTCCGCCCCTGCCCCGACAGGACATCGCGCAGCATCTCCTTGGTGGAGGTCTTGCCGACCGACCCCGTCACCGCCACCACCCGCGCCGATGTCCGCGCCCGGCCCGCCGCGCCGAGCGCGGCAAGACCCTCCAGCACGTCCGGCACGATCAGCAGCGGCGCATCCTCGCCAAGCCCCTCGGGCACGCGCGAGACGAGCGCCGCGGCGGCCCCCTTCTCCAGCGCCTGGGCCACGAAATCATGCCCGTCCCGCGCCGCCGTGAGGGCGACGAACAGGTCGCCTTCCTCCAGCGTCCGCGTGTCGATCGAGACACCGAAGGCGCGGAAGGGCCGCGTCGCGCGCCCGCCGGTCGCGGCGACCGCATCCTCGGAGGACCAGAGCGCGGTCACACCGGCCTCCCGTCGAGCGCGGCGACGGCGAGGCTCGCCTGCTCCACGTCGTCGAAGGGATAGACGATGCCGGCCACGGTCTGGCCGCTCTCATGCCCCTTGCCGGCGATCAGCAGCGCGTCGCCGGGGCCAAGCTCGGCCACGCCGCGAAGGATCGCCTCGGCCCGGTCGCCGACCTCGGTGGCGCCCGGGCAGGCGGCGAGGATCGCTGCGCGGATCTCGGCGGGATCCTCCGAGCGCGGGTTGTCATCGGTCACGATCAGCACATCTGCATGCGCCGCGGCGGCGGCCCCCATCAGCGGCCGCTTGGTCCGGTCCCGGTCGCCGCCCGCGCCGAAGACCACGACAAGCCGGCCCATCACATGCGGGCGCAGCGCCTTCAGCGCCGTCTCGACCGCGTCGGGGGTATGGGCGTAGTCGACGAAGACCGCCGCGCCGTTCTCCCGCGTCGCGGCCAGCTGCATCCGGCCGCGCACGGTGGAAAGCTTGTCGAGCACCCCGAAGACGTCGTTCGGCGGCTCTCCGGTGGCGATGGCCAGCCCCGCGGCAACCAGCACGTTCTCCGCCTGGAAGCCGCCGATGAGGTTCAGCCGCACCTGCACCGACCGGCCCATCCAGGTGAAGCGCAGGTCCTGGCCGGTGGCGTCGAAACGCTGCGCGAGGATGCGCAGGTCGCAGCCCTCGCCGCGGCCGACGCTCAGCAGGTCCTGCCCGCGCTCGCGCGCGATCTCTGCGATCTCGGCGGCCTTCGGATCGGCCATGTTCACCACGACCGTTCCATCCTCGGGCAGAACGCGCGTGAAGAGGCCGGCCTTGGCCTCGAAATAGGCCTCGAAGCTCTTGTGATAGTCCAGGTGGTCCTGGGTGAAGTTGGTAAAGGCCGCCGCCATCAGCCGCACCCCGTCCAGCCGGTGCTGGTCGAGCCCGTGGCTCGACGCCTCCATCGCCGCATGGGTCACGCCCTCCGCCTCCGCCGCCGCAAGCGCGCGGTGAAGGGTGATCGGATCGGGCGTGGTGTGATGCAGCGGCGCTTCCCAGGCGCCCTCGATCCCGGTGGTGCCGAGGTTGATCGCCGGCTCGCCCAGCGCCATCCAGATCTGCCGGGTAAAGGTGGCGACAGAGGTCTTTCCGTTGGTGCCGGTGACGGCGACCATCACTTCGGGCTGCGCCCCGAACCAGAGAGCCGCGGCACGCGCCAGCGCAGCGCGCGGCTCCTCCACCACGACCAGCGCGGCGGGAGAGCCCGCCAGCGCCCCGGCTGCGATCCTTGCGCCCTCGGGATCGGTCAGCACCGCCCCGGCGCCGGCCTCCAGCACCTGCGGGATGAACTGCGCGCCGTGAACGGCGCTGCCGGGAAGAGCCGCGAAAAGCATCCCCGGCTCCACCGCGCGGCTGTCAACGGCAAGCCCCGTCACCGCCGCATCGCGCCCGCCCCGCGCCGCGAGGCCCAGCGCCGAAAGGCTCATCCGTTTCGCTCTGCCTGCCGTTCTGTCCGCCTGTCCCAAGCCCGCGCCACCCTGTCTCAGTTGCGCGCGAGTGTTATCGCATTCTGGTCGGCGGGTTCAATCGTGGGCCTGAGCCCAAGGAGCGGCGCGACGCGCCGGATGATCTCGCCCCCCACCGGCACGGCGGTATAGCCCGCCGTCCGGCGCGGCACCGGGCCGGAGGTGTCGGTCGGCTCGTCAAGCATTGTCACCAGCACGTATTTCGGATCGCTGGCCGGGAAGATGGACGCGAAGGTGGAGATCACCTTGTCGTGGTAATAGCCGCCCTGCGGGTCGGGCTTGTCGGCCGTGCCGGTCTTGCCGCCGACGTCATAGCCCTTCACCCGGCCATATTCCGCCGTCCCGGAGGTCACGACGTAGCGCAGCAGGCTGCGCAGCTCGGCCGAGGTCTTCTCGCTGACGACTCGCGGCCCGATGCGGGGATGGGCGGTCTCGATCAGCGTCGGATAGACCCGCATGCCGCCGTTGACGAGCGAGGCATAGCCCGTGGCCAGCATCAGCGGCGAGACCGAGATGCCGTGGCCATAGGCGATGGTCGTAGTCGACACGTCGGTCCATTTCTTCGGATAGATCGGCTGCACGCCCGCGGCCGCGGTCAGCTCCACCGGCGCGGGGTCGAGCAGGCCCAGCGACTGCAGGAACGGCTTCTGCTTGTCGCCGCCGAACATCATCGCGATCCGCGCCGCCCCAATGTTGGAGCTTTCGCGGATCACGTCGGCAACCGAAAGCTTGGATCCGTAGTTGTGGAAGTCGTGGATCAGGAAGCCGCCGATGCGGAACGGCTTGGTGTCGATCATGGTCTTCGGCGTGACGAGGCCGAGGTTCAGCGCCTCGCCCACGTCGAAGATCTTGAAGACCGATCCCAGCTCGTAAAGCCCCTGCACCGCGCGGTTGAACAGCGGGCTGTCGCCCGGCTTGACCTTCGGATTGTAGACCGGCCGGTTGTTCGGATCGAAGTCCGGCAGCGAGGTCATGGCGACGATGCGGCCGGTCTTGGCCTCCATCAGCACGGCTGCCGCGCCCTTGGCGTTCATCAGGTGCATGCCCGCGTCCAGCACTTCCCGCATCGCCGCCTGGGCGCGCAGGTCGATCGTCAGCCGCAGCGGACGGCCGGCATTGGCGGGATCGCGCAGCCAGCCGTCATACTGCTTCTCGATCCCGGCAACGCCGACGATCTCGGCCGAATCGACGCCTTCGCGGCCGAAGGTGGCCCCGCCCAGGATATGCGCCGCAAGGTGGCCGTTCGGGTAAAGCCGCATCTCGCGCGGGCCGAACAGAAGGCCGGGGTCGCCGATGTCGTGAACCTCCTGCATCTCCTCGGGCGAGAGGGTGCGCTTGATCCAGACGAAGGTGCGGTCGCCGGTGAAATCCTTCACCAGCCGGGCCTGGTCGAGATCGGGGAAGATCTTCACCAGGGCCTTGGCGACATGGATCGGGTCGATCATGTCCTGCGGCTGGGCATAAAGCGAATAGGTGGCCAGGTTGGTGGCCAGGATCCGACCGTCGCGGTCGACGATATCGGCGCGGTCGGTGGGGATCGTCGGCCCGGTGTTGGAGGCGAGCTGCGGCTCGCTCGGCTGAGCCACGGCGATCAGCCCCATCCGCGCGCCGACGGCGGAGAAGGCGCAGAAGAAGAAGAGCCCCAGCATCAGCAGCCGCCCCTCCGCCTGGTCGCGGGAGCGGTCGCGCATCTCCTCGTGCCGGAGGCGGATGTTCTCGCGCTCGATCGCGTCCGGGTTCTCGCCGGCGGCACGCGCCTGAAGGATGCGCGCCAGCGGGCGCAGCGGGGTGCGGATCACTTCTTGCCTCCGCTCTTGCTCTTGCCGGACGCAGAGGTCTGCACCGGCTGGGTGACAGTCATGCCCCCGTCCGAGGGCGCGCTTGCCGGCATCGACACCTGCGCGATCGTGCCGAACTGCTCCGGCGTCATCGGCAGCAGATGCAGCTTGTCGAAATTCAGCAGCGCCAGCTCCCTCAGCCGCGAGGGCCGGTTCTCATAGGCCCATTCCGCCCGCTGCATGGCGAGGTTCTCGCGCAGCTGGCCGATCTCGCGCTGCAGCTTGGCCACCTCCTTGATCGACTTCTGCGTGGCGTAGTTCTGCCGGTAGGCCCAGAAGGCGAGGCCCATGACGACAAGCGCCGAAAGGACATAGAAAACGGGGCGCATCAGGAACGTCCTTTCAGGTCGATCTGCGGCAGGCCGAGGGTGGTGCGGTCGGCGTGGCCGGCGGGCACCTCGGTGCGCTCCGCCGCGCGCAGAAGCGCCGAACGGGCGCGGGGGTTGGCGGCAGTCTCCTCGGCATCGGGGCCGATGGCGTTGCGGTTCAGAAGCCGGAACGGCGCGGCCACGGGCGGCGGCTCCGGCGCGTAGCGGTTGACGTGGACGGGCTTGCCGCCGCGCGCCTGGAAGAACCGCTTCACGATCCGGTCCTCCAGCGAATGGAAGGTGACGACCGCGACGCGCCCGCCGGGCTTCAGCGCGCGTTCCGCCGCTTCCAGCCCATCGACCAGCGCGCCGAACTCGTCGTTCACCGCGATGCGGAGCGCCTGGAAGCTGCGGGTCGCGGGGTGGCTCTGCCCCGGCTTCGGCCGCGGCAGACAGGAGGAGACGAGCTCGGCCAGCTGCGCCGTGGTCACGATCGGCGCCACCTTGCGTGCCGCCACGACCGCCCGCGCGATCCGGCGCGAGGCGCGTTCCTCGCCGTACTGGTAAAGGATGTCGGCGATCTCCGCCTCCGGCGCGAGATTGACGATATCGGCGGCCGTCGGCCCTTCCTGGCTCATCCGCATGTCCAGCGGACCGTCGCGCAGGAAGGAAAACCCCCGCTCCGCCCGGTCAAGCTGCATCGAGGAAACGCCGAGATCGAGGACAACCCCGTCGAGAGGCTCGCCCGCGAGGCTGTCGAGATCCGCGAAATTGCCCTGCACCAGCCGCACCCGGTCGCCGTATTCGGCCGCCCAGCCCGACGCAAGTTCCAGCGCCAGCGGATCGCGGTCGATGCCGATGACCTGGTCGGCCCCGGCCTCCAGCAGGCCGCGGGTATATCCGCCCGCGCCCAGCGTGCCGTCCGCCCAGATCCCGCGGATCGGGGCGACCACCTCCAGAAGCTTGCCGAGCAGGACCGGAACATGGGGGGCCGGGGCGGTATTCTGCGCCGCGGCCGCCATCACGCGCTCCCGCC
Organism: Solirhodobacter olei; assembly: GCF_004010155.1. Taxonomy (GTDB): domain Bacteria; phylum Pseudomonadota; class Alphaproteobacteria; order Rhodobacterales; family Rhodobacteraceae; genus Solirhodobacter; species Solirhodobacter olei. The sequence goes on along the minus strand of NZ_RRYH01000027.1, from coordinate 3,030 downwards.
TTCAGCCTCGAAAAGGGATTGCGGATCGAAGTCCTCGCCCTGCGCCTCGAGGAAGGCCTCGGTCTGGGCGCCGCGGATGCGGGCGTAGGTCTCGGGGCTCCAGATCTCGAAACGGTTGCCGTAGCCGACGAACTTGGCGTCCTCGCCCAGGCCCATCTTCTCGCGCCAGGCGGCGGGCAGGACGATGCGGCCATTGTCGTCGATCTGCATGTCCTGGACATTGGCAAGATAGAGGTATTCCAGCGTTTTGCGCGCCGGGGAGCCGCGCTTCAGCGCCTCCATGTCGGCATGGACGCCTGCCAGCGATTCGACGGAGAAGCCCTCGAGAAACCCCTTGCCCGCAAGCCCGTAGCCCACGGAGAAGACGGCCCGGTCCTTCGAGGTCTTGTCCTTCGGATCGAAATCGGGATCGGCGGCCTCGATGATCCGCCGAAAGGGAGCTGGGATGGAAACCCGGCCTTTCGGGTCCACCTTCAGGTCATAGGAGCCCTTGAACATGCGCGCCACGCGCCCGCACTCCTTACCGCCCTCAGCCCATCCCAGGCCCGGAACGGAAAACGGCGGTCGGGCTGCTGCCACTGCCCGATCCGCCGCCCTCGTCCCATCTCTGGGTCTGCCCGGCTACGCGCGCCACCTGGGGGGATGTCTGCTCGCCCACGCGCCGGATCTCTCACTTCGATGTGGGGGGGCTGTAGAAACCTGCCTCGGTCTTTGTTCGGGGTCTTGATGCCCCTCAACTGCCCGCCTCATCTGCAAACAGTGATGCCATGGTTTCTCATGCCTAGCAATGGGTTTTTATACCACCAGCTACCATTTCCCACTTCATCCGCGCATGCGGCGCAGGGGTTCGCAGCCCTTGAGGGCGACCCCTTGGGGGTAGCTCGGTGCCAACCACAAGATGTAGCAAGAACTCCCGAACGCCGGCCGGGTGGGATAAAATCCCGGCCCGGCGCCAAAACTGCGCACCCCGCCGGCAGGCGGGGCAAAGTGGGGGCAAATTCCATGGAAATCGCGCCGGTTCGGCCGCTCAGCGGGGCCTTCTGGCACCAAAGTGATTCGTTCCGGGGCCGCGGGACCGGCCCCGGTGGGGCTTATCCCATGCCGCCGGCGACCAGCCGGGCGGCGAGCCGGGCATAGGCCTCGGCGATCGGCCCCTCGCCCGCGGCGATCGGCGTGCCGCTGTCGCCGGCAACGCGCACGTCGAGGCTGAGGGGGATCTCGCCCAGAAGCGGCACGCCCAGCTTCCTCGCCTCCTCCGCCACGCCGCCATGGCCGAAGATATGCTCCTCGTGCCCGCAGTTCGGGCAGATATAGGTCGACATGTTCTCGATCAGCCCCAGGACCGGGACCTTCATCGTCTGGAACATGTTGATCGCCTTGCGCGCATCCAGAAGCGCCACGTCCTGCGGGGTGGAGACGACGATGGCGCCGGTCACCTGCGTCCGCTGGCCGAGGGTCAGCTGCACGTCCCCCGTGCCCGGCGGCAGGTCGATGATCAGCACGTCGAGCCGGCCCCAGTTCACCTGGGTCAGAAGCTGCTGCAGCGCGCCCATCAGCATCGGGCCGCGCCAGATCACCGCCTGGTCCTCCTTCAGCAGCAGGCCCAGCGACATCATCGTCACGCCATGCGCCGAAGGCGGCTGGATGGTCTTGCCGTCCGGCGCGTCCGGGCGCGCCGTCACGCCCATCATGCGCGGCTGCGACGGCCCGTAGATATCGGCATCGAGCAGCCCCACGCGCCGCCCCTGACGCGCCAGCGCCACGGCGAGGTTGGAGGCGACCGTGGACTTGCCCACGCCACCCTTGCCCGAGGCGATCGCGATGATGCGGTCCACGCCCGAAACCTTCTGTGGCCCGCCCTGCTGCGGCGTCGGATGGCCGCCGATCTTGAGCTGCGGCGGTGCCTTGGCCTGCGGCGCGCCTGCGCCCGCCGCCCCCGCGCCATGCGCCGTCAGGATCACCGCGGCCTTCGCCACCCCCGGCATCCGCCGCACGACCTCCTCGGCCGCATTGGCGATCGGCTCCAGCCGCCGCGCGGCCTCCGGATCGGGCGCCTCGACGACGAATCGAACGGATTGCGCCCCCGGGTCGCCCTCGATCGTCAGCGCCCGTACCATGTCGCTGGTGACGAGATCGCCGCCGCCCGGCAGGCTGATCCGCCTGAGCGTGTCCAGAACCGCCTCGCGCGTAACCGACATAAGAGAGACTCCGCTTGGTTTTCGCCCCTTACCTCGCGCCGATCGGCGCCAAGGGCAAGGGGCGGCTTTTCCAAACGGTCAAAGCTTGTGCAAACGCCCGTCAAACGCCGCAAAAATAGGTCAGCACGGGTTATGCATTTGCCGCATGGCAGCATTGACCAATTGGTCCATTGTGCAACTGCAGCATGGGCGTATGTTAGCGACAACGGCAAGCGAAACGAACCGCTTCAAACACGAGACAAACGAGGCAACGAACATGGCACATGCAAACGTCAGCAACGTCCGCGGCGCCGGCTTCGGCCTGAAGGATGCGATCGCCGCCCTGGTGCGCAGCTTCAACGAAGGCGCCGCCCGGCGTCGGATCTACAAGCGGACGGTCGCCGAGCTTTCGGCCCTGACCGATCGCGACCTGACCGATCTGGGCATTCACCGGATGCAAATCCGCCGTATCGCGCTCGACGCGGCCAACGGCAAGTAAGTTTCAGTTAGGAAGGCCCTCTCCTCCTCCCTGGGCCCTCCTTATCTGGCGGCGACATCCTCCTCCTCCCTGATGTCGCCGCCCCTTCTCTTCGGGGTACAGAGCACCTATGTGCCCCTCAACAGATCGCGAAAGGCCCCTCCTCCTCCCTGGGCCGATCGTGAAAAAGGCGGCACGCCCCTCCTCCTCCCTGGGTGGGCCGCCAGCTACTCGGGGCGCAAAACGCCCCACCGGAACGTGCGGCCCCTCCTCCTCCCTGGGCCAAGCGTAACCTGCGGCGGCGCCCCTCCTCCTCCCTGGGTGCCGCCGCACCTTATTCGGGGCGAAAGCCCCACCGGAACGTGCGGCCCCTCC
>NZ_RRYH01000026.1 GCF_004010155.1 Solirhodobacter olei | reverse complement strand
GGGCCAAGCGTAAACTGCGGCGGCGCCCCTCCTCCTCCCTGGGTGCCGCCGCACCCTCATTCGGGGCGAAAGCCCCACCGGAACGTGCGGCCCTCTCCTCCTCCCTGGGCCAAGCGTAAACTGCGGCGGCGCCCCTCCTCCTCCCTGGGCGCCGCCGTTTTCCTTTTCAGAGCAATGAAATCACCGGACCGCGCGCCGAGAGGCCCGGCACCAGGCGCCCCATGCCGAAGAGGGCCAGCGCCCGTCCGCGGGTGGGCGCTCGCGATGGCTGAGGTCTGTCCGTTCATGGCGTAAAGAACCCCTTCGGCCTGCCGGGGCGCGGCGTCATCAAAAGCGCCCATCCGTCCGGGCGGACGGGCGCTGGCCCGGCGGGCTATGCCTGCTGTCTCGGGCCGGGGCTACCGCCCCTCAGGGCAGGGCGCCGCCTGTGTAATACCAGTCCAGCGCTGCCCGGTCGGGAACCATCTGCTCGCCCACCCGGCGCAGATGGGCCGAGATCGCGTCGGTCATCCCGTCCGCCCGCGCCTCGCCCGCCGCGCCCTTGCGGATCATCGCGCCGTGATCGAGCACCGGCACGCTGCCGCCAAGCGTGCGCCCCTCGAACATCTCCTCGTTCCGCTTCATCCAGGGAAACGAGGTATATTCGAGGATCGCCGGCCAGGCCCCATCCCCCGGGTCGAGGCCGAGGAACTCCGCGATCGTCCGGATCGCCCGCTCATGGTCCCGCTTCATGTCGGAGAAATGCATGAACAGCACGTTCGGCTCGTTCCGGAGCGGCCACCAGGCGGCGAGGAAGCCGAAGAACATCCCCTGCATCCCGTGCCCGTCCACCACCTCGTCGTAGAAGCTGGCGAAATCCGGCCGGCACATCGCCCCCCGCGGCATCTGCCAGAGGTCGTACCAGGCGTCGGCGTGTTTCTCGAGGAACGGCCGGAACGAGACCAGCGCCTCCTCGGGATTGCGGAAGACCACGATATACTTGACCTTCCGGCTCGCCCCGTCGGCCATGAAGGGGATGCCGGGCGGGGCCGAATGGGTCTTGAACGCGCGCCGGCGGTCGGGCGGCATCGCCTCGACCCGCTCGACCACGGCGTCATGCGGCTGGCCGGGATAGGCGACGAACTCCAGCCAGGGCACCTCCTCGTAGATGTCCCGGAAATCCGTCCTGCCGCCGGTCAGCAGCTGGTGGACGATGTTCATCGTCCAGGTCGTCCCGCTCTTGGCCGGGACCGAGATCACGACGTCGCCGTCCCGCCAGGCGATCTTCTGCTGGATGGTCGGGTCGATCCAGGGCGGCCCCCGGCGGGTTTCCTCTTCCGGTGCCGTTCCGGTAGCGTGTTCCATGATGTTTCCCCCCTTGCGGACCGCCATCGCCGCTCCCGCGCGGCGCTGTCCCGGTCCGATGCCTAACCGAGCGATACGCGGGCAGCTCCTGCGCCCACCAGGGGGTCACGCGCGCTCACGAGGAAGTGTACGCCCGCCCCGCCCCGCCAACAAGCGCCACGGAAGCCCGGTGCGGCGCGCCCTCTCGCCCTGGTCCGCATATCAACGGGCCCGGCGCCGGGCGCGCGTGGATCTCAGAACGGGATGTCGTCCACTCTGTCGGCGGGAATGACGAATCGCGCCACGATCTTCTTCGCCCCGGCCTTGTCGAAGGCGACGTCGAGCTTGTCGCCCTCGATCCCCATGACCTCGCCATAGCCGAACTTCTGGTGGAACACCCGGTCGCCCTGGGAATAGGCCGAGACGGCATCGAGGTCGATCACCATGCCCGACCCCTCGCGCGGCTGGCTCATGGGCCGGCTTCCGCGCGCCTGCATCCGCTTCCAGCCGGGGGAGTTGTAGACATCGGCCCGCGCCGCGCGGTCCTCGATCCCCGACTGGCCCATGCCTCCACCGAGGCCGCCGCCCATCCCCGCCGCACCATAACCGCCGCCATAAAGGCCCGGCGGGGTCAGCACCTCGACATGCTCCTCCGGCAGTTCGTCGATGAACCGCGAGGGCAGCGCCGACTGCCACTGGCCATAGACCCGGCGGTTGGCCGCGAAGGAGATGGTGCAGATCCGCTCGGCCCGGGTGATGCCGACATAGGCGAGGCGGCGTTCTTCCTCCAACCCCTTCAGCCCGCTCTCGTCCATGCTGCGCTGGGACGGGAACAGCCCATCCTCCCAGCCCGGCAGGAAGACGGCGGGAAACTCCAGCCCCTTGGCCGCATGCAGCGTCATGATGGAGACCTTCGCCTCCCCCTCGCTGCTCTCGTTGTCCATGATCAGCGCGACATGCTCCAGGAACCCCTGCAGGTTGTCGAAGCTCTCCAGCGCCTTGATCAGTTCCTTGAGGTTGTCGAGCCGCCCCGGCGCCTCCGGCGTCTTGTCGGCCTGCCACATGGCGGTGTAGCCGCTCTCCTCAAGGATCTGCTCGGCCAGCTCGATATGGCTGGCCCCGGCGCGCAGCGTCACCGCATGCCAGCGCGCGATCCCCTCCAGAAGCCCGCGCAGCTGCCCCGCGCCCTTGCCCGAAAGCCCGCCCTCGGCCAGCAGGATCCGCGCGCCCTCGAACAGCGTCACCCCCTGCGCCCGCGCGGTGCGCTGGATCGTCTGCTGCGCCTTGTCGCCCAGCCCCCGCTTCGGCGTGTTCACGATCCGCTCGAAGGCGAGGTCGTCGTCCGGGCTGACGGCAAGGCGGAAATAGGCCATCGCGTCGCGGATCTCGAGTCGTTCGTAAAACCGCGGCCCGCCGATGACGCGATAGGGAAGCCCGATCGTCAGGAACCGGTCCTCGAAGGCCCGCATCTGGTGGCTGGCCCGCACGAGGATCGCCATCCCGTCAAGCGACAGGGGCTCCATGTCGCGCGCGCCAGAGGCGAGGCGTTCCACCTCCTCGCCGATCCAGCGCGCCTCCTCCTCGCCGTCCCAATGCCCGATGAGGCGCACCCGCTCACCCTCGTCGAGCTCGGTCCACAGTTCCTTGCCCAGCCGCCCGGCATTGCCCCGGATCACGCCCGAGGCGGCGGCGAGGATATGGGGGGTAGAGCGGTAGTTCTGTTCCAGCCGGATCACCTTCGCGCCGGGGAAATCCTTCTCGAACCGCAGGATGTTGCCCACCTCGGCCCCGCGCCAGCCGTAGATCGACTGGTCGTCATCGCCGACGCAGCAGATGTTGCGGTGCTTCTGCGCCAGAAGGCGGAGCCAGAGGTACTGGGCGGTGTTGGTGTCCTGATACTCGTCGACCAGGATGTAGCGCAGCCAGCGCTGGTACTGCTCCAGCACATCCGGGTGCTTCTGGAAGATCGTGACCATATGCAGCAGAAGGTCGCCGAAATCGACGGCGTTCAGCGTCTTCAGGCGGTCCTGGTAGGCGGCATAAAGCTCGGTGCCCCGGTGGTTGAAGGCCGAAGCCTCCGCCGCAGGCACCTTCTCGGGCACCCAGGCGCGGTTCTTCCAGCCGTCGATCAGCCCGGCGAGCATCCGCGCCGGCCAGCGCTTCTCGTCGATGTTCTCGGCCAGGATAAGTTGCTTCATCAGCCGGATCTGGTCGTCGGTGTCGAGGATGGTGAAGGTCGATTTCAGGCCTACCAGCTCGGCATGCCGCCTGAGCATCCGGACACAGATCGCGTGGAATGTGCCCATCCAGGGCATCCCTTCCACCGCCTCGCCCAGCAGACGGCTGACGCGGTCCTTCATCTCCCGCGCGGCCTTGTTGGTGAAGGTCACGGCCAGGATCTCGTTCGGCCGCGCCGTGCCGGTCGACAGCAGATGCGCGATCCGCGCCGTCAGCGCCTTGGTCTTGCCGGTGCCGGCGCCGGCCAGCATCAGGACCGGGCCCTCCAGCGCCTCCACCGCCTCGCGCTGCGCCGGGTTCAGTTCGTCAAGGTAGGGGGCCGGCCTTGCCGCCAGCGCACGCTGCGAAAGCGGCAGCCGGGCCGCGGCAGAGGAAGCGTCGGGCACGCCCGGCGTGCCCTCGGGATCGGAGGGGTAGCTCATGGCCGCAGTCTAGCCTGCTTCGCTGGCGAGCGAAAGAATTGTTCGCAGATTGTTCGCGCTCTCTTCACATTCCCGAGAGCGGAGTCCCGCCCCTGCCGATCCCGCTGCCGCCCGCACCGCAGGGATGGTAGATTTGCCTCAGCCGGCCCCCAGGGGCCGGTTTTGGATTCCCATACTCATGAGGAGCAAAGGGACATGCTGAAGACATTTGCGCTTGCCGCCGCCGTCGCGGCCATGATGAGCGCCCCGGCCACGGCCAAGATCCTGAAATGGTCCGCCACGCTCGACCAGGCACAGGAAACGGCCGCCAAGGTGAAGGCGCCCGGCGCCACCGGCACGGCGAGCGGCACGCTCGACACCGTGAAGCACGTCCTGACCTGGCACGTGCGCTGGAGCCACCTTTCGGGCCATGCCACGGGCGTGCACTTCCACGGCCCGGCCAAGCGCGGCCAGAACGCGGGCGTCCTCGTCAACATCGGCAAGGATTCGGGGCTGAAGACCCCGACGAGCGGCCATGTCCGGCTGAAGGCCAAGGCGGTGAAGGAGATCGAGGAAGGTCTCTGGTACGTCAACGTCCACACCAAGAAGAATCCCGGCGGCGAAATCCGCGGCCAGGTCGAAGTGGTGAAGTGATCGCCCGGCGGCGGCGCCCTCCCGGCGCCGCCGCTACCCTCTGCTTCTTCCTGGCCCGAATACGCCTCTTCCGGCCCGAAACAGCGGGCGCAGCCCGCCGGGCCAGCGCCCAGCCGCGGACGTGCCCTGTCCCTCTTCACTGCCGTCGCCCGCCGTAGGGTGCGCATTCATTGCGCACCACCACCCGCGCACCCCTCCGCAAAGATCGAACCCAAACCCCCAACCCCGGCATGCTTTTCGGCAAGCCGCCCCCCGCCCCAGCGTCGCATTTCTTTCACATCCCACCGCCTGCGCACTTGCGCTGCACTGCAGCATAGCTAAAGTGCCGCCAGTTCGACGCCAGCCCGGGGGGAGCCGATGGCCGATTTCCGCAAGATCCTCGTCGCCAACCGGGGCGAGATCGCGATCCGCGTCATGCGCGCCGCCAACGAACTCGGCAAGAAGACGGTCGCCGTCTACGCCGAGGAGGACAAGCTGAACCTCCATCGCTTCAAGGCGGACGAGGCCTACCGCATCGGCGAGGGCCTCGGCCCCGTCGCGGCCTATCTCTCCATCCCCGAGATCATCCGCGTCGCCAAGATGTCCGGCGCCGACGCGATCCACCCGGGTTACGGGCTGCTGTCCGAGAACCCGGAATTCGTCGACGCGGTGAACAACGCCGGCCTCACCTTCATCGGCCCGACCGCCGACACCATGCGCGCGCTCGGCGACAAGGCCTCCGCCCGGCAGGTGGCGATAAAGGCCGGCGTGCCGGTGATCCCGGCAACCGAGGTCCTCGGCGACGACATGGACAGGATCCGCGCCCAGGCGGACGAGATCGGCTACCCGCTGATGCTCAAGGCCTCCTGGGGCGGCGGCGGCCGCGGCATGCGCCCGATCCTCGGGCCCAAGGAACTGGCCGACAAGGTCCGCGAGGGCCGGCGCGAGGCCGAGGCCGCCTTCGGCAACGGCGAGGGCTATCTCGAGAAGATGATCGAGCGCGCCCGCCACGTCGAGGTCCAGCTTCTCGGCGACGCGCATGGCAACCTCTACCACCTCTTCGAGCGCGACTGCACCGTCCAGCGCCGCAACCAGAAGGTCGTCGAACGCGCCCCCGCCCCCTACCTGACGGAAGAACAGCGCGCCGAGATCTGCGAGCTTGGCCTCAAGATCGGCCGCGCCGTCGGCTACCAGAACGCCGGCACGGTCGAGTTCCTGATGGACATGGACTCCGGCAATTTCTACTTCATCGAGGTCAACCCCCGCGTCCAGGTCGAACATACCGTGACCGAGGAGGTGACGGGCATCGACATCGTCCAGGCCCAGATCCGCATCGCCGAGGGCAAGACCGTGGCCGAGGCCACCGGCGCGCCCTCTCAGGCCGATGTGCGCCTGACCGGCCACGCGCTGCAGTGCCGGGTGACGACCGAGGATCCGCAGAACAACTTCATCCCGGATTACGGCCGCATCACCGCCTACCGCTCCGCCACCGGCGCGGGCATCCGGCTCGACGGCGGCACCGCCTATTCCGGCTCCGTCATCACCCGCTACTACGACTCGCTTCTGGTGAAGGTCACCGCACGTGCCAAGACGCCCGAGCAGGCCATCGCCCGGATGGACCGCGCGCTGCGCGAGTTTCGGGTGCGCGGCGTCTCGACGAACATCGATTTCGTCATCAACCTGCTGAAGCACCCGACCTTCCTCGACAACACCTACACGACGAAATTCATCGACACGACGCCCGCGCTCTTCGCCTTCCGCAAGCGCCGCGACCGGGCGACGAAGATCCTTACCTATATCGCCGACATCACCGTGAACGGGCATCCGGAGACCGCCGGCCGCCCCCGCCCATCGGCCGAGGCGCGGCTGCCGAAACCGCCGGAGCCGCTGACCGACACGCCGCCGATGGGCACGCGGAACCTTCTCGAACAGAAGGGCCCGCAGGCCGTCGCCGACTGGATGAAGGCGCAGACCAAGCTTCTGCTGACCGACACGACCATGCGCGACGGCCACCAGTCGCTGCTGGCCACCCGCATGCGCTCGATCGACATGGTCAACGCCACGCCCGCCTATGCGGCGAACCTGCCCGGCCTCTTCTCGGTCGAATGCTGGGGCGGCGCCACCTTCGATGTCGCATATCGCTTCCTGCAGGAATGCCCCTGGCAGCGCCTGCGCGACATCCGCGAGCGCCTGCCCAACGTGATGACGCAGATGCTGCTGCGCGCCTCCAACGGCGTCGGCTACACCAACTACCCCGACAACGTTGTGCAAAGCTTCGTCGCCCAGGCCGCGAAGACGGGGATCGACGTCTTCCGCGTCTTCGACAGCCTGAACTGGGTCGAGAACATGCGCGTCGCCATGGACGCGGTGATCGCCTCGGGCAAGCTCTGCGAAGGCACGATCTGCTACACCGGCGACCTGCTCGACCCGGACCGCGCGAAATACGACCTGAAGTATTACGTCGGCATGGGCCGCGCACTGCGCGAGGCCGGCGCCCATGTTCTGGGCCTGAAGGACATGGCGGGGCTCCTGAAGCCCGCTGCCGCCAGCCGCCTCGTCAAGGCCCTGAAGGAGGAGGTGGGCCTGCCGATCCACTTCCACACCCATGACACTTCCGGCATCGCCGCCGCCACCATCCTCGCCGCGGCAGAGGCCGGCGTGGACGCCGTGGACGCCGCCATGGACGCCTTCTCCGGCGGCACCTCGCAGCCCTGCCTCGGCTCCATCGTCGAGGCGCTCCGCCATACGCCGCGCGACACCGGGCTCGACATCACCGCGATCCGCCGGCTCTCGAACTACTGGGAACTGGTGCGCGGCCAGTACACCGCTTTTGAGTCCGGCCTGCCCGCCCCGGCGTCCGAGGTCTACCTGCACGAGATGCCGGGTGGCCAGTTCACCAACCTGAAGGCCCAGGCCCGCTCTCTGGGGCTGGAGGAGCGCTGGCACGAGGTCGCCCAGACCTATGCCGACGTGAACCGCATGTTCGGCGACATCGTGAAGGTCACGCCCTCGTCCAAGGTCGTGGGCGACATGGCGCTGATGATGGTGGCGCAGGGCCTGACCCGCGCGCAGGTCGAGGATCCGGCGGTGGAGGTCTCCTTCCCCGACTCGGTCGTCGACATGCTGAAGGGCAACCTCGGCCAGCCCCCGGGCGGCTTCCCCGCGGCGCTTGTGAAGAAGGTGCTGAAGGGCGAGAAGCCGAACACCGAACGCCCCGGCAAGCACCTGAAGCCCGTGGACCTCGAAGCCACCCGCGCCGAGGTCTCGAAAGAGCTGATGGGCTTCAAGGTCGATGACGAGGATCTCAACGGATACCTGATGTATCCCAAGGTCTTCCTCGACTACATGGGCCGCCACCGCGCCTATGGCCCGGTCCGCACCCTGCCGACGCGCACCTTCTTCTACGGCATGGAACCCAGCGAGGAGATCTCGGTCGAGATCGACCCCGGCAAGACGCTGGAGATCCGGCTTCAAGCGGTGGGCGAGACGCATGAGGACGGCGACGTCCGCGTCTTCTTCGAGCTGAACGGCCAGCCGCGCGTGATCCGGGTGCCGAACCGGGTGATCAAGTCGCAGACCGCAGCGAAGCCGAAGGCGCAGGAGGGCAACCCCAAGCAGGTCGGCGCGCCGATGCCGGGGGTGATCGCCTCCGTCGGCGTCGCGGCGGGCCAGAAGGTGGCCGCCGGGGATCTTCTGCTGACCATCGAGGCGATGAAGATGGAGACCGGCATCCACGCCGATCGCGCCGCCACCGTGGCCGCCGTCCATGTCACCCCCGGCGCGCAGGTCGACGCCAAGGATCTTCTGATCGAATTCGAGTGACCCGTTAGCCTTCCCTTAGCCTCGCCCGCCTATCCTTTCCCTGCCCCTCCCGGCGCGCCTCCCTGCGCCCGGTCCGGGTGCCGGGGGATGTCGATGCCGGCGGGCCGGCAGACGCTCGAAGCCTTCCTGCTGGAGCATGTGGTACTGCAGCTCGGCACGCTGCACACGGCGCTTGGCGCATCGGTGAAGTTCTGGCCCGCAACCGCCCGTCCCGACAACCGCGAGGTCACGCTGATGCTAAGCCGCCTCTCGAGGCTGGAGGATCAGGCCATGGCGCTCTGCACCGCCCGCCCTCCGCTGCTTCTCCTTGGCCCAAAGACTCACCGCGACGGCCCCAGAGGCGATCCCCCAGGCAAGATTCGCAACGCCCCCACCACTCCCGGCCCGAAACGGCGGTGCGCAGCACCGCCGGGCCAGCGCCCGTCCGCCCCCAAGGGCGGGCGCTATTGGTGAGGTTCCGCCCCGGCAAACCGAAGAGGCTGATGAAACCATAAACGGACAGACCCCGGCCGCCGCCAGCGCCCACCCGCGGACGGTCCCTGCCCCTCCTCGCCACGCAAACCCTTCCCCCCAAATCCCGGCCAATTCGTCCCACCCCCTTGCCCCGCCCGCCCCGACTGAGCACATCTTGACCTCCCGGCCCCGAGGAGACCGCCCATGCTCGACCTGCTCGCCGACCCCTCGGTCTGGCTCTCCTTCCTCACGCTGACCGTGCTCGAGGTCGTCCTCGGCATCGACAACGTGATCTTCATCTCCATCGCCGCGTCCAAGCTGCCCGCCGACCGCCGCGCCCGCGCGCGCTTCCTCGGCCTGGTCGGCGCGCTGATCCTGCGCGTGGCGCTGCTGTTCTCGATCACCTGGATCATGACGCTCACCCGCCCCCTGGTGACGGTGGCGCATTTCGACCTCACCTGGCGCGACCTTATCCTCGTCGCCGGCGGCCTCTTCCTGATCTGGAAGGCCTCGACCGAGATCTTCGCCGAGGTGGAGGGCACCGCCCCCGAACCCCATGCGAAGGCCGGCGCCGGCTTCTGGGGCACGATCCTTCAGATCATGGTGCTCGACCTGATCTTCTCGCTCGACAGCGTGATCACCGCCGTCGGCATCGCCGATCACCTGGAGGTGATGGTGGCCGCGGTCACCGTCGCCATCGTCCTGATGATGCTCGCCTCCGAACCGATCGCCGATTTCATCGAGGCCCATCCGTCGACGAAAATGCTCGCACTGGCCTTCCTCGTCATGGTCGGCATGGCGCTTGCCGCGGACGGGCTGCACTATCATATCGACCGCGGTTTCATCTACGCGGCGATGATTTTCGCCGGCGGCGTGGAGGCTTTGAACCTGATCCGGCAGAAGCGCAAAAAAGGCTGATTTTTGCTCTTGCAGCCTCCGAGCAGAGCCGATAAATCACCGCTCACCGAAGGACGCGGGCGTAGCTCAGGGGTAGAGCATAACCTTGCCAAGGTTAGGGTCGTGAGTTCGAATCTCATCGCCCGCTCCAATAATCGGTCACGAAAAGGCCCGCACCTCGGTGCGGGCCTCGTCGTATCCGGGACGCCAGTTCCCGGGGGCATTCCGCTCCGGAAGAACACCTCCGCGCAGGGCCCGCGCCGCAGGGGCCGCCGTGCCCCCCCGGGCCTCAGCTTCCGAGCGCGGCGAAGGCGCCGCCGAGGAACGGCTCGAACCGCCGCCATTCCGCCGAGCTGCCGCGATATAGCTTCTCGCGGATCTGCCGGCGCGAGGCTGTCGCCACCCCCCGCGCGTTCTTCTGCGGATGCAGGCAGGCCTCCTGCCAATCCAGCCCGAGATGCGCGATCAGCCTGCGCGTCTCCTTCTCCTGGTTCTCGGTCAGCGCCTCGTAGCTCAGCCGGTAGACCCGGTCGCCCAGCCGCGCTTCCCAGAACGCCATCAACCCCTCGTAGAGCCGGTAATAGGCCACCGCATCGCCCAGGTCGTAGCTGAACCCCAGCCCCGCCCCGGCGAAATACTGCCGGAAGTTCGACCAGCAGACCGCCCGCGCGTCGCGCGCCACATGGACGATCCGAGCCTCCGGCAGCGCCTTCGCGATCAGCCCGATGAAACGGAAATTGTCCGGCATCTTGTCGGTCACGAACCCCGCCCCGCCCGAGCGGCGGGCGAGCTGGTCAAGGTATTGCGCCCGGAACCGCGCGATCCCCCCGGCGGTGATCGCGGTCCGCCCGGTCGCCAGCCCCTCGCCGTAGCGGGTGGCATAGGGCAGCTCTCCCGCCCCGTGGACCCCCGAATGGCTGGAGATCACCTGCTCCACCAGCGTCGTCCCGGAACGCGGCATGCCCAGCACGAAGACCGGCACCACCGGCGCGGGATCGGCGGCGAAATCCACCTTCGCCCCGTCGATCCGGTCGGCGCTGGCGCGGATCGCGGCAAAGATCGCCCGGTCCCGCGCGCCGTCGTAGCCAAGCTGCGCCTTGCGCACCGCATTGCCTTCCGAGAGATAGGCGAAGCACTGCGCCAGATCGCCCATATCCTCCTGCGCCTTGGCCAGCGCGAAGCATATATGGCCGCGCGTCTCCGACTGCTCCGGCGCCCCGTCATGGATCCGCTCCATCGCCGCGATCTCCGGCGCGCCGGGCGCGAACTTCACCAGCGCGCCAAGCCGCCGGTAGGCTTCGGCCTCCCCCGGCGCGACCGCCAGCACCCGGCGGTAGACCGCCGCCGCCTCCTCGAACCGCCCCAGCCCGTCAAGCGCGACGCCCAGCTCCTTCAGCGCCGCAACGTGATCGGGCTGATGCTTCAGCGCCAGGCGATGCGCCTCCACCGCCTCCTCGTACTGGCCACGCTCCTTCAGCGCGGTGCCAAGCCCGGTCTCGGCCAGCGCGAAATTCGGCCGGATCTCCAGCGCGCGGCGATAGGCCTCGATCGCCTCGTCCAGATCCCCGCGCTGGCGCAGCGCCGCGCCCAGGTTCACCTGCGCCTCGACGTAATCGCCCCGCAGCGCAATGGCGCGGCGGTAGCAGGCGATGGCATCGCCGGTCGCCCCCTTGTCGCGCAGCGCGTTGCCGAGGTTGTTCTGCGCCTCGGGATAGTCGGGGCGCAGCTGCAGCGCGCGGCGGAAGCTCTCGATCGCGTCATCGATCCGGCCCTGCTGCTGCAACGCGTTGCCGAGGTTGGAATGGATGTCCGCCATCCCCGGCGCCAGATCCAGCGCGCGGCGGAACGCCTCCTCCGCCGCACCAGTGGCGCCCGCGGAGGCGCGCGCAAGCCCGAGGAGGTTCCACAGCGCCAGCGATCGGGGATACCCCTCCAGCAGCTGCTCCGCCTGCGCCGCCGCCGCGGCGGGCGCCCCCCGGTTCACCAGCAGGACGAGCGCGTTGATCTCCTCCTGCGCCGGCTCCTCCCCGCGGTCGGGATGGCGCCGGTCGAGATCAGCCAGCGAGCGGCGGGCACGGGTATTGGCCGGAAAACTCTGCAGGATGGACTGGTAAAGCGCGCGGGCACTTTCGATCTGGCCCTTGCGCTCGAATGTGCGCGCCTGAAGAAACATCTGGTTGGCTGTCGTCATATCAAAGAACTCAGTTTCTACCGAAAAACGCAACGCCCGCAGGTACAGCGGCCGAAAAGCCGCCCCGGAAACACCTGTTCCCAGGTCTTTTCTTCTGTTGAATCGGTGCCCCGGGCCCGGGCAAATCCCGGCTCTCGCGGGGCCTGTCGGAGGCCTGTACTGAACTGTTTCCTTCACACACACTCTTACAGCGTTAAAGTCACATCCAAGAGATTGAAATTAATCGGCCAATTCCAGCCGATCGGGACGCGAACTGCTGCATTTATGTGCAACCCCCGGAAGATCGGCCGCCCCCGCCTCGCCCGCCCCGGCGCGCAGCCCGCCGCACCTGCCCGGGCACTGATCCGCCCACCGGTGCCGCCGCCGCCCGCAGCACCGCCACACCCCGCGCGCCTTCCGCCGGACCTGCCCGCTTTCCTCTTCCCCCGCCGCCGCCCCGCCCCTATAACCCCGCCGAACCGAAGGAGACGCCCATGCGCAAGGCGGAGATCAGCCGCAAGACGGCGGAAACCGAGATCACGGTCAGCCTCGATCTCGACGGCACCGGCCGCTACGACATGGCCACCGGCGTCGGCTTCTTCGACCACATGCTGGACCAGCTCGCCCGCCATTCGCTGATCGACATGACGGTCCGCGCCAAGGGCGACCTGCATATCGACGATCACCACACGGTCGAGGACGTGGGCATCACCATCGGCCAGGCCCTGACCCGGGCGCTCGGCGACAAGCGCGGCATCCGCCGCTACGGCGCCTGCCTGCTGCCGATGGACGACACGCTGGTGCGTGCGGCGCTGGATCTCTCCGCGCGGCCCTATCTCGTCTGGAACGTCGACTTCCCCGCCGACAAGATCGGCACCTTCGACACCGAGCTGGTGCGCGAGTTCTTCCAGGCGCTCGCCACCCACGGTGGCATCACGCTTCACATCGACGCGCTGCACGGCCTCAACGCCCACCACATCGCCGAGGCCGCCTTCAAGGCCGTCGCCCGCGCGCTGCGCGAAGCGGTGGAAACCGACCCCCGCAAGGCCGACGCGATCCCCTCCACCAAGGGCGCGCTCTGATCGCACCACCGAAAGGTGAAACCCAGGTTTTCGGAGCCAGCTGCGCGATGACCAAGGACTCTCTCACCGTTCTCGTCGATTACGAGGCCGGCAACTTGCATTCCGCTGAAAAGGCGTTCCAGCGCATGGCGGCGGAAACAGGGGCCGGCACCGTCCTCGTCTCCGGCCGGCCCGAGGACATCGCCCGCGCCGACCGCATCGTGCTGCCGGGCGACGGCGCCTTTCCGGCCTGCGCCCGCGCCCTCCACGCCGTCCCGGGCCTGGCCGAGGCGATCACGGAGGCGGTGACGGCGAAGGCCCGCCCCTTCCTCGGGATCTGCATCGGCATGCAGATGCTGGCGACGCGCGGGCTCGAATACCAGGAAACCCCCGGCTTCGGCTGGATCGCGGGAGAGGTCGTGAAGATCACCCCCGCCGACCCGGCGCTCAAGGTCCCGCACATGGGCTGGAACGACCTCGTCCTTGACCGCCCGCACCCGCTGCTGGCCGGGATCGAAACCGGCGATCACGCCTATTTCGTCCATTCCTACCACTTCCAGGTGGCCGACCCGGCCGACCGGCTGGCCCATTGCGACTACGCCGGCCCGATCACCGCCATCGTCGGCAAGGGTAATATCGTGGGCACCCAGTTCCACCCGGAAAAGAGCCAGGCGACGGGCCTGCGCCTGATCGCCAACTTCCTGACCTGGGCGCCCTGACCGCGCGTCCGGCGCATCAGCGCAGCCCCCCTGTGCCCCGGCAAACAGCGCCCCCGCCTTGCGGGCCTGCCGCCCGGGACCATAGATGAACCCCAACGGGTCACCGGCCGCACCCCGCGGCCCCCGCCCCCTTTCAAGCGGAGCCTCCCATGAAGAAGATCGGCTTTCTCTCCTTCGGCCACTGGTCGCCCGAGCGCGGCTCGCAGGTCCGCACGGCCTCCGATGTCCTCCTGCAATCGATCGAGCTCGCGGTCGGCGCCGAGAAGCTGGGCCTCGACGGCGCCTACTTCCGCGTCCACCACTTCGCCCGCCAGCTCGCCTCGCCCTTTCCCCTCCTCGCCGCCGTCGGCGCCCGCACCTCGACCATCGAGATCGGCACCGGCGTCATCGACATGCGCTACGAGAACCCGCATTACATGGTAGAGGACGCGGGCGCGGCCGATGTCATCTCCGGCGGCCGCCTGCAGCTCGGCATCAGCCGCGGCTCGCCAGAGCAGGTGATCGACGGCTGGAAGCACTTCGGCTACGAACCTGCCGAGGGCGAAAGCCCCGCCGACATGGCCCGCCGCCACGCCATGACCTTCCTCGAAAGGATCGAGGGCAAGGGCTTCGCCCAGCCGAACCCGCGCCCGATGTTCCCCAACCCGCCCGGCCTTTTGCGGCTGGAGCCCTATTCAGAGGGCCTGCGCGAGCGCATCTGGTGGGGCGCCGGCTCCAACGCCACCGCCGTCTGGGCGGCGGAAATGGGGATGAACCTGCAAAGCTCGACCCTGAAGGACGACGAGACCGGAGAGCCGTTCCACATCCAGCAAGCCAAGCAGATCCGCGCCTACCGCGAGGCCTGGGCGACAGTCGGCCACAGCCGCACCCCGCGCGTCTCCGTCAGCCGCTCGATCTTCGCGCTGATGAACGACACCGACCGGATGTATTTCGGCCGCGGCAAGGAAGGCGACCAGATCGGCATGATCGACGCGCAGACCCGCGCCATCTTCGGGCGCGGCTATGCCGCCGAACCCGACCGGCTGATCGAGGATCTGAGGGGCGACGAGGCCATCGCCGAGGCCGACACGCTGCTGCTGACCGTCCCGAACATGCTCGGCGTCGAGTACAACCTGCATGTGATCGAGAGCATCCTGACCCACGTTGCCCCCGCCCTCGGCTGGCGCTAGGGCCGACGCACGACCTCTCCGGATCCGGCCCTGCGCCGGGTCCGGGGCACTACTTCACCCGGGTCCAGTCCTGCCCGCGGCAGACCAGCCCGAAAAGCGCGCAGCCCTTCACCGTCAGCACGTCGCCCTTCAGCTCCATCTTGGAGGCATAGGTCTGGTTCCGGTCCGGCGCCCAGATCTTGCCCGCGCCATAGGCGCCCCCGCCCTCGGCCTTCATGTCCCAGACGATCTTCCTGCCGATATTGGGCGAGGCCATCGGCTTGCCCGCCTTGTCGAAGGACTTGATGAGCACGCCGCAGATCCGCGCGCCGCAGGGGGCCACGCGGATATAGCCGAAATTTCCGTTGTCGTCGGGCTTCGACTTCCAGATCCCCACGACCGGATCGGCGGCGAAAGCCGGAGCCGCGATGGCCAGCGCCAGCGCCACGATCAGAAGCCTCTTCATCCCCGGTCTCCCCTGAAGCGAACGGGTCATCCTCGCCCGCCCGGCGCCGCCCGCGCAAGCCTGACGTCGGGTCCTGCGCGCCGGCTTTGCATCGCCGGCAATCTGTGCCAAGAGGCCCCGTCAACCGCAGGAGCCCGCCGATGATCCTCTATCCCGCCATCGACCTGAAGGACGGCGCCTGCGTCCGCCTGCTGCGCGGCGACATGGAGAAGGCGACCGTCTTCGGCACCGACCCCGCCGCCCAGGCCAGGGCCTTCCAGGACGCCGGCGCGGAATGGATACACCTCGTCGATCTCAACGGCGCCTTCGCCGGCCAGCCGGTGAATGCCGCGGCGGTGGAGGCGATCCTCGCCGCCATCTCCATCCCCGCCCAGCTCGGCGGCGGCATCCGTGACATGGCGACGATCGAGGGCTGGCTTTCGAAGGGCCTCGCCCGCGTCATCCTCGGCACCGTCGCGGTAGAGAACCCGGACCTGGTGCGGAAGGCGGCAAAGGCCTTCCCCGGCCAGATCGCCGTCGGCATCGACGCCCGAAAGGGCCGCGTCGCCACCAAGGGCTGGGCGACGGAGACCGACATCGAGGCCACCGACCTCGCCCGCCAATTCGAGGACGCGGGCGTGGCGGCGATCATCTACACCGACATCGACCGCGACGGCGCGATGGCCGGCCCCAACACGGGCGCGACCGAGGCCCTGGCCCGCGCCGTCCGCATCCCGGTGATCGCCTCCGGCGGCGTCTCCTCCCTCGCCGATCTGAAGGCGCTGCGCGACACCGGCACCATCGCCGGCGCGATCTCCGGCCGCGCCCTCTACGACGGCGCCATCGATCTGGCCGAGGCGCTGGCGGCGCTCAAGGCCTGACGCCGTAGGGTGCGCATTCATTGCGCACCTTCGCGCCCTTCCCCGCCACTCCGGCCGCCGGTTAACGCCCGGCAACCCCACCGCGCCGAAATACGGTGCTTTACGGTGTGAAAGCGGTGCCAAATCGGTGCGCGATCGGCATCCCCCTTTTCCCGCGCCCCGGCATCCGCTATCTCCCCCGCAAGGAGCCGCGCCCCATGCTGAAGACCCGCCTGATCCCCTGCCTCGATGTCGCCGACGGCCGCGTGGTCAAGGGCGTGAACTTCGTCGACCTCCGCGACGCCGGCGACCCGGTCGAGGCCGCCCGCGCCTATGACGCCGCCGGCGCCGACGAGCTCTGCTTCCTCGACATCCACGCAACCCACGAGAATCGCGGCACAATGTTCGATCTCGTGACCCGCACGGCAGAGCAGGTCTTCATGCCGCTGACCGTCGGCGGCGGGGTCCGGACGCCCGAGGACGTGCGCGCCCTGCTCCTCGCCGGCGCCGACAAGGTCAGCTTCAACTCTGCCGCCGTGGCAAACCCCGACGTGGTGGCAGAGGCCGCCGACCGTTTCGGCTCCCAATGCATCGTCGTCGCCATCGACGCCAAGACCGTATCCCCCGGAAAATGGGAGATCTTCACCCACGGCGGCCGCCGCCCGACCGGTATAGATGCCGTTGAATTTGCAGTGAAAATGGCCGCCAAAGGGGCGGGGGAAATCCTGCTGACCTCGATGGACCGCGACGGCACCAAGGCCGGATTCAACCTGCCCCTGACCCGCGCCGTGGTCGATGCGGTGCCCATTCCGGTCATCGCCTCCGGCGGCGTCGGCACCCTCGATCACCTCGTCGAAGGCGTCACCCTCGGCGGCGCCTCGGCCGTCCTCGCCGCCTCGATCTTCCACTTCGGCACCTATACGATCGCCGAAGCCAAGGCCCACATGGCCGCCGCCGGCCTTCCCATGAGGCTCCAATGACCCAGCTCGACCGCCTCGCCGCCACCATCGCCGCCCGCAAATCGGCTGCGCCCGACAGCTCGTGGACGGCCAAGCTCCTATCGCTAGGCCCCGAGAAATGCGCGGAAAAATTCGGTGAGGAGGCCGTGGAGGCGATCATCGAGGCGGTCAAGGGCGACCGCGCGCGGCTGACCGCCGAGGCCGCCGACGTGCTCTACCACCTCCTCGTCATGCTCGCCGCCCGCGACGTGACCCTGGCCGATGTCGAGGCAGAACTCGCCCGCCGTGAAGGCACTTCGGGCATCGCCGAAAAGGCCGCCCGCGGCTGAACCCGCCCCGTTCCGCCGCTGTTAGCGCAACCGCGCCTTGTCCGACCGCGTGGTCTCGGGCTAGGTAGGCCGGCACGCAAAATCGCGAAGGAAATGCCATGGCCGATGCTGTCGAGTTCCATGACCGGATGCTCTCCCTGGGCCTCGCCCGCGTCTCCGAGGCGGCGGCGCTCGCCTCCGCCCGCCTGATCGGCCGCGGCGACGAGAAGGCTGCCGACCAGGCCGCCGTGAATGCAATGCGCAACCAGTTGAATCTGCTGGATATCGACGGCGTCGTCGTCATCGGCGAGGGCGAGCGGGACGAGGCTCCGATGCTCTTCATCGGCGAGAAGGTCGGCAACGGCTCGGGCCCCGCGGTGGACATCGCGCTCGACCCGCTCGAGGGCACGACGCTGACCGCCAAGGACATGCCGAACGCGCTGACGGTCATCGCCATGGCCCCGCGCGGCACGCTGCTGCACGCTCCCGACGTCTACATGGAAAAGCTCGCCATCGGCCCTGGCTACGAACCCGACGTGGTTACGCTGGACATGTCTCCGACCGAACGGATCTCGGCGCTGGCCCGCGCCAAAGGCTGCACCCCGGCCGATATCACCGTCTGCATCCTCGAACGCCCCCGGCACGAGGAGATGATCGCCGAGGTCCGCGCCACCGGCGCCTCGATCCGGCTGATCACGGATGGCGACGTGGCAGGCGTCATCCATTGCGCCGAGGCCGCTATCACGGGCATCGACATGTACATGGGCTCCGGCGGCGCGCCGGAAGGGGTGCTGGCCGCCTCGGCGCTGAAATGCATGGGCGGGCAGATCTACGGCAAGCTCCTCTTCCGCAACGACGACGAGCGCGCCCGCGCCCGCCGCGCCGGCATCACCGACCTCGACCGCATCTACAGCCGGGACGAGCTGGTGACCGCGGACGTGATCTTCGCCGCCACCGGCGTCACCGACGGCTCCATCGTCCGCGGCATCAAGCGCGAGGTCGGCTTCCTGACGACGGAGACCATCCTCATGCGCTCCAAGACCGGATCGGTGCGGCGGATGATCTACCGCAACCCGGTGAAACCCTCCTGAGGATCGCGCAGGTGGCGGGGCCAGGAGGTGAGTATTTGAACCAAGGAAAGACCCAGGTCTTTTTCTTGGCTAAAATACTCCCGCCGGAGGCGCCCGCCCCTTCCGCCCGGTGCGCCGCATGAGGGCCTTTCTCGACGTCGAGGCCTCCGCCACCGGACGCCGCTGGGTCGGCCCTACGGCGGAGGAGGACCGCCAGGCCGAAGCGATGGAACAGGCGACCCGCCTGCCCGCCGCCCTCTGCCGCACGCTGGTCCGCCGCGGCGTGGTGCCGGAAGAGGCGGCGCAGTTCCTCGAGCCCACACTGCGCGACCTGCTGCCCGATCCGCTCAGCCTGCGCGATATGGGCACGGCGGCGGGACGCTTTCTGAAGGCGGTGAAGGCGCGCGAGCGCATCGCCGTCTTCGCCGATTACGACGTCGATGGCGGCTCCTCCGCGGCGCTGCTGCTATGCTGGCTGCGCGCCATGGGCGGCGACGCGACGCTCTACATCCCCGACCGGATCGACGAGGGCTACGGCCCCAACGTCCCGGCCATGCAGGGGCTTGCCCAGGGGCATGACCTGATCGTCTGCGTCGACTGCGGCACGCTCAGCCACGAACCGATCGCGGCGGCCCGGGGCGCCGATGTCATCGTGCTGGACCATCACCTTGGTGGCGAGACCCTGCCCCCCGCGCTGGCCGTGGTGAACCCCAACCGGCAGGACGAAAGCGGCGCGCTCGGCCACCTCTGCGCGGCCTCCGTCGTTTTCCTGATGCTGGTCGAGGTGAACCGGCTGATGCGGGCCGAAGGCGCGACGGGGCCGGACCTGATGGCGATGCTCGATCTCGTCGCGCTCGCCACCGTCGCCGATGTGGCGCCGCTGATCGGGGTGAATCGCGCGCTGGTGCGCCGCGGGCTCGACATTATGGCGCGGCGGGAGCGGCCCGGCCTCAGGGCGCTCGCCGATGTCTCCCGCATGCGCGAGGCGCCCACGCCCTATGCGCTCGGCTTTCTCCTTGGCCCCCGCGTGAACGCCGGCGGCCGCGTCGGCCGCGCCGACCTCGGCGCGCGGCTCCTCTCCACCGACGATCCGGCCGAGGCCGCGGCGCTGGCGGAACGGCTCGACCAGCTCAACACCGAGCGGCGCGAGATCGAGATGCAGGTCCGCGACGCCGCCCTGGCCCAGGCCGAGGCGCGCGGCCTCGACGCCCCCCTCGTCTGGGCGGCGGGCGCGGGCTGGCATCCGGGCGTCGTGGGCATCGTCGCCTCGCGCCTGAAGGAGGCGACCAACCGCCCTGCCGTTGTCATCGGCCTGGCCGATGGCGAGGGCAAGGGGTCGGGCCGCTCCGTCGCGGGTGTCGACCTCGGCGCGGCGGTTCACCGACTGGAGGCCGAAGGCCTGCTGCTGCGCGGCGGCGGCCACAAGATGGCGGCAGGCCTGACGGTGGCCGAGGCGCAGCTGGAACCCGCGATGGCCCGGCTGACCGAGCTTCTCGCCCGCCAGGGCGCGGGCGCCGGCGGGCCGCGCGAGCTGAAACTCGAAGGGCTCCTGATGCCCTCCGCCGTGACCCCCGGGCTGATCGAACAGATCGAGGCCGCAGGCCCCTTCGGCGCAAGCGCCCCCGCCCCCCGTTTCGCCTTCGCGGCCCAGGCGGTCACCAGCCGCCGCATCGGCGAAAGCCACCTCCGCCTTTCCTTCGGCGACGGTACGGGCCCGAAGCTGGAGGCCATCGCCTTCGGCGCCTACGACGGCCCTCTGGGCCCGCTCCTCGATTCGCCCGGGACCGACCGATTCCACCTCGCCGGGCGGCTGGAACTGAACAATTGGGGCGGCCGGACCCGGGTTCAGCTGCGGCTGGAGGATGCCGCGCGCGCCTGAACCACGGGCCGAAAGGAAAGCGCACGGAAAAGCAAAAAATCCTCTTGCGCGCGGCGAAGGCTTCTCATAAACCCCGCCCACGCCAAGCGCGGCCCGTTCGTCTATCGGTTAGGACGCTAGGTTTTCAACCTAGAAAGAGGGGTTCGACTCCCCTACGGGCTGCCAAGTCTTCCAAGAAATCGTTGTTTTACTGGGCCCTACGCCTACGGGTGTCCCACGATTTTTAGTGCGTGGGACACCACCATCGGAGAACGAGGCGGACAAGACCCGATCGAAGCCAGATTTCGCCAAAGCCTCACGATCCACTTCGGCGGTATAGGGCAGCGATGACTTCACATCGCTATGCGACAGTCGCGCCATGATCTCGTAGACCGTGCCGCCGGCGTGTGCGATCTCCTTGGCCACGCGCTTCCTCAAGCCATGCTGCGAACGGGTCGCCTTCTTCCTGTTCTTTCCATTCTGATCTCTGATCTCCACACAGAGACCTGCATCGATGACCCATTGACGGATCTTGTTGTCGAGGCCGCCGGAAGAGGCGAAAGGAATTCCATATTCGGTGACAAGGAAGGCCTCAGGGTGGACAAAGCCCAGGGCAAGCTCATCCGCAAGCTCCTGCATCACCGGCACCGCAACCGGCTTCGAACCTTTCTTTCCGGGCTGCCATGCCAGAAGAGCACGCCCGTGCTCGAGCTGGACGTTATCGGGCCCGATCAAATGGGTATCTCCGATCCTGCCAGCCATGTTCTTGGCGAGCCAGAACCACCGCCGGGCCATCGTGCCGGACCCATGGCGGTCGAGGAATTTGCGCTCGTCAGCTTCGGCCCAAGGCGTCGCACCTCCGCGTCCCTTATGGGGACTGCGGATTGCCGACACGGTCTCAAAACCCCTAAATCCCTTTATGGCCCCCCATTTGTAGGCTGCCTTCAGAGCTTTCAGGCAGGTTTCAGCCGCACCGGTCTTTGAGCCGAAAGAGTCGATGATGTGCTCAAACGCGTCCTTCGGGAGGTCCGCCTTTAGCTCACCCATTCGATGGCGACCCTTCTTGACGTCGCAGGCCTGTCGGAGCCCGCGCTCACGTCCCGACCGAGTAAGTTCGGACATGTTGCCCTTCGTCACCATCTTGTTCATCGCGGCACAATAGAACTGACGCAGTTCATCGAGGGTGCCGCGTGATTGCTTCACGGTCGACTTTTTCTCGAGCTTTAGCTTTTCGCCGCGCCGCGCCGCTTCGTAGTACTCTGTGAAGTCGACATGCTCCGGCCCGACCGGAATCGTGATCCTCTTGGCCTTGTTGCCTTCGACGCGAACCCGCCAGCGCAGCTTGCCGCCGGGCGTCTTTTCCTGGCACAGCCCCATGTATTCATGCTCAAAAATCATTCGCTACATCTCCCCAGGCCGGCGGTTCGTCCTCGTCAAGTGTTTGTTCCATTTCCGCGGCTATTGCGGCGTACGCCCCAACTTCTGCGCGGAAGGAACCGTCCGCGCTCACATAAACGGCCACCACCGGCAGCCCATTCTCCTTGAGGGCCGAGACAACATTGGCAACAGAGGCTTGAGACGGTTTGGCTGCGGGCATTGTCGTCGGTCACTTGGAGTCGGCGGGAACGTGAGGCCATTCGAGGGCCACATTCCTTACGTCTGGGCACATGGCGAATTTCCATCCGATTGGTGCCGGTTCCGAATGACGCCCAGCGGACATCAACAGCACTTCCGGTTCGCGAAGGATAAAGATTGGCAATCCTATCATGATTTTCTCCGAGTCAGCGACGAACACCATTAATTCGGCGATGCCCGGGGCGGCAGGACATCACGTCGGACTGGGGAGCCGCATGAAGCCGTCGCATCTGTGCCCGCACGTCGAGGAGATAGTGACAGTCAGACGGCGTGCCGGGCGCGATGACGTAACCACAACCGAAATGCAGAGCGTAGTGGCCCCGACGGGATTCGACCGACAACAGCCTGAAACCCTCGGCGGCGCACAGCCTGCGGTATTCCCTTTCGATCTTTCGCATCTTTCTCTCCTGCGATTCCGATAGATGGACCTTCCGGTCGCAGGGAGGATTTGGATGCGTGGCGGCATCAGCCCCCGGATTCGTGAATCTACTTCAAATCAATTAAATCAGTGACTTCCGAGGCCACCATCGAGCGGGTGGTAATTTTCTTGGCTCCATGGAGAACCTTTCAGCAGAGCGAGATCGCTCCGTTCCCCTTGCTTGGACGACGAGGCCGGCTTCGAACGACATCTTGCAGGCCGCCAACGATGAGCGGGTCTCGTCCGACGCTCATTTCTCCGCATGAGATAGCATCGGCATCTCAATAGCGCCTCGCTCAAGCGAGGGCGTTCTGCCCGTGCCCACGAATTTTCCGGTGACCTTCGCACTCGATCCCGAAAAGCCAAGCATCAACGAGCCTCTGGGCATCCGCTTTGGCGATGAACCAGCGGATCGAAGCATGTCCGCTGGGGCCGAATGAGCTTCGATGCCGAGTGAATCTCCGGTCCACCTACCCATGGGGCATCTGTTTCGATCGGCCATGCATCCCGACTGCTTTCTTCGAAGTGCAGAAGAACCAGGTTCATCAAGAAACCCCTGGAAAGTGCTGTCCGAGCCGGGTTCCGGCCCAGCTCGGACAATTCGTGTCACCGCGGTTACCGACCTAATCCACGCTGTGAGCCAATTTCACGCTCTGCTGCGAGCAAATCGAGCACGCGGTCCGAGGCATCGAATGCCGCGACAAGCCGCTGCCTAACGGCCTGGAGACAATTGTCCTGGGAGTAGTCTTCGCCGCATCTGACGGCGTCACTGAGCCAGCGCCGAATGGCATCTCGACATTCCGCAGACAGTAGCCGCCGTTTGTCGAAAGCGCCACGCAGAACGCGCTCCGCCCTGGTGAGAGGTGATACCAGATCGGCAGGCAGGTGTCGCATGAGGTCGAGAGCCTCGCGAACCGCGCCGAGGCCGTCAGCGAGGATATCTTCGATCCGTTCGAAATCGCTACCGTCGACATCCGGCTGATACAGGACGATCCGGTGCGTATTCGCCGAATTGAACGCATTGGGAAGGTTCAGTTTGTTGTGTTTGGCTTGCATGTGTTGCTCCAAGGAAGCCGGACACTCTCGGTCCGGGTCAATTCCCCGGCCAACGGCCGGGGGAGCGCTTACGCCGCGCGGGCGGCGGCATTATCTGGTTGGCCCTGGGCGGGGATGTCCGGCAGGGCGATCGCGTTCAGGACGTCGTGAAGCCGGTCGGAGAGTAGGCAAATCGCCTCGACGATTGGATCGGCGGGGTTGATCGCGGCGAAGTAGACCGCCTCGTCACTGTCTGGATCGTCGACGTATTGGAGGGTGAGCAAGCGATGCAGCGTCACGAGGCCAGTCCGGATCGGGCGGGTCAGCCGCCGCGTCTCGGCAAGCTCGGCGCTGAGCCGGTTGACGCGGTTCCTCCACGGACTTCCGCCAAGAAGTTCTGCCGCGTTGCCTATGGCTTCAGCCTGTTCGGCGAAGAAGTCGCGGACGCATTGGAGATCGCCCGGAGCTGTGGGGGGCGAGATGGTCAGTTGGGCTTGCTGCATGAGTTTTTCCCTCGGATGTGCCGCCGATCGTGGCGGGTCAAAGGTCTTCCGAGTTTCCTCCAAGGCGCTCCGGGGTTTTGCGTGATCTCACAGGCGGGATCGCGCAGAAACTGGGACGCCGTTCCGACAGCGTGTTCAACGTTCCTACGAGATTCTTTGGAGATTCCGAGGTTCTTCTGCCCCATGCAATGCTTCTAAGCCCAATGGCTGACGTGCCATTCTCCGCCGCCATCGGTCCTGCAAGGCAAACTTCTCGCGAAAGGGCGCAATGATGCGCCAGCTTCGTCGACACCGCTCTATAGAGAGCTCGACCCTTCCAAGGGTCGAATGTTCAACAACATTTTCGCGCAGATTGACCTTTACGCCGCAGCGAGGGCCCGCCTTGCCATGTTCGCAACGTGCATGACTGCCTTCCGTCGACGGATCTTAGCGGCGAAGACCTCATACTCCTTCTGGGAGATCAGAGACCGTTGCTGCAGCATTGCCTGGATGGTCAGCCGATCCGCACCATCCGCGACCAACTCATCGGTCCAGAGGGTGCGCAAGATATGCGGGCCGAAGTTGAGGTTCGTCTTCTCCTTGAAAAGGGTACCCAGACGCGATGCGTTGTATGGTTCTTCCGATTTTCTGGACGGAAAAAGAGGAAGGCCAATCCGGTTCCGATAAATTTCCCACAAATGGGCTTGATCGATGCCCTGCAGGAGTGCTCCGTCCAGAAAGGGAGTGGCCTCGGACGGGAGCTGAACCGGTTCCACCGGCGCCCCAGTCTTCAAGGTATGGCCGGCAATGATCTGCCACGCAGTCGGGGTCCGGGCAACATCAATACCAACCCGGAAAAGCCGAACGTCCGCGCGCCGCAATGGGTAGAAGACAAGCAATGCCGTTAGGCCAGCGACGATGAAGCTTGAGCTTCGTGTGTTGACGCGGGTTTCCTCCATCGCTTCCCGGAGCAGCTCCCCGGCTCGGGCGAAGTAGTCGTCCAATGTCACTCGCTTTTCGGCGAGCTTTCGCTCCTTTGACTTTATCTCGAGCTTTGCTTCAGCGCCGAAGTGGTTTGCCGTCTCCTTCAGATCCGAGCGCAATTGCTCATCCTCGACATAGGGCAAGAGGGACGTGAGCGCCCCTTGGCAGGTTCGGGCTGTCCAGGAATCCGCAGTGTCGTCATTCACTCGGTGGCGATCGTGCTTGTCGAAGACATGGTCGACGAAGATGTCCAGCGCGGCTCGGTCGAGCGCGAAGCCCCGCCCGTGGTCCCTCAGGACATCATGCAACGCGGTGAGAAAAACGCGATGAACCTGCCTTACCGACGGGGAATACGGCCTCTTCGTTTTTGTACGGGAACGCTCCAGCAGGTCCTCAACGACGGGCAGACGTCGCGCTTGGGTCTCTCGACTCTTGGGCGGATACGCTTGCCGATACAGGCTCAGCATTTCTGACCGAAGATCGGCCAACTCTCGGGTGTGCGGATCGAGCAATTCGAGGCCGATGACAAGCTTGCCGATCCGCAGGTATTTCCGGAGTGCGGTTTGCTGATCCGTCAGGAAGAGCTGACTGACGATCTCACCCGCCCGAGATTTTGGGTGCCTCTGCCGATACCTCAGGTAATTGTCGAGCTCAGCAAGGATGAGGCGGCCATCCGACTTTCGGAGCGCGACTACTTCTGGCGCGAGCAGACGCATATGATCGGGCCACCAAGGGGACGCAAGGATAGCCTGGTAGGTCCGGCTGTCCGGGGCGTTCTCGAAGAGCCAGTCACGGACACCCAGGTCCGCAGACTGGAGTCCGATCCTGTAGAGTACGCGGAACTGGCTCGTTGCGGCACTGGAACTGAGACTGTCGCGAAGGGCCACCTGAAATTGCCTGAGCAGATCGACGGTGAACCGCACCTCACTTCCGTTGGTGCGGCAAAATTTTTCATATTTTTCAATGACGTTCACTACACGTCGTTGTCGGCGCTTGTCACCGGCATCTTTCAGTACAGCCAGTAGGGCTGGAACGTAGGCGGCTGGTAAGTATTCCTGAGGTTCCATCAGATCGCCATTCCCTTAAATTTCCGTGCCAAGGCTTCCATGGCGCCTTGAATGAGTTTCGCCCGGTTCACGAAGGCGTAGGACTTAGCCACAGTGCCGACCTTGTCACCGAGCAGTTCGGCGATGATGTCGAGCGGAACACCATCGGCATAAAGCAGTGTTGCCAAGACGTGCCGGCACATGTGCGGCGTGATATAACAGCCGGCCTCCGCCGTGTGGCGGCGCCAGATCCGGCGAAGCGT
Source organism: Solirhodobacter olei (assembly GCF_004010155.1). Classification (GTDB taxonomy): domain Bacteria; phylum Pseudomonadota; class Alphaproteobacteria; order Rhodobacterales; family Rhodobacteraceae; genus Solirhodobacter; species Solirhodobacter olei. Next base: position 2,632 of record NZ_RRYH01000026.1, on the reverse strand, counting down.
CTCGATATGAAGGCCGCAGAAGAGCAAGTTCGGCTGCCGGCGCTCCTTGGTGCGGACCTTGTGTGCCAGGATCAGCGGGTGCGCCTCAGCCAGGTACCACTCCAGGATAGCCCTGGGATTTACCGTGCAGCTCGGCTCGATCGGAACACCGTCGGCAAAGTGACCGTTCTTCACGATGTGGCCGGGGATGTTAAAGACAACGTCCTTCGACGCTTCTGGAAACAGAATGTGCTTCCGAGGCCCTCCCGACAGCAGTTCCGCACGCGTGGCAAGACGGAGAGGGAAGCGCGTCGCAATCGCGGTGTTGGCCGCCATGATCGCGAGATCGAGGGCGCGATGCTGCTCCCGGCTGATCTCGCAGCGCTGATCTTCGGAATGCAAGTCGGCGAAATTAGCAATGAGCGGCTGAGCGAGATCGAAGAAGTGCTTCGGCATCTGGAAGAACCGGCGTTGTCGGTCGATGCTATCGACGAACGACAGACAGGTCTGCCGCTTGAATGCATCGAACTCACTGCCCTCGTCGTTCGGATCCCTGGAGAGTTGCACCGCGTCGAAGAGCTCGTCCGGCAATCCGGTCTTGAAGCCGGGCGATAGCCATTCGAGGAACTCGCGCACGGTCTGGGTCCGGCCCCGCCGAGTGTCGACGCTGCTGGTCCCGCCGAGCTTGCCATCGGCGCAGGCCATGACCACGTCATGCAGGATGTAGGGCTCAGCGTACCCCCTGGGATCGATTGCTTCGGCCTCGTCGACCAAGTCCAGCCCGCAGAGCCCGCTCCAGTACCAATCGATCGCCTGCTTGATCGACTTTGCCCGATCCGGTCCCACCCCCTCAGTGGAAATTGTCCGCTTTTGGGTGCCGAGCGGCAGCACCTTGGTGCCGTTCACACGAATGGCGACATATTCGTCGCGAAGGGCCGCGAAGGTCTCCGCCACCGGCGGTGTCTGCCGCCGATCCGCCGCGATGAATGCCGGCAGGTCTCCGATCGGCGCCGGCGGCAGCAGAGCCGACGGCACCTTGTTGGTACCCCAGAGAGAGTCGAGGAGCTGGCATCCGGTCCGGAGGGCGTTCCGGGCACCGGCACGGACCTCAGGCACGAACCGCATGATCCGGGGAGCAGTGACCTGACCAGGTCCGATCCCGCGCTCGCGACATTCCGCGGCAAGCACGCTAATCGCGATCATTTCATACTGCTCGAACCAAGCCGGCGTTCCGCATTGGCCGGAGAGATGATCGATGAGTTTGGCCCAATCATCCTCGAGCGACTTCAGAACCTCCTTCCGCTCGCGGCTGCCGCTGGCGACATCCATGAAGCGCCGGCTGTTGGAGTACCAAGTGTAGAAACTTGTATAGTCCTTGAAGCCGCAATTCTCCGGCACGCTCTTGCTCCGGAGGTAAGGCTCGAAGAGCGCGTCGTGACTCGTCACATCGCAGGCGATTAGTTGGGGTGATGTCACCCCGGCGACAGCGCGATAGACCTTGGCGATCTTGTTTACGGAACCGCGGATCTTCAGCCTGGTCGTATCGGCCCAGGTCGCGTCGAAGTCGCCTCGTTGGAATTGCGCCTTGGCATCAGGCAGCATGGTGGGAATGGCGATGGAAGTGGAATCGAGCATCGGTCAGATCTCCTTTCTTCAGTTCCGGTAGAGCTTGATTGCGCAGGCTGGAGCGGGGCTTCGACGCCCTCTGCGGAGCCCCGCTCCAACGTGCGAAATGACGACGAATGTGCGCAAATCGCAGTTGCGGAAGCGGTTTTGACGAAGCCACCCCGTGGGGTTCGAAACGAAAACCCGACAGGGTGTTTTCGTCATTGTTGCGAAAATCGCACTCGGGTTGACAGATCGCGGTTGCCTCGTCATTTCAAGTGTCCGCGCAGTCGTCATGATCGTCATTTGGCAATTGTCGAAACCGCCATTGCTTGCCGATCTTGATTCCAGCGTGAGCGCCGCTTCGGGCACGTCGGCGGACGGTTTCGAGATGTTGCGGCACGAGCCTGTTGGTGCCGGCGCGGTGCTCATCCGGCGTCAGGAGCGGCGCCTTCAGAAGCTCCCGATCCTTTTCACTCCCCATCGTCCAGGCGCCGACCGGGTCGACTACGCCTTCGACTCGGAGAATATCAGTCAGCTTGAACAGTGGCCTTTCACCGGTGTCCGGATTGACAGACAATACCGTGCGTTTCTCGAGCACCCGCTTGATCGTCTGGAAGCTTTCGAGCTTCCATCTTTTCTTGATGTCGCTCTTGGTCAGGAGCGGGATCGGATTGGCCTTCAGCGCCTGCGCCCGCTGCCGGAGAATGGTTGCCATAATTGCAGTTTTGTGTGTCATGAAGGGGATTTGGGTCCGTCTTCATGAGCACGGAAATCGGTGCATCAAGAATCTTGAGAAATCCCTTGAGGCACCTGTTCTGACTATCGATTCTGACCATCGGCGGGGCTGAAAACGCAATTCTTCAGGCATAAAGGGCCAATCGGGCGGAGACGCCTGGAGCTCTCGCCGGCCACTGAGACCTGTGCTGAGTGCGGCGGGCGCTGCGCCGGATCGGCGAGGACGTGACCGAAGAGCTGGAATACGTCCCCGGCCGGTTCAGCGTGAACCCCCGAGTTCATCAGCAAATCACGTAAGTGATTGATATCG
>NZ_RRYH01000025.1 GCF_004010155.1 Solirhodobacter olei | reverse complement strand
TCAAGAGCCCAAGAGACGCGGGCCGGTGAATATCGTGGGGTTAATATAAGGAGAAGATAGTGCATGCCGAACACGGAAGGCTTCCTAAAGGATTTGGGTGAGGTAAGTTCCTTGTGCGGCTCACACAGAAGATCGGCAGACTTGCACTCTTCGCCTGCAGAAATCGAAGAGCGGGCGCAACGCACACGTAGAACTATTGCGACAATGATGATTTCTTGTGTACACATTGGCTACCAGAGAAAATCATCTTAGACTGGAGGCCTCCACCGACAACGATTGCATCGCGGCCATCCGTGTGTTCTCGTAGCAGAGTCAGTGAAATACGCTAATACTTTGGGGCCATAAAGTAAATCAGATGCCAAGCGCCAGTAAGTACATAAATCTCGAGGTCCTGAACGATCTCAGATCGCGAAGCGCTCGGCGAAGGTTTTTCTGGACTTTTGCAATCCTGGCGATGATTGCGACGCTCGCATATTGGTTTGCTGCATCTGCTACTCAGCAAGACGGTTTCACTGAGTTCGTTAAATCAGTATCCGTGAACATTTTTTCCGCGACCGTTTCGGTTTTAATTGTTTATGGCGCATACCAATATTTCATCCATGAGGACACTGAGCGGCCCGAAGTAGACACCATCCGGCCAGGGGATATTGGAGAGGAGATTAGACGTCTTCCTCAGGATACAACATTCTATTTTCTTTGGGCTAGATCTGGAACATATTTTCGGGCCGAGACCTTGAAGCGCCTCACCGATCACGCGATAAAAAATCGCAAAACTGTGGATGTGACGGTTTTGCTTCCAGACCCAGAAATCGACGAGCTGTCACAAGCTTATGAGGATATGAGCGTCGTTCTCGGAGAGGGTGACGGCAAGGATAAACTCTTCAAAAATGCAGTCGCAACAGCTGCTGCATGCGCCTTAGCTTCCGCAAACAATAGAAATATCAAGATAAAGGTGTGCTTATCGAAGTTCATCCCGTCCTTTAGAATCGACATGTCGGAGCAGGGAGCATTACTTACAGAAGACGACAAGGCCCTCTATGCGCTTCGGTTCTCACGGAAAAGTCAGTTCTTCGAGATGTTTCGCACCATGATGACATATGAAGTCGAGCTTTCCAGGGTGGTTGATCTGACATCGTCGTGCTGGAAGACGCTTTCACTGGAAGGTGGCGCGAGACCTATGGAAGCCCTTCTAAGTTTGGGGTTTTCGGAAGAGAAAGTCCGAGCGTTCGAAAAGGATATCACTTCCATGATTGCACCGAAAGATCACCGCTACAAATGAAGATTGATCGCAATCTGATCGGAGATTTCCAGCTTCATCCGCTTGGGTTCTATTATCTAAAGCTGTCGTCTGGTGATACAACGTCTCGGTTGCACGTTTATTCAGAGTCTAGCGCTTCTCTTGAAAGCAACGACTGGCATACCCACGAATTTGATCTTAGATCGAAAGTGCTGGCCGGGTCACTTAAGAATGAGATCGGACAATTTGTTGTTGACGGAGAGGGGCCTGCCGACGAATATCTTGTAGAGTATTTCGGCAATAGGTCATATCTGCGGGCAACGGGTCAGAGTGGCAAAGTGAAAGGAATTGTGAGTTTCACAACTGCTTCTGGATGTGATTATTATATCCGGGCTGGTGTTATTCATCGCGCCTTGGGGCTTGTTACTCCGTGCGTGACCCATGTGGAAATGACTCATACTGGAGGACCCATTCATAGTTACGGGAGAAGTGAAATTCCGTTCGTCAGACGCAAAGTAACGCCGGTAGAGGCCTCAGAAGTACTCTCAATCCTTGAAGGCGCTAAGCTGCTCCTGCCGCGTTAGGTGGTGCAACCGGAGGCCTTATGATGCGATATGAGTTGCCATAGCGAGGGGCCACTTTTTCGCATTGCAGTCATGCGTGTGAACAATCAATGGAGTTTGCCCCCTTTCGGCTCAGAACCTGACCTGTGGTGGCTCATAGATTTCTTATTAGATTTTATGGGTTGTTGGTCCATGGTCGGGTCAAACAGCCTGCCAAAACCCAGGCGCATTCGAAAGTGAAGGGCTCGAGGGCAGGCTGCGGGCTTCGCTGGAGCCATTTGAACGACCGGGTTCGGGGCGCCCTGTTGCCGGAGGGCTCCGGGCCTGGCGGTGGCAGGCCGGCTTGGGGCCGTCTACGGACTGGCAAGATCCGGCTACCGGTTCGGCGGGGCCCAACATTCATATGACCGGCGCGCTTGGGCATAACCGGCCTCTCTCTGCTAGCACTCCAGGCAGTATCTGTTGGGCAATGACTGGCAATCGAACGCGGTCAGTGAGACATCCATTCTTGAACTGAAAGCAGCGGAGGGCAGCAGGACCAAAACAGCGATAATAACAGAGTTCTTGTTGCGCTATTCAATCCTTATGGCAAGTTCTTCAACCCTTCTTCGTATATTGCCCGCTTGGATCTTCAAGACACTGTCATCTGCCACCTGTTCAATATACCGAGCAGTATCATAGAGGTGGGTTTGGTGTCTAGCGTAAGCATCCCGAGACGCAAAGTGCAATTGGCCGTGCTCCAATTTCGTCAAGCCTGCCTCAAGCGAGATAAGGCCCTGTAACATAATGGAATTTGATTGCATGGACGCACTATCGGCCAATCTCTCGTCTATACTCTTGACAACCAAGTTGCTAAACACAAATGCCACCACAGCAAATACCGTCGAGGTAAAGGATTTTGCAAAAAATGCAAGGTATAGGATACCAAGAAGCATGATCAGGGAAAACATGAAGCCCCAACGTATGGATATCCAATTAAGTGAATGGCTGCGTATTATTTGATGCGGTGGCTGTCGCTGCCCCCAAATCCGACGCTGTTCGATTGGACGAAGCACCGCCCCTACATACATAAAGTTTCGATCGCCCCCGACGGCCTGAATTTCCTCAATGTCTTCACGCATTTTTTGAGCATTTGCCCGCTGCAACGGCTCGTAGATGATCAGGCTCCAAGAATTATCGCTCAATTCTCTGCTGCACGTGTCGGAGCACCCCAAATCCAAACGTATAACGCGATTAAGCGCAAATAAAATTGGGAAAAAAATATTAATAAGGATAATCTCCACTACGTAGCGTGGGAAGAGCCCGCCAAGGATTTCTGAAACGGATCGAGGCGTGATCTCTTTGTTCATCTAAGAATCTCCTCTATAAGATCACTACTCAGATGATTGTCCTCGAGTTCCAGCCGCAATGCCCTTATTTTTTCACTTCGGCTGTTTCTTGCTCTATTTATTGTTTTTGCGACCTCGGCCAGCTTGCCTGGCATGCCTTGGAGGTTAAAGTGAAACTCGCAAATCATGCCCTCACTTAGCCCTTGTCGGTCAACAGTATCAAGGCGAACCCCATTCCCGTCGCGGGTATGCCCCGGGTGGAAAATCTTACTATTTGAGTATATTGCGTGCCGTTCGCAGGTCTTGAGTAGAGAATATAGGCCGTATCCCTTATTTGCACCCAAGCCCGTGCTAACAAATGGTCGCAGGCAAAGGAAGAAGTATAAATAATTCCCGCCAAATTCGTCACATCTACGCAGAAGTTTGCTATTTTCGAACGTCGCGCTATCACTGAAAGCGGCATCATTCTCATAAAGCTCGAGAATTCTTGAAAATTTTGGGCGCAGTCCGCATCCGAGGTCGCCGACAGCAAGCGTTCCATTGTATCTAGTCCGAATCGCACAAACTCGCGCATCATCCGCGCCAGAGTGGTCGAATACGTTCTGTACCAACTCACTCAATAGTTCAGAAAGCACATCGCGTGGCCCACCGATGTCGGGAGAGTGTATGATTTTGTCTTCGGTCTCTTTGTCTATGAATACGTTGGCGAGTTCCGAAATTCTCTCTTTATAATCATCGCTCTCCCTGCGAAAACTCTGGGGTGACACAATGTAAGCATCATTATCCCCTGAAGCGAAATCCACCCGGCCAACTACATTGTTAGCTAACGCCTGCGCAATGTCGCTTGTTGGCTTAATAGTCTCGCCGCATATATTTGCTGCAACTGCGGCTCCGGCCGTAATACCAGAGAATTTGTCGCTTGCATTCAGGGTGAATTCCGGGAGCGTCATGGTTTTGGACATCACTATTCCTTATTGGATCAACGCATTGTTCATTCCCAGATTGTCTCTAACTGATGCCGAAAGTGCGATCAAGAGAGTACGGCGAAGCCTCAAGAATGCGTGTGACTTGGAAAACACTTCGGTCGGCACTTCGCGCTCCCGCGTTTAGGGCTAGAGGCGGTTTCATGCCAGATGTGACCTACTATCTGAAATGCCCAGATTTCTAGGTTTGCCTCAAGGCATTCAATAGCGCCATCGGTTGGTTCGGACGTTGAATTGCCCCGCAGCGATTTCCTAGTTGTGGGCAACACCCCGCCCGGCACTTTCGTCAGCCTGCATTTCATTGCGCTGAAGCCTCCGTGTTCCGCGCCGTGCCCGCACTATTTGGCTTCACGTCAGGCACTGGCCGTATGCCGGGCCTTCCCCGTTCCGTCGGCTCCTTGATGCCATTCGGGCGCATCGGATCCCCTGCGGTCCGCACCGTGTTGTTGTTTGTTGTGTGCGTCTCGCACAGCCGCCAGAAGACAAGGACCCTGGATATTGCTCCAGAAGGTCGTTGGTGCGCGCATTAATTGAATAGGTCACGTGAACCGATAGTGGGATGACGATCACTGCTGTCGGGCAATACTATGGCGGCAACGACCCGGACCGCGTGTTCGTGGACGACGCAATCGACATGACAGCGACGATCACACTGGGTCGTGTGCCTAGGCATACGTTCTTTGTCGAGGACAACTTCACTATAGGCAGCGAGGTGAACGACGATTGGTATGGGGATGTCTGAACCGATGATCACCCGAGTTCAGCGGGCTTTTCTTTCCGCTGAAGGGTCAAGGCATGACGACAAAACCTGATCTAAAGGGCTCGCTATTCGACGCCTACGGTGGATTAGCCGGCACAGAGGGCGGCGGTTGTTGTCGAAGATGATCGAGTCACCGACGACGCGCGTAGCATGTTGAATTCTCTCGAGGCGATGCCGATGCACGCAATGTCCTTTGAGCGTCCGGATGAAGCGCTCGACCATGCCGTTCTGCTGCAGGCATTGAGGCGTGATGAACTCCTGTTTCAGCCCGTAGCTACGGACGATGGCGGTGAAGTGGTGGCTGGTGAAGACGAGTCCATTGTCCGAGCGCAGCAGGAACTCCTCCTCGACGCGGCCCACGGTGCTAAACCGGGCGGTCAGCACCTGCTCCAGGGCGGCACTGGCGGTCGCGGCTTTGCCGGATTTCGACAGGTGCGCCCGAAGGCGAACATTCGTGTCTTTCGACTTGAGATTATCAGAAACTTGGCGAATGTATGGGGCGAGCCGTCTGGAAATTCGCTGCGGTTTTCTTGGGCCCAGGAGCCCGCTAGGCTTGACCGAAGTAAGGAATTGATATTGGGCAGAAAGAGAGGTTAAAGGTGGTGGATCCGGAAAAGCTGCGCGAAGAATACATCCGGCTCTTGGGTCAGGAGGGGCGAGAGCAAGTATACCAGGCGTTCTTGGAGCAAAATACGCGCTTGATACCGCGTGAGTTTGTACAGAACCATGGAATTGGTTGCTCCATAGTCCTCCGCAAACTTGCGTTCGGCCCTGATTACAAATCAGATTTCTTCTACTTTTCAAAGAGTTCGGACGATTGGAATGCCGTGTTCATCGAGCTTGAAAAGCCGCAGTCGCGCTTTTTCAAGAAAAACACGAATGAGTTTCATGGCGATTTCATTAGCGCTCTTGAGCAGATCAACCAATGGCGAGCTTGGTTTGATCGCGGTAATCAGAATGCATTTCTATCCACAGTGAGCGCAATCCAAGTTCCGCACCATATGGCGGCATCAAATCCGACTTTTAACAAGTTTGTCTTGGTTTTTGGGCGGCGTAGTGAGTACTCTGGAAACGAGATTCGCCGATCCCTTATTCGCGGCCAGGAACGAGACGATTTTAAAATTATCACATTTGATAGTTTAGTCGAAGATCTTGAGCATAAGCATGAGGTTGCGATCGGCGTCCGTCATAACGAATACATTGATATTATCACTGATGAAATCATAAGCGCAAGCCTCTACTCTTGGGTTGAGCCAACCCGACTGCGTGTGAGTAAATGTCTTTACGATAAGTTGGCGAATGGGCCGACTTCTAACCACTACGTTATGAGTGATAATGGCCCCGTAGATGCATTAAAGCACGCTGCACTTCGTGTGCGCATAAGGCCTATTGAGTAGATTTTACGCATTAAGCGTAGGATAAATAAAGGTAGCATGCGCAGTTACCTAATGCACAAAAAATACGGGACGCGACAAGTTCAGGTGGCACGAAAGGCAGTTTGTCCGCGTCTTGGTTGCCCAGAGCGGTGCCGCGATCGTCCGCTACCTGCGCATTCTGTCCGCCAAGAGCGGCTTGCTGACCGGCAGGTCTCTGCGCTAAGGAGAAACGCGACGCCGGTAGGTTTCATCCCACTCCCAGTAGCCGATCTGGTCCCATTTCTCGGCCTCGTCGAAACGCATCTTTTGTTGATTAAGCTTCGGACCCATTGCGGCAATTAACAGCGCCTCAAGATCTCCAATGGTTGCTGACGTATCCTCTGTGACGTCGCTACGTGGCTGATCGAGTGAAAGAATACCCTCAGCGTCCGGTGTTGCTCCGACAGGGTTAAAGCCGAACCATGAAAAGCGATCCCACTTCTCAGCAAGGTGGTCTTGCCTATGATCGCGGAGACGCGCCCCTAAACGTTCGCCCTTCGCAAGGCCGACATAGGCAGGTCCGTATTCGTCAAACAGAATGTAAATTCCCTGCTGGCGACGAAAATCCGCGACCCTGATGCTGGGACGATTTTTTCCGATCCGACCAAGGAGGCGAAATTCGTTTGTTATCCCGTTCCCGGGAAACCACTCGATTTCATCGGCTCGCCAAAAGAGTCCATAGCTCGTTACCTGCATTAGCAATCCGATTCGTTGCGTTACTCCTCTGGAAGCTATAGCGTCGAGAGGGCCCGGAGAAGAGTGGCCGAATGGAAACTTGGCGGTCGCCCTACTGGCTCGCACAGGTGTCGCCTGCAGCAAAGCCACCGCACTTACCGCGCGCGCCGGCTTATTCGCCGTGATCCAAGACCTTGACCAAGCGCACAAGGCACGCCGCCTCTAAGCTCAGGCTGCTATCTCTACCGGAAGAGGCCAGGGACGGTCGGAGGCGATATCGGGATGCCGGCACTCGTCATTCGGTGCGCCGTACTCATCGCGGATCGCCCCAATCGTGTTCAAGCAAGCTGACGCCAAGCGCGCAGCAGGTGAGTCCGCGGCTGTCATTGCAAACAGCTGTTTTCGCAAGCCGTTGAGCTGCTTTGGGACGAGTTCGTAGGCTCCCCTCCAATCTTCATGCGTATGTTCGGCCAGCGCGAGCCTCCGCACTGCTTCACCCATTGCCCCGTCGAACGGCTTTCCGTCGGAGACATATAGGTCAATCATCAAGAGCAGATCGTCAGCCGTAGGCGCTACGGCTAGTGCCGTCAATGCGATAGCTTTCGCGGCTCCGACTCCGTTCCGAGCATAGTCCCTCAACAGTGCGCGGAGGGCAGGACAGCTGGCTTCTTGGCTTACAAGTTCGCGCGTAAGGCTCCAGACATCGGCGGCGCCTCTTCCGCTGGCGATTTTGCCGTCACCTGCCAGGTCGAGAAGCGCTGTCACGGCTTCCGGGCCGCGGCGGGCCATCAGTGCCTGAAGCCACTCGTATTCTCCGTAGAACGAAACATCTCGCTCGGCGAGTTCGAGCAGAATCCGATGCCATGGTCCCGGTGCATGTGCCAGCGCGGACAGGAGCCGGCGTAGGTTCGTTGGATGGCGAATTTGATCGGGAAGCCCACCAACAGCCTCGACGATTGCGTCTGGATGGTCCGAAAACGCGAGCAACGCCAACCACTCATCCAACTCGAAGAGATTCTGTTGCTGCTTCCAAGGGGCCGTATTGGCTGCCTCGAGGAATTCGTGAATACCGGCGAGGACAACGTCAGCGGCGACGGTCTCACCATCTGAAACGAGAGCTTGAAGAAGGCCGAGCCGCTCCACGCGATATGGCATCTGCAGGAGGGCTTCAATGTCCTCACGATGATCTGCGTGAGGAAGCATGGTGCCCACCTTGGCAAGGCTGAGCGCCAACTGCTTCTCCCTGTCACTCGATCCTTCGCGCCGAAGCTGCGCCACCGCATTGAAGACAGCATCGGCTGGAGGTGCATCGCTCTCCGCCGTGGCGTCCGCCTTGTCCAACCTGCGCTGTGCTGCGACAGCGAAGTTTGGCCAGTGCGCGGCCGGCGTTTGATCTGACAGCCCGTTCTCCCGATCCGCGAGATGTTTGAGGACTAACGCAGCGGCGAATCCGAAATTAACTTCAGTCAGCCGAGCAATAAGAATAGGCCAAACTTCAGGTGTCCCGATCTCCTTCAAAGCTCGGCTGTATTGATCCGTAGAAAGAAGTCGAACGGGCGGCCGGTACTGTTGTTCGCGTAGGGCGCCAAGGTCCCTGTCGAGCATCCGTTCGAGGGCCGGCAACAGCTCCGGCGATCCCAAGCGGCCGATGGCACGCGCCAGCTTGTGGAAGACTTGCTGCGGCGGCGGTTCGATTGCCAGAAGCGTCTCGGCAGATTTCTGGAAGATCGCAACCAAAGCTTGGCGCTTGTCCTCGGCGAGAGGCAGCCGGGCTTTGCAGTCGCCGTTCCCGTGACGAGCGATGAGGTCCGCCATCACTCCCGTACCTAAGACCCCCTCAGGCGGAGCGAGAGAGATCAGAGCCGCCGCGAATGAGCTTGGACGTGTCGACGAAATTAGGCCCATCAATGCGGTGCGACGGTCGGCATCCACTTTGGCGGCCTGGTTGCCTCCTTCGAGTCGAGCGCAGACGGAGAGGTACTCGTCGATCAGTCTGATTACCGTGGTTGGCCCGATCAATGTCGAGCAGGAGTGCGCGATATTTCTTTGTGTTGCGGGGTCGAGCACGGCCTCCACGATCGGCCCGTCATCGAACTGCAAAGCGCTCGCGCGAAGCTCATCGTCAAGGCCAAAGGGAATCTCCAATCGCGCCGCGAGCCGCTTCACCAGCCCGTTGAGGACGCCGGTCGCCTGGGTACGAAGAGCCGCCGACACCACCTGAGCCGCGTGTTGGTCCCGGGCCGGGAATGCTGGATCAGCGATCGCGTTGGAGACGACCTCGGTGAGGTCGTCAGTAACCTCAGCGGCATGTCGGAGCTTTGACAACGGGTCCTGGCCCTCTTTGGCGATGTTGGCTCGCTCGGTGGCAAGCCGGCGATCTATTTCAGGATCGTCGAGCTGTTCCGGATATCTCTTACTGGCGATCGTGCGCCAGACTTCATCAGGCGACGAATTCAGGAGACGAGCCGCCAACCGGTTGGCTTGGCGGAAAGCCAGCGCTTCGATCACCTCTACACGCACTGAGATCGTGGTGTCGGCTTCAGCGATGGCCGTTACGAACTCCAGGGCCCTGATGTCGCCCTTCATAGCGATTTCCGACAAGACGTCCTCTCGGGCGTCCGCCGGCAGTGTTGCAACCCAAGCCCCAGCATCCAGTCCAAGCGACGCGGAGCGGAATCGCGGCGCCGCGCGGATTGCTTCGATGCGAGCGTTGCGGTCCCCACCTTCGATCACTTTGCGCAGGGCGTCGGCGAAGTCCGGCCTGCCGGTGCGGACCATGAACCCAAAAGCTCGATCGACTGCCCCGGGGGAATGCCAGCGCTTAGCAAGATCGGTGACCGCAGGTCCGACCAGGGTCCAGGCTTGGTCCGATGATCGAAAGACCATTTCGGCCGCAAGCATTGGATCGATCGCCAACGCGGCGACGATCGCGCCCGCGACGGCGGCGGCGCCATCGGGGCCCGTCCTTGAAAGCCTTTCGACGGCGAAGAAGATGGGCTCTTCCCATTCTCGATTGTCGAGTACCCGCCGTCGGAGGCTTTCGTTAGCGTCCTTCTGGCCGCCTGCGGCCTGGCACATAAGGGCTTCAACCTCATTCGAGGCGTACCATTCTTGAATCTGCTGGTGCTGGAACGCGACGTCGCTAGCAGGGCCGGCGCCCCGCACCAAAGTGTGGTGTGCCACCAACGTATCGAGCACAACCATCGGCTCGACCCGGACGGTGAGTTGGCCGGCGTCAATTAAGACGGTCTCAGCATCGGTCACCACGGCGCGAGCCCTTGCGTCGGTAATGCTGGTGTTTGCTTGGGAGGTTGCCTCGACGGCAAGCGCCGTCAGGAGGTCACCGTGGCGCCCAGAAAGAAGATTGCGCAGCTCCTCGGCCGGCTCTGGCGCCGCCTCCAGCTCGCGGATTAAGTGGCGTAGGAGTTCCTCTTTGGTTTGGGGGAGGTCGCCGTTCCCGGTGCTGCTGAGCAGTGCTCGACAATAGAGCGGGATCTCGACCAGCTCGCGGACGCCGGGCGTTCGCCAGGCCTTATCGAGGAGGACCGGCCCGTCCTCACCCCGCGCGGCCTGGGCGATTTCGAGCTGCTGCTCTTCGGTCAGAAGGTCAATCTCGACCTGTATGCCGCGGATCGGAACATCAAGCGCCTGACGCCGCGTGCTGACGATGAACCCGAGGTCGGGAAAACCTCTACGCAGGCAGCTGATTTCAGCGGACGCCTTTTTGCGCGACGATTGATCGAGTTCGTTCCATCCATCGAGAGCCAAAAGCAGCTCGCCCTCCGACGCCAGCACATCGAGATCGTCCCGATTGCACGACGCAAAGCTAGGCGCGGCCAGCACGAATTCGATCAGCGACTTGCCGGAAGCGGACCACTCCCCGAGCGGCACGAAGACGGCCGGCACCCCCCGCCGCTCGCAAACTGCCTGCGCCGTCTGGAGCAGTGACGTGGACTTGCCGGTGCCAGGCGGCGCAAGAATCACTAGCTGATCGAACGAGGCTGTAGCCTCTGCGAGCGTGTCGGCGTCAAATGACTCGTGGAGGTCGTCGCGTACCAAGCGCAGGTTCAGTTTGACCGGGTGGCTCGGCCAACGCGGTCCTTGCGTGAAGCCGGCATTGTAATTCTCCGCTGCGGCCAACGCCTTGGTGCGGATTTCAGCGATAGAGGCTACCAGCGGAAGTGTCGGCGGCTTGCCCCGACCCATCAGCTCTTCGAGCGCACGCTTTTCCGCGCTCGACTTCCAGGATTTCAGGAGTTTCGTGGTGAATTGCTTTGGATCGGAGTCAACAGCCTTGGCGTGGTTGGCACACAGCCAGATGCCGTTTGCATCGTCACGCCGTTGTTCGGGAGAAAGACTATCATCATACCGCGGGCCCCCCGGCGCGGCTGCGGTAATGTGAGCAGCCGCGCCCAGATTGATGACGCCGCTACCACCCGGCTGAGGGCCGATGGTGGACGCCCTGCAGTCGGGGTTCGAGCAGCGATGCCCGGCGCGACCTGCTAACCTCCTCTTCGTTGGCGCTGTGAAGTCGTCCCGAGCCATGGTGCTCTTATATCCTAAATCCCAAGACCATAGAGACTCTCACGCTCTGCCAAGACACGTGGGAAAATGGAAAAGGCGACGCTCAGCGCAGTCGTTGCGTTCTTCGCCATGGGCTCCTTCGGTTAGTCGTAGGTTCTTCCTTCGGTGCTTGAGTTTCTGTTGCAGAACACTCCCGACCACCAGAGGGAATTTAGAACCAAATTCTTCAGTTCCGGTCAATTAACTCGGAGCCAAATGTGCAGTCGTAATGGCCGTCGGCGACCGCATGAAATTGATGGTCGCTTACGGACCACCAATGTCGGCTTCGTCATTTTTCCGGCCTCCAACCGGACGGTCCTGTCACGGCCCGGGACCTGCCGTTCGTTTCGCTCGCCGCGCTGTACCGTCGCTTGGCCTCAGGCTCCCTGCCGCGAACCGATGTTGCGCTATCGTACCGTAGAGATTCGCTGACGCCGTACGCTCCCCGGGGGGCGGGCGGACGTCGCCCCCCCCCTATGACGGTCATCGGTCATGCCGCTTGACCTTGGAGATGTCGTAAAATATGGGACTAGGACCGGTGCGGGTGTAGCTCAATGGTAGAGCAGCAGCCTTCCAAGCTGAATACGTGGGTTCGATTCCCATCACCCGCTCCACAATTTATTTTCCGACAATTTTCCGACAAAATTGGCAGTGACTTCGATGTAAAATATTGTTTTAAAAGAAAAAGTTTTCATTTGAGCGCTTGT
>NZ_RRYH01000024.1 GCF_004010155.1 Solirhodobacter olei | reverse complement strand
AAAATATTGTTTTAAAAGAAAAAGTTTTCATTTGAGCGCTTGTCTTCCAAGCTGAATACGTGGGTTCGATTCCCATCACCCGCTCCAACTTCCTGACGGATCGAGACAAGCGCGCATGGTGCCTGAGCTTCGAGGCGCAAGGCGCTCTTTTGGCTGTGGAAATGGGGTCCTGAACGGATGCTCGCCGGCCCCGGCCGACCCCTGTGGGGTCGCCGCGGGGCCGGCAGGACCCGAGCCGGCGCGGCGGGGTTGGCTTGCCGGGGGCGCCGGGGCAGCTTAAGGCGCTGGAAAGCGGAGGGGCCATGGCACGCGGACCGCAGATTCTGGAGAAGCGCGACAGCTCGAGGCGGATCGGATCGCTGGGCGGGCTCTGGCCCTTCGTGCGGCCCTATCGGCTGATGGCTCTCGCCGCGCTCGCGGCGCTCGTGCTGACTGCCGCGCTCTCGCTGATCCTGCCGATCGCGGTGCGCCGGGTCGTCGACACGTTCAACGGCGTCGATGCGCATCTTCTGAACGCCTACTTCGGTGCGGCGCTGGGGATCGCCACGCTGCTCGCGCTTGGCACCGGCACGCGCTACTACCTCGTCACGAGGCTGGGCGAGCGTGTGGTGGCCGACATCCGCCGCGCGCTCTTCGACCGGGTGATCGGGCTCTCTCCCGCCTTCTTCGAGAAGATCCTCACCGGCGAGGTGCTGAGCCGGCTGACCACCGATACGACGCTGATCCTGTCGGTCATCGGCTCTTCACTTTCGATCGCGCTCCGCAATGTCCTGATGATGGTCGGCGGGCTGGGGCTAATGCTCTACACCTCGGTGAAGCTCACCGGGCTGGTGCTGCTGATCGTACCCGCCGTGGTGGTGCCGATCATCGTGCTGGGCCGCAAGCTGCGCCGGCTCAGCCGGGAGAACCAGGAGTGGATCGCCGCCTCCTCCGGCCGGGCGTCGGAGGCGCTCCTGGCGGCGCAGACGGTGCAGGCGTTCACTCATGAGGCCGAGAGCCGCGAGGCCTTCGGCGAGGTGACGGAAAAGGCCTTCCGCGCGGCACGGGCGCGGATCGGGGCGCGGGCGGTGATGTCGGCGATCGTGATATTTCTCGTCTTCACCGGGATCGTGGGCGTCCTCTGGATCGGCGCGCGCGACGTTCGCGCCGGGGAGATGAGCGCGGGGGCGCTGATCCAGTTCGTGATCTATTCGGTGCTGGTCGCCGGCGCCGTCGCGGCGCTTTCTGAGATCGTGGGCGAGTTGCAGCGTGCCGCCGGCGCGACCGAGCGGCTGGTCGAGCTTCTGGGCGCCGAGGACAGCGTGACCGACCCGGCCCGCCCGGTGCCGCTGCCGCGCCCGGCGCGCGGGGCGGTGGCCTTCGAGGGCGTGGGCTTCCGCTACCCGACCCGGCCCGGGGTCTCGGCGCTCGACGGGGTGAACCTGGCCGTCGCGCCGGGAGAGACGGTGGCGCTCGTCGGGCCCTCGGGGGCGGGCAAGACCACGATGATACAGCTTCTGCAGCGGTTCTACGATCCGGCCGAGGGGCGCGTTACGATCGACGGGATCGACCTTCGCGACATGGCGCGCGGCGATTTCCGCCGGGCGATCGCGCTGGTGCCGCAGGATCCGGTGATCTTCGCCGCCTCGGCGCGCGAGAACATCCGCTTCGGCCGCCCGGAGGCCTCGGACGCAGAGGTCGAGGCGGCGGCGCGCGCGGCGGCGGCGCATGGGTTCCTGAGCGCGCTGCCCGACGGCTACGACAGTTTCGTCGGCGAGCGCGGCGTGATGCTTTCGGGCGGGCAGAAGCAGCGCATCGCCATCGCCCGGGCGATCCTGCGCGATGCGCCGATCCTGCTTCTGGACGAGGCGACCTCGGCGCTCGACGCGGAGAGCGAGCGGCTGGTGCAGGAGGCGGTGGAGCGGCTGAGCGCCAGCCGGACGACGCTGATCGTGGCGCACCGACTTGCCACCGTGAAGAAGGCCGACCGCATCGTCGTCTTCGAGGCGGGGCGGATCGTCGATCAGGGCCGGCACGAGGACCTGGTCGCGGGGGGCGGGCTCTATGCCCGGCTGGCGCGGCTGCAGTTCACCGACGGGGCCGCCTCGTAATAGACCCGAAGCGCCGCGGATTGTTCCGAGCTTCGCCGGGAAATGGCCATCTTTTGCCGGCATTGTTGCGCAAACGGGGCTGGTGGAGGCTGGAATGGAGACCGGATCGGTGATGCGGGCATCGGGCGAGGGTGCGGAGGCGGCCCCGCCGCGGCGCCCGCGGTCCTTCGTGGAATGGCGGGATCAGTTGATCTCGGCCTTCGGGCCGGCTTCGGTGCTTCTGCTGGCCTATCCGGTCTACGAGATGCTGCAGAAGATCCTGACCTCCACCACAGAGCCGGTGATGGATTTCCAGATCTTCCACAAGGTTGGCGAGCTGATCTGGCAGGGCCGGCTTGCCACGGCCTATGACATCAAGGCCTTCTCACAGATCCAGGCCGTCGCGACCGACAGCCCTCATGTCTTCGCGCCTTGGGCCTATCCGCCGCAGTTCGACCTGGTCGCGGCGCTGCTGGGGCTGGGGCCGATGGCGCCGAGCTATCTTCTGTTCGTCGGGTTGGGGCTGGGCGGGTTCTTGTGGCTGCTCACCCGGCTCGGGCCGGCTCGGGCCGGTTGGGCATTTCTCTTCGCCTACCCCGCGGTGATGGTGAATGCCGCCGCCGGGCAGAACGGTTTCATCACGGCGATCCTTGCCGGGCTCTTCGCGATCGGCTTCCTGAAGCGCGACGCGCGGGCTGGGATTGCGCTGGGCCTTCTGGTCATCAAGCCACATCTGGCGGTGGGGCTGCTGGCGCTGGTCCTGTTCCGGCGGCGCTACGACATGCTGGGCTGGGCGGTAGTGAGCGCGGTGGCAAGCGGGCTTCTGGCGACGCTGGCCTTCGGGCCGGAGATCTGGCCGGTCTTTCTGCACGGGGCGGCGGAAACGAGCCATGCGCTGAAAGAGGGGCTCTTTCCGCTTTACCGCATGACCTCCACCTACGCGGCGCTGACCACGCTGGGGGTTCCGGCGGATGCTGCACTGACGGTGCAGGCGGCCCTTGCGCTGGTGGTGATCGTGACGCTCTACCGGCTGACCCGGGCGAGCCTTCCGGAGGAGGCGCTTCTGGGCCTCGCGCTGATCGCCTCGCTTCTGGTCAGCCCCTATGTCTATGACTACGACATGCCGCTTTACGCTCTGGCCATGGCGCTGCTGGCACCGCGGCTGGCGGCGCGGCTGGGGCGGGTCGAGACCGTCCTGATCTTCGCGGCGGGCTGGACGGCCTGCAGCTGGGGGGTGGTGGAAAATACCATGTTGCAGGCGGGGGGACAGACGGCGACCGTCGATCCCGCGCACCCGCATCTGTCGGTCGCGGGGCTGGTCTTCCCGCTGCTCGCCGCGCTGATCCTGCGTATTGCCATGCGCCCGGAGCCGGCCGCGACGGCCGCACCGCTTCGCGCTTAACGGGGCTGGGAACGGTGTTCAGGTTCCGAAATTGCATGTTTACTTGTGATTTTTTCCTCCATAGGTTGATTTTCCGGCAACCGGATACAAACCACCGGCTTCCAGCCGGTCCGCTTCAGCGTGAATCCGGATGACCTTCCCTCCCGGTTTTGAAGCCCCCGAAGGGGTAAGGCTTCAAAACCGGGAGGGAAGGTCATGGCTTATTCTACTGGCGGGCATACCCGATTTTATCACCGTTATCATGTCGTGTTCTGCACCAAGTATCGCTACAAGGTGCTCGATGGCGAGCTGCGGGAGCGGATCCGCGAGATCATCCGCCAGGCCTGCGCCGAGATGGGCGTGCATATCGTCAAGGGCGTGCTGGCCCGGGACCATGTGCACATGTTCCTGTCGGTGCCACCGAACCGGTCGATCTCGGATGTGATGCGGACGATCAAGGGGCGATCGTCCCATAAGGTCCAGCGCGAGTTTCCGGAGATCCGTAGGCGGTACTGGGGCAGACGGTTCTGGGCCCGGGGGTATTTCTCGACCACCTCGGGCAACGTGACCGACGACATCATACTTCAGTATTTGGAGCTGCATGGGCAGCACAAACCTACCGGCGCCAGCCGGTAGTGGTTTAGTGGCAAACCGGTCGCCCCCTCGCCGTCGGGCAAGGCCGGGGGCCGACCGGTGAGTGCGAGTGGACCGTTCTCGGTCAAAGACAAGGACCGGCCGCAAGGCCAGCACTGAGGAAGAGCAAACGACGCCTCCCGAGTGTGTACATCGCGCAGCGTATGCGCGACCCGAACCTAGTTTCGGGAGGGGTACTGGTAACTTTTACCGTTTTCTCAGGTTTCACGAGTCAGTTGTGCGAGTTCGGTGTGCTGCTCTCGGGATGGGGCGTGGAAGGGAAACGTCATGCAGGCCGGCCCGTCTCAGGCCGTGCGGCTCGCGCGCGGAATATTTCTTCTGGCACTCGCCTACGCGGCGGCGGGCTGGCTCGGCCGGCTTCTGAGCGCGCCGGTCGATGGCGTGGGCGCCGCGCTGATCTGGCCGGCGGCCGGGATCGCCGTGGCGGCCCTTCTGTTTCATGGCCGCAGGCTCTGGCCCGGGGTGCCGCTGGGCATGCTGCTGCTTTATGCGCTGTCCCTGCACGGGCTGTTGCCGGGAATTTCCGAAGGGGCCGGGCTGGGACTGACGGCGGGCGGGATGCTGGCCCTGGCCCTGGGAGCGACGCTGCAGCCGCTGATCGCGGTTGCGCTGGTGCGGCGGCGGCGGGCCGATCCCTTGGCGCTGCGGGGCTGGGCTGACATCGGGTGGATCCTGCTGTCGGCCGGGCCCGTGGCCACGCTGCTGGCCGCGCTGGTGGCGTTTCCGGCACTGGTGCTGGCCGGCGGGATGGGGGGCGGGCAGGCGGCGGGCGCGGGCCTTTCCCTGCTTCTCGGCTTCGGCCTTGACTGGTGGCTGGGTAATACACTGGGCGTGGTGTTAATGCTGCCGGTGGCGGCGCTCTTTCCGACCCGGCCGGCCGGCAGCCTGCGCTGGAGGGGGCGACGGGTGGCTCGGGCCAACCTCGGGTCCAGCCTCATCGCGCTGGTGGGCGTGCTTATCGCGGTCTTCCTCAGCATCGGGATCGGCCATGTCGTCACCGGCCAGCGCGAGGATCTGTTCGGCCTTGCCGCCGATCACGCGCAGGTCGGCCTACAGCGGCGGATGCGGGCGATGTCGGACATCCTCGACACCACCACCCATGCGCTGGAGCTTGGCAATGGGGTGGACGCGGTTGCGGCTCAGAAGATCCTCGACGGGCTCGACGCCCACGCCCTGTCGCGTGCCGATGCGATCGGGGTGATCGCGCCGGGCAAGGGCGGGTCGCTCACGACAGTGGCCGAGCGCCGCTTCGGGGGCGCCCCGGGGCTGGCGGGCCGCGATCTGGCCGCCATGCCGGGGATTGCGGCTGCTGCGATGGAGGCCGCGGCGAGCGGACGGGCGACGATCAGCACCGGCTTCCGGCTGCCGGGCGGCGCCTCGTCAGCCGTGGCGGCGCGCGGGGTGCGCTGGCATGTGCTGCTTCAGCCGATCTACAGCGATCACCGATCCATCGCGACGCGTGAGGACCGGCTTGCCGCCCTCGACGGCTGGTCCTTCCTGCTGCTCGACGCGCAGCGCAGCTTCGGTCTTGGCCGGCCTGCCGGCACGTTGACCGGCCAGCTGCAAATCGTCGCCAACCGCGGCGCGGTGCCGGACGAGCAGGTGATCGGCCTCGACCGGCCGACTGGGCCGCAGTTCAGCACCGATCGCAGCTTCACGCTGTTCCAGAGGCTGTGGGTCCTGCGCCTTGAGAGCACGCCAACCTTCGAGGCGCTGACCCGCAGCTACGAGCCGCAGATCGCGCTTCTGGCCGGAATCGTGCTGAGCATCCTTCTTTCTGCGCTGGTCACCGTGCTTTACGAGCGTGAACGCGCGGTCCGCGCCAAGGTGGTGGAGCGGACCCGGCAGCTGGCGATCGAAAGCCGCAAGTTGCAGACGATCATCGAAAGCGCCTCGGTCGGGATCCTGTTCCTGAACGCCCGGTCGGAGGTGATTTTCGCCAACAATTCCGCCCCGCGGAAGTTCGGCCGCGATGGCGAGGCGCTGGTCGGCATGAGCCTGGGCCAGCTGATGCCGGACCTGTGGCGCGAGCATGCACTCGATGCCGAGGCATTGCGGCACGGGCGGTTGAAGACCGGCCCGATCGCGGTCACGACGCCGCTCGGCGCCAAGCGCTGGCTGGAGTGCCGGGCGACCTCTTACACCGACGAGCACGACGAGGAGGTGAGCGTCCTCATCCTCACCGATGTCACCGAGATGCATAACGGCGTGCTGGACCTGCAGGCGGCCGAGCGGCGCTGGAACCTCGCGCTCGACGGAAGCCAGATCGGGGTCTACGAGCTCGACCTCGCCACCAACCGGCTGTTCGCCTCCGAGGCCTGGCTCAGGCTGGCGGGCTTCGGGCCGGAGGCGGAGGTGGACGCCCAGGCCGAATGGCTGGCGCGGGTGCATCCCGACGACATGCCGGCGATCCAGGCGGGGGACCAAGAGTGCTTTGCCGGGCGGACAGACGGTGTGACGGTGGAGTACCGCTTCCGGCTGGTCGACGGGCGCTGGCGCTGGATGCGATCGGACGCCAAGGTGGTCGCCCGCGACGCCGATGGCCGGGCGCAGCGGCTTCTGGGTACGATGACCGACGTGACGCCGCTGAGGGAGGCGCTGGAGCAGGCCGAGTACCGCGAGGCGGAGATGCGCGAGCTGATCGCCAACACGCCGGTGGCGATGGCCGTCTTCGACTTGCGGGGCAAGTTCGAGATCGTCAACGACGCCTTCTGTGCCTACACAGGCTTCGACCGCGAGACCTTGCTGGACCCGGGGCTGGACGCAGCTCCGGTGGCGGCCGAGGTTCTTGCCGACCGTGAGGCGCTGGGCCGGCTGATGTCGGGCGAGATCCTCTCTCACGTCGAGCGCAGGAGCTATGTCGCCCCCGACGGAACGGAGCGCTTCGGCCTGCTCACCACGGGGATCCTGCGCGACAGCCGGGGCGGGCCGCCGCGCTTCGTCGGCCAGATCGTCGACGTGACCGAGCAGGAACGCCTGATCCGGATGCGGGCCGATTTCGTGGCCACGGTGAGCCACGAGCTGCGCACGCCGCTGACCTCGATCACCGGGGCGGTGAAGCTGATCATGGGCACCATGGCCTCGACGCTGCCGGAGCGGACCGGGCGGCTGCTGGCGGTCGCCTCGCAGAACTGCGACCGGCTGGGCCGGCTGGTGGACGATCTGCTCGACATGCAGCGCTTCTCCTCGGGCCAGATGGACCTGGCGCTGTCGGCGCAGGACGTGTCCCCGCTGGTCGAGCAGAGCCTGGCCGAGGTCCGGCCGGTCGCCGACCGCTTCCGCGTCAGCTTCGCGCCGATCGAGGGGGCGGAAGAGGCGCTGGCGGTGCTGGACCGGTTTCGCTTCAAGCAGGTGATGGGCCATCTTCTGTCGAACGCCGCCAAGTTCTCCGACCCGGAGACCGAGGTGGTGACGCGGGTCGAATGCGACGGCGGCGCGGTGACGATCTCGGTCACCAACACCGGCCCCGGCATCCCGGCGGATTTCGGAGAGCGGGTCTTCGAGCCGTTCAGCCAGGTCGCCGAGGTTTCCACCCGCAGCCGGGAGGGCAGCGGGCTGGGCCTGTCGATCTCCAAGGAGATCGTGGAGCGGATGGACGGCCAGATCGGCTTCCGCTCCACGCCGGGCGGCACCACGACCTTCTGGCTGCGCTTTCCCAGGGCGAGGCCCGACGAGCGCGACGCGGCCTGAGGGGGCAGGGCCCGGCGTCACCGCCAGCGCGCTTCGGCCCGAAACAGCGGGCGAAGCCCGCCGGGCCAGCGCCCGTCCGCCCCCGAGGGCGGGCGCTATTGGTGAGTCTGCCGCCCCGACGAATTCAAGGGGGCGATTAAACCATAAACGGACAGACCTTAGCCGCCGCTAGCGCCCGCCCGCGGACGGGCCCCGTCCCTCTTCCCCGCGTAGGGCGCGCATTCATTGCGCACCGTTCACCGCCCCACCCGCGGACGGGCGCTGGCCCTCCTCCGCGCGCGCTGGCGGGGCGTTGACCATTCCCCTCGGCGCCTGCTAGAAGCCCGCGTCGTTCGCGGCATGTCCGTTTCTCTACCTCCCGGTCGCAGCCCACCCGGGGTATCAAAACAAGGGATCAAAATGAAAACCATCGTGATCTGCTCCGGCGGATTGGATTCAGTTTCGCTCGCCCATGTGGTCGCCGCGGAACACGAACTGACCCGCCTCGTCTCCTTCGACTATGGCCAGCGGCACAAGAAGGAGCTCGACTACGCCGCCCGCGCGGCGGCCCGCCTCGGCGTGCCGCACGACCTGATCGACATGCGCCCGATCGGCGCGGCGTTGACCGGCTCCGCCCTGACCGACGACATCGACGTCCCCGACGGCCACTATGCCGAGGAGACGATGCGCATCACGGTCGTGCCGAACCGCAACGCCATCATGCTGGCCATCGCCTTCGGCGTTGCGGCCGCGAATGGCGATCAGGCCGTGGCTACCGCCGTCCACGGCGGCGACCATTTCATCTATCCCGACTGCCGCCCCGCGTTCACCGAGGCGTTCGAGGCGATGCAGAAGGCCGCGCTCGACGGCTATGCGGACGTGCGCCTCTACACCCCCTTCGTGCACCGCACCAAGGCCGACATCGTCACCGCCGGCGCGAAATACGCCACGCCCTTTGCCGAAACGTGGTCCTGCTACAAGGGCGGCGCGCATCACTGCGGGCGCTGCGGCACCTGCGTCGAGCGGCGTGAGGCCTTCCACCTCGCCGGGGTTGAAGATCCGACCATCTACGAAGACCCAGAGTTCTGGCGCGCCGCCGTGGCCGGGCGGGCGGACGGCTGATGTACCGCATCACCAAGGAGTTCCACTTCTCCGCCTCTCACCAGCTCGACCATCTGCCAGAGGATCACCCCTGCGCGCGGCTTCACGGCCATAACTACGTGGTGGTGGTGGAACTCGCGGCGGAGGACCTCGACGCCGACGGTTTCGTGCGCGACTACCGCGCGCTGGCGCCGCTGAAGGAGTATATCGACACCCGCTTCGACCATCGCCACCTGAACGATGTGATCGAGGGGCCGGCAACGGCGGAGCGGCTGGCGAAGCATTTCTTCGACTGGTGCCACGCGCGCTGGCCCGAGACCGCTGCCGCGCGCGTCAGCGAGACGCTCAAGACCTGGGCGGAGTACCGGCCGTGACGCTGCGCATCGCCGAGATCTTCGGGCCGACGATCCAGGGCGAGGGCGCGCTGATCGGCGAGACCACGGTCTTCATCCGCGCCGGCGGCTGCGATTACCGCTGCAGCTGGTGCGACAGCCTCCACGCCGTCGACAGCGCCTATCGCCACACCTGGGCGCCGATGGAGCCGGCGGCGGTCTGGGCCGAGGTGCGCCGCCTCTCCGGCGGGGTGCCGCTGACCGTCTCGATCTCCGGCGGGAACCCCGCGATCCAGGACTTTGCGCCGGTGACCGCGGCGGGCCGGGCCGAGGGCTATCGCTTCGCCTGCGAGACCCAGGGCTCCGTCGCTCGGCCCTGGTTCGCCGATCTCGACACGCTGGTATTGTCGCCGAAGCCGCCGTCGTCGGGCGAGACGGTCGACTGGGAGGCCTTCGCGGCCTGCGTCGACGCGGGGCGGGGCGCCGGGCGGGTGGTCATGAAGATCGTCATCTTCGACGAGGCGGACCTTGCCTGGGCGAAGGCCGCCGCCGCGCGCCATCCGGAGCTTCCGCTCTACCTGCAGCCCGGCAACCCCGAGGTCGACCCGGATCTTCCGGTCGACCCGCAGCGGCTGGCCGACCGGATGCTCTGGCTGGTCGAGCGCACGGCGGGCGCGGGATGGTTCGCACCGCGCATCCTGCCGCAGCTGCATGTCCTGATCTGGGGCAACAAGCGCGGCGTCTGAGCGCCGCGCCGGCCTTCGGCCTGGCTTCTCTCCGAACATCCCTGGCTGTTCCCACTTCTGGGTTGTCAAAGCCCCAAAATCGCTCAATCTCCGCGAGCAGATGAAGTCCGTCAAATTTTTGGCACAATTCGGCGCAAGTTTTCGTTCCATGCGTCCCGCCGCCGCCTCAAAGCCGGGGGCGGGGCTGCGAAGGCCAAGTGTAATTTGTTCTGGACCTTTGGACCCGTATGTTCGACGTGAGTTTCAGCGGCTCTTCATTTCTGACTCTGCTGGCCTTGTTTCTGGCCGCCATGGCGGCCGCTTCGGCCTTGAGCGTGCTGGCCACGTTGCAGCTTTCCGCCCGCAAGCGGCGGCGGGCGCAGGCCCGAACCGCGGCCGAGGACCATGCCCCGCGCGATCACGAACTGCTTTGGAAGGCGCTCGACGCGCATGTGATGGTGAATGTCGCCGATGCGGCCGGGCAGACCGTTTCCGTCAACGACAGTTTCGTCACCCAGACCGGATATCCGCGCGAGGAGGTGCTGGGCCGCGAGCTGCGGACCTTCCTCTTCGCACCGGGGACAACGGCCAGGCCCGACGTCGTGGAAGGGATCCGACGGGAGGGCAAATGGACGGGCGAGACACATATCGTCCGCCGTGACGGCAGCCGGTTCTGGACCCGTACCACCATCGTCGGCGACTGCGATGCCTCGGGGGCGCTTCGGCGCACGGTCTCGGTGCGCACCGACATCACCCAGGCCAAGGTCCTGCAGGAGGCCGCGCAGAAGAAACGGCTGCTGGAACGGCTTTGCGAGGAGGTCTATGTCGTCGATGCCGAGACATTCGAGGTCAGCTACCTCAACCAGAGCGCGCTGACCCATCTCGGCTGGAGCGGCAAGGATTACGCCGGCCGAACCCTGACCGAAGTCAACCCGAAGGTCGACGAGGCCGCCCTGCGGACCCGGCTCGCCGGGCTGCGCGAGGGCACGGCCGAGGGCCTTTCCTACGAGTCGATCGAGGACGGCCGCGCCGTGGAGGTAAGCCTGCAGCTCGACCGGTCCTTCGACAACCGAGAGAGTTTCATCGCGGTGGTTCGCGACATAACCGCCCGCAGGCAGGCGGAGGCCGCGCGGGCGGCCTTCGTCTCTACCGTCAGCCACGAGTTGCGGGCGCCGCTGACCTCGGTGCTGGGGGCGCTGAAGCTTCTGACCGCGGGCGCGCTCGGCGAAATCGCCGAGAAGCCGGCCGAGGTGCTGGGCATCGCCGTGCGCAACGTGCAGCGGCTGGTGGTGACGATCAACGACCTGTTGGACCTGGAGAAATTCGAGGCCGGCAAGATGGATATGCCGCTGGAGCCGACGGATCTTGCCGCGGTGGTGGAGGAGGCTGTCGCCTGCAACGCGAGCTATGCCGCCGAGCTGGACGTGACGCTGCGCGTGATCGGGCTGGAGGGCCGGCCGGTGGTCCCGGGCAATCGCGACCGGCTGATCCAGGTGCTCAACAACCTGCTGTCGAATGCCGCCAAGTTCTCGCGCCCCGGGCAGGCGGTGGAGGTCGAGCTGCGCTCGGCCGGGGGGGCGGCGCGGATCATCGTGCGCGACCGTGGCATCGGCATCCCCGAAGAGTTCCAGTCCCGCCTTTTCGAGCGTTTCGCCCAGGCCGGCGGGGGAGGCGGTCGGCCCACTGGCTCAGGCCTCGGGCTTTCGATAGCAAAGGTGATCGTAGAGGGGCACGGCGGGCGGATCAGCTTCACCAGCAAGCCCGGCGAGGGCACCAGCTTCTACGTGGAGCTGCCGCGTATCGGCGAGCTGGAAGACGCCGCCTGAGCTGGCGCCCGGCGGCGGGAGTTGGCCGGATCCGCAGGCTGGAGCGGGGAAAGGGGACCTCGCAGATAGAGACGCGCGACGATAGGTTCCCGGAAGAAGGGCGTTTGCCGGCGAGGTCCCTGCGGGGAATGACGCCGGATCTGGCGGTCAGCCTTCCGGGGCCAAAGTGCGACGGCCGGATCGCGGCCGGGGCAGGGCCTGCGAGTGAGCGAGAGCCGTGGGCCGGCGACGGGGCTGTGTCACGGCCTGCGTCGCAGTCCTCGTGGACTGTCGTACAGTCGCGCCCAAGCGAAGGGCGGCGGCCCTTGTTTCATTGGCTTTCTAGGAAAGGATGGCTGGGGCGGTAGGATTCGAACCTACGGTACACGGTACCAAAAACCGTTGCCTTACCACTTGGCCACGCCCCAACTTGCGCGGTGTTTAGCGAAGCCGGTTGACGGCTGCAAGAGGCTTTCGGGCGGTTTTGCCGGTTCCTTCGTTCCGCGCCGGAACCGCGGCCGGGGCGGGCGCGAAACCCGCCCGCAAACCGCCCCGGGCCTTGTTCAGAAGCTCTGGTCGTAGGCGCCGACGAGCGGGTCCTGCCGGATCACCGCATCGATGTCCGCGAAGATCGCACGCAGTTCGGCCTCGCTTTCCGGGCTTTCGCAGACCACCACCAGATTCGGCGTGTTGGAGGAGGCGCGCACCAGCGCCCAGGCGCCGTTCTCCAGCATCACGCGGGCGCCGTTGACGGTGATGATCTCGGAGATTGCGCGGTCGCCGAGCCGCGCGCCCTCGGCCTGCATGTCGGCGAGCCGGGCCATGATCCGCTCCAGCACGTTGTATTTCTCGGTGTCCGGGCAGTGGGGCGAGAGGGTGGGCATCGACCAGGTCTTCGGCAGCGCCTTCTTCAGGTCGGAGAAGCTGCGCCCCGGATTGCGGTCCATCAGCTTCACCAACTCCACCGCGACGCGCATGCCGCAGTCGTAGCCACGGCCGATCGGCGGGGCGATGAAGTAATGGCCGGATTTCTCGAAGCCCGCCAGCGCGCCCAGCTCATGCACCCGGCGCTTCATATAGCTGTGGCCGGTCTTGTAGTAATCGGCCTTGCAGCCGGCGGCCAGAAGCTCGGGATCCGAGGCGAAAAGGCCGGTCGACTTCACATCGGCCACGAAGGTCGCACCCGGGTAGAGCTTGGCGAGGTCGCGGGCGAGGATAACGCCGACCTTGTCGGCGAAGATCTCCTCGCCCTCGTCGTCGACGACGCCACAACGGTCGCCGTCCCCGTCGAAGCCGAGCGCGATATCGGCTTTCGAGGCTGCCACGGCATGGGCCATGTCATGCAGCATCTCGAGCGCTTCGGGGTTCGGGTTGTAGTTCGGGAAGGTGTAGTCGAGCTCGGTATGCAGCGCCACGACCTCGCAGCCGATGCGTTCGAGGATCTCGGGGGCGAAGGCGCCGGCGGTGCCGTTGCCGGTGGCGCAGACCACCTTCAGCGGGCGCGACAGGCGGAAGTCGCCGCAGAGATCGTCGATATAGGCCTCGCGCACGCCTTCGGCCCGGGTCAGGCTGCCGCCGGGGGCGGGCTGGCCGCGGCCCTGAAGCACGATGTCGCGCAGCTCGGCCATCTCCTCGGGCCCGTGGGTGAGGGGCGGCGTGAAGCCCATCTTCACCCCGGTCCAGCCGTTGGGGTTATGCGAGGCGGTGACCATGGCCACGGCGCCGATCCCCAGGTACTCGCGCGCGAAATAGGCCATGGGCGAGAGGCAGGTGCCGACGTCGGTCACCCGGATCCCGGCCTGCATCAGTCCGAGAATCAGGGCGTTCTTCACCGAGAGCGAGTAGTCGCGGTAGTCGTTGCCGACGACGATCTCCGGCGGTTGGTCCTTGGAGCGCAGCTGGGTGCCGAGGCCGAGGCCGAGGGCCTGGATGCCGGGCAGGTTGATCTCCTGCGGGTAGCGCCAGCGGGCGTCGTATTCGCGAAAGCCTGTGGGCGCGATCATCGCGTCGTTCAGGAATTCCCAGGTGTTCGGGGTGACGGTCGGGTTCGGGGCGGTCATCACACACTCTCTTTCCTTTGGCGGTCTGAACCTCGGCCTCCGGCCCTGCGGCCGGATGGCGGGATCAGAGCCGGATCGGGTTGGATTTCGCCAGCCGGTCGAAGGCCATCAGGCTTTCGAGTAGCGCCGGCATGTCGGCAAGGCGGATCATGTTCGGCCCGTCGGAGGGAGCGTGGTCCGGATCCTCGTGGGTCTCGATGAAGACCCCAGCGATGCCGAGCGAGACGGCGGCCCGGGCCATCACCGGGGCGAAGCGCCGGTCGCCACCCGAGGACCCGCCAAGGCCGCCGGGCTGCGCGACCGCATGGGTGGCGTCCATGATCACTGGATAGCCCGTCTGGGCCATCCGGGGCAGGCCGCGCATGTCGGCGACCAGCGTGTTGTAGCCGAAGGAGGTGCCGCGCTCGGTCAGCAGGATTCGTTCGTTGCCGGTGGAGGCGACCTTCTCGGCGACGTTGTCCATGTCCCACGGAGCAAGGAACTGGCCCTTCTTGATGTTCACCGCGGCGCCGGTCTCGCCCGCGGCGATCAGAAGGTCCGTCTGGCGGCAGAGGAAGGCCGGGATCTGCAGCATGTCGACGGCCGCGGCCACCTCGGCGCAATGGCCGGGCTCATGCACATCGGTCACGACCGGCACGCCGAAGGCCTTGCGGATTCCGTCGAGCACGGCGAGGCCGGCCTCCCGGCCGAGCCCGCGCTTGCCACTGAGCGAGGATCGGTTGGCCTTGTCGTAGCTCGCCTTGAAGATGTAGCCCGCACCCACCTTGGCGCAGGCCTCCTTCATCACGCCCGCGATCATTTGGGCGTGGTCCGCGCTCTCGAGCTGGCACGGACCGGCGATCACCGTCAGGGGCAGGTCATTGCCGGTGCGGACCCCTGCGATCTCTACTGTCTTCATTGGTAATCCTCAGCCAGATACCTGTTCCCGAAGGATCGATGCGGTCATCGACAGCATCAGGTATAGACCGGCGAAGACGAGGAAGGCCACCAGCGTATTCTGGAATGCGCGGGGAGATGTCGGCTCGTCCGGCGCGACCGGAGACACGCCGACCGAGAAATACCGTGTCTGCTGGTTGGCGGCGATGCGGGCCGTCTCCAGCGCCTGAAGCGACTGGCTGAGCATCACCTGGCGCGTCTTCACCTCCGCCTCGGCGGCGAGGATCTGGCTGTTGACCTGCGCAAGCGAGGCGCCTTCGCCATCGTTGGAGGTGAGCCTGGCGCGCAGGCCCGCCACCCGGCCCTCGATGAGGCGGATCCGCTCGCGCAGCGGGCCGACCCGGGCGGGCGAGGGCGTGGGCTGCGACAGGATCTGCTGCAGGTCGAGCCGGTCGCGGTTCAGCTCGGCGTTGAGCGCGCTGATCTGGCTGGTCAGCAGCGTCACCTCGACGTCGCCGGACATGACCTTGTATTTCTGCTGCAGCGCGACGACGCGGGCATTTGCCTGGGCCAGCTTCCGCTCCGCTTTCTCGTAGCTCTGCCGGGCGCCGGCCATCTGGTCGTCGCGCATCTTCTGGGTCATCTGGTCGACCTGTTCCTGCGCGTAGCCGATCAGCGCCTTTGCGAATTCCACCGATTTCCGCGGGTCGGGGGTGGAAACCTGCAGGCGGATGATCCCCTCGCTCGGGTCGTAGCCCACCTGCACGTCGCGCTGGTAGAGCCGGTAGGCGGCCTCGAGCGATGCACCGGGCGGAAGACGCTGGAGCGGGTCGATTTTCGGGTTCTCGAACAGGCGGACGAAGCCATGGTCGCGGTCCAGCCGCGCCAGCGCGTCGCGGGATTGCAGGTAGGCCTGGGCGTTGATCGAATCCTGCGAGGAGGCGAAGCCGGTGCCGGCGAAGAGCCCGGCCATGGGCGAGGCGCTGGCCTGCCGTGCCTTGTTGATCACGAAGGCCGCCTGCACGCCGTAGAAGGGCGTTGCGATATGGCCGTAATAGAGGCCGGCAAGCGCGGTCGGAAGCAGCACGAAGGCGCCGAGCCGGGCCCAGAGCCGGGTCGTCCGCCGGCGTCTGCGGCGGGCGAGGTCGGCCTGGATCGCCATGATGTCGCGCAGCCGCGCCGCTTCGGCCGCGCCCTCCGCCGGGGCGGGCGCGGGGGCGGTGCGCCGGGTCTGCGGCAGCTTGCCGGCCGGATCGTCGGCGGCAGCGGGCAGGGTGGGCTCGGGCACCACCAGCTCCAGCATGTTGGCGCGCTCGAACGGGTCGATCCCCTGCCGGCGCAGCAGCCGCACCGCGTCGAAATCCGAGGTGGCGGCGATGCCGTGACGTTGGGCCACGCGGCGCGCGGTGCGAAGCTGCCGGCCTGTCAGCCCCTCGCGGCGGATCTCGGCGATCTCGGCGTCGAGCGCGGCCTCGCGGGCGGATTTCACCTCTCCGGTCCTGGCCCGTGCGGGGGCGTCCGGCACGGCTGCGCCGAACCCGTCATCCGGCGCGGCGGGTGCGAAATGGCTGTCCGTGCCGCCGGCCGGCCGCGCGGTGGCCTCGGCGAACGGGGTGGGGCGGATGCGGAACCTCCTGGCCCTAGGCTTGGTAGTCATAAAGTGCCTTCGCCTCTTCCAGACTGTCGAACAGGTAGAACTTTCCATCGCGCAGCACCGCTGCGCGGCTGCAGAATTTCTCGATCGTGGAGGCCTGGTGCGAGACGATCACCACCGTCGAGCGCTTCAGCCGCTCGCGCAGGATGCCGCCGGCGCGGCGGTTGAATCCGACATCGGTGGTCGAGGGCATGCCCTCGTCGATCAGGTAGATGTCGAATTCCAGCGCGAGCAGCAGCGAAAAGGAGAAGCGCGCGCGCATCCCGGAGGAATAGGTGCCCACGGCCATGTCGAAATATTCCCCGATCCCGCAGACGTAGCGGCAGAAGGCCTCGACGTAATCGGGGTCGAGCCCGTAGAGCCGGGCGATGTAGCGGGCATTCTCGGTCCCGGTGTGCCTGCCGATCACGCCGCCCATGAAACCGAGCGGGAAGGAGATCCGCGCGCTGCGCCTGATCCGCCCCTCGTCGGGCTTTTCCAGCCCCGCCATCATGTTGATCAGCGTGGTCTTGCCGGTGCCGTTCGGCGCGAGAACGCCGAGAGAGCGGCCGGGCTCCACCCGGAAGGACGCGCGGTCGAGGATGACCTTGCGCTGTCGTCCCGTCCAGAAGGATTTGGAAACGTCTTGGAACTCGATCATGGGCCTAACCCGGGCAGCAAGGCCCCCGGGTTCCGGCCTAGAGAGTGTTGGTTAACAAAGCGTTAACATGTCCCGGCGGCCCGGCCGTGCGCCGCGCGCCGAGGGTCGGCCAAAGGGCCCGTCCGGAGGGGTCAGCCTGGGTCGGCGTCCGGATGGGCGGGCGGCTGGGCGGCCGGGCGGGTCTCCGGCGGCGTCCCGGCCCCGGATCGTGAGGGCGACAGGGCGCGGGCGAGGCGCAGCGCCAGCGGGGCCAGGAGCACGCTGAGGATCAGCCCCAGCCGTGCGCTGTCCTGAAACGTGCCGTCGGGCAGGCTGGCGGAGACGGAGAAGAGCGGCACGGCCAGCCCTGCGGCGGCGGCGGCGCCGACGGTGGCGAGGTCGCCCCGGCTCATCCCAGCCGGCAGCGGGCGCGACAGAACGGCGGTCGAAAGCCAGCCGCCGAGAAGGAACCCCAGCGGCTTGCCGACGAGCAGCGCAAGGGCGATCAGCAGGCTTAGTTCGTCGATAGCCGATATCGGCGCGCCGGCATGGGTGAGCGCGAACAGGAACAGCCCCGCGGTCACCGGCCAGACCAGAAGCTGCGCAATGCGGTTCAGCATGTCGTGGAGCCGCGTCTCCACCGCGGCGAAGACGCCGAAGGCGCGGTCGGTGTGCGGGATCGCCGGGACGATCGGCAGGAGCCCGAGCGCCGGCATCAGCCCGGCCTGCTGCATCCCGTACCAGGAAAGCGCGCCGGCCAGCGCATAGGGCCAAATCGACAGGCGGTGCCGCACGAAGCCCGAGGCCGGCGCCAGCGGGCTGCCCTGGTCGAGCCGCTGCGGCAGCCAGTTGAACAGAAGCCAGGTCCCCAGGCTCGCGGTTAGCGGCAGCAGCAGCCAGGCCGGATGCAGCCCGCCCTCCGGGAAGGCCAGACCCGAGACAAGCAGCGCCAGGATGTCGTCGGCGATGGAGACCAGCAGCAGGAAGCGCAGCGCCGGGTGCCCGGACCCGAGGATGGAGCGCGCAATGACATAGGACAGCGTCACGTCGCCCGCCAGGACGATCGGCCAGCCGGCGAAAGGCGCGGGCAGGGCAGGATCGGCGATGAAGCCCGACAGGCCCGCGTAGATCAGCGCGGGCACCGCCGCGCCGATCGCCGCGGTCACCAGCGGCGCCACCGCCTTGCTGCCGCGGAGCGCGCCGTTTCTCAGCACCAGCGCCTCCCAGAACTCCTTACCGAGGTACAGGAAGAACAGCGCCATCAACGCATCGCCCGTAAGGTAGGCCATGGTCAGCGTGCGGCCGAAGGGAAACAGCGCATCGGGATTGGTATAGCCGATCAGGGAATGGTCGCTCAGGAGCAGCTCGACGAAATCGGAATAGCCTTCGGGCGCGACATTGGCCCAGATCGTGGCCAGGAGGGCCCCCGCGGCCAGGCTCAGCGCAAAGCGGGTCAGGTAGTTCGAGACGCGGTACATCGGGCCCTCGGGCTTGGATCCGGCCCCTCCGGCTTAGCCGAGACGCTGCGGCGCGGCAACTGCAGGGAAAGGCGGCGGGCCATTGCCGCGCCCGGGTGTGGCACCGTAAGCTCCCTCCATGTCCGAAACGCCCGTTTCTCCGGCGGAACGGCTCGCCGGAGAGATCCGCGCCTGCCGCCTCTGCGCCCAACGCTTCGCTGCAACCGCGACGGCGCATGAGCCGCGCCCGGTGGTCTGGTTCCGCCCCTCCGCGCGTATCCTGATCGCGGGCCAAGCGCCGGGTCTGCGCGTGCACGAGGCCGGACGGCCCTTCGCCGATCCCTCGGGCACGCGGCTCAGGGCCTGGCTGGGGATGGACGAGGCCACTTTCTACGACCGCGACCGGGTTGCCGTGGTGCCGATGGCCTTCTGTTTTCCCGGCTATGACGCCAGGGGCGCCGACCTGCCGCCGCCGCCCATCTGCGCGCAAAGCTGGCACGCCCGGGTGATGGCGGCCTTGCCGGACCTGCGGCTGCGGGTGCTGGTCGGCGGGCATGCGCTCGATTGGCATATCGGCGCCAAGGGGGTGACACAGACCGTCGCCCGCTGGCGGGAGGTCATGGCAAGTGGTGCGCCGCTCACCATCCCCTTGCCGCATCCCTCCTGGCGGAATACGGCATGGCTCAAGCGGCATCCCTGGTTCGAGACGGAGCTTGTCCCCGTCCTGCAGGCCGAGGTGCGCCGGGCATTGGAGGCAGAATGAGCGAAGAAACGGACCTCGACGCCGCGCATCGCGCGATGGAGGCGGCGCCCGAAGACGGGGCGGCGCGGCTGGCCTTCTACGCAAGGCTTTGCGACAGCGAGGTCTTCCTGCTGCTCGAACGCGAGGCGGAGGGCGAGGACCTCTCGCCCCGTGTCTTCGATCTGGCTGAGGGGCCGGTGGTCCTCGCCTTCGACCAGGAGGAGCGGCTGGCCGAGTTCGCGGGCGCTCCCGCGCCCTATGCCGCGCTGCCGGGGCGGGTTCTGGCTGGGCTTCTGGCCGGGCAGGGGATCGGACTCGGGGTGAACCTCGAGGTCGCGCCCTCCTCGGTGCTCCTGCCCGCGGACGCGGTGGACTGGCTGGCGCAGATGGTTTCCGCCGGGCCCGAGGTGGTGGCGGAGCGGCCGGTCGAGGTGGGTCCGCCCGCCGGTCTGCCCGCAGCGCTCAGGGGCGCGCTGGAGCGGGCCCTGTCGCGCTCGGCGGGGCTGGCGCAGGCGGCCTGGCTTGCGGCGGTGGTCTACGAGGGCGGGCGGCAGGGCCATGTCCTCGCCTTCGAGGCGGCGGCCGAGGGGGCGGAGGCGGCGCTGGCGCGGGCGGCCTCGGAGGCACTGGCCTTCTCCGGTGTCGAAGCGGGCGGCATCGACGTGATGTTCCTCGCGGCCGGGGATCCGGTTCTGGCCCGGCTGGCGCGGGTGGGCGAGCGGTTCGACCTCGCGCCCCGGGCCGAGCCAGAGACCGCACGGGGCCCGAAGCCGCCGGGGATGGACCCGAAGCGGCCGCCCATCCTGCGGTGAAAAGGACCTGGGCCCGGCGGTGCTGCGCACCGCTGTTTCGGGCCGGGGGAGGGCCGACGGGACGATTCCGGACCGCTCTCAGGGCCGATACTGGCACGTTATGTGGGGTATTATTATACCGTAATTATAAACCATTGATTTTTATTGACTAAATTAAACTCACCGCCCTTGACTGGCGCGCGCAATTGCTTAGAACACCGCAATCCGCGGCCGGGCTCCTCCCGGGCGCCCCAGATACCACGGGACCGAGATGAAGACCTTTACCGCTACCCCGGCGGATATCGAGAAGAAATGGATCCTGATCGACGCCGAGGGCGTCGTTCTGGGCCGTCTCGCCTCGATCGTCGCCATGCGCCTGCGCGGCAAGCACAAGCCGTCGTTCACGCCCCATATGGACATGGGCGACAACGTCATCGTCATCAACGCCGACAAGGTGCAGATGACCGGCGCCAAGCGCGATGACAAGAAATACTACTGGCACACCGGCTATCCGGGCGGCATCAAGCACCGCACGGCCCGGCAGATCCTTGAGGGCGCCCATCCGGAGCGCGTGATCGAGAAGGCCGTGCAGCGCATGCTGCCGGGCGGCAAGCTCTCGCGCCAGCAGATGACCAATCTGCGCATCTACGCGGGCAACGAGCATCCGCACGAGGCGCAATCGCCGGAAGTGCTGGATCTCAAGGTCCTGAACCCGAAGAACACCCGGAGCGCGTGAGAATGGCCGAAGAGATCAAGACCCTCGAAGGGCTGAAGGACGCCGTCGCCGGGGCCGATGCCGCCGTCGCCGCGGTTGCCGAGACCGAAACCGCGCGCCAGCCGGTGCGTGACGCGCTGGGCCGCGCCTATGCGACCGGCAAGCGCAAGGACGCCGTTGCCCGTGTCTGGCTGAAGCCGGGCAAGGGCAAGGTGACCGTCAACGGCAAGGACATCGACGCCTATTTCGCCCGTCCAGTGCTGCAGATGATCCTGCGCCAGCCGTTCACGGTGGCTGGCGTCGACGGCGAGTTCGACGTCATGGCGACGGTGAAGGGCGGTGGGCTCTCGGGCCAGGCCGGTGCCGTGAAGCATGGCATCTCCAAGGCCCTGCAGCTCTATGAACCGAGCCTGCGCGGCGCGCTCAAGGCCGCAGGCTTCCTGACCCGCGACAGCCGCGTGGTGGAACGCAAGAAGTACGGCAAGCGCAAGGCGCGCCGCAGCTTCCAGTTCTCCAAGCGCTGATCTCCCGCTCTGCCGGAGAGACGTTTCGAAAGGCCCGCGCCCTGCGCGGGCCTTTTGCTTTTGGGGGCGCGGAGGTAGCGGCCCGAAACAGGGGGCAAAACCCGCCGGGCCAGCGCCCGTCCGTCCGACGGATGGGCGCTTCCTGGGTCTCTCCGCCCCGGCAGACCGAAGGGGCCATAGCGCGATAAACGGATAGACCGACCCTGCCGCGCGCACCCATCTGCGGACGCGCACTGGCCCTATTCTCCGCCCGGGAAGGGAATTGCGCGGCCATTCGGCAGGCATTCCCGGGCCTGTGGTCTCCAGGGCGACAGGAGACCCTTTGCCGCAGCACGACCACGTTTCGCACGGACACCTGTGGATATTTCCGTTCTACACCCGTGGGTTGCGCGTCATTCCTGATGTTGACCCTGTGGCCGGAAAGACTCTATAGCCTCCCCAAGACACCGGACGGGGGGCTGAGAGGGCCGTCGCGGATTGACGGAGTCCGCGCGGAGGCCCATCATGCATTGCCTGAGCCGGCCGCGTGCCAACTGGGCCCCTGAGGGTCCGGCGCTGCGAACCGGAGGGTGGAGCCTAAGGATGACGAGTCTGTCCAGTTTTCACAGTACGAGCGGTACGCAGAATTTTCTTGGCCTTCGCAGCACGGCCTCCGGGGCAATGGAGATCGTCTTCGACGACGGCGCGGCCCAGAGGATGGTCTGGCGGGTGACGGCCCCGGCAAAGGCCGAAGCACGGATCGTGGAGGCGTTGCGCCTTGCGATCGACCAGGCGAGGGTGCTGCCCGCGCTCTATTCCGAGCTGACCAAGCGCTCGATCGCCATCGAGGCAGTGACCCAGGCCGAGTGACGGCCCGGGCGCATGCACGCTTTCGCCGCGCCTGCTGTCTTGCTGCCCGCCCTGCGCCCTTGCGTCCGCTGTCCTCGCGTTGCCGCCGGCGCCTGAGCGCCGGCGCGGCCCAACCGTAGGAACGGCCGCAGGCTGCGAAAGAGGGCCGGAGCGTCCGCCCTTCGCTGTCTCAGGCCTCGCCCGCGCTCAGCCGGCCGCGGGCGAAACTTCCGATCTCGGCCAGGAGGGCGGCATGGGCGGCGGGCGGTTCCGCCCCGCCGGTGATCCAGGGGTAGAGATCCTGGTCCGCCTCGGCCAGCAGCGCCTCGAAGGCGTCGAGCGCCGGGCCCTCCATCGCCGCTAGCCTGGCATCGGCATAGGGGCCAAGGATCAGGTCCATCTCCTTGGTTCCGCGCCGCCAGGCCCGCATGGCCAGGCGCTTGCGGCGGATCTCGGGGGTTTCGCTCATGCGGTGGTCTTCTCCGCCAATACCGAGCGCAGCCGCTTCTCCAGCCGGCCCATGCGGTGCGACAGGTCCAGCGCTTCGGTACGCAGCAGGCGCAACTCGTCGATCAGGGCGCGCGCCTCGGGGGTCTCGTTGCTCTGCGCCCCGGGGGCGTCCACGCCCTCGCCGCGGCCGGTAAGCAGCCACATGATCGAGACGTTCAGCATGCCCGCGACCATCTGCAGGCGGTTCGAGCGCGGGTCGGCGAAGTCGTTTTCCCAGTCGACCAGCGTCTTCAGCCGCACGCCGAGACGGCGGGCAAGCTCTGCCTGGCTCATCCCCGCGGCCTCGCGCGCGCCGGCAAGCCGGTCGCCGAAGGTAGCGGCCTCTTCGCTGAACCAGTCGGATTGTGCTTCGGGGGCCATCTGGCTCTCCTTTTGATGTCGCTTGATGCCCTCCAGCCGGCCAGCCGGCGGAACGGGCCTTGATCGCATCCCGGGGGCACCCTAAGACACGATCCCGGCGAGTTCAAACCGGAGTCCCCGAAATGGCCCTTCTGTCCGCGACCCTCGATCGCGTCAAACCGTCCCCGACCATCGCGGTGACCACCAAGGCGCAGGAACTGAAAGCGGCTGGCCGCGACGTCATCGGCCTCGGCGCCGGGGAACCGGATTTCGACACGCCCGAGAATATCAAGGAGGCCGCGATCGCGGCGATCCGCGCCGGCAAGACCAAGTACACCGCCGTCGACGGCATCCCGGAGCTGAAGCGGGCAATCTGCGACAAATTCGCCCGCGAGAACGGCCTCAGCTACACGCCGGCGCAGATCTCGGTCGGGTCCGGCGGCAAGCAGACGCTCTACAACGCGCTGATGGCGACGCTGAACCCGGGCGACGAGGTGATCATCCCGGCGCCCTACTGGGTCAGCTATCCCGACATGGTGCTGCTGGCCGGCGGCGAGCCGGTGGCCGTCGAATGCCCGATGCAGACGGGCTACAAGCTGACGCCGGAGCAGCTCGAGGCCGCGATCACGCCCAGGACCAAGTGGTTCATCTTCAACTCGCCCTCGAATCCCACCGGCGCGGGCTACACCCGGGAGGAACTGAAGGGCCTGACCGACGTGCTGATGCGCCATCCGCATGTCTGGGTGCTGACCGACGACATGTACGAGCACCTGACCTTCGGCGATTTCAAGTTCTGCACGCCCGCGGAAGTGGAGCCGGGCCTCTACGAGCGCACGCTGACCTGCAACGGCGTCTCCAAGGCCTATGCGATGACCGGCTGGCGGATCGGCTATGCCGCGGGGCCGGCGGCGCTGATCGCGGCAATGCGGAAGATCCAGAGCCAATCTACCTCCAACCCCTGCACGATCAGCCAATGGGCCGCGGTCGAAGCGTTGAACGGGCCGCAGGATTACGTCGTGGAAAGCCGCGCGGCCTTCGAGCGGCGGCGCGATCTGGTCGTCGGGATGCTGAACGCGGCCGAGGGCATCCAGTGCCCGGTGCCGGAGGGGGCGTTTTACGTCTACCCCAGCATCGCCGGTTGCATCGGCAAGACTTCGGCGGGTGGCGCGAAGATCGCCGACGACGAGGCCTTCGTCACGGCGCTTCTGGAAGAGCAGGGTGTCGCCGTCGTCCACGGGGCGGCCTTCGGGCTTTCGCCGAATTTCCGCGTCAGCTACGCTACCTCTGACGAGGCGCTGGCGGAGGCCTGCCGGCGCATCCAGGCTTTCTGCGCGGGGCTGCACTGATCGGGAACGAATAGCGGAGGGGCGATGTCGGGCGATCTGCCGGAGTACTACTTCCGCATCCGCGAGAACGGCGCGCTGGTCTTCCGGGTCGCGTCCGAGGGCCGGGCGGGCCGCATCGAGATGGAGCCGATCGCCTTCGCGAACCTGCGCTCGGGCGAGATCCGGCCACAGGGCGACCGCTCGATCACCGAAGACGAGGTGTTCCGGATCCGCGCCTGGATGAAGGCGCGGGCCGAAGTGCAGGCCCGGCGCGACGCCGACGAGATCTACCGGGCGGTGGAGCAGATCAACCTCACCGCGCATTGGGCTCAGGCCAAGGCCTCCAACGAAGAGCTGGAAGCCGTAACCGACGCGTTGCTGATGGCGATGCATGACCTTCGGTCCGTGCTGGTCCGAAAGAAGGCGGAGCGGCTGGACGGCGCCGCCGGCGAGGGCGGCTGAGTCCGCCGGAGTATCTTGGCCAAGGTGAAGAAGGGGCGCCAGCACGGGGCGCTGCGCCCGCTTTTTCGAACCGGGGCAAGGGCAGGGCGGTGGCGCGGAGGGGTGCGCAGGAACCGCGCACCCTGCCTGCGGGCTGGCCTGGGTCTTACTCTTCCAGCGCGGCGACGCCGGGAAGCTCCTTGCCTTCCATCCATTCGAGGAACGCGCCGCCGGCGGTCGAGATGTAGCTGAAACTCGCCGCGGCGCCCGCGCGGTTGAGCGCGGCCACTGTGTCGCCGCCGCCGGCGACTGAGATCAGCTTGCCGGCCTTGGTCAGCTCCGCCGCCCGCGCGGCGGCCGCGTTGGTGGCGGCGTCGAAGGGCTCGATCTCGAAGGCGCCGAGCGGGCCGTTCCAGATCAGCGTCTTCGAGGCCTCGAAGACCTTGGCGATCTCGGCCACCGTCTCGGGGCCCGCGTCGAGGATCATCGCGTCCGCCGGGCAGGCATTGGCCGGCAGCGTCTCGCTCGCGGCGCCCGCCTTGAATTCGCGCGCCACGACGATGTCCTGCGGCAGGTGGATGGCGCAGCCGGCGGCCTTGGCCTTGGCGAGGATATCGCGCGCGGTCTCGGCCATGTCGCGCTCGGCAAGCGACTTGCCGACCTCGATGCCCTGGGCGACGAGGAAGGTATTGGCCATGCCGCCACCGATCACCAGGTGGTTCACCTTGGCCACGAGGTTGCCGAGCAGGTCGAGCTTGGTGGAGACCTTGGCGCCGCCGACCACCGCGACAACGGGGCGCTGCGGATGGCCGAGCGCGGCCTCCAGCGCCTTAAGCTCCGCCTCCATCAGCCGGCCGGCACAGGCCGGCAGCAGCCGGGCAAGACCCTCGGTCGAGGCATGCGCCCGGTGAGCGGCGGAAAACGCGTCATTGACGTAGACATCGCCAAGCGCCGCGAAGGCGGCGGCGAGCGCCGGGTCGTTCTTTTCCTCGCCGGCATGGAAGCGGGTGTTTTCCAGCAGGACGATGTCGCCCTTCTCCATGGCCGAAACCGCCTGTTTCGCCGGGGCGCCGATGCAATCCTCGGCAAAGGCGATGCGGCGGCCCGGCAGGGCGGCCTTCAGCGCGGGCAGCACCTGGCGCAGGCTGAACTCCGGGTTCGGCTGGCCCTTGGGACGGCCGAAATGGGCCAGCAGCACGGGCTTGCCGCCCTTGTCGAGGATCGCCTTCACGGTGGGGACGATCTTCTCGATGCGCGTCGCATCCGTGACGTGGCCGTTCTCCACCGGCACGTTGAGGTCGACCCGCGTCAGCACCACCTTGCCCGCAAGCTCCATCTGGTCGAGCGTCTTCCAGGCCATCTGCCCCTCCTTTGCCGGTTGTTGGCGGTTAGTCTCCCGAAAGGCCGGGGAAGGTCAACCGGTTCCGGTGGTGCGAGGCTTGGCCCTTTCCCTCCGCGCGCGCTCGGACTAGGGTCTGGCCGAAACCGAACGGAGGTGCCGCATGGCCGATATCAAGGATCCGGAAAACACCATCATCATGGAGCTGAAGAACGGCTCCGTCGTGATCGAGCTCTTGCCGGACATCGCGCCGAAACATGTCGAGCGGATGAAGGTGCTGGCGCGGGCCGGGGCCTATGACAACGTCGTCTTCCACCGCGTGATAGACGGCTTCATGGCGCAGTCGGGCGACGTGGCGAACGGCAATGCCGAGAAGGATTTCAACATCCGCCGCGCCGGGACGGGCGGGTCGGATCTGCCGGACCTGCCGGCCGAATTCAGCCGCATCCCGCATGACCGGGGCACGCTGGGTGCCGCGCGCTCGCAGAACCCGAACTCGGCCAACAGCCAGTTTTTCATCAACTTTTCCGACAACCACTTCCTGAACGGGCAGTACACGGTCTACGGCCGGGTGATCTCGGGCATGGAGCATGTCGACGCCATCGTGCGGGGCGAACCGCCGATGAACCCGGACCGGATGATCTCGGTGAAGGTGGCGGCCGATGCGGAGTGATCTGATGCGGACCGCGCGCGCGGCGGCGCTGGGTCTCGCCGCGCTGGGAATGGCCTCGGTCGCCGCGCCGGCGGCCCGGGCGGCCGATGCCTCTGCCGGGCCGAACCTGGTGATCCAGGTCGGCGGGCATGACCACGGCACGATCGTGATCCACCTCCTGCCCAAGGTCGCGCCGAAGACGGTGGCGCAGGTCATCAAGCTGGCGAAGTCAGGGGCTTATGACGGGGTTGTGTTCCATCGCGTGATCGACGGTTTCATGGCGCAGACTGGCGACGTGAAATACGGCAAGAAGGGCGGCGACCTCTCCATGGCCGGGATGGGCGGCTCGACGCTGCCAAACGTGCCGGCGGAATTCTCCAAGCTGCCGTTCGTGCGCGGCACTGTCGGCATGGCGCGGGCGCAGGACCCCAACAGCGGCAACTCGCAGTTCTTCATCATGTTCAAGCCGGCGCCGTTCCTCGACGGGAAGTACACCGTCTTCGGGGAAGTGACCTCCGGCATGGACGTGGTCGACAAGATCAAGCGCGGCGACGGGCCGAACGGGGCCGTGACCTCGGATCCGGATTACATGGAAAAGGTCACCGTTCAGGAGTGACGCTCCCGACGCGATCGATGAGGGCCGGTGTCGATGCCTCCGGCCCTTTTTCGTTGGGGAGTCTCCCGTGCCGAGCAGGGCCAGCGCCCGTCCGCGGGTGGGCGCTCGCTGTGGTTCGAGTCTGTCCGTTTACGGTATAAAGAACCCCTTCTTCATGCCGTGGCGGTGACTCCCGAAAAGCGCCCGCCCTTGGGGGCGGACGGGCGCTGGCCCGGCGGGCTGCGCCCGCTGCTTCGGGCCGGGAAAGGGGTGCGACCTTCGACCCTCAGCTCACCGCGACCAGCGCGTGGCGCTTCCTGCCGGCGGTCAGCTTCAGCCCGGCAGAGATCTCCTCCACCGTCATCAGCCGGGGTTCCGTCACCACCGCGTCGTTGATCCGGGCGCCGCCCTCGGCGAAGAGGCGCTTGGCCTCCTTGCCCGAGGCCGCCAGCCCCGCCTGCACGAAGAGCGCGGTATTGGCGATGCCCTCGCCGATCTCTGCGGCCGAAAGGGTGAGGGTGGGCAGATCCTCGCCCACGCCGCCCTTCTCGAAGACCTCGCGCGCCGTGGCCTCCGCCGCCTCGGCCGCCGCGCGGCCGTGCAGGAGCGCCGTGACCTCGTTGGCCAGCGTGGCCTTGGCGTGGTTGATCTCGGAGCCCTCGAGCGCCCCGAGCCGCGCGCATTCGTCAAGCGGGAGTTCCGTGTAAAGCTTCAGGAACCGTCCGACGTCGGCATCCGTCGTGTTGCGCCAGAACTGCCAGAACTCGTAAGGGCTGAGCATCTGGGCGTTCAGCCAGACGGCGCCCGCCTGGCTCTTGCCCATCTTCTTGCCGTCCGAGGTGGTCAGCAGCGGCGAGGTCAGCCCGA
Organism: Solirhodobacter olei; assembly: GCF_004010155.1. Classification (GTDB taxonomy): domain Bacteria; phylum Pseudomonadota; class Alphaproteobacteria; order Rhodobacterales; family Rhodobacteraceae; genus Solirhodobacter; species Solirhodobacter olei. The sequence continues at coordinate 83,174 of NZ_RRYH01000024.1, read as the reverse complement.
AGATCTCGTGATCCAGAACCCGGCGGGTCAGGTCGATCCCGTTGACGATATTGCCCCATTGATCCGAGCCGCCCATCTGCAGCTTGCAGCCGTAGCGGCGGTTCAGCTCCAGGAAGTCGTAGGCCTGCAGGATCATGTAGTTGAATTCCAGGAACGACAGCGACTGTTCGCGGTCGAGCCGGGACTTCACGCTCTCGAAACTGAGCATCCGGTTGATCGAGAAGTGCCGCCCGATGTCGCGCAGGAAATCGAGATACTTCAGCCCATCGAGCCATTCGGCGTTGTTCAGCATGACCGCGTCGCCCGCACCCTCGCCGAAGGTGACGTAGGAGGTGAACACCTGCCGGATGCCGGCGATGTTCTCGTCGATCTTCTCCGGCGTCAGCAGCGAGCGTTCGGTGTCGCGGCCCGAGGGGTCACCGACCTTCGTCGTCCCGCCGCCCATCAGCACGATCGGCTTGCCGCCGCATTTCTGCAGCCAGCGCAGCATCATGATCTGGATGAGCGAGCCCACGTGAAGCGAAGCCGCAGTGGCGTCGAAGCCGATATATCCAGGCACCACACCCTCTGCGAAGGCATCGTCCAGCCCCTGGTAATCGGTGCAGTCGGCCAGGAAGCCGCGCTCGATCATCACGCGCAGGAAGTCGGATTTCGGGTGGTAGGTCATCGGTTTCTCGTCCATTCTCGGCAGCGCGCGCCCTTATAGCGGCGCGGGCTGACGAGGGGAAGCAGGGTTGGAGCCGATCCGCGCGGTAGGGACGATGTCGGGCACCTCGCTCGACGGTGTGGACGCGGCCGTGGTGGTGACCGATGGCGAGTCGATCTCCGCCTTCGGGCAGTCCGAATACCGGCCCTACAGCGACGCGGAAAGGGCGGTGCTGCGCGCGGCGCTGGGCCGCTGGCCGGGCGATCCCGGGGTGCAGGAGGCCGCCGAGGTGGTCGAGACCGCCCATGCCGAGCTGCTGGCGCGCTTCGATGATGTTGAACTCGTGGGCTTTCACGGCCAGACGCTGGCGCATGACCCGCGCGGGCGGGGCACGCATCAGGCGGGCGACGGGGCGGTGCTGGCCGAGGTGCTCGACCGGCCCGTGATCTGGGATTTCCGCTCCTCCGACGTGGAACTGGGCGGGCAGGGCGCACCGCTCGCGCCGTTCTTCCATTTCGCGCTCGCGAAGCGGATCGGGGCAGAGGAGCCGATCGTGTTCCTTAACCTCGGCGGCGTCGGCAATGTCACCTGGGTCGATCCGTTGAAACCGAAGCCCGAGGCGCCCGGCGCGCTTCTGGCCTTCGACACCGGGCCCGCGAATGCACCGATCAACGACCTGATGCAGGCGCGTCTCGGCGTGTCCCAGGATCGCGACGGCGCCCTGGCCGCGGCCGGAGAGGCGGACGAGGAGATCGTGGAGGCCTTCCTGCGCGACCCGTACTTCCGCCGGATGCCGCCGAAATCGCTGGACCGCGACGCCTTCCGCGCGCTCGGCCCCGCGGTGGCGGGCCTGGGCGATGCCGATGCCGCTGCGACGCTCACCGCCTGCGCGGCCGAGGCGGTGATCGCCGGGGCGGAGCATTTTCCGCGCCCGCCGCAGGGCATGCTCGTCGCCGGCGGCGGGCGGCACAACAAGGTGCTGATGCGGGCGCTGCAGGCGGGGTTCGATTTCCCCGTCCTGCCGGTGGAGGAGGCAGGCCTTGACGGTGACATGCTGGAGGCGCAGGCCTTCGCCTATCTCGCCGTGCGGGTGCTGAGGGGGCTTCCCACCTCCTGCCCTTCGACGACGGGCGTCGGCGCGGCGGTGGGTGGCGGGCGCATCAGCCGGCCCGGCAGCGGCGGCTGATCAGCGCGGAATATCGAACTCAGGCGGGGCGAGCTCGAAGCCCTCGAAGCGGAAACCGGGCGAGACGGTGCAGCCGACCAGCGTCCAATCGCCTGTGCTGCGCGCGGCCTGCCAGTGATCCTTCGGCACGATCCCCTGCGGCGCCCGGCCGGACAGTGGATCGGGGCCGAGCGTGATGTCCTCTGCCGGGCCCCCGGACGTCGCGGCGATGGACAGCACGAGCGGTGCGCCGGCGTGGAAATGCCAGATTTCGGTCGCGTCGACCCTGTGCCAGTGGCTCCGCTCGCCCGCCTTCAGAAGGAACAGAATCGAAGTCCCCGCCGGGCGGCTGCCGCCCTCGGCCGGAGCCACCCAGGTCTGCCGGTAATGCCCGCCCTCTGGATGGGGGGCGAGCTGGAGCGTTTCGATGATCCTGTCTGCCTCGGTCATGCGCGCCTCGCGACGGTCCCCTTGGCCTTGGCGGAAAATCCCCGGGCGGGCGGGGGGCGGGCAGCCCCCCGTCCCGTGTGCGGGGGTCAGCGTAGGCGCAGCGTGCCGCCGAATTCGGCGGTCTCGCCCAGCATCTCCTCGATCCGGATCAGCTGGTTGTATTTCGCCATCCGGTCGGAGCGCGAGAGCGAGCCGGTCTTGATCTGCCCGCAGTTGGTGGCCACGGCGAGATCGGCGATGGTCGCGTCCTCGGTCTCGCCCGAGCGGTGGCTCATGACCGAGGTGAACCGGGCGCGGTCGGCCATGCGGACGGCCTCCAGCGTCTCTGTCAGTGTGCCGATCTGGTTCACCTTGACCAGAAGGGAGTTGCCGCAGCCTTCGGCGATACCCCGGGCCAGGCGCTCCGTGTTGGTGACGAAGAGGTCGTCGCCGACAAGCTGGATGCGTTTGCCAAGCACCTCGGTCAGGGTGCGCCAGCCGTCCCAGTCGTCCTCGGCGCAGCCGTCCTCGATCGAGACGATCGGATAGTCGGAGACAAGCGCCTCGAGATAGGAGACGTTTTCGTCCGAGGTCAGCACCTTGCCTTCGCCGGCCATGTGATAGGCGCCGTCCTTGAAATACTCCGAGGCGGCGCAGTCGAGGGCCAGCATGATGTCTTCGCCGGGGGTGTACCCGGCCTTCTCGATCGCCTTGAGGATGAAGTCGAGCGCCTCGCGGGTGGAGGAGAGGTTCGGCGCGAAGCCGCCCTCGTCGCCGACGGAGGTGGCCAGGCCCGCGGCCGACAGCTCCTTCTTCAGGACGTGGAAGGTTTCGGCACCCATCCGGATCGCCTCGGCCACCGAGGGGGCGCCGACCGGCATGATCATGAATTCCTGGATGTCGATCGGGTTGTCGGCGTGCTGGCCGCCGTTGATCACGTTCATCATCGGCACCGGCAGGACCCGCGCCGAGGTGCCGCCCACGTAACGGTAAAGCGGCTGGGCGGTGAAATCGGCGGCGGCCTTGGCGACGGCCAGCGAGACGCCGAGGATGGCGTTGGCGCCGAGGCGGCCCTTGTTCTCGGTGCCGTCGAGCTCGATCATCGCCTGGTCGATGGCGACCTGCTCGGTGGCGTCGAAGCCGACCAGCGCATCGGCCAGTTCGCCGTTCACCGCTTCCACGGCTTCGAGCACCCCCTTGCCCAGGTAGCGCTTCTTGTCGCCGTCGCGCTTCTCGACCGCCTCATGCGCGCCTGTCGAGGCGCCCGAGGGCACCGCGGCCCGGCCCATCGTGCCGTCTTCCAGCACCACATCGACCTCGACCGTGGGGTTGCCGCGGCTGTCGAGGATCTCGCGCGCGTGAATGTCTATGATTGTGCTCATGGTCTGTCCTTTTCGCTCTCTGGCGTTTCGGATGCGGGCGGGGCCGGCGGGCCTTCGGCCTCGGGTCGCGGTTTACGCGAGGACGCGGGCCGGGGCCAGCCCTTTCCCGCCGCGCCGCGGCGGACGGGCGGCCCCGATGCGGGGTTGACAGCGCCGAGGCGGGCGGCATGGTCGGCCGGCTGGACGGGGGGGAGAGTGTCATGGAACGCAGGGACAGGCTGGACGCGGTGGGGCTGGGGCTTCTCCTGCTGTCGACGCTGATCTTCGGGATCAACCAGGTGGTGATCAAGGTCGTCGATGTCGGTCTGCAGCCGGTGTTCTTCGCGGGCCTGCGCTCGATCGGCGCCTTCTTCTGCATCTGGGGCTGGATGGCCTGGCGCGGACGCCCGCCGCGGATCGCCCACGGCACTGCGGGGGCGGGGCTGCTGGTGGGGCTCGCCTTTTCGGCGGAGTTCCTGTGCCTCTTCCTCGCGCTCGACCGCACGACTGTGGTTATGTCCTCGATCATCTTCTATTCCATGCCGCTCTGGCTGGCCGTCATCGGGCATTTCGCCCTGCCGGGAGAGCGCGTGACCGGCGCCAAGGCGGCGGGCCTCGCCGTTGCCTTCGCGGGCGTCGCCTGGGCGCTGGCGCATCGCGGCGCGGGCGGCACGGGCAGCCTTGGCGGCGATATCTTCGCGCTCGGTGCGGCGCTGGGCTGGGCGCTGACCGCCTATATCGCGCGCGGCTCTGCCATGGCGCGGGTGCGGCCGGAGATGCAGCTTCTGTGGATGGTCGGCGTCTCCGGCCCGGTGCTGATCGGCGCCTCGTTCTTCTTCGGACCCTGGGTCAGGGCGCTGGAATGGCTGCATGTGGCCGGGCTGGTCTTTCAGGTCGTCGTTGTGGTCGCGGGGGGCATGATCCTGTGGCTCTGGCTTCTGGCGCGCTATCCAGCCTCCACCGTGGCAAGCTTTTCCTTCCTGACGCCCCTTCTTTCGATCGGGTTCGGCTGGCTGCTTCTGGGCGAGCCGGTGGGGCCGGAAGTTCTGATCGCGGGCGTCCTGGTCGCCGTGGGGCTGATCCTGATCGCGCGGCCGCCGCGCCGGCGCTGAGCCCGGAGGGGTATTTTCACCAAGATGAAATGGCTTAGGGGGCGAAGCTCACGTCGGCCCAGATCGGCAGGTGGTCGGACGCGCGGGCGGCGTCGCCGTGGTCCATCAACCCGGTGGCCCGGACCGAGACGCCGGGCGAATGGGCGATCCGGTCGAGCGGCGCGAGGCGCAGGCGGGCGTGGTAGCTCGGCCCGGGCGCAAGGACGCGGTAACCCGCCCGCAAGGGCTCCAGCGGCGCATCGGGCGACCATTCGTTGAAATCGCCCAGGATCAGCGTCGGCATCCGCGGCTGGCGGTCCAGCCAGTCGACCAGGCGGCCGAGCTGGCGCAGCCGGTCCGTGCCGCGCAGGCCGAGATGGACGCCGACGATCCTGAGCTCGGTTCCGTTCCGTCTGAGGTCGGCCGCGACCGCTCCGCGCGGCTCGAACGAGGGAAGGTCGAGCTTGTGAACCCCGACCAGCTCCAGCGAAGGGCGCACCAGGATGGCGTTGCCGTGCCAGCCCAGGCTGACCTCGGACTGACCCAGCGGCAGCGCGCGGTACTCCGAGGCGGCGGAGATCAGGCTTGCCGGCAGCGCCGCAGGGCGGGGGCCGAGGCGGCGGTCGCTTTCCTGCAGCGCCACGATATCGGCGCCGGTCGCGGTGATGACGCGGAGCGTGCGGTCCGGGTCGCGGCGGCGGTCGATGCCGAGGCATTTGCGAATGTTCCAGGAGGCGACACGCAGCAGGCCGTCGGCCGGGGCGGGCAGCGGCCGCATTCAGGTGCCGCAGAAGGTTCGGCGCACCGCTTCCTCGGGCGCGGGGGCCGCGGCAAGGTCGCGGTTTTCGGGGGCAAGCGCGAAGGGGGTCGCCAGCGCCCGGTTAAGCCTGAGGAACGGCGCGTAATCGCCTGCAACGGCAGCATTTATCGCCTGCTCGATGCGGTGGTTGCGCGGGATGACCGCAGGGTTCACCTGAAGCGCTGCGGCGCGGGCATCCGCCTCGGTCCGCCCTTCGAGCGCGAGGCGCGCGCGCCAGTCGGCGGCCCAGCTCTCCCAGGCCGAGGGATCGGGGAATTCCGCGGCCGCCGTGCCCTCGGCCAGGCCCCGGAAGGCGCGGGTGAAATCCACGCCAAGCGCGGCCATGCGGGCCAGCAGCCCCTCGATCAGCTCCGCATCGCCCTCGGCTTCGGTCGCAAGGCCGAGCTTGGCGCGGAAGCGGGCGAGATAGGCGCCCTCGTAGGCAGGGGCGAAGGCGTCCACCGCTTCCGAGGCGGCCTCGATCGCGGCGTTGCGGTCCTCCGCGATCAGCGGCAGCAGGCAGGAGGCCAGCTGCGCCATGTTCCAGACCGCGATCTGCGGCTGGTTGGCATAGGCGTAACGCCCGTACTGGTCGATGGAGGAGAACACCCGCGAGGGATGGTAATCGTCCATGAAGGCGCAGGGGCCGTAGTCGATGGTCTCGCCGCCGACATGGGCGTTGTCGGTGTTCATCACGCCGTGGATGAAGCCGAGCGACATCCAGTGGGCCACGAGCCGCGCCTGGGCGGTGACGGCGGCGCGGATCAGGCCCAGCGGGCCCTCCGCCTGCGGATAGTGCCGGGCGATGACATGCTCGGCCAGAAGCCGCAGCGCCTCGGTATCCTGCCGCGCGGCGAAGAACTGGAAGGTGCCGACCCGGATATGAGAGGAGGCGACGCGGGCCAGAACGGCGCCGGGCAGGGCGGTCTCGCGGAAGACCTCCTCGCCGGTCGTGACGGCGGCGAGCGCGCGCGTGGTCGGCACGCCGAGCGCATGCATGGCTTCCGAGACGATATATTCGCGCAGCACCGGGCCCAGCCAGGCGCGCCCGTCGCCACGGCGCGAGAACGGCGTGGGGCCCGCCCCCTTCAGCTGGATATCGTAGCGTTTCCCGTCGCTTGCGCGCACTTCCCCAAGCAGGATCGCGCGCCCGTCGCCAAGCTGCGGGTTCCAGCCGCCGAACTGGTGGCCGGCATAGGCCTGCGCCAGCGGCTCCGCCCCCTCGGGCAGCGCGTTGCCGGACAGCATCGCAAGGCCCTCGGGCGTTTTCAGCGCCGCCGGGTCCAGCCCGAGGTCGCGCGCCAGCCCCTCGTTCAGCGCGACAAGGCCCGGCGCCGCGACCGGCGTCGGCGCAAGCCGGGCGTAGAAACGGTCCGGCAGGCGGGCATAGCTGTTGTCGAAACGGATCTGCAGGGTCATCGCACTCTCCGCCCCTTTAGATAAGGCGCAGGAGGCGCGGGGGAAATGGTTTTCTCGGAAACAACCCCGTCAGAGCCGCGCGATCCGCTCGGTCAGCAGGCGGTAGAAGCCGTCCGCATCGACATCGCCCATGAACATGGCATTGGCCGGACGGCCCGAGACGCGCCACCAGTCGGCGACGGTCATGCCAAGCGTGTATTCGCCCTTGGTCTCGATCATCACGTTGATCTTGCGGCCGGAGAACAGCCCGGGCTCGATCAGATAGGCGATGACGCAGGGATCATGCAGCGGCGCGCCCTGGCTGCCGTATTTCTCCATGTCGAAGCGTTCGAAGAAATCGGTCCATTCGGCGACCATGCGGCCGGGTTCGGTGCCCATGGCGCGGAAGGCCTCGATCCGGGGCCTTGTGGTCAGTGCCTTGTGGGTCACGTCGAGCGGCATCACGGTGATCGGCGCGCCGCATCTGAACACGATATCAGCGGCTTCCGGGTCGACGTAAATGTTGAACTCCGCCGCGGGCGTGATGTTGCCGACCTCGAAATAGGCCCCGCCCATCAGCACGATCTCCTGGATCCGGCCGGCGATCTCGGGCGCCTTCTGCAGCGCCGCCGCGATGTTCGTCAGCGGCCCGAGCGGGCAGAGCGTGACGGTCCCCGCCGGTTCCGTCAGCAGCGTCTCGACGATGAAATCGACGGCATGCTTGGGCTGAAGCGCCATCGTGGGCGCGGCGAGCTGAGGGCCGTCGAGGCCGGTCTTGCCGTGGACATGCTCCGCCGTCACCAGCTTGCGGGCCAGCGGCGCGTCGCAGCCGGCGAAGACGCGGGTCTCCGGCTTGCCGGCCAGTTCGCAGATGATGCGGGCGTTCTTCTCCGTCAGGGGCAGCGGCACGTTGCCGGCCACGGCGGTGATGCCGAGGACCTCCAGATCCTCGGGGCTCGCCAGCGCGAGCAGAATGGCAACGGCGTCGTCCTGGCCGGGGTCCGTGTCGATGATGATCTTGCGCGCGGGCATCGGGGCCTCCCTGTTCGGGCGCAGAAAACCCGATGGGCGCGGGGATGTCGAGAGGGGCGGCGCGATCCGCGAAGCGCGCCGCCGCCCCGGGGCCATGTCAGGCTGCGATCAACTCCAGGGACCCTCGATCATGGCGCGGGTTTCCTCCACGCCGACGGTCCAGATCGCCAGCATGTCGGCATCGGGACGCTGGTAAAGGCCGCCGAAATTGCCGTCGCCCAGATATTCGCGCAGCGCCGCCGGCCCGCGGGCACGCATCCGCTCGAAGTCCACCAGCGGCTTCTGCTCGGGCGGCTGCTCCACCCCGGCAAGGCGGGTCCAGGGGAAGTTCTCCATCCACGAGGCGTGGGAGGCGAGCGGGTCGATCTCCTTCACCTTCGCAATGGTCCGGGGCGCGTTCCACCAGTTGTGGATGCGGACCGAGACGCCTTCGTTCTCGGCCATCCATTCCTGCGCGAGGCTCGCCGCCGGCTGGTTGCCGCCATGGCCGTTGACCATGAGGATGCGGCGGAAGCCCTGTTCCTTCATGCAGTCCAGGATGTCGCGCAGGACGGCGCAGTAGGTCGAGACGCGCAGGCTCATCGACCCCGGGTAGGCGCGAAAGCCCGGGGTGATGCCATAGGCCAGCACCGGGAAGACCGGCACGCCGAGTGGCTCTGCCGCCTCGGCCGCCACACGCTCGGCCAGGATCGAATCGACCGACAGCGAAAGATAGGCGTGCTGCTCGGTGCAGCCGAGCGGCAGCACGGCGCGGTCGTCGGTCTTCAGGTAGGCTTCGACCTGGAGCCAGTTCATCTCGGCGATCTTCACGGGGCTTCCTTTCTTGCGGGTCGCCCGGTCGGGCGAGAAACGGTGCGCCTGCTCGGGCGACGGGCGTATCTTCGGGACTTCTGGCGAAGGCGCAAGGGCCGGACATCGCGGCGATTTCCCGTCCGGTTGACATTGTGAGGGTGCGGTGGGAACGATCCGGCAAAGCAACAGCAGGCGGCCGGCCCCCGAAGCCCCCGGACCCCGGCCGGCCCGGAAGGACCCATCCCATGACCTATTCCCTCGCCATCCACGGCGGCGCCGGCACGATCCTGAAGTCCCGCATGACCAACGAGGCCGAGGCCGCCTATCACGCAGGCCTCGCCACCGCCCTTGCCGCGGGCGAGGCGGTCCTGAAGGCCGGCGGCCCCGCGCTGGAGGCGGTGACGGCGGCGGTCTGCGCGCTGGAGGACAACCCCCTCTTCAACGCCGGGCGCGGCGCGGTCTTCACCTCCGAGGCGAAGCAGGAGATGGACGCCGCCGTCATGGAGGGCGCCACCCGCCGCGCCGGCGCGGTGGGCGGCATCTTCGGGCCGAAGAACCCGGTCCGCGCCGCCCGCGCGGTGATGGAGACTACCGACCACGTGCTGCTGATCGGCCCGAACGCGCTCGCCGTCGCCCGCGCGGCCGGGCTGCCCTTCGAGGAGGCCGCATATTTCTTCACCCAGGCCCGCCGCGACGCGCTCGACCGGATGTTGGAGCTGAAGCGCTCGGGCGAAGGCGTGGCCGATCCGGCCAGCCGCCACGGCACGGTGGGGGCGGTCGCGCGCGACAGCGCGGGCAACCTCGCCGCCGCGACCTCGACCGGCGGGATGACCGCCAAATCTCCCGGCCGGGTCGGCGACACGCCGGTGATCGGCGCCGGGACCTTCGCCGACAACGCCTCCTGCGCGGTCTCCTGCACCGGGCATGGCGAGGTCTTCATCCGCTGGACGGCGGCGGCCGAGGTCTCTGCCCGGATGCGGCATCTGGGCGAAAGCCTTGAGGCTGCCGCGCGCCATGTGGTGATGGAGGACCTGGCGCCGAACGACGGCTCAGGCGGGCTGATCGCGGTGGACGCGGCCGGAAATATCTCCATGCCCTTCAACAGCGAGGGGATGTACCGCGGCAGCCTGCGCGCGGGCGAGGCGCCCGTGACGGCGATCTACGGCGAGGGCTGATTAGCCGGCCTTTTCGGCCTTCTCCGCCGCCTTGGCCCGGTTCCAGAGCGCGTCCATCTCTGCCAGGTCGCTGTCCTGTGGGCGGCGGCCGTCCTCGGCCAGCGCCGCCTCGATCGCGCGGAAGCGGCGGGTGAACTTGGAATTTGCTGCACGCAGAGCAGCTTCCGGGTCGATCTTCAGGTGTCGCGCGAGGTTCGCCATCACGAAGAGAAGATCCCCCATTTCCTCGAACTGCTCGGCCTCGGTCATCTCTTCGCGCGCCTCGACCAGCTCGCGGGCCTCCTCGACGATCTTGTCGAGAACCTCGGTGGTCGAGGGCCAGTCGAACCCCACCCGCGCCGCGCGGTTCTGAAGCTTCAGCGCGCGCAGAAGCGCCGGCAGGCCCACCGCGACCCCGTCGAGCACGCCATGCTCGGCCTTCGCGGCCCGCTCGGCGGCCTTCACCTTCTCCCAGTCGACGGTCTGCTGGGCGGCCGACTTGTCGCGGCTTTCGTCGCCGAAGACATGCGGATGGCGCGAGACCATCTTGTCAGAGATCGCCCGCGCCACGTCCTCGAAGCCGAATAGCCCGCGCTCCTCCGCCATGCGGGCATGGAAGACGGACTGGAAGAGAAGATCGCCCAGCTCGCCCTTCAGTTCCTCCCATGCCTCGCGCTCGATCGCGTCGGCGACCTCGTAGGCCTCCTCGATGGTGTAGGGGGCAATGGTGGCGAAGTCCTGCTCGATGTCCCAGGGGCAGCCCGTCTCGGGATCGCGCAGCCGGCGCATGATCTCCACCAGCCGCGCCATGCCGCCGTTCGGGTCGTTCACCAGCGCGTCGCTGGCGCTGCGGCACATCGGGCCTTCGGGGCGGTCTGGCATTGCGGGCTCCGGCGTTTTCGGCTTCCCTCGGGGCTTATCCGGGAAAAGCCGAGGAATCCACCATGCCCGTCCTGAACTCCATCGCCGAGAGCGCCGCGGAGATGACCGCCTGGCGCCGGCACATCCATCAGAACCCGGAGATCGGGCTCGATTGCGAAAAGACAGCCGCCTTCGTGGCCGAGCGGCTGCGTGCGTTCGGCGTGGACGAACTGCACGAAGGGCTGGGGCGGACCGGCCTCGTCGCCCTCATCCGGGGCCGCGAGGAAGGCCCGGTGATCGGGCTGCGTGCCGACATGGACGCGCTGCCGATGACCGAGACGACGGGGGCGGACTACGCCTCCGCCACGCCCGGCCGGATGCATGCCTGCGGCCATGACGGGCACACGACGATGCTTCTGGGGGCGGCGAAGTATCTTGCCGCGACGCGGAACTTCGCGGGGACCGTCGCGCTGATCTTCCAGCCCGCGGAAGAGACCGGCGAGGGCGCCCACGCGATGGTGGACGAGGGCGTGATGGACCGCTTCGACATCACCCAGGTCTACGGTATCCACACCTCGCCGATGCATGATCTCGGCGTCTTCTCCACCCGGCCAGGCCCGTTCATGGCGGCGGTCGGCGATTTCGACATCCTGATCAAGGGGCGGGGCGGCCACGGCGCCTACCCGCAGCGCTCCCGCGACCCGGTGGCGGCGGCGCTGGTGATGGGCAATGCGCTGCAGACGATCCTGTCGCGCAACGCCGATGCCAATGACGAGGTGGTGATCTCGATCACCCAGATCCACGCCGGATCGGCCTTCAACGTGATCCCGGCCGAGGCGCGGCTGGGCGGTACGATCCGCTGCTTCTCGCTCGAGGCGCGCGACATGGTGCGGCGGCGGATGAAGGAGATCTGCGAGGGTGTCGCCGCGGGGATGGGGGTGGAGGTGGAGATCTCCTCGACCATCGACCTCGACCCCACGATCAACCACGAGGCGGAGACGGAATTCGCCGCCGCCGTGGCCCGCGAGGTCGCGGGCGAGGCGGGGCTGGTGATCGAGCCGCATCCGCACATGGGCGGCGAGGATTTCGGCGCGATGCTGGCGGCGCGGCCGGGGGCCTATCTGTTCCTCGGCCAGGGCAAGGGGCCGATGGTGCACGAGACCAACTTCGACTTCAACGACGCAGCGGCGCCGATCGGGGCGAGCTTTTTCGCAAGGCTGGTGGAGCGGGCGCTGCCGGTGGGGTGACATCCTTCCGTAGGCGATGAGGAGGGCCGGTGCCCGTCCGCGGGTGGGCGCTGGCTGAGCTGCGGATCTGTCCGTTTATGGTTTCATCGCCCCCTTCCTCTCGTCGGGACTATGACTCACCAATAGCGCCCGCCCTTGGGGGCGGACGGGCGCTGGCCCGGCGGGCTACGCCCGCTGTTTCGGGCCGGGGACAGGGACCCGCTCGTAGGGTGCGCATTCCTTGGGCACCTCGCGACCCTGCGCTTGATCCCACCCCGCCTTCCGCCGCGTGACACCTTGCCGACGCCTCCGGAAGCTGGCAGGGACAATCGACACACCTACCGGAGATATCCCATGCCCGTCATCAACCGCATCGCCGATTATGCCGAGGAGATGAAAGGCTGGCGGCGCCATCTCCATGCCCATCCGGAGCTGACCTTCGAGCTGCACAACACCGCCCGCTTCGTGGCCGAGCGTCTGAAGGAATTCGGCGTCGACGAGATCCACGAGGGCATCGCCAAGACCGGCATCGTCGCCATCATCAATGGCCAGGGTGAGGGCCCGACCATCGGCCTGCGCGCCGATATGGACGCGCTGCCGATCACCGAGACAACGGGCGCCGAACACGCCTCGGAAAACCCCGGCGTCATGCATGCCTGCGGCCATGACGGGCATACGACCATGCTGCTCGGCGCGGCCCGCTACCTGGCCGAGACCCGCCGCTTCGCCGGCCGCGTCGCGCTGATCTTCCAGCCGGCCGAGGAAGACGGCGGCGGCGGCCAGGTCATGGTCGAGGAAGGCATCATGGACCGCTTCGGCATCTCCCAGGTCTACGGCATCCACAACGCGCCGAACCTACCCTTCGGCAGCTTCCAGACAACCTCCGGCCCGCTGATGGCCGCGGTCGACACCGCCTGGGTCTACCTCACCGGCAAGGGCGGCCACGGCGCGACCCCGCACGAGACCGTCGACCCGCTGATCGCCGCCGTCGGCATGATCCAGGCGCTGCAGACCATCGTCACCCGCAACGCCCACGCGCTGGACGAGATCGTGATCTCCGTCACCCAGATCCATGCGGGCTCCGCCTCCAACATCATCCCCGAGGAAGCCTGGTTCTGCGCCACCATCCGCACCTTCAACCCGGAGCTGCGCGAGCTGGTAAAGAAGCGTTTCCACGAGATCGTCGAAGGTCATGCCGCCTCCTACGGCGTCAAGGCGCGGATCGACTACGACTGGGGCTACCCGGCGACCGTCAATGACGCCGCCAAGGCGGGCTTCGCAGCCGAGGTCGCCCGCGAGGTTGCCGGCGCCGATCTCGTCGATGCCGAGGCCGGGCGCGAGATGGGGGCAGAGGATTTCTCCTACATGCTGGAGGCCCGCCCCGGCGCCTACCTCTTCCTCGGCACCGGACCCGGCGCGGGGCTGCACCATCCGGCCTATGACTTCAACGACGACGCGGCGCCGATCGGGGCCTCGTTCTTCGTGCGGCTCGTCGAGCGGGCGCAGCCCCTGGCCTGACGGCCGGGCAGAAGACCAATTCGCCATGAGGCGGGTGCGGAGCGGGCTGCTCCGCACCCGCCTTTTTCAATGTGACGTGGGTCGGCCGCGCGCCCGATCCCCGGTCCAGGGCCGGGTCGCGGCAAAAGCGGTCCGGGCGGGCCTCAGACCCTCTTGGCAGGCGGCAGGGGGCCGTCGCGCAGCGCGCGGCTGACGTAGCCCATCCTGAGCCAGACACGCCGCAGCGGGGGCAGGGGGAAACGCTTCGGCACCTGCCGCATCAGCGCCGGCACCGCCGTCGGCATGCCGGAGATCAGCTGGCCTGCGAGCCGGCCGCCCAGAGAGGCCGGTGCCACCCCATTGCCATGCCAGCCGAAGGTCGCGAAAAGCCCCGGCGCGCCCGGCACGGGGCCCACATAGGGCGCGAGGCTGCCGGTCAGGCAGACGAAGCCGAACCATTCCGATGTCGCCTCGATCTCCGCCCAGGCCGGGAAGATGCGGGCGAACTCCTCATGCACGCGGCGGGCGTTGCGGCGCTGGGCCTCGGGCGCGGCGCTGGCCCCGCCGCGCATCCCGAACAGAAACCGCCCGTCGGGCAGGTGGCGGAAGTAATGCAGAAGGTTCCGGCTGTCGTAGGACATCAGCGGCGTGGTGAACCCCTGCGCCCGCTTCTCGGCGGCGCTCAGGGGCCGCGTCACCAGCACCGCCGATTGCGCCGGAAGCGTGCGCCCGCCGATCCAGGGCGGCAGGTCTTCCGAGGAATAGCCGTTGGTCGCGATCAGCACCCGCCGCGCCAGCAGGACGCCGCCCGGCGTCGTCAGCCGCCAGCCCTCGCCCTCGGGCACGAGCCCCGTCACCGGGCTGCCGCCGAAGACCTGCGCGCCGGCGCGCTCCGCCGCCCGCGCCAGCCCCTCGGCATAGGCGAGCGGGTGGATCGGGAAGCCCACCGGCGTCATCAGCGCGCCGCAGAACCCCTCGCCGGAAAGGCCGCGCTCGGCCAGCTCCGCCCCGGGCAGGATCTCCGCCTCCTCGCCGTAGAGCGTGCGCACCGCCGCCGCCTCGGCCTTCAGGCCGGCCAGCGCGCGGGGCGAATGGGCGATGCAGACCTCGCCCTCCGGTCCCTGGCGAGCGTCGATGGAATATTCCTGCAGAAGGTCCGCGACATGCTCGATGGCGCGGTGCTGGAAGTCGCGGAAATCCCGCGCCCCGCCGGCGCCGACGCGCGAGACGATCTTGCCATGCGAAAGATGCGCGCCTCCGAGGCAGCAGAACCCGCCGTTCCGCCCCGAGGCGCCCCAGCCGGGCTGGCCCGCCTCCAGAACGGTCACGCTGGCCCCGTGGCGCTGTGCCAGCTCCAGCGCGGCATTGAGCCCGGCATAGCCCGCCCCGATCACCGCCACATCTGTCTTCACCAGGCCGTGCAGCGGCTCGGCCGGTGGCGGGGCAGGCAGGCTCGCGCGCCAGTGGCTCGTCGGCCAGGCACTGGTGTCATAGGCGGCGTCTTCGTAGAGGCGGTGCAAGGGTCTTCCCGGGGCAGGTGGCGCGCCGCATCCTGCGGCAGCCGCGCGCCGGGTGCAACGGGCTCCGGGCGGAAATCCTGCCTGCGCCGGGCCCGCCCGGCCAACCTCCCGTTGCGCCGGGCGCGGCGCGGCGCTAGGCCAAGGCAGCATCAGGAGGATCGGATGGGACTGGAAGACGCCAAGAACGAGGTCGACGGGGCCTTCACGCGCGAGAACCGCCGCGGCCTCGCCTTCGAGAACGCCTTCGGGGGGGCGACCAGCTTCCTGCGCCGCCGCTACACCAAGGACCTCGCCGGCGTCGATCTCGCCATCACCGGCGTGCCCTTCGACCAGGCGGTCACGCACCGCACCGGCACCCGCTTCGGCCCGCGCGCGATCCGCGAGGCCTCCGCGCTCCAACCCTTCGATCCGCCCTATGGCTGGGGCTTCTCGCCGCTCGATGACTTCAGCGTGGTCGATTACGGCGATCTCGCCTTCGACTACGCCAGGGTCGCGGATTTCCCCGACCGTCTGACGGCGCATATCCGCGGGATCCTTTCCGCCGGGCCGGGCACCATCGCGCTGGGCGGCGACCATTACGTCAGCTTCCCGATCCTGAAGGCCTATGCCGAGAAATACGGCCCCCTGAGCCTTCTGCATTTCGACGCGCATTCCGACACCTGGGTCGATGACGACTTCGACCGCATCGACCACGGGACGATGTTCTACAAGGCGGTGAAATCGGGGATCGTGGACCCCAGGCGCTCCGTCCAGATCGGCATCCGCACCCATAACGACGATTTCATGGGCGTCCATGTCATCGACGCCCGCGAGGTGCACGAGAAGGGCACCGCCGCCGCCGTGGCCAGGGCGAAGGAGATCCTCGGCCAGCACCCGACCTATGTGACCTTCGACATCGACGCGCTCGACCCCGCCTTCGCGCCCGGCACCGGCACCCCGGTCTGGGGCGGGCTGACAAGCTGGCAGGCGGCGGCGATGCTGCGCGATCTCGCCGGCATCAACATGGTCGGCGGCGACGTGGTCGAGGTCTCGCCGCCCTATGACACCACGGGCGCCACCGCCATCGCGGGCGCCCACGTGGCGACGGAACTCATGTGCCTCTACCTCTGGCCCCGGCGCGGCTGATGTGGCGCTGGGTCATCCTTGGCGTGCTGGCGCTGGCGATCGGCGCACAGGCCTATTTCGAATATTCGCCCAACGATCCGGCCCGCTGGCATGTCGATCCGATGGTGGCCGGCAAGCCGGGGATGTCCAACGGCTTCCTGATCCGGCCCAAGGGCGGCGACGCGGCCGCGCCGGTCTACGCCATGACGCCCGAGGCGCTTGCCCGCAAGATCGACGGCATCGCCCGCGCCTGGCCGCGCACGAAGCTTTTCGCAGGCTCCGTCGCTTCCGGGCGGATGACCTACATAACCCGCAGCCGGATCTGGAAATTCCCCGATTTCACCTCGGTCCACGTCCTGCCCGCCCCGGGTGGCGCCACCTTCGCGGCCTTCGCCCGCGCCCGCTTCGGCCAATCCGACTTCGGCGTGAACCGCGAGAGGCTCCAGGCCTGGCTCAAGGAGCTCGGCCCCGGCTGATCCCCGTTTGCCTGGCGCAAATATTCCGGGCTGCGGGGCAGAGCCCCGCCCGGCCCGCCGCCACCCTTGACCGCCCGTCCCCCCCATGCCAGAGGCGCATCATGGTTCCCATGGACAAGCTCGCCCAGATCTCCCAGCGTTTCGAGTTCCTCGAAGCCAAGCTCGCCTCCGGCGCCGCGCCGGGCGAGATCGCGACGCTGAGCCGCGAATATTCCGAGCTGAAGCCCGTCGTCACCGAGATCTCCGCATACCGCCAGGCGCTCGCCGATCTCGAAGAGGCGCAGGCGATGCTCGCCGATCCCGAGATGCGCGCGCTGGCGGAGGATGAACTCCCCCGCCTCAAGGCCCGCATCCCGGAGATGGAGCAGGCGCTCCGTGTCGCACTCCTGCCCAAGGACGCGGCCGACGCCCGCCCCGCGATCCTCGAGATCCGCCCCGGCACCGGCGGCGAGGAGGCCGCGCTCTTCGCGGCGGACCTCCTGCGCATGTACCAGAAATACGCCGAGGCCCAGGGCTGGCGCTTCCAGATCCTCGAAGAGCAGCAGACCGAGCTCGGCGGCATCAAGGAAGTCGTGGCCAACATCCAGGGCGAGGGCGTCTTCGCCCGGCTGAAGTACGAAAGCGGCGTTCACCGCGTCCAGCGCGTGCCCGAGACGGAGGCGGGCGGCCGCATCCACACCTCCGCAGCCACCGTCGCCGTGCTGCCCGAGGCGGAGGAGGTCGACATCGACATTCCGGCCACCGACATCCGCATCGACACCATGCGCGCCTCCGGCGCCGGCGGTCAGCACGTCAACACCACCGACTCGGCGGTACGGATCACCCACCTTCCCACCGGCATCGTGGTCACCTCGTCGGAAAAGTCCCAGCACCAGAACCGCGCCATCGCCATGCAGGTGCTGCGCGCGCGGCTCTACGACCTCGAACGCTCCCGCGCCGATGCCGAGCGCGCCGCGACCCGCAAGAGCCAGGTCGGCTCCGGCGACCGCTCGGAACGCATCCGCACCTACAACTTCCCGCAGGGACGGATGACCGACCACCGCATCAACCTCACGCTCTACCGGCTCGACCAGATCATGGCGGGCGACCTGAACGAGGTGATCGACGCGCTGATCTCCGACGACCAGGCCCAGAAGCTCGCCGAGATGGAGGGATGACGGGTCCGGGGCAGGGGCAGGGGGCCGGGACAACCCTCGACGTGGCCCTGCGCGCGGCCGTCGCCCGGCTGAAGGCCGCCGGCGTCGAAAGCCCCGCCCGCGACGCCCGCGCGCTTCTCGCCCATGCCGCGGGCCTTGCCCCGGACCGGCTGACCCTGCATCTGCCCGATCCCCTGGCGCCGGAGGCCGCCGAGGCCTTCGAACGCGCCATCGCCGCGCGCGAAGCCCGCCAGCCCGTCAGCCAGATCACCGGGCAGAGGCTCTTCTGGGGCCGCAGCTTCCGCGTCACCCGCGACACGCTCGACCCGCGCCCGGAGACGGAAGGCCTGATCGAGGCCGCGCTGGAGGATCCCTTCACCCGTATCCTCGACCTCGGCACCGGCACCGGCGCGATCCTGCTGACGCTGCTGGCAGAGCGGCCGCAGGCCACCGGCCTCGGCACCGACACCTCCGAGGCCGCGCTCGCCGTGGCGGCCGCCAATGCCACGGCGCTTGGCCTCTTTCCCCGCGCGACCTTTCGCCGCGCAGACTGGTTTGACGGGCTGGAGGGCGTCTTCGACCTCATCGTCTCGAACCCCCCCTATATCGCCGAGGCGGAGATGGCCGGCCTCGCCCCCGAGGTCCGCGACTGGGAGCCGCGCCAGGCCCTGACACCGGGGGGCGACGGTCTCGGCCCCTACCGCGCCATCGCGGCTGCGGCCCCGGCCCACCTGGCCTCCGGCGGTCGGCTGATCGTCGAGATCGGCGCCACGCAGGGTCCCGCCGTCGCCGCGCTTTTCCGCGCCGCGGGGCTTGAAGATGTGGCGGTCAGACCCGATCTTGAAGGCAGGGACAGGGTTGTCCTTGGACGGGCGCGAGGCGCCCGGTCGCCTGAGTGATCTGCTGCAATTCTGCCAATCGGCCGGATTTCGTGCAGAATCAGCTTGCCCTGACGCCGGTGCCGTGCTTATTCGGCAAAAGGTTACGGGCCGGCTGACATTGCAGGCCCCCGAAACCCCCGCCCGGATCTGCCTGACCGTTCGAAGCGAGGCGCGCAAGCGCCGCAGGGGTCCGGGCAAAGCCCCACATGGCTGGATAAAGCGAAGTTATGAGATCATCAAAGTCCCGCTCGCGTTCGAAGCAGAACCGCCCGCGCTCGCTTGGCAACATTGTCAACCGCGTCTTTGACTCCTCGGGTCCCGAGGGCAAGGTGCGCGGCACGCCGCAGCAGATCATCGACAAGTATCTGGTGCTGGCGCGCGACGCCCAGCTCGGTAACGACCGGGTGGCCTCTGAAAACTTCCTGCAGCATGCCGAGCACTACATCCGCATGCTGGCCGAGGCGCAGCGCGAGATGGCGCGTGACCAGGAAGCCCGCCAGCAGCAGGGCGGCCAGAACGGCCACGGCGGCTCCGGCGACCACGACAGCAACGCCAATAGCGGCGGCAACGGTGGCAACGGCGGTGGCGGCAGCCACGGCAACGGCGGCCACAACAGCAATTCCGGCAATGCCAACAACGGCGGCGGCAACGGTGGCCGCCGCGACCGCGGCGATCGTGGCGAACGCTACGGCGAGCAGCGCCCCGGCGGCGAGGTGATCGATTTCGACGAGGGCCGCGGCGACAGCGGTCTTGTCGAGACCCCCGAACAGCGGCAGGAGAGCGAGGCCGCCCAACCGGCGCCAGCCGCCCAGCCGGCGCCTGCAGCACCGCAGCCCTCCCGCCGCAAGCCCGCAGCCGAGAAGCCGGCCGCCGAATCCGCCCCGGGCGACGCCCCGGCAGAAGGCGAGGCCAGCCGCCCGCGCCGCCGCCCGCGCAAGCCGCGCGCGGCCGAGGGCGGGTCCGAAGGCGCATCCACAGAGGGTGGCGAAAGCCGGACCCCGGCGGCGGAATAACTCAGCCCGCCAGCGACCGGGCCAGCGCGCAGAACCCCTCCAGCGGAATTTCCTCGGCACGCGCCGTCGGCGCGATGCCGGCCGCGCGCAGCCGGTCCTCTATATCCGGCGCGAGGCCGCGAAGGCTCGCCCGCAGCATCTTGCGGCGCTGATTGAAACCCGCCGCCACCACGCGTTCCAGGATCTTCGCATCGGCCGGATAGCGCGGCTCCGGCAGGGCCGTGACATGCACCACGGCAGAGCTGATCTTCGGCGGCGGGGTGAAGGCCTCGGGCGGCAGGCTCAGCACGATCCGCGCATCGGCCCGCCACTGCACCATCAGCGCCAGCCGCCCGTAGGCCTTTGACCCGGGCCTGGCCACGATCCGCTCCGCCACTTCCCGCTGGAACATCAGCGTCAGGCTTTGCCAGAACGGCGGCCAGCTCTGCGGCGTCATCCAGCGGATCAGAAGCTCGGTGCCGACATTGTAGGGCAGGTTCGCCACCACCTTGACCGGCGCCGTCAGCCGCGCCGCGGCATCGAGCGCCAGCGCATCGCCGTTCACCACCTCCAGCCGCCCGGGATAGGCCGCCGCGATCTCCTCCAGCGCGGGCAGGCAGCGGGTATCCTTCTCCACCGCCAGCACCCGCCGCGCGCCCTCGGCCAAAAGCCCGCGCGTCAGCCCGCCGGGACCCGGCCCGACCTCCAGCACGTCGCAGCCTGTCAGGTCGCCTGCCGCCCGCGCGATCTTCGCCGTCAGGTTCAGATCCAGCAGGAAGTTCTGCCCGAGGCTCTTTTTCGCCGCCAGCCCATGCGCGGCGATGACCTCTCTCAGCGGCGGCAGCCCGTCAATCGCAGCCAATCCCTCGCCCTTTCATCCTGGCCCAAGTCTCCCGGGGGTGCGTGGGGCGGAAAGCGCCCCGGACGCGGCCCCGTCACCCGCGTGCGGTCGCCATCTCTTCGGCCAGCCGCAGCGCCGCGATCAGGCTCGCCGGATCGGCGACGCCCTTGCCCGCGATGTCGAAGGCGGTGCCGTGGTCCGGCGAGGTCCGCACGAAAGGCAGCCCCAGCGTCACGTTCACGCCACCGGCGAAATCCACCGTCTTGATCGGGATCAGCGCCTGATCGTGATACATGCAGACCGCCACGTCATAGCGCGCCCGCGCGGCGGCATGGAACATCGTGTCCGCCGGAAGCGGGCCGGTCAGTGCCATCCCCTCGGCCCGAAGCCGTTCCAGCACCGGGCCGATGAGCGCGATCTCCTCGCCCCCCATCGCGCCGCCCTCGCCGGCATGGGGGTTGAGCCCCGCCACCGCGATCCGCGGCGCGGGCAGGCCGAAGTCGCGCTTCAGCCCCGCGTCGGTGATCCGCAGCGTCTCCTCCAGCAGCGCCGCGGTCAGCGCCTTCGGCACCTCCGAAAGCGCGATATGGATCGTCACCGGCACCACCCGCAGCCCCGGCGCGGCAAGCATCATCACGACGCGCTCGACGCCGGCGAGATGGGCGAGGTACTCCGTATGGCCCGGAAAGGCGAAGCCCGCCCCGTCCTTCAGCGCCTTCTTGTGGATCGGCGCCGTGGTCAGCGCGCCGGCCTGGCCCTCCGAGACCAGCCTGACCCCGGTCGCGATCGCCTCGATGACGCTGGCGGCATTGGCGCGGGCGGGCTGGCCCGGCACCGCGGGCGCCGGGAAGTCGAGCGGCCAGACCGGCAGCCCCTCGGCCGCGGCCTCGACCGCCTCGGCCGGGTCGCGGATCAGAACGCGCGGGGTGTGCTCGGGCAGGTGGCGCGGATCCCCGATCCAGAAGAACGGCAGCCGGTTCCCCAGCGCCGCCCAGGCCTTCACCGCGATTTCGGGCCCGATGCCCGCGGGTTCGCCGCAGCTCAGCGCCACCGGCTTCACGGCGGGCGATGCGGCCGCGGTCATGGCGCGGTGATGATCGCGTCGGCGCGCAGCTCGTCCAGCTTCTGGTCGGCCAGCGCGTTCGCCTTGGCGGCAAAAAGCGCGCTCTTCAGCTCCTGGGTATCCATCGGCGGATTCTGCGTCACCGTGCGCGAGCAGAGCATCAGGAACACCGTGTCGTTGCCGCGCGTCAGCTCGGTCGTGCTCTCGCCGGGGTCGAGCTGCGCCAGCGACAGCGCCACGTCGGCGGGCACCTGCGGCAGCGACTGTTTGACCCGGGTCAGGACAGAGGCGGGCTTGCCCCGGGCAAGGCCATAGAGGTCGTTGCAGGTCTCGGCCCGGGCGCGAATCCGTGCCGCCTCCGCCGCGACCTTGGGTGTATGGATCCCGGGCAGCAGGTATTCGGCGTAATCCACCTCGACCCGCGCCGGCGGCGGGGCAGGGGCGTCCTCGATCCCGCGCAGCTCGAAGATGCCGACGGCATTCGGCAGCGCCACCGGCTGCGACACCTGGCCCGGCGCCAGCCCGGTGACGGCCTGCACCACCGCATTGGGAAGCTGGGCGGCCGGAATCCAGTCAAGCTTGCCGCCCTTGGAGGCGGAGTCGGAGGCGGAGTATTTCTTCGCCGCCGCCGAGAAGGCCGCGTCGCCCTTCAGCGTCTTCGACAGCTCCTCGGCCAGCGGCACGGTCTTCGGCGCGTAGTCCGGCGTCGCCGGCATGACCAGCTCGGACAGCAGCAGCCGCGGCACGCCATGGGCCAGGCTCAGCGCCCGGCTCTCGGTCACATCGGCATCGCTGATCGTGACGGTCTGGGCGATCGTGCCCTGCACCACCTCGCGCCAGGCCTGCCCGGCCTTGACGAAATCGCGGAAGGTCTGGGGGTCGACCCCGGCCTTTTCAAGCTGGGCCACGAATTCGTCCCCGGTCATCTTGGCCCGGCTGGCGAACTCGTCCATCCCCGCCTTGATATCGGCGTCGGTCGGCACGATGCCGTATTTCGCGGCCTCGAAAAGGCGGATCTTGTCGTCGATCAGCGCCTTCACCGCCTCGGCGGAATGGTCGCCCGGGCCCTCGATCGCCTGAAGGAACTTCTCGCGCTGGGTGATCTCGTAATTGGTGATCGCCCGGCCGTCGACGTAAAGCGCCGCGGCGAAGGGCTGTCCGGTGGCCGCGCCTTGGGCCGCGGCCTGCGCCGGATCGTTCTGGGCCGCCATGGCGGCCGCGGGGGCGAACGCCAAGCCGGCGATCAAAAGAAAGCTCAGTCGCATCATCAGCCCGTACCGCCCGTCCTCTACCCGTCGCGCCCGCCGGTTCGCCCCTTCGGGCCCCGCCGGGTCCTTCCCGTTTCTCGCGGCCCGCAGGCCGCTCCGGCCCTGTCTCCCGGCCGCTCCGGCCCTGTCCTCCGCGCGCCTCACCGCTGGCAGCTTCCGACCGGTGCGCCGGAGGCAGAGCCGCCGCCGAAGCCGGTCAGCCCAAGCGAGAAGCCAAAGGAGGTGCTGGCCGTCGTGCTCGTTGCAGATGCGTAGCTCCGTGCGACGGAAAGATCAACGCTGACGCACTCGTTGCGCCAGGTCAGGTTGAGCGACGAGGCGTCGGCGCGGTGGGTGACCACGTCGTAGCGCCAGGAGGCCTGGCCCGAAAAGTTGCCGCGGATCGGAAAGGCCGCGTCGACCTGCCACTGCCGCGTCGCCACCGTGGTCAGCGACGGGTAGCTCGCCGGGTCGGCCGTCATCCAGATGTAGCTGGTGGAGGCCGAGAACCTCCCCGGCGGCGTCCAGCGCAGGCTCAGCTCGTCCTTGTTCAGCCCGCCGCCATTGCCGAAGACGGCGCGGTTGATGATCTCCAGCCGCCGGTTCTTGGCCTGGGTCGCCAGAAGCCAGCCCGAGGATTTGCCGCCGAGGCCCGAGGCCGGGTCGTAGCCGGTCGCCGTCACCTGCCGCCAGATCCGCCCGGCGGCGACGCCGAAGGTCCAGCCCGAGGGATCGTAATGCGTCCAGGTCACGCCGAGATTGACGCGCCGGCCCAGCTCGATGCCGTCGACGCCGTTGAAATGCGACAGCGAGAACAGGTTGCCCTCGTCGAAGTCCGAGATCACCGAATCCTCGTTCGGCACAGCCGGCACCGACCTCGGCGCGAAGATCAGCTGGGCGACCGGGGTGATCACGTCCGAGGCGCCCTTTGCCCCCGCCCGCACCCAGGGCCAGGACAGCTGCACGGCCGCCTGCGGCACCGTCCGCGCGATGGTGGCGGGGTAGGACGAATCCTGGTGCACCCCGTAAAGGTCGCTCTGCAGGGACCCGAGGCCGGTCAGCACCAGCCCCTCGGGCAGGATCCAGTCCCGCCGCCAGTCGAAGACGAAGCCAGCGCGCGAAATGTCCCGCCCGACCACGTCGGCACTGGAGCGGCGGCGCAGCGCCATGCCGCGGAAATCGAGCTGCGCCGACCCGCCGATCAGGGGCAGCGCGAAGCGCCGGCTCCAGTCGGCGGTGGCGACGACATTCGGCAGCGTGTCGTTGTTGTCGCCGGACCGGATCGAGTGGAAGCGCAGCAGCCGGGCGTCGATATATTCGTCGCGCCGCGTGCGCGACAGCTCCAGCCCGCTCTCCAGCCGGTCGACCTGGGTCAGCCCGTAGTTCAGGAAATAGTTGGGGTCGCTCACCGCCTGGATCTGGAACTTCAGCTGGAAGCCGCGGGGCAGGTCGAAATAACCGTCGCCGAACAGGTAGCCTCGGGTGTCGCCGGGCATGAGCTGGTCGCGCGAAAGCGCGCCGCGGAACTCCACCGCGCCGGTGTTGAATGCCTCGCGGTAGCGCAGCCCCAGGGTCCGGCTGCCCTTGGCGGCCAGGAACGGGTAGAAGGTCAGATCGCGTGTGGGGCCCAGCGGCAGGAAATAGGGGGTCTCCACCCCGAAGCCGAAGAGAGTCGATTCCGACAGCTTCGGCGTCAGGAACCCGGGCGTGCGCTTCACCGTCGGGTCGGGCAGGCTGAAGAACGGCAGGTAGAAGACCGGCACGCCGGCGAAGCGCAGCTGCGCGTCGGTGAAGCGGATCCGGTGGGTGACCATGTCATGCACCACCTTGTGCGCCCGGATCTCCCACAACGGCACCGGATGGGCCGCGCAGACCTGGCAGGACGAGCTGACCGCATGGTCGAGGCTCGAATAGCGCCCCGCCTTGCGCTGCATCTCCGCCGCGGCGATCTGCACCCGCCCCTCCAGCTCCATCTGCGCCGAATGCAGGATGCCGTTCTGCAGGTCGGCCGAAAGCTCCGCGTCGGAGGCCAGCACCTTGCTGGAGCCCGAGGCGTCGATCAGAACCAGCGGGCCCGCGACCTGGATCGTGCCCTTGGCCTGGTCGTAGGTGATCTTGGCGGCCTTCAGCCGGGTACCCTTGTAGAACACCTCGACATGACCCTCTGCCACCAGCACCTGTCCCGTGCGGGTGACGCTGTCGGCCACCAGCGTCGCGGGCGGCGGCGCGGCCGCGGCGCCGGTGGCACCCGACGCGGGCTGGGCCGGGGCGGAGAGGGGCCCCGCGAGGGGCGCAAGCGCAAGGCCGAGCGCCAGCGCGGCCCGCCGGGAGAGATGCTGCATCAGCCGTCCTCCAGGTGCAGCAGCAGGCCGAGCGACAGCAGGATGGCGATCAGCGGCGGGCCCCAGGCGGCCAGCTCGACCGGGATCTGCCCGCCATTGCCAAGCGCCTGGGCGAAGTTGCGCAGGAAATAGACCGAGAAGCCCGAGATCAGCGCGAAGAGCACCATCAGCCCGGTATGGCCGAAGCGGACGTGGCGCATGGTGAACCCCGCCCCGATCAGGACCATGCCGGCCAGCATGAAGGGCATCGCCATCTCCATCTCGAACCAGACGCGGTAATCGCGCGCCGAGAACCCGGCCTGCCTGAGACGGGCGATGAATTCGGGCAATTGCCAGATCGGGATCTGGCGCGGATTGCCGAAACTGTCGCGGATCTGGCTGCGGGTCAGCTCTGAGGGCAGCCTCATCGTCTTCGCGGTCTTCGCGGTCAGCTCGGGATTGGTCGTCTTGGCCAGCTGCCAGACCTTGGCGTCGGTCAGCTCCCAGGCGCCGGGGTCGAGCACCGCGGTCCGCGCCTCGATCCGCCGCTGCGGGGCGCCCTGCGCGTTCAGGCTGATGAAGGAGGCATTCGTAAGTTTGGTGCCGTCGGCGCTGGCATGCTCGGCCCGGATCACCGTCTGCCCGTCGGCGCTCGCCTGGCGCAGCCAGAAGCCCTCGCGCGTGACCGACAGCACGCTCTCCGGCCCGCCCAGCGCGTAATGGCTGCTCAGCGCCTCGTAGGCGTTGGTCGAGGCGGCGACGAGCGGGTTCATCACGGCCACGCCGGTAATTCCGATCAGAAGCGCTGTCGTCACCGGAGCCGCGAGCGTGCGAAGCCCGGAGCGGCCGGCGGCACGGATCACGACCAGCTCGCTGCTGCGCGCCAGGCCCAGGAACAGGATCAGCGTCGCAAGGATCGTTATCAGCGGCAGGATGCGGTAAAGCCCGTCGGGCGTGTTCAGCGCGGCAAGCTGGGCGGCCTGCGCGAAGCTGATCGCGGTCCCCGAGGCGCGGTGCAGCTCCTCGACGAGGTCGAGCAGCATCTGGATGCAGGCGAAGCCCGCCATCACCAGCAGGAAGGCCACCAGGAAGCGGCGCGCGACATAGAGGCTCAGCGTCATGTCGCCGCCAGCCCCTCGGCCGGGCTCGCCCGCCGGCGCCGCGGGCGCCCGGCCTGCCAGAGCATCGCGACCGAGGCCAGGATCCCCACCACCCCCGGCAGATAGGCCACCGGCCAGAGGCTGGCATTCGCCGTCCCGACCCCGGCCGACCAGTCGACCAGCATCTGCAGCAGGATCAGCCCCACCGCACCGGCGCCGATCTGGCGCCAGTTGCCGAAGCGGCTGAACCCCCCCAGCATCATCACCGCATAGCCCAGAAGCGCCGCGGCCAGCGCCGTCAGCGGCTCTGCGATGCGGGTGTTGGCCTCGTAGAGGAAATCCGCGCGCGTCGCGCCCGTGGCCGCGATCAGCGCCTTGCCCGGGAAAAGCAGCGCCGGCGTCGACAGCTCCTCCAGACGCGGCCGCCGCGCGCCGGGCGGCCCGATCAGCGCGCCGATGTCATAGGTCGAGGACTGGAACCGGGTGACGGCGAGCTTGCGGTTGGCCAGCGTCAGCGTCTGCGCCGTTCCGTCGAACATCACCAGCTTGGTGCCGCCGGAGACCTTCACCAGCAGCGCCCGCCGCGCCGAATAGGTGGTGCGCTGGCCGGGCCTGCGCGCGTCCGACAGGAACACGTCGCGCATCTCGCCCAGGGGCGTGATCTGGCGGATGAACAGCGTCACGCCCTCGGACGGGTGGATGAACTTGCCTTCGGTCAGGACCCGGGCCGTGATGTTGCGCGCCATCACCGCCTGCCGCTCGGCCAGCCCGGCCTGGCTCGCGGGCACAAGGATATTGGACAGAAGCGCCACCAGCAGGGCGACGACGACCCCGAAAGCCAGCGCCGGCCGTGCCAGCCGGAAGGGCGAGAGCCCGGCCGATTGCGCGACGACCAGCTCGCTTTCGTTCGACATCCGGTTCATCACGTAGACCGAAGCTGCGAAGGCCGAAAGCGGCAGCATGATGCGGATCACGTTCGGCAGCGTCAGCGCGGTCAGCTCGACGAAGATGCGGACGGACTGCCCGTCCCCGATCAGGTGGTTGAACAGAAGCACCGCCCGGTTGACCCAGTAGACCATGGCGAGAACGAGCGAGAAGAAGCCGAACATCACCATCAGTTGCGACAGCATGTATCGGTCGAATCTCGACACGCTTTCGCCTCCTGGCCCCTGATCTCACCGCGCCGGACCCTAGACCGGTTTGCCGGCGAAGAAAATCGCGATTTGCCCCGCGGCGGGGGCGATGGGCAGAGCGGCGCCGCTTCCCGCGCAGTCCCTCCTCGCCGTCGAAGAGGCCCGCCGGGGCCGGCCAGAACACCCCGCCCGGTCAGTTCTTCCGCGCGGCGGCGACCATCTGCTGCATCTGCCTCAGCGGCACATAGCCCCGCACAACCTGGTCCGCAATCACGAAGGTTGGCGTACCGGCCACGGCCATCTTCGCGCCAAGTGCGAGGTTGTCGTCGATCACCTTGCTCACCGCCGCCCCGTTCATCGCTTTCAGAAGCGCCTTGCCGTCCAGCCCCTCCTTGCCGGCGATCGCGGCGAGCGAGGCGCGGGTGAACTCCCCGCGATAGGTCATCAGTGCGTCATGGATCTTGCCATAGGCCGCGGCCCCCGCGCTCTGCAGCACGGCGATGGCGAAGCGGGCGGACAGCTCCGACTGCGGCCCGAGGATCGGGTACTCCTTCACGATGAAGCGGATATGCCCGTCGGAGCCGACCAGCTGGGAGACCTGCGAATAAGCCTCGTGGCAATAGGGGCAGCGGTAGTCCATGAACTCCACCACCGTCACGTCGCCCTTGGGGTTTCCCCCCACCCAGGAGGCGGGATCGGAGAAGAGCGCCTTGGCATTGGCCTTGACCAGCGCCTGGTCCGAGGCCGCCTGCGCCGCCGCCTGCTTGGCGTCGAGCGCGTGCATCGCCTCCACCAGCACCTCCGGATGGGCCAGAAGGTAGGCGCGGACCTCGGCGTCGATCGCGGCCTTCTCGGCCGGGGTGAAGCTGTGCTGGTCCACCGCCGCCGCGGGCAGGGCGCAGAGAAGCGACAGGCAGAGGGCGGCGATCAGGCGTAACATCCCAAAGACCTCTTGACGGCTTCGTGTACGGCCAGTGTCGCACATCCGGCGGACGAGGCAAGCGCGCCCCGCGTCGCACCCGATCCGCCCCGACCGTGCGCGCCACCACCGCCGGGCCTTGACCCCCGGCGCCCCGCCTGAGATGACCCGCACGACCCCTGAAGGAGCCTTGCCCCATGCGGACATCCCGGCGCAGCGCCGTCGACCCGTTCATCGTCATGGACGTGATGGAGGCGGCCCGCGCCGCGGAAGAGGCCGGCCGCCACATCATCCACATGGAGGTCGGCCAGCCCGGCACCCCGGCCCCCGCCGGCGCCCGCGCGGCCCTGGTGCGCGCTATGGAGGCGGGATCGCTCGGCTACACCGTCGCGCTCGGCCTGCCGGAGCTGCGCGCCGGCGTCGCGGAGCTCTACCGCAAATGGTACGGCGTCACGCTCGACCCGGCCCGGGTGGTCATCACCTCGGGTTCCTCGGCGGCCTTCCTTCTGGCCTTCACCGCGCTCTTCGACGCGGGCGACCGTGTGGGCCTCGGCGAGCCGGGCTACCCGTCCTACCGCCAGATCCTGCGCGCTCTCTCTCTTGAACCCGTGGGCCTGCCCGCGGCGCCCGAGAACCGGCTGCAGCCGGTGCCCGCCGATCTCGCCGACATCCCCGACCTCAAGGGCCTCATCGTGGCCTCTCCCGGCAACCCGTCGGGCACCATGCTCTCGCGCGCGGCGCTCTCCGCCCTCGTCGACCATTGCGCCGCCCGCGACATCGCCTTCATCTCCGACGAGATCTACCACGGCATCCAGTACGGCGACCGCGCCGTCTCGGCGCTGGAGATCACGGACGAGGCCTATGTCATCAACTCGTTCTCGAAATATTTCTCGATGACAGGCTGGCGCATCGGCTGGATGGTGGTCCCACCCGACCACGTCCGCACGGTGGAACGGCTGGCCCAGAACATGTTCATCTGCCCGCCGCACGCCAGCCAGATCGCCGCGCTGGCAGCGCTCGACTGCACGGCGGAGCTGGAGGCGAACCTCGCCGTCTATGCCGAGAACCGCCGGCTGATGCTCGACGGCCTGCCCAAGGCCGGCTTCACGAAGATCGCCCCGCCCGACGGCGCCTTCTACATCTATGCCGATGTCTCCAACCTGACCCGGGACAGCCGCGCCTTCGCGGCCGAGATCCTCGCCGAGGCCGGCGTCGCCGTCACCCCGGGCCTCGATTTCGACCCCCATCGCGGCCACCAGACCCTGCGCTTCTCCTATGCCCGCGCGACGGCCGATATCGCCGAGGGGCTGGAGCGCCTGCGCGCCTTCGCCAACCGGCGCTAGACAGGCGGTGACGGACGCGCGCGAATCCCGTAGCCTGTGGAAAAAGGGCAGGGGCATGGCCGGTCTGATCGGGCGGATCTTCATCGTTCTGGCGGCGCTTTTCGCCGGATCCTCCACGCCTGCGCAGGCGGCGGGGCAGGCGTCTGGGCGGGGCGGCCTGACCGCACTCGCGCAGTTCGAACCGCAGAGTTCCTTCATCCGCGACACCGTCGAGGGCATCCAGATCTCGCTCACGATAAGCCAGCCGGTGCCCTACCGCATCACGACGCTGGCCGGCCCGCCGCGCCTCGTCCTCGATTTCCGCGAGGTCGGTTTCGCAGCCCTCGACCCGGCCCGATTCCCGCATGGCACCCATGTGACCGAGCTTCGCGCCGGCGCGCTCGCGCCCGGCTGGTCGCGCCTCGTTCTGGCGCTTGACGGGCCCTATGCCGTCGCGCAGGCCGAGATGGCGACGCGCGATCTCAACGGGCGGGCGCTGGTGCAGCTGAACCTCACGCCCGAAAGCGCGAGCGCCTTCAATGCCTCCGCCGGCGCGCCGTCCTCCGGCCTCTGGGCGCTGCCGGTCCCGGCCATGGTCGGCCCGCCCAAGCGCCGCCAGACCGGCGACCGGCCGCTGACCGTTGTGCTCGACCCCGGCCACGGCGGGATCGACCCCGGTTCGATCGACGGCAGGGTGGAGGAAAAGGAGATCACGCTCGCCTTCGCCCGGGCGCTTCGGGAGGTGCTGATCCGCGACGGCATGCAGGTGGTGATGACGCGGACCGATGACAGCTTCGTGCCGCTGGAGTCGCGGCTCTCGATCGCGCGGGCGGCGGGGGCGGACCTGTTCCTGTCGATCCACGCC
Organism: Solirhodobacter olei; assembly: GCF_004010155.1. Classification (GTDB taxonomy): domain Bacteria; phylum Pseudomonadota; class Alphaproteobacteria; order Rhodobacterales; family Rhodobacteraceae; genus Solirhodobacter; species Solirhodobacter olei. The sequence continues at coordinate 52,803 of NZ_RRYH01000024.1, read as the reverse complement.
GATGCAGAGGCTTCGCGCGAGGCGCGCGGCGCCACCGTCTATACGCTCGCCACCGGCGCGACCGACCAGGCCTCCGCCGAGCTGGCCGCCCGGCACGACCGCGACGACATCATGGCGGGCGTGGATCTCACCAACACCGACGACCGCATCGCCACCGTGCTGATGGACATGGCGCGGACCGAGAACCAGCCGCGGTCCGACATGTTCGCGGCCGACCTCGTAAAGACGATCAGCGCCGCCGGCCTGCGCATGCATTCCCGCCCGCATCAGGAGGCGGCCTTCTCGGTGCTGAAATCGCCCGACATCCCCTCGGCGCTGATCGAGCTCGGCTACCTGTCCAGCCGCTCCGACCTGAAGAATCTGCAGGACCCGGCCTGGCGGGCGAAGATGGAGACCGCCATCGCCTCGGCCATGAGCGCCTGGGCCCGGCAGGACGCCGCCCAGGCCGCCCTGCTGCGGCACTGAGGGGCGGCGCGCCATGAACGCGCACGCCTCACGCGCCGAGGAGGGCCAGCGCCCGCTGTTTCAGGCCGGGGGGAAAGTGTAAGCGTCCCCCCCGGCGCCGGACACTGGGCCGGCCGGCTGCGCAGCGTTGCCTCGGGTCGGGGGCGGGTAGAAAGTCCCCACTCCCCCTACCGCGTCAGCACCATCTTCCCGCCGCTGATCTCGATCTTGCCGAACTGCTTGAGGTAGGACATGCCCAGAAGCGAGCTGTCCATCGGCGCCTTGTTCACATCAGCATAGACGGCCCGGTCGACGATCGGCCCCAGCGACACGTCGCGCAGCCTGACCCGCGCCGTCGCCACATCGCCATTCGCCGTCGTCGCGCGCCCGACATAGGCCAGCCGGGCCGGATCGATCCCCACCCGTCGCGCGTCCTGCGGACTCAGAACCAGGCTCGACGCCCCGGTGTCGATCATGAACCGCACCGGCACGCCATGGATCTTCAGCGTCACGTGGTAATGCCCGTCCTGGCCCAGGGGCACGGAAACGCTGCCCCCCGGCCCGAAGGAGGCCTCCTGCGGCAGCACCGATTTCGAGATGTCGGACCACAGCCCCACGCCCGCGATCACGCCGACGAAGATCAGGGCCCAGATCGAGAGCTGCTGCAGCATCTCCCCCCGCCGCCGGCGCGACTGCAGGATGAGCGATCCCAGCACCGCCGCGCCAAGCACGACGAGATAAAGAACCTGCGCGATCTGGTCACTGGACATGGGCGCCCTCCGATAGCTGGTATCTAGGGCGTCTCCCCGCAGTTTTCAGCCCGCGACCCCGGCCCGCAATCTAGGCCCGGGGCACCGTCCCGGGGCTCACAGCCCCGGCAGAACGCCCGCCGCGCGCACCCCGTCGATCACGAACTGCACCGAAAGCGCGGCCAGCAGCATTCCCAGAAGCCGGGTGATGACGTTGTTGCCGGTCCGCCCCAGCGCCTTGTCGAGCGGCCCTGCCACCTGGAACAGCGCGAAAGCGATGCCGACCACGGCGACCATGGCGATATGCAGCTCCAGGATCGCCACCCAGCCGCCCTTCACCTGGCCGACGAGAAGGATCATCGTCGTCAGCGCCCCAGGACCCGCCAGCAGCGGCATGGCCAGCGGGAAGACCGAGGGGTCGTGATCGTCCTCCTCCTTCTCCACCTGGCCCTCGCGGCGCTGGGTGCGGCGCTCGAAGAGCATGTCGAGCGCGGTGAGAAAGAGAAGGATCCCACCCGAGATCCGGAAGGCCGGGATCGAGATCCCGACGAAATTCAGAAGCGACTGCCCCAGAAGCCCGAAGGCCGTCAGAATCCCCACCGCCGTCACGCAGGCCCTGAGCCCGATCGTCCGCCGTTGCCGCGTGGACATGCCCCGCGTCAGCGCGATGAACATCGGGGTGATGCCGATCGGCTCGATCACGACGAAGAGCGTGACGAAGGCCGTAACGAGCTGGGCGCGATCCATTCAGGCCTCCGCGGTCTCGAGCTTTTCCAGGGCCGTCATCCACAATGCCTCGGCCCGGTCCAGCCCGTCCATCACCTCGGCATATTTCTTCTGCCATGTCTCCATCTCGCCGATCCGCTCCGGCTCGTAGAGCGCCGGGTCGGCGAGCTTCTTGGCGAGCCGGTCGCGCATCTCGTTCAGCTTGCCGATCCGCTCCTCGCATTTGCGCACCTCGGCGCGGAAGGCCTGAAGCTCGTCGCGGCTCGCCTGCCGCCTGGCAGGCTTGGCCTTCTCCTTCGGCGGCTCGTCCGGGGCAAGGAGCATCTTGCGATAGGCCTCCAGATCCTCCTCGTAAGGCTCCACGCGGCCGTCCTTCACCAGCCACAGCCGGTCGGCGACCAGGCTCAGCAGATGCATGTCGTGGCTGACGAGGACCACAGCGCCGGAATAGGTGGTCAGCGCCTCGACCAGCGCCTCGCGGCTTTCGATGTCAAGGTGGTTGGTCGGCTCGTCGAGGATCAACAGATGCGGCGCATCGAGCGTGGCCAGAAGCAGCGACAGCCGCGCCTTCTGTCCGCCGGAAAGCCGCTCCACCGGCGTCTCGGCCTGATCGGCACCGAGCCCGAACCCCGCGAGCCGGGCGCGCAGCTTCGGCTGTCCTTCGCCCGGGCGAAGGCGGAGCAGGTGCTGCAGCGGCGTCTCCTCTCGGCGCAGCTCGTCCACCTGATGCTGGGCGAAATAGCCGATCCGCAGCTTCGAGGAGCGGGTGATCCGGCCCTCCGACGCCTCCAGCTTTCCGGCGAGCAGCTTCGAAAGCGTCGACTTCCCCTCGCCATTGCGGCCGAGAAGGGCGATGCGGTCGTCCTGGTCGATCCGGAGGTTCAGCCGGCGCAGCACTGGCGGGCCGTCATAGCCCACCGCCGCACCGTCGAGGTTGACGATCGGCGGTGCCAGCTCCTCCGGCGCGGGGAAGGAGAAGACATGCTTCGCGGCTTCCTCGGGCGGGGTGATCGAGGTCATCTTCGCCAGCATCTTGACCCGCGACTGCGCCTGCCGCGCCTTGGAGGCCTTGGCCTTGAAGCGGTCGACGAAGCTCTGCAGATGCGCCCGCCGCGCCTCCTGCTTCTTGGCCTCGGCCGCCTGCACCGCGCGCTGCTCGGCGCGGGAGCGGGCGAAGGTGTCGTAATTGCCCTGCCAGAGCGTCAGCTTGCGGTTGTCGAGATGCAGGATCGCGCCGACGGAACGGTTCAGCAGTTCCCGGTCGTGCGAGATGATGATCACGGTATGCGGATAGCGCTGCAGGTAGCTTTCCAGCCAGAGCGCGCCCTCGAGGTCGAGGTAGTTGGTCGGCTCGTCGAGAAGCAGCAGGTCCGGCTGGGCGAAAAGCACCCCTGCCAGCGCCACCCGCATCCGCCATCCGCCGGAGAAATCCGCACAGGGGCGCAGCTGCTCCTCGGCGGTGAAGCCGAGGCCGCGCAGGATGGCGGAGGCGCGGCCCTCCGCCGACCAGGCGTCGATATCGGCCAGCCGGTGCTGGATCTCGGCGATGCGGTGCGGGTCGCTGGCGGTCTCGGCCTCGGCCAGCAGCTCCGCCCGCTCGGTATCGGCGGCCAGAACCGTGTCGAGCAGCGAAGCCTGGCTCGCCGGCGCCTCCTGGGCGACGCCGCCGATCTTGGCGCGCGCGGGCAGGGTGATGGCCCCGCTCTCGAGCGCAAGCTCGCCCCGGATCAGGCGGAAGAGCGTGGTCTTGCCGGCGCCGTTGCGCCCGACGAGGCCGACCTTGTGGCCGGCGGGGATCCGGGCCGAGGCGCCCTCGAAAAGCGGCCGGCCTTCGATGGAATAGGTGATATCGGCGATTGTCAGCATGCCGAGCCATTGCCCGAAGGCGCAGGCAAGGTCAACGGGCGGCGAAGGGCGAGGTGCCATCCCCGTGCAGAGAAGGGCCAGATCCCGTCCGCGGGTGGGCGCTGGCCCGGCGGGCATACGCCCGCTGTTTCGGGCCGGGGGACGGGCGGCTAGGGTTCGCCCAGCTAGCCGACGCCAGATCGCTCCCGCCCCATGCCGGGCGCCCGATCACGCCCGCCCGCCCCGGCCCGACGCATTCGCCCGGGGTAGCCAAGCCTGCCGCCCCATGCTAACGGGGCGCCCGGAAACCAGGGGCGGGCAGGGGCCCGACCCGATGAGGACATAGAGTACAGACCATGGCCATTGAACGGACCCTCTCGATCATCAAGCCCGACGCCACCCGGCGCAACCTCACCGGCAAGATCAACGCCAAGTTCGAGGAAGCGGGCCTCCGCATCGTCGCCCAGAAGCGCATCAAGCTGAGCCTCGAGCAGGCCGGCAAGTTCTACGAGGTCCACAAGGAGCGTCCCTTCTACGGCGAGCTCTGCGAATTCATGGCCTCCGAGCCGGTCGTCGTGCAGGTGCTGGAAGGCGAAGGCGCCATCGCGAAGAACCGCGAAGTGATGGGCGCCACCAACCCGGCCAATGCCGCCGACGGCACCATCCGCAAGGAATTCGCCCTCTCCGTGGGCGAGAACTCGGTCCACGGCTCCGACGCGCCGGAAACCGCGGCGGTCGAGATCGCCTATTTCTTCTCGGGCCTCGAACTCGTCGGCTGAGCCCGCGAAACGGTCCGATCCGGGCGGCGCGGCCCAAAGGCTGCGCCGGCCCCTGCCGAAGACCCGGCGCGGATCGGCCGATTTCCCCGGGCCGCGAGCGGGAGTTGTTTTGACCCTGCTCCGGCGCACGCGTAGAAGGATGGGCGAGCAGCAAGGGGGCCTCGGTTGATCCGGCCAATACTCTCGTTCTTCGGGGCGATCTTCACCTGGGTCACGATGGCCCTTTTCTTTGGCACGCTGACCGTCGGCGCGCTTTTCTGGATGTATTCGCGCGACCTGCCGTCCTATGACCTGCTGGCGCAATACACCCCGCCCACGATCAGCCGGATCTATTCCAGCCAGGGCCAGATCATCGACGAATTCGCCACCGAGCGGCGCCTCTTCACCCCGATCGCGGACATCCCGCCGCTGGTGAAGGAGGCCTTCATCTCGGCCGAGGACAAGAACTTCTACAAGAACGCGGGCTTCGACCCGCGCGGCATCGCAGGGGCGATCTGGCAGGCGATCCGCTCGCGCGGCCGCTACATCCGCGGCGGCTCCACCATCACCCAGCAGGTGGCCAAGAACTTCCTTCTGACCTCGAACCGCACAATCGAGCGCAAGATCAAGGAACTGATCCTCGCCTACCGGATCACCAAGGCCTATTCCAAGGCCCGGGTGCTGGAGCTCTACCTGAACGAGATCTACCTCGGTGCCAATTCCTACGGCGTGACGGCCGCGGCGCAGACCTATTTCAACAAGACGCTGAGCCAGCTCACCCCGCCCGAGGCCGCCTATCTCGCCGCGCTGCCCAAGAAGCCGTCCGACCTGAACCCGGTCACCCAGAAGGCCGCCGCCATCGGCCGGCGCAACTACGTGCTGGGCCAGATGTACGACAACAAGTACATCGACAAGGCGACCTACGAGAAATCGATCAACGCGCCGCTTCTCACCGTGCAGGGCGGCGATTTCCCCGCCTTCAGCGAGAAGCTGCCCCCGCGCAGCTATTTCACCGACGAGATCCGCCGCCAGCTGAGCCAGACCTTCGGCAAGCAGGAATTCTTCGGGGGCGGCCTGACGATCCGGGCGACGATGGACCCGGACATGCAGAAGGCCGCCACCCAGGCGCTGCGCGACGGTCTGGTGAAATACGACCGCGCCGAAGGCGTCTGGCGCGGCACGGGCGAGACCATCCCCCTCAAGGACCTCAAGACCGAGGCCGCCTGGCGCAAGGCGCTGTCCGACGCGAAGGTGCCGACGGACATCACGGGCTGGTACCCGGCGGTGGTCCTCGGCCTGACCGCGAAGGAAGCCCGGATCGGCATCGCGAACCATCCGCAGAACGCCTCCGACGTGATCCTGCCCGAGGACGTGACCTGGGCCCGCAAGAAGCTCAAGGACGGCAAGCTCGGGCCCCGGGCGCGGGTGCCGTCGGATCTCGTCGATGTCGGCGACGTGGTGCTGGTCAAGCAGGTCAAGGACAAGTCCGGCAAGACGCACTGGTCGCTGCAGCAGGTGCCGAAGATCGAGGGCGCCTTCATGGCGATGGACGTCCACACCGGCCGCGTGCTGGCCCTGCAGGGCGGCTTCTCCTACCAGGTCTCCGCCTTCGACCGCGCGACCCAGGCCGAGCGTCAGCCGGGCTCGGACTTCAAGCCCTTCGTCTATGCCGCGGCGCTCGATTCGGGCTTCACACCGGCGACGATCGTGATCGACGCTCCGATCACGGTGAACACGCCGCAGGGCCTCTGGACCCCGAAGAACGCCGAGAACCAGTATTACGGTCCGGTCCCGATGCGCGTGGGGCTGGAACAGTCCCGCAACCTGATGACCATCCGCATCGCCCAGGCCGTCGGCATGGACACGGTGGCGAAATATGCCGAGCGCTTCGGCGTCTACGACCCGATGCAGCCCTATCTGGCGAACTCGCTCGGGTCGCAGGTGACCTCGCTCTACCGGATCGTGACCGCCTACGCGATGATCGCCAACGGCGGCGAGAAGATCACGCCGACGCTGGTCGACCGGGTGCAGGACCGTTTCGGCAAGACGATCTACACCCATGACGACCGCAGCTGCACCGATTGCTCGGTCCGCGACCTGCCCGCCGGCCAGGCGCCGCAGATCGTCTCGCACCGCGAGCGGGTGATCGACCCGATCACGGATTACGAACTGATCTCGATGATGCAGGGCGTGATCCAGCGCGGCACGGCGGCGGGCGTCGTGAACCTGCCGGTGCCGGTCGCCGGCAAGACCGGCACGACGAACGGGCCGAAGGACGTGTGGTTCACCGGCTTCACCTCCAATATCGTCGCCGGCTGCTACATCGGCTTCGACACGCCGAAGGACCTTGGCCGGCACGCCTATGGCTCCACCCTCTGCGCGCCGGTCTTCCAGCAGTTCATGGAGACCGCGATCAAGAAATACGGCGGCGGCCCGTTCAAGGTTCCGCCGGGGGGCCATTTCATCAACATCAACCGCTGGACCGGCGAGCCCGCGACGCCCGACACGCCGCCCAAGGACGTGCAGGCCGAATATTTCCGCGACGGCTCCAACCCGGTCTTCGGCATGGCGGGCATGGTCGACGGCGGCTTCGCCATGGGTTCCAACCTGCCGCTCTACAATCCCGACGCGGCGGGCGGCAGCAATGCGGCCGGCCAGCCGCAGACCGGCGGCACCACGTCGACGGATTCGCAGGGCAACACCACCACCGCCCCGTCCGGCGCGGCCAACTTCGGAACCGTCAGCTCCGGCGGCCTCTACTAGGGGCCCCGGGGCGGGCGTACCGCCGCCCGTCGTATCGTCGAGGGGGAAGGGGGGATTGGTGCCGGTTGCAGGGATCGAACCCGCGACCTTCGGTTTACAAAACCGCTGCTCTACCAGCTGAGCTAAACCGGCGCCACCGGCCCGAAATCGTTTGAAACGGGGCCGAGGTCAAGGCCTATTCTGGCCCGGCACGATAGCCGCGGCCGCCGGCCGCAGCGGTGCCGGGCCGCCGCCGTTCCTCCGCCGCCCCGCCACCGCATCCACCTGAGGAAAGCGGTTCAAATATCTGCCGGTCCCCGTATAATCTCCCCCGGGGTGCCGTGAGGGACGGCGCAGGCATGATGAATATCGTCTACCACCTCGGGCTTCACTGCACCGATGAACACCGGCTGGAGACCTGTCTCCGTCAGAACGCCCCGGCGCTGGCCGCCCAGGGGATCGTGATCCCCGATCCGAAGGTCTGCGGCCCGATCCTGCGCAATGTCGTGAACGCCATGCAGGGCGCGCCCTCCAGTCCGCAGACCGAGGAAACGATCCTCGACGCTGTGATGATCCAGGACGAGGCCGCCCGTCTCGTCTTCTCCAACGAGGCGTTCCTCTGCGTCCGCGCCCACGTGCTGGGGCGCGGCCGGCTTTATCCCAACGCGGGCGGGAAGGTCTCGGCGCTGGCCAACCTTCTGCCCTCCTGCGCGGCAGAGATGGCCTTTGCCATCCGCAACCCGGCGACCTTCCTGCCGGCGCTCTACCAGTCCGGCAGATGGGAGAGCTTCGAGGCCTTTCTCAGCGGGGCCGATCCGCTGGCGCTTTCCTGGGCAGAGATGGTGGGCCGGATTCGCGCTGAGCGGCCCGACGTGCCGCTGACCGTCTGGTGCGACGAGGACACGCCGCTGATCTGGCCCGAGGTGCTGCGCGCCGTGGCGGGTGCGGCACCGGGCACGGCGCTTGCGGGCGAGGGCGCGCGGCTCGCCGGCCTGATGTCGCCCGAGGGCGCGGCGCGGCTGGCCGATTACCTCGCCGCCCGGCCCGCCATGCCGCCTGCGCAGCGGCACCGTGCCGTGGCGGCCTTCCTCGACAAATACGCGCTGGAGGGGGCGCTGGAGATGGAGCTGGATCTGCCCGGCTGGACCGGGGCCCTCATCGAGGATCTCAGCCGCCGCTACGACGCGGATGTGGAGGAGATCGCCGCCATGGAGGGGGTTCGGCTCATCACCCCCTGGCCGCTGGCGCCGGCGGCGCGGCCTCAGCCCATGCCGAGCGCGGCCTTGTAAAGCTCCAGGATCGCCTCTTCCTCGGCGACATCGTCCTTGTCGCGCTTGCGGAGCGAGATCAGCTTGCGGATCACCTTGGTGTCGTAGCCGCGGCCCTTGGCCTCAGCCATGACCTCTTTCTGCTGCTCCACGATGTCGGCCTTCTCCGCCTCCAGATGCTCGTAACGCTCGATGAACTGGCGCAGTTCTTCGGCGGCGACGGTGCTCGTGGCGTCGGAAACGGGATCGCTCATGGGGGCCTCGCTTGCGGATGTCCCGCGATCCCTAGCGGGCGGCGGGGCAGGGTGCAAGGGTGTGCGGCCAGCTCCGCCCCACTTGGCCCGAAACAGCGGGCAAAGCCCGCCGGGCCAGCGCCCGTCCGCCCGGACGGATGGGCGCATCTTGTGAGTCTGCTCCCCGCCAAACCGAAGGGGTTCCTTGCGCCATAAACGGACAGACCCACACCGCAGCGAGCGCCCAACCGCGGACGGGCGCTGGCCCTACCGCCCCGAACGGTGCGCATTCATTGCGCCCCGTTCACCGCCGCGCCGGCCCCTCAGAACCCTTCGCTGCCGCCCTGCCAGGGCCGCGCGAGGTTGCCGAAGCGGGTGAAGCGGCCCTCGAAGCTCAGCTCCACCGTGCCGATCGGCCCGTGGCGCTGCTTGCCGATGATGACCTCGGCCTTGCCGTGGCAGCGCTCCATCACCTCCTGCCACTTCGCCATGGCCTCGAGGTTGTCCTCGCCGGGCTTCTCGCGTTCTTTGTAGTACTCCTCGCGGTAGACGAACATCACCACGTCGGCGTCCTGCTCGATCGAACCCGATTCCCGAAGGTCGCTGAGCTGCGGCCGCTTGTCGTCGCGGTTCTCCACCTGACGCGACAGCTGGCTGAGCGCGATCACCGGGATGTTCAGCTCCTTCGCGATCGCCTTCAGGCCTTGGGTGATTTCAGAGACTTCCTGAACCCGGTTCTCCTTCGTCGAGCCGCGCAGAAGCTGCAGGTAGTCGACCATGAGAACGTCAAGCCCATGCGTCCGCTTCAGCCGCCGCGCCCGCGCCGCGACCTGGCTGATCGGCAGCGCCGGCGTGTCGTCGATGTAAAGCGGGCAGGCCTCCAGCGCCTTCGCGGCCTCGACGAAACGGCGGAACTCGCCCTCGTTCATGTCGCCCTTGCGGATCTGCTCCGAAGGCACCTCGGCGGCCTCCGAAAGCACCCGCGCGGCAAGCTGCTCGGCCGACATTTCCAGGCTGAAGAAGCCCACGACGCCGCCATCGACCGCGCCCTCGGTTCCATCCGCCGTCATCCCGCGGCGATAGGCCTTGGCGACGTTGAAGGCGATGTTGGTGGCCAGCGAGGTCTTCCCCATCGAGGGGCGCCCGGCGAGGATCAGAAGGTCCGACGGATGCAGCCCGCCCAGCTTCTTGTCGAGATCGACCAGCCCGGTGGAAATCCCCGCCAGCCCGCCGTCCCGCCGATAGGCGGCATTGGCGACGTTCACCGCATCGGTCACGGCCTTCAGGAAGCTCTGGAACCCGCGCTCCGCCACGCCTTGCTCGCCAAGCTGGTAGAGCCGCTGCTCCGCCTCGACGATCTGGTCCTTGGGCTCGGAGGCGACATCGAGCTTCGCCGCCCGGGCCGATATGTCCTGCCCCAGCGCGATCAGCTCGCGCCGCACGGCCAGCTCGTAGATCATCTGCGCGTAATCGCGCGCCGCGTAGGCCGCGATCGCGCCACCGGCAAGACGGGCGAGATAGGCCGCGCCGCCCAGCTCCTGCAGCCCGGCGTCATCCTCGAGGAAGGCCTTGATCGTGACCGGCGAGGCCAGCGCGTTCTTCTGGATCCGCGCCGACGCGACCTCGAAGATGCGCCGGTGGACCGGCTCGTAGAAATGCTCGGCCCGGACCAGCGAGGAGATCCGGTCGAAGATATCGTTGTTGGTCAGGATCGCGCCAAGCAGCTGCTGCTCGGCCTCGATGTTATGCGGTGCCGTTTCCGAAGCACCTTCCGTTCCGGGCGCCTGGGGCAACCCGGAGCGGATTGGCGTAATCTCTGTCATCTGTTTTGTCCCGTCCCTCGACCCCCTGCATATCGCGTCACGATTGTCCGGCAAGGGGAACAACCCTGTGGACGGATGGGGGATAAGCGTGTCCGGCCGTTGTGGATGATTTGTGGGTGACTCGGAGCCTACCACATCTTGTGGGCTCTGTCGCGGGTCCCGCTGAGGCTGGCGATTCTTCCAACGTCACGACGCCGTGAAACTCCACCGGCCATCCACAGCCGACCCCGGCTTCTCCACAGAAATATTTCAGCCCTTGCTCCGGGCCTCCTGCCAGGCGCGCGGCGCCTTCAGGAAGGCCTCGACCTCGGCGAGGGTCCCGGCATCGAAGGCGCCCTGCGTCCGCGCCTCGGCCAGCACGTCCCACCAGGTGCAGAGCCGGTGCAGCGTCACGCCCTGCTCGGCCAGCGCCTCCTCCGCGCCGGGGAAGATGTCGTAGAAGAAGATCACCGCGGTATGGGCGCAGGTCGCGCCGGTGGTGCGGATCGCCTCGACGAAGCTCACCTTCGATCCGCCGTCCGTCGCCAGATCCTCGACCAGCAGCACCCGGTCGCCTTCGCCCATCACGCCCTCGATCCGGGCGTTGCGGCCATAGCCCTTGGGCTTCTTGCGGACGTAGGTCATCGGCAGGCCCAGCCGTTCGGCCATGAAGGCGCCGAAGGGGATACCCGCCGTCTCGCCGCCGGCGACATTGGTGAAGGCTTCGAAGCCCGCGTTACGCAGCACCGTGCAGGCCAGGAAATCCATCAGGGTCGAGCGGATCCGCGGGAAGCTGATCAGCTTGCGGCAGTCGATATAGGTCGGCGAGGGCAGGCCGGAGGCCAGCGTGAACGGCTCCGCGGCGTTGAAATGCACCGCCTTGATCTCCAGCAGCATCCGCGCCGTCAGCCGGGCGATCTCCTCGGGCGGGGGATAGGCGGAAGGCAGAAGCATCGGCGGGGTCCTTTCTCAGTGCGGGTTTCTTCTTGGCACAAATACTCCCCCGCCGGAGGCGCTCTGCGGCGGAGCCAGCCGCCTCCGGCGGGAGTATTTGGGCCAGGAAAATGTCACGATACGTGCCAGTGAAGCGGGAAACCGGGGTCGAAGACGGTGACCGGCCCGGCGCCCGTCTCGATCTTGGCGGGGTAGGCGACGAGCGCGCCCTTCGTCAGCGTGATCCGCGCCTCGTTTGGGGGCAGGCCGTAGAAGGCCGGGCCGTGGAGGCTGGTGAAGCCTTCGAGCCGGTCGAGCCTAACGTCCTGCTCGAAGACCTCGGCGAGGATCGAAAGCGTGTTCGTCGCGGTGAAGCAGCCGGCGCAGCCGCAGGCACATTCCTTCAGCGGGTCGACATGCGGCGCCGAGTCGGTGCCGAGGAAGAACCGCGCATCGCCCGACATCGCCGCCTCGCGCAGCGCCAGCCGGTGGCTTTCGCGCTTGGCGACGGGCAGGCAGTAGTAATGCGGCTTGATGCCGCCGACGAGGATATGGTTGCGGTTGATCACCAGGTGATGGGTGGTGATCGTGGCGCCCAGGCCCGTCGGGTTGGCGCGGACATAGGCCACGCCCTCGGCCGTGGTGATATGCTCCATGACCACCCGCAGCCCCGGTGTGGCCCGCCGGATCGGGTCCAGCACCCGGTCGATGAACACCGCCTCGCGGTCGAAGATGTCGATCTCGGGATCGGTCACCTCGCCATGCACGCAAAGCGGCATGCCGATCGCGGCCATCGCCTCCAGCACCGGCCGGACCCGGTCGAAGTCGCGCACGCCCGAGGCGGAATTCGTGGTGGCCCCGGCGGGGTAGAGCTTCACCGCCTGCGCGATCCCGTTGGCATAGGCGGCGGTCACGTCCTCCGGATCCGTCTCCTCGGTAAGGTAGAGCGTCATCAGCGGGGTGAAATCCATCCCCTCGGGCAGCGCCTTCAGGATCCGCTCGCGATAGGCCGCGGCCTGCGCGGCGGTGACCACGGGCGGCACCAGGTTCGGCATGATGATGGCGCGGGCGAAGTGGCGCGCGGTCTCCGGCAGCACGGCCTCCAGCATCGCGCCGTCGCGCAGGTGCAGGTGCCAGTCGTCGGGGCGGCGGAGGGTCAGGCTGTCGGTCATGGCGCTGGCGTTACACGTTTCGCGGGCCGATGGCTAGGGGCCGGTGAAGGCTTCGCGCGCTGCCCAAAATTCGGGCGGGACGGCCGCGCAAATGGGCAGCTCCCGTGTCGCCGGGGCTTGCCGCGGCGCGGGATCGGCCGCAGTCTCGCGCCCTGCGGCGGGCAGGGTAAAAGGGCGCATGGCCGACGGATCGGATCTTCTTGGACTGGAGCGGGCGCGGGGCGCCGCGCGGGTGGCCCTCGGCCCCGACGGCAAGCTCCTGCGCCTCGGCCAGCAGGGCTCGGCCAAGGCCTTCCTGCCGCGCGTCCACGGCCCGGTGCCCGAGGTCGTCTTCCTGAACACCTCGGGCGGGCTGACCGGCGGCGACCGGCTCTCCTTCGCCGTCGACCTCGCGCCCGGCGTCAGCGCGCTGGCCACCACCCAGACGGCAGAGCGCGCCTATGCCTCCGCCGGCGGCGAGGCGCGGGTGACGGTGGATCTGAGCCTCGGCGCGGGCGCCACGCTCGACTGGCTGCCACAGGAGACGATCCTTTTCGACCGCTCCGCGCTTTCCCGCCGCACCACGGCCGATCTCGGCCCCGGTGCCCGGCTGATGCTGGCCGAGGCGGTCGTCCTCGGCCGCGCCGCGATGGGCGAACGGGTGGCACAGACCACGCTCTGCGACTGGCGTGAGGTGCGGCGCGAGGGCCGGCCGGTCTTTCTCGAGCCTCTCCGCCTGACCAGGGCGACGCTCGGCGCGGGGCCGGCCTGCCTCGGCCCCCATCGCGCGGTGGCGACGCTGGCGCTGGTGGCGGACGGGGCGGAGGACGCGCTGGGGCCCGTGCGAGATCTCCTATCAACGCTCGCCGAGGTCGAGGCTGCCGCCTCCGGCTGGGACGGGCGGCTCATCGTGCGGCTCATGGCGGCGGATGCCTTTCCCTTGAAACGGGCGATGGCGGCGGTAGTGATGGCAACGGGGCGTGCGCTGCCGCGCGTCTGGCAGATCTGAGGGGGAGGCGGGATGAACCTGACGCCGCGCGAAAAGGACAAGCTGCTGGTCAGCCTCGCCGCCATGGTGGCGCGGAACCGAAAGGCGCGCGGGGTGAAGCTGAACCACCCCGAGGCGATCGCGCTGATCACCGATTACGTCGTCGAGGGCGCGCGCGACGGCCGTTCCGTCGCCGATCTGATGGAGGCCGGCGCCCATGTCGTCGCCGCCGCCGATTGCATGGCGGGCGTGGCCGAGATGATCCATGACGTGCAGGTGGAGGCGACATTCCCGGACGGAACGAAGCTCGTCACCGTGCACCATCCGATCCGCTGAGCAGGCGGCCGAGGGCAGGGGCCTCCGGCCAGGACATTTGAACCAATGGGAACGGGGGAGCCGATGATTCCGGGAGAGATCCTGACAGGCAAGGGCGAGATCGAGCTCAACACCGGGGCCGAAGCCATCACGCTGGAGGTCGCCAACACCGGCGACCGCCCGGTGCAGATCGGCTCGCATTACCATTTCGCCGAGGCCAACGCCGGCCTCTCCTTCGACCGGGCGAAGGCCCGCGGCTACCGCCTCGACATCCCCGCCGGCACCGCCGTCCGATTCGAGCCCGGCCAGCGCCGCGAGGTGCGCCTCGTGCCCTACCGCGGCGCGCGGCGGGTCTTCGGCTTCAACCAGTCCGTCATGGGGCCGCTCTGACGCGCCCCCGCCAACCGATCCGAACCTGACCCTTCCGAGGAGCCCGCCATGCCCGCCCGCATTTCCCGCGCCGCCTATGCCGACATGTACGGGCCGACCACTGGCGACCGGGTCCGCCTCGCCGATACCGACCTGATCATCGAGGTCGAGCGCGACCTGACCACCTATGGCGAAGAGGTGAAATTCGGCGGCGGCAAGGTGATCCGCGACGGCATGGGCCAGTCCCAGGTCAGCCGCGGCGGCGGCGCGGCCGATACCGTCATCACCAACGCGCTGATCGTCGACTGGACCGGGATCTACAAGGCCGACGTGGGCCTGCGCTCGGGCCGCATCCTGAAGATCGGCAAGGCCGGCAACCCCGACACCCAGCCCGGCGTCGATATCGTCATCGGCCCGGGCACCGAGATCATCGCGGGCGAAGGCAAGATCCTCACAGCGGGCGGGATGGACGCGCATATCCACTTCATCGCCCCCCAGCAGATCGACGACGCGCTGCATTCCGGGCTGACGACGATGCTCGGCGGCGGCACAGGCCCCGCGCATGGCACGCTGGCGACCACCTGCACGCCGGGCCCCTGGCACCTGGCCCGGATGCTGCAGTCGGCCGATGCCTTCCCGATGAACCTCGCCTTCGCCGGCAAGGGCAACGCGAGCCTCCCAGAGGCGCTGGAGGAGCAGATCCACGCCGGCGCCGCCTGTCTGAAGCTGCACGAGGACTGGGGCACCACCCCCGCCGCAATCGACTGCTGCCTGTCGGTCGCCGACACAATGGACGTGCAGGTGATGATCCACACCGACACGCTGAACGAAAGCGGCTTTGTCGAGAACACGCTTGCCGCCTTCAAAGGCCGCACCATCCACGCCTTCCATACCGAAGGCGCGGGCGGCGGCCATGCGCCCGACATCATCAAGGTCTGCGCGGCGCCCAACGTCATCCCGTCCTCGACCAACCCGACCATGCCCTACACCGTGAACACGATCGAGGAGCACCTCGACATGCTCATGGTCTGCCACCACCTCGACAAGGCGATCCCCGAGGACGTGGCCTTCGCCGAAAGCCGCATCCGGCGCGAGACCATCGCGGCAGAGGACATCCTGCACGACATGGGGGCCTTCTCGATCATCGCCTCTGACAGCCAGGCGATGGGCCGGGTGGGCGAGGTCATCATCCGCACCTGGCAAACCGCGCACAAGATGAAGGTCCAGCGCGGGCGGCTGGCGGAAGAGACCGGCGAGAACGACAATTTCCGCGTCCGCCGCTACATCGCGAAATACACCATCAACCCGGCCATCGCGCATGGCCTGTCGCGCCACATCGGCTCGGTGGAGGAAGGCAAGCGGGCGGACCTCGTGCTCTGGAACCCGGCCTTCTTCGGCGTGAAGCCCGAGATGGTGCTGATCGGCGGCACCATCGCCGTGGCGCAGATGGGCGATCCCAACGCCTCGATCCCGACGCCGCAGCCGGTCTATTCCCGGCCGATGTTCGGCGCCTTCGGCCGGTCGGTGGAACGCTCCGCCGTGGTCTTCACCTCCGCCGCGGCCGAGGCCGACGGCGTGCGCGCCCGGCTCGGCCTCGCCAAGGACGTGGTGGCGGTGGAACAGACCCGCGGCATCGGCAAGGCCGACATGAAGCTGAACGACGCGATGCCTGCGATCGAGGTTAACCCCGAGACCTACGAGGTCCGCGCCGACGGCGCGCTTCTGACCTGCGCGCCTGCCACCGAACTGCCCCTGGCGCAGCGCTATTTCCTGTTCTGACAGCAGGCGGCCCGCCGTAGGGTGCGCATTCATTGCGCACCACGACCCACCATCCCCGGCCCGAAACAGCGGGCGCTATTGGTGAGTCCGCCCCCCGGCAAACCGAAGGGATTCGCGACACCGTAAACGGACAGACCCCAGCTGCCGTCAGCGCCCACCCGCGGACGGGCGCCAGCCCTCTTCCCCACGTAGGGCGTCCCCGGGGCGTTGCGCAAATCCTGCCCCACCGTCCCGAAATACGGTACCTTACGGTGCGAAAGCGGTGCCAAAGCGGTGTTGAATCGGTACCCGTATTTTGTCACCTTTTCAGACCCTTGCCGCCCGCCCCTCATCCACTCCTCCGCTGCGCTGCGGCATCCTCCGCAGCCCGCTGCCAGCCGGGTCTTGCAGGCGGCGCCATTCGGGCGCAGGATTCCCGCGACCCTGAACAAACCCGGGCAGAGCCATGATGAAACACCCCTTTTGCCTGCTCCCGCTCCTCCTCACCGCCGCCGGCTGCGCCGCCCCGCCGCCGCCCGGCCCGCAGGTCCGCATCCTCACCCAGACCGAGGCCAGGGACTGCACTTATGTCATGGACCTGCACGACACGATAAACCCCGCCACGCCCCCCGCCGGCGCGCTCGCCTACGCCCGCAAGGCGATGATCCTGCAGGCCGCCCAGGCAGGGGCCAACGCGATCGTCTTCGGCACCGCCCGTCCCACCGCGCAAAGCGCGGCGCCGCTGAGCGCCACGGCCTATGACTGCCCGGCCAAGGGCTGACGCAGGGGGCCATTCGGCGCTATGAAGGGCGGGGATGCCCCGCAAGACCCAGACCGACGCGAGAGAGACCATGCCAGAGCTGCCAGCCGCCCGAAGGATCCGCCGAAAAGCCGGGGGCGTGACCGCGACGGACCGCGTAACCCTCGGATATGACGAACGTTTCCTGCGGCGAAAACGGCTGGAGAGCGCGGGGGGAACGGCCTTCCTCGTAGACCTGGCTGAGACCACGAGCCTCGATGACGGCGACGCTTTTGAGCTGGAGGACGGCCGCCTCATCGCCGTCTCCGCCGCCGCCGAGCCGCTGATCGAGGTCCGCGGCGATCTCGCCCGCCTCGCCTGGCACATCGGCAATCGCCATACCCCCTGCCAGATCGGCCCGGAGTCGCTGGTGATCCGCCGCGATCCGGTGCTCGCCGGCATGCTCCGCGGTCTGGGCGCGGAGCTGGTCGAGACCACCGGCCCCTTCACCCCCGAGGGCGGCGCCTATGGCCACGGCCGCACCATGGGCCATGACCACGGGCCCGCCCATGATCATGGCCATGACCCTCACCACGGCCACAGTCACGACCATGTCCACCACCACGTCTCCGCCCACGGGCAGGTCGAGGAGGACGACGCCGGGGACGGGGCCGGCGACGACGCCGAGCCGGAGCCGATCCGTTGAGCCTGTTTCACCCCGATAATTCCCGCCTCTCACCAGAACATGCCAAGGTCTGGGCCGCCTATGAGATCGCCCATACGCTGGTGGATTTCTCCGCCGCCGGCCTCTTCGTGGTGGGATCGATCTTGTTCTTCTATAAATCAACAACATACGCGGCGACATGGATGTTCCTTGTCGGCTCCATCTTCTTCGGAATGAAGCCCACCATCAGGCTGCTGCGAGAGCTGAAATTCCTGCGCATGGGCCGCTACGCCGCGCTGGCGGAGGAGGTCGATGGCTGACGCCACGGCGCTTCTGACGCTGGCGCAATGGCTGTCGCCGGCCTTCCCGGTCGGTGGCTACGCCTATTCCCACGGCCTCGAATGGGCGATCGCCGAGGGTCGGGTGAAGGACGCCGAAGGCCTGCGCGCCTGGCTGGAGGGCGTTCTGGCCGAGGGCAGCGGACGCACCGATGCGATCCTGCTGGTCCAGGCGCTGACTGTCGACCCGGCGGAGATTTCCGAACTGGCCCGGGCCCTTGCCCCCTCCCGCGAGCGGCTTCTGGAGACGATGGAGCAGGGCGCGGCCTTCAGCGCCACAACCAACGCGCTCACCGGTGCCGACTGGCCGGCGATGCCGCTGCCGGTTGCCGTGGGGGCTGCCGCCCGCAGTCTGGAGGCCACGCCGGAGGAGATCGCGGCGCTTTACCTTCAGGCCTTCGCGGGCAACCTCGTCCAGGCCGGGGTGCGCTTCCTGCCGCTGGGCCAGACCGAGGGGCAGAAGGTCCTCGCCGCCCTCCGCCCCCTGATCCTGCGCCTCGCTGCCGAGGCCGCAGGGGCCAGCCCGTCCGATCTCGGCTCGGGCGCCCTTGCCTCCGATCTCGCCGCGATGCAGCATGAAACCATGGATGTCAGGATCTTCCGCACATGAGCTCCCCCCACGGCCCCCTCCGCATCGGCATCGGCGGCCCCGTAGGCGCCGGCAAGACCACCCTGACGGAACAGCTCTGCCGTGCGCTGAGCGCCGACTACTCCGTCGCCGTCATCACCAATGACATCTATACCCGCGAGGATGCCGAATACCTGATGCGCGCCCAGGCTTTGCCGATCGAGCGCATAAGGGGGGTAGAGACCGGCGGTTGCCCGCACACCGCGATCCGCGAGGATGCCTCGATCAACCTCGCGGCGGTGGCGGACCTGCGATCCGCGATCCCCGATCTCGACGTGATCCTGATCGAATCCGGCGGCGACAACCTCGCCGCCACCTTCAGCCCCGAACTTGCGGACTTGACGATCTACGTGATCGATACCGCCGCTGGTCAGGACATCCCGCGAAAGAAGGGCCCGGGCGTCACCCGCTCGGATCTGCTGGTGGTCAACAAGACCGATCTCGCGCCGTATGTTGGCGTCGACCCGCAGCTGCTGGAGGCTGATACGAAGGCCGCGCGCGGCCCGAGGCCCTATGTGATGGCAAGCCTCCGCACCGGGCGCGGCGTGGCAGAGATCGTGGCCTTTCTGAGGGAGGCCGGCGGGCTCTGATCAGCCCGCCGTGGCCTGCGCCACGCGGGTGTCGGGAAGCTCGATCCCCTGGCTGCGAAGCGCGTCGATCAGGTCTGCCAGCCGCCGCTCGAAGGCGGGGGCGGACATGCGACCGGCGATGTTGCGGCAGAGGAGGGCGGCCAGCAGCGGGCGCTCCTCGCTGTCGAGCCGGGCCAGAAGCCGGCGCAGGTAGGGCGGGTGGTTGCGGCGCGCTCGGTAGAGCTTCCAGAACGTTTCGGGGGTCAGGCGCTCATCCTGCGCGGCGGTGATCATCTCGGGCAGCACGTTGAGCTGGGTCAGCGCGCCCTCGATCTCTCCCCCAAGGTTGCGGCAGGGCAGCTTGTTCACGAAGGATCGGGTGAACAGCCCGGCATGCATCGCGTCGAAGGTCTCTTCCGGGTCGTAGATCACGAAGACCTCACCCGCGCCCTCGATCATGTCGGGGGCGTAGCCGTAGCGGTCGGTGAAGTTCAGACGCCGATGGCTGGCGAAGCGCTTGTCCCACTCCGCGATGCGCGGGTCGAGCGTGGCGACCGGCTGCACCACGATCACCGTTGAACCGGGCGCGGTGACCGAATAGGCCGCGGCGGCATAGCCGCCCATGCCCGCGCCGTAGAAGACGACGCGGTCGAAATCCTCGAAGAAGGCGTCGTCGACGAGGCGGTCGAAATAGCCGTAGACTGCCGGGTCGCGGTACCAGGTGTCGCCCTCCGCCAGGATGGTCAGCGCCGACCAGCCGAAATTTCGCGCGAGGGTGACCCCCCAGGGCATCTGCCCCTCCCGCGCGCCGCGGACCTGCGCGACCGTCTCGAAGCTGACCAAAAGCACCGGGCCGTCATCGTGGAAGACCGCGCTGTGATCACGCCCGAGCGGTTCGAAATAGCCCAGATCTTCGCCGATTTCCTCGATCGCCGCGAACCATTCGTCACGCGTCTTGGCCGCGCCCGCATCCGGGGTGGTCGCGTTGTCGATCATCGGTTTCTTCTTTCCTTATCCCTGCCGGCGCTGACCCTCGCGGCGGCCGGTGGCAGCAGTTTGAGGGCATTGCGGCAACTCTGCGGAATAGCTCGCATGCTCGTCAATCCTTACGTGTATTTGGGGGTTTAGCGATTTTTCGGCGGCGAAGCCCGGCCATAATGTGGCGGTCGGAAGGCAACCATGACATTGCGAACTGCGGCGCCCCGGGCGCAAAGGTGGGCAAGTCCTTTTATCTGTTAACTTTTTCTTTACGGAAATGGACGGGGTGCGCGATTCCATCGCCGCCGGGCAGGCCTTCGGCGGGGATGGTCCGGACCGGATGAAAAAAATCTTAGACGCGGGTGAGACTTGCCGTCATCGCGCCCATCCCGATCAGTGCCGTGCCCCCGAAACGGTTCATCCATTTGAGAATCACCGGGCGGCGAATCTGCTGGCGCAGCCGGTCGGCGAGCAACGCGTAAAGGAGCGCGTTGATGCAGGCTAAGCTGACGAAGGTGGCGATGAGCGTGGCGAATTGTGGGCCGAGCGGCGCGCCCGGGCTGAGGAACTGCGGCACGAAGGCGATAAAGAAGGCGATCGACTTCGGATTGAGCGCGGTGACCGTCATGGCGTGAAGGAAGACTGCGCGGGCCGCCTTTGGGGCGGGGGTCTCGACCTCGCCCAGCCGCGGCGGGCTGCGCAGAAGCTTGATCCCCATCCAGACGAGGTATGCCGCGCCGGCCCATTTCAGCACCATGAAGACCTCGGCCGAGGTCATGACCAGCGCGCCGAGACCGAGGAGCGAGGTCGTCATCGCGATGAAATCCCCGAGTGCCACGCCAAGCGCCATGGCAACGGCAATGCGGCGCCCCTGCGTCATCGCGTAGGAAATCACGAGAAGGACCGTCGGCCCCGGGATCATCAGAAGGGCCGTCGCCGCGGCGGCGAAGGCGAGCCAGAGGTGGAAGGACATCGGGGGTGCTCCTCTCGATCGGACACCCGAGCCAGCCATGACGCGGCAGGCGCTGTCAAGCGCGGTCGGGGCGCTCAGGCCTCGCGGCGCAGCTCGGATCCGGCGGGTGGCTTGCGGCGGATGTTGCGGCGCAGGTCGAGGACGTAGCCCACGATCTCTGCCACCGCCTGCCAGTGCTCGATCGGCACCGTCTCGTCCACCTCCACCTTGTCGTAGAGAACCCGGGCGAGGGGCTTGTTCTCGATAATCGGGATGTCGTTCTCGCGTGCGATCTCCCTGATCCGGCGGGCGGTGAGGTCGGCGCCCTTGGCGACGCAGACGGGGGCGGCGTCCACCGCGTGCTCGTAGCGCAGGGCCACGGCGAAATGGGTCGGGTTGGTCAGGATCAGCGTGGCCTTGGGCACTGCCTGGGCCATCCGCTGGCGGGCGCGGCGGCGGGCGATGTTGCGGCGGCGGCCCTTCAGCATCGGGTCGCCCTCGTTCTCTTTGTGCTCGTCGCGGATCTCCTTGAAGGTCATGCGCTGGTTGCGCAGCCAGGAGAAGCGGGTCCAGAGCATGTCGGCGAGCGCGAGCGGCAGCAGAAAGGCCGTGGTCGCCAGCAGTGCATAGCTGACGTAGCGCGCGATGTAGGGGGCGAGCGCCTCCGGCGGGATGCCGGGGCCCTGCCAGATGCCGGTGACCGCGCGGCGGGCGACGGCCAGCGCGATGAGGCCAACGATCGTGACCTTGGCGATGCTCTTGGCGAATTCGACCAGGCCGGAGGGCGAGAACAGCCGTTTCAGCCCCCCCATGGGCGAGATCTTGGAAAACTTCGGCTGGATCCGCTCGGCGGCGACAACCGTCTCTCCCTGGATCAGCACGCCGACCAGGCCGGCCAGAAGCAGCGTGCCGAAGACCGGCAGAAGCGGCCATGCCAGTGTCGTGCCAAGCGCGCTCAGTACCTTTCCGGTATCGACAACCCCGGCATGGCCGTCCCCGATGGTGATCTGTCCGGCATCGGCGAAGATCCCGGAAAGCCCGGTGGTGATCCGCGACGCGATCTGTGGCAGCAGGAAGACGGTGATCGCGAAGAGCGCGAATACCGACATCATCGTTCCGGTCTCGCGCGAGATCGGCACGTCACCCTGTTCGCGCGCCTTGCGCAGTTTCTGGGGGGTTGGTGCCTCGGTTTTTGACTCGCGGTCGCTGGTGTCGCCTTCAGCCATGGCGCCTCACAGGGTGAATGTCCCCAGCCAGTCGGTGAAATGGCCGAGGAAGACGCGCAGCATGCTGGGGGCCGCGATGGCGAAGACGATCAGCGCGGCGGCGATCAGCGAGGAGCCGGCGACGAAGAACACCGGCAGGTTGGGCATCATCCGGTTGGCGAGCCCGAGCCCGAGGTTGAGAAGCAGCCCCATGATGAGGAAGGGCGCAGAGATCGTCAGCCCGATGTAGAAGCTTGCCGCGACCGCCTTCACCATCTGCTGGGCCATGTCCGACAGGATCAAGTGACCGAACGGGAACACCTGGTAGGAGAACAGCAGCGCCCGGATGATCAGGAAATGCGTGTTGGTCACGAAGATCAACGCTATCCCCGCGACCATCAGCACCTCGGCCACCATGGTCGAGCCCTGGAACGAGCCTAGGCTGGGAGAGAAGGCATTGGCCAGCCCCGAGATCTGGCCGATCTGGTAGCCCGCGAATTGCAGAGTGGAATAGAGCGCCCGCGCCGCCAGCCCGATCCAGAGGCCGGTGGTGACCTCCGCCGCCAGCAGGCCGACCATCAAGCGGATCTTCGCGGGTTCGATCGGCGGCACCGGCGTCGCGGGGTAGAGCGCGAGGCAGATCACCAGCGCAAGCGCCAGCCGCGCCCGCATCGGCACCATCGTCTCGCCGAAGCCCGGCATGAACATCAACGTGGAGCCGAGCCGTGCCACGACGAGAAGGAAGCCAAAGAGCTGGCCGTCCAGATAGGCCTGCAGCAGCACGCCTCATGCCCCGATCGTGCCGAGCGTGCGGAGCGCGGCCTTCCGGTGGATCTCGTTATGCGAGATGATCTGGGTCATCGGGCTCACGCGTTCCAGCATGGAGCGGACGAAGCTGCGCACCTCGGGCGTGACGAGCAGCGCGGGCCATTCGTCCTTCGCGGCGAATTGCTGGATCACCTTGCGCGCGTCGAGCACGAAATCCTGCACCCGCTGCGGCGACATCAGCAGGCTGCGCTCGCTTCCGTTGATCTTGATCGCCTCGGTGAACTCGTTCTCCCAGGCCGCCGACATGACGAGGACCGGCACGAAGCCCGAACCGTCGGTCAGCGCGTTGCAGATCTGGTTGGCCAGCCGCGCCCGCACGTGGTCGGTGATGGTGGCCACATTGGTGGTGGAGGAGCTGACCTCCGCCACCGCCTCCACGATCAGCGGCAGGTTGCGGATCGAGATCCGCTCGGCCAAGAGCCGCTGCAACACGTGCTGCAGAAGGATCGTCGGCGAGGGATTGGTAATGTCGGTGACGAGCTTCTGGTAGTCCCGATCGAGGTTCTTGATGAGCTCCTGCGTGGCGCCATAGCTCAGAAGCTCGGGCATATGCTCCTTGATGACCTCGGTCATATGGGTGGTGATGACGCTTTCGGGGTCGACCACGGTATGGCCGCGCTTCTCGGCCTCTCCGGCGCGGGCGCGGTCGATCCAGAGTGCTGGAAGGCCGAAGGTCGGCTCCTTCGTGCGCTCTCCCGGCAGGTCGATGGTGCCGCCGGCCGGGTCGATTACCATCATGCCCGTCGGTCGAACCTCACCGCGGGCGGCCTCCACCCCTTGCACGAGGATCGCGTAGGTGTTGCCGGGCAGGCTGGCGCTGTCCTTGATCCGGACCGAAGGCAGCACGAAGCCGAAATCCTTCACGAAGAGGCTGCGCAGGCTCTTGATCTTGCCCGGCAGGGCCGCGTCCATCGAGGATATCAGCGGCACAAGGCCGCTGCCGAGTTCCAGCTTCAGGTCGTCGAGCTTCAGCAGGCTCTGGGTCGACTCCTCAGCCCGGTCGGCCTCGCCTGATTTGCGGCGGGCGTCGGCGGTCTCTTCCTCCTCCTGCTTGCGCACCGTCTGCTGCTGCATCATGTAGCCGAGCCCGCTCATCAGCGCGGCAAGGGCGAGGAACACCAGAAGCGGGAAGCTTGGCAGAAGGCCGATGCCGACGAGCAGGGCCGAGGCCATGTAGAGCGCCTTCGGGAAGCTGGTGAGCTGGCCCAGCACCGCCTCGTTCGTCGCGCCCTCGGTGCCGCCCTTGGTGACGATCAGGCCCGCGGCGAGCGAGACGACCAGCGCAGGGATCTGGGTCACGAGCCCGTCGCCGATGGTCAGCGTGGTGTAGTTTTGCATCGCCTGGGTGATCGTCAGCCCGTGCTGAATGACCCCGATCAGGATCCCGCCGACGATGTTGATCAGGGTGATGATCAACCCGGCGACCGCATCGCCGCGCACGAATTTCGAGGCGCCGTCCATCGCGCCGAAGAAACCGCTCTCGTCCTCCAGCGTCTTGCGGCGGCGGCGCGCCTCCTCCTCGGTGATGATGCCGGCACCGAGATCGGCGTCGATGGCCATCTGCTTGCCCGGCATGGCATCCAGCGAGAAACGGGCAGAGACCTCGGCGATGCGGGTCGAGCCTTTGGTGATGACGATGAAGTTGATCACCACCAGGATCGCGAAGATCACGATCCCGATGGCGAAGTCACCCGAGACGATGAAGCGCGAGAAGCCCTCGATCACGCCGCCGGCCGCACCCGGGCCTGTGTGGCCGCGCGACAGGATCAGCCGGGTGGAGGAGATGTTCAGCGACAGCCGAAGCATGGTGACCATGAGCAGCAGCGTCGGGAAGGAGTTGAAGTCGAGCGGCCGCCGGATCCAGAGCGCGACCATCAGGATCAGCACTGACAGCGAGATCGAGATCGCCAGCCCGAAATCCAGCAGGAGCGGCGGCAGGGGCACGAAGAGCATGCCCAGGACCATCACCACGCCGATGGCGAAGCCGATGTCGCGGTTCTGCAGGCCGAGCCGGGTCCAGACCTCGATCAGGTCCGCTCCCGCGCCCGATCCCACATTGGTGCGTTGCGTGCTCATCGGCTTAGAAGTCCTGGGTGAACTTGGGCAGGATCGGCTGCAGATCCTGGGTGGAATAGATCGACAGGCGCCGGCCGTTCTTGGCCGCGCTGAGCGAGGCGGACCATGCGATGTTGGGCTGCTCCTCCGGGGCGGGGGCCGGGGCCAGGGCGAGCGTCGGCGCGGGAAGGCTGCCTGGCCTCGGCGCGGGGGCGGCAACGGCAGTCGGGGCCAGCGCCGAGAGCGGTGCGGAGGTGGCGATGCGCGTGTTGGCCACCGCGAGGTTCTGTTGCAGCGAAGCGAGGTATTTCGACCGCTCCGGCCCGCTCTGCGAATGGTAGGATCCCGCGGCGGTCATCCAGTTCCCGGTCCGCTGGCGCAGGTCGAGAAGGAACCGCGCGGCGTAGTCCACGTTGGCCACCGGGTCGAAGGCCTCGGCGAGCGAGGCGAAGGCATCGGGGTGCCAGCGCAGGTTCACCTGCATGCAGCCCACGTCGATGGAGGTGATGCCGACAGACTGCTGGTTCTGCACCCATTTCATCGCGTCGGCCTCTGTGCCGAACATGCGTCCGTCGCCCGCGGCGTTCACCGACCAGGGCCAGACGGTGTAATGTCCGTTGCGGCGCAGGCCGGCTTCCTGCAGGCCGATGGCCAGAAGCAGGTTGTCGGGGATGTTGTAGCGGGCCTGGGCGTCTAGGATCGCGCTGATGCAGGCGTCCGAGGCATTGACCGGGCGCTGCCCGCGCGCGGGCGTCCGCGCCGGAGGCGCCAGAGTGACTGCGGGCCGCAGCGGTTGCTCGGGCGCGATCGGGGTGTAGAACCCCGCCCAGCCCTCCGCGCCCGCGACGGCGGGGGCAAGCAGCGCCGCCGCGCAAAGCGCCGTGGCATGGCGGAGGGCGGGCGGGCGCATCAGATCCCCCCGTGCATGATCAGGTCGAAGACCCGGTTGGAGAGCTTGTGCAGCGTGGCATAGATGAAGGGCAGGGTGAGCGTCAGCCCGATCAGGATGGCGACGATCTTCGGCACGAAGGTCAGCGTCATTTCCTGGATCTGGGTCAGCGCCTGGAACACCGCGATGCCCAGGCCGACGATCAGCGCCAATGCCATGACCGGGCCAGATGCGATCAGGATGGTCCAGATCGTGTCGGACAGCATCGTATAGACATCGGCCTGGCTCATCCCGCCGGCCGCCTAGATCTGCATCTGCATGATCTGCTGGTAGGCATCGACCAGCTTGTTGCGCACGGCGACCGTCATCTTGACGGTGTTCTCCATCGCCATCGTTGCCTCGACGATCTGCTGGGTGCCGACCTTGCCCTGAAGCCCGGCCTGGATGGTGGCATCGGCCTCGCGCACGGTGTGGACCGCGTTTGCGGTCGCCTGGCCGATCATGTCGGCGAAGCTCTGGCCGGGGGCCGCGGGGCTGTCCGGCCCGCCGGTCAGCGCCTGGGCGCGTCCGTAGGCCCCCTGGATGAGGCCGGATGGCATGATGGTGGGGGAAATCGCCATGTCTCAGGTCCTATTTCAGCAGGTCGATCATTTGTTGTTCCATCTTCTGGCCGGCCTCGAGCATGTTCACGTTGGCCTGGTAGCTGCGCGACGCCTCGCGCATGTTCGCCATCTCGATGATCGGGTTGACGTTGGGCATCTTGACGTAGCCGGAACTGTCGGCCGCCGGGTTGCCCGGGTCGTATTTCAGGCGGAAATTGCTCATGTCCTGGCCAACGTCAGTCACCTTCACCCCGACGTCCCCGCCGGAATCCGTGACCATTTGGCCGAACGAGATCGTCTTTCGCCGATAGGGATCGGACCCGGGGGTGGTGCCGGTCGAATCCGCGTTGGCGACGTTTTCCGATACCACGCGGAGCCGCTCGCCCTGCGCCTTCATGCCGCTCGCGGCGATGCTGCCTATGGCGGTAAGGGGATCCATGTGCTGCCTCCTGTGTCCACTTATTGCCCGGTGACCGCTGTGGTCAGCAGGTCGCTGGCCTTGCGGTAGAGATTGGCGGCGAGCTGGTACTGCGCCGCGGTCTGGCTGGCTTTCACAGTCTGTTGCTCCAGCACGACCGTGTTGCCGCTGATGGTCGTCGACCAGCTGTCGGGCGCGTCAACCGTCGAGACCGGCACGTCGGTGCCGAACGGGGCGGCGTTCTGGCCGTCTTGCTGCGCCTGGTTCACCGAATCGACGTAGCTCTGGAAGGACGAGACGTCTTTGGCCCGATAGCCCGGGGTGTTCGCATTGGCGATATTCTCAGAGATCGTCTTCTGACGCGCGCTGAGCCACTGCATCCGGTCGGACGCGAAGCGGAAAAGCGAGAGAGAGTCGAGTTTCATCTTTGCCTATCCTTGCATTCCTCGCTAACATAGCATGCAGAACAAGAATTGATAGAGGCTATTCTTGTGAATACCGCCTTTCTCGACCTCTCCCATGCGGCGGCTTCCGTCGACGGGGCAAGGATAGTCGGCCGTGTCCGTTCGGTGACCGGGCTCTCGCTCGCCGTCTCGGGGCTGGAGCGGGTCATGGGGATCGGGCAGCGCTGCCTCGTCTATGGCCGTCGTGGGCCGGTCCTGGGTGAGGTGGTGGGCTTCGGCGCCGACGGAACCCACGTCCTGCCCTTCGGGAGCTGGGACGGCGTCTCGGCCGGCGACCGGGTGGAGGTGCAGCCGCACGGGGACCTGATCCATCCCGACGACAGCTGGATCGGTCAGGTGGTGGACGCGCTGGGCCGGCCGGCGCTGCAGGACACCGGGTTCCGCAGGGGCGAGCATGTCCGCACGGTCCGGGCCGCGCCGCCGCGCGCGCTCGACCGCCGCCGGGTGGGCGCGAAGCTGGAGACCCAGGTGCGGGTCATGGACATCTTCACCCCGGTCTGCCGCGGTCAGCGTCTGGGGATCTTCGCGGGCTCCGGCGTCGGCAAATCGACGCTGATGGCGATGCTGGTGCGCCATACCAATGCCGATGTCGCCGTGGTCGGCCTTGTCGGCGAGCGTGGGCGCGAGGTGCAGGACTTCATCCAGGACGACCTCGGCCCCGAGGGGATGGCGCGCGCCGTGGTCGTTGTGGCGACCGGCGACGAGCCACCGCTGATGCGCCGTCAGGCGGCCTGGACCGCGACGGCGGTTGCCGAGCATTTCCGCGACCAGGGCAAACAGGTACTTTTGCTGATCGATTCCGTCACACGCTTCGCAATGGCGCAGCGCGAAATCGGGCTGTCGGGCGGCGAGCCGCCGACCTCCAAGGGCTATCCGCCGACGGTCTTCTCGGAGTTGCCGCACCTTCTGGAACGTGCCGGCCCGGGGACCGAGGACGCCGGCGACATCACTGGCCTTTATACCGTGCTGGTCGATGGCGACGACCTGAACGACCCGATTGCCGACAGCGTGCGCGGCATCCTAGACGGCCATGTGGTGCTTGACCGCCGTATCGCCGAGCAGGACCGCTACCCGGCGGTGAACGTGCAGAAGAGCATCTCGCGGATGCTGCCGGACTGCCACCATCCGGAGGAGTACCGCATCATGCAGGCGGCGCGGCGGGCGCTGGGAAAATATGCCGACATGGAGGATCTGATCCGCGTCGGCGCCTACCGCGCGGGGGCGGATCCGGAGGTGGACGCCGCGATCCGCTTCTTCGGCCCGGCCACCCGCTTCCTGTCGCAGCGCAAGGGCGAGGCGACCCCGCCGGCCCGCGCCTTCGCTGAACTGGCCAGGCTTCTGGCCGAGGCCGGCATCGAACTTCCGGAAGGGAACCAGCGTGCTTGAGACGGTTCAAAACACCCAGGCCGCGGGCGAGGCCTCAGCCCCGGCCGGGATCCCGGCCGCGGCGCGCACGATCGGTGTCGCCGCAATCGCGCGGCGCGCCTTCGAGCATTCGGACCTCAGGGCGGAGAGCGACCAGGTTCTCGCCCGGCTGGAGGCCTGCGAGCGGGATGCCGGCGCGCTGATGGATCTGGCCTCGATCCTCTACAGTCGGGGGCAGGCGGCAGATGGCGACCAGGTGCAGCGCGACGCGCTGGCGATCCGGCGCAGCTTTGCCACGGTCCACGGCGATGGCACCGGGCCGCGGATTCTCGCCTTCATGGCGCCGGGCGGATTCATGGCCAATACGCCGGTGGATTTCCTGCTCTCGGGCTCCGACGCGGTGCTCTGGCAGGTCTACCTCGACGCGGCCGATACCGAATTGCCGGCGCTTCCTGCGCATGACGCGGCGCTTCTCGCAGTGGGCGAGGCGACCGGGCACCGCCCGCTTCTGGCGCGGTTCGAGACGCTCGCGCGGGCTTACCCCGACCGCATCCTGAACGGCCGGCCGGAGCGGATCGCGGCGCTGACGCGGGACGGGGTGGCGGCGATGTTCGCCGATATCGAGGGGGTCCTGTGCCCCTCGACTGTCCGGGCCGAGCGGCCGGCGCTGGCGCGCGTGGCACATGGTGCGCCGCTCTCCGACCTTGGCGCAGGTTTGCGCTGGCCGCTCGTTCTGCGCCCGGCCGGTGGCCATGCCGGGGCCGGGATGCGGCGGCTTTCTGGGCCGGGGGCCCTGGCTGATGCCCTTGCGGAATGCCCGGATCAGGCATTTTTTGCCGCGCCCTTTATCGACTATCGAGATCGCAACGGTCTTTTCACGAAGTCACGGGTAGTGCTGGTCGACGGCAGACCCTATCCGGTCCACCTCGCCCAGTCGGAAGATTGGATCGTTCACTACCTGTCCTCGGGCATGCTGACGCATGCCGGGCGCCGCGCGGTGGAGGCCGCCTGGTTCGAGGATTTCGATACGGGCTTCGCCCGCCGCCACGCCGGGGCGCTGGCCGCGATGCAGGAGCGCATTGGCCTTGATTACTGGGGTATCGACTGTGCCGAGCTTGCGGATGGCAGACTTCTGGTGTTCGAGGCGGATACGGCGATGATTGTGCATGACATGGACGACAGAGAGTTGTTTTCTTACAAGTGTAGGCCGATGGCCCGACTCTTCGCGGCTTTCCAGGCGCTGGCGGTGGCAGATTCATCGCAAGCATCAGGTGGCGGCGCCTAGACAGGGGGAAATTCATGGGACGGCCGCGCCTGGCCGAGGTGGGGATGTCGCCGGGCGGTATTGGCTGGTCGGGGCTGTCCGAGCCCGAGTCAGCCAGGAGCGATAGGTGCCCGGGGATGGGTGCATCGGCTTTGAGATCGGCGGGTTTTGTGTCAGACGCGCGTGAGGTGGCGCAGAAAACGGTCTAAGCGCCCGACGTGCCGCTGAGGCCAATGAGAAGAAGGCCCCGTACGGGGTTCGCTGGAGAAGACGACTAATGAAGATCCTTGCCGTCGATGATGATCCGACGTTCCTCTCGCTGTTGACGGCCGTTCTGGCCTCGGCTGGGTTCAAGGACATCACTGCGGTAACCTCTGCGCCGGAGGCGGCGCAGACGATCGTCGATGCGCATCCGCCCTTCGATTGCTGTTTCATCGACATGCGGATGCCGGAGATCGAGGGCGATTACCTCTGCCGCTGGATCCGCCGGCTGCCGGAATATCGCGATACCGCCATCCTGATGATCACCGCCACCTCGGAGAAGGAGGATGTCGAGAACGCCTTCCTCGCGGGGGCATCCGACTACATGAGCAAGCCGATCGACCTGCCCGAACTGATCTCCCGCGCGCGCCAGTTCGCCCGCGACCTGGGCAAAAAGCCCGCCGGCGGCAAGAAGGCCGCGGTGGTGGAGCAGCCGGCCACGACTCAGGCGGCTTTCTCCGACCCGGTGAAGATCGAGGGGGTGCGCCGTTCGCTGAAGCTCACGGCGATGGAGAACTACCTGCTGCAGCTCTCCCGGTCCGAGGCGACGGACCTTGCCGCCGTGGCCTTCCGCGTGCCCGACGCCGCGAGCCTGCATCTGCGCTGCGCGCTGGAGGATTTCAGCCGAATCCTGACGATCACGGCCAAGGCAATCCTTGCCCATGTGAAGCTGCCGCATCCGTTCATTTCCTACGCGGGCTACGGCGTCTTCGTCATCGTGGCGGACGCGGCCGAGCTCGGCGACGACGACCGCGAGGCGATCGAGGGTGCGATCAACGCCGACCTCGCCGCCGTCCAACTCGCCCCGGAAGGGGGCACGCCGTTCAGCCTGCGCGTCGACATGATGGAGCCGCAGAAGCTTGGCAGCCGCACCGGCCAGCAGATGGCCGACGCGCTCTACCACACGATCGTGCGGGCGGAGACGGCCCCGCTGCGCGCCAGGATCACGGCCCCCTGATCCGCCATACCCCCGACTGAACCCGCCGCGACTCACCGTCCGTCCCTGGCGGTGGGGGTGGGGCGTTTGGCCGAGTCCGTGCGGCCCGGCCCACTACCGCTGCTGCGCAGCGGCGCTGTTTGGTCAACAATGTGGCGCGTGCCCCGTCTTTGCGGCGAAGTCGTGGCGGGTGCCGCGAAAAAGCCATGTTACGGCACTATTGTGACACAATTTGGTCCGCTAAATTCCTCAAGTCGAACCAGAGCAGTTGCGCGGAGCGTCGGTCTCATGAACCCCTACGGTGTCCTGTCCGTTTCCGAAGATGCGCCCTTCGACCAGGTCGAACGGGCCTGGAAGTCGGCGGTGCGCCGGCACCACCCCGATCGGTTTTCGGGAATGGAGCGCGACACCAAGATGGCCCATGTCGCGCGGATCAACGCGGCCTATGACCAGATCCGCAAACTGCGCGCCTCGGCCAGCGCGATGCCGAAGGGATCTCCGCGCCCGGCCGCCAAGGCGGCCGCGAAGACGCAGCCCAAGACCGCTCCGCGCGCCTCGGCCCGGCCTTCGGCGCAGCCGCGCCCGGCGCGGACGGAACCACCGAAGGCGAAGGCCGGGCCCAGACCGGGTCCGAGCGCGCGTGGCCGCGTCGCTCCCGGCGCCGGCAGTCAGGCGCCCCAGCCGGCCATCCTCGCCGCGACCGCGATCGGGGACTGCCAGGCGAGCGACCTTGACCGTGCCGATTTTCGCGACCTGCGTCAGAACGCCTATGGCGTGATTGCGCGCGATCTTGGCCGGCGGCTTCGTCGCAGCCTGTTCCAGGCCATGACACTGGGCCTGAGCCAGGGCCGTTTCAGCCTCGCGCCGCTCTTCGAACTGCCGAGCTTTCCCAACGCGTTCCTGCCGCGCCAGATCGTGAAGCGCGGGTCCACCCTGAACGTGTTCTTCCTCGGCACTCCGATGCTCGGCGACACCATTCTGATCCCGGAGCTTGTCTCGGACGCGGGCAAGGGAAAGGGCCGGTTCCGCCGCGAGCGCTTCCACCGGCTCGAATACCGGGGCTGGAAGAACACGCGCAGCTACCGCGTGGGCCTCCTGGACAAGGAAGGCATGGAGGTGGTGGGCTGCCTGCCGGAGGCGGGCTACACCTCGATCCGGCTGTTCTTCCACCGCGAATATGTCAACCCGACGACCGCGCGGGCGATCCGCACCAGCCTGCCGCTGCGGCTCGGCCTCAACTGGCTCTACAAGCTTCACCGCTGAGGCGGCGGGGCGTCAGTCGCGCAGCCGGAAACGCTGGATCTTGCCGCTTTCGGTCTTCGGCAGGGCTGCGCGGAAGACGATGGAGCGGGGGTACTTGTAGGGCGCGATCACCGATTTGACGTGATCCTGCAGGAGTGTGACGAGCAGCGGCCCGGCTTCGGCCTCTGCCGCCAGAACAACATGCGCTTCCACGATCTCGCCGCGGTCCGGATCGGGCGCCCCAATCACCGCGCATTCCACGACGGCGGCATGGGAAAGCAGCGCCGCTTCCACCTCGGGTCCGGCGATATTGTAGCCGGCGCTGACGATCATTCCGTCGGTCCGGGCGGCGAAGTGGAAATAGCCGGCCTCGTCCTGCCGAAAGCTGTCGCCCGTCAGGTTCCAGCCGTTCTGCACGTATTCCGCCTGCTTCTCCGGCGCGCCGAGGTAGCGGCAACCAAGCGGTCCGCGCACGGCGAGGCGGCCGATCTCGCCCACCGGCACCGGATTGCCTGCGCGGTCGACGATCTGCGCCGTGTAGCCCGAGACGGGCCGCCCGGTGCAGGCCGGATGGCTGTCGCTGAAGCGGTTGGTGATGAAGATATGCAGCATCTCCGTCGCGCCGATTCCGTCAAGCATCGGCTTGCCCGTCTTTTCCATCCACTCCTCGTAGATCGGCGCCGGCAGCGTCTCGCCGGCCGAGACGGCGGCACGGAGACTGGAGAGGTCCGCGCCTTCCTCCATCGCGCGCAGCATCACCCGGTACGCGGTTGGGGCGGTGAAGCAGATCGTGGCACGATGCTTCTGGATGATCTCGATCAGGTTCGGAGGCGAGGCGTTTTCCAGCAGCGCCGCCGAGGCGCCGAAGCGCAGCGGGAAGACGGCGAGTCCGCCGAGACCGAAGGTGAAGGCCAGCGGCGGGGAGCCTACGAAGACATCCTCAGGCACCACACCGAGAACTTCCCTGGCATAGCCATCTGCGATGATCAGCAGGTCGCGGTGGAAATGCATTGTCGCCTTCGGATCGCCGGTTGTGCCGGAGGTGAAGGCGAGAAGCGCCACGTCGTCCCGCCCGGTCTTCACCGGGTCGAAGCGCACGGGTTTCGAGAGCGCGATCCGGTCGAGTTCGGCATCATGGTTGGCGGTGCCGTCGAAGGAGATCATGCGGTCGAGGACCGTGCTGTTCTTGTCGGCGGTGACCAGCTCCTCCATAAGTCGCGTGTCGCAGAGCGCATGGCTCACCTGCGCCTTCTCGACTATCTTTTTCAGCTCGCCCGCGCGCAGAAGCGGCATGGTGTTCACCGCGACCGCGCCCGCCTTCATCACGGCAAGCCAGCAGGCCACCATCGCCGGGTTGTTGGCGGATCGTATCAGAACCCGGTTGCCCGGTTTTACACCGTAATCCTCGATCAGCGCATGGGCGATGCGGTTCGACCAGTCGGCGAGTTCCTTGTAGGTGCGGATCCGGCCATTGCCGATCAGGGCGACATTGTCGCCGAAGCCCTTCGCCACCATCGCGTCCGTCAGCTCTACCCCGGCGTTGAGCCAGTCCGGATAGTCGAACCCGGTGAGGTCGATCTCCGGCCAAAGCTCCATCGGCGGAAGGTTGTCCCGGCAGAAGCTGTCGCTGTGTCCGGTCGGTCCGAGCTGCATCTTCATCTCCCCATTGCGCGGTCATTCGGCCGCGTCGTTCTGATCTTTCGGTTTCAGGCCGGGATCACGGCCGTGGCCTCGATCTCCAGCTTGGCGCGGTCCTCGACCAGGCCTGCGACCTGAAGCAGGGCCATCGCCGGATAGTGGCGGCCGATCGTCGCCTTGTAGGCCTCTCCAAGCCCCTTGAGGCTGGCGAGGTACTCGGCCTTGGAGGTGACATACCAGGTTAGCCGCACCAGATGCTCCGGCCGCGCCCCGGCCTCGGCGAGAACCGCCAGTATGTTTTCCAGGCATTGCCGGGCCTGTGCGGTGAAGTCGTCGCTCTCGAACTCCTGCGCTGCGTTCCAGCCGATGATGCCCCCAGTGAAGACCATGCGGCCCGAGGCCGCGATGCCGTTCGAATAGCCCGGCGTCCGCTTCCAGTGGCTGGGGTGAAGGATCTCGTGCGGGGTCGTCATGCGGTCTTCTCCCTGAAGGCTTCGAGACGGGTGCGGATCTCCTCCGGCCAGGCCGCGGCGCGGCCCTCCGGGGTGACCCAGACCAGCGTCAGCCGGGCGGTCATGCGCGTCGTGCCGCTCGCCGAGGCGGTCAGCGCGAAGGTGGTACTGGCGCCGCCGATCCGGGCGACCTCCAGCGCGAAATCGAGCCTCTCGCCGAGGCGGGAGGGGGCCTGGAAATCCGCCTCGATGCGGACGGTGGGGACCCCGTGGCGCTCGTCCATCGTGATCCGGGCATAGGGGTAGGCGAGGACCTCGGCGAAGAAGTTCTCGATCACCGAATTGGTCATCTCGAAATAGCGCGGGTAGAAGACGATCCCGGCCGGGTCGCAGTGGTTGAACTCTACCGGGATCTCACGGTGCCAGATCATGTCAGCACCGCGCGGGCGATGATCAGCTTTTGCACGTCGCTGGCGCCTTCGTAGATCCGCAGCGCCCGGATCTCGCGGTAGAGGCTCTCGACCGCGAAGCCCTTGCGCACCCCGTCGCCGCCATGAAGCTGCACCGCCGCGTCGATCACCTTCTGCGCGGCCTCAGTGGCATGGAGCTTCGCCATCGCGGCCTCGCGGCTGACGCGGGGGGCGCCGGCGTCCTTGGCCCAGGCCGCGCGGTAGACGAGGAGCGCCGAGGCGTCGATTTGCAGAGCCATCTCGGCAATCTGGCCCTGCACCATCTGCAGCTCGGCCATCGGCGCGCCCGCGATGCGGCGGGAGGTGACGCGCGCCAGCGCCTCGTCCAGCGCACGCCGGGCAAAGCCGAGCGCAGCGGCGCCCACGGTGGATCGGAAGACGTCGAGCACCGACATTGCGATCTTGAAGCCCGTGCCGCGCGCGCCGATCAGCGCCGCCTCTGGCAGTTCCACGCCGTTGAGCCTGAGCCGGGCGAGGGGGTGGGGGGCCACGGTCTCGATCCGCTCAGCGATCTCCAGGCCGGGCGCGGTTGCGGGCATCAGGAAAGCCGAGAGGCCCTTGG
The DNA here is from genome assembly GCF_004010155.1 of Solirhodobacter olei. Lineage (GTDB taxonomy): Bacteria > Pseudomonadota > Alphaproteobacteria > Rhodobacterales > Rhodobacteraceae > Solirhodobacter > Solirhodobacter olei. The sequence continues at coordinate 17,202 of NZ_RRYH01000024.1, read as the reverse complement.
CGCCCGGCGCCTCGCCTGTCCGCGCGAAGATGACGTAGAGATCGGCGATGCCGCCGTTGGAGATATAGGTCTTCTCACCCGAGAGCCGCCAGCCGATGGCCGTCCGCTCCGCCCGCGTGGCGGTATTGGCGACGTCGGAACCGGAGCCCGGCTCGGTCAACGCAAAGGCAGAGATCGCCTTGCCCGCGCGCGTCCGCTCCAGCCATTCGCGCTGCTCCGGCGTGCCGAAGAGGCTGACCGCCCCCATCCCGAGCCCTTGCATCGCGAAAGCGAAATCGGCGAGCCCGTCATGCCGCGCCAGCGTCTCACGGATCAGGCAGAGGCTGCGCACGTCTAGTGCCTCGCCTTCGCCCGCGCCGGAATGCCTGAGCCAGCCATCCCGCCCCAGCGCCGCGACCAGCGCCTTGCAGGCCTCGTCCACCTCGCCGTGATCCACCGGAAGGTTGGCTGCGCACCAGTCCTCGAGCCGCACCGCCAGGTTGCGGTGCCGGTCGTCGAAGAAGGGCCATGTCAGGAAGCTCTTATCTGCCATCGTCTGTCCAAAAAATCCGTCGGGGGGCTCCGGTGCGCCATTGGGCCGAGCGCCCATGGCCACCGGGCGTACCCTCGCATTTTGCCCTCAATCGCCCGAAAAAACGGGCTTTTCCTTTGCCACGAAGGCGCGGTAGGCGCGCTCGAAGTCACGCGTCTGCATGCAGATCGCCTGAGCCTGCGCCTCCGCCTCGATCGCTTGGTCGAGGCTCATGTTCCATTCCTGGTTCAGCTGCGTCTTGGTGATGCCATGGGCAAAGGTCGGCCCCGCCGCGATCCGCTCCGCCAGCGCGATGGCGGCCGCGTCGAGCGCCTCGGGGGCGTGGAGCGCGTTCCAGAAGCCCCAGGCGGCGCCTTCCTCGGCCGACATCGAGCGGCCGGTGTAGAGAAGTTCCGCCGCGCGGCCCTGCCCGATGATACGGGGCAGCATGGCGCAGGCGCCCATGTCGCAGCCGGCCAGCCCGACCCGGGTGAAGAGGAAAGCGCATTTGGCCTCCGGCGTCGCCAGCCGCAGGTCGGAGGCCATGGCGATGATCGCCCCCGCGCCGACGCAGATGCCGTCGACTGCGGCGATCACCGGCTTGCCGCAATGAAGCATCGCCTTGATCAGATCGCCCGTCATCCGGGTGAAGGCCAGAAGCTCCTTCATCTCCATCCCGACCAGCGGGCCGATGATCTCGTGCACGTCGCCGCCGGAGCAGAAATTCCCGCCGTTCGAGGCGAAGACCACCACGTCGATGTCATCGGCATAGGCGAGCGCGCGGAAGACGTCGCGCAGCTCGGCGTAGCTTTCGAAGGTCAGCGGGTTCTTCCGCTCCGGCCGGTCGAGGCGGATGCGGGCGATCCGGCCCTCCACCTGCCAAAGGAAATGCCGGGCCTGGTAGGTCGCGAGATCGGTCACGCTTCAGCTCCCTTCCGCGCGCGGCGCAGGATGTCCGTCAGCGCATCCAGATCGGCATCGGTCAGGCCGCTGAAGAGCTGGTTAACCTCGCGCTCATGGGCCGCCGCGATGGACTCGAACTCGGCAAGGCCGTGCGCGGTGAGCGCGACCTGAACGGTGCGCCGGTCGGCCGGGTTCGGGGTGCGCTTGGCGAGCCCCTCGCGCTCCAGCCGGTCGACCACGGCGGTGGCATTGCCGTTGGAGACCAGCAGCATTCGCGACAGCTCCGTCATGCTGATCCCGTCGCGGCGGCGCCAGAGCGCGGCCATCACGTCGAACCGGGGCAGGGTGGTGTCGTGATTCACCCGCAGGTACTCTCGCAGGTGGTTCTCGGCCCGCCGCGTCGCGCCGAGAAGCCTGATCCAGGCCTTCAGACGGCGTTTGGACAGGGGATCGCAGGGCGTATCCCTCATATCTCTCCTCCCGATAGTGCCAGGGCATGACCATTGACCATCGCGGCGCCCGGCGAAGCCAGATAGAGAACGGCGGCGGAGACCTCCTCGACGGTGATCATCCGGCCGACCGGGTTCGAGCCGTAGAGCATCGCCTCGGCCTTCTCGCGTGGCACGTCGAAGCGGGCCATCAGCCCCTCGGCCGCCTTGTCTGCCATCGGCGTCGCCACGAAGCCGGGGCAGACCGCGTTGCACGTGATGCCCTTCTGCGCCACGTCCTGCGCGACCGAGCGGACAAGGCCAAGCACGCCATGCTTGGCCGCCGCATAGGCCGGGACGGGCGCGCCGCCCTTCAGGCTCGCGGTTGATCCGATGGCGATCAGACGCCCGCCCGGGCCCATGCCGCGCAGCGCCTCGCGGAAAGTCAGGAAAACGCCGGTGAGGGTGACCGCGAGCGTTTGGTTCCACATCTCGAGCGTCGTCGCGCCGATCTTTGCGAAGGTGCCGAGGCCGGCATTGGCCACGACCACGTCGAAGGGCGTCTCGAAAAGGGCCGCGACCTGCGTTTCGTCGGTCACGTCGCATGTGCGGATCGTCATGCCGCGCCCGCCATCGGTTTCGGCCAGCGCCGCGGCGTTGCGGCCGCAGATGGTGACGGCATCGCCCGACGCCGCGAAATCCCGCGCCACCTCCCGGCCGATGCCGGAGCCGCCGCCGGTGACGAGGACCCGCCGTGCCTGAGTTTCCGCCGCGCTCATGCCCGGATCGCCTCCTGTTGCCTTTCGCGCAGCCTTTGCGCCTGGTCGCGGCCCGGCAGATAGGGCAGCGGCCAGTCCGTGCCCGTGTCGCCCAACTCCACCGCCGCATGCAGCGTCCAGTAGGGATCGGCCAGATGCGGACGCGCGAGGCAGACAAGATCGGCGCGCCCGGCCATCAGGATCGAGTTTACATGGTCCGTCTCGTAGATATTGCCGACGGCCATGGTGCGGATCCCTGCCTCGTTCCGGATGCGGTCGCTGAAGGGCGTCTGGAACATCCGCCCGTAGACCGGCCGCGCCCGGGTCGAGGTCTGCCCGGCCGAGACGTCGATGATATCGGCCCCGGCCGCAGAGAACATCCGCGCGATATCGACCGCCTCCTCTGGCGTCACGCCATCGTCGCCGACCCAGTCATTGGCAGAGATGCGGACCGACATGGGCCGATCCTCAGGCCAGGCGGCGCGCATCGCGGCGAAGACCTCCAGCGGGTAGCGCATCCGGTTCTCGAGACTGCCGCCATATGCGTCCGTCCGGCGGTTGGAGGTGGGCGAGATGAAGGAGGAGAGGAGGTAGCCGTGCGCCGCGTGCATCTCGACCATGTCGAAACCAGCGCGGAGCGCCATTTCGGTCGAGGCGACAAACTCTGCCTTCACCCGGTCCATGTCGGCGCGGTCCATCTCCCGCGGCACGGAATTCTTGCCCGACCAGGGCAGGGCGGAGGCCGAGATCACCGGCCAGTTGTCGCGGGGCAGGGGACTGTCCATCTCCTCCCAGCCGAGTTGGGTAGAGCCCTTGCGGCCGGAATGGCCGATCTGGGCGCAGATCTTCGCCTGCGTCTCGGCGTGAACAAAATTGGTCAGTCGTCTCCAGGCCGCTTCGTGCTCCGGCGCGTAGAGGCCCGGGCAGCCGGGGGTGATGCGTCCCTCGGGGCTGACGCAGGTCATCTCGGTATAGACCAGCCCTGCGCCGCCCTTGGCGCGTTCGGCGTAATGGACGAAGTGCCAGTCCGTCGGGCAGCCCTCGACCGCCTTGTACTGCGCCATGGGCGAGACGACGACACGGTTTTTCAGCTCCATCCCGCGCAGGCGGATGGGCGCGAAGATCGGCGCGCGGCCGGGTGTGCCGCCGGCCTGAGACTGGAACCAACCTTCGGCCTCGGAAAGCCATGCAGGGTCGCGCAAGCGAAGGTTCTCGTGGCTGATCCGCTGGCTGCGGGTCAGCAGCGAGTACGCGAACTGCAGAGGCGGCATGTCGAGGTACCGCTCCACCTCCTCGAACCATTCGAGCGAGTTCCGCGCCGCCGATTGCAGGCGCAGCACCTCGAGACGCCGCTCGGCCTGGTAGCGCTCAAAGGCGGCCGAAAGGGTCGGTTCGGAATGCAGGTAATCGGCCAGGGCGATGGCCGAGTCGAAGGCCAGCCGCGAGCCGGAGCCGATCGAGAAATGGGCCGTTGCGGCTGCATCGCCCATCAGCACGACGTTCTCGTGATACCACGTCTCGCAGATGACCCGCGGGAACTGGATCCAGACCGCCGAGCCGCGAAGGTGCGTTGCGTTCGACATCAGTCCATGGCCGCCCAGGTGGCGTTCGAAGATGCGCCGGCAGGTCTCGACCGACTCCTCCTTGGACATCTGATCGAAGCCCCAGCGCTCCCAGGTCTCCGGTCCGCATTCGACGATGAAGGTCGCGGTTTCTGCATCGAACTGGTAGACATGCGCCCAGACCCAGCCATGCTCGGTCTTCTCGAAGATGAAGGTGAAGGCGTCGTCGAATTTCTGATGCGTGCCGAGCCAGATGAACTTGCAGCGCCGGGTGTCGATGCCGGGTTTGAAGATCTCGGCATATTCGCCGCGAACGCGGGAATTGATGCCGTCGCTGCCCACGACGATGTCGTATTCGGCGCGATAGGCCTCGGCGGACTTGAACTCCGTCTCGAACCGGAGGTCGACGCCGAGTTCCCGCGCACGCTCCTGCAGCAGGACCAGCATCTGCCGCCGCCCGATCCCTGCGAAGCCGTGCCCGCCCGACACGGTGCGATGGCCAGCATGGACCACGGCGATATCGTCCCAATAGGCAAAATGGCTGCGGATCGCCTCGGTCGATTTCGGGTCGTTCTGCTGCATGCGGCCGAGGGCCTCGTCCGAAAGCACGACGCCCCAGCCGAAGGTGTCGTTCGCGCGGTTGCGCTCGATCACCGTGACCTCGTGGGCGGGGTCGCGAAGCTTCATCGAGATCGCGAAGTAAAGCCCGGCAGGGCCGCCGCCGAGACAGAGGATTTTCATGCCGCTCCCGTTCCTCTTCCATCGTTTCGGTAATTCTTGCATCGGGAAAACTGCATTTCAAGCAAAAAACTTTAAGTTTGAAGTATTTTGCTTTCTCTTGCCCGAACGCACTGCTTTGGCCGGGTCGGGTTCGGTTGTGCAGGCTGGGTGGATCGGCTAGAGGAGGGCTCCTTGAGCGCGACGGGCCGGACAAGCAATGGAATGCCTTGAGGTGATGGGACATCCAGATACATCGGCTGGCGGCACCGCTGCGGCGGCTCGGCTCAGCGTGGCGCCTATGATGGATTGGACAGACCGGCACTGCCGGGCCTTCCACCGCACGCTGACCCGCCACGCGCTGCTCTATACCGAGATGGTCACCGCCCAGGCGGTGATCCATGGCGACCGTCCGAGGCTTCTCGACTACGATGCGACAGAGCATCCGGTGGCGCTCCAACTCGGCGGGTCGGAGCCGGCGGAACTGGCGGAGGCGGTCCGGATCGCCGCGGACTGGGGCTATGACGAGATTAACCTCAATGTCGGCTGCCCCTCGGACCGGGTGAAAGCGGGCTGCTTCGGCGCCGTTCTCATGCTGGAGCCGGAACGCGTCGCGGCCTGTGTGGCGGCGATGCGGGCGGTGAGCCCGGTCGAGGTGACCGTCAAATGCCGCATCGGCGTCGACGAGCAGGTGCCGGAAGAGGTTTTGCCGGCCTTCCTCGAAACCGTCTCCGCCGCGGGGGTGACGCGGTTTGCAATCCACGCCCGCAAGGCCTGGCTGCAGGGGCTGTCGCCGAAAGAGAACCGCGAGATCCCGCCGCTCGACTATCCGCTGGTCGTCGAGATGAAGCGCCGCTTTCCGCAGTTCCACATCTCGATCAACGGCGGGATCACCGGGCTCGACCAGGCGGAGGAGCTGCTTGAGCAGGGGCTCGACGGCGTCATGCTGGGACGCGCGGCCTATCACGAACCAGCCCTGCTTCTGGAGGCGGATGGGCGGTTCTGGGGCGATCCGCGCGGGATCTCGGCGCATGAGGCCGTGGAAGAGTTCCGGCCCTATATAGCCCGTCACCTGGAGTCCGGGGGGCGGCTGCACCAGATCACCCGCCACATGCTGGGCCTCTTCCACGGCCAGCCCGGGGCGCGGGGCTGGCGGCGGGTGCTGTCGGAGCGGGCGACGCGACCGGGGGCGGGGTTCGACGTTCTCGACGCTGCCCTGGCCGAGCTTCTGCGCGACGCGGCCTGACGTCTGGACTTCCCATTAGCCCGAAGAGTTAACCCCGAGAGCATGGCGACGGTTGGGTCCTGTGACCCCGCCACCACCAAGGCGTGAGCCCGAATCTCGCCCGGATCTCAGAGGGCTGGCATGTCAATTGCGCTCGCGCTATCTGGAGGCGCGCGTGAACACGGAGGTCCATCATGCCCGCTGCATCCGCCCTGCTGCCGATGGCAGCCCTATTGGTTGTCATCGGAGGCTTTGGCGGCGTCCTGGCAGGCCTTCTGGGCGTCGGGGGCGGTATCGTCCTTGTGCCGGCCTTTTTCTACGCCTTCTCCTATCTGGGCTATGGCGGCCCGCATATCCTGCAGATCTGCGTGGCGACCTCGCTGGCCACCATCGTGGTGACCTCCGCCCGTTCCGTCATGGCGCACAGCCGAAAGGGTGCGGTGGACTGGGACATCCTGAAGGGCTTCGGCCCGGGGATCGTGATCGGGTCGATCGTCGGGTCTTTCATCGTGGCGCAGCTTCACACCGAGGCGCTGCAGATCATCTTTGGCGTTCTGGCGCTTGTCGTGTCCTTCTACCTCGGCCTCGGCCGGGCGGACTGGCGGTTGGGCGAGGCAATGCCCACGGGCCTTCTGCGCGCGATCCTCTCGCCGCTTGTGGGGTTCCTGTCGGTTCTGATGGGGATCGGCGGCGGTTCCTTCGGGGTGCCGATGATGACGCTTTACTCGCGGCCGATCCACCGGGCGGTCGCGACGGCGGCGGGCTTCGGGATCCTGATCGCGGTGCCTTCGGTGATCAGCTTCCTGTTCACCACGGTGCCGGGCGCGCCGCCGATGACGGTGGGTCTGGTGAACGTCCCGGCCTTCCTTCTGGTCATTGCCATGACGCTAATCACCACGCCCTGGGGCGTGAAGCTGGCCCATGCGATGGATCCGAAGCCGCTGAAGCGGGTCTTCGCGTTCTTCCTGTGCCTGGTCGCGCTGAACATGCTGCGCAAGGCGCTCGGCTTCTGACGCCAGCCAGGAACGATTTCGGCAGCGGGCCATCGGCCTGCCGCCTGTAATTTCCAGGGAAAGCCGCCAGGCAGGCCGGGGTGCCCCGGCCTAGTCCTCTCGCTGCAGCCGGGCGGCGCGGCCGCCGCGACGCTGGCGCAGCATCGGCCCGCGTGTCGGCAGTTCGGCCATCACCGCGCGGCGCGCCTCGGGCGACATCCGCGACCAGGTTGCAATCTCGTCAAGCGTGCGGTGGCAGCCCACGCAAATCCGCGCTTCCGGATGGACCACGCAGACCTTCACGCAGGGGCTGTCCACTTCAGCCCTTTCCCAGACATCGTCCTTCACCTGTCGCCTTCCCGCCTCAGATATTGCAAACGGTCCAGAACCCCTTGCAATATATAGCCGGCTGCGACCTTATCGATGACCTCTTTGCGACGTTTTCGGGTCGCATCCGCCTCCAGCAGCGCCCTTTCGGCGGCCACCGTGCTCAGCCGCTCGTCCCAGAAGCCGATGGGAAGCTCTGTCAGGCGGGAGAGGTTGCGGGCGAAGGCGCGCGTCGACTGGCAGCGCGGCCCCTCCGTCCCGTCCATGTTGCGCGGCAGGCCGAGGATGATCCCGCCCACCTCCCGCGCCTGCGTCAGCGCCAGGAGTGCCGCGGCGTCCTCGGTGAACTTGGTGCGCCGGATCGTCTCCACCGGCGTCGCGATGGAAAGAAGGCGGTCGGACAGCGCCACCCCGATCGTCTTGGTGCCGAGGTCGAGTCCGGCGATGGGCCGGCCGCGGGGGAGGGCCGCGGCGAAGCCCTCGATCTCCTCGATGACGCTCATCCGGCCACCCCCGCGGCGTCGGCTGCCGCCCGGACCGGGGCAAGCTTCTCTGCATCGCCGGCAAAGGCGGCCTGTGCCTTCAGCCAGGTGGCCTTGGCCTTGTCGGTCTCCCCCAGCACGCCATAGGCCTTGATGAGTTGCGCCCATTCGGCGGGCGAGCCGCCCTGCGTCTCCAGCCGGGTGGAGAGCTGCTCGACCATGCCGCGGATCATCTGCTGGCGCTCGGCCGGGCTCATCGTCGCGGCCGCCGCCATATCGCCGGCGGTCGGGCCAGCGGTGCCCTGATCGGGCGGCAGCTGGTAGTTGATGCCGGCGGCCTGGGCGACGGCCTCGATCTGCCCGCGGATCGCGGCGGTCCAGGGCGCGGCCTTCTGCCCCTCGCTCAGCAGCGGCTGCCAGAGCTGGAAGGTCAGGTCGGGCCGTCCGACCTGTTCGTAGAGCAGTCCGGTGAAGAACCGGGCGGTCGCATTCTTCGGATCGCGCTTCAGCGCCTCGGCCAGAAGCGGGTCGGCCTGGGGCGAGACCCGGCCGCCGGCAGCCAGGACCATCAGCTCGCCCTGCAGGGCGTAATCCTTAGCCGTGGCCTTCGCGCCCTCCAGCCGGATCACCTGTGCCTGCGCCTTCCAGGCCGCGTCGTAATGGTTCAGCCGCGCCTCGTTCTCGGCCAGGAGGCGCTGGCCCTGCAGGTCGTCGGGGCGATCCTTCACCGCCGCGCGGAGCTGCGCGATCAGGGCGAGGTATTTCGGATCGGCCTTGACCGCCGGCGGCTTCGGTGCCTCGGCCTCCATCTGTGCCTGGCTCGGCCGGTCGTGCATCGCCTGACGCGAGGCGGCGAGGCGTTCGGCCATCGGAAGATCGGCATAGCCTGGCGCGCCAAGCCGGTCGTAAAGCGCCAGGGCCCCCAGTCCGAGGAGGAGCACCGCCAGGCTCGCCGACAGCGTTGCCCAGCGGGGGGCGGCGCCGGCCTTGGCCTCGCGCGCCGCCGCGCGGTCGGCGTCAAGCACCCGGCGCGCCACCTCGGCCCGAAGCCGCCCGGCCTCCTCGGCCCCGATGATGCCGCGGGAGAGGTCGCGTTCGACCTCCTTCATCTGATCGCGGTAGACCTGAAGATCATGCTCGGCCGACGGCTCCGCCCCGTGCCGGCTGCGAAGCGCGAGCAGCATCAGAACGGCGACCAGAGCAGTGATCACCGCCGCCGTAATCCAGAATTCCCAAAGGACCATACGCCCCTCCTTCGCCCCCTCCGTTTACGGCGAAAGCGCTTATTGCAAAAGGGCCAATCGGGGCCGCGCGTCCCCGCCGGGGCGGGCGTTCTGCCGCAGTCTGGCGCCAATGTCGCATTCTTCCCGATTGTGCCGTTTCGGGAGGGGGCTCTAGATAGGCGCTCAGCCAGAACCGCAACGGGGCAGGACGGTGCTGCCCGAGGGATTCGTGCCGATGAAACGCTACTCCGTCTTCGCCATTGCCCGTGAGGCCCTGCGCTACCATCAGGGGTGGGAGCGCGCCTGGGCCTCGCCCGAGCCGAAAGCCTCCTATGATGTGATCATCATCGGCGCCGGCGGCCATGGCCTTGCCACGGCCTATTACCTCGGCAAGAACTTCGGCATCACCAATGTCGCGGTGATCGAGAAGGGCTGGCTTGGCGGTGGTAATACCGGGCGGAACACCACGATCATCCGCTCGAACTACCTGCAGGACCCCTCCGCCGCGATCTACGAGAAGGCCCGCAGCCTTTACGAAAGGCTGAGCCAGGACCTGAACTACAACGTCATGTTCAGCCCCCGCGGCGTGATCATGCTGGCCCAGACCCATCACGAGGTCCGCGGCTACCAGCGCACCGCCCATGCCAACGCGCTGCAGGGCGTCACCACCGAATGGATCGGCCCGGCAAAGGTGAAGGAGCTGGTGCCGATCATCAACATCGAGGGGCCGCGCTACCCGGTCCTCGGTGGCCTCTGGCAGGCGCGCGGCGGCACCGCCCGGCATGACGCGGTGGCCTGGGGCTATGCCCGGGCCTGCTCTGCCATGGGCATGCACATCATCCAGAAATGCGAGGTTACCGGCGTCCGCTCCGAGGGCGGCAAGGTTACCGGCGTCGAGACCACGAAGGGCTTCATCGGCACCAAGAAGCTCGGCATCGTCGTCGCAGGTCATTCCGGCCAGGTGGCCGAGATGGCCGGCTTCCGCCTGCCGATCGAGGCGGTGGCGCTGCAGGCGCTGGTCTCCGAACCGATCAAGCCCTGCATGGACGTGGTCGTCATGGCCAACACCGTGCATGGCTACATGAGCCAGTCCGACAAGGGCGAGATGGTGATCGGCGGCGGCACGGACGGGTTCAACAACTTCACCCAGCGCGGTTCTTTCCACCATATCGAGGAAACGCTCCGCGCGCTGGTCGAGACCTTCCCGATGATCTCGCGCCTGAAGATGCTGCGCCAGTGGGGCGGGATCGTCGACATGACCGGCGACCGTTCTCCCATCATCTCGAAGACGCCGCTGGGCAATTGCTTCATCGACTGCGGCTGGGGCACGGGTGGCTTCAAGGCGATCCCCGGTTCCGGCTGGGCGATGGCGGAGCTGATGGCCAAGGGCGAGCCCGGGCCGCTGGCCGCCGAATTCGGCCTTGACCGCTTCCGCGAGGGCCGCTTCATCGACGAGAGCGTCGCGGCCGGGGTGGCGCACTGATGGCCTCCCGCCTCCTTCATCTTGGTGAACATATCCCGGGGGTCCGGGGGCAAAGTCCCCGCCCGGCCTCCGCAGCCCCGAGGGCCCGCCCATGCTGATCCTTGAATGCCCCTACTGCGGCGTAAAGGCCGAGGAAACCGAGCTTTCCCCCGGCGGCGAGGCGCATCTGGTGCGATACGGCGCCGGCTCCTCGGACGAGGATTACGAAGCCTACATGTTCGCCCGCAAGAACCCCAAGGGCGTCCATTTCGAGCGCTGGCGCCATGCCCATGGCTGCGGCAAGTGGTTCCTCGCCGCGCGCTGTACCGCGACGCTCGAGGTATTCGGAACGTATCCCGCGCAGAGCAAGGAACCGCCGGCCGATCTGGTCGCGGCGATCAAGGCGAAGCGACCGGGCTGGGAGGGCTGGAAATGAGCACGCGGCTTTCCACCGGCGGGCGGCTGATCGACCGCTCCAAGGCAGTCGAGTTTTCCTTCAACGGCAAGCGGCTGAAGGGCTTTGCCGGCGACACGCTCGCCGCGGCGCTGCTGGCGAACGACCAGATGATGGTCGGGCGCAGCTTCAAGTATCACCGTCCGCGCGGCGTCGTCGCCTCTGGCGCGGAGGAGCCGAACGCGCTGATGAACCTCGGCGAGGGCGGCCGGTTCGAGCCGAACCAGCGCGCCACCACGACCGAGCTCTTCGCCGGCCTCACCGCGGCCAGCCAGAACCACTGGCCGAGCCTCGAGTTCGATGTTGGCGTGCTGAACAACACCGCCGCGCGCTTCCTGCCGGCGGGCTTCTACTACAAGACCTTTATGGCCCCGCGCCCGGCCTGGAAGCATGTCTTCGAGCCGTTCATCCGGCAGTCCGCCGGTCTCGGCAAGGTGCCGCAGGAGCGTGACGCCGACCGCTACGAGCATTTCTATTACTACACTGATGTGCTTGTCGTCGGTGGCGGCGTCGCGGGGCTGCAGGCCGCAAAGGCCGCGGCGGAGACGGGCGCGCGTGTCCTCCTTCTCGAGCAGACCGCGCACTGGGGCGGCCGTGCCCCGGTCGACGGGGTGGAGATCGACGGCGCGCCGGCCGAGGCGTGGATCAACGCCGCGGTCGAAGCCCTTGGAAAGATGGAGAATGTGACCCTTCGCCTGCGCTGCATGGCTGCCGGGGTCTATGACCACGGCTACGTGCTGGCCGACGAGAAGCTCGCGGACCATACCCCCGGTGATGGGCGGCCGCGGCACCGTCTGTGGCGCATCCGCGCGGGACGTGTCGTCACCGCCACCGGCGCGATCGAGCGTCCCTTGCCCTTCGCGGGCAATGATATCCCCGGCGTCATGCTGGCCTCGGCGGCGCGCGATTACGTGGTGAACTGGGCGGTGAGCCCGGGCGACCGCACCGTCGTTGTCACCAACAACGACGATGCCTACCGCACGGCGCTGGCGCTGAAGGCGGCCGGGCTGATCGTGCCGGTGATCGTCGATGCGCGGCCCGAGGCGACGGGAGAGCTTCCCGAGAAGGCCCGCGCCGCCGGCATCCGGGTCGAAACCGGCAAGGCGATCGCCAAGGTCAAGGGCGCGCGCCGGGTTACCGGCGTGACGCTCTGCCTGCAGGCGGGCGAGGGCGCGGTTCTGGAGGAGATCGCCTGTGACGCGGTCGCCATGTCCGGCGGCTGGTCGCCTGTGGTCCATCTCTGGTCCCATTGCGGCGGCAAGCTGATCTGGGACGAGGCGGGCGCCATGTTCCGCCCCGATCCCGCCAAACCCCCGACCGGCGCAGATGGCGCGGGCTTCGTGATCGTCGCGGGCGCCGCCAACGGCGCCCTGGCGGCGGGCGAGGGGATGGTGGACGCGCAGGCCGCGGGCGCCTCGGCTGCCGCGGCGCTTGGTGCCAAGGGGAAGGCTTCCGCCGCCGCCAAGGCCACGGCCGAGGCCGAGGCTCCGCTCATGCCGGTCTGGGTCATGCCGCAGGGCGCGCCGCCGGCGCTGCGGATGAAGATGTGGCTCGACTATCAGAACGACGTGAAGGTCTCTGATGTACAGCTCGCCGCGCGCGAGGGCTACGAGAGCGTCGAGCACACCAAGCGTTACACCACGCTCGGCATGGCGACAGACCAAGGGAAGCTGAGCAATATCAACGGTCTCGCGGTGCTTTCTCAGTCACTGAACGCGCCCATTCCGGCCGTCGGCACCACCACCTTCCGTCCGCCCTATACGCCGGTCCCGATTGGCGCGCTGGCGGGCGAGGCGCGGGGCGAGATCTTCCAGCCGCTCCGCCGCACGCCGCTGCATGACTGGCACGAGGCGCATGGCGTGGAATGGGAACCCGTCGGCCATTGGCGCCGCCCGTTCTGCTACAAGCGTGCGGGCGAGACGACCGAGCAGGCGGTGAACCGGGAGGTTCTCAACACCCGCGACAAGGTCGGCCTTCTGGACGCCTCGACGCTCGGCAAGATCCTGGTGAAGGGGTCGGATGCCGGCCGCTTCCTAGACATGCTCTACACCAACATGATGAGCACGCTGCCGGTGGGCAAATGCCGCTACGGGCTGATGTGCAACGAGAACGGCTTCCTGTCCGACGACGGCGTGGTGGTGCGGCTCGCGGAGGACGAGTGGCTTTGCCACACGACCTCGGGCGGGGCGGACCGCATCCATGGCTGGATGGAAGATTGGCTGCAATGCGAATGGTGGGACTGGAAGGTCTATGTGGCCAACCTGACCGAGCAATATGCACAGATCGGTGTCGTCGGCCCCAATGCGCGCAAGGTGCTTGAAAAGCTCGGCGGCATGGACGTCTCGAAGGAGACATTGCCCTTCATGCAATGGGCGGAGGGCACGCTGGGCGGCTTCCGGGCGCGGGTCTACCGGATCTCCTTCTCGGGGGAACTCAGCTACGAGATCGCGGTGCCTGCTTCGGAAGGTGCAGCCTTCTGGGACGCGGTCGTGGCCGCGGGCGAGGAGTTCGGCGCGATGCCCTATGGCACCGAGGCGCTTCACATCATGCGGGCCGAGAAGGGCTTCATCATGATCGGCGACGAGACGGACGGCACGGTGATCCCGCAGGACCTCGGGTTGAACTGGGCGATCTCGAAGAAGAAGGAAGACTTCCTCGGCAAGCGCGGGCAGGAGCGGGTGCATATGACCGATCCGGAGCGCTGGAAGCTCGTCGGGCTCGAGACGCTCGACGGCTCGGTGATCCCGGACGGCGCCTATGCGGTGGCGCCGGGGACCAACGCGAACGGCCAGCGCAACACGGAAGGTCGTGTGACTTCAACCTATTACTCGCCGACCCTGAAGCGCGGAATCGCCATGGGCCTGATCCGGCGCGGTCCGGAGCGGATGGGCGAGACGGTGGAGTTTCCGAAGGTCGGCGGCGGGTCGGTCGTGGCCAAGATCGTGGACGCGGTGTTCTTCGACAAGGACGGGGAGAAGCAGAATGTCTGAGCCCCAGAGCGCGCTCGGCGGCGCAATGGCCGAGGGTTTCGTCCGGGTCGAGGAGGTCGGTCCGGTCGGCATGATCACCCTGCGCGGGGATCTTGCCTCGGCGACGCTCGGGCAGGCGGTGAAGGCGGCCGTGGGGCTAGGCGTGCCCGGCCCCCGTCGGATCGAGATCGCGGGCGACAAGGCCGTGGGCTGGATGTCGCCGGACGAGCTGCTGCTGGTGCTGCCCTATGCCGAGGTGCCCGCGACCGTCGCGGCGCTGAACACCGCGCTGGCGGGCGAGCATCACCTTGCGGTCGACGTCTCCGACGCACGGGCGGTTTTCCGGGTCACGGGCGAGGGCGCGCGCGAGGCCCTGGCCAAGCTGACGCCCACGGACCTTTCGCCTGGGGCCTTCGGGCCGGGCGAGCTGCGGCGCAGCCGGGCGGCGCAGGTCTCTGCGGCGTTCTGGCTGGACGGGGAGGGGGCCTTCACGCTGGTCTGCTTCCGCTCGGTCGCGGGCTATGTCTTCGGTCTTCTCTCCAACGCCGGGGCGGCGGGGGGCGAGGTCGGCGCCTGGTAGCCGGAAGAGCGTTGACGAGAGCTTGCGGGGGCGTCCGGAAGGGCGCCCTTTTCTTTTGGCCGGGCGGAGCAAGGCCTTGGGAAGGCAGGAAAAACGCCCTGCCGATTCAGCACCGTTTCCGCACCGCTTTCGCACCGTATTCAAACCGTAAATCGGGACGGTGCCCGGGCGTTTCGCGCAACGTCCCGGCGCACCCGTCTGCCCTGACCGGTTTCCGCCCCCGCCGGCCGGCGCCCGGCGCCGCTGTTCACGGAAAGTTATCCGGCACCGGCAGCATGTTACGTTGACAGGGGCGAGGCCCCGGAACAGCGTGCGGACGGGCCTGAACGGTGGCCGGTGCTTGTAGCGAGTGGGAGAGTGACGATGGCGCAACGGATCGCAATGCGGGTCGCCGGTCTGGCGGCCGTGGCTCTGGCCCTGGGAACGGCGATGCCGGCGCAGGCCAAGCTGAGGGTCTACCGGACCGACCAGATCTGGCGCTGCAAGGTCAGGCAGAAGGCGAAGTTCATCCCGGCGTTCCTGGTGGTCGTCTACCGGCCGTCGAAGCACCACGCCTTCGTCGAGGACGGTTATATCTACAAGCACTTCAAGCAGCCGATCCCCGCCCAAGTGACTGAGGACGACAGCGACCGTCTGCGCATGACCTGGACGCTGCACGGAGTGGAGGGCCACACGACGCAGGGCGCCCGGGTCGCCGCCGACTTTCGGTTCAAGGCCGATTTCGTCAAGGCGGCGGATCGGTTGATCGTCAATTCCACGGTGGTCGACTACCGCAACATGCCCGGGCAGGGCGTCTACGACTGCACCGAGCGGAAGCGCTAGAACCGGGCGCGGGACAGGCGCGGGATGGCTGGCTTTCGCCGGGCAGATGAGCGCCCGCCCTTGACCTTCCGGCCGTGAGCGCTCTTATTCGCCGGGAATGTTCATCCAGCGCGAAAGGATACCACAATGGCTTTCGAACTTCCCGATCTTCCCTATGCGCATGACGCACTCGCGCCCTACGGCATGTCGAAGGAGACGCTGGAGTACCACCACGACCTTCACCACAAGGCCTATGTCGACAACGGCAGCAAGCTGATCGCCGGCACCGAGTGGGAGAACAAGTCGCTCGAAGACATCATCACCGGCACCTACCAGGCTGGCGCCGTGGCGCAGAACGGCATCTTCAACAATGCCTCGCAGCATTGGAATCACACGCAATTCTGGGCGATGATGGGCCCGGGCAAGACCGGGATCCCCGGCGCGCTGGAAAAGGCGCTGACCGAGGCCTTCGGGTCGGTCGACAAGTTCAAGGAAGCCTTCGCCGCCGCCGGTGCGGGGCAGTTCGGCTCGGGCTGGTGCTGGCTGGTGAAGGACAAGGACGGCAGCCTCAAGGTCACCAAGACCGAGAATGGCGTGAACCCGCTCTGCTTCGGGCAGACCGCGCTTCTGGGCTGCGACGTGTGGGAGCACTCCTACTACATTGACTACCGCAACAAGCGGCCGGCCTATCTGACGAACTTCCTCAACAATCTCGTGAACTGGGAAAACGTGGCCTCGCGCCTCTGATCCCCGGAGTTCCGGTTTGAAGAAAGGCCCGTCGGGATCCTCCCGGCGGGCCTTTTCGTTTCGGGGTGCCGGGTGGTGAGGAGGGGCAGGGCCCGTCCGCGGGTGTGGGGGAAAGGTGCGCAATGAATGCGCACCCTACGGTCGACTGGCTTTACGCCATCGCGGCGCGGAGCGCGGGGGCAAGGGCGGCGGTGTCGGCCACAAGGTGGACGAAGCCCGCCATCTCGGCCGGTGCGAAGCCTTCGGCGACGATATGCTCGATCAGGCCCATCAGCGGCTGCCAGTAGCCCTCTGTGTCCAGCAGGAAGATCGGCCGCTCGTGCAGCCCGAGCTGGCGCCAGGTCAGCACCTCGAAGAACTCGTCGAGCGAGCCGGCGCCACCGGGCAGCACCACGATCGCGTCGGAGTTCATGTACATCACCTTCTTGCGCTCGTGCATCGTCTCGGTGACGACCAGGGTCGAGAGGTCCCGCTTGCCCTGCTCGAAGCGGAAGAGATGGGTCGGGATGACGCCGAAGGTCTCTGCCCCCGCGCCCTGGGCGGCGCGGGCGACCTCTCCCATCAGCCCGACGTCGCCCGCGCCGTAGACCAGCCGCCAGCCCTCGGCCGCGATCATGGCGCCGGTTGCGCGGGCGGCCTCGGCATAGGCGGGGCGGGTGCCCGCGCGCGAGCCGCAGTAGACGCAGACGGAACGCGGGCTTTGTGTCATGGTGGAGGACCTCGTGAAATGGCGGTGCCGAAAGGGCTTGTCATCGCCCCTGATAGCGGGGTTGATAGGGGCACTCAAGCGCCGGCCCCGAAGCCGGCCGGGCCACAGGGAAGGCTGGAATGAAGGCGTGGAAAGAGCTCGGGACGGGCGGCCGGACGGGCGTCGTGGCCGCGGCGGTCGTCGTGGTGGCGGTGCTGGGATATGCCGGCTGGCAGGCCACGCGGCCCGCGCCAGAGGTGCCCGCGCCGGTGGTGCCCTCCCCGGCGCCGGCCGCCCCCGCCGCGAAACCGGCGAGCCCCGCCCCGGCGGCGCAGGCCCCGGCCAAGTCGGCCGGCACCACCGCGGCGCCCGC
>NZ_RRYH01000023.1 GCF_004010155.1 Solirhodobacter olei | reverse complement strand
AGATCGTCGCAGCCATCGCACACCGGAAAACTCGGCAACATATGCAACTGTAGTACTAGGCTCCAGACCTATTGATTTCAGGCGATTGGCATGATCCAGGCTTCGCAAGGAGATCCGATCGATGAGCAATCCTTTCCCGACAAGGCTGAAACATGAATGCTGCGCCGGCCACGAACGGCGGGTCTGGTGACGCTGCGGCGCGGCGATTGACGGTGAGGTGGAGGCCCGCAGTGGGCCGTCCGCGGCTCCCGGCAGGAGAGCGCGGGGAGCGGAACTTCGCCGCGGTCGGCGCGAAGTTCTGCGATGCGGACAGAGAAGGCCTCTATCAAACCGCGCCGTGGGTTCGAATCTGAACTCATCCTTTGGTGATGTCTCTTTGCTGCGGCATCCTGAGCCGCGTTTGCCCTGGCCGCGCCGATCTCAGAGGTCTGACGATGGCTGGCTTCTGAAGAAAAGCGCCAGCATCAGGAGGCATCCCGGGACGGTGATTGCCCAGGGAGCGCCCAGAAGCAGGACGGATGCCGAGAATGTCGGGTAGAAATATGCGACAGCAAAGAATGGCGTGATCAGGCCATTGGCAATGAAGAACAGCCTGACCCATCTTTGCAGACCCATCTTCCCAAAGACCGGTATGGCGAAAATCGTAGCCAGGTTGAGGAATATGTACCCGAGCCCGTCAATGTCCCAGAAGAGCGAGTGCGGGGTCTGGTTGAGCAAGCTGAGCGGGCCGGCCGTACCTTCCTGATTTTCGAACGTCCAGAAGTATCCGTTCGGGATCACGGTTGCCAACTGGACCACGTAGTTGAGCGTGCAATAGGTCACGTATATCGAAGCGAATGCGATCGCGGCGTGGCTCCATATCCTTTTCTCGACGGGGACCGTGTAGTGGAGTGCAAGCATTGCGATCAGGAACGGGACCGGTATTATCAGCGAGAAGCCAAATGCAATTGCCGAGTCCTGCAACGGGGTGACCATGTTGAAGATCTGCAGCGGCACACTGGCGACGTAGCCGACCGCACCGACAAACGCGACGAGGGCTGACCAGAAGCCGAGCCTGTTGATTGTCGCTGACCCGCCTTGGCTCATGGGCGTCCTCCGGCCGAGTTGTCCGCACCTCCCCGCAGGCAGTCCGCCAAGATCATCTGGAACGCGGCGCTACTGGCGCATACCAGCAATTTCCAGGCGATCGCCCGCGATGAACAGCATCGTCACTGGAAGTGCATCGGGCAAGACTTGCGATTCCGGCGCCAAGGAGCTCGGTCGAGACCCGCCGGTTGGGTACGCGGGAAAGCCAGAGGAACCGGCTCGCCGAACAGTCGGGTCGGCCAGCGGGTCAGAGGAAGCGGCGCTGGCCGGGTAGTCCCGGCGACGCTTGCAGAGCCAGGCATAGGCTTCATCAAACATGTCATCCGAGGCTATGCGGTGGATGAGCATGGGGCGAAGACAGGATGTGCCTGCTTATCTCAGACGGATGCCAGCCAGGCGACGAGAGACATTACTCATCTGCCAAAGAAGAAAATGGGAGAAATTGGGGCAGATATTTGGGTGGATCGTTGGGCGGAACGCGTCCCGCGTGGGATAGAAAATAGAAATATTACAATTGGTTGAAAGTTTTTTTGGCTCCGGCGGTAGGGATCGAACCTACGACCAATTGATTAACAGTCAACTGCTCTACCGCTGAGCTACGCCGGAACACGGGGGGCCGTATAGCAACTGCATCTGGGGTCGTCCAGAGGCAAAATCAGGAAACCGGCACGGAGTTTTTCGGCAGGCTCCAGCGCGCGCCGAGACCCGGCGGACCAGAGGGCTCGGCGAGATTTCTGGACGCAAGATCAAGGAGATGGGCAAAGGCGTTGCGCTCGGCCGCCGGACGCAGCGCGGGCGGGGTTTCAGGGTAGGCGCGGGCGGTGATCGCTGCGAGGTCCAGCGGCGCTGGGGCAAGGGCCGCGAGGATCGCGGCCTCGCGGGCGCGGCGGTGGGCGGTCAGCGCCGCGATGCGTCCGGCGGGGTCGTCGACCGGGGCGCCGTGGCCGGGGTAGAGCCTGCGGGCCGGTCGCGCGGCCAGGCGGGCGAGCGAGGCCATGAAGGCCCCCATGTCTCCGTCCGGCGGCGAGATCAGGGAGCTCGACCAGCCCATCACGTGGTCGCCGGTGAAGATCGCCCCCTCCGCGTGACCGTCACCGCCGCTCGGGCCCCCGCTGGCCGCGAAGCAGAGGTGGTTGCTGAAATGTCCCGGTGTCCAGAGCGCCGTCAGCTGCCAGCCCGTGCCCGCCACGACCTCGCCATCAGCCAGCAGGCGGTCGGGGGCGAAACCTTCGTCCACGCCCTCGCCGCCGCCGATCCCGCCCTGCGCGGCCAGGGCCGCCATCGCAGGGCTGCGGCCGGCCCCGGTGGGGCCGAAGGCCAGCACCGGCGCGCCGGTCGCCGCGGCCAGCGGGCGGGCAAGGCCGGAGTGATCTCGGTGGCTGTGGGTGACGAGGATGTGGCTGACCCGCTCCCCCGGCGCCAGTGCGGCGAGAATCGCCTGCAGGTGCGTCTCCATCGCCGGCCCCGGGTCGATCACCGCCACCGCGCCCTGGCCCAGAAGGTATGTGTTGGTGCCCCGCTCCGTCATCGGCGAGGGGTTGGGCGCAAGAACCCGCCGCAGTCCGGGCTCCAGAAGCTCGAGGGCCAAGCGATCCGTGTCCGATGTCATCTCCCGCTTCCTCTCCTCTCCGGCTGCGGCTAGGCTCGCGGCCGATGAAACCCGCCTGGCTCAAACCCTTTCTGCCCCGCAGCCTGCACGGACGTGCCGCGCTGATCCTGCTGGTGCCCGTGGTGACGATCCAGCTCGTCGTCTCCGTCGTCTTCGTGCAGCGCCATTACGAGGGCGTCACCCGGCAGATGACCGGCAACATCGTCCTCGAAGTGGGCTATTTGCTGCACCGGGTCAACGGCGCCTCGACGCTGGAGCAGGCGCAGGCCCGTGCCCAGGACCTCGGCCGCCCTCTGGACCTGAACGTTACGCTGCCCGGGCCCGCGGCCCATGGGGTGCATCGGCATTGGTACGATCTCTCGGGCCGGCAGATGGTCTACACCCTGCGGCAGCGCATGCCGCAGGTGGAGGGGATCGACCTCACCTCCGACCCGCGCTCCGTCACGATCACGATTCCCAGCCACTGGGGGCCGATGGAGGTCGACTTCGACCGAAGCCGAGTCTCTGCCTCCAATCCCCACCAGCTCCTGGTGCTGATGCTCTTCGTCTCGGTGCTGATGACGCTGATCGCCTATCTCTTCCTGCGCAACCAGCTGAAGCCGATCACCCGGCTCGCCGCCGCGGCGGAGGCCTTCGGCAAGGGCCGCTCCGTGCCCTACCGTCCGCGCGGGGCGACCGAGGTGCGCGCCGCCGGCCTCGCCTTTCTTGAGATGCGCGCCCGGATCGAGCGCCAGATCGAGCAGCGCACCCGCATGCTCTCCGGCGTCAGCCATGACCTCAGAACCCCGCTCACCCGGCTCCAGCTCGGCCTCGCCATGCTGGAG
Organism: Solirhodobacter olei; assembly: GCF_004010155.1. Classification (GTDB taxonomy): domain Bacteria; phylum Pseudomonadota; class Alphaproteobacteria; order Rhodobacterales; family Rhodobacteraceae; genus Solirhodobacter; species Solirhodobacter olei. The sequence continues at coordinate 120,862 of NZ_RRYH01000023.1, read as the reverse complement.
GATGATGCGGAGGTGGCCGAGTTGCGCCGCGACGTGGAGGATATGGAGCGTCTTCTCGACGCCTTCCTCGCCTTCGCCCGCGGTGACGCGTTGGAGGCGCCGGAGGAGGTGGACCCGGCCCGGCTCGTCGCCCGGGTGGTCGAGAACGCCGTCCGCGCCGGTCAGCCCGTCAGCCTTCGCCCGGCCCGGGGCGAGGGGCGCGCGCTTCTACGGCCGCATTCGGTGGCCCGCGCGATCGAGAACCTCGTTGCCAACGCGGTGCGCTACGGAACGCGCGTCGAGGTCGGCGTGACGCTGACCGAGCGGCAGGTGATCATCGCGGTGGAAGACGACGGACCCGGCATTCCGCCCGAGCGGCGGGAGGAGGCGATGCGCCCCTTCATCCGGCTCGACGCCGCGCGCAACCAGGACCTCGGCGGCGGGGTGGGTCTCGGCCTCTCGATCACGGCCGATGTGGCGCGCAGCCATGGCGGCGCGCTCCGGCTCGGCGAAAGCGCCAAGCTCGGCGGCCTGAAGGCGGAGCTGGTGCTCGCCCGCTGACCGGCAAGGTCCCGTGCATCGACGCGTGCCGCCTTGCACCTTCCGTGCCCGCGCGGCATCGTGCGCCGAACGCTCCGGGGGGATCGATGAAGACCGAGGACAGGCAGCTTCTGAGCGCGCTCTTCGCCGCAGCGGTGAAGGCCGCCGATCCGGAAGCCGCGCTCAGGCGTGCGCTGCCCGCGAAGCCGAAGGGCCGCACCGTGGTGATCGGCGCCGGCAAGGGCGCGGCGCAACTCGCCGCCGCGTTCGAACGGCTCTGGGATGGCCCCCTCGAAGGCACCGTCGTCACCCGCTACGGCTACGCCGCGCCCTGCACGCGCATCCGCGTGCTGGAGGCCGCCCACCCGGTCCCCGATGCGGCCGGTCTCGCCGCGTCGGAGGCGCTTCTGGCCGCGGTCGCGGGCCTGACGGCGGATGACCTTGTGGTGGCGCTGGTCTGCGGGGGCGGCTCGGCGCTCTTGCCCGCGCCGCCGGGCGATCTGACGCTGGAGGACGAGGCCGCGCTGAACCGCGCGCTCCTCGCCTCGGGCGCGCCGATCGGGGTGATGAACGCCATCCGCAAGCAGGCGAGCCGGATCAAGGGCGGCCGCCTCGCGCTCGCCGCCCACCCGGCGCGGGTGGTCAGCCTCGTCGTCTCCGACGTGCCGGGCGACGATCCGGCGCAGGTCGCCTCCGGTCCGACCGTGGCCGACGGCGTGACCCGGGCCGAGGCCCGTGCGCTGGTCCAGACCTGGGGCATCGCCCTGCCGGAGAAGATCGCCGCCTGGATCGCCTCGGACGAGGGCCTCGCCCCCGATCCCGCCAATCCACGGCTGGCCCGGAACGAGGTGCGCGTCATCGCCTCCGCCCGCCTCTCGCTGGAGGCCGCGGCAGACGAGGCCGCCCGCGCCGGCATCCCCGCCGCCATCCTCTCCGACGCGATCGAGGGCGAGGCGCGCGACGTCGGCCGCGTCCACGCCGCCATCGCCCGCGAGGTCGCGCTGCGCGACCGGCCCGTGCCGCGGCCGGTGGTTCTGCTTTCCGGCGGCGAGACGACGGTGACGCTGCGCGGAAAGGGCAGGGGCGGGCGCAACACCGAGTTCCTCCTCGCCCTCGCGCTGGCGGCCGAAGGGCTGCCCGTCGCGGCGCTCGCCGCCGACACGGACGGCATCGACGGATCGGAAGACAACGCCGGCGCCTTTGCCGACGGGGCCAGCATGGCGCGGCTGCGCGCGCTCGGCGCCGATCCGGCGGCACTGCTCGCCGGCAATGACGCCTGGGGCGCCTTCGACCGCCTCGGCGATCTCTTCGTGCCCGGACCGACCGGCACCAACGTCAATGATTTCCGCGCCATCCTGATCCGCTGACGCGCCCCACCGGAGCCAAGTCCATGCCCGCCCCAATCCGCTTTCTGCATCTGACCGACCTGCATATCTCCGACCCGGCGGTGCCGGACCCGGAGCTGTCGACCGACACGCTGGCAGCGCTCGACGAGGCCATCGCCCGTATCGCGGCGATGGACCCGGCCCCCGCCTTCGTGGTGATCAGCGGCGATCTGACCAACCGGGGCGACGCGGAAAGCTACCGCCTGCTGGCCGGACGCCTGTCGCGGATCGCGGTGCCGGTCTTCCTCGCGATGGGCAACCACGACGACCGCGCCGCCTTCCACGCTGAGCTGCTCGGCCAGCCGGGGAACGCGCGCTACGCCCATGACGGTCTTGCCGGCGGCGCCCATGTCATCGTGCTCGACAGCCAGCAGCCCGGCAGGATCGGCGGGCGGCTGGAGGAGGACCAGTTCGCCTTTCTCGAGGCCGCCCTGGCGCGCCACCCGGACGTGCCGAAGATCGTGGTCTGCCATCACCCCCCGGCCCATTCCGCCGAGGAGGAGCTTATCTGGCACAGCCTCGACTGGGAAAGCACCGCCCGCCTCGGCGCGGCGCTTCAGGGCCGCGCCGAGGGCCTGCTCTGCGGGCACGTCCACGTGCCGCGGGTCAGCCATTGGCACGGGCTTCCGGTCGTCGTCGGCAACGGGCTGCACAATCTCATCGACCCGATGGTGCTCGACGGGATGCGGATCATGGAGACGGTGGGCTTCACCCTCTGCACGCTTCGCCCTTCGGGGCTGACGGCGGAATTCGTCACCTTCCCGCACCGGGACAGGGAACTGGCGCATCTGCCGATGGAGGTGGTGCGAAGCTTCGTGTGACCCCTGACGCGGCGCCTCGGGGGCCGCGCCACCGCTCCGGCCCCGGGCCCGCAAGGGCGGGGGGCGGCGCGCCGGGTCAGTAGCTGCGGATCAGTCCGACGAGGCGGCCCTGCACCCGCACCCGCGCCTCGGGCAGGATGCGCGATTCAAAGGCCGGGTTGGCGGCTTCCAGCACGATCATTCCGCCGCGGCGGCGGAACCGTTTCAGCGTCGCCTCGGCATCGTCGACCAGCGCCACGACGATATCGCCGTTCTCCGCGGTGATCTGCTCGCGGATCACCACCACGTCGCCGTCGTTGATCCCGGCCTCGATCATCGACTCGCCACGCACCTCCAGCGCGTAATGCTGGCCTTTGCCCGAAAGCATCGCGCCGGGCACCGCGACATGGTGCGAGATCTCCTGGATCGCCTCGATCGGCACACCGGCGGCAATCCGGCCCATCACCGGCAGCTCCAGCGCATGCACCGGCTCCACCGTCATCGCGCTAGCGGGGCGGTCGGCCTTGGCGCCCTCGATCACGCGGGGGGTGAAACCGTCGCGCTCCAGCGCCTCGGGCAGCTTTACGATCTCCAGCGCCCGCGCCCGGTGGGCAAGACGGCGGATGAATCCCCGTTCCTCAAGCGCGGTGATCAACCGGTGGATGCCCGATTTCGACCGCAGGTCGAGCGCATCCTTCATCTCGTCGAACGAGGGCGGAACCCCGTCCGCCTGCATCCGCTTGTTGATGAAATCCAGCAATTCCAGCTGCTTACGGGTCAGCATGCCGAGCAATCCCTTCGTGGCTGCCGCGGGTGTTCGGATAATGTTCTAGCCGTGTTCCCGATTTGTGTCAAGCGGTTGCCAGGCTTGGGGCAGGGCGCCCGGGGATCAGAGCGGCAGGTATTCGACCTCTGCGCCCGCCGCGCGCGGCCCGTCGCCCAGCGGGCGGACGAGCAGCGCATCGGCCTCGGTCAGAATGCCGAGAAGCGAGGAATCCTGACGCCCGAACGGCGCGATCGCGGGCAGGCCGGGGCCGGGCGAAAGCCGTGCCCGCATGTAATGCGTCCGGGGGCCGTTGGCGGGCACGTCCTCGGCCAGAACCGCGCGCCGCGTCTCGGCGGGGGCCGCGCCCAGGCCCAGCATGGCGCGCAGCATGGGCAGCATGAAGAGGTGCCCGCAAACGATTGACGACACGGGATTTCCCGGCAGGCCGAGCATCGCCGCTCCGCCCAGCCGCCCGGCCATCAGCGGCTTTCCGGGGCGCATCGCGATCTTGTAGAAGGCGCGGTCCAGCCCCATCTCGCTCGCGACCTTGCCGACCAGGTCGTGGTCGCCCACCGAGGCGCCGCCGATGGTCACCACCAGGTCCGCCCCCTCGGCCAGCCCGAGAACGAGCCGCAGTTCCGCCTCGGTGTCCCGCGCGATGGGCAGCAGGCGCACCTCCGCCCCCTCGGCCTCGGCCATCGCCTTCAGCGCGAAGGTGTTGGAGGCGATGATCTGGTCCGGGCCCGGGTCCTCCCCCGGCATCACCAGCTCGTCCCCCGTGGCGATCAGCGCGACGACCGGGCGGCGCGTCACCGGCAGCTCGGCCAGGTTCATCGCCGCCAGCAGCGCAAGATCCGCCGGCCGCAGCCGCCGCGGCGCGGTCACCCGGTCGCCGGCGGAGAAATCCCCGCCGCGCGGGCGAATATTGGTGCCGGAGTCGAGTCGATCCCCCAGCGTGACGATGTCGCCCTCGCGGGTCACGTCCTCCTGGATCACCACGCGGTCGGCGCCCTCCGGCACCGGCGCGCCAGTGAAGATCCGTACCGCTTCGCCTTCTCCGACGCGGCCCGGAAAGGAATGCCCCGCGCCGGCCTCTCCGATCACCCGAAAACGGGCGCCGGGGCCGGCCGCGCGGCCGCGGATCGCGTAGCCGTCCATGGCGGAGGCGGCGAAGGGCGGCTGGTCACGGCGGGCCGCCACGTCCTCGGCCAGAACCCGTCCCGCGGCCTCGGCCAGCGCCACGCGCTCCGCCTCCAGCGGGCGGACGAGGGCGAAGACCCGTTCCAGCGCCTCTTCGACCGGGATCATGTGCGTTCGAAGCGGCCCGACTTGCCGCCCTCTTTCATCACAAGGCGGATGGCCTCGATCTCCATCCCCTTCTCGACGGCCTTCAGCATGTCATAGACCGTCAGCGCCGCCACGCTGACCGCGGTCAGCGCCTCCATCTCCACCCCGGTCTGGCCAGAGGTCTTGACGGTCGCGCGGATCCGCACGCCGGGAAGGCTCTCGTCAGGCTCCAGATCCAGCGCGACGCGGGTGACGGGCAGGGGATGGCACAGCGGGATCAGGTCCGATGTCTTCTTCGCCGCCATGATCCCGGCGATGCGCGCGACACCCAGAACGTCGCCCTTCTTCGCGGTGCCCGCGGTCACATGCGCCAGCGTCTCTGCCGTCATCCGCACCTGGCCCTCTGCCACCGCCACGCGGTCCGTCACCGCCTTGTCGGAGACGTCGACCATATGCGCGCGGCCCTCGGCATCGAAATGCGTCAGAGCCATCAGATCCCCCCGGCTGTCAGCGGGTCGGCCAGAAGCTTCTTCGTGGCCAGCGCCACGTCCGCCTGCCGCATCAGGCTTTCGCCGATCAGGAAGGACCGCACCCCGTAGCGGGCAAGCCCGGCAAGGTCCTCCGGCGTGAAAAGACCGCTTTCGGAGACCAGCGTCGCCCCCGCGGGCGCGAGCCGGGCGAGGGTGCGCGTCACGTCCAGGCTGGTCTCGAACGTGTGCAGGTTGCGGTTGTTGATGCCGACGAGTTCCGACTGCAGCAGGGCCGCGCGCTCCAGTTCCGCCTCGTCATGGACCTCGATCAGAACGTCCATGCCCCAGTCGAGCGCCGCGGCCTCCAGCTCCGCCGCTTGCGCATCGTCGAGGCTGGCGAGGATGAGGAGGATGCAATCCGCCCCCCAGGCCCGCGCCTCGGCGACCTGGTAGGTGTCGTAAAGGAAGTCCTTGCGCAGGGCGGGCAGCATGGTCGCCTCCCGCGCGGCGGTCAGGTATTCCGGCGCACCCTGGAACGACGGCCCGTCCGTCAGCACCGAAAGACAGGCGGCACCGCCCTCCTCGTAGGCGCGGGCGAGGGCGGGCGGGTCGAAATCCGCCCTTATCAGCCCCTTGGAGGGCGAGGCCTTCTTCACCTCGGCGATCAGGCCGTAGCCGGTCCTCCCGGCCTCCTGCAGGGCTGCGCGGAAGCCGCGCGGTGCGCTCTGGGCGCGGGCGCGGGCCTCCAGATCGGCAAGCGGCACGGCCGCCTTGGCGGCGGCGATCTCTTCAAGCTTGTAGGCCTTGATGCGGTCGAGAATTGTGCTCATGCGCCAGAGGTAGCGCGGGCGCCGGGCAAAGAAAAGTGAATTGGGCGGAGGCGGGCACACGGGCCGGGGCGATGCTGGTGCGACTGGCCCGGTCCGAAGGGGGTGTTGCGTGGCAGGCAGGAGCACCGTCCCGATTTACGGAATCAATACGGTGCGAAAGCGGTGCTGAAGCTGTGCTGAATCGGTAACCGGATTTCTGATCCCCGCCAATGCCTTGCGCCCGGATCCTGCACGAAGAAGGGGCGCCCCTGCGGACGCCCCCGAAAGCCTTCCTTAACCGGATCGTCAGCCGCGCATCCGGCTGCCGTCTGCGTCGAAAAGCGGTTCGGTGACCAGCCGCGCCGGGCGGCGCTCGCCGAGGATCTCGATCTCGACCTCCAGCCCCTCGCGCGCCTTGCCCTCGGGCAGGAAGCCGATGGCGACCGACTTGCCGGCATAGTGCGAATAGCCGCCCGAGGTGCAGTAGCCCACCACCTCGCCGTCAAGCCAGATCGGCTCCCAGGCCACCACGTCGGCGCCGTCGGCCTCGACGATGAAACTCGCCAGCCGCCGCTTCGGACCCGCGGCCTTTTCGGCTAGGGCGGCTTTCTTGCCGATCCACTCTACCGGCTTGTTCCACTTGATGAATCTGTCGAGGCCCGTCTCCGCCGGCGTGTAGTCGGGCGAGAACTCGCGGCCCCAGGACCCGAAGAACCGGTCAAGCCGCAGGCTCATCATCGCCCGCATCCCGAAGGGCCGCAGGCCAAGGTCCTTCCCGGCTTCCCAGAGCGTATGCCAGAGATGCCGCTGGCTCATGTGGTCGCAGTAGATCTCGTAGCCCAGATCGCCGGTGTAGCTGACGCGCTGAACGATGCAGTCGGCCATGCCCACGGTCATCCGTTTCACGTCCAGGAACTTCAAGGCCGCCGCGGAAACATCTGCGCGCGTTACCTTTTCCAGAAGTGCGCGGGCTTTTGGGCCGGCAATCTGGAAGCCGGTGCGCTGGTCGGAGATGTTTTCCACCCGCACACCCTCGTCCATGTTCAGCTCGAACCAGCGCATGTGCCAGCCCTGGGCGCCGTAGCTGGCGGTGACCTGGAATTCCTCTTCGCCCAGGCAGGAGACGGTGAAGTCGCCGTAGATCTTGCCCGAGGGCGCGAGCATCGGCGTCAGCGCCAGGCGGCCCGGCTTCGGGATCAGCCCTGCCATGATCCGGTCAAGCCAGGCGCGGGCGCCGGGGCCGGTAACCCGGTATTTACCGAAGTTCTGTATCTCGTTGATGCCGACGCCCTCACGCACCGCCAGCACCTCCTGCCGGGTCGCCTCCCAGGCGTTGGAGCGGCGGAAGCTCGGGGTTTCGTAGGTCGGCTCGCCCGGCAGGGCGTGGTAGTTGACGACCTCCAGCCCGTATTGCTGGCCCCAGACGGCCCGCATGTCGGTGAAGATGTCGTACATCGGCGTGGTGCGGAACGGCCTGGCGGCCGGGCGTTCCTCGTTGGGATAGGAGACCGAGAACCGCATCTGGTAGTTCTCGACGACCTTCGGGACGGTGTAGCCCGGCGTCGTCCAGTTGCCGAAGCGGGAGACGTCAAAGCCGCGCGGGTCGCGCTCGGTCTCGCCATGGATCATCCATTGCGCGAGCATCAGCCCCATGCCGCCGCCCTGGCTGAACCCGGCCATGACCGCGCAGGCGGACCAGTAGTTGCGCAAGCCCGGCACCGGGCCGAGCAGCGGGTTGCCGTCGGGCGCGAAGGTGAAGGGCCCGTGGATCACCCGCTTCACGCCGGACCGGCCGAGGACGGGGACACGGTTATAGGCGAAGGCCACCGAATCCTCGATCTTGTCGAGGTTGTCGGGCAGAAGCTCATGCCCGAACTGCCAGGGCGTGCCATCGATCGCCCACGGCTCGCAGGGCTTCTCGTAGAACCCGATGCAAAGGCCGCGACCCTCTTGGCGCAGGTAGAACTCCCCGCCCGGGTCCATGACATGCGGGAACTCGCGGCCAGAGCCAAGAATGTCCATGATTTCCGGTACATCGTCGGTGACGAGGTACTGGTGCGCCATCGGCAGAAGCGGCAGGTAGACGCCGGCCATTGCGCCAACCTCGCGCGCCCAGAGGCCGCCGGCGTTGACCAGGTGTTCGCAGGTCACGGTGCCCTGTTCGGTCACGACCGCCCAGCCGTCGCTGGTGGGCTTCGTCTCCAGCACGCGGTTGTGGAGCACGATCTCCGCCCCTGCCATCCGCGCCGCCTTGGCATAGGCATGGGTGGTCCCCGAGGGGTCGAGGTGCCCGTCCAGCGGGTCGTAGAGCCCGCCGAGGATGCCCTTGGTATCCACCAGCCCGTCGGTCAGCTTCTCGATCTCGGCGGGGCTGAGGATCTCCGTCTCCAGCCCCATGTAGCGGTGCTTGGCGCGCTCCGCCTTCAGCATCTCGAAGCGGGCGGTGTTGTCGGCCAGCGTCACGCCGCCGACATGGTGCAGCCCGCAGGACAGGCCGGTGATCTTCTCCAGCTCCTTGTAAAGCCGGATCGTGTAGCCCTGCAGCGCAGCCATGTTGGTGTCGCCGTTCAGGGTGTGGAACCCGCCCGCCGCGTGCCAGGTGGAGCCGGAGGTCAGCTCCGACCGCTCGATCAGCAGAACGTCGCTCCAGCCGAGCTTGGTCAGGTGATAGAGCACCGAGCAGCCGACCACGCCACCCCCGATTACCACGACACGCGCATGGGTCTTCATGAAAAAAACTCCCTCGGATTTGGCGCCAGACTGGCCCCGGCCTTGGGGCCGATCATGTCAGAGCGCGACAATTCATGTCGCTTGCGCCCAACTCGCCGCCCCTGCTGGCCGGCATGGGCAAGCCCGCTTTCTGCACCATATGATGGGACACAGGAGGTGCAAGATGATCCGCAAGACATGGTCAATCGCCGCGGCGCTCACAGCCGCCGCAACGCTCGCCGCCGCCGATCCCGCGCCCGCCTATCTCGACAACCGCTCGGGGCCGGCAGAGCTGGTCCGCTCGCTCTACAACGCCATCACGCTGCACCAATATGCCCGGGCCTGGAGCTATTTCGGCGCCCGCAAGCCGGTGGGCGACTACAAGGCCTTCGCCAAGGGCTATGACAGGACCGCCTCGGTCCGGGTGAAGATCGGCAAGGTTCGAAGCGACGGCGCGGCGGGCAGCATCTACGCCACCGTGCCGGTCGCGGTAGAGGCGGTCGGCACCGACGGCAGCCGCCGGATCTTCTCCGGCTGCTACCGGACGCGCTTCATAGAGCCGGACATCCAGGATCCGCCTTTCCGCCCGCTTTTCATCGAGACCGGACACCTCGCCCGGAGCGCGCGGACCTTCTCTGAAGCCGTGCCGAGCGCCTGCACGGATGACGCACAGCCGATCTTCGCCACCGGCGGCTGAGGCCGGGCAGGGGCCTTCGGTCATGCGAAAGGGGGGCCGAAGCCCCCCTTTGCTCGTCTCGGGCGGTCGGCCCTATTTCTCGGGGATCAGTCCCTTTGGACTGAACCTGAGCACAAGGAGCAGCACGGCCCCCACGACCGGCAGACGCATCTGCACCGCGTTATCGATCAGGTGTTGCTTGATCAGTCCGGCCGGCAGCGGCGAGGTGAGGAAGCCCAGGATCGCCGGGCCGACGCTTTCGGCCTCGTCCCAGAGGAGCATCACGATGAGCGCCCCCGCAACCGAACCCCAGTTGTTGCCGGAGCCGCCGAGGATCACCATCGCCCAGATCAGGAAGGTGTAGCGCAGCGGGTCGTTGTAGCTCTGCGGCGCCATCAGCCCGTGGAGCATGACGTAAAGCGCCCCGGCGATGCCGATGACGGCAGAGCCCAGCACGAAGACCTGCAGGTGCCGGCGCTTCACGTCCTTGCCCATGGCCTCGGCCGCGATCTCGTTGTCGCGGATCGCGCGCATCATCCGGCCCCAGGGCGACTTCAGCGACAGCTCCGCCAGCGTCAGCAGCACCAGCAGGATGCAGGTAAAGACCACCGCGAAACAGATGCCGACAAAGACGGTGGACGCAGTGCGCACATCTATCCCCCAGGATTGGGCGAGATGGATGAACCACTGCTGCTTCTGCAGGTTGACCTCATGCGGCACCGGCCAGCGGCCGATGTTGATGATGTTCTTCACGCCGCGGTCCAGCCAGTCTTCGTTCATCAGCACTGCGATGACGATCTGGCCGATCCCCAGAGTGGCGATGGCGAGGTAGTCGGACCGCAGGCCAAGCGCCGTCTTGGCGATGGCCCAGGCCGCGCCCGCCGCAAGCACGCCGCCGAGGAGCCACGAGACCGGGATAGGCAGGCCGAGGCCGCCGATGTTGCCCGTGGAGGCCGGCGTCACGGCCTCGACCGAGTTCACCGCCGGGTCGTAGCCCATCCGGAACAGGATCAGCCCGACGAGAAGCAGCGCCCCCATAGACAGCGCCCGCTTCCGTCCCGGCTCCATCGCGCGGTAAAGCCGCAGCGCGCCCCAGATCACAACCGCCCCGAAAAGGAGCGAGCCGAGGATCCGCGGCGTCCCCGCCGCCCAGGCGCCCGGCGCCGGCGGGTTGGTGATCAGCACCAGCGCGAGGCCGCCGAGCCCGAAGAACCCGGCCACGCCGACGTTAAAGAGGCCCGCATAGCCCCATTGCATGTTCACCCCCAGCGCCATGATGGCCACGATCAGCCCGTCGTTGAGGATGGTGACGGCCAGCGCCCAGCTCTGGGTGAAGCCGACGATCAGATAGACCAGTCCGACGCCGATAAAGACGACGAGTGCGCGAATGGAAGGCGTCATACCGATTTCCCCTTGAAGAGGCCCGTCGGGCGGAACAGCAGAACGATGACGAGGATGGTGAAGGAGACCGCGTATTTGTAATCGGTCCCCAGGAGCTGGACGAGGCCGTCCGGCATCAGGCTCGCCGGCAGCAGGTAGCCCAGCACCTTCTTCCAGGCATAGGTGAAGATCACCTCGGAGAAGGCGATGACAAAGCCGCCCGCGATCGCGCCCAGGGGGTTGCCGAGCCCGCCGACCACGGCGGAGGCGAAGATCGGCAGCAGAAGCTGGAAGTAGGTGAAGGGCGAGAACGACTTGTCGAGCCCGTAGAGCACCCCCGCGATGGTGGCGAGCGCGGCCACGATCAGCCAGGTGACGGTCACGACCCGCTCCGGGTTGATGCCGGAAAGAAGCGCCAGATCCTCGTTATCCGAGAAGGCCCGCATCGACTTGCCGGTGCGGGTGCGGTTGAGGAACCAGAACAGAAGCGTCACCACGATGATCGCGGTGACCACGGTGATGACCGATGTCGTCCGGATCGCCAGCCCCTCCTGCAGCCCCGTCATCTTGCGGTACTGCAACGCGTTGATGATGAAGCGCTTGCCGTCGGCGAAGTTCTGGTCGGACACGCCGATGATGAAGCGCGTCAGGCCGTTCATGATGAACATCACGCCCATCGAGACGATCACAAGGATCACCGGTGCGGCCTTCTGTTTTCGGTAGAAGCGGTAGACCACGCGGTCGGTCCCCAGCAGCAGTGCCGCCGTGCCGATGATGCCGAAGGGCAGGGCAAGCAGCGCCGTCGGCAGAGGCCCGAACGTGATCCCCCAGGACTGGAAGAGCCATGTCACCAGGATCGTGAGGGCGGTGCCGAAGGCCATCGTGTCGCCATGGGCGAAGTTTGAGAAGCGCAGGATCCCGTAGATCAGCGTCACCCCGAGCGCGCCGAGCGCGAGCTGCGATCCGTAGGAGGTGGCCGGGATGATGACGTAGTTGAAAAGAGCCGTCAGGGCGTTGAGAAAATCCATGGCTCAGCCCCCCAGGAATGTCTTGCGGACTTCGGGGTCGGCCAGCAGTGCCTCTCCCGTGTCGGTGTAGCGGTTGGCGCCCTGGACAAGGACATAGCCCTTGTCTGCGATGTTCAGCGCCTGGCGTGCGTTCTGTTCCACCATGAGGATCGAGATACCGGTGCGGGCGACCTCGATGATCCGGTCGAACAGCTCGTCCATCACGATCGGCGAGACGCCGGCGGTGGGTTCGTCGAGCATCAGGACCTTCGGCTGGGTCATCAATGCCCGGCCGACGGCAACCTGCTGACGCTGGCCGCCGGAAAGCTCACCCGCCGGCTGGCGCCGCTTCTCCTTCAGAATCGGGAACAGCTCGAAGACCTGCTCCATCGTGTGGGAGATGTCGTCGCGGCGCAGGAAGGCGCCCATCTCGAGGTTTTCTTCCACCGTCATCGAGGTGAAGATGTTCGAGGTCTGCGGCACGAAGGCCATGCCCTTGGCCACGCGGTCCTGTGGCGACAGGCGCGAGATGTCCTCGCCGTCCAGCCGCACCGCGCCGCCGCGCAGCTTCAGCATACCGAAGACCGCCTTCATCGCGGTCGATTTGCCGGCGCCGTTCGGCCCCACGATCACCGCGATCTGGCCCTTGTCCACGGCCACGGTGCAGTCATGCAGGATGTCGACCGGTCCGTAGCCGCCTGTCATGGCGTCGCCGATCAGGAATGGTGCCCCCATACCCTATCTCCCCGTTGCCGGTTGCGGCGCGCGGTCCGCGCGGGCCGTCCGGCTTTCATCTTGTTGAAAACAACCCGGCCGGAGGCCTCCGGCCGCGTGAACAGGCAACCGGCCTGACTGCCGGCCCGCCCTATCCATTGGCAGTAACCTTGTTCTTCAGGCCCGTGCCGAGATAGGCCTCGATGACCGCCTCGTTCTCCATGATATGCGCCGCGGAGCCCTGGGCCAGCACCTTGCCTTCGGCCATCACGATCACCGGGTCGCAGAGGCGGCCGATGAAATCCATGTCATGCTCGATGACGCAGAAGGTGTAGCCACGCTCCTTGTTCAGCCGCACGATGGCATCGCCGATCGTGTTCAGAAGCGTCCGGTTCACGCCGGCGCCGACCTCGTCCAGGAAGACGATCTTGGCGTCGACCATCATCGTCCGCCCCAGCTCCAGCAGCTTCTTCTGGCCGCCGGAGATCTGGCTCGCCTTCTGGTCGGCAAGGTGGGAAATGGTCAGGAATTCAAGGACCTCGTCGGCTTTCTTGGCAAGTGCGCGTTCCTGCTGGGCAATCGCCCCGCGCCGGAACCAGGTGCTCATGATGGTCTCGCCGACCTGGGCTGGCGGCACCATCATCAGATTCTCGCGAACCGTCATGGAGCCGAATTCATGGGCGATTTGGAAGGTCCTCAGCAGTCCCTTGTGGAACAGCTCGTGCGGGCTCAGCCCGGTGATGTCCTCGCCATCCATCAGCACGCGGCCGGAGGTGGGCGGCAGGCGCCCGGCGATGACGTTGAACAGCGTGGTCTTGCCGGCGCCGTTTGGTCCGATCAGCCCTGTGATCGAGCCCTGCGCGATCTCCAGGGATGCCCCGTCGACGGCATGGAACCCGCCGAAATGCTTGTGCAAGTCTTCGACGACGATCATGTCATGTCTCCCCGTGGCTCTTGTTTTTGCGCCGGTATACCGGGCAGAGCCTTGTTCTTAAAGCAAACGGCCCGGATGCTGACCGGGCCGTTCTTGTCTTCACGCGCCGACGCTTACTGAGCGTAGTAGTCGGTGACCTGCTTGTCGTTCTTGATCGTGTAGATCCGATAGGAACCGGCGGCTTCGCCCGGCCCGATCAGCTTCACGCCGGTGGCGCCTTCGTAGTTGATCGACTTGCCTTCGGCGAGCAGCTTCAGACCCTTGGCAAGTTCACCCGGAAGGATGGTTTCGCCCGGGCCGTTCGCGACCTTCATGACATCGTTCTTGAAGACTTCCGCCTTGTCCGACTTCGCGGCCTGCATGGAGAGCAGGATCAGGGCCGCGGCGTCATAGCTCTCGCCAGTGAACGAGGAGGTGCCGTCGAAGCCGGCGGCCTTCGCCATGGCAAGGAACTTGGTGTGGCCGGCGCTCTGGATGCCCGGCACGTCGCCGAACGAGCCGTCCATCGGCTTGCCGATCGCCTTCAGCAGGCTGTCGCCATACATGCCGTCGGGCAGGTAGAACTTGGAGAAGGCACCGGCGTCGAGCGCACCCTGGATGATGCCCTTGCCGCCCTTGTCGACGTAGCCGGCAACGACGAGAAGCTGACCGCCGGCCGAAGCGAGCGTGCCGACTTCAGACGAGTAGTCCGCCTTGTTGTCTTCGTGCGGGACCGAGATGGTGACCTTGCCGCCGGCCTTTTCGAACGCGGCCTTGAAGGCATCGGCCAGACCCTTGCCGTAGTCGTTGTTGGTATAGGTCAGCGCGACGGTCTTGATGCCCTTCTTCATGATCGCATCGGCCATCACGGTGCCCTGGCGGGCATCGGACGGGGCGGTGCGGAAGAACAGGCCGTCATCCGGGGCGGTCGACAGCGCCGGCGAGGTCGCGGAGGGCGAGATCATCACGATGCCGTTCGGGCGCGCCACCGATTGCAGCACGGCGCCGGTCACGCCGGAGCAGTCCGCACCCATGATCGCCGCGACGTGATCGGAGGTGACGAGACGCTGGGCCGCGGCGGTCGCGGCCGCGGCGTCGGTGCAGGTGTCGTCGCCGCGCACGGCCGTGACGGTATCGCCACCAAGCAGCGCGTGCGAATCGCTGACTTCCTTGATCGCCATTTCGGCCGATTTGGCCATCATCGGCGTGACGGATTCCAGCGGGCCGGTGAAGCCGAGAAGAATACCGATCTTGATGTCCTTGGCGTTGGCCGCGCCGGCCATCAAGGACACGGCGGCCGAAGCCAGAAGCAGTTTTTTCATTTTACACTCCCGTGTTGGATCGAGGTCCGCCGGTTACCGTAGAAGGATGCGGAATAAAAGGGAAGTCATTCAAAGTGCCTTCCAGGGCCCTGATTTGTAACGCCGCCGTGATCGGTCGTGGCCCTAAAACGACGCCCGGCATGTCGCGCCGGGCACGTTGACGGGTAGGGTGGCGGGCAGGCTGACGGCTGCGCCGGGCGGCCCTCCGGACCGGCTTCCGGGGGGGCTCCGGTCCCGCCGGGTTGCGGGCAATGGCGGGGTCAGATCGACAGCCGCGCGGCCTGGGTGCCACGCTCACGGTAGGGCGTGGTGTTGTAATGCGCCCGGTAACATTTCGAGAAATGCGACGGGCTCGCGAAGCCGCATGCCAGCGCGACGTTGATCACGCTCATGTCGGTCTGCATCAACAGGTTTCGCGCCTTTTGCAGGCGTAATTCCATGTAGTAACGCTTCGGGCTGCGGTTCAGGTAGCGACGGAACAGGCGCTCCAGCTGCCGTGTCGACATGCCGACCTCGTCGGCAAGGTCGGCCGGGCTGATCGGCTCCTCGATCGCGGCCTCCATCATCTGGATGACCTGCGAGAGCTTCGGGTGGCGCACGCCGATCCGGGTCGGGATCGACAGGCGCTGGGTGTCCTGGTCGGTGCGGATGGTGGAATAGATCAGCTGGTCGGCCACGGTGTTGGCCAGGTCCTCGCCATGATCGTCGGCGATCAGCTTCAGCATCAGGTCGATGGAGGAGGTGCCGCCGGCCGTCGACATCCGGTTGCCGTCGATCACGAAGACCGACTTGGTGAGCTTCACATCCTCGAATTCCTCCAGGAACCCATCCTGATTCTCCCAGTGGATGGTGGCCTTCTTGCCGTCGAGCAGCCCGGCCTTGGCCAGCGCGTAGGAGGCGGTGCAGAGCCCGCCCATCACCACGCCGCGGCGCGCCTCGCGCCGGAGCCAGGAGACGATCGGCTTCGTGGTCGCCTTCTGCACGTCGATCCCGCCGCAGACCAACACGATATCGTCGCGGTCAAGCTCCTCCAGCCCGCTGTCGAGCTTGAACGAAGTGCCGTTGGAGCAGGTGGCGAAGTCGCCGCCTTCCCCGACCAGTTTCCAGTGGTAAACGTCCCGGCCGGCGATGCGGTTGGCAATGCGCAGGGGTTCCACCGCGCCGGCAAAGGACAGCATGGTGAAGCGGTCCAGCAGCACGAAGATGAATCGCTTCGCAGGGCGGCTTTGAGCGCCTGGGTTCGATCTGCGGTTAGACTCAAGCATGGAGCGACCTATTGGCGTCGTTTCCGTGACACCGATACACCAACGACCGGCTACGACAAGGGGGCGCGAATCGGAATCCGACCTGGCCGCGGCAGTTGCGGTGGAGGGGGGTGTTCCCTATAACGCGCCAAACCTGCAACGTCCCCGTGTTCCGGAGTGTGATATGACCAAGGGCTGGACCAAATCCGACTGGCGCGCGAAGCCCCGGGTGCAGATGCCCGACTACCCGGATCCTGCCGCCTTGGCCGAGGTCGAGTCGCGGCTGGCGAAATACCCGCCGCTGGTCTTCGCCGGCGAGGCGCGGCGCCTGAAGAAGGCGCTTGGCCAGGTGGCGGAGGGGCGCGCCTTCCTGCTTCAGGGCGGCGACTGCGCCGAGAGCTTTGCCGAGTTCTCCGCCGATAACATCCGCGACACCTTCCGGGTAATGCTGCAGATGGCCGTGGTGCTGACCTATGGCGCCAAGGTGCCGGTGGTGAAGATCGGCCGGATGGCCGGGCAATTCGCCAAGCCCCGCTCTGCCCCGACGGAGACCCTGGGCGGGGTGGAGCTGCCCTCCTACCGCGGCGACATTATCAACGGTTTCGACTTCACCGCCGATGCGCGGGTGCCGGACCCGGCGCGGATGCTGCAGGCCTATACCCAGGCCGCCGCCACGCTGAACCTCCTGCGCGCCTTCTCCACTGGCGGTTTCGCTGATATCCACCGCGTGCATTCCTGGACGCTGGGCTTTGCCGAGGATGACAAGGCGGAACGCTACCGCGCGCTTTCCAGCCGGATCTCGGACGCGCTCGACTTCATGAACGCGGCCGGCGTCAACGCCTCGACCGCGCATGACCTCGGCACGGTCGACTATTACACCAGCCACGAGGCGCTGCTTCTCGAATACGAGGAGGCCCTCTGCCGGATCGACTCGACGACAGGCCTGCCGGTGGCGGGCTCCGGTCACATGATCTGGATCGGCGACCGCACGCGACAGCCGGACGGCGCGCATGTGGAATTCTGCCGCGGCGTGCAGAACCCCATCGGGTTGAAATGCGGACCCTCGCTTTCGGTCAGCGACCTCAAGACCCTGATCGAACGGCTGAACCCGGAGAACGAGGCCGGCCGGCTGACCCTGATCGCGCGTTTCGGCGCGGGCAAGGTGGGCGATCACCTGCCGAAGCTGATCCGCGCGGTCGAGGAAGAGGGCGCCCGGGTAGTCTGGACCTGCGACGCGATGCACGGCAACACGATCAAGTCCGCCTCGGGCTACAAGACCCGGCCGTTCGAGTCCGTTCTGCGCGAGGTCCGCGAGTTCTTCGACATCCACAATGCCGAGGGCACGATCCCCGGCGGCGTGCATTTCGAGATGACCGGCAGGGACGTCACCGAATGCACCGGCGGCGTGCGCGCGGTGACGGACGAGGACCTTTCCGACCGCTACCACACCGCCTGCGACCCACGGCTCAACGCCAGCCAGTCGCTGGAGCTCGCCTTTTTGGTGGCCGAGGAGCTTTCGAACCGGCGCGAGATCCAGCGTTCCGCCGCGCTCTGAGCCGGGTCTCGAAGACAGCACTTCCAGGCCGCCCTGCAGGGCGGCCTTATTCGTCCGGGTCGACCAGCCGCAGGGCGGGGCGGGCGCGGAACGGGGCGGGGGCCTCGTCGAAGCCGGCACGGGCAGTGCGGGTGGCGGCGGTGTCAAACGCTCCGGGGGAAACGCCGCGCAGTGCGCGCCGCTGGGTGCCGTTCACGGTGAAGCGGCGGGGCGGGTAGCCGATCGTGCCGCTTGTAACCAGGCAGCCGAACAGCCGCGTCAGCGCACCCTGATGGTCGGTCAGCGGCAACAGCAGCATCTGCCCCTCCAGCGCCGGTCGGCCCATGCCACGCTCTGCCCGCAGCGAGAGCTGCAGGTCATGCGGCCCGTTGAGCACGTCGGTCAGCGCCGCGGTCACCGCCTCGCGCGCCGGCAACTGGAACAGCGCGGCCAGCGGCATACCCCGCACCTCCATGCCGAGCAGGTCGCAGACATGCATCCCGGCCAGCCGGAAGCGGGCATGACCCGGCGCGATCCGGTCCAGGATGAAGGCATAGGGCAGGGCGGATGCGATGCCGCGGGGATCGACTTCGCCCCGCGACGGCGCCAGCCGCGGGCCGCGCAGACGGTCCCAATAGTCGCGGACGATGGCGATTTCCGGCAGGTCCGGCAGCGTGCGATACTCCGATAGGGCGACGACTTCGCCGGCCTGGTGGTGGTCCCGTTCCATGATCTTCCCCGAGCCTTGAGAGGCGGGTTCGATTGCCGGACGGAAAACGTTCTGTTAACCCTAAAACGGCAATCCTTACCCAAGGGTTAAGATACACCCGCCGACCTCCGGTTGGGCGAGAAAGTGAAGAATTGGTTAATGCTTCGCGCGCCTGCCCACCTGTGGCGATGGGAACGTGCGCCGGGCAGAAGCCGGACGGTCCAAGATTTTCTACGCACGGCAAGGCCTTGCGTGCAGGTGCGAAAGGCAGGGTGCCGATGGTCGTGTCGATGACGGGGTTTGCCGCCGGGCGGGGCGAGGGGGCGGGGGCGTCCTGGGCCTGGGATCTCAGAAGCGTCAACGGCAAGGGGCTGGACCTGCGGCTGCGGCTGCCGGAGGGCGTCGAGGGGCTGGAGCAGGCGCTGCGCGCCGCGCTCGGGCGGCGGGTCGCGCGGGGGAGCCTCAGCCTCTCGCTGCGGCTCAACCGCGAGGCGGGTGCGGCGGCGCTCCGCGTCGATCCGGCGATGCTTTCGGCCGCGCTCGCCGCACTGGGCGAGGTCGACCTTGCGGCTCAGGCGGTGGGGATGGAGCTGGCCCCGGCCTCTGCCGCGGACGTGCTGGCGCAGCGCGGTGTCCTGGCCGCGGGAGAGCCGGAGACCGACAGCGCGCCGCTGCTGGCCGCGCTGAAGGATGACTTCGAAAGCCTGCTTGAGGCGTTCGGTGCCGCGCGGGCGGCGGAGGGGGTCGCTCTCGGGGCCATCCTGGCCGGGCAGGTCGACCGGATCGCGGCGCTGGCGCAGGAGGCGCGGGGCCTTGCGGAGGCGCGCCGCGACCAGGCGGCAACCGCCCTGCGCGAGGCGCTGGCGCGGCTGCTGGAAAACGCCGAGGGGATCGACGAGGCCCGGGTGGCGCAGGAGCTGGCGCTGCTTGCCGTGAAGCAGGACGTAACGGAGGAGCTTGACCGGCTCGACGCCCACGTGGTCGCCGCCCGCGCCCTGCTGGCGGAGGAGGGGCCCGTCGGCCGCAAGCTCGACTTCCTGATGCAGGAGTTCAACCGCGAGGCCAACACGCTGTGTTCCAAGGCGCAATCGGCGGCGTTGACGCGCCTCGGGCTTGACCTCAAGGTGACCATCGATCAGATGCGCGAGCAGGTGCAGAACGTGGAGTAGAACCATGCCGGAACCGAAGACGCGGCGGGGGCTGCTGATCATCCTCTCGTCGCCCTCTGGGGCCGGGAAATCGACGCTCTCGCGTCGGCTGATGTCCTGGGATCCGACGCTGTCCTTCTCCGTCTCCGCGACGACGCGCGCGCCGCGACCGGGCGAGGAGGACGGCCGGGAATACTACTTCCGCAGCCGCGAGGACTTCGAGGAAATGGTGCGCACCGGCGACATGCTGGAGCATGCCGAAGTCTTCGGCAATCTCTACGGCTCGCCGCGCGGGCCCGTGGTGGCGGCGATGGAGGCCGGTCGCGACACGCTCTTCGACATCGACTGGCAGGGCGGCCAGCAGGTGAAGCAGGCGATGCGCGACGATGTCGTCTCGATCTTCATCCTGCCGCCCTCCATCGCCGAGCTGGAGCGGCGTCTGACCACCCGCGGACAGGACTCGGTAGAGGTGATCGCGGACCGGATGGCGAAGGCACAGGCCGAGATAAGCCATTGGGCGGAATACGATTACGTGCTGGTGAACCGTGATCTGGACGAAGCGGAGGCGGAGCTGCGCACGATCCTGACGGCCGAGCGGATGCGGCGCGAGCGCCAGCCCGGCCTGACCGATTTCGTGCGTGGCCTCAACAGGGAGTTCGATGCGAGATGATCTATGCTCTGGAAGGCGTGGCGCCGGTGTTCCCCGAAGACGGCGACTACTGGGTTGCCCCGGATGCCAATCTGATCGGGAACGTGGTGCTGGAGGCCGCGACCTCCATCTGGTTCGGGGCGACCCTGCGCGGGGATAACGAGGAGATCCGCGTCGGCATGGGGTCCAACATCCAGGAAAACTCGGTTCTGCACACCGACATGGGCTATCCGCTGACGATCGGGCCGAACTGCACGATCGGCCACCGCGCGATGCTGCATGGCTGCACCATCGGCGAGGGCAGCCTGATCGGGATGGGGGCGACCGTGCTCAACGGTGCGGTGATCGGGCGGGGCTGCCTGATCGGGGCCTGCGCGCTGATCCCCGAGGGCAAGGAGATCCCGGACCACAGCCTCGTCATCGGGGCGCCGGGACGGGTTGCGCGGGTGCTCGACGCCGAGGCGCGGGCGCAGCTGGTGCTCTCGGCCAAGCATTACCAGGCCAATATGCGGCGCTTCCGCGAGGGGCTGAAGCCGGTCTGAGCGGGCCGGTCCGGCGGGCTTGCGGGCGGGGTGTCGCGCGGCGCTGAAGGCAGCGTTCGGTGGATACCGTAATCGCACCGTATTCGCACCGCTTTGGCACCGTAAGACACCGCAAGCGGGGCAGTGGAGAGGCGCGTTCGGCGGATCAGGGAAATGGCAGCATTGATGAGTGCCAGGTTAACGCAGCGCCCGGTCCGGCGCTGGAATTTTTGTTCCACACATGCTAGCGACGATCATGTGCGCCTGCCAGGAGAGAGCGGATGACGGAAATGCAGGTCTTGCGGCCCCCGGCCACGGTCGAGGCGTTCCGCGAGCGGCTGGGCGAGATCTCTCACACCCTGCCGAAGCGGCTCAGGCAATGCGCCGAATATATCGCCTCGCACACTGACCGGATCGCCGTCTCGACTGTGGCGGAGCTGGCCGCGGGGGCGGGGGTTCCGCCCTCGGCGCTGATGCGGTTCTGTCAGATCATGGGGTTTTCCGGCTTCTCCGAGATGCAGAAGCTCTTTCGCGAGGCCTATGCGCCGGGCTTTCCCGACTATTCCACCCGGCTGAAGAACCTGCGCGACAGCGGCGCGGGCAGCCCGGCGGCGCTACTGGCGGAATTCGTCGAAGCCGGGCGGATGTCGCTTGAGGGACTCGCAAAGACCGCGGACGCCGCCGCTCTGGACGCGGCGCTGGCGGTACTGACGGAAGCCGACACGGTGCATCTGATCGGCTACCGGCGGGCCTTCCCGGTGGCCAGCTACCTTGCCTATGCCTTCGAAAAGATGGGCGTCGCGGCGATGCTGCATGGTGGGGTCGGCAAGCTGGAGCACCGCCATGCCCTGCGGCCGGGCGACGCCCTTCTGGCGATCACCTTCGCACCCTATAGCGAGGAGACGATCGCTCTGGCGCAGGAGGCGCGCGCCCGAGGGCTTTCCGTCGTCGCGGTGACCGACCGGCTGACCAGCCCGCTGGCCCGCCACGGCAGCGCGGTGCTGACGGTGCCCGAGGTCGACTTCGGCGCCTTCCGCTCGCTCTCCGCGACGCTGGCGCTGGCGATCACGCTGGCGGTTGCCGTGGGGGCGGCGCGGGGGCGCGGCTGACCCGGGGCGCGGCAGCGCGGGGGGCTGCCGCGTCGGCGGGAATGCTGAAAAGGGCTTTTGCTTCCGGCGAAATTGGAATAAAAATTCCAAAAACCACCATCTCTGGTGAGTCTCGACCACTGCGGGAGGCTGCATGAAACCCTTGGATGTCATCACCATCGGCCGGTCCTCGGTCGATCTTTATGGCGCGCAGGTTGGCGGGCGGCTGGAGGACATGGGGTCTTTCGAGAAATACCTGGGCGGATCGCCCACCAACATGGCGGCGGGCACGGCGCGGCTGGGGCTGCGGTCGGCGCTGATTACCCGTGTGGGCGACGAGCACATGGGGCGGTTCATCCGCGAGCAGCTGGCGCGTGAGGGCGTGGACGTGCGCGGGGTGAGGACCGATCCGGAGCGGCTGACGGCGCTGGTCCTGCTGGGGATCCGCGACGAGGCGCAGTTTCCGCTGATCTTCTACCGTGAAAATTGCGCCGACATGGCGCTTTGCGAAGACGACATCGACGAGGGGTTCATCGCCGAGGCCCGCGCCGTTGTGGCGACGGGCACGCATCTGAGCCATCCGCGGACCGAGGCGGCGGTGCTGAAGGCGCTGCGGCTTGCGCGCAGGCACGGGGGGCAGACGGCGCTCGACATCGACTACCGGCCGAACCTCTGGGGGCTGGCGGGGCACGGCGCGGGCGAGGAGCGGTTCATCGAAAGCGCCAAGGTGACGGAGAAGCTGCAGGGCACGCTTGCCCTCTTCGACCTGATCGTGGGGACGGAGGAGGAATTTCACATCGCCGGCGGCTCTACCGACACCATCGCGGCGCTTAGGGCCGTGCGCGCGGTGACGAAGGCCACGCTGGTCTGCAAGCGCGGGCCGATGGGGGCGGCGGCCTTCACCGGGGCGATCCCGGACAGTCTTGACGAGGGCGAGGCGGGACCGGGGTTCCCGATCGAGGTCTTCAACGTGCTGGGCGCGGGCGACGGGTTCATGTCGGGCCTTCTGAAGGGCTGGCTTGATGGCGAGAGCTGGCCCAGGGCGCTGACCTATGCCAACGCCTGCGGCGCCTTCGCCGTCTCGCGCCACGGCTGCACGCCTGCTTACCCATCCTGGGAGGAACTGCAGTTCTTCCTGAAGCGCGGGGTGAAGCAGAAGGCGCTTCGCAAGGACGCCGAGCTGGAGCAGGTGCATTGGGCGACGAACCGCGCCGGGGACTGGCCGGTGATGCGCGTCTTCGCCTTCGACCACCGCATGCAGCTGGAGGAGATGGCGGCCGAAACCGGGGCGGACCCGGCCCGTATCGGCGCCTTCAAGGCGCTCTGCCTGGAGGCCACGCTGCAGGTGGCGGACGGCCGGCCGGGCCATGGCATTCTCTGCGACGGGCGGCTGGGGCGGCAGGCGCTCTACCGCGCGGCGGGCTCCGGCCTCTGGATCGGGCGGCCGGCGGAATGGCCGGGCTCGCGCCCGCTGACGCTGGAACCTGAGCTGGGGCCGGATTGCGGGGGCCTGGGCGAGTGGCCGCTGGAGCAGGTCGTCAAGGTGCTCTGCTTCTACCATCCGGGCGACGACGCGGCGACCCGGGCCGGGCAGGAGGCGACCGTCGCCCGGCTTTTCGCCGCGGCGCGCCGCAACCGGCTGGAATTCCTGCTGGAGGTGATCCCCTCCAAGGTCGCGCCGGTGGATGACGCGACCTCGGCCGAGGTAATCCAGCGCTTCTACGATATCGGTGTCTACCCCGACTGGTGGAAGCTGGAACCCTTCACCACCGATGCCGCCTGGGCCAATGCCTGCGCAGCGATCACCCGCAACGATCCGCATACCCGTGGGGTCGTGGTGCTCGGCCTCGACGCGGCGGAGGCGGAGCTTGCCGCGTCCTTCGAACTGGCGGCGCGGCACGACCTGGTCAGGGGCTTCGCCGTCGGCCGCACCATCTTCGCCGAGGCGGCGCGGGGCTGGCTTGCGGGCAGCTTGAGCGATGCCGAGGCGGTGGCGATGATGGTGCGGAAATACGCTGCCCTCTGCGCGGTCTGGAACCGCGCGCGGGGGCTGAGGGAGGCGGCCTGAGGCCGCCCCGGATCGAAACGGACGGAAAGGACAAGCGATGCCGGATCTGCTGGAGAAGCCGAAGGGCACGCGCGGCAAGGTGCATGACATCACGCCCGAGAGCGCGGGCTGGGGATACGTGGGCTTCGGCCTCTACCGTCTTGCCCCGGGCGAGAGCGCGGCGGAGGTGACGGGCGACCGCGAGGTGATCCTGGTTCTGGTGGAGGGCAAGGCGCGGCTTTCGGCGGGGGGCGCCGATTACGGCGAGATGGGTGAGCGGATGGATGTCTTCGAGAAGACGCCGCCGCATTGCCTCTATGTGCCGAACGGATCGGACTGGGCGGCGGAGGCCACGACCGACTGCACGCTCGCCATCTGCACCGCGCCGGGCAAGGGCGGGCATCCGGCGCGCCGGATCGGGCCTGAGGGGATCGTTCTGACCCAGCGGGGGCAGGGCGCGAACACCCGCTTCATCAACAACATCGCCATGGAGGGCGAGGATTACTGTGACTCGCTTCTGGTGACGGAGGTGTTCACGCCGCAGGGCAACTGGTCCTCCTACCCGCCGCACCGGCACGACGAGGATGATTTCCCCAACATCACCTACCTGGAGGAAAGCTACTATCACCGGCTGAACCCGGCGCAGGGCTATGGCCATCAGCGGGTCTTCACCGAGGATGGCAGCCTGGACCAGACCATGTCGGTCGCCAATCACGACGTGGTGCTGGTGCCGAAGGGGCATCACCCCTGCGGCGCGCCCTACGGCTACGAGATGTATTACCTCAACGTAATGGCCGGGCCGCTCAGGAAATGGCGGTTCAAGAACCACCCCGATCACGACTGGATCTACCGGCGCGACAACCCCGGTGCATAAGGCCCGCGGCGCGGGACTGAAGAGGGCTCAGCCCTCCGGCCCGGCGGCGGCGAGCACGACCTGAAGGCTGGGGGCATGGGGCGCAAGCTCGGCCAGCACCGCGTCGGGTTCCGGCAGGTGCGGGCAGAGCACGCAAAGTTCGCCCCGGAATCCCAGCGCCTCCAGCCGCCGGGCGACGTCGATGGCGTCGAAGCCCGGGCCGATCAGCGGGCAGGCGGCTGCGGTCGGGCGGTGGCGGGCGAGAAGCTCCGGCGTCAGGCTGTCGATCTTTGCCTCCAACACCCTGGTGCCGGGCACGACGGGCGGGATCTCCTGCGTTCGGGCGCCGATGACCAGCGCGCAGGGCGGCTCGTGATGCTTGGGCGTCCCGGGCTGGGAGGCGTTAGGGTCCGGGGTCTGGTTGATGTCTTCTTCCATGGCGCAAATTCTGCAAGAAACTTCACGGAACGGTGATCGCGGCCATTTGCAACGGAAGCCGGATCGACGCAAGCGTTCTGCAGCCGGGAGTTGCGCATTGCGCGCGATTGCCGCAGGGTCTGCCGCGATGCGGAGGGGATGATGCGATCCGATCTGGTGAAGTCGATCCTGGGCGGGTTGCCCCAGCCGCTGGTGTTTCTGGCCGCCGACGGACGGATCCTTGCGGCCAATGCCCCGGCGGTGGAGCTTCTCGGCCCGGCCATCGAGGGGCGGCATTACGTCACCGTGCTGCGCCAGCCGGCGCTGCTGGACGCGATCGAGGGCACGCTGCGCCATCGCCAGCCGGCAAGCGCGCGCTACCTCGTCTCCGGTACCGCGCGGGAATCGGTCTGGAAGGTGCTGGCCGCGCCGGTGGAGGGCGAGGGGGAGGCCGGTGTGCTCGTCAGTTTCCTCGACACCACGGACCTAGAACAGGCCGGTCAGATGCGCCGCGATTTTGTCGCCAATGTCAGCCATGAGCTGCGAACGCCGCTGACCGCACTTCTGGGCTTCATCGAGACGCTGAAAGGCGCCGCGCGCGACGATGCGCCTGCGCGCGACCGGTTCCTTGGCATCATGGAGCGCGAGGCGGGGCGGATGAACCGGCTGGTGCGCGATCTGCTGTCACTGTCCCGTGTCGAGGCGGACGAGCGTGTGCGGCCGACCGAGCGCGTTGACCTTGCCGCGCTGGTCCTCTCCTGCGTTACGGCGCTGCGTCCGGTGGCGGATGCGGCCGGCGTCACGGTCGAGGTGACCGGGGCGGAGGCCCCGGTGAGCGTGCCGGGCGATCCCGACCAGCTGACCCAAGTGTTCCACAACCTGATCGAGAACGCGGTGAAATACGGTGGCGCGGGCGGCCATGTCGGCGTCGCGCTGACCCGCGAGCCGCGCGACATCAGCCTGAGGGGCCCGGCGGTGCGTGTCGACGTCACCGACCGCGGCGAGGGGATCGACGCGATTCACCTGCCGCGGCTGACGGAGCGATTCTACCGCGTCGACAGCCACCGCTCGCGCGAGCAGGGCGGTACCGGGCTGGGTCTCGCCATCGTCAAGCATATCGTGAACCGGCATCGCGGCCGGTTCCGGATCGAGAGCGAGCGCGGCAAGGGCAGCCGGTTTTCGGTGATTTTGCCGGAAGGGTGAGCCGGCTTCGGTGCGACTGTCACCTTGCTGTTACAATACTGTCGCAAAAGGCTGACAGGAGCGCGCTACACCGCGCGCGAGCGTGTCCGGCCGAGGGCCGGGCGCGGAGCATGGATCGGGCGGCCCGCAGGGCTGCCGGGCGGACAGGAGAATGGCATGACCAACGCGCATACGGTGACGAGCTTCGATGACGACCTCGAAACCATCCAGGCGATGATCATGAAGATGGGCGGCTTCGTCGAGGCCGCGATCCTCGATGCCGCCCAGGCGCTCGAGACGCGCGACGAGGAGCTGGCCGACCGGGTCCGCGCCAACGACAAGCAGATCGACGCGCTGGAAGAGGCGGTCAACACCGAGGCCGCGCGGCTGATCGCGCTGCGCGCGCCGGCGGCATCGGATCTGCGCACGATCCTGACGGTGATGAAGATCTCCGCCAATCTCGAGCGCATTGGCGACTATGCCAAGAACATGGCCAAGCGCTCGACCGTGCTGGCCCAGATGCAGCCGATCCCGGGCGCCGGCGGTGCGCTGAAGCGGATGGCGAAGGCGGTCGAGGTGATGCTGAAGGACGCGCTCGACGCCTATACGCAGCGCGACATCGAACTGGCAGCCGACGTGCGCATCCGCGACCAAGAGGTCGACCAGATGTACAATGCCATGTTCCGCGAGTTCCTGACCCACATGATGGAGGACCCGCGCAACATCACCGCCTGCATGCATCTGCATTTCATCGCCAAGAACCTGGAGCGGGTGGGCGACCACGCCACATCCATCGCCGAGCAGGTGATCTACCTCGTCACGGGGCGGATGCCCGACGACAACCGGCCGAAGGGCGACAACACCTCCTTCGTCAGCTCGGAGGGGAACGCCTGATGGCCGCGCCCGAGCTGCCGGTGGTGCTGGTCGTCGAGGACGAGCCGGCGCAGCGGGAGGTTCTGGCCTATAACCTCGAGGCCGAGGGCTTTCGCGTCGCGCGCGCGGAGAACGGCGAGGAGGCGCTGCTGCTGATCGAGGAGGAGACGCCCGACCTGATCGTGCTCGACTGGATGCTGCCCTCGGTCTCGGGCATCGAGGTCTGCCGCCAGGTGAAGTCGAAAAGTGACACGCGGGGGATCCCGATCATCATGCTCTCCGCCCGGTCGGAGGAGGTCGACCGGGTGCGCGGGCTGGAGACCGGCGCCGATGATTACGTGGTCAAGCCCTACTCCATCGTCGAGTTGATGGCCCGGATCCGCGCGCAGCTGCGCCGGGTGCGGCCGGCGGCGGTCGGGGGGACGCTGGAATTCGGCGACATCCGCCTGGACGCCGAGAGCCACCGCGTCTACCGCGCCGGCGAGGTGCTGAAGCTCGGGCCGACGGAGTTCCGGTTGCTTGCCACCTTCATGGAAAAGCCGGGCCGGGTCTGGAGCCGCGAGCAGCTGCTCGACCGGGTCTGGGGGCGGGACATCTACGTCGATACCCGCACGGTGGACGTGCATATCGGCCGGCTCCGCAAGGCGCTTTGCCGCCATGGCGGCGAGGATCCGGTGCGCACGGTGCGCGGCGCGGGATACGCCCTGGGGTGAGGCGCGGCCTGACGAGGCTCCGTTGCAGCCTCGTCAGCGCCGAACGCCCGGAGCGCAAGCGGAGGGACGGACCAACACCGCGCGCCGTGCCCGGCGGCGCGGCGGCCCGAGTATTCCTGCCAGCAAGAAGTGCGGGGGCCGCGGGCGGGATGGCTTGCGGCCCCGTTCCGTTTGCGCGACGGTGCCGGCATAATCGGCGGGCCGCAGGGCCCGCAGCAGGGAGATATGCCATGCCGATCAAGAACCGCTTTTCCGAGATGCTGCCCGAGATCACCGAGTGGCGACAGGATTTCCACGAGAACCCGGAGCTTCTGTTCGAGGTGCATCGCACCGCCGGGATCGTGGCCGAGAAGCTGCGCGCCTTCGGTTGCGACGAGGTCGTCGAGGGGATCGGCCGGACCGGGGTCGTCGGCGTGATCAAGGGCAAGACCGACAGCGCGGGCCGCGTGATCGGGCTGCGCGCCGATATGGATGCGCTGCCGATCGTCGAGGCGACGGGGCTCGATTATGCCTCTAAGACCCAGGGCAAGATGCATGCCTGCGGCCACGACGGCCATACCGCGATGCTGCTGGGCGCGGCGAAGTACCTTGCCGAGACGCGGAATTTCGACGGCACCGCCGTGGTGATCTTCCAGCCGGCCGAGGAGGGCGGCGGCGGCGGCAAGGAGATGGTCGACGACGGGATGATGGAGCGGTTCGGGGTGCAGGAAGTCTATGGCATGCACAACATGCCGGGCATCCCGCTTGGTCACTTCGCGATCCGCCCGGGCGCCATGATGGCGGCGGCGGACCAGATGGAATGCACGATCACCGGCAAGGGCGGCCATGCGGCGAAACCGCATGACTGCATCGACCCGACGCTGGTGGCGAGCCATGTCGTCGTGGCGCTGCAATCGGTGGCGAGCCGCAACGTCGACCCGCTGAAGCAGGTCGTCGTCTCGGTCTGCACCTTCCGGACCGAGAGCGAGGCCTTCAACGTCATTCCGCAGACGGTGCTGCTGCGCGCCTCGATCCGGACCATGGACCCGGAGGTGCAGGATTTCGTCGAGGGCCGGATCAAGGCGATCGTCGAGAACACCTGCGCCGCCTTCGGTGCGACGGCCGAAATCGACTATCGCCGCGGCTACCCGGTGACGATGAACGCGGAGGAGAACACCGGCTACGCGGTCGAGGCCGCCAAGCGGGTGACCGAGAACGTGGATGCCGACGCGGTGCCGCTGATGGGGTCGGAAGATTTCTCGTTCATGCTGAACGCGCGGCCGGGGGCCTACATCTTCCTCGGCAACGGCGACACGGCGATGGTGCATCACCCGAAGTACAACTTCGACGACAACGCGATCCCGTTCGGGTCGAGCTGGTACGCGGAGATGGTCGAAAGCCGGATGCCGGCGGCCTGACGACAATGGCGGGGGGCTGTCTGCCCCCCGCACCCTCCCGTGCCGAGCCGGGCGTGGAGGGTCGGGGTCAGCCGATCTCCGCCAGCGTGAGCGGGCAGGGGGTGCCCCCATAGAAACGGTCCAGGATGGACTGCATCAAGCCCTGCAAAGGCGGGTCCGCGGCGGCGCGGAAGAGCGTGGCCGAAGACCGCAGCTTCATCGCGTCGACCGGGCCGAGAATGCGGGCAGGGTCGGTTTCCGGCTGGGCCAGCAGCGCCGCGGCACACTCGGCGAGGCGGGGGCCAAGGACCGGGTCCGCAGCATAGGCACGGGCCTCGGCCAGATCGGCGATGCCGTAATACTGCGCGGTGGCGGAGCGCCCGAGGCTGGCCAGCTGCGGAAAGACGAACCACATCCAGTGGCTGTCCTTCCGGCCGCGGCGAAGCTCCGCGAGGGCAGTCGGGTAGATCTTCGCCTGGGCCTCGGTAAAGCGGGCGAGGGCGGCCATCTCAGCCGCCGGTGTGGCTCATGTGGCGGCTCATCTGGCCGGCGACGGTCTGGCGCGAATAGTCGAAATCGTGCCCCTTCGGCTTGCGCGCGATGGCCGCGCGGATGGCGGTGCGGAGCTCCACATCGTCCTCCGTCGCGCGGAGCGGGCTGCGCAGGTCGGCGCGGTCTTCCTGGCCGAGGCACATGAAGAGATCTCCGGTGCAGGTGACGCGGACCCGGTTGCAGCTTTCGCAGAAGTTATGCGTGAGCGGGGTGATGAAGCCGATCCGCTGGCCTGTTTCCTCCAGCCGGACGTAGCGGGCCGGGCCGCCGGTGCGGTCGGAGAGTTCGGTCAGCGTGTAGCGGGTGGCGAGCTGCGCGCGCAGGTCGGAGAGCGGCCAGTACTGGTGAAGCCGGTCCTCCTCGCCCATGTCGCCCATCGGCATGACCTCGATGAAGGTGAGGTCATGGCCTTCGGCGGCGCACCATTCCGCGAGGGTGAAGAGCTCGTCCTCGTTCACGCCCTTCAGCGCGACGGTGTTGATCTTCACCTTCAGCCCCGCCGCGCGGGCGGCCTCGATCCCGGCAAGGACCTGGGGCAGTCGGCCCCAGCGGGTGATCTTGGCGAATTTCTCCGCATCCAGCGTGTCGAGCGAGACGTTCACGCGGCGGACGCCGCAGGCGGCGAGCTCGGCTGCGTATTTGCCGAGCTGCGAGCCGTTGGTGGTCAGCGTGAGCTCCTTCAGCGCGCCGCTTTCGAGATGGCGGGACATGTTCTGGAAGAAGGTCATGATGCCGCGGCGCACGAGCGGCTCGCCGCCGGTGATACGCAGCTTCTCTACCCCGAGCCCGACGAAGGTGGTGCAGAGGCGGTCAAGCTCCTCCAGCGTCAGGAGTTCCTTCTTGGGTAGGAACTCCATGTGTTCGGACATGCAATAGACGCAGCGGAAGTCGCAGCGGTCCGTCACCGAAACGCGGAGATAGGTGATCGCACGGGCGAAAGGATCGATGAGGGGCGCTATCATGGGCGGAAGGTAAACCGGGCGTGCGGGGCCGGCAAGGGTCAGCTGCGCGGCGGCAGCGGGCGCATGGCGGCGCGGGCGGGGTTGTCGCCCCAGGGCTTGCCGCGCCCGGCCGCCTTCAGCGCGCGGGAGAAACGGCGGATGGCCCCGGGGCCCGGCAGGCGCGGGGTATGGGCGAGCTCCCAATGAAACCCGTTGATGGGATCGTTGAAGAAGACCGCGTAATAGCCGGGAACGTATACGGAATATTCCATCGGCGCATCGGTGACGGGAAGGCCGTTCGCCAGCAGGAAACGGGTGTGGAAGGCATCGACCTCGGCCCGGTTCCGCGCCCAGAGCGCGATGTGATGGAGGCCGACCGCGCGGGCCTCGTGATCGAGCTTCGTGCCGCTGCGGGCGGGCTGGATACCGATGTAGGAATGTGGCAGCGGGAAGCGCGCCATGTAATAGGTGGAGTGGTAGCCGATATCGAGCGTCCAGAAGCTCTTGTAGCCGAGCCAGCCGAACATGCTGTCGTAGAAGGCGACGGATGCCTCGTAATCGAGCACCGAGACTTCTACGTGATGCAGGCCGCGCCAGCGCATGGGGCCCTCCCTCTGCTGCGGCAGTCTCGGGGGGCGGGGGAAAGATGACAAGCCCTTTGGAGCGCGCGCCCGGGCCTCAGCCAAGGTGTTTCCCGGCCTCGCGCCGGGCGAAGGCCTTGAGGCCGGCCCCGTGTTCGGCGAGGAAGGCGGCGGCGCGGGGGGCGTCGTGCTTGGAAAGCTCGCGCAGCCACCAGGCGATGGCCTTCTGGATGAACCAGTCGCCGTCGGGCACGTAGGACGCCGCCCAGCCGAGAACCCGCGCGCGGATCGCCTGATCCTCGGACGAGGGGTGGTTCATCTTTGTCCAGGGCAGCGTGATGACGAGGGCGGCGCGGCGGGTCCACATGTTCGGGTGGCGGGCCCAGGCCTCGACCTCGTCGATCCGGGAGGGGTCCGCCACCAGCCGCCGGGCGCCGGCGTCGCAGGCGTGATCGGCAATGGCCCAGGCGTCGAAGCCGGGCGCCCAGGAGGCGATCAGCCGCCAGGCGCCGCTGTCATCTGGCCGGATCCGTGCCTGGGTCAGCAGTTTCGCGGCGGCCACCTTCGCCTCGTGGATGTCGCTGTCCCAGAGCCCGGCGGCCAGCGCGATCCGCTCTTCCACCGACAGCGTCTGGCGCCAGGTCTTTGCCATCGCGTCGATCTCCGGCACGCGGAGGCCGAGATAGGGGCGCGGCGCCTTGTGATAGGCGGCGGCGCCCGCGGCGCGTTCGGGGTCGGCGCCGGCGCGAAGCTGGGCGAGGGCGTCTTCGAGGCTGGGGGTCATCGCGGGGCCTTTCGCGGCCGGGAACGGGAAGGACGGGCAGGGTGGGATCCGGGCGAGTCGACCGGGCGGCCAGCATAGCGATGATGCGCCGCGCGCGCGATGACGTGCGATTGACGGGGAACGCGCGCGATTGTGTTCGCGGACGGACGCGCGTTCCGGGTTGCAGCGGGGCCGGGGATGCCTAGATGATTCTGCAGCGCGGCAAGTGACGAGGGTGGTATGGCAAAGGCACGCGAGGGCTCTGCGAAAACGGCCGCGACGGAGCGGGTGGTGCTGGTCCTGCAGGGCGGCGGCGCGCTCGGCGCTTACCAAGCGGGCGCCTTCCAGCGGCTTTCGGAGCTTGGCCACCAGCCGGACTGGGTGGCCGGGATCTCGATCGGCGCGGTGAATGCGGCGATCATCTGCGGCAACCGGCCTGAGGAGCGCGCGTCGGCGCTGGAGACGTTCTGGCACCGGATCACCGCGGCGCTGCCGCAGCATCCGGTTGCGGGCTTTCCGCCGCGCCAGATGTTCGGAGACTGGGCTGCGGCGGCGGTGATTGCCGGCGGCGTGCCGGGCTTCTTCTCTCCGCGCCTGCCCTTTGCTGCGCTGATGCCCGGGGGGCTGAGCCACCTGACAAGCTTCTACGACACCGCGCCCCTGGCCGAGACGCTGAGGGAGTTGGTGGATTTCGACTACCTGAACGGGCACGGTCCGCGGCTCAGCGTCGGGGCCGTCGACGTGGAGACCGGCAATTTCGTCTATTTTGACAGCGCGCGCGAACGGATCGGGCCGGAGCATATCCTTGCCTCCGGTGCGCTGCCGCCGGGCTTTCCCGCGGTCGAGGTCGCCGGGCGGAGGTACTGGGACGGCGGGCTTGTCTCCAACACCCCCCTGCAGCATGTGATGGACGAGGCGGAGACTGATCCGCTCTGTATCTTCCAGGTCGATCTCTTCTCTGCCCGCGGCAGCCGGCCCGGCAACATGAGCGATGTGCAGCAGCGCGAAAAGGACATCCGCTATTCCAGCCGCACCCGGCTGACCACCGACCGCTACCGGGAGCTTGCGCGGCTCAGCCAGGCGGCCGAGCGGCTGGCCGCCAAGCTGGGCGAGGCCTACGAGGACGACGAGGACCTTGCGCTGCTGCGCGCGGCCACGCCGGATTGCCCGATCGCGCTGGTCCATCTGATCCACCGCGACCAGGCCTACGAGGGGGCCTCGAAGGATTACGAGTTCTCGCGGCTTTCGATGGTGGAACACTGGGCGGCGGGCGAGCGCGACGTGACGCGGACGTTGTCCCACGGCCACTGGAAGACGCGCGAGCCGGCGAAGCCGGGGCTTCATGTCTTCGACCTTACGCGCGATGACCATGAATCAGCGGGCGGGCGCTGAGCCCGCGGGCCTACGGCAAACGTGATCGTGATCACGGGGGTCGGGGCTTGATTCGAAGGGTTCGCCCCGCCATGCTGTGTGACCAGCCGGGCATGTCGCCCGAGACTGAACCGGGCATGTCGCCCGAGGAGGATGGATTATGGAAGGCTTGAGTGTCGGACACCTGCTGGTGGTCGCGGTCGTGGCCCTGGTGCTGTTCGGCCGGGGCAAGGTGAGCTCGCTGATGGGCGAGGTCGGCAAGGGGATCACCGCCTTCAAGAAGGGCATCAACGACGGCGCGAAGGAAATCGCCGACGAGGGGACGGCCTCGGCCGCCCGTGACGTGACGCCCGAGGCGGAAAAGGCCAAGGCCTGATCCCGACCCGGCGGCGCGGGCCCCCCGAACGGCGGGGGCCCGGTATGGAGAGGATCCCTCCGGCCAGATGCGGATCCGTCGCCCGGGGAATCACCCCTTTGGGCAGAGGGCGGGGTAAGCCCCGAATCTGCCTTCAGACTGTGCCGGATGACGCCCGCGCGGGACTGCGCGACGGCGGCAAATCCCGCCTTTCGCCCGTGAATGCGCGCAATTCTTCCCAATATCAAAAGCTCTATGACAGGTTTTGTGACGGAACTGTCATTCACCTGTCACATGAAGCGGCTATCCCGGCCACGTCTTCGCGCCCTGGGAGTGGAGACGAAGACCGAAATCTGATCCGGGAGAAAAGCCGTGAGCTTCTTCAAAACCATCGCCGTCGGCGCCGCTGCCGCCGCCTTCAGCGTCTCGTTGGCCGGCGCGAGCTTCGCCGCCGACATTTCGGGCGCTGGCTCGAGCTTCATCTACCCCGTCTTCGCCAAGTGGGGCGAAGCCTACAAGAAAGCCACCGGCATCGGCCTGAACTACCAGTCGATCGGGTCCGGCGGCGGCATCAAGCAGGTGACCGCGAAGACCGTGACCTTCGGCGCCTCCGACAAGCCGCTGGACGACAAGTACCTTGCCGATCACGGGATGATCCAGTTCCCGATGATCCAGGGCGGCATCGTCATGATGTACAACGTCAAGGGCGTGAAGCCGGGCCAGATGGTTCTCGACGGCAAGGTCGTCGAGCAGATCTACATGGGCAACATCACCAAGTGGAACGACCCGGCGATCGCCAAGCTGAACCCGGGCCTGAAGCTGCCGAACGAACCGATCGTCGTCGTCCACCGTTCGGAC
This sequence comes from Solirhodobacter olei, assembly GCF_004010155.1. Lineage (GTDB taxonomy): Bacteria > Pseudomonadota > Alphaproteobacteria > Rhodobacterales > Rhodobacteraceae > Solirhodobacter > Solirhodobacter olei. The sequence continues at coordinate 86,330 of NZ_RRYH01000023.1, read as the reverse complement.
GGGTCGGGCACCACCTTCAACTTCACCAACTACCTGTCGAAGATCTCGAAGGAATGGGCTGACAAGATCGGTTCCGACACCGCCGTCGAATGGCCGCTGGGCCTGGGCGCGAAGGGGTCGGAAGGCGTGGCCAACACCGTCAAGCAGACCGCTGGCGCGATCGGCTACAACGAATACGCCTACGTGATCCAGAACAAGCTCGGCTACTCCAAGATGGTCAACAAGGACGGCAAGGTCGTCGCGCCGTCGCTGGAAACCTTTGCCTCGGCCGCGGCCAACGCCGACTGGGCGGGCGCCAAGAACTTCCACGTGATCATCACCGACCAGCCCGGCGCCAAGTCCTGGCCGATCGCCGCCTCGACCTGGGTGATCATCCACAAGGACCCGCAGGACCCGGCCGCCGCCGCCGCCGCCCTGAAGTTCTTCGCCTGGGCCTACAAGAACGGCCATCCGGAAGCCAAGGCGCTCGACTATGTCGCGATCCCCGACAATGTCGTCGGCCTGATCGAGAAGTCCTGGAGCGCCGTGCAGCATAACGGCAAGCCGGTCTACGCCGCGATGAACTGAGCCCGCGACGTGGCTTGAGGAAACTTGGGACGGGCAGGGCCTTTGGCCTTGCCCGTCCGCCTTCACGATGAGATCAGCAGCAAGGGGGCGGCTGCCATGACGATGATGACGGACACTGCGTTGAACGGATCCCGGGCCCGGGCGGAGGCGATCTCCCGCCGGATGCGGCAGCAGGATCGGCTGTTCTTCTGGCTGACCTGGGGGTCAGCAACCGGCGTCGTCCTCGTTCTGCTTGGCGTGCTCGTCTCGCTGCTGTGGGACTCCCTTCCCGCCTTCCGTCATTTCGGCATCGCCTTCATCTGGACCGAGCGCTGGAGCCCGGCCAAGGACATCTTCGGCGCGCTGGCGCCGATCTACGGCACGCTCGTCACCTCTGCGATCGCCATGGTGATCGGGGTACCGGTGAGCTTCGGCATCGCGATCTTCCTGACCGAGATCTGCCCCAAGCGCCTGCGCCGGCCGATCGGCACCGCGATCGAGCTTCTGGCCGGGATCCCCTCGATCATCTACGGCCTCTGGGGGTTCTTCGTGCTGGCGCCGGTGATGCAGCAGGTGGTCCAGCCTTTCCTGATCAACACCTTCGGCGACCTGCCGGGGATCGGCATCCTGTTCTCCGGCGCGCCCTACGGCATCGGACTGCTGACGGCGGGGCTGGTTCTCGCCATCATGATCCTGCCCTTCATCACCTCGGTCAGTCGCGACGTGTTCAACACCGTCCCGGTGATGCTGCGCGAGAGCGCCTACGGCATGGGCATGACGACCTGGGAGGTCGTGCGCTACATCATCATCCCCTACACCCGGCTCGGTCTTGTCGGCGGCATCATGGTGGGTCTCGGCCGCGCGCTGGGGGAGACGATGGCCGTCACCTTCGTGATCGGCAACTCCCACCATATCCGCGCGTCGCTGCTTTCGCCCGCGACGACGATCTCCGCCGCCATCGCCAACGAGTTCGCCGAGGCCACGTCGCCGCTCTACACCTCCAGCCTGATCGCGCTCGGCCTGATCCTGTTCTTCATCACCTTCAGCGTTCTGGCGCTGGCGAAGTGGCTCATCGGCCGCACGGAAAGCTTCTGAGGTCCGCCCATGTCCATCGCATCCCGCCGCTATCGCAGGAACCGCATCGCCATGGTGCTGTCGGCCGGGGCCGCCGGCATCGGCCTGTTCTTCCTTGCAGCGATCCTCTGGACGCTGCTGTGGAAGGGCCTCGGCGCGATCCGGCCCTCGATCTTCCTCCAGATGACGCCGCCGCCGGGGTCGAACGGGGGCCTTGGCAACGCGATCTTCGGCTCGCTCGCCATGACGTTCGTGTCGATCCTGATCGCGACGCCGATCGGGATCCTCGCCGGGACATATCTTTCGGAATACGCCCGTGGCTCGAAGATCGGCGAGGCGGCGAAGTTCATCAACGACGTGCTCCTCTCGGCGCCCTCGATCATCGTGGGCCTTTTCGTCTATGCGGTGCTGGTCGTGCCCTTCGGCCATTTCTCTGCCTGGTCGGGGGCGATTGCGCTGGCGGTGATCGCCCTGCCGGTGATCAACCGCACGACACAGGACATGCTGCAGCTCGTCCCGAATTCACTGCGCGAGGCGACCGCCGCGCTTGGCGCGCCGCGCTGGAAGTCGATGACCTTCGTGATCTACCGCTCTGCCTGGTCGGGCATCCTGACCGGGGTTCTGCTGGCCATCGCCCGCGTCTCGGGCGAGACGGCGCCGCTTCTGTTCACCGCGCTCAACAACCAGTACTGGTCTACCGACATGAGCCAGCCGATGGCCAATCTGCCGGTCGTGATTTTCCAGTTCGCCATGAGCCCCTATGATGACTGGCAGCGGCTGGCCTGGGGCGGGGCGCTGATCATCACCGTCGCGATCCTCGCGCTCAACATTCTTGCCCGCAGCCTGTCCGGCCGCCGCTCGTCGTGAAGGAGAAGGACATGAACATGCCCGCAGACACCCAGACCCCGACGCATGGCTTCGACCTGCAGGGCCAGGCGCAGACCTTCGTTCAGGGCGACACCGAGCGGCCCGCCAAGGTCGCGGTCAAGAACGTCGACTTCTGGTACCAGAACGGCCATCACGTGCTGAAAGGGATCGACCTGGAGCTGCGCGACAAGACCGTGACGGCCTTCATCGGCCCGTCGGGATGCGGCAAGTCCACGCTCCTTCGGATCTTCAACCGGATGTACGACCTCTACCCCGGCCAGAAGGTCTCGGGCGAGGTGCTGCTCGACGGGCGCAACATCCTGTCGCCGTCGGAGGATCTGAACCAGCTCCGCGCCAAGGTGGGGATGGTGTTCCAGAAGCCCACGCCCTTCCCGATGTCGATCTACGAGAACATCGCCTTCGGCATCCGGCTTTATGAGAAGATCTCCAAGGCCGACATGAACAACCGGGTGGAGCAGGCGCTGCGCGAGACCGCGCTCTGGGACGAGGTGAAGGACAAGCTGCACCAGTCCGGCCTTGGCCTTTCGGGCGGGCAGCAGCAGCGGCTTTGCATCGCGCGGGCGGTTGCGGTCAGGCCGGAGGTGCTTCTGCTCGACGAGCCCGCTTCGGCGCTCGACCCGATCTCGACGGCGAAGATCGAGGACCTGATCATCAAGCTTGCCAACGATTACTGCATCGCGATCGTGACGCATAACATGCAGCAGGCGGCGCGGACCTCGCTCTATACCGCGTTCATGTATCTCGGCGAGTTGGTGGAGTTCGACAAGACCGAGAAGATCTTCACCGCGCCGACCCAGCAGCGCACCAACGACTACGTCACGGGTCGGTTTGGGTGAACAACGGCCCCGGCGCAGCCGGGGCGTAATCGCTCCGGTGGAGCGATTTCAGGCCTGAGCGCCTGAGCGCAAGCGAGGGCCGGCGTGAGTCTGCCAAAGGGCGGCTCGCCCACGCTGGGCCCGCGCTCATCCCCCCTTCGCCTTCAGCCGTGCGTTGCAGGCGCTGAGGTATTTCGGCCAGCTCTGCCCCGCCGTCCGTCCGGCCGCCTTGTCCGCGCGCCAGAGCTTGCCACAGGCGCGTTCGCGCGCCACGAAGGCGGCATGGGCGGCGCCGGCCGCAGAGGTGCCCCCGGCGGGGGCCGCAACGCCCGGTGTGGGCACGGCAAGACAGACCACGCCCAGGGCCAAGAATGAAAAGATGATCCGCATGGCATCCTCCTGACGCGGGGCCGCGCGCCCCGCCGGAGATGCCATAGCGCGATCATGCCTACCGAACGGTTAATCCCGAACGGTCAACCCACCGTCAGGCGCCGCGCGAGAGGGCGGCGACGCCGGTGCGGGCCATCTCGGCCAGGCCGAGCGGGCGCATCAGGTCGGCGAAGGCATCGATTTTCTCGGCGGTGCCGGTGATCTCGAAGACGAAGCTTTCCAGCGTCGAGTCGACCACGCTGGCGCGGAAGATGTCGGCGAGGCGCAGCGCCTCCACCCGGTGTTCGCCCGTGCCGGTGACCTTGAAAAGCGCGAGCTCGCGCTGCACCGCGCGGCCCTCGACCGTCAGGTCGTGCACCTCGTGGACCGGAACCAGCCGTTCGAGCTGCGCCTTGATCTGCACGATCACCTGCGGCGTGCCGGAGGTGACGACGGTGATGCGACTGCGGTGGCCCTCGTGATCCACCTCGGCGACCGTGAGGCTCTCGATATTGTAGCCCCGACCGGCGAAAAGGCCAATGACGCGGGCTAGAACCCCGCTTTCGTTGTCCACCAGCACGGCCAGCGTGTGGGTTTCGATCACCACCGCATGCGGGTCGCGCAGCTCGTAGGCCGAATGGCTGGTTGCGCCTTTCTTGATGTTCAGTGCCGACATCTCGGGCCCTCTATTCGTATCTTCTGTCCAGAAATATCCTCGGGGGGTGTGGGGGGCAGACAGCCCCCCGCCGAGGGCCTTACACCAGCGCCCCGCCGGCCCCGGTGATCGCGCCCTCGGTCGCCGCGCTGCCCAGGAGCATCTCGTTATGCGGCTTGCCCGAGGGGATCATCGGGAAGCAGTTCTCGTGCTTCTCGACCAGCACGTCCAGGATCACCGGCCCGTCGTATTCCAGCATCGCGCGGATTGCCTCGTCGAGATCGCCGGGGCGGTCGACCTTGATGCCCTTGGCCCCGAAGGCCTCTGCCAGCTTCACGAAGTCCGGCAGACTTTCCGACCAGCTGTGCGAATAGCGCTCGCCGTGCAGAAGCTGCTGCCACTGGCGCACCATGCCGAGGCGCTCGTTGTTCAGGATGAACTGCTTGACCGGCGCGCGGAACTGCACGGCGGTGCCCATCTCCTGCATGTTCATCAGCCAGGAGGCTTCGCCCGCGACGTTGATGACGAGGCTGTCGGGATGGGCGATCTGCACGCCGACGGAGGCGGGCAGGCCGTAGCCCATGGTGCCAAGGCCCCCGGAGGTCATCCAGCGGTTCGGCTCGTCGAAATGCAGGAACTGCGCGGCCCACATCTGATGCTGGCCGACCTCGGTCGTCACGTAGCGGTCGCGGCCCTTGGTCAGCGCCTCCAGCCGCTCCAGCGCGTATTGCGGCTTGATCGTGCTTTCCGAGCCGCGATAGGCGAGGCAGTCGACCTTCTTCCACGCGTCGATCTTGCCCCACCAGCGTTCCACCTGCGCCTTGTTGGTGCGCGCGCCGCGGGCCTTCCAGATCTCCAAGAGCTCGCGCAGGACATTGCCGACATCGCCCACGATCGGGATATCGGCATGGATGACCTTGCCGATCGAGGAGGGGTCGATGTCGATATGCGCCTTCTTCGAATGCGGCGAGAAATCCGGGATCCGGCCGGTGATCCGGTCGTCGAAGCGCGCGCCCACGGCGATCATCAGGTCGCAGCCGTGCATGGCGAGGTTCGCCTCGTAGAGCCCGTGCATCCCCAGCATCCCGAGCCAGTTCTTGCCCGAACCGGGATAGGCGCCGAGCCCCATCAGGGTGGAGGTGATCGGAAAATCCGTCGCCTCGACCAGCTCGCGCAGCAGGCGCGAGGCCTCGGGGCCGGAGTTGATGACACCGCCGCCGGTGTAGAAGATCGGCCGTTCGGCGGTCTCCATCAGCTCGGCCAGCTTCTCGATCGCGGCGCGGTCGCCCGCGACCCGCGGCTGGTAATGGCTGATCTTGGCCTTGGCCGGGGGTACGTAGGTGCCGGTGGCGAATTGAACGTCCTTGGGGATGTCGATCAGCACCGGGCCGGGGCGCCCATGGGTGGCGACGTGGAAGCCCTGATGGATCGTGTCGGCGAGGCGATCGGTCTCCTTCACCAGCCAGTTGTGCTTGGTGCAGGCGCGGGTGATGCCGACGGTGTCGGCCTCCTGGAACGCGTCGGTGCCGATCAGGAAGGTGGGGACCTGGCCGGAGAGGACGACGAGCGGGATCGAGTCCATCAGCGCGTCGGTCAGCCCGGTGACGGCATTGGTCGCGCCGGGGCCGGAGGTGACGATGACGACGCCGGGCTTGCCGGTGGAGCGGGCATAGCCCTCCGCCATGTGGACCGCGCCCTGTTCGTGGCGCACCAGGATGTGGCGGATGCCGTTCTGCTGGAAGATCTCGTCATAGATCGGAAGCACGGCGCCGCCCGGGTAGCCGAAGACCACCTCCACCCCTTGATCCTTCAGGGCCTGAACCACCATCTTCGCGCCGGTCATCTGCTTGGTCATCTCACCATCTTCCTCGGGCCGTCTCACTCTGGCTTCGAAATTCGCAACAAAAAGCCCCCGGAGTTACTCGGGGGCGCATGGGGATCCTGTCTGGGGTCCGTCACCGGCCCATGCGCTTTGCCTCCAAAATTACAAGTACCGTGATCATCGCGCGTCCCTCATGCGTGTGCGGCGGCACATTAGGCTGCGGTCTCGGGGGCGTCAATGCCGAATTGGCGGAATAATCTGCCGCCGCGTAGGTTGCCGGGGCACTTATGTTGCGCTGGGGGATGGGTGTTGGCAACAAGTGGAAAGATCTTCGGGCCTGCTCGCAGGGCCACACGAAAAGGTGTCCCCGCTGCTGGACAGGAGCGGAACCCGATGTAAGAGTGCGTGCGAGCAGTCGGTTCGGCAGAAGCGCTTCGCAGGCCAAACCCCTGGATAGACTGCCGAATCCAACTTGGGAGGAAACCTAATGGATCGTCGTTCATTCCTGACCAAAGCCAGCGTCGGCGGGGTCGCTGCGGCCGGGGCCGCGGCGCTTGCCGCGCCGGCGGTGGCCCAATCCGCGCCGAAGGTCACCTGGCGCCTCACGTCCTCGTTCCCGAAATCGCTCGACACGATCTACGGCGCCGCGGTGACGATGGCGGATTACATCTCCGAGGTGACCGACGGGAACTTCAAGATCCAGGTCTTTGCCGCGGGCGAACTGGTCGGCGGCCTGCAGGCGATGGACGCCGCGGCGGCGGGCACGGTGGAGTGCTGCCACACGGCGACCTACTACTACTGGGGCAAGGATCCGGCCTGGGCGCTTGGCACCTGCGTGCCCTTCGGGCCGAACGCGCGTCAGATGAACGCCTGGTACTACTACAACAACGGCCGCGACCTGCTGAACAAGTTCTACGAGAAGCAGGGCCTCTACGGCATGCAGTGCGGCAACACCGGCGTGCAGATGGGCGGCTGGTACCGCAAGGAGATCAAGACCCTCGCGGACATCAAGGGCCTGAAGATGCGCATCGGCGGCTTCGGCGGCAAGGTGATGGAGGCGCTCGGCGCGGTGCCCCAGCAGATCGCCGGCGGCGACATCTACCCGGCGCTGGAAAAGGGCACGCTCGACGCCTGCGAATGGGTCGGCCCCTATGACGACGAGAAGCTCGGCTTCTACAAGGTTGCGCCGTACTACTACTACCCCGGCTGGTGGGAAGGCGGCCCGGCGCTGACGACCCTCGTGAACCTGAAGAAGTGGAACGAGCTGCCGAAGTCCTATCAGACGCTGTTCAAGGCGGCCTGCCAGGCGGCGGACCTCGACATGCTGGCGCATTACGACGCGGTGAACCCGGCGGCCCTCAAGCGGCTGGTGGCGGACGGCGCGAAGCTGCGCCCGTTCAGCCGCGAGATCATGTCGGCGGCCTTCGATGCGGCCCACAAGATCTATGCTGACCTGTCCAAGACCAACGCGCCGTTCAAGGAGATCTGGGAGAGCCAGTCCGAGACGATGCGCGGCGGATACCTGTGGGACCAGGTGGCCGAGTATCACTACGACACCTTCATGATGGGTCAGGACAACGCCAACAAGATCTGAGGCTCCGGCCACCAGATCGGAAAGGCCCCGGGAAACCGGGGCCTTTTGCTTTGCGGGGACCTCCCGTGGCCATCCGCTAGGTCGGCCGGTCGCCCATCAGGTATCGCGGGCCCTGGCCATTCGCGGCCGCCCGGTCGCCGGCATTGTAGAGCTGGCAGCGGTCGAGCGAGAGGCAGCCGCAGCCGATGCAGCCATCGAGCTTCTCGCGCAGCGCCGAGAGCGCCTCGATCCGCGCGTCGATATCGGTGCGGAACTCCTGCGAGAGGCGGGTCCAGTCGGCCTTGCTGGGCGGGCGACCCTCCGGCAGGGCCGCAAGCGCCGCACGGATCCGCTTCAGCGGAAAGCCCAGCTGCTGCGCGATCAGCACGAAGGAGAGCTTGCGGATGTCCGAGCGGTCATAGCGCCTGTGCCCGCCGGCGTTCCTGAGGGGCGCGATCAGCCCTTCGTCCTCGTAATAGCGGATGGCGGAAACGGCGAGGCCGGTGCGCCGTGCGATCTCGCCGATGGGGAGGCCGCCGGAGGGGGAGGGCATGCGAAAACTCCTTGATCTCAAGTTCACTTGAGAAATTACAACAGGAATCGCCCGAAATGCCAACGGAAAGGACCGAAAATGGCGGCTATGCTGGAACATGTGAACGTGACCGTGCCCGACCCGGATGGGACGGCGGCGCTTTACGAACGGCTCTTCGGCTGGAAGATCCGCTGGCAGGGGGGCGCCATCCACGGCGGGCGCTCCGTCCATGTCGGTACCGCGGAGCAATATGTCGCGCTCTACACCGGCCCGGGCGGCGAGCAGTCGCCGCGGCAGGACAATTACAGCCAGCTCGGCGGGCTCAACCATATCGCCGTGGTGGTCGACGACCTCGAAGCGCTGGAGGCGCGGGTGAAGGCGGAGGGCCTCGCTACCCATTCGCATGCCGATTACGAGCCGGGGCGGCGCTTCTACTTCCACGACGCCGACGGCATCGAATACGAGGCGGTCAGCTACGCCTGATCCAAGGCGCTTGCCAGGGGGCCGGCTTGGTGCTAGCCCTCTGGCCATGAAGACGAACGGCATCATCTGCATTTGCTGCATTATCGGCTGACATACGTCAGGCGGGCCGTTCTCTCTGTTCTCAATCCAGACCGAACCTGTTAGGCCCGCCGCCGGTGCTGCCGCGCGAGGGACAGGCATGGTCGAGATCAGGCTCCACAACACCAAGACCCGGACGAAGGAGGCCTTCGTTCCGATCGACCCCACGAACGTGCGGATGTATGTCTGCGGGCCGACGGTCTACGACCGGGCGCACCTCGGCAATGCGCGGCCCGTGGTGGTTTTCGACACGCTCTTCCGGCTGCTGCGCCATGTCTATGGCGAGGGCCACGTAACCTATGTCCGCAACTTCACCGACGTCGACGACAAGATCAACGCGCGCGCGGCCGAGATGAAGGCCGCGGGCGATCCGCGCGAGCTGGAGACGATCATCCGCGCGCTGACAGACGAGACCATCGCCTGGTATCACGCCGACATGGACGCGCTCGGCGCGCTCCGCCCGACGCTGGAGCCGCGCGCGACGGAGTTCATCGGCCAGATGATCGGCATGATCGAGGGGCTGATCACCTCCGGTCACGCCTATGCCAAGGACGGGCATGTCCTCTTCCGCGTGCGGTCCTACCGCGATTACGGCGCGCTTTCGGGCCGGTCGGTGGACGACATGATCGCCGGTGCCCGGGTCGAGGTGGCGCCGTTCAAGGAAGACCCGATGGATTTCGTGCTGTGGAAGCCGTCCTCGGACGATCTTCCCGGCTGGGACAGCCCCTGGGGGCGGGGGCGGCCGGGCTGGCACATCGAATGCTCGGCCATGAGTCACGAGCTGCTGGGCGAGAGCTTCGACATCCACGGCGGCGGCATCGACCTGCAGTTCCCCCACCACGAGAACGAGATCGCCCAGAGCGCCTGCGCCCACCCGCACGGAGATTTCGCCCGCTACTGGATGCACAACGAGATGCTGCAGGTCGAGGGCAGGAAGATGTCCAAGTCGCTGGGCAACTTCTTCACTGTACGGGATCTGCTGGATCAGGGCGTGCCGGGCGAGGTCATTCGGTTCGTGATGCTGAGCACGCATTATTCGAAGCCGATGGACTGGACCGAGAAGAAGCGGCAGGAGGCGGAGGCGACGCTGCGGAAATGGCGCGGGCTGATCGCCGGGGCCGAGGCGGTGGGGGAGCCCGCGGCCGAGGTGGTCGAGGCGCTGTCCGATGACCTCAACACCGCGGGCGCGCTGGCGGTACTGCACCGGCTGGCGGCCTCCGGCGATGGCGCGGGACTTCGCGCCTCCGCCTGTCTCATGGGGCTTCTGGGCGCGGATCAGGGTGGCTGGGCTGAGGCGCCAACGGTGGATCTTTCGGGCTTCGCTGAGCGTCTGAAGAATGCCAGGCAAGCTGCTATGAAAACAAAGGACTTTTCGGAAGTCGACCGACTGAAGGCTGGCCTCGTTGCCGCCGGGGTCGAGGTGCGGATCGGGCGCGATGCGGTCGATCTGGTTGCGGGGGCGCAGTTCGATGCCGCCAAGTTGGAGGCGCTGACATGAGCGACGCGCGCTTCTGGCCGGCTCCGGCGCCGGGGGTTTTCCGCCCCCGGACCTCCGGAGAGTATTTTTGCCAAGAAAAAGTAGGGGGAGTGCGAGGATGAGCCGGGAGCGTCTTTATCTCTACGACACCACGCTCCGCGACGGGCAGCAGAGCCAGGGGGTGCAGTTCTCCGTCCCCGAGAAGCTGCAGATCGCGAAAGCGCTGGACGATCTCGGGCTCGATTATATCGAGGGCGGCTGGCCCGGGGCGAACCCGACGGACAGCGATTTCTTCGCCGCAGCGCCGAAGACGCGGGCGACCTTCACCGCCTTCGGCATGACCAAGCGGGCCGGGCGCTCGGCGGCCAATGACGATGTGCTGGCCGAGGTGATGAATGCCGGCACGCCGGCCGTCTGTCTGGTCGGCAAGACCCATATCTTCCATGTCGAGACCGCGCTCGGCATCACGCCGGAAGAGAATATCGAGAATATCCGGGCCTCTATCGCCCATCTTTCATCCAATGGACGAGAAGCGCTCTTCGACGCCGAGCATTTCTTCGACGGCTGGAAGGCCGACCGGGACCATGCGCTCGACTGCCTGAAGGCGGCGCTGGAGGCCGGGGCGCGCTGGGTCGTCCTCTGCGATACAAACGGCGGTACGCTGCCGGCGGAGGTCGGGCGGATCGTCTCGGAAGTCATCGCGGCGGGGCTGCCGGGCGACCGGCTCGGCATCCATTGCCACAATGACAGCGAGGCGGCGGTGGCCTGTTCGCTTGCCGCCGTCGATGCGGGCGTTCGGCAGGTGCAGGGCACGCTGAACGGGCTGGGTGAGCGCTGCGGAAATGCAAATCTTGTCAGCCTGATACCGACACTTCTTCTGAAAGAACCTTATGCCAGCCGGTTCGAGATCGGGGTCAGCCTCGACGGGCTGAAGCGGATCACCAAGGTCTCGCGCATGCTCGACGATATCCTGAACCGGGTGCCGAACCGCTCCGCGCCTTACGTCGGTGCCTCGGCCTTCGCGCACAAGGCGGGGCTCCATGCCTCGGCGATCCTGAAGGACCCGGCGACCTATGAGCATGTCGACCCGGCCCTCGTCGGCAATTCGCGGATCATCCCGATGTCGAACCAGGCCGGGCAGTCGAACCTGCGCGCGCGGCTGGCCTCGGCCGGCATCGAGGTGGAGGCCGGCGATCCGCGGCTGGCCGAGATCCTGCGCGAGGTGAAGCGGCGCGAGGATATGGGCTATGCCTATGACGGCGCGCAGGCCTCCTTCGAGCTGGTCGCGCGGGCGGAACTGGGGCTTCTGCCGAAGTTCTTCGAGGTGAAGCGCTACCGCGTCACCGTAGAGCGGCGGAAGAACAAGTACGACCGGATGGTCACGCTGTCGGAAGCCGTCGTGGTGGTGAAGATCGGCGAGGACAAGATGCTCTCGGTCTCCGAGAGCATGGACGAGACGGGAAGCGATCGCGGGCCGGTCAACGCACTCTCCAAGGCGCTGGCGAAGGACCTCGGGCCCTACCAGCCGAATATCGACGACATGAAGCTGGTCGATTTCAAGGTCCGCATCACGCAGGGCGGCACCGAGGCCGTCACCCGCGTCATCATCGACAGCGAGGATGGCGAGGGGCATCGCTGGTCGACCGTCGGGGTCTCGCCCAACATCGTTGACGCGTCCTTTGAGGCGCTGCTGGATGCGATCACCTGGAAGCTTATCCGCGACGGGGCGCGGGCGACGTGAGCCTCGACCACTGCCGCGATCTGGTGGAGCGGGGCGATCCTGACCGGGCGCTGGTGACGGCGGGCGCGGACGAGGCGGCCCAGGCGAAGCTCTGGCCGCTCTGGGCCTTCAACCTGGAGGTCGCGCGCGCGCCCTGGGCCGCGCACGAGCCGCTGGTGGCGGAGATGCGGCTGCAATTCTGGGCCGATGCGGTGGAACGCCTGCCGGAGGGCGGCACGCCCGGTCATCCCGTGATGGAGCCACTGGCCGAGGCGCTCGGCGGGGCCGGGGCCGCGCCGCTGGCGGCCCTGGTCGAGGCGCGCAGGCGGGATGTCTGGCGCGAACCCTTCGCGGATGTAGCGGCGCTTGGCGCGTATTTGGAGGCAACCTCGGCGGGGCTTTTCTGGGCCGCGGCGCGTAGTCTTGGCGCCCCCGAGGCGGCCGAGCCGGTGGTGCGGGCCTATGGCTGGGGCGCCGGGCTCGCGGCCTGGCTGCGGGCGGCGCCGGAGCTGAGCGCGCGGGGCTGGGCGCCGCTGCCGGAAGGGGCGGATGTAGCCGCGCTCGCGCGGGACGGGCTGAGCCGGATCGCAGAGGCGCGGCGGCGGCGGCGGGTGGTGCCGGCCTCTGCCTTCGCGGCGCTGGCGCCGGGCTGGCAGGCGGCGGGCATTCTGCGCCGCGCGGCCCGGGCGCCCGGGCGGGTGGCGGAGGGCGGGCTCGGCCCGTCCGAATTCGCGCGGCGCGGTGGGCTGGCCTGGGCCGGGCTCACCGGGCGGTGGTAATGTAGCGTGTAAGCCGCGCCTCTCAAAACTCTGAAATCAGGTGATGATTTCGCTGTCCGCCGGGCGAAAGGCGAGCCAGATCAGCGCGCCCCCGGCCAGCACGATCAGCGGCGCCATCATCATGCTGACGGCATGCCAGCCCGCCTGCGGCGTGCCGCCCGAACAGTTCATCAGCCCGCCAGAGGCGAAGGAGGCCATGGTCACCCCGCCGAAGACGATGAGGTCGTTGAGGCCCTGCATCCGGCCCCGCTCCGATGGCGCATGGGCGGAGGCAAGCATGGTCGTCGCGCCGATGAAACCGAAGTTCCAGCCGATCCCGAGGAGCATCAGCGCACCGAAGAAGTTCGTCAGCGCGACGCCGGCCAGCGCGACGGTGGCGGAGCCGGCGAGGATGACAAGACCGGTGCCAATGATCTTTTCCACCCCGAACCTGGCGATCAGGAAACCGGTGAAAAAGGAGGGGACGTACATCGAAAGCACGTGGGCGGAGACGATGTTGGCCGCGTCATCGGTATGGAAGCCGCAGCCCACGACCGCCAGCGGCGCCGAGGTCATCATCAGGTTCATCAGCGCGTAGGAGACGGTGGCGCAGATCACCGCCACGGCGATGCGGGGCGTGGTGATGAGCTGCCAGCGCGTCCGCCCTCGGGGCGCGTCGTGATGCGGCCGGGCCACGCGCGGGATGTCGACCAGCGGAAACAGCAGGAACCCCACCGCGTTCAGGCCGACCACGGCGAGGTAGGTGCCGAGGAAGGGCACGGCCAGCGCGCCGGAGGTCATCTTGACCAACTGCGGGCCGACGATGGCGGAGGCGAGCCCGCCCGCCATGACATAGGAGATCGCCTTGGCCTGGAAGCCCTCGGAGGCGGTATCGGCGGCGGCAAACCGGTAAAAGCCCTGCGCCGACATGTAGATGCCGGTCATGAGCGATCCGGCGAGGAAGAGCAGGAAGGAGTTCTCGTAAAGCCCCACCGCCCCAGTGATCGCGCCCAGCATGCCGCCGAGGGCGCCGATGAAGAAGCCGGTGCGGCGGCCCCATTTCTGCATCGCGGCCGAAAGCGGCGTGGCGGTCAGCATCGATCCCACCACGATCATCGAGATCGGCACCGTGGCGAGGCAGGGATTGGGCGCCAGCGTCTGTCCGGCCAGGCCGCCGATGGTGAAGATCATCGGCAATTGCGCCCCGATCAGCGCCTGGGCGGCGACCAGGACGGCGACGTTACGGCGGGCGCGGGCGTCGCCGTCTGCGGGGGCAAGGATCTCTGTCATGCGCCATGGCTAGTGCGCGGCGCGGGGGCCGGCAAGAGGCCCCGTGCGGGGGCCGATCATCCCCCCGCGCGGTGCCGGCCGGCGGGGCTTGTGGCGGGCGGGGAAACTTCTAGCCTGCGGCGCGAGTATTTGGGCCAGGAAAAAGCGGGAGCGCGGCGCGCGTGATCGGGCGGATCATCGAGACGGAGGCCTGCGTGGCCGAGGGCGCGGCCTGGCTCGCGGCACGCGAGCCGCGCTTCGCCGCGGCGCTGGAGGCTGCGGGGCCGCTGCCGCTGCGGCGGCGGGCGGGCGGGTTCGGGGCGCTTCAGGATGCGATCGTGGGGCAGCAGGTCTCCACCGCCTTAGCGCGCGCGATCAGCGGGCGGCTGGCCGAGGCCGGTCTGGTGACGGCGGAGGCGGTCGCGGCGGCAGATGAGGCGGCGCTGCGGGCCTGCGGCCTGTCGCGGCCGAAGATGCGCTATCTGAAGGCGGTGGCGCTTTCGGGCTTCGACTATGCTGCGCTGGTGGACGCACCGGAGGAAGAGGCCGTGGCCCGCCTCGTGGCCCTGCCGGGGATCGGGCGCTGGACGGCGGAGATCTACGTGATGTTCGCGCTCGGCCGCGCTGACGCCTTCGCGGCGGGCGACCTGGCGCTGCAGGAGGCGGCGCGGATGATCTTCGCGCTGGAGGATCGGCCCTCGGAGGCGGCGCTGCGTGAGATGGCGGAGGCCTGGCGGCCCTGGCGGGCCGTTGCGGCCCGGCTCCTCTGGGCCTATTACCGCGTGGCCAAGGGGCGCGAGGGGGTGAGATGACGCGGGAACTGCAATTCGGGCGGCGGGCGCCGGTTTCGGGCAAGGCGAAGAGCCTCGTCGTTTTCCTGCACGGCTATGGCGCGGACGGGGCGGATCTTCTTGGCCTTGCCGATCCGCTGGGGCCGCATCTGCCCGATACCGTTTTCATCGCGCCAGACGCGCCCGAGCGCTGCGGGGGCAATCCCTTTGGCTACCAATGGTTCCCGATCCCCTGGATCGACGGGTCCAGCGAGGCCGCCGCCGCCGCCGGCATGGCCGAGGCGATGGCGGATCTGAACGCCTTCCTCGATGCACGGCTGGCGGAGGAAGGGCTCGACGACAGTGCGCTGGCGCTGGTGGGCTTCTCCCAGGGCACGATGATGGCGCTGGCCGTGGCGCCACGCCGCCCTTCCGCCTGCGCCTGCGTCGTGGGCTTTTCCGGCATGCTCGTCGCCCCCGAACGGCTGGCGGCAGAGACCGTCTCGCGCCCGCCCGTGCTGCTGGTTCATGGCGATGCCGACGAGGTGGTGCCGCCCGCGGCGATGCCGGCGGCGGCCGAGGCGCTGAGGGCGGCGGGATTCGCGGTCTCCACCCATGTCTGCCGCGGGGTGGGGCATGGAATCGCCCCCGACGGGCTGTCGCTGGCGCTGCAGGCGCTGAAGGAGCACCTGCCGGGCTGAAAACCGGCCGACGCGGCGTGGCGCGGGGTCCGGAACGGGGCTGGAACTGTCATGCTGTTGTGAAGTTGCAGCTTTATGCCCATCTGCACAGACCCACCGCATGTTGCGGGACTTGCCAGAAGACGAACGCCATATATAGTTAATCTATCGGGAGCGGGTTGCGCGACCCGCGCCCGCCAGACGGCCCTCCGGGGCGGGATCGGAGACCGGGTGATGGACGGAGACTTCAGAACCAGTTTCGTGCGGGAACCTGCGGCGCTCAGGCATTATCCCGCGCTGGTGCTGAACGCGGATTACAGGCCGCTGTCCTACTACCCGCTGTCGCTCTGGCCCTGGCAGGAGGCGATCAAGGCGGCCTTCCTCGACCGGGTCTCGATCGTGGCGGAATACGATGCCTTCGTCAGGTCTCCCACCACCGAGATACGGATACCTTCGGTGGTGGTGCTCAAAGAATTCGTCAAACCCCAGAAGCGCGTGGCCTTCACGCGCTTCAATCTTTTTCTGAGGGACGAATTCTGCTGCCAGTACTGCGGCACGCGCGGCGATCTGACCTTCGATCATGTCATTCCGCGTGCCCGCGGCGGGCGCACGAGCTGGGAAAACGTGGTGGCGGCCTGCTCGCCCTGCAACCTCAGGAAGGGCTCCAAGAGCCTGCGGCAGGTGGGGATGCAGCTGCGCAAGCCTCCGGTGCCGCCGACGGCGGAAGACATGCAGAAGGCGGGCCGCAAGTTCCCGCCGAACTACCTGCACGAGAGCTGGATGGATTTCCTTTACTGGGATGCGGAGCTGGAGGCCTGAGGGGCTTGCAGCCGGCGCGATGAGGGGCGAGGGTCGGGCGACAAATCAAGGGAGCCCGCCGATGTCCGATCCATTTTTCCAGCCCGTTTCGGGGATGACGCTGCCGCGTTTCGCGGGCGTTCCGACCTTCATGCGGCTGCCCGAGGTGGGGCCCGACCATCCGCGCTTCTCCGACGTGCAGATCGGCATCGTCGGACTGCCCTGGGACGGCGGCACGTCGAACCGGCCCGGCGCACGCCATGGGCCGCGGCAGCTGCGCGACGCCTCCACCATGATCCGGGCGCAGCATCCGGTCTTCGGTATTCGGCCGTTCGAGCTGGCACGGGTCGCGGACCTCGGCGACGTGGGGCCGAACCCGGTCGACCTGCACGACACGCTGGAACGGATCGAGGGCGTCTATGCCAAGCTTCGGACTGCGGGGGTGCGGCCGCTGACCGCGGGGGGCGACCATCTTTGCACGCTGCCGGTGCTCAGGGGCCTCGCCAAGGGCGCGCCGCTGGGGCTGATCCATTTCGATTCGCACACGGATCTTTTCCCGGCCTATTTCGGCGGCCGGGCGCTGACCCACGGGAACCCGTTCCGCGTGGCGGTGGAGGAGGGGCTTCTGGAACCCGCACGCTGCATCCAGATCGGTATCCGCGGCACGATGTACGATTCGGCGGACCGCGAGTTCGCAGCCGAGCACGGCATTCGCATCGTCACGATCGAGGAGCTTTTCGACCGTGGTATCCCGGATGTGATGGCAGAGGCGCGCGAGCGTGTGGGCGACGCCCCGGTCTACTGCTCCTATGACATCGACTTCATCGACCCGGCCTTCGCGCCCGGGACCGGCACGCCCGAGGTGGGCGGGCCGAATTCGTTCCAGGCGCTGCAGGTGGTGCGCGAGATGCGCGGGCTGAACGTCGTCGGCGCAGATCTGGTAGAGGTTTCGCCGCCCTTCGACCAGGCCGGCAACACCGCCTGGCTCGGCGTCTCGGTGATGTTCGAGCTGCTCTGCGTCATGGCCGAGGCCTTGTAGACGCCTCAGGCGAGAAGTTCCGGGCAGGATGAAACGGGCTTTTCATCCTGCTTGGTATATCTTCCAAGGGGCGCCGTCGGGTGTGGGCAGTGGCCCCCCCGCCTTTCGGCCACCCGCCACGGATGCTAGACTCGTTGCTGCAATGCGGCTAAAAGGGCGCCGTTAGCGCTAACAGACGGGCCGGGACGGTTGGGCGTCGCGGTGCCGGGGCCGAGGAAAGGGCAGAGCATGGTTGCGCGCGTTATTCCGGTCGATCCGTTCGACCTGGTGATCTTTGGTGGCACCGGGGACCTGGCAAAGCGGAAGATCCTTCCGGGCCTCTACCGGCGGTTCCTGGCCGGGCAGATGCCGCCCGAGGCACGCATCATCGCCGCCGCCCGTTCGGAGATGGACGATGCCGGCTACCGGGCCTTGGCCGGGGCGTCGCTGGCGGAATTCGTCTCCAAGTCGAAGCAGGACGAGAAGGCGATTGGGGAATTCCTCGAACGGCTGCATTACGTCACCATCGACGCCACGGGCGAGGGGGGCTGGAAGGCGCTGAAGGGCCTGATGCGCAAGGGCGTGGTGCGGGCCTTCTACTTCTCCGTGGCGCCGTCGCTCTTCGGCGACCTGGCAGAGCGGCTGCATTCGCATGGCATCGCCGATGGCGAAAGCCGGATCGTGGTGGAAAAGCCCTTCGGCCGTGATCTCGCCTCCGCCCGCGCGCTGAACGCGGTCCTGGCCGAGCATTTCAACGAGGAGCAGATCTACAGGATCGACCATTACCTGGGCAAGGAAACCGTCCAGAACCTGATGGCCGTGCGCTTCGCCAATGTCCTGTTCGAGCCGCTGTGGAACGCGCAATACGTCGACCACGTTCAGATCACCGTGGCCGAGACGGTGGGCGTGGGCGGCCGCGGTGCCTATTACGACAAGTCCGGCGCGATGCGGGACATGATCCAGAACCACCTGATGCAGCTTCTCTGCCTGATCGCGATGGAGCCGCCCTATCACTTCGAGCCGAACGCCGTGCGCGACGAGAAGCTGAAGGTGATCCGCGCCCTGGAGCCCGTGCCGGCCGAAGACATCGTGCGCGGCCAGTACCGTGCCAAGCCGGCCAATGGCGGTGCGGCCGAACCCTCCTATGCCGAGGATGTCGACAACCCGCAAAGCCGCACGGAAAGCTATATCGCGCTGAAGGCGCGGGTGGCGAACTGGCGCTGGCAGGGCACGCCCTTCTACCTGCGCACCGGCAAGAAGCTCCGCGCCCGCACCTCAGAGATCGCGATCGTCTTCAAGGAGGCGCCGCATTCCATCTTCGGCGAGGAGGAGAGCTGGCGCGCCAATATCCTCGCCATCCGGCTGCAGCCGAACGAGGGGATGAACCTCTCCGTCATGATCAAGGAACCGGGGCCGGGCGGCATGCGGCTGACCGACGTGCCGCTGGACATGTCCTTTGCCGACGCGCTTGGCGAGGACGGGATGGACATTCCCGACGCCTACGAGCGGCTGATCATGGACGTGATCCGCGGCAACCAGACGCTCTTCATGCGCGGCGACGAGGTCGAGGCGGCCTGGGCCTGGACCGACCCGATCATCGAGGGCTGGGAGTCGCGCGGGGATCGGCCGAAGGGCTATGATCCGGGCTCGTCCGGGCCGGAGGATGCGCTTATGCTTCTGCACCGCGACGGGAGGCGTTGGCGGGAGATACGCGGATGAACCTGATCGAATATCCCGACCGGGACCTGATGTACCTCGCAGTCGCCAACAAGGTGGCCGGCCAACTCGGCGATTTCCTGCGCCGCAACCAGCGCGCCTCGCTCTGCGTGCCGGGCGGGACCACGCCGGGGCCGGTGTTCGACGTGCTGTCCGATGTCGATCTCGACTGGAGCCGCGTCGGGATATTCCTGAGCGATGAGCGCTGGGTGCCGGAAAGCTCGCCGCGGTCCAACACGCGGCTGATCCGCGATCGGCTGCTGGTGAACAAGGCCGAGGAGGCCGCGCTGGTTCCGATGCATATCGACACGCCGACGCCGGAGCAGGCGATCGAGGCGTTGCAGACGGGGCTTGAACCCTGGCTGCCGATCTCGGTGCTGATCCTTGGGATGGGGGGCGACATGCACACCGCCTCGCTCTTTCCGGGTGCCGACCGGCTGGCCGAGGCGATGGAGGCCAACGCGCCGATGCTGATGCCGATGCGGGCGGAGGGCGCGGAGGAGCCGCGGCTGACGCTGACGGCGCCGGTGTTGGCCGGTGCGCTCGCGACCCATCTGGTGATCGTGGGCGCGGAGAAGCGTGCGGCGCTGGAAAAGGCGCAGGGGCTCGACTCGATGCAGGCGCCGATCCGCGCCTTCCTCGGCGAAGCCACCGTGCATTGGGCGGAATAGGAGCGGGCAATGGAAATCTGGCAGCGGCTCGAGGCGCATCATGGCCGCGTGGGCGACCGGCGTATTCTTGACCTGTTCGACGGCAAGCGGGCAGAGGACTTCTCGGCCCGGGCCGACGGGCTGCTCTTCGACTATTCGAAGACCAACATCGACGCCGAGGCGCGCGGCCTTCTGATCGAGCTTGCCGAGCGGGCCGATGTGGCGGGCAAGCGCGAGGCGATGTTCACCGGCGCCAAGATCAACGAGACCGAGGGCCGCGCGGTGCTGCACACCGCGCTTCGGAACCTCAAGGGCTCGGTGACGGTGGACGGCGCAGACGTGATGCCGGAGGTGCGCTCGGTTCATGCCCGCATGGCCGAGTTCGCCCGCGCGGTCCGCATCGGCGCCTTCAAGGGGCAGGGCGGGCCGATCAGGGATGTGGTGAATATCGGCATCGGCGGGTCGGACCTCGGCCCGGCGATGGGGTACCTCGCGCTCGCGCCCTATGCCGACGGGCCGCGCTGCCATTTCGTCTCGAACGTCGATGGCGCGCATGTGCACGATCTTCTGGCGCAATGCGATCCGGCGACGACGCTGGTGATCGTGGCGTCGAAGACCTTCACCACGGTCGAGACCATGACCAATGCCGGGACGGCGAAGCGTTGGATGGGCAAGGCGGTCGCCGACCCCGCGGCGCAATTCGCCGCCGTCTCCACCGCGCTCGACAAGACCGGCGCCTTCGGCATCGACCCGGCCCGCGTCTTCGGCTTCGAGGACTGGGTCGGCGGGCGCTACTCGATGTGGGGACCGATCGGGCTGTCGCTGATGCTTGCCGTCGGGCCGGAGGCCTTCGACGATTTCCTCGCCGGCGGGGCGGCGATGGACGCGCATTTCCGCACGGCGCCCCTGGCGGAGAACCTGCCGGTGCTCCTGGCGCTGGTCGGGATCTGGCACAATCAGGTCTGCGACTACGCGACGCGCGCCGTACTGCCCTACGAGCAGCGCCTCAGCCGGTTGCCGGCCTATTTCCAGCAGCTGGAGATGGAGAGTAACGGCAAGCGCGTCTCGATGGACGGGCGCGATCTGCCGCGGCATTCCGGTCCGGTCGTCTGGGGCGAACCGGGGACCAACGGCCAGCACGCCTTCTACCAGCTCATCCACCAGGGCACGCGGGTGATCCCCTGCGAGTTCATGGTTGGCCGCGAGGGGCACGAGCCGGACCTGGCCCATCAGCACCTTCTGCTGGTCGCCAATTGCCTGGCCCAGTCCGAGGCGCTGCTGCGTGGCAGGACCCTCGCGGAAGCCACGGAGATCATGCGTAAAAAGGGCCTTGAAGGGGCGGAGCTGGAACGTCAGGCGCGGCACCGCGTCTTCCCGGGAAACCGGCCCTCGACCACGCTGGTCTACGACAAGCTGACCCCCTTCGTGCTGGGCCAGATCGTGGCGCTTTACGAGCACCGGGTGTTCGTGGAGGGCGTGATCCTCGGCATCAACAGCTTCGACCAATGGGGCGTCGAGCTGGGCAAGGAGCTTGCGCTGAAGCTGGTTCCGATTCTCGAGGGCAAGGAAGGCACCGAGGGCAAGGACGGCTCGACCGCCATGCTGGTGGCGGCGCTGAAGGGCTGAAGCGCAGGGTGGCGTTCCGGGGCAGGTCACAGGCTTAGTGGAGAGAAGCCCTGTACCGGTCCGGCGAGACGCCTTCGCGGCGCAGGAACGCGCGCGAGAAGGACGCGGCGTTTTCGTATCCGCTCATCGTCGCAATGACCTTGATCGGAAGTGTATCGTGGGTCTCTAGCAGGGCCTTCGCGCGCGCGAGCCTTGTCGTGCGGATCATCTGCCCGATCCCGAGGTCCCTGTCCGAAAACACGCGGTAAAGCTGTGCCCGTGAGCATCCCAGCGCTTCCGCGATCGCCGAGGCGGTCAGGCCGGCCTCCGCGGCGCGGATTTCGATCAGCGCTCTCGCCGCCTCGAACAGGTCCCTGTCCTTCGGTGCGGCCCGGCGGCGTGCGCTTCGTTCGTTGAGGGCGGCGACGGCCAGTTCTACCGTGTTTTCCACCGCGACCTCGGCGGAACGCGCGCCCAGGTCCCTGCCGCTCACGGGTATTTCCTGAAGCTGGAGCCGCAGAAACCGCAGCAAACCCGTTTCCGGCAAAAGGGAAATGCCCTGCTCTCCGGTGAGCGTTGCCGGATCGGCGTCGATCAGATGCTTGGGCAGCGTGAGATAGGCATGCGCGCAATCGTGGGATCGCGACCGGATGGATGACCCGCTGTCCAGGACGAGAAAGCCCGCGCCCGGCTCTGCGACCACCTCTGTCCCGTGGCTGGGGCGGAACTCGGTGGCGCCGGCCATGACGAGACTCAATAGCAGGAAGTCCGGATGGCTTCCCTGGAAATGGCCGATCATGTCGTCGGCCTGCGCGTAGCAGACGGCACTCCCGCCGCGGCTGCCGAAGAGCAGGCGCTCGCCGTCGAAGGCCCGATAATCACGCCCTTTCGGAACGTCGAGGCGGAGTGATGGATGTAGGCTGCGCCAATAATCCACCTGGTCCTGCTGGCGCACATCCCGGGTCGTCTCCAATGTGAAGCCCGGATGCGGGTCGCCACGGTCGTCCAAAGGTCAGCCTCCCCTGCCAGATCTCTCCTGTGTGGCATGCCCAGTGGGCCCCGGTCACGTTAAGCAAATAGCACCTTTGAAACTGGCGCTTATGCGCGCCGGGTCAAGAATTTCGCGCCCCGGGGGCCCTTGCTGGATGGGTGCATTGCGGGCGTCGATTGAACCCAGGGTCGATCCCGAACAGGCGTCGTCGGTGCGCGCTGCCCGGGGCGGACGCCCTGTCCTTCCTGTCCCCCGACGCTTCCGATCGAATTGAGATGTTCTGCATCAACTTGAGACACCCTGCATCGCACGTTCCTGCTAGGCATCGGGGAAACATGAATAGTGGTGTTCGTAAGACAAGGAAAAGACAGTGAAACCTCTTGCCAGCGTCCTCGCGCTTCTCGCCTCCGGCGTGGTTTTCTCCACCGCCGCGGTTGCGAATGATGCCTCAAGCCCGGCGCCCGTCGTTTCGATGGCGGACACGGCGCCGCAAATGACCTGGGGTGGGAGTTACGTCGGGGTCTTCGGGGGGCGCACCTCGGGCCACATCAAGGTCGATGGCTGCGTCGGCATCTGTTACCAGGATCCCAAGCTCAGCGGCAACCTCTTCGGACTTCAGGCCGGATATGACTGGGAGCAGCCGAACCACGTCGTGACCGGCGTGTTCGCCTGGGTGCCTCTCGCCCGGCCCAAGTCGCCGCTGGTCGAGACGATCCCGGGTATCGGTACGGTCAGCGACCAGATCAAGCAACGCTTTACGGCGGTACTGGGCGCGCGGGTCGGCTACGCGTATGACACCTGGCTTCCCTATGCCTTTGCCGGGCTGGATTATACCGGGCTGCGGGTCACGACAGGTCCGGGAAGCAGCTTCGCCAAGAATTACGACCACACCTATGTCGGGCTCGCGGCCGGTGTGGGCGTGGAGCACGCGCTGACGCGGCACGTCTCGCTCGACCTGCGCTACATGTATACTCACCTTCCCAGCAGGACCTTCAACTTCGGGGGCGGTCCGGAGAAGTACAGCGAGCCGAATGGCTCGACCCTCACGGTCGGGATCACCTACCGCTTCTGAACCAGGCCGGGCCGGCGGGCGCCCAACGGCCCGCCCGTGTTTCCGCTCTCGCTTGAATTCATGGGAGAGAGGGCAGGGGCGCCGTCCCTGCTGCCCCGCCGGTCTGAGTTTGGGCCAATATCAGTTTAAGCGGCGCGCTGATGCGGGCCGCTTTTTCGTCATGGCTGGTGGGCTGGAGCGGGTGAAGGGAATCGAACCCTCGTCGTAAGCTTGGGAAGCTTCTGCTCTGCCATTGAGCTACACCCGCAGCGAGGTTCTGATAGCCGGAGCCGGGCAGTTGCGCAAGAGGGCTCAGCGCCCGGTCAGGCGGATGGCGCGAGGGCGCGTGGGGAAAGCGCGCCCGGCCCTCCGCAGCCTGCGCCGGGTGGCGGGCGGCGGCGGGCGGCGGGGGGACCGCGGTCTCCGTCTCAGGTGCCGTAGGCGCGGGGGGCGGCAGCCTTCACGGCCTCGGCGGCGGCGATCAGGGCCTCGGCGATGAAATCGAGTTCTTCCCGGCTCAGCCGCACAGGCAGGCGCACGTCGCAGGCGCGCATCAGCATGGCGCGTGTCTGCGGCAGCTCGGGCACCTCGCCGAGGAACTGCCAGTTCCAGAAGGCGCGGGCGTTGTCTTGGCTAAGCCCGAAGACCTGGACCGAGACGCCGCGCGCCTTGGCCGCATCCTGGAAGGCGCGGGCCTCGGCATCACTCTCGAACCCCACGAGGTTGAACTGGATCGAATCCGGCGCGCGCTCTTCCGGCGGCAGCGGCGGCGGGACGTGAAGCCACTCGCAGGTGTTCAGCCGATCGGCGACGTAATCGTGGTTGGTGCGGCCCTTCTCGACCCGGTCGGCGACCAGCGGCAGCTGCGGCCGGATCACCGTGGCCGAGAGGTTCTGCAGCCGCATGTTGTAAAGCGGCAGCCGGTTCTGCCAATGCGCAAAGCTGTTCTGCAGCCCGGCCTCGCCGCGGTGCTTCTTCCAGTTATGCTCGTAGGCGCCGGACATGATGGTGGCGCGGGCGGCAAGTTCGGGGTCGTCGGTGATCAGAATCCCGCCCTCGCCTGCATTCACGAGCTTGTAGGACTGGAAGGAGAAACAGCCGATCTTGCCGAGCGTGCCGATCTTCTTCCCGTGCCATTCGGTGCCCAGCGAATGGGCCGCATCCTCCAGCACAGGGATGTCACGTTCGGCGCAGGCGGCCATGATCGCGTCCATGTCCGAGGTATGGCCGCGCATGTGCGAGATCAGGACACAGGCAATGTCGTCGTCGATCTTCCGCGCGAAATCGTCGAGGTCGATGCGGAAGTTCTCGCCCACCTCGCACAGCACCGGAACGCAGTCGGCATGGACCACGGCGGAAGGCACGGCGGCGAAGGTGAAGGCCGGGATCAGCACCCGCGCGTCCCGCGGCAGATCGAGCGCCTTAAGCGCCAGGAACAGCGCTCCCGAGCAGGAGGAGACGGCCAGCGCATAGCGCGCGCCCATCAGCTCGGCGAACTCGGCCTCCAGCAGCTGAACCGGAGAGCTCTCGGATGTGTAGCGGAAGAGATCGCCCGAGGAGAGCAGGCGCTCGATCTCGGCGCGGGCGGCGTCTGGGATGGGCTCTGCGTCGTAGACGTTCGGAGCGAGGGCCATTCTTCACCTTTCCTGAAATCGCCTTTCAGGAAATGTGTAAGTGATCGAGGGCCGCTTGGCCATTGCAAATGCCCGTGATGGGCGGGGGATGGCCGTTTACGGCGCGTCATGCGCGGCTCCGGCGGGTGTCGCCCTGATGCCTCTACAGGCCCAGCTTGTCGCGCAGCGTGTACCAGGACATCCCGGCAACGAGCATCGGCCCACGCAGCAGCGTGCCGCCGGGGAAGGCCGGCATCGGCAGCGCGGCCATCACATCGAACCCGTCCGAGGTGGCCGTCACCGCCTCTGCCATGAGCTTGCCCGCCAGCGTCGCCATCGCCACGCCATGCCCCGAGAAGCCGGAGGCCGAGAGCGCATTCGCCGCCGGGCGGCGGAAGCAGGGCATCCGGTTCAGCGTGATTGCCAGCGTGCCGCCCCAGGCATGGGTGATTTTCACATCCGCAAGGTGCGGATAGACCTGCAGCATCGGCTTGCGCACCTTGGCGGCGATGTCGCGCGGGAAGCGGTAGGTCACCGTCTCGCCGCCACCGAAGATCAGCCGCTGGTCCTCCGAAAGCCGCCAGTAGTTCACCACGAACTTGGTGTCATGGGCCGCGATCATCTCGGTCAGGACCTCGGCCGAGCGCGCGCCCAATGGCTCGGTCGCCACGATGTAGTTGTTGATCGGCATGACCCGCGCGGCGATGCGCGGCTCCAGCCGGTCGAGATATCCGTTGGCGGCCAGGATCACGTGATCGGCCAGCACCGTGCCCTTCGTCGTCGTCACCCGGCTGGGCGTTGTCGCGCTGCCATGGGCAAGGGCGTTGACCTCGGACCGCTCGAAGATCGTCGCGCCCGCGGCCTCGGCCAGCCGCGCGTAGCCAAGCGCGAGGTTCAGGGGATGCACATGACCCGCGCCACGGTCGATATCGCCGCCGACATAGGCCGGCGAGGGGATCAGGGCCTGCAGTCCCGCTCGGTCAAGCGGGGTGATCTGGTCGTAGCCGTAATCGCGGGCGAGGCGCTCGGCCATGGCGTGCGAGTGGGCGACCTCGGAAGCAAGCCGCGCCGCATGGGCGATGCCTCGCCGGGTCGGCACGCCGGCCTCTTCGGCCAGCGCATAGGTCAGCGCCTTGGCCTCCTCTGCCATGTCCCAAAGACGCCGGGCGGCGGACTTGCCGGCCATCTTCTCCAGCGCGCCGACCTCCAGCCGCTGGCCCGATCCGATCTGCCCGCCGTTGCGGCCCGAGGCACCGAAACCCGCGCGATGCGCCTCCAGCACCACCACCCGGCGGCCGGTGCGGGCAAGGTGAAGCGCTGCGGAAAGCCCGGTGTAGCCACCCCCGACGATGCAGGCGTCGGCGCGGATCTCGCCGGCGAGGGCGGGGCGGTCGGGCGCGGGGTCGCGGGTCGCGGCATAGAGGCTCTCGGGGTATTCGCCCGGCCGGTCGTTGAGGTGCAGAAGGCTCATGCGCGCATTCCCCCCGACCCGGCACCACGGATGGCCCGCGCCCGTCCGCGGGCGGGCGAAGGCCCGGCGGTGCGGCGCGCCGTGGTTGGGGCCGGGACCGCCTGCCGATCGGATCTCCGCCTGCTCATACGTTCAGCAGCAGGTGCTCGCGTTCCCAGGGGCTGATGACCTGCAGGAACTCCTTGTATTCGTTCCGTTTCACGGATTCGTAGACAGAACAGAACTCTGGCCCAAGCGCCTCCCGGATCGCCGCGCTCTCGGCGAAAATGTCGAGCGCGTCGCCGAGGTTCGTCGGCAGTTCGTCATCGCCCATATAGGCGTCGCCCGTGCATTCCGGCCGCGGCATCTTCTTCTCGACCAGCCCGAGGTAGCCGCAGACCAGCGAGGCGGCGATGCCGAGGTAGGGGTTGCAGTCCATCCCGGCGAGGCGGTTCTCGATCCGCCGCGCCTCGGGCTCGGAGATCGGGATGCGCAGCCCCGTGGTGCGGTTGTCGCGGCCCCATTCGAGGTTGATGGGTGCGGCGAAATCCGGGACGTAGCGGCGGTAGGAGTTCACATAGGGCGCCAGCAGCGCGATGACCGCAGGCAGGTAGGTCTGCATCCCCGCGACGAAATGCAGGAACGCCTCGGTCTCCGACCCGTCGGGATTGGAAAAGATGTTCTTGCCGGTCTTCGCGTCGACCACGGAATGGTGCAGGTGCATTGCCGATCCCGGCTCGCCCTCGATCGGCTTGGCCATGAAGGTGCCGAAGCAGTCGTGGCGCAGCGCCGCCTCGCGGATCAGCCGCTTGAAGTAGAAGATCTCGTCGGCCAGGGCGACCGGCGCGCCGTGGTTGAGGTTGATCTCCACCTGGCCCGCGCCGCCCTCCTGCAGGATACCGTCGATCTCGAAGCCCTGGATCTCGGCGAAATCGTAGATGTCGTCGATCACCTTGCCGTATTCGTCGACGGCGGACATCGAATAGGCCTGCTTGGCCATGGCGCGGCGCCCGGTGCGGCCCATCGGCGGGATGATCGGCTGGTTCGGGTCGATGTTGCGGGCGACGAGGAAGAACTCCATCTCCGGCGCCACCACGGGGCGCCAGCCCTTCGCCTCGTAGAGCCCCAGCACGCGCTTGAGCACGTTGCGCGGGGAATAGGGGATCAGCACGCCCTGCTGGTCGCGCGCCTCGTGGATGATCTGCAGCGTGTAATCCGCCGTCCAGGGCGCCGCCGTGGCGGTGGAGAGGTCAGGGACCAGCACCATGTCCGGCTCGGTGAAGGCGCCCACCGGGTTGTCGGCCCATTCGCCGGTGATGGTCTGCAGAAAGATCGAATTCGGCAGGTAGAA
This sequence comes from Solirhodobacter olei, assembly GCF_004010155.1. Lineage (GTDB taxonomy): Bacteria > Pseudomonadota > Alphaproteobacteria > Rhodobacterales > Rhodobacteraceae > Solirhodobacter > Solirhodobacter olei. The sequence continues at coordinate 58,578 of NZ_RRYH01000023.1, read as the reverse complement.
CTGCGGCTGTTTGGCGAATTTGGACGCCGGCATCGCCTTGCCGCGGGCGACGCCCGCGATATCGGCGATGATGCATTCCACCTCGTCCAGCCGGCGCCCGCGGATATAGTCGCGGGCGGCATGGGGGAGCTTCTCGATCCAGTCCGGCATGGGGTCCCTTTCGGTCTAGCCTCTGGGGTGTTTGAAAAATTCGCCGATCCGGGCGGCGATCGCGCCGGCGGCGAGCGGGGTGCCGAGGCGCGCCTCGGCGGCCGCGAGCTGGGCCTCGGGAACGACGCCCTTGCCGCGGGTCTTGATCAGGCCGCTGACGAAATCGTCGGCAAATTCGGGATGGGCCTGAACGGTATAGGCGCGGTCGTCATAGACCAGCGCCGCATTCTCGCAGAATGGGGAGGAGGCGACGCGCGTCGCGCCCTCCGGCAGTTTTGTCACCTGGTCCTGGTGCCAGGCGTTCAGCGTCAGCGTCTCTCCACCGAAGTCGTAATCGGTCGGACCGACCGACCAGCCGCCGTGGAACTTCTCCACCTTGCCACCCAGCGCCTGGGCGATGATCTGGTGACCGAAACAGATCCCGACGAGCGGGACATGCGCGTCATAGACGGCGCGGATGAAGGTCTCGAGCGGCTTGATGAACGGCAGATCCTCGTAGGCGCCGTGGCGCGATCCGGTGATCAGCCAGCCGTCCGCCTCGCTGGGCGATGCGGGAAAGTCCATCTCCATCACCTTCCAGGTGCGGAAGGTGAAGCCCTGCCCGCCGAGGAGGCGCTCGAACATGGCCGGGTAGTCGCCCGCTTCCGGACGAAGGGCGTCAGGCGCCTCGCCGGTCTGAAGTATTCCGATCCGCATGGGGTGCTCTGAATGGTTGTTTCGGCGAGGGTAATCCGGCCCGGGCGGGCCGGCAAGGGGGGAGAGGGCGGGGCGTTTGCCGGCCCCATCCGGCGCCTTTTCGCACGCGCGCCGCCCCGTCAGACAGTGTCGAGATAGACCTCGATCTGCTCCTCGGGCGACAGTTCGGCCATGTAGTGGCGCTCCTGCCGCTTGGTCAGAACGAAGTTCCGGATCAGCTCCTCCGGCAGCAGCCGGGCGATCACCGGGCTGCGCTCGAACATGTCGATCGCCTCGTCCCAGGTCGTCGGCAGCTGGGGCAGCGACAGCGCATAGGCGTTGCCGGTGATCGGGGCGGGGGCCTCTAGCTTGTCCTCCATCCCCATCAGCGCGGCGCCCAGGATGGTGGCCAGCATCAGGTAGGGGTTCACGTCGCCGCCGGAGACCCGATGCTCGATCCGCCGTGCCTCGGCGCTGCCCGACGGGATGCGGATCGCCGAGGTCCTGTTCTCATAGGCCCAGCAGATGTTGTTGGGCGCATGCGCCTCCGGCACCAGCCGGTCGTAGCTGTTGGCATGCGGCGCGAAAAGCAGCGTCGAGGGTTCCATCGCCGTCAGGCAGCCCGCCACCGCGTGCCGCAGCGCGTCCGACCCCTTCGGCCCACCGTCGGAGAAAATGTTGCGTCCGCTCTCGTCGAGCACCGAGAAATGGGTGTGCAACCCGTTGCCGGAGTAGTCCGGATAGGGTTTGGCCATGAAGGAGGCGGCAAAGCCGTGCCGCCGCGCCAGCCCCTTCACCAGCATCTTGAAGAGCCAGGCGTCGTCGGCGGCCTTCAGCGCGTTCTCCGTATGCATCAGGTTGATCTCGAACTGGCCCAGCCCGGCTTCCGAGATCGCGGTGTCGGCCGGGATGTCCATCGCCTCGCAGGCGTCGTAGAGATCGGTGAAGAAGATGTCGAATGCGTCGAGCGCGCGGATCGAGAGCGTCTCGGCCGCCTTCCTGCGCTTGCCCGAGCGGGGCGAGACCGGGGCCTGAAGCTTCTTGCCGCTGTCGTCGATCAGGAAAAATTCGAGCTCGGTCGCGACAACCGGGGTCAGGCCCCGCTCGGCGTAGCGCTCGACCACGGCGCGCAGCGCATGGCGGGGGTCGCCCTCGTAGGGCGCGCCCGTGTCGCGGAACATCCAGATCGGCAGCAGCGCGGTGGGCGCCTCGAGCCAGGGCATCGGCAGGAAGCCACGCTCGGTCGGGCGGAGCACGCCGTCGGCATCGCCGCTGTCGAAGACCAGCGGGCTGTCCTCGATATCCTCGCCCCAGATGTCGAGGTTGAGCACCGACATCGGAAACCGCGTGCCTTCGCTGACCACCTTGTCGGCGAAGCGGGCGGGGACGCGCTTGCCGCGCGCCTGGCCGTTGAGGTCGGCTGCGGCCACGCGGATTGTGCGCACCTCGGGGTGCTTGTGGAGCCAGGTCTTCATGTCTGTCATGGGATTTCCCGCCGGGTCTGGGCCGCTCTGGGCCGAAGGCGCAACCTCGATGACAGGGCGCGTCCCCGTCCGGGAAGGTCCCCGGGCCGGTCCTGAAGGAACCGGCGGGCGGGGTCTCGGGCGGGGGCGGGCGCGGTCAATTTCAGCACGAAGTGGTTGCGGATCACCGCAGTAAGGCCGGGATTTCGGCGAAAGGCAACGGGGAAGGCGCCCGAAGCGCGCGCGCAGGCTGCTTTTGCCAAAAAGGCAGGCATGACAAAGCACAGCGCCCGCCGGTTTCGGCGCTCATGCGCTACCCGGCGGCGCCCATGTGCCGCGCATCGGGCAAGCGGGCTATGGCCCGGGCGGCGTCGGAACGGCGAGGTACTCCGCCGCCGGGATCCGCACGATCTGCCGGATCATCAGGGCCTCGCGCATGTCGGGGGCGAGCGCTTCGAGCGCCTCGCAGAGTGCTGCGAATCCCGCCTCGGCATCGGAGCCGGGACCGGCGATCAGCGCCTGGCCCGGGGCGCTGTCGGTGCGTCCGATGACCTTCAGCGCGCCGGTGAGGTCCGGCTCGTGGCGGTTCAGCATCGCCCAGGTGATCGCATCGATCGCGGCGATGTCGGCGCGGTCCCCGGCCACCGCATGGGCGCTGTCGCGATGCGCGCCTGTCTCGAGTGTGCCCGGGAAGCGGAAGCCGCGCTTGCCGGCCCAGATCTGCGGCGCAGCCCAGCCGGAATGGCTGTCGGGCTGGTTGTAGGCGAAGCGCCGGGTGGCGTAATCCTCGGGATCCTCCGCAGCCTCGCCCGCCCGCACCACGAAGAGCGAGCGGTAATGGCCCGGCGGCGTGTCCTCCAGCCCGTAATCGGCGGTTGCCAGCAGCGTCACGCGGTCGTGGAGCCGGGTGCGGAACGGCAAGCCGCAGGTCTGGCCCAGAACCAGCTCCGGCGCCTGCCAGCCTTCCATCAGCCCGATCTCGCGGTCGAGCGCGTCCGGCGCCGCGATCCCGCGCGCGCGCAGCGCATCGCGGACGGCCGCCCAGAAGGCATCGTTCGCCGGCTGCTGGCCGGGCATATCGTACATCGGCAGAGCGGCGATCATTTCAGCCGGGCCTCCACGCGCTGGCGGGCGAGGTTGGAGTCGCGGTCGTTGATGCCAAGGAGATTGGCGAGAAGCCGCAGCAGCGAATCCTCCTCGCCGTCACGGTGGCCATCAGCGAGTACGACCGACCACAGCGCCTCAATCACGCTTTCGCGGTGGTCGTAGTCGACCGCCTCCTTGATCGCGCGGGTGAAGCGGACGGTGTCGGGGGCCTGCGCCTCCAGGTCCTCGGCCCGGTGGCGCAGGTCGATCGCATCGAAGGGCGAAAGCCCGTATCGGGCGGAAAGGATGCGGTCGATCCGGTTGATCTCTGCATCGGAATAGTCGCCGTCCACCCGGGCGATGCGCACCATCAGCGCGGCGAGCGCAAGGCGCGCGTCGGGCTGGCTCAGCGGGCGCGGGTCGGGGGCCAGAAGGCCGCGAAGAATGTCACCGATCATGGATCACGGTATAGGGAGCGCGCGGCCCCCGGCCAAGGGGGGGCGCGTGCGATGACGCGGAAATGACTGCAGTTGCGGCGCGTTCAGCCGTCATATCCCTCGATGATGGCCAGATCGCCGTCCGAGGCCGGATCGCGCAGCGCCTTGGCCGCCTGGTATTCGGGGCTGGCGTAGCAGGCCCGCGCCGCCTCGATCGAGGGGAATTCGAGAACCACGCCCCGGGCGCGCAGATCTCCCTCCATGACCTCCTGCGCGCCGCCCCGGACCAGGAAGCGCGCACCGTATTTGGCGAAGGCCTCGGCATTGGCCGCGCGGTAGCGCTCGTAGGCGGCGGGGTCGGTCACGTCGACATGGGCGATCCAGTATCCCTTTGGCATGGCTCTTCCCCGTTACGGCATGGCAAAGGCGCGTTCGGAGACGCGGATCAGCCCCTCCGACATGCGCACGGCCGCGCCGCCGATACGGATCGCGGTCGGGCCATCGGCATCCGCATCCACCGACAGCGTGATCTCCGAGGGCCGCCCCATCTCCACCCCCTGCATCAGGCGGAAGTGGGTCGTGCCCGGCGGGACAAGCCCCGCCGCATGCAGCGGACCCGAAAGGATCGCGCTGGCTGAACCCGTCGCCGGATCCTCGGGAATGCCGTGGGTGGGCGAGAACATGCGGGCCTGGAAATCTACTCCGTGCCCGTTGGTGTAAAGGTATCCGCTGTCGACCCCGGCGGCCTGCATCATCTCCGACCAATGCGGCTCGCAGGGCCGCGCGCGGGCCAGCGTCGCGCGGTCGCGGATGGGCAGGTAGAGGAACTTAGGCCCGCCCTGCCAGGTGCCGATCGCGTGGCCCGGCAGTCCGATGTCCTCGGGGGCGAGGCCCAGCGCCCGCGCCGCCATCTCCGGGGCGACCGTGCCGGACAGGGCCTCCGGCAGGACCGGCGCAGTGAACTCGGCCCGCGTCTCGCGGCCCTTGCGGGTGACGGTGACGGGAACCAGCCCCGCCTCTTCCTCCAGCCGGATATGCCGGGTGAAATCGCCCTCGCCCTCGGCCAGCACCGCCAGAAGCACGGCGCAGCCCACCGTCGGGTGACCGGCGAAGGGAATCTCGGCACTGGGGAAGAAAATCCGCACCTTCGCGGTATTGGCCGGATCGCGCGGGGCCTGAACGAAGATCGTCTCGCTCAGGTTGAATTCGCGCGCGATGGTCTGCATCTGCGACGGGCTCAGCTCGTCGGCGCCCAGCACGACGGCCAGCGGATTGCCTGCATAGGGACGCGTCGTGAAGACGTCGAGCGTGTGGAATGTCAGCATCGGATCCTCTCTTCTCGCCGACCATATCCTAGGCACCGGCGCGGTCAGGGCAAGGGGGCGTTCTCGGGCCGGCCGGCCCGGCAGGTGGGGGCAGGGCTCTCAGCCCCGCGCGATGGCGCGGCCGAGGCGGGCGATGCCCTCGTCGATCTTCGCCTCGTCGGTGGACGAGAACGACAGCCGGATGGCGTTGCCGTTGGAGCCGTCGGCATAGAAGGCCCGGCCCGGCACGAAGGCGACCTTTTCCGTCTTCAGCGAGGCCGCCAGCAGATCCGCCCCGTCCATCTGGGCCGGCAGTGTCACCCAGACGAACATGCCGCCTTCGGGCCGCGTCCAGCTCACCCCCTCCGGCATCTCGCGGGCGAGGGCGGCCAGCATATGGTCGCGCCGCGCCTTGTAGGTGGCGCGCAGACGCTCGACATGCGGGGCGAAGACCGTTCGCGCCACGCGGTCGACGACCATCTGGTTGATCGTCGAGGAATGCAGGTCCGCCGCCTGCTTCATCAGCACGAGCCGCCCGATCACGTCCCGGGCGCCGCAGATCCAGCCCACCCGCAGCCCCGGCGCCAGCGTCTTCGAGAAGGAGCCGCAATAGAGCGTCCGGCAGGCCTCGATATCGCCGCGCCGGGCGATCTCCAGCGCCAGGATCGGCGGGATCGCCTCGCCGTCGTAGCGCAGCGACTGGTAGGCGGCATCCTCGATGATGGCGATGTCGAGCGTCTCGGCTAGGTCGATCAGCCGCTCGCGTGCGGCGCGGTCGGTGGTCTGGCCGGTCGGGTTGGCGAAATCGACCGAGAGATAGGCGAATTTCACTGCCCCGCCGTGGGCCTCGGCCTCGGCGCGGATGTCCTCCGCCGGGCGGTTCCCGGCCGGGTCGAGCCTGGCATAGACCGGCTCGTAGGCGTTGAAGGCGCCAAGCGCACCAAGATAGGTCGGCCAGCCGACAAGCGCGGTGTCGCCCGGCGAGAGCATCAGCTTGCCGAGGTAGTCGAGCGCCTGCTGCGAGCCGGAGGTGATCAGGATGTTCTCCGCCGCGCAGGGCACGCCGATCCGCGCCATCTCGCCCGCGATCCACTCGCGCAGCGGCCGGTATCCCTCCGAGACGGAATACTGCAGCGCCGTGCCGGGATCGGCGGTGAGGGCCTCGTCATAGGCCGCGCGAAACGCCTCGGCCGGGAACAACGCCGGATCGGGAATGCCGCCAGCGAAGGAGATGATCTCGGGCTGGTCCAGAAGCTTCAGAAGCTCGCGGATCTCCGATGCCTTCATCCGCGACATCCGCGTCGCGAACACCCCGTTCCAGTCCATTCTGCCAGCCCCTTCCCAGATGCCGGCGCAAGCTGCTCCCGCGACGATATTAAGTCAAGATGCATGACCTAAACAGGGGCGCCTGCGGCATCAGTATTTCGGTGGGACGTAAAGCTCCCTGGGCAGCACCGCGCGTTCGTAATGCGGGTTGAAGACGCGTTCGGGCAGGTGGACCTCCTCGTGCTCCACCGGGCCATAGGGGATCTGCGACAGGAAATGCGCGATGCAGTTCAGCCGCGCGCGCTTCTTGTCGTTGGCCGGGACGATGTACCACGGTGCCTCGGGGATGTTGGTGCGGGCGAACATCTCCTCTTTCGCCTTGGTGTACTGCTCCCAGCGCACGCGGGACTGCAGGTCCATCGGCGAAAGCTTCCACTGCTTCAGCGGGTCGTGAATGCGGATCAGGAAGCGCATCTGCTGCTCTTCGTCGGTAATCGAGAACCAGTACTTGATCAGGCGGATGCCAGAACGCAGCAGCATCCGCTCGAACTCCGGCACGTCGCGGAAGAAATCCTGCACCTGATCCTCGGTGGCAAAGCCCATCACCCGTTCGACGCCCGCGCGGTTGTACCAGGACCGGTCGAAAAGGACGATCTCGCCCCCCGCCGGCAGGTGAGAGATGTAGCGCTGGAAATACCATTGCGTCTTCTCGCGGTCCGAGGGCGCGGGCAGCGCCACGACGCGGGCGACGCGGGGGTCGAGGCGCTGGGTGATGCGCTTGATGACCCCGCCCTTGCCGGCGCTGTCGCGGCCCTCGAAGAGCACGACCACCTTCTCGCGCCGGTGCTGCACCCAGTCCTGCAGCTTGATCAGCTCCGCCTGCAGATGCAGCAGTGCAGAGAAATAGCTTGCCCGGTCCATCGCGTCGGGATGCTTGGTGCGGTAGATCCGCGCGATCTCGCGCGACAGCGCCGCGTCCTCCAGCTCCAGCTCGTAATCCTCGTCGATCGTGTCGGCGAGCTCGGCATCCAGCCAGTCGCGCGCGCCGTCGGGCGCACCTTCAGGCGGGGGAGGGTCGTCGGGCTGGGACATAAGCGGCACTCCGGTCCGTGAACGGCCGTCTTAGAACAAAGCTCCACGACGGTTCCGTGACGCTACACCGGATCGGGCGGGCCGGGGCAGGGGATTCCACTCCGCAGGACCCCGGGACCCCGCGCTCACTTCAGCCCAGTCACCTCCAGCATCCCGCGCCGCCGGGCCTCGTAGTAATAGCCGCGCGAGTACCACATGATCGCCCGGTCCTGGTTCTTGTTGGCCACCAGCCAGGCGCCGCGCAGGTATTTCACGCCATAGGTCAGGTTCACCGCCGGATCGAGCAGCCCGCGCGCCGGGCCGCTGTAGCCCATCGTGCGCGCGGTCTGCGGCAGCAGCTGCATCAGCCCGTAATAGGGGCCGTTGCGGGCGCGGGGGTTGTAGCTGCTCTCGCGCCGCACGACCCGGTGGACAAGGCTGACCGGCACCCCATAGGCCCGCGCCGCCTTGGCGATCAGCGCGTCCATCTCCGGCGTCTCGCCTGCGACATGGGGAAGGGCGGTCGGCGCGGGTTGCGTTTCGGGCACAGGCGCGGGCGCGCAGGCCGCCAGCCCGAGGGCGGCGGCGAGAAATGCTGAAGCAAGGCGCGCTCCCATCAGGCCCTCCGGTTGACCGGGTCCTGATAGCGGCTGAGGCGGAAGCCGGGAAGGCCCGATCGCGCCCGGCACCGGCAAGGGGCTGCCGATGGGCGGGGCCTTGCCGGTTCGGGCGGCTCAGAAATGGACCGCGACGGAGAGGTTGAAGATCGCCTTGACGTCGCGCCCCGCCGGCACCGTCGTCAGCCGGTACTCGGTGCGGCCGACCTGCGCCGACAGGCTGAGCGCCGCCATCGGGATGAAGCCCGCGACATTCGGGATGCCGTAATCCTGCTCGAGGCTGGCGGAGAGCTTGCGGTAATAGCCGATCCCCCCCACAGCGCCGAGATGGATCTCGGCCGGTCCGAGGCGGCCGATGTCGTAGCGCACGCCGAACATCGCGATGGGCGAGACTTCCTTGTAGGAATTGTAGAATACCCCGCCCTCGGCGAACCAGTCGAACCGCGGGCGCGGGCCGGGCCAGATCCGGCCGTAAGTCAGGCCCGGGTTGAAATTGTTGAGGTGAACGTGGCCGATGTGGACGGAGCCGAGGATGATCCCGACATACTGACCGGTCTGATGCTGGCCCGTCCCGTTCTGTCCGGGCCCGTTCCAGCCGCCGCCCTGCTGGCCGCTTTCCCGCGGCCCCGTAAATCCGACCGCCCCGGCAGGCGCGGCCGATGCCGCAAGCAGAAGCGCCGCGGCCGGCGAGGGCCAGCCGCGGCCGACCCTCATTTCGGCCCGATCATCATCACCATCTGGCGGCCTTCGAGCTTCGGCATGTTCTCGACCTTGCCGAGCTCGCCGACATCGGCGGCCACACGGTTGAGAAGTTCCAGGCCAAGCTGCTGGTGCGCCATTTCGCGGCCGCGGAACCGCAGGGTGATCTTCACCTTGTCGCCGCCCTCGAGGAACTTGAGGACCGAGCGCATCTTGACTTCGTAGTCATGCGTGTCGGTGCCCGGGCGGAACTTGATTTCCTTGATCTCGATGATGTGCTGCTTCTTGCGGGCCTCGGCCTCGCGCTTCTGCTGCTCATACTTGAACTTGCCAAAGTCCATGATCTTGCAGACCGGCGGCGTGGCGTTCGGCGAGATCTCGACCAGATCGAGACCCACTTCCTCGGCCAGCATCATGGCGCGGTTCGGGGTGACGACGCCTAGGTTTTCGCCTTCCGCCCCGATGAGGCGGATCTCCGGGGCCCGGATGCGGTCATTGACGCGGGGTCCGGTGTCGCGTTGCGGCGGGGCGTGGTGCGGTCTGCGGGCTATGGCGTGAGTCCTTTTTCACTGCGGTTGCTGGCGCGCAAAATAGCCACGCCGCATAAGGGTTTCAACCGGATTTCCCGTGACACCGGCGGGGTGTTGCACAGGTCCCCGGCGCGGGCTGCCGTGCGCGGCGCTTTCCTTCGGCGCGCGGCTCTGGCAGAACAGGGCGGGGTCGGGGGATGCCGGGGCGCGGGGATGCGTCCCGGGCCGGTCCTTGGAGAGTGGTGAATGAAGCGGTTTCTGGCAGCGGCGACCCTCGCGGCGGCGGCGCTCTGCGTGGCCGTGGTGGTGGTCGAGGACGGGCGCGCATCCGCCCCCGCGCGGCCCGCTTCGACGGGCGCGGCCACACCGGTCCGGCCGGCGGCCAAGGCTGCGGCGGACAAGGCGCCCTCCTGGAAGGCTGCCGATCTCAGCCAGGACGAGATCAAGACCCGCATCGCCCGCGCCGACATCGCCGAAACCGACCGCCTGGCCCTGATGACAGCCTTCAAGCATGCCGCCGGCGATGCGGCACAGCTGCAATCGGTCCTCGACAAGCTGCGCATGGCCATCGCCTCGAAGAAGAAGGAATAGCGCTGGCTGCCGCGCCTGGCCCCGTTTCCACCGGCGCGCGCCACCCCGGGGCCGTCGCGCGGCTCTCAGGCCTTGCCCCCGGATCCCGCCACCCAGCGCTCCGCCTCCGCCAGGTCCTCTGCCGTGTTGACGTTGAAGAACGCCTCCGGCCCGTCGCCCGGGTCCGGCACCTCGCAGATCACGGCACCCGCCGCGAAGGCCCAGTCCTGCACCCGGCGCGAGCCGCCCCTGGCCAGCCAGTCCGCCAGCCCCGGCCCAAGCCGCGTGGGCCAGAGCCCCACCACCGGCTGCAGCCCGGAGGCCGAGCGCGCCATCACCGGCCGCTCCCCGTCCGAGGCTGCCCGGAGCCGCGCCACCAGATCCCGCGGCAGGAACGGCGCGTCGCCGGGCGCGGTCAACAGCCAGTCCGCGCCAGTCGCCTCCGCCCAGCCGAGCCCGGCAAGGATCCCGGCCAGCGGCCCGGGATGGCCCGCGACCGTGTCAGCCAGCACCGGCAGCCCGAAGCCTTCGCAGCCCGGTGCGTTGGCGTTGACCGCAAGCCGCCCCAGCTGCGGCGCGATCCGCGCGATCACATGGGCGAGCATCGGCTTTCCGGCCAGCAGCCGCAGCCCCTTGATCCCGCCGCCCATGCGGGAGGAGAGGCCGCCGGCAAGGATCAGCCCGGCAAGCTCGGGTCCGGCTGGGGCAGGGGTGCGGGACGCGGTCATGGGGCCTCCTAGCACCGGCGTCCTCCGCCTTCAAACGCCGCGCAGGCGGTGAGGGCGGGGCGCCTCCGGCGGGGGAGTATTTGGGCCAGGAAGGCCCGAGAAGATCCGGCGCTCAGCGGCGGTGCCGGGCTGCGAGGCGCGGCAGCATGGCCGAGAAATCCTTGCCGCGGCCGTCTTCGGCCTCGACGAAATCCGCGTAGATCCGCGCCGCCAGAGCACCCATGGGCGTGTCGGCATCCGCGCCCTCCGCCGCCTGTTGCGACAGGCGGAGATCCTTCAGCATCAGCTCTGCCGCGAAGCCGGGACGGTAGCCGTTGTCGGCGGGGGAGGTCGGCCCCACGCCGGGCGCCGGACAATAGCTGTTCATCGACCAGGACGCGCCCGAGGAGGTGGAGACGACATCGAACATCTTCTGGCGCTCGAGGCCCAGCTTGTCGGCCAACGCGAAAGCCTCGCAGGTCGCGATCATCGTCGCGCCAAGGATCATGTTGTTGCAGATCTTCGCCGCCTGGCCCGCGCCCGAGGCGCCGCAGTGAACCGCCTTCTGGCCCATGACATCGAAGAGCGGCGCCACGCGGGCGAAGGCTTCCGCCGTGCCGCCGACCATGAAGGTCAGCGTGCCCGCCGCGGCCCCGCCGATCCCGCCCGACACCGGCGCATCGAGCGCGCCGAGCCCCGCGGCGCGGGCCTCCTCCGCCACCGCGCGGGCGCTGTCGATATCGACCGTTGAGCAGTCGCAGAGCGCCGCGCCCCGCGCCATCGCCGGGATCGCCTCGGCCGCCACGCGCCGCAGGATCGCGCCGTCGGGGAGCATGGTAAGGACGACCTCGGCCCCGGCGGCGGCCTCTGCGATCGAGGCCGCCTTGGCCACCCCCGCGGGCATCGGCGCCGCGATGTCGAACCCCGCCACCTCGTGCCCCGCCGCCGCAAGATTGGCCGCCATCGGCGCGCCCATGTTGCCGAGGCCGATAAAGCCGATCCGCATGGTCAGTCCTCCCCGAATGAAAGTTCCTCGTCGCCGAGCGGGGCGCGCATCTCCTCCGCCCGCGCTTCCGCCGCCGCTCCGGTGATCTGCCAGCGCGGGCTGCGGTCCTTGTCGATCACGGCGGCGCGGATCCCCTCCAGCAGGTCCGAGCGCTCCACCGCGCGATGGGTATAGCGGTATTCCGCTTGCAGCGCCCGGCGCAGGTCGGGCGCGGCCCGCTGGGCGCGGACCATGGCAAGGGTGCAGGCGGCCGAAAGCGGAGAGCCCGCCTCGATCAGCCCCAGCGTGGCGGCCGCGAAGTCGGTGCCCGCGCCGCGCAGCGCGGCAAGGATCGCGGCCAGGTCCGCGCCGGCAAAGAGCGTGTCGATCTCCGCCTGCCGTGCCGGCAGGGTGCCTTCGGGCGGGGGGGCGGCGAAGCTGTCGAGCGGCGCGATGCTTCCCGCCTCCGCAAGCGCGGCGATCAGTGCGGGCCAGTCCGCCTCCGGAACGAACCGGTCGGCGAACCCCGCGTAGATCGCGTCGCCTGGACCCATCCGCGTTCCGGTGAGCCCGAGGTAATCGCCCGCAAGACCCGGCGCGCGGCCCAGCAGATAGGTGCCGCCCACGTCGGGGATCAGCCCGATCGCGCATTCCGGCATCGCCATCTTCGTGGTCTCACCCACCACCCGGGGATGGCCGTGGCAGCCGATCCCGACCCCGCCGCCCATCACGTAGCCCTGCATCAGGCTGACCACCGGTTTCGGGTATTCCGCCAGCCGCGCGTTCATCACGTATTCCTCGCGCCAGAAGGCGCGCGCGCCGGCCGTGGCCCCGGCTATGCCTTCGCGGTAGACGCTGGCAATGTCGCCCCCGGCGCAGAAGGCGCGCTCCCCCGCCGCGTCGATCACCACCAGCGCCACCGCGGGGTCGCCCGACCAGGCCACCAGCGCATCGTCGAGCGCCCGGCACATCGGCGCGTCGAGCGCGTTGAGCGCCTGCGGCCGGTTCAGGGTGATCCGGCCGATCCGCCCCTCGATCCGGGTCTCGATCTCCGCCATCACGCGCCCTCCACCAGCGAACGGGCGATGATGACCCGCATGATCTCGTTCGTGCCTTCAAGGATCTGGTGGACGCGCAGGTCGCGCACGATCTTCTCGATGCCCGTGTCCGCCAGGTAGCCGTAGCCGCCGTGCATCTGCAGGCAGTCGTTGGCGACGGCGAAGGCCGCGTCGGTCACCATCAGCTTCGCCATGGCGCAGTATTTCGTGGCCTCGGGGCCGGCGCGGTCCAGCTCCCAGGCCGCGCGGCGCAGGAAGGTGCGCGAGGCGTGCAGCTTCACCTTCATCTCGGCGAGGCGGAACTGCAGCGCCTGGAAGGCTGCCAGCGGCTTGCCGAAGGCATGGCGGTCGGCCATGTAGCGCAGCGTCGCGTCGAAAGCCGCCTGTGCCCCGCCCAGCGCCGAGGCCGCGATGTTGAGCCGCCCGCCGTCGAGCCCGGCCATCGCATAGGAAAACCCCCGGCCCTCCTCGCCCAGCAGGTTTCCGGCCGGCACAGCGCAGCCGTCGAACTGGACCTGACGGGTTTCCTGCGCGCGCCAGCCCATCTTGTCTTCCAGCCCGCCGAAGGACAGGCCCGGCGCGCCGGCCTCCACGATCAGGGCAGAGATGCCCCGCGGCCCGTCACCCCCGGTCCGTGCCATGACGATATAGGCATCCGAATAACCGCCGCCGGAGATGAAGGCCTTGGTGCCGGTCAACGCGTAGCCCTCGCCGGTGCGCTCCGCCCGGGTCCGCAGCGCCGCCGCGTCCGAGCCCGATCCTGGCTCCGTCAGGCAGTAGGAGAAGATCGTCTCCATCGCGCAGAGCTTCGGCAGCAGCCGCGCCTTCAGCTCCTCCGAGCCGAAACGCTCGATCATCGCGCCGCACATGTTGTGGATCGACAGGAAGGCAGAGACGGCGGGGCAGGCCATGGCCAGCGCCTCGAAAACCAGCGTCGCGTCCAGCCGTCCAAGCCCGCTGCCGCCATAGTCTTCCGAGATGTAGAGCCCGCCGAGGCCCAGCTCCGCGAGCTTCGGCCAGAGCGTCCTGGGGATCGTTCCGGCCTGCTCCCAGGTGCGGGCATTCGGCGCGATCTCGGCCTGGCCGACGTCCCTGGCCATGTCGAAGATAGCCTGCTGTTCCTCGCTCAGCGCGAAATCCATCTTTTCCCCCGGTTCACTCGAACTCAGGCTCCAGATCGGAAAGCCTGAGCCCGGTCAGGCCCAGAAAATCAAACGCCGCCGTCTCGTTGTCCACGACCCGGGCGACGAAGTGGTCGAACGGCTCCCAGGGCCGTGCGGCGAAGGCCGCGGCGAATTGGGACATCGGCGTCGGGGCGAGGAAGGCCATGAGAACCTGCGGCTCGCTTCCCAGGAACGCTCCCGCCATTTCCGCCTGCAACCCGGCCAGGCCGGTGAAGTCGCGCTCCATCACCTCGATCCCGCCCATGTCGATCAGCTGCTTCTGGCCGGGCCGGAAATCGGGATGGCGGAGATAGTTGCGTAAAGCCTCGAGGCTTTCGGCAGGCCAGATATGGCCGTAGAGCCTGACGTAGACGAGCCCGTGCTTGGGCAGGATGCGGAAGCTTGCCGGCATGTCTCTCCCAGTCGGCCTGCGCGGCCGCCAGCTTCTGACAAACCACGCCCACGCTCATCTATCAATCCTGCGCCGGCGGTGACGGTGCGTGCAGGGTCGGACGGGATGCGGGATGGTCCCCGCATCCCGTGCGGGTTCAGTCCATCGCCTTGAAGTGGAACTCGCCGCCTTCCTTGATGCCCGAGAACCACCGCTGGGTGACGGTCTTGGTCCGCGTGTAGAAGCGGAACGCGTCCGGCCCGTACTGGTTCAGGTCGCCGAAGGCCGATTTCTTCCAGCCGCCGAAGGTGTGGTAGCTCAGCGGCACCGGGATCGGGAAGTTGATCCCCACCATGCCCACGTTCACCTTGTTGGCGAAATCCCGCGCCGTGTCGCCGTCGGCGGTGTAGATCGCCGTGCCATTGCCGTAGGGATTGTCCTTCACCAGGGTGAGGGCATCGTCGTAAGTCTTTGCCCGCACGGTGGAAAGTACCGGCCCGAAGATCTCTTCGCGGTAGATGTCCATCTCCGGTGTGACATTGTCGAACAGCGAAGGGCCGACGAAGAATCCGCTCTCGTAGCCCTGCAGCTTGAAGCCCCGGCCGTCGACGACCAGCTTGGCGCCCTGCGCCAGGCCGCTTTCGACCAGCCCCTCGATCCGCGCCTTGGCGGCGGCGGTGATGACGGGGCCATAGTCGATGTCGTTGCCCGCGGTGTAGGGGCCGACCTTCAGCTTCTCGATCCGCGGCACCAGCCGCTCGATCAGCGCGTCGGCGGTCTTCTCGCCCACCGGAACCGCGACCGAGATCGCCATGCAGCGCTCGCCCGCGGCGCCGTAGCCCGCGCCCACCAGCGCATCCGCAGCCTTGTCGAGATCGGCATCCGGCATGATGATCATGTGGTTCTTCGCGCCGCCGAAGCATTGCGCGCGCTTGCCGTTCGTCGCCGCCCGGCCATAGATGTACTGCGCGATCGGGGTAGAGCCGACGAAGCCCACCGCCTGCACCGTGTCGTTGTCGAGGATCGCGTCGACCGCCTCCTTGTCGCCGTTCACGACCTGCAGCACGCCATCGGGCAGGCCCGCTTCCTTCAAGAGTTCGGCCAGCCGAAGCGAGGTCGAGGGGCAGCGCTCCGACGGTTTCAGGATCATCGCGTTCCCGGCGGTCAGCGCCGGTGCCATCTTCCATAGCGGGATCATGGCGGGGAAATTGAACGGCGTGATTCCGGCAACGACGCCAAGGGGTTGGCGCATGGAGTAAAGGTCGATGCCGGGGCCCCCGTCATTGGTGTATTCACCCTTGAGCATGTGGGGCGCGCCCATGCAGACCTCGACGACCTCAAGCCCGCGCTGCACGTCGCCGCGCCCGTCCGGCAGCGTCTTGCCATGCTCGCGGCTGACGAGTTCCGCCAGCTCGTCCATATGCTTGTTGATGAGATCCCCGAAGGCCATCATCACCCGGGCGCGGCGCTGCGGGTTGGTCGCGGCCCATCCCTCCTGCGCGGCGGCGGCGGCGGCCACGGCGGCGTCCAGCTCGGCCACGGAGGCCAGCGGCACCTTCGCCTGAACCTCGCCCGTGGCGGGGTTGAAGACATCGGCGAAGCGGCCCGAGGTGCCCTTCACGTGCTTGCCGTTGATCCAGTGGGTGAGTTCGGTCATCTCTGTCTCCTCCATGAGGTCTAGCGCGGGTTGGGCGCACCATAGGCTTGCGTTTTTGCCCGGAAAAGGGGCAAGTTTCCAAAAGCGTTTTGCAATCCTGCAAAGCTTTCGAGCGCCGGGCGGAGCCCTCATGGCAGACTGGGACGACCTGCGTATCTTCCTTGCCGTGGCGAGGTCCGAAAGCCTCAGCCGCGCCGGCCGGGTGCTGAAGATCGATCCCGCCACCGTCGGCCGCCGCGTTGCCCGGCTGGAAGAGGCGCTCGGCGCACGGCTCTTCACCAAGTCGCCGCAGGGCTATGCGCTGACCGACGAGGGCACGCGGCTTCTGGCCCATGCCACCCGCGCCGAACAGGCCATGACCGGCGCGATGGAGGAGCTGCGCGGCGCGCCGGGCCAGCTTTCCGGGCAGATCCGCATCGGCGCGCCGGACGGCTGCGCCACCTTCGTCCTGCCGCAGGTCGTGGCCCAGATCTGTGACGAGAACCCGGGGCTGGAGGTGCAGATCGTGGCCCTGCCACGGGTCTTCAACCTCTCGAAACGCGAGGCGGACATGGCCATCGCCGTCAGCCGGCCCGAGGCCGGGCGGCTGACAGTGCAGAAGATCACCGACTATCACCTGCACCTGGCCGCGAGCCGGGATTACCTGGCCCGCCACGCGCCGATTGCCACGCCCGCAGACCTGCGCCAGCACCGCTTCGTCGGCTATATCGCCGACATGATCTTCGACAAGGAACTCGACTACCTGGGCGAGGTAGGCGCAGAGACGGTGCCGCTCGCCTCCAACTCCGTCACCGTGCAACTGAATTGGGTGCGCGGCGGGGCGGGGGTGGCCGTGGTGCATGACTTCGCGCTCGCCGGCGCGCCGGAACTGGTGAAGGTTCTGCCCGGGGACGTGGCGCTGAAGCGGGCCTTCTACCTCATCCGCCATGCCGACGACCGCAGGGTGGAGCGTCTGAACCGCTTCGCTGATCTCCTCGCCCAGGGTCTCCGCCGGGAAGTCGCGCGCCTGGAAAGCGTGACTTGACAGAAATGTGATCGGGGCCGACCCTGTCCTTTCCCCTTGGAGGAGGAGGCATCAGCATGATCGTGCAGGAGATACTCAACGGCAAACCCTCGGCCGAAGTGGTCACCGTTCCGCCCGGAAGCACCGTCGCAGAGGCGGTGGAACTGCTCTCGGCCCGGCGCATCGGCGCGCTCATCGTCTCGGAGGATGGGCGGCACGTGGCCGGCATCCTGTCGGAGCGGGACGTGGTGCGCGAACTGGGGCGCCAGGGCCCGGGCTGTCTCTCGCTGCCGGTCGAGGAGCTGATGACCGCCGAAATCGTCGGCTGCAACCGCGAGGACAGCGCCGAAAGCGTGCTGGAGCGGATGACCGAGGGCCGCTTTCGCCACATGCCGGTGATGCATGCGGGCGCAATGGTCGGCATGATCTCGATCGGTGACGTGGTGAAGGCGCGGCTCCAGCAGCTTTCCATGGAACGCGACGCACTCGAGGGGATGATCAAGGGCTACTGAGGCCCGCCGCGGCATTGAGCCCCTTGCGTTCCGGAGCGCAATATTGTTGCGTGCGCCGGAGCAGCGTCAGGAGGGCCGCATGCGCATCGGACTCTACCCGGGCACGTTCGACCCGGTCACCCTGGGCCATCTCGATATCATCGAGCGCGCGACGGTGCTGGTCGACCGGCTGGTGATCGGCGTGGCGATCAACCGCGACAAGGGGCCGCTTTTCTCGCTCGAAGAGCGGGTTGCGATGCTCGAGGCGGAATGCGCCGCGCTTGCGCGCAAGACCGGGATCGAGATCGTCGCCCATCCGTTCGAGAACCTTCTGATCGACTGCGCCCGCGATGTCGGCGCGCAGGTGATCATCCGCGGCCTCAGGGCCGTGGCGGATTTCGAGTATGAATACCAGATGGTCGGCATGAACCGCGCGCTCGACGCCTCGATCGAGACGGTCTTCCTGATGGCGGAAGCGCGGCACCAGGCGATTGCCTCGAAACTGGTGAAGGAGATCGCGCGGCTCGGCGGGGATGTGTCGAAATTCGTTTCCCCTGCGGTGCGCGAGGCGCTTCTGGCCCGGCTCGGCTAGGGGGGGAAGCCGCCGTCAGCGACGGGCGGCGGCCTCGTTGGCAATCTGCGCGATGGTGCCGGCGTCCAGGTGATGCTCGGCCCGTACCTCGGCTGGCAGCGCGGTCAGTTCGGCCACGGTGCGGCGGTACGTGCGGTAGGCGCGGAAGCGTTGGCTCAGCGATTTCATGGGCTTGGCCTCCTTACCTTACGCGCCGTAGATCGCGCGGCGGGCGATGGCCGGGATGTCGCCATCGTAGATGTCGAGGTCGAGTTTCAGGTCGTTGGGCAGCTGGCGCAGCTGCGAAACAGTGCGCCGGTAGGCGGCGGCGTTGCGGAGCGCGCTGCGGACTTCGCGGAAGGTTTTCATGGTCTGGCTCCTTTCGGATCTCTTGGCGACCTTTCGTCGTCGCACAACAGATGGACCCGAAGCCCCTCACCAACAACCGACAGCTTGGCCCTGCCGCTATGCGCCGAACGCATAGGCTCTGCAAAATTGTCTTGGCTCTTGATCTATGTCAAATCCCGGCGGCCCGGCCCCGAAGGGGGCAGGCGACGGAGGTTTCCATTTTGGGGAAGGGGGCGGGCCCGGGGCCCGCAGGGGAATCGGGGCACCCCCGAAGGGATGCCCCGTAGAGTTCAGATGAGCTTGCCCATCGCAACGGCGGTATCGCTCATGCGGTTGGAGAAGCCCCATTCGTTGTCGTACCAGCTCAGCACGCGGATGAAGTTCGCCGGCAGCGCCTTGGTCTGATCGGCCGCGAAGGTCGAGGAATGGGCGTTGTGGTTGTAGTCGTGCGAGACCAGCGGCGCGGTCTCGTAGCCCAGCACGCCCTTCAGCTTGCCTTCCGAGGCGGCCTTGATCGCGGCGTTGATCTCTTCCACGGTCGCGCTCTTCTCCAGCACCACCTTCAGGTCGATGCAGGAGACGTTCGGCGTCGGCACGCGGACGGAGGAGCCGTCCAGCTTGCCCTTCAGCCGCGGCAGCACCAGGCCCAGCGCCCTGGCCGCGCCGGTCGAGGTCGGGATCATCGACATCGCCGCGGCGCGGGCGCGGTAAAGGTCCTCGTGCAGCGTGTCGAGCGTCGGCTGGTCGCCGGTGTAGCTGTGGATCGTGGTCATGAAGCCGGTAACGATGCCGAAGTTGTCGTCCAGCACGCTGGCGACCGGCGCCAGGCAGTTCGTGGTGCAGGAGCCATTGGAGACGACGATGTCATCCTTGGTCAGCGTGTCGTGGTTGACCCCGAAGACGATCGTCTTGTCCGCCCCATCGCCGGGTGCCGAGATCAGCACGCGCTTGGCGCCGGTCGACAGGTGCGGCTGCACCTTTTCCTTCGAGGTGAAGATGCCGGTGCATTCCATGATGATGTCGACATCGCCCCAGGGCAGGTCCGCCGGGTTGCGGATCGCGGTCACGCGCATCGGGCCGCGGCCGGCGTCGATCGTGTCGGCGGTCGTGGTCACGGTATGCGGGAAGCGGCCGTGGACCGAGTCGTAGCGCAGCAGGTGCGCGTTGGTCTCGACCGGGCCAAGGTCGTTGATCGCCACCACTTCGATATCCGTCCGGCCGGACTCGATGATCGCGCGCAGCACGTTCCGGCCGATCCGGCCGAACCCGTTGATGGCTACCTTCACAGTCATGGCATCTTCCTTTCACAGATTGCAGCGGCCCGGGGGATTGGCGAGGCGCCCGTGGGCCCCCGGGCGGAGGCTCCCCGGCCTGTCAGCGGCCTATCGCCAGAATTCGAGGAAATCAATGAAGGCGGTTAGTTCCCGCCCAGCGAAGATAAGTCCTTGGGAGCGGAAGGCAAAGTGATCCACCGCAAGCGCCGCTGTCACGAAAGCGGCAAGGATCAGGGCAATGCGGTCGGTCACCGATACGCTCCGCCGGGAGAGTAACCCGGGCGCAACTGCGCGCCCGGGGCAGGGGGATCCGTCAGGGGATCAGAGCAGCTCCTTGACCTTGGCGGCCGCGGCTTCGGCGGTAATGCCGAAATGCTCGTAGAGTTCCGGCGCCGGGGCGGAGGCGCCGAAGCCCTCCATCCCGATAAAGGCCGATTTCGCCTCGCGCCCGCGCTCGCCCAGCAGCCAGCGGTCCCAGCCCTGGCGGCCGGCGGCCTCGATGGCGATGCGCACCGGTCCGGCCGGCAGCACCTTCTTGCGATAGCTTTCGGGCTGAGCCGCGAAAAGCTCCATGCAGGGCATGGAGACGACGCGGGTGCCGATGCCCTCGGCCTCCAGCATCGCCTTGGCCTTCATCGCGATCTCGACCTCCGATCCGGTCGCGATCAAGATCGCCTTGCGCTTGCCCTCCGCCTCGGCCAGCACGTAGCCGCCCTGCGCGGTGAGGTTGCGGTTGGTATGCGTGGTGCGCACCGTCGGCAGGTTCTGCCGCGACAGCGCGAGGACCGAAGGGGTGGAGGTCGAGCTCAGCGCCAGTTCCCAGGCCTCGGCCGTCTCCACCGTGTCGGCGGGGCGGAAGACCCAGGTGTTGGGCGTGGCGCGGCAGATCCCGAGATGCTCCACCGGCTGGTGGGTCGGACCGTCCTCGCCCAGGCCGATCGAGTCATGCGTCATGACGTAGATCGAGGGCGCCCCCATCAGCGCCGAAAGCCGCATCGCGCCGCGGGCATAGTCGGTGAAGCACAGGAAGGTGCCGCCATAGGGCCGGACGCCGCCGTGCAGCACCATGCCGTTCATCGCCGCCGCCATGCCATGTTCGCGGATGCCGTAGTGGATATAGCGGCCCTTGCGGTTCTCGGGCGTGAACATGCCCAGATCGCCCGTCCGGGTGTTGTTGGAACCGGTCAGGTCGGCCGAGCCGCCGATGTTTTCCGGCATCACCGGGTTGATTACCTCCAGCGCCATTTCCGAGGCCTTCCGCGTGGCGACCTTCGGCTGCGCCTCGCTGACCTGCTTCTTCAGCGCGCGGACGACGGCGGAGAGCTTCTTCGGTGCCACGCGGTCGGTGACGCGGGTGAATTCCGCCTGCCGGGCCGCGGACAGCGCCGCAAGGCGATCCTCCCATTCCGTGCGGACCTTGCTGCCGCGCGCGCCGATGGCTTCCCATTCCGCCTTGATGTCGGCGGGCACCACGAAGGGCGGGTAATCCCAGCCGTAGATCTCGCGCACCTTGGCGATCTCTTCAGGGCCGAGCGGCGAGCCATGCGCCCCCGCAGTGTCCTGCTTCTTCGGCGAGCCGAATCCGATATGGGTCTTGCAGTCGATGAAGACGGGCTTGGAGGAGGCCTTCGCGGCCGTCATCGCCCGGTCGATATCATCGGGGTCGTGCCCGTCGCAGTGAAGCACGGTCCAGCCGGCCGCGGCGAAGCGCGCGCGCTGGTCGGTGATGTCCGACAGGCTCACCTTGCCGTCGATCGAGATGCCGTTGTTGTCCCAAAGGACGATCAACTTCGAAAGCTGCTGGCAGCCGGCAAGGCCGATTGCCTCGTGGCTGATCCCCTCCATCAGGCATCCGTCGCCCGCGATCACCCAGGTGTGGTGGTCGACGATCTTGCGGCCGAAGCGGGCGCGCAGCGCCTCCTCGGCAATGGCGAAGCCCACGGAATTGGCGATGCCCTGGCCCAGCGGGCCGGTCGTCGTCTCGATTCCCTTGGCATGGCCGTATTCCGGGTGGCCCGCGGTTTTCGAGCCCCATTGCCGGAAGTTGCGGATCTCCTCGATCGACATGTCGGGCGAACCGGTCAGATGCAAGAGGCCGTAAAGCAGCATGGAGCCGTGCCCGGCCGAAAGGATGAAGCGGTCGCGATCCGGCCAGTCGGGGTTTTTCGCGTCGAACTTCAGGTGCTTCGAAAACAGCACCGTCGCGACGTCGGCCATGCCCATCGGCATGCCGGGGTGGCCGGAATTCGCGGCCTGAACAGCGTCGATCGCCAGCATCCGCAGGGCCGAGGCCCGGCGCCAGTGTTCGGGATGCTGGTTCCGAAGGGTGGCGATATCCAAGGTAAGTCTCCTCCGCTTGCGGGCGCGCCCGAGTGGCACCGCTGCCCTGATACCAAGCTTTCGCCGTAGTTCAAGCGCAGCCGCGCCTCTGCGCGGCCTCCGGCGCATCGGCGGCGAGGGGCCAAGCGCAGGATTGTGGGAAGAAATCGCCCGGCGCTTCGGTTTATCATGGGCCAAAGGGAGCGTCGGCGCGATTCGCCGCAAGCCCCCCGGAGCGGAAGGAGCAGGCGATGGACGATCTGGAAGATTATGAACGGCGGATCGGCCAGGCCCTGGACCGCATCGGCGCCGGGATCGAGGCGCTGGATGCGCTGGAACTGCGCTATCCCTCGGCCGGCGGGCCCGCGGGCGACGATGCCGAGAAGGCCGAACTGGCCGAGGCGCTGGCCGCCGAGCGCGACGCGAATGCCCAGTTGAACGAGCGCGTGCGGCTTCTGCATGAAAAGCAGGCCGGGGTCGTGGCGCCGCTGGAGGCGCGTGTGCAGGCGCTTCTCAAGCAGGTCGACGAGCAGGCGCTGGAGCTGCAGAAGCTCAAGGCCACGAATGTTCAATTACGCGAGACCATGCGCGCCATGCGCGAAACGGCGGAGGGCGGCGGCGAGGACGGGCTGGCCGCGGAGCTGGCCGAGCTGAAGGCGGCGCGCGCCGCCGAGCTGGCCGAGCTGGACAGCATTCTGGCCGAGCTGAAGCCGCTGATCGGGGAGACGAGCCATGCCTGAGGTCACCATCACCATCGGCGGCCGCCCCTTCGACGTCGCCTGTCAGGCCGGAGAGGAACATTTTCTGCGCTCGGCCGCGAAGCTTCTGGACAACGAGGCCTCCTCGCTGCTCGACCAGATCGGCCGGATGCCCGAGGCGCGGATGCTTCTGATGGCAGGGCTGATGCTGGCCGACCGGCTGGCGGGGACCGAGGACCAGATGCGGGTGCAGGGCGGAAAGCTCGCCAAGCTGGAGGCGGAGCTCGAAGAATTCCGCTCGCGTCCCGCGCCGGCCCCGGCGCGGATCGAGGTGCCGGTGCTGCCGCGCGCGGTGACAGAGACGCTTGCCGAAGTCGCCGCCCGCAGCGAGGCGCTGGCCGCGGCGCTGGCCGACCGGCTGCCGCCGGCGTCCGATCCCCCGCCGCCCTCGGCCTGACGGCCCGGCGGCGGGGCTGCGTCACGCGATCAGGCGTTCGCTTCGCGGATCTTGTCGGCGGCTTCCTTGTCGTAGGCGACGCCCTTGGACTCGAAGAGCTGGTCGAGTTCGCCCGACAGCGTCATTTCGGTCACGATATCGCAGCCGCCCACGAATTCGCCCTTCACGTAAAGCTGCGGGATCGTCGGCCACTCCGAGAAATCCTTGATGCCCTGGCGGATCTCCGGATCCTCCAGCACGTTCACATCGGCGAAATCGACGCCCATGTAGTTCAGCACCCCGGCCACCCGGCTGGAGAAGCCGCATTGCGGCATCATCTTGGTGCCTTTCATGAACAGCACCACGTCATGCGCTGCCACGGTGTCGCGGATCGTATCCTGAGCGCTCATCTGCGAGCCCTTTCCTTGTCTCGCGGCCGGGGAGGGGTCCCGCGCCGCCCATGCTGTCATCGCCGGGTCAGGCCGGCGCCTTCGTCGTCAGCGCCAGCGCATGCAGCTCGCCGCTCGGTCCGTCCATCTTGCCCTTCAGGCTCTGGTAGACGGCACGCTGCTGCTGCACGCGGTTGAGGCCGCGGAAGCTTTCGTCGATCACCTCTGCGGCCCAGTGGTTGCCGTCTCCGGCGAGGTCCGTAATGGTGATCTTCGCCTCGGGAAAGGCGTCGCGGATCAGTTTCTCGATGTCCTGGGCTTCCATCGCCATGGGGCGCAAATGTCCTCTGTGGTTCGGCGATGAATCTATTGCGCGCCTCGGTGGGCCGCAAGGGCGCGGCCCCGGCAGGCGGAAAAAATCCCCGTCGCGGCATTCTTCCCCACGGTCCGAGGGCCGCGCCAGGCCGCGACGGGCGGCGCGGTTACAGGCTGTAGGCCAGCCTGAGCGCGCCCCAATGGCGGCCATTGACGCGGATCGGGGCGGAAAGGTCCTTCATGATGGCGAACTCGCCGCCGCCCATGTCGCGGCGGTAGACCTGCAGCAGAAAGGGCGCGGTGGAGCGGCCGGCCTTCAGCCCCACCCGGTCGTCGAAGATCCGCCGGTTGCGGCAATGCGCCGCGTTCCAGGCCGGGTCGGGTCCCTGTGGCTGCGAGAACTTGCGGTTATGCGTCGGCAGATACCCGTTCCGGTCGATCGCGGCGCAGAAGACGATGCGGTGGTCGCGCGCCAGCACCGGCTCCTGCAGCGCGGGCAGCACCTGATCGGTAAAGGCCGTGAAGCCGGTGGTGACCTGCTGCGGATCGGTCCCCGGCACCGGGCGATACCGGCTGTCGAATAGCTGGGCCTCGCTGATCTTGTGGCGGGCGATCCCCTGCTCGAAGGCCCGGCCGATATCGGCGGCGACCGTCATCGCCAGTTCGATGAACTGCCGGTCGCCGCCGCTTTCGCCGCCTGCGCCGACCGTGCCCTGCACCAGCGCCTCGGAGGTGTCGACCAGCGTCTCGATCTTCCGGTGCGCGGCATGGATCCCGGCGGCGGTGGAGCGCGCGGCGGCCTCGATCTCCTCCACCGCGGGCAGGACGGCCTCTGCCGCCGCGCCGGTTTCCGCCGCCTGGCCGGCGATGGCGCCGGCGCCCTCGCTCGCCTTGCGCGTGCCGGCAGAGATCGCGGCCATGGCCTGGTCCGTTTCCGCCGCATCGGCCAGCAGCGCCGCGGCGTCGCCCGCCACCTCTCCGGCCTCGCGCCGCATCAGCCCGACCTGACCGGAGAGCGCGCCGAGGTTGCCGCTGATCGCCGCCGCCGTCACCCCGGTCTTGGAGGCGAGCGCGTTGATTTCCTCCGCCACCACTGCAAAGCCGCGGCCGGCCTCGCCGGCACGTGCGGCCTCGATCTTGGCATTGATGGCGAGGATGGTGACCTGCCGGGCGATGCTGGCGATCTCGTCGTTTGACCTGGTCATGCCGCTCAGCATGCTGCCGACCTCCGTCATCCGGTCCTGCAGCGATTGCACCCATTCCGCGACGGTGCGGCTGCGGCTTCCTGCAAGGCGCAGCCGTTCGATCGCGCCCTCGACGACGCCAAGCGCGGCCTCGGTCGCCTCCGCAACCTCGGCGCTCGTCCGACCCATGGCGCGGTTGCCGGTGCTCAGGCGCTCAGAGGCGCGGCGCAGCTCGGCCAGCAGCGCGATCTGCCCCGCCGCATCGCGGTCGATCGCGTCAAGATGGCCCGCGACATCGACGATGTCGCGCCCGAGCGAGGCTGCCGCCCGCGCCAGCGCGTCGAGATCGGCGCCGGACGGGGCAGGGGTCTCACCCGGATCTGTCGGGCGCAGGGGCTGTGGCGTCATCGCGGCCTCACCGTTTCGGGACGGGGGCGAGGCTATGGCGCGGAGATGAAGAAAGCGTTCAGCACGCCCTCAGGCGGAGGCGTGTTCCTCGGCCTGGGCCATGGCCTCGGCGGTGGCCTCGAGGGCGAGCAGGATGGAGGCGTGTCGGTTCTTGTAGTCGCGCGCCGGCAGGAGCACCTCAAGCCCGTCGAAGGGCGCCTCGGGCACCGGTCCGCCCTCCTTCAGCATGGCGCGCAGCTGGTCGCGCCCGCGTTCCACCTCGGCCCGGCTGCGGCCGATCATCTGGCGGCCGACGACCGAGGCCGAGGCCTGGCCGAGCGCGCAGGCCTTCACGTCCTGGCCGAAATCAACGATCCGCCCGTCCTTCACCGCGACGTCCACGGTGATGGTGGAGCCGCAGAGCGGCGACCGCCGCTTGACGGTCGCGTCGGGGTGCTCCAGCCGCCTGGTATGGGGAATATCGGCCGCCAGCGCGAGAATGCGCTGCGAATAGAGCTTGATGAGGTCGTTGTCGCTCATGTCTTTCCCCGGCCGGTCCTGCGCCTTAGATAGAGGCGCCGGCCCGAAAAGCAAAGGAGCCACCATGCCCTTCGATCCCGACACGCTCCGCTACGATGCCGCGGGCCTGATCCCGGCCATCGCGCAGGACCACGCCTCGGGCGAGGTGCTGATGATGGCCTGGATGAACGCCGAGTCCGTCTCCCGCACCCTTGCGAGCGGCCGCGTCACCTACTGGTCGCGCTCGCGCCAGGATTTCTGGGTGAAGGGCGAAAGCTCCGGCCACCTGCAGCACCTTGTCGAGATGCGGATCGACTGTGACCGCGACTGCCTGCTGGTGCTTGTCCGGCAGGAGGGCCCCGCCTGCCACACCAACCGCCGGTCCTGCTTCTACACCGCGCTTCGCGACGGGCAGGAGGTGGAGATCCTCAAGCCCATGGCGTGATCCGGGACACGGCGCCGCCGCCCTCACGCCCCCCAGCCCGCGACCAGCCGCTCCACCGCCGCGATCCGTTCGCGCGTCGCTGGATGGCTGGCAAGCCAGGCCGGCCCGTGCCCGCTTCCCGCCAGCGCCGCCATCTTGCGGAAAAGCGAGATCTGCGGCCCGGATCCGATCCCGGCCTTGGCCAGCAGCGCCGCGGCATAGGCGTCGGCCTCGTATTCGTCCTGCCGCGAGAGCCGCGCCGCCAGCAGCCGGGTGATCCCCTCGCCAAGCCATGCCCCGAAGCCCGGCACCAGCCGCGAGGCGATCGCCACCAGCACCGCCCGCATCGCATTTTGGGCAGAGAAGTCGATCATCCGACGCCGCGCGTGACCCAGCGCGACATGGCCCAGTTCATGGGCGATCACGCTCGCCATCTCCTCCGCCGTCACCGCGCCCGAGCGGTAGCGCTCGTAGAAGCCGCGCGTCAGGAAGATCTGCCCGTCTGGCGCGGCAAGCCCGTTGACCTCCGGCACCTCGTAGACGCGCACCGGCACCGCCTGCACCCCCAGCGCCGCCGCCAGCCGGTCGCAGATCTCCAGAAGCCGCGCATCGGCCAGGTCGGAGGATTTTCCGTTGAGCTCCCGCAGCGTCCGCCAGGCCGAGAAATGCCACAGCAGGTAGCCGACACCCAGCGCGAAGAGGAGAGGCAGCAGCCGCGACATCGCTCAGCCTTCGCCCGCCGCGTCCGCCCGCACCCGGGCGTAGAGTTCGAAGTCCTCTGCGCATTCCGCCCGCAGCCGCGCCTCGACCCCGGCCGAAAGTGCGGTCTCCGCCGGGGGCGAGACATTCACGCGTGGCAGCACGATCTCGCAGCCAAGCCGCTCCTCGAGGAAGGCGAGGAAGGCGCCCATTTCCTCGTAGGGGAAAATATGCTCCACGCCCCGCCCGTCGGGGCCGAGCAGGAATTTCGCCTGGCTGCCGACATTGGCAAATCCCGGCCGGGGTTTTTTCAGATAGGCCAGCACGAAGTCGTCGAAGCTCATGCCACGGGTGGAATTGGCCGGATGCATGACATCCTCGCGCTGGCGGAAGCGGTACCAGCTGCCCAGCCAGCTGACCGGCTCACGCATCAGCGCCACGGCGGTAAACTCCGCCTGTGCCGATTTCTCAAGCCAGGGCTGAAAGAAGCGGCGATATCGGTAAATCGGCGTGTGCTTCAGCGCCGGCGGGCGCGCGATGGCGACCTCCGCCAGCGATTCGAGCGCGCGCTCCACGGCGGTGGAGCCGGCCTTCGGTGTCGCGAGAAAGACGAGCTTCTGCTCCCAGAATACCAGCATATCGGCCCTTTTCGCCTCCGCCCCCGCTCCCGGGCCGGCTTAAACTAACTTTTAACCGAGATAGGAAAAAGTCGGATTTTAGGAAATTCGGATTGCTTTGTTCCCCATTTGATCTCATAAGGAATGGGAACAAGAAGCGAACATCACCCGCATTGCCCAGGCGGACGGGCTATGGAATAAGGAACCGAAACGATGGCGACGGCCAACCTTCTGGACTTCAACGGGACCCGTAACATGGACAAGCAGAAGGCGCTCGATTCGGCGCTCGCCCAGATCGAGCGGCAATTCGGCAAGGGCTCGATCATGCGCCTTGGCGCCGACAGCCCGGTGGCAGAGATCGCGTCGACCTCGACGGGCTCGCTGGGCCTCGACATCGCGCTCGGCATCGGCGGCCTGCCGAAGGGTCGGATCGTTGAGATCTATGGGCCGGAAAGCTCGGGCAAGACGACGCTGACGCTGCATGTCGTGGCCGAGGAGCAGAAGAAGGGCGGCGTCTGCGCCTTCGTCGACGCCGAACACGCGCTCGACCCGCAATATGCCCGCAAGCTCGGCGTGAACCTCGACGAACTGCTGATCTCTCAGCCCGACACGGGCGAGCAGGCGCTGGAGATTGTCGACACGCTGGTGCGCTCGGGCGCGGTCAGCCTCGTCGTGGTCGACTCGGTCGCGGCGCTCACGCCGAAGGCCGAGCTCGAGGGCGATATGGGCGACGCGACCGTCGGTGCCCAGGCCCGGCTGATGAGCCAGGCGATGCGCAAGCTGACCGCCTCGATCAGCCGCTCGAACTGCATGGTGATCTTCATCAACCAGATCCGGATGAAGATCGGCGTCATGTTCGGCAGCCCGGAAACCACCACCGGCGGCAACGCGCTGAAGTTCTACGCCTCGGTCCGGCTCGACATCCGCCGCATCGGCGCGATCAAGGATCGTGACGAGGTTGTCGGCAACGCGACCCGCGTGAAGGTGGTGAAGAACAAGGTCGCGCCGCCCTTCAAGCAGGTCGAGTTCGACATCATGTACGGCGAAGGCATCTCCAAGACCGGCGAGCTTCTCGACCTCGGCGTCAAGGCCGGCGTGGTGGAGAAGTCCGGCGCCTGGTATTCCTACGGTGACGAGCGCATCGGCCAGGGCCGCGAGAACGCCAAGGCCTTCCTGAAATCGAACGCCACCGTGGCGGCCGAGATCGAGGACAAGATCCGTGCCAGCCACGGTCTCGAATTCGGGGTGAGCGGCGAAGGCGAAAGCGACGACTCCGTCCTCGACGAGTGATCCGCCTTGGGCGGGCCTCCGGCGCGGAGATCCGGCGACTGAAAGGGATGGGGGGCTGCGGCCCCCTTTCTTCTGTCTGCAAATATCCTCGGGGGAGCGTCGCAGGCGCCGGGGGCGGAAGCCCCCATCCCGGCAGGGCAAGGGTTCCGGTGGACAGTCTGCGTGCAGATGGCTAAATGCTGTCCGACCGCCGACAAGCCCCGATGAGGCCTCCGCCATGCCTTCGCTGAACGATATCCGTTCCACCTTCCTCGATTTCTTCGCGCGCAACGGCCACACGCCGGTGGCCTCCAGCCCGCTGGTGCCGCGCAACGACCCCACGCTGATGTTCGTGAACTCCGGCATGGTGCAGTTCAAGAATGTCTTCACCGGGGTCGAGCACCGCGACTACAAGCGTGCCACCACCGCGCAGAAATGCGTCCGCGCCGGCGGCAAGCACAACGACCTCGACAATGTCGGCTACACCGCGCGCCACCATACCTTCTTCGAAATGCTGGGGAATTTCTCCTTCGGCGACTATTTCAAGGAAAGCGCGATCCCCTACGCCTGGGAGCTTCTGACCAAGGATTTCGCGATCCCGAAGGACAAGCTCCTCGTTACCGTCTATCACACCGATGACGAGGCGGCCGAGATCTGGAAGAAGGTCGCGGGCCTGCCGGACGAGCGCATCATCCGCATCCCGACCAACGACAACTTCTGGCAGATGGGCCCCACCGGCCCCTGCGGTCCCTGCACCGAGATATTCTTCGACCACGGCGAGCACATCCCCGGCGGCCCGCCCGGCAGCCCGGACGAGGACGGCGACCGCTTCATCGAGATCTGGAACCTCGTCTTCATGCAGAACGAGCAGTTCGAGGACGGCTCGATGGTGCCGCTGCCCAACCAGTCGATCGACACCGGCATGGGGCTGGAGCGGATCGGCGCACTCCTGCAGGGCAAGCACGACAACTACGACACCGACCTGATGCGCAGCCTGATCGAGGCGTCGGCGCACGCCACCTCGACCGACCCGGACGGGACCGGCCGCGTCCATCACCGGGTGATCGCGGACCACCTGCGCTCCACCTCCTTCCTGATCGCCGACGGGGTGATGCCCTCGAATGACGGCCGCGGCTACGTGCTGCGCCGGATCATGCGCCGCGCCATGCGCCACGCGCATCTGCTGGGGGCCAAGGATCCGGTGATGTACCGCCTCGTCCCGGCGCTGCTGCGCCAGATGGGTGCGGCCTATCCGGAACTCGGTCGCGCCCAGGCGCTGATCGAAGAGACCCTGAAGCTGGAGGAGACCCGCTTCAAGCAGACGCTCGACCGCGGGCTGCGGCTGCTCGACGACGAGCTTTCCCGGCTGCCCTCCGGCGGCGCGCTGCCGGGCGAGGCGGCCTTCCGGCTTTACGACACCTACGGCTTCCCGCTCGATCTCACGCAGGACGCGCTGCGCGAGAAGGGGCTGACCGTCGATGTCGCCGGCTTCGAGGCGGCGATGGCCGAGCAGAAGGCCAAGGCCCGCGCCAGCTGGGCCGGCTCGGGCGAAACCAAGGACGCCGCGATCTGGTTCGACATCGCCGAGGCGACCGGCGCCACAGAGTTCCTCGGCTACGACACCGAGGTGGCGGAGGGCCAGATCCTCGCGCTTGTCGCGGACGGCAAGCGCACCGCCGAGGCGGGGCAGGGCGAGGCGGTGCAGATCGTCCTCAACCAGACCCCGTTCTATGCCGAAAGCGGCGGCCAGGTCGGCGACACCGGCATGCTCTCGACCGAAAGCGGCAAGGCCCGGATCACCGAGACGCGGAAATCCCAGGGCGTCTTCATCCACTTCGCAGAGGTGACCGAGGGCAAGATCCTCCCCGGCCAGGGGGCGGCGCTCACCGTCGACCACGCCCGCCGCAGCGCGATCCGCGCCAACCACTCGGCGACGCACCTGCTCAACGAAGCGCTGCGCAACACGCTCGGCCAGCACATCGCCCAGCGGGGCAGCCTCAACGCGCCCGACCGGCTGCGCTTCGACTTCTCCCACACCAAGGCGGTCACGGCGGACGAGATGGCGGCGGTCGAATCCGAGATCAACGCCATGATCCGTCAGGACGGCGCGGTGGAAACCCGCATCATGACGCCGGATGACGCCCGCGCCATCGGCGCACAGGCGCTCTTCGGCGAAAAATACGGCGACGAGGTGCGCGTGGTCTCCATGGGCACGCAGGCGGGGACCGGCAAGGGCCTCGACGGGCAGACCTATTCGCTGGAACTCTGCGGCGGCACCCATGTCGCCCGGCTGGGCGAGATCGGGCTCTGCGTGCTTCTGTCCGACAGCGCGTCCTCTGCCGGCGTGCGCCGGATCGAGGCGCTGACGGGGCAGCGTGCGCTCGACTGGCTGGCAGAGGAGCGGCGGCGGCTGGCCGCGGTCTCCGAGGTCGTCAAGGCCCCGGCCGCGGAGCTTGCCGACCGCGTCAAGGCGCTGATGGACGAGCGCCGCGCGCTGCAGAACGAGGTGGCCCAGCTCCGGCGCGAGCTCGCCATGGGCGGCGGCGCCTCGGGCGGGGCGGAGGCGCGCGAGATCGGCGGCGTGAAATTCGTGGCGCAGGTGCTGACCGGTGTCTCCGGCAAGGACCTTCCGGCGCTGATCGACGAAATGAAGGCCCGGCTCGGCTCCGGCGCGGTGCTGCTGATCGCCGACACGGGGGCCAAGCCCGCGGTGGCGGCCGGGGTCACGGCGGACCTGACGGACCGTCTCTCGGCCGTCGACATCGTCAAGGCGGCGGCGGCGGCGCTCGGCGGCAAGGGCGGCGGCGGCCGGCCCGACCTGGCCCAGGCCGGTGGCGCGGATGCCGGCCAGGCCGAGGCGGCGATCGCGGCGGCGGAAGCCGTGCTCGCGGCGCAGGAAACCGTTTGAGGAGAATGAGATGAGCGCACTCTGGATCGCCCACGTCACCGTCACCGATGCCGAGGCCTATGGCCGCTACGCGAAGGGTGCCACCGAGGCGATCGCGGCCCACGGCGGCGTCTTCATCGCCCGTGGCGGCCGCTACGTTCAGCTCGAGGGGGCCGACCGGGCGCGCAACGTCGTGGCCCGCTTCCCCTCGGTCGAGGCGGCGGTGGAGTGTTACAACTCTCCCGCCTACCAAGAGGCGCTGAGCCACGCCAAGGGCGCGGCGGTGCGCGATCTGGTGGTGGTGGAAGAAGCCGCCCCCTGACGGTCGCACGGCGCGGCCCGGCCCGAGATGGCGGTGCGCAGCACCGCTGGGCCGGCGCCCGGACGGATGGGCGCTTCTCGCACCTCAACACCCCGGCAAACCCAAGGGGTTCTTCACACCATCAACGGACAGACGCGAACCATCGCGGGCGCCGCCCCTCTGCCGCGTAGGGTGCGCATTCATTGCGCACCGCCCCCCCCGGCGTCACCTCAGTGCTTGCCCCAACGCAGGATCTGCTCCGGGTGCAGCTGCCCCAGCCAGGTCTCCGACAGTGCCTTGCCGTCCATCGAGAGATAGGCCCGGATATCCACGGTCTCGACCGTCTTTGCCGCCTTCACGTCGAAGATCAGCCGCCAGTTCTTCGTCCCCACCACCGGCAGCACGTAGGGGTTGATGATCTTCACCCCGTCGGGCGCCGAGACCTCCGGCGTCACCCCCGACGACTGGTTGAGCCCGTCGAGCGCCGGCCCGGCGAAGTCCACCGCCACCTTGATCTGATCCTTGGGCCGCTCCTGCCCGGGCACGCCGCCGCGGCCCAGCCGCGTGGCAACGGTACGGGCCAGCTTCCAGTCCACCGGCTCCTCGCGACCCCAGTACTGCTTGTAATCAAGCGAAACCCGATCGCCCGCCTTCACCGGTGCCTCGGGCACCCAGTAGGCGACGATATTGTCGAAGATCTCGTCATCCGTCGGGATTTCGACCAGCTGCACCGCGCCCTTGCCCCAGTCGCCCTTGGGGGCGATCCAGACAGAGGGGCGCTTGTTGTAGAACACACCATCGTCCTGGTAGTGGTCGAAATTCCGGTCGCGCTGGATCAGGCCGAAGCCCTTCGGATTGTCGTCGGCGAAGCTCGACGTCACCACCCGGTCGGGATCGTTCAGCGGCCGCCAGATCCGCTCGCCCGTGCCCGAGATCATGGCCAGCCCGTCGCTGTCATGCACCTCGGGGCGCCAGTCGAAGCCCTGCAGCCGGTTCTCCTCCGAATACCAGAACATCGAGGTCAGGGGTGCGATCCCCAGCCGCTTCACCTCCTTGCGGAAATAGAACCGCGTCGCGATGTCGAGGACCTGCCCGTCATGGTCGCGCCCCGAGATCCTGAGCGCCCCGGTGACCGAGGGGCCATCCATCAGCGCGTAGATCGTGGCCGTGCCATCCGCCGCGCCCTCGATCCAGAAGGCGGTGAAGCGGGGGAATTCCTCGGGCGTGGAAAGGCCGGTGTCGATCGCCACGGCGCGGGCCGAAAGCCCGTATTGCCGGTCGGCGCCATCGGTGCGGAAATAGGCCGCGCCGAGGAAGCTGATCCAGTCGCTCTTCAGGTCCGGGCGCATGATCCGGAAGCCCGCGAAGCCGGCCTGGCCCTCGATGGCGCGGGCCGGGCTGTCCTCGGGCATGTCGAAGTAGCTCGCAGTATAGGTGACCTCGCGCGCCTCGCCGTTCTCGACCAGGTGCAGAGCAACGGGCGTGCGGAAATAGGTGCCCTCGTGGAAGAACTGCAGCGGCACGGGACCGGCGTAGACGGTGTGATCCGGCTTGAAGCGGATGTGCCAGTAGGCGTCGTAGTCGATCTTGTCGTAAAGCGCGGGGTCCTTGACCACCGGCGCCTTGTAGGGCTGGCCGGCCAGCGCCTCCGCCCGCGCCATCAGCGCCTCGAAGGAGAACGGCTGCGCAGGGCCGAGATCCGGGGTGAAGCCCGCGCCCTCGGCCCGCGCCATTGGCACGGAATTCAGAAGCAACAGGGCGGGAAGACTGCCGATCAGGCTGCGGCGGGAAAGACGGGGCGACACGAAGCACTCCTATGGACACACCGAGCGCGTCCATAACGCCAAATCCCGTGGCTGAAAAGCGCGCGCGGCGCCCCCCGAAGGCGCGTCAGCGCCGCGCCGCCGGTGCCCGGTCCTCCGCGCCCTGGCAGAGCGGATCGAGCGCGATCGAGGCCCCCAGCACCGTTGGTGCGGACGTGCAGCTCACCCAGTCCGTCCGCTTGCCGAGGATGTAATCCATCCGCGCGAAGAACAGCTTGTAGGGATCGGCGACGGTCGCGGGCCCGTTGGCCAGAAGCGGGGACAGCTCCAGCCCCGTCATGGCGTCGGGGGCCGAGAAGTCCTGTGCGTTCGACCGGATCGCAAGCGTCACCGTGCTGCCGCGCCCGGCCGGCGTCGCGGTCAGCGTGAAGCGGTAGTCGATGGTGACGCTGTGCATGTGGATGAAGCCGTTGAAGTAGCGGTCGATATCTACCCCGCCGGGCGTGGCCTTCACGCTGACGTCCCGGGCCGGCGCGGTCAGCCGAACGACCTCCTCGGCCGCCGCCAGCGCCTTGGCCGGCGGCACGTCGGCATAATGGCGCGTGGTGGCCTGCGCCGCGTAATCCTTGGTCCAGAGCGGAACCTGCGTCCCGCAGCCGGCCACGGCCAGCGCGAAAAGAAGGGGAATGTGTTTCATCCGGTGGCCTCCCAATTGCGATCAAACGCAGATCGGGCGCCGTTCCGTCCCGCCCGCGCCCTATATGTTGGTCCACCCGCCGTCGATGGCAATTGCCTGCCCGGTGATAAAGCTCGATTCCTCCGACGCCAGGAACACGGCCAGCGCCGCGATCTCCTCCGGTCTGCCGATCCGGCCCATCGGCTGGCGGGCGATGAAGGCGGCCCGCGCGGTCTCGTAATCCCCCTGCGCCCGCATCCGGCCCTCGAGCGAGGGGCTTTCCACCGTCGCCGGGCAGATCGCGTTGCAGCGTATGCCCTTGCCGATGAAATCCGCGGCGACGGATTTCGTCATCCCGATCACGGCGGCCTTCGTCGCGCCGTAGACGAAGCGGTTCGGCGCCGCGATGATCGAGGAGGCGGCAGAGGCCATGTTGACCACAGAGCCCCCACCCGCAGCGATCATCGCCGGAAGAAAGGATTTCATTACGGTGTATTGGCCGCGGACGTTCAGGTTGAAGCTGAAGTCGAATGCGGCCTCGTCGCAGTCCAGGATGGTGCCGTGATGCACGAAGCCCGCGCAGTTGAAGAGCACGTCGACCGCGCCGGTCTTCCCGGCCAGCGCCGCCACGGCGTCCCGGTCGGTGACGTCAAGCCGATGCGTCTCGATCCCCTCCGCCGCCAGCGCTTCCAGTGCCTCGGCGTTCACGTCGGTCGCGATCACCCGCGCGCCCTCGGCGGCGAAGGCCCGCGCGGTGGCCAGGCCGATCCCCGCGCCGCTGGCGGTGCAGAAGGCCGTCTTTCCCTGCAATCTCATATCTCTACGCACCTTTCCTTACATGACCGCGCCGATCTGCCAGGGCACGAATTCCGTGCCCCCGAAGCCCAGCTCCTCGCTTTTCGTATGCGCGCCAGAGGCCACGGCGATAATCTTCTCGAAGATCTCCTCGCCCTTGGCCTCCACGCTCACCCCGTCGGAGATGATATCGCCGCAGTTCACGTCCATGTCCTCGGACATCCGGCCATACATCTCGGAATTCGTGGCCAGCTTCACGCAGGGCGAGGGTTTGTAGCCCGAAACCGACCCGCGCCCCGTGGTGAACACGATCATCGTCGCGCCAGAGGCGATCTGCCCGGTGACGGAGGCCGGATCGTAGCCGGGGCTGTCCATGTAGACGAAGCCCGGCGTTGTGATCGGCTCGCCGTACTTGTAGACGCCCGACAGCGGCGCCATGCCGCCCTTCGCCACTGCGCCAAGCGACTTTTCAAGGATCGTGGTCAGCCCGCCGCGCTTGTTGCCGGGCGAGGGGTTGTTGTCCATCTCGCCCTCGTTGCGGGCGGTGTAATCCTCCCACCAGCGGATCCGCTCGATCAGCTTCTCGCCGACGTCCTGCGAGACCGCCCGCCGCGTCAGCAGATGCTCCGCCCCGTAGATTTCCGGCGTCTCGGACAGGATCGTGGTCCCGCCGTGCCGCACCAGCAGGTCCGAGGCATAGCCCAGCGCCGGGTTGGCGGTGATGCCGGAATAGCCGTCGGACCCGCCGCATTGCAGCCCCACGGTCAGGTGGCTGACGGGCTGCGGCGTGCGCCGGGCCTTGTCGGCCTCCACCGCCATCTCGCGCAGCACCTCCAGCGCGCGCTCGATCGTGCGCCGCGTGCCGCCGGACTGCTGGATCGTCATGTAGCGGAAGTTGCCGTCCTCGCGCAGCTTGTCGCGGCCGACGAGGTCGGGGATCTGCATCACCTCGCAGCCGAGGCCCAGAAGCAGGATCCCCCCAAAATTCGGGTTCTTGGCGTAGCCGGCCAGCGTGCGATAGAGCGTCCGGTAGCCCTCGTTCGTGGCCGACATGCCGCAGCCGGTCTGATGGGTGATCGGCACCACCCCGTCGATGTTCCCGAAGGCCTGCAGCGCCGGGTCCCGCTCCGCCGCCTCGGCGACGAACCGCGCCACGCTCCCCGAGCAGTTCACCGAGGTCAGGATGCCCAGGTAGTTGCGCGTCCCCACCTTGCCATCGGCCCGCAGGTAGCCCTGGAAGGTCCGCGCCGCGGGCACCGCCGGCAGGGGCCGGCACGCGGAGCCGATGGCGTAGTCCGTGGAGTGCGGGCCCATCCCCAGGTTGTGCGAATGGACCCAGGCCCCGGCCGGGATCGCCTCGGTGGCAACCCCGATCGTCTGGCCATAGCGCATCACCGGCGCGCCCGCCGGGATCGCCACGGCTGCGATCTTGTGGCCGCGCTGGACCTTCTCGGCCAGCACCACGCCCTCGGCCTCTTCGCCGGGCGGCAGATCGCGGAGCGCGATCACGACATTGTCGACCGGACTCAGCCGTATGGCGGTCTTGCCCATCTCCATGCTCTCATGCTCCTTGGATGCGGGGGCCGCTTGACCGTGCCAGCGGCGCAGGACTAACATATTAGCATGTTACAGATGCCCGACGATGCTCCGCAAGGCCAAACTCCGGGCGTGGACCGTCTCCGCCCGGTAGAGGCGTTCACAGGCTCGCTGGCCCAGAAGACCTACCAGACCCTGCGCGAGGCGATCATAGGCCTCATCTACCGCCCCGGCGAGGCGCTGAAGAAGCCCGAGATCTGCGAACGCCTCGGCGTTTCCCGCTCGCCAGTGTCGGAGGCCATTGCCCGCCTCGCAGCAGAGGGGCTGGTGGACGTGGTTCCCCAGGCCGGTACCTTCGTCGCCCGCTTCTCGATGGAGGAGATTCGCGAGGGCGCCTTCCGCCGCGAGGCGATCGAACTGGCCGCGGTGGAGGAGATCGCGCCGCGCATGACAGAGGCGCAGCTTGTCGAGCTGCGCCGCAACCTCCGCGTGCAGGAGGTGCTGGTGGAAGACGGCGACTTCGCCGGTTTCTACAAGATGGATGGCGAGATGCACGCGCTGATCCTTTCGCTGACCGGCCATCGCAAGCTGGTGCAGGTGGCCGATACCGCCTGGGTGCATGTGAACCGCGCGCGTCAGCTGGTCCTTCCGATGCAGGGCCGGGTGGAAGAGACGCTGGCCGAGCATCGCGCCATCCTCGATGCGCTTGAGGCCCGCGACCCCGAGGGCGCGCGCCAGGCGATGCGCCGCCACCTGCGTCAGCTTCTGACACACCTGGAACCGCTGGAGCGCGACCACCCGGAGCTGTTCCTGGCAGAGCGCAAGGTCTGATCCGGGCCGAAGCGCGGGGTCGTGGCGGTCCGGTTTGGGCCGTCCGCACGATGCGGCGGTGCGATACGGTGCCAAAGCGGTGCAAAAGCGGTGCTTTTTCGGTATCGGGTTTTCGGCGCATTTTCAGCCTCTTGGCCGGGTTTTTCGCGCACGGATGAACCCTGCCGGCACGCACCGTCAGGGCTTTCTTAACCGGCTTGATCCGAAAGTCAGCCCGGCGCGGCGATCCGGTAGAACTCCGCCGCCGTCCCGCCGAAGATCCGCGCCTGCGCGCCCGGTCCGAGATGCGCCGTAAGCCGGTCCGCCACCGCATGCCATTCGCCATATTCCGCCCGCAGCCGGCAGACGGGCCAGTCGGACCCCCACATGACCCGCTCCGCCCCGAAGGCCTCCAGGACATGGGCGGCATAGGGGGCGAGGTCTTCCTCGCTCCAGTCCTCTGCCGCTTCCGTGACAAGCCCGGAAAGCTTGCAATAGGCGCCGGCCTCTGCCAGCCGCGCCATGCCCTCGGCCCAGCTGGCGAATGACGCCTCCGAACGGCTGCGGATCTGCGGCTTCATGCAATGGTCGATGACCGTGCGAAGTTCGGAATATCGTTGAAGAATGATGTGGAAGTTATTGAGATGGCGTGGAAAACCGAGCGCATCGAATCCTGTGCCCAGATCGCAGAGCGCCCGGAACGCCCATTGCACATCATCGCGCAGCATCCAGTCGTCATCCGGGATGTCCTGGATCATTGGCCGGACGGATTTGAATTTCGGATGGCCCGCGAGCCGTTTAAGCACAGCCGCCTGCGCCGGGTCCTCGAAATCGATCCATCCGACGACGGCCACGACAGAGGGTGTCGCATCGGCGATCCCCAGTATGTACTCGGTCTCCTCGACCGTCGGTGCGGCCTGCACGACCACCGTCGCATCTACCCCGGCGGCCACCCTCTGGGGGCCGAGGTCGGCCGGACCATAGACCCGGGCCAGCACCGGATCGTCCTTCGGCATCCAGCCGTAATCTCCGCGGGCGGGGTTCCAGAAATGCTGATGGGCGTCGATCCGCATCTATCCCTCCACCGGTGCATCCGCGCGCATGAGCCCCGCAGCCTTCAGCTCATCCCAAAGTGCCGATGGTATTTCTGCCTTGTCAGCCATCAGGTTAGAGGCCATTTCTGATGTTCCTTGCCCGCCCGGAATGACCGAAACCACCGCCGGATGGCGCAGCGGAAACTGGAAGGCCGCATCCACCAGCCGCACACCGTGGCGTTGGCATATGGCCTCGATCCGCCCGACGCGGTCGAGGATCTCCTGCGGCGCCACGTCGTAGTTGTAGAACGCCCCGGGTCGCGGCCCCGTTGCCAGGACGCCCGAGTTGTAGGGCCCGCCGACGACCACGCCGATGCCGCGCTCGGTGCAGAGCGGCAGGAAGCTTTCCAACGCCTCCTGCTCCAGCAGGGTATAGCGCCCCGCCAGCAGGAACAGGTCGAAATCCCCCCGTTCGGCCAGCCACTGGCAGCTCTGCCATTCGTTCACGCCCGCCCCGAAGGCGCGGATCACTCCCTCGTCGCGGAGCTTCCGAAGCGCGCGGTAACCGCCCGACATCAGCTCGGCCATCTTGGCGTCCAACACCTCGCGGGTGCCGTGGTTGAACAGGTCGAGGTCATGCGCATAGAGCACGTCGACGCGGTCAACCCCAAGCCGCTCCAGCGAAAATTCCAGCGAGCGCAGGACGCCGTCGTAGCTGTAGTCGTAGATCTCCCGCCGGGCCGGAACGTCGAACCACTTGCCGAACCCGTCCCGCGCCTCAGGTGCCGTGGCGTGGAGGATCCGCCCGACCTTGGTCGAGAGCACATAGTCCTCGCGCCGCTTTCCGCGCAGAAGCCGGTTCAGCCGCGTCTCCGCCAGCCCCAGCCCGTAAAGCGGCGCGGTGTCGAAATAGCGGATGCCGGCGGCCCAGGCGGCCTCCAGCACCGCCTCGGCCTCGTCTTCCGAGATCGCGCGGTAGAGATTGCCGAGCGGCGCCGTCCCGAAGCCGAGTTCGGTAAACGTCAGCCCGCCATTGCCGAGCCGGTCCCAGTGCCGCGTCTTCAGTGCCATGCGATCCTCCCGGCCGGCTTATTTCACCGCGCCGGCCGCCATGCCCTTGATGATATAGCGCTCCAGCACCACGCCGATCACGATCAGCGGCAGGATAGCCGCGAAGCTCAGTGCGGCCATGGCCCACCAGCTGATGCCCTGCGATCCGGTCTGGCTTGCCACCATCACCGGCAGCGTCACCGCATTCGTGCCGGTCAGCAGGGCTGCGAAGAAATATTCGTTCCAGGTCAGGACCATGGACAGGATGAAGGCCGCCACCATCCCCGGTGCCGCGATCGGCAGCACGATGGTCAGGAACGCCCCCCAGATCGACAGGCCATCGACCATCGCCGCCTCCTCCAGCTCCGTCGGGATCGATCCGAACTGGTCGCGCATGATCCAGATGACGATGGGCAGCACGGTGAGCGTGTAGATCATGATCAGCCCGAAGCGCGTGTCGACCAGCGCGAGGTCGCGGTAGAGGACGAGGAAGGGCAGGGCAAGCACCACCGGCGGCAGGATCAGCTGGCTTAGGAAGAAGAACGAGATATCCGGGTTCCGCATGAAGCCGAACTTGTAGCTGAACCGGCTCAGCCCATAGGCCGCGCAGGAGCCGAGCCCAACGGCGAGGGCCGAGGAACTGATCGAGGCGATCATCGAATTCTCGAAGCGCAGCAGGAACTGGTCGCGCACGGTGGAGACCTGGCCGATCGTGTCGGGCGAGAGGCCGAGGGAACGCCAGCCGAGCCAGTTCGGCTTGAAGTCCCACCAGGGCACGATATGGCCACGCATCACGTCCGGCGCGGTCTTGAAGGCCGTCGTGATGGTCCAGTAGATCGGGAAGAGGCAGACCACGGCCCAGAAGATGAGGATCGCGTAGATTGCGAAGCGCCCGGCGAAACGGCGGGCCTTGAAGGAGCGGTCGGCCGGGCTGTCGTGAAAGATCTGTGCGGTTGTCTCGGCCATCTCAGTACCTCGGGTTCATCCAGCGGTCGACCAGCTTCATCAGCACCGTCATCGCGGCGACGATGATCACCAGGTAGAACATCGCCAGAAGCGTGCCGTAGCCGACGTTGGAGCGGTCCCGGTAGACGCGGTAGATGTAGCTCGTCACGCTGTCGGTCGCCCCGCCCGGGCCGCCCGAGGTGACGGTGATGATGATGTCGGCGAGCTTCAGCTTGAAGATGATGCGGATCAGCACCGCGGTAAGCGAGACCGGCAGCATCAGCGGAAAGGTCACCTCCCAGAACGACTTCCAGCCGCTGGCGCCGTCTACGCGGGCGGCCTCCTGAAGCTCTCTCGGGATTGCCTGAAGCCCGGCGAGAATCATGATCATCATGAAGGGGATAAAGGTCCAGGCGTCCATCGCCTCGATTGCCGCGCGCGCGACCCAGGGCGAACCAAAGAAGGAGGGGTTCTCCCACCCCAGATAGCGGGCGAGATGCGCGATCGGGCCGAAGCGGATCTCCAGCATCGACTTGCCGATCATCCACGAGACGGCCACGGGCGAGAGCATCAGCGGCAGAAGGAAGGAAACGCGGAAAAATTTCCGCGCACGGATGTCCGCGGCCAGCAGCAGCGCAAGGCCGAAGGCGATCGCGTATTCCACAGCGATCGCAAGGACATAGTAGACCATGTTGAGAAGCGCGTTCCAGAAGAACGTGTCGCCCCACATCTGCCGGACATTGGCCAGCCCGTTGAAATGCGGCCCCTCGGAGGAGGCCAGGTTCCAGTCCGAAAACGCGATGGAGAGCCCGAAGAGAAGCGGGAAGACCACCATCGCCACGGTGAAGAGCGCGGCCGGCAGCACGAAAAGCACGCGCTTGCCCTGTTCGCCCCGGAGCACCACCTGACCCCAGCAGAGGCAGACGGCCCAGAAGGCATAGGCGTAAAGCGTCGGCCGCCAGTTGGCGAAGCCGACCTTCATCAGGTTGTAGCTCTGCGCGAATTGCAGTGCCGCGACGATCGCGAGAACCGCGAAACTGCCCCAGATCATGCCCCGTCCGAACAGCCGCCGGCGCGCGGAAATCGCGTCGCCGGTAACCACGTGGAGCCGCTCGCTTATGTCTGCCATTGCATGCCTTGCCGGTAGAGGAGGGGGCGGCCCGGAAAGCCGCCCCTTTCTTCGGTCACATCCCGAGCGACGCTTTGTAGAGCTTGATCTGGTTCTCGCGGCCGATCTGGTCGGTCAGCTTCTCCCAGGCTGCGGCGATGGCATCCGCCGTCTCCTGCGCCGATTTGTAGTGGCCGGCATAGCCCTTGGCGAGCTCGTCCTCGGCGACGGAGTAGTATTGGAAGATGCCGGGGATCCGCGGCTCGACCGTACGGTTCGGGTGGCTGTAGGACCCGAACTGCGAGGCGAGGTAGTTGGTGATGTAATCCCGGTCGTAGCCCGCATAGACCCATTCGTCGATGTTCGAATGGCTCTTGCGGTGAACCTGGAACCCCGAAGGGTACATCACCGTCCAGAGCGACAGGTCCTTGCCGCCGAGATGCGCAGCGGCGCTCCAGGCTGCCTTGTGCTTCAGCGCATCGCCGTCGACGCGCTTGGTCACATAGACGCCCCAGCCGAGATAGGCGCAGTTCGGCGCGAAGTTGATGCCGTCCTTGGCCTTCACCCACTTGCCGGCCTTGCGGTCATAGACGTCCTCGGAGCCCGGCAGGATGTCGAAGGCCGCGACCTTGCCGACGACGGAGCTGTCGGAGGTGTTGGCATCCTGGCCCACGTCGCCCCACCAGGTGACCATCGAACCGGTCCCGGCGAGGAACTGCTGGAACGCGGTGGTGCCCGGGTCGGCGTTGATCTGGTCCGTCGGCTCGAAGGAGCGCAGGTCCATCGCCTCCTGGATGGCGCGCACCCAGCCGGGGTTGTTCACGAGCGGCTTCATCGTCTCCGGCTCGAAGAGCCA
This sequence comes from Solirhodobacter olei, assembly GCF_004010155.1. Classification (GTDB taxonomy): domain Bacteria; phylum Pseudomonadota; class Alphaproteobacteria; order Rhodobacterales; family Rhodobacteraceae; genus Solirhodobacter; species Solirhodobacter olei. The sequence continues at coordinate 16,045 of NZ_RRYH01000023.1, read as the reverse complement.
CACGGGGTCGCCCGGCATCTTCACATAGGCCGTCGCGCGGTCCTCGAGGAAGTAGAAGCCGAAGCCGCCCCAGCCCTTGTAGGGGTCGAGATAGCCATAGGCCTGCCCACCGGAGAGCGGATCCTTCTTGCCCTTGAGGAACTTGGATACCTCCTGTACCTCGGCCCAGGTCCGCGGTGCCTTCCACTCGCCCTTGTGGCCCTCGGCCTTCCAGGCCTTGGCGAGGTCCTTGTCGGTGAAATAATCCGCGCGGTAGTTGAAGTTGTGGCAGTCGCCGTCCACCGTGACGCGATAGGTCTTGCCATCCCAGGTGCCGACGGGCGCCTGCAGGTAGGCGACATAATCCTCGATGTCGACTTCCTTCTTTACCCAGTCGGGCATCTCGGACAGAAGCCCCTTGCCGGCGGTGTCGCCCTCGAAGGGGGCGCCCATCTCCAGCATGTCGAAATCGACCGTCTTGGTCGCGATGGACTGCTGCAGGCGGGCGTTGTAGTCGGCCTGGGCGAGATCGATCCAGCTGATCTCGGCGCCGGTGTATTCCTGCCAGGGCTTCAGGAAGCCGCGGAACAGGAAGTCGTGCTGGTTCTGGTTGTTCAGCCCCATGAAGGTCAGCTTCACGCCCTTGAACTCGCCGGGCTTGATGCGCGCCTTGGTCGGGCCGAGGCACATCTCGCCGACCTTCTGCCAATCCGCGTCGGTGGGAGAGCCCTTGCCGACACCCGGGATCTTCAGGATCGCCTTGCGCAGAGCCTCGTTATCGGCTGCATAGGCGGGCTGCACGCCGGCCCCGGTGAAGACGCCGCCCATCGCGGCGGTGGCGCCGGTCGCGGCGGCGCCCTGCAACAGCTTTCGACGGCTCATCTGCGCGCGCATGATGGCCTGGTACACGTCGGTTTTCACGTCAGATCCTCCCTGTGGCCTTCTGTTTTATGGATCGTCCGGCCCGGGCGCCTCCGCCCGTGCGGAACGCCTCCTCCGTCCGGTCCGGGCCGCCTCCTCAAGGGCCCGCGGCTTATGCCGTAGCTTGACAATCTACGGCCACAGATGGTCTGTCAAGCATCTAACATGTTAGTATGATTAGGGCGTGGACAGAGGTCCTGCTGCAGGGTACTCAAATGCTAGGGAAGAGGCGGGGGGAGCATGGCCGAAGTCACGGTAAGGGCGCTCAAGAAGGCCTATGGCGGGCTGGAAGTGGTGCATGGGATCGATCTGGACATCGCCGATGGCGAGTTCGCGGTCCTGGTCGGGCCATCGGGCTGCGGCAAATCCACGCTGCTCAGGATGATCGCGGGGCTGGAGGGGATCACCTCGGGCACGATCCATATCGGCGAGCGGCTGGTGAACAACCTGCCCCCGGCGGAGCGCGACATCGCCATGGTGTTTCAGAACTACGCGCTCTACCCGCACAAGACCGTCGCGGCCAACATGGGCTTCGCGCTGAAGATGCGCGGCATGGCCAAGGACGAAATCCGTACCAGGGTTGAACGCGCGGCCGAGGTGCTCGGCCTTACGCCCTATCTCGACCGCCATCCCCGCGCGCTTTCGGGCGGGCAGCGGCAGCGGGTGGCGATGGGCCGGGCGATCGTGCGCGAACCCTCGGTGTTCCTGTTCGATGAGCCGCTATCGAACCTCGACGCCAAGCTACGCGTGCAGATGCGCTCGGAGATCCGCGAACTGCACCAGCGTCTCGCCACCACCACCGTCTACGTCACGCATGACCAGATCGAGGCGATGACGATGGCTGACAAGATCGTCGTCATGCAGGGTGGGAATATCGAGCAGATCGGCGCGCCGCTCGACCTCTACGACCGGCCGGCCAATACCTTTGTCGCCGGTTTCATCGGCTCGCCTGCGATGAACATGCTGGAGGGCACGGTGCGCCGCGATGGCGGGGCCGCGATCGAGGTGCATGGCACACGCATGCCGGTGACCGACCGCGCGGGCCTCGAGGAGGGGCGCCGCGTGATCGTCGGCATCCGGCCCGAGCACCTGGAGATCATGGAGCCGGGCCTGCCCGCCACCATAGCGGTTGTGGAGCCGACCGGGGCGGAGACGCATGTCGTAGCCAAATTCGGCACGCAGGAGCTGACGACGGTGCAGCGCGCGCGGCTCGGGCTCAGGCCGGGGCAGGCGCTCTCACTCGGCGCGCAGCCCGATAACCTGCATATCTTCGATACCGCGACCGGGGCGCGCATCCCGTGACGACGATCCTGCTTTTCGGCGATTCCAACACACATGGCACCGCCCCGCTGGAGCGTCTGGGTGAAGGCCGCCGCTTCGGCCGCGATATCCGCTGGACCGGCCACCTCGGCCGCGCGCTTGGCCCGGAGGTTGAACTGATCGAGGAAGGGCATCCCGGCCGCACCACTGTCCATGACGATCCCATCGAGGGCGAGCACCGCAACGGCTGGCGGATGCTGCCGGCGATCCTCGAGAGCCATGCGCCGCTCGACATCGTGGTGATCATGCTCGGCACCAACGATTTCAAGGCGCGCTATGCCGTCACCGCGATGGACGTAGCGCTGTCGGTGGAGCGGCTGGCCAAGCTGGTCCGCGCCTCGCAGTCGGGACCGGAGGGCAGGGCGCCTGCACTCCTCCTCGTTGCCCCGCCGCCGGTCGAGGAGGTCGGCTGCCTGAAGGGCATGTTTACTGGGGGCGCGGCGAAATCGCGCGGCCTCGCTGCGGAACTGGCGATAGTCGCGGCGCGGCTGGGGGCGGGGTTCCTCGACGCCGGCGCGCATCTTGCCGTCAGCCCGCTTGACGGCGTGCATTTCGAGCCGGAGGGTCATGCCGCGCTTGGCCGCGCCATGGCCGATGCGCTTCGGCCGATGATCGGATCACAGGGAGGATGACATGCTGAAGGGACTGGACCCGCGCCTCAACGCCGAGGTGCTTTACGCTCTGCGGGCCATGGGCCATGGCGACACGCTGGTGATCGCGGATACCAATTTCCCTTCCGAGGCGATCGCGCGGGCCACGACGCTTGGCGATCTCCTGCGGATGGACAACCTCACGGCCGGCGCGGCTGCGGAGGCGGTACTGTCGGTCCTGCCGCTGGACACGTTTGTCGACGATTTCGCCGCGCGGATGGAGATCGTCGGTGCGCCTGATGAGGTTCCCCCGGTGCAGGCCGAGGTGCAGGCCGCCATCGACAAGGCCGAGGGCAAGCCGCGGCAGATGGTTTCCATCGAACGCTTCGCCTTCTATGAAGCGGCCAAGGAGGCCTTCGCCGTGATCCAGACCGGCGAGCGGCGCTTCTACGGCTGCTTCATCTTCCGCAAGGGCGTGATCCCGCCGGACGCCTGAGACCCGCCTGAGCAGGAGAGCTTCATGACCGGCAAGATCGTCATTCTCGGCGTGTTCGTCGCCGATACCGCCTACCGCGCCGACCGGGCGCCCCGGATGGGCGAAACCATCCTTGGCAATTCGTTCAAGCTCGGGCCGGGCGGCAAGGGCTCCAACCAGTCCGTCGCCGCCGCCAAGGCGGGGGGCGAGGTGCATTTCATCACCCGCCTCGGCCGCGACACCTTCGCGGAGATGGCGCTGGCCACCTGGAAAAGCGCGGGCGTGATCCCCGAGATCACCCAGCATGACGACAGCTACACCGGCGCCGCATACATCTTCGTCGAGGAGGCGACGGGCAACAACGCGATCATCATCTGTCCGGGCGTGGCGGGTTCGATCTCGGTCGAGGATATCGAGGCGCGCAAGGACCTGATCGGCAGTGCCGCGGTCTTCGTCACCCAGCTCGAACAGCCCATGCCCGCCGCCCGCCGGGGGCTCGAGATCGCGCGGGCGGGTGGCGCGAAGACGATCCTGAACCCGGCGCCGGCCGCGCCTTTGGAGCCGGGGATGCTGGCGCTCTGCGACTACCTGACGCCGAACGAGACGGAGGCGGAGGCGCTGACCGACCTTCCCGTCACCACGATCGAGGAGGCGGCGGCGGCGGCCGACAAGCTTCTGTCGCAAGGCATCGGGGCGGCGGTGATCACGCTTGGCGAGAGGGGCGTGCTCTTCCGCGACGCGAAGCGCACCGTCCATGTCCCGGCGATTTCCGCCGGTCCGGTGGTGGAGACGACCGGCGCAGGCGACGCCTTCACCGGCGGCTTCGCCACGGCGTTGGCCGAGGGGATGGACGCGGCCGAAGCGATCCGCTTCGGCTGCGCCACGGCGGGGATCTCAGTCACCCGGCCGGGCACCGCGCCCTCGATGCCGAGCCGGGTCGAGATCGAGGCGCTGCTGAAGCGCTGAGCCTGGCCCGTCCGGGTCGCGGGGGTGCCGGTGCTCCTTCGGGACCCGTCCTGAAGCAATTTGATTGACATTGTCACGCAATCACTCGATCATCCTTTGAGCGGAACGGGGAGGTTCCGCGAGGGGGATCATCATGCAAGTCGGCTTACGGCAGGTAGCACTCTCTGCGGGGCTCGCGATCGCGCTTTCCGGCGCTGCGTCGGCGGATGTGATCAAGGTCGGCGTGGTCGCGCCCTTCTCCGGTCCCTTTGCGATCTTTGGCACCCAGTTCAGGAACGCTATGGATGTCTGGATTGCCCAGCATGGCAAGAGCGTCGCGGGGCATGAGGTCGAGTTTATCTTCAAGGACAGCGGTGGGCCGAACCCTGCGGTGGCGAAGACGCTGACCCAGGAACTGCTGATCAAGGACCGGGTGAACTACCTCGCGGGCTATGTGTTCACCCCCAACGCTCTGGCCGTGGCGCCGCTGGTCAGCCAGTCGAAGACGCCCACGGTGATCTGGAATGCGGCAACATCGATCATCAATGCCAAGTCGCCCTATTTCATGCGCACTTCGATGACCCAGACCCAGGTCTCTGCTCCGCTGGCGGATTGGGCCTATGCCAACGGCATCCGTACGGTGGCAACGGCGGTTACGGATTACGGACCGGGGATCGACGCCGAGAAGGGCTTTACCACCGAGTTCAAGGCAAAGGGCGGCAAGATCGTCGATACGATCCGCATGCCGATCAAGACCACCGACTTCGGCCCCTTCATGCAGCGGGTGAAGGGAGACGAGCCCGATGCGCTGTTCTCCTTCATCCCGGCCGGACCGCCCGCGTTCGCTTTCGTCAAGGCCTATACCGACAACGGCCTCAAGGGCGACGGCATAAGGCTGGTCGCGACCGGGGATCTGGATGACGAGACCTCGCTGCAGGGCCTCGGCGCGGCCTCGGTTGGCGTGATCACCTCGCATCCCTATTCGGCGGCCCACCCTTCGGCCATGAACTGCGATTTCATCGCAGAGCTTGCGCGGCTTCACCCCGGGGCAGTGGCCAACTTCGCTTCCGTCGGTGCCTATGACGGGATGCATGTCCTCTACAGGATGATCGAGGCCGGAGGGCGCGACGGCGCAAAGGGGATGAAGGCGGTTATCGGCGCCTCCTGGGAAAGCCCCCGCGGCCCGCTGACGCTCGACCCGCGCACCCGGACCGTCACGCAGAACATGTATATCCGAGAGATCGCGAAGGCGCCGGACGGCACGCTCGAGAACAAGGAGATCGAGACGATCAAGGCCGTGCCGGACCTCGGCTATCCGGCGAAATAGATCCGCGGGCAGGGGCGCGAATGATGCCCTCTTATGGCCCGGACCACGCAACTTATTTGACTTGACCGGCTGGGCGCGGAAAGCAACTCTCGCCAAAAGCCCGGGAAATCCGACAACAGGGAGGATGTTATGAACAAGACGAACGCCTGGAAATTGGCGCTTGCCACGGCGGTGGCTGTCGGTGCGACGCAGGTCGCCCGGGCGGACACGATCAAGATCGGTGTGGTCGCGCCCTTCTCCGGTCCTTTCGCCATCTACGGCACCCAGTTCAAGAACGCGATGGACGTGTGGGAAGCGCAGCACGGAAAGAGCGTTGCGGGCCACAAGGTCGAGTTCATCTTCAAGGACAGCGGCGGGCCGAACCCGTCGGCGGCGCGTACGGCGACGCAGGAACTGCTGATCAAGGACCGCGTCAACTACCTTGCCGGCTACGTCTTCACCCCGAACGCGCTCGCCATCGCGCCGCTGATCAACCAGTCGCATACGCCGACGGTAATCTGGAATGCGGCGACCTCGGTGATCAACGCGAAATCGAAGTACTTCCTGCGGACCTCGATGACCCTGCCGCAGGTCTCCGCGCCGCTCGCTGATTGGGCCTATGCAAACGGTATCAAGACGGTGGTGACCGCGGTGACCGATTACGGCCCCGGCATCGATGCGCAGAAGGCCTTCGCCAAGGAATTCGAGGCCAAGGGCGGCAAGATCCTCGATGACATCCGGATGCCGATCAAGACGACGGACTTCGGACCGTTCATCCAGCGTGCCAAGACCGACAAGCCGAACGCCATCTTCTCCTTTATCCCGGCCGGTCCGCCCGCCTTCTCCTTCGTGAAGGCCTATACCGACAACGGGCTGAAGGCCGATGGCATCAAGCTGATCGGCACGGGTGATATCGACGACGAGACCACGCTGCAGGGCCTCGGCGACGCCTCGATCGGGATCATCACCTCGCAGCACTACTCCCAGGCGCATCCCTCGAAGATGAACCAGGAGTTCGTGGCAGAGCTGAAGAAGCTCCATCCCGATGCCGTGGCGAACTTCGCCTCCGTCGGCGCCTATGACGGCATGCATGTTCTCTACAGGATGATCGAGGCCGGCGGCAAAGACGGCGCCAAGGGCATGAAGGCGGTCATCGGCTCCTCCTGGGAAAGCCCGCGTGGGCCGCTGACGCTTGATCCGAAGACCCGGACGGTGACGCAGAACATGTACATTCGCGAGATCACCAAGGGCCCCGACGGCAAGCTCGAGAACAAGGAAATCGAGACGATCAAGAACGTGCCCGACGTCGGCTATCCGACGAAGTGACCTGACAATCTGAAGGCCGGCGCCGGGCCGCAAGCCCGGCGCCAGAGCGCCCCGGGGGCAAGATGAACCTGATCCTGTCGATCATCACCGATGGCGTGGCCTTCGGGATGATCCTTTTCATGATCTCCGTGGGGCTTTCGGTGACGATGGGCCTGATGCGGGTGGTCAACCTCGCCCACGGCGGCTTCGCCATGCTGGGCGGCGCGCTGACGCATTGGGCGATGATGCAGATGGGCATTCCCTTCCTGCCCTCGGCGGTGCTCGCGATCCTTGCCGTCGTCGTCCTGTCCGTGCCGATGGAGCGGGTGCTCTACCGCCCTATATACAAGATGGGAGAGCTGCCGCAGGTGCTCGCCACCATCGGCATCACCTTCATCATGATCGCCGCGATCAGCTTCTGGCTGGGCGCCACGCTGATGCCGATCCCGCTTCCCGCGGTGATGCAGGGCTCGGTCGACCTCGGCTTCCGGACGCTACCGACGCAGCGGATCTATGTCGTCGTCGTGGGGCTGATCGTTATCGGGGGCCTCTTCTTCCTGACCGAGCGGACACGCTTCGGCATCCGCCTGCGCGCGGCGGTCGACCATCCCGGCACGGCCTCCTGCCTCGGCATCGACACGTCGCGGATCTTCTCGCTGACCTTCGCGCTTGGCGCCGGCCTCGCCGCGCTCGGCGGGATCATGGGGGCGGAGCTGCTGCCGATCGACGCCTATTACCCGCTGCGCTACATGGTCCTCTTCCTGACAGTCGTCGCGGTCGGCGGGCTCGGCTCCATCACCGGGTCCTTCTTGGCGGCGATGGCGCTTGGCATCCTCGACACGGCGGCGCGCTACCAGTTCCCGGAATTCGGGACGATCTTCTTCTATGTCGCCATGATCGTGATCCTCGGACTGCGGCCGCAAGGCCTTCTGGGAAAGGCCTGAGATGAAGAGCCTTCTTCCCTTCGCGCTGATGGCGCTGGTGGCCGTGGTGGCCTTCTACGCCTTTCCCTACAACCTCGCGTTTCTCACGCGGGTGGTGATCACGATGATCCTTGTCCTGTCGCTCGATCTGCTGATCGGGGTGACCGGGATCGACACGCTGGGCCAGGCCGCGCTTTATGGCACGGGCGCCTATGCGGCGGGGCTTTTCGCGGTGCATGTCTGGGCCGATCCGGTGGCGGGGCTCCTCGTCGGCGGTCTGGCCGGGGCGGTGGTGGCCTTTGTCTCGGGCCTTCTCCTCATGCGGACGCATGGGCTGACGCTGCTGATGCTGACCATCGCCGTGGCCGAGGTGTTTCAGGAACTTGCCAACAAGCTCGACTGGCTGACCGGCGGCGCAGACGGGCTGGGCGGGATCACCATGAACCCGGTCTTCGGCACCTGGCAGTTCGATTTCATCGGCCAGACCGGCTATATCTACGCGGTTTGCGTGCTTTTCATCGTCACCGCCATCCTGAAAGTGGTGATCGGTTCGCCCTTCGGGTTGAGCCTGCGCGGCATCAAGGACAGCCCGGCGCGGATGCGCGCGATCGGCACGCCGGTGGGCCGGCGGCGGGTCGCGGTCTACACGCTCGCGGGGGCCGTGGCGGGGATTGCCGGAGCGCTTGCGGCGCAGTCGACGGCGCTTGTCAGCCTTTCGGTCTATGATTTCCAGGTCTCGGCCGAGGCGATGATCATGCTGATCCTCGGGGGCACGGGGCGGCTTTGGGGCGCGCTGATCGGTACTGCCGTCTTCATGGCGGTGCACGAGGTGGCGGCGTCGGTCGATCCGTTCAACTGGCTCTTCATCATCGGCTTCCTGGTGCTCGCCGTGGTCTATGCCGTGCCGCGTGGGCTGATCGGGCTGCCGGAAGAGATCAGGCGCATGGTAGGGAGGCTGAAATGACCGGTCTCGAGGTCATCGGCCTGAACAAGGCCTTCGGCGGGCTGACTGTGGCGCGCGATATCAACATCACCCTGGCGCCGGGCGACCGCAAGGCGCTGATCGGGCCGAACGGGGCGGGGAAGTCGACCTTCACCAACCTTATCACCGGCATCCTGGAGCCGACCTCGGGCGAAATCCGCCTGGACGGGCGCGATATCGGCAAGCTGAGCGAGGCGCAGCGGGTCAAGGCGGGCATCGCCAAGACCTTCCAGATCACCAATCTTTTCAAGAGCCTGACGGTGCGTGACAACCTGCGCCTGCCGCTTCTGGAGCGCCGCGGGCTGACCGGCCGGCTGATCCGCCGTTCGGATCGCGAGGGCGGGGTGGAGGACGAGGTGGAAAGCCTCTTGTCCCAGTTCCGGCTGTCGGACATGGGCGACCGGCCGGTTGAGCGGCTCGCCTATGGCCAGCAGCGGCTGGTGGAGATGGCGATGACGCTGGCGCTGAAGCCGAGGATCCTGATCCTGGACGAGCCGGCGGCGGGGGTGCCCTCGTCGGAGAGCCCCTTGATTGCAGAGGCGATTTCCGGACTGCCGCAGGATCTGGCGGTGCTGGTGATCGAGCATGACATGGCGCTGGTCTTCAAGGTGGCGCGGCGGATCGTGGTGCTGGTCTCCGGCGCGATCCTGACCGAGGGCACGCCGGAGGAGATCGCCGCCGATGCCCGGGTGCGGGATCTCTACCTGGGGGCAAGCCATGGATAACACTTTGCTTTCGCTGAAAGATGTGCGGGCGGGCTATGGGCCGACGCAGGTGCTGCAGGGGATCTCCCTCGATGTGAAGGCGGGCGAGAGGTTGGCGCTGATCGGGCGGAACGGGGTGGGCAAGACCACGCTGCTGGCCACGATCATGGGGCTGACGACGCTGCATGGCGGGTCCGTGTCCTGGGAGGGGAAGCCGATCTCGGGCCTGCCGCCGCATAAGCGGGCAGGGCTGGGCCTCGGGCTGGTTCCGCAGACACGGGACATCTTCAAGTCATTGACTGTAGAGGAAAATCTGATCTCCGGGATACGGGGAGATGCAAGGCTGGAGGAGGCCTATGAGCTGTTCCCGCGGCTCAAGGAGCGGCGGCGGAACGGGGGCGGGCAGCTTTCGGGGGGCGAGCAGCAGATGCTGGCTGTGGCGCGCACCCTGATGGGGCATCCGCGGCTTCTGATGCTGGACGAACCGCTGGAGGGGCTTGCGCCGGTCATCTGCGAGATGCTGATGGGCGTTTTCGAGCGGCTCGCCTCCGAGGGGCGCACTGTTATCCTTGTCGAACAACATGCTGAAATGGCGCTAAAATTCGCAGACCGGGGGGTGGTCCTGGAAAGCGGACGGGTGGTCCACGAGGCGCCCGCCGCAGCGCTGGCCAAAGATGGCGAAGTGCTGGGGCGCTACCTTGGGCTCGGGCTCGTCAGCTAGCGGAATTTTCCGGGAAATCGAGTTAATGAAACCTTGCCGGGGCGGGACGGCGGGGGGTGTCCCCTGGTGCAATCTCGTGCGGCAAGCCTCTGGCCGGGCTGAGAAAAGCCGCTTACCGATTCAACACCGTTTTGGCACCGCTTTCGCACCGTATCTGTACCGTAAATCCGGACGGTGGTGGGCCGGTTTGCGCAACGGGCTCTCCGCGCCAGGTGGTGAGGTGGCTGTGAGTATTTCGACCAAGGAGAAGCAGCAGGGCAGGAAGTGGACCGAAACAGCGCTGCGTCTCCGACGGGCCTCCATGCGTCACCGGCGCTTTCTTGCGACACGCGTATGTGAGTTGCGCGGGGCGAGCGGGCGTGATGGAGGATCGCGCGCCGGCGATGGGGCTGGTTGGGGGCGGGCGGTTTCTCATGTGCGATGCGTGCAGGCTCGGCCGGCGTGCTGTTCTTCTCGGCCTGGTCGCGACGCCGGCGGTGGCGAGCCGGAGAAAGCTGCGCGCGCCGGGGCCCGAGGCGTTCAGGGGGCTCGTCGAGCCGCGGATGCATATGGCGGCCGCAGTCGCGCCGGGTGACGGGCCCAGGGTGGCGCTGACGCTCGATGCCTGCGACGGGCGGGCCGATATGCGGATCCTTGATGTGCTTCGGGCCGAGGCGATCCCGGCCACGATCTTCGTCACCGGCTACTGGCTGCATAACAACCGGGACGTCTTCCGGATGCTTCTTGCCCATCCCGATCTGTTCGAGATCGGCGACCACGGCGCCCGCCACCTTGCCGCGATCGACAGGCCGGACGACCTTTGGGGAGTTCGGGCGGCGGGGTCGGCCGAAGGGGTCCGGGCCGAGGTCGGGGAGGGCGCCCGGCTGCTGGAGGCGGCCGGTGCGCCGAGGCCGGGCTGGTATCGCGGCGCCGCGGCCTGGTATTCGCCGGCGGCGCTGACCGAGATCGGCGCAATGGGGTTCCGCGTCGCGGGCTTCTCGCTGAACGGTGACGAGGGGGCCTCGTTACCGCGGGCAATGGTGGCGCGGCGGATCGCCGCTGCACGGGACGGAGATGTCATCATCTCGCATGTCAACCAGCCCCTGCGTTCGGCGGGCGCGGGTGTTGTGGATGGTATCAAGGCGCTGAAAGAAAAGGGGTTTTCATTCAGGCGCCTGTCCGATCCCCGGATCCGGGTGATCGCTTCCGCCTGATCCGGCATCCGGACCGGGTAGGGCAGGATTCTTGGAAACATCCGTCCGATAGAATGTTACACTTGCATTCGCACTGTCGTGATCATATTCAGTGTTGCGAATATGTAATGTCCTCACGGGGGATCACCGCCATGCGACCGATGCTCGCCGCTCTTTTGCTGACCGCTCTGCCTGCCGCCGCGCTGGCGCAGGTGCGCGCGCCGCTTCAGCCCGTCACCATCACCGAGTGGAAGGCGGTCTATGGCCAGATCGAGACCAAGGACCGGATCCCGGCCCGGGCGCGGATCGGCGGCACGCTGACCGATCTGACGGTCACCGAGGGGGACATGGTGAGCGCGGGCCAGCGGCTGGGCCTGATCGTGGACCAGAAGATCACCTTCCAGCTGAACGCGATCGACGCCCAGCTGAAGGCGCTGCAGGCGCAGCTGGCCAATGCGAGGACGGAGCTGACCCGGGCGCAGGACCTGAGAGCGCGCGGCGTCTCCACCACCCAGCAGGTCGATCAGCTGCAGACGCAGGTGGATGTCTTCGCCAACCAGATCACCTCGACCGAGGCGCAGAAGAAGGTGATTGAGGAGCAGGCGGCCGAGGGCGCCGTGCTTGCCCCGATCTCGGGCAAGGTGCTGGAGGTGCCGCTGACCAAGGGGGCCGTGGTGCTGCCGGGCGAGGCGGTGGCGACGCTGGGCGGCGGGGGGGTCTTCCTGCGGCTGGCGGTGCCGGAGCGGTTTGCGACCAGCCTGCAGCAGGGCGCGGTGATCCATATCGAGACGACCGGCGGCTCGACCGAGGGCCGGCTTGCCAAGATCTACCCGCTGATCCAGGGCGGGCGGGTGACGGCGGATGTCTCTGTCGATCATCTGCCGGACGGGTTCGTCAACGCGCGGGTGCTGGTGCGGCTGCCGGTGGGCACGCGGAAGGCGCTGATGGTGCCGGCCTCGGCCGTGCGCAGCGAGGCGGGGCTTGATTTCGTCACCGTCGAGGAGGGCGGCAAGGACTGGCAGCGCACCGTCGTGCCGGGTGAGCACCGCAGCGTGGACGGCTCGGACATGGTCGAGATCCTGTCCGGTCTTCAGGCCGGCGACCGGGTGGTGGTGAAATGAGCGGGACGCCGGAGAAGGAGGGGGCTGCGGGAGGCCGTGGCCTCGGCATCGCCGGGCGGCTGACGCGGGCGTTCATCATCTCGCCGCTGACGCCCCTGTTCATCATCGCGGCCTTCGCGGTGGGTCTGGTGGCGCTGAGCTCGCTGCCGCGGGAGGAGGATCCGCAGATCTCCGTCCCGCTGGTCGACATCCACATCTCGGCGCCGGGGCTGAAGGCGGAGGATGCGGTCAAGCTGGTCACCGAGCCGATGGAGACCATCGTCAAGGGGATCAACGGCGTCGAGCATGTCTATTCGCAGACGGTGGACGATGGCGCGCTGGTGACGGCGCGGTTCAAGGTCGGCACCTCCGCGGATACGGCGATCCTCAGGGTGCGCGACAAGGTGCTGGCCAACATGGACCGGATCCCCGTGGGGATCCCGGCGCCGCTGATCGTCGGGCGCGGTATCAACGACGTGGCGATCGTCGATCTGACGCTGACCGGCAAGCCGGGCGCCGATGTCTCTGCCGATGACCTGACACGGATCGCCAAGGCGCTGCGCACCGAGGTCGCCAAGATCGACAATGTCGGGCTGACCTACCTCGTCGGCGAGGCGCCGGATGCGATCCGCATTTCGCCGGAGCCGGAGAAGCTGGCCGAATACGGGGTCACGCTGCAGCAGCTGGCCGCGAAGGTGCAGGGCGCGAACCAGGTGCTGAACGCCGGGACCTTGCGCGAGAAGGGCCAGATGGTCGACCTGGAGGCCGGGCAGACGCTGACGGCGGCGCCGGAGGTGGCGAACCTGCTGCTGACCACGCGGGACGGGCGGCCGGTCTATGTCGGCGATGTCGCAAAGGTCGCCTTCGTCGGCAACACCTCGGACCAGATCACCTCGAACGTCATCCGGGGGCCGAAGGGGCAGCCGGAGCGGACGGCGGCGGTGACGCTGGCGGTGGCCAAGCGGGCCGGGTCAAACGCCGTGGTCGTGGCCGATCAGGTGATCTCGCGCGTCGATGCGCTGAAGGGCTCGCTGATCCCGAACACGGTGAGCGTGGAGGTGACGCGGGATTACGGGATCTCGGCCAACCACAAGGCGAACGAGCTGCTGTTCCATCTCGGGCTTGCCACGATCTCGATCGTTGGCCTCGTCCTGCTGGCGGTGGGCTGGCGGGAAAGCATCGTGGTGGCCATCGTCATTCCGGTGACGATCCTGCTGACGCTCTTCGCGGCCTGGATCATGGGCTATACGCTGAACCGGGTGAGCCTGTTCGCGCTGATCTTCTCGATCGGGATTCTGGTCGACGATGCGATCGTGGTGATCGAGAACATCGCCCGGCACTGGGGGATGAAGGAGGGCGGCAGCCGGATCGAGCGGGCGGTGGAGGCGGTGGCCGAGGTCGGCAACCCGACCATTGTCGCCACGCTCACGGTGATCGCGGCGCTGCTGCCGATGCTCTTCGTCTCCGGGCTGATGGGGCCCTACATGTCCCCGATCCCGGCCAATGCCTCTGCCGCGATGCTGTTCTCGTTCTTCGTCGCGGTCATCATCACCCCCTGGCTGATGGTGAAGATCGCCGGCAAGGCGCCGATGAGCGGCCATGCGCATGAGGATGTCTATGGCGGCGAGGAGAGCGAGGGGGGGCATCTCGGCGGCGGCCGGCTGGGGCGTCTCTATGCGATCGTGGCGCGTCCGATCCTGAAGACCAAGCGCCGCAGCCTGACCTTCCTGCTGGTCACGGCGGCGCTCTCCTTCGGCTCGCTGGGGCTTCTTTACACCAAGGACGTGACGGTCAAGCTGCTGCCCTTCGACAACAAGACCGAGCTTTCGGTGGTCATCGACATGCCTGCCGGCACCTCGGTCGAGGCGACGGACGGGGTGGCGCAGCAGGTCGTGGACAAGATCATCGACATGCCGGAGGTCGTCTCTGCCCAGACCCATGCGGGTACGGCGGCGCCCTTCGACTTCAACGGTCTGGTCCGCCATTATTACCTGCGCGACAAGCCCTTTCAGGGCGACGTGCATATTGACCTGACGCCGAAGGGCGATCGCGAGCGCACGAGCCATGACATCGCGCTGGCGATCCGTCACCGGATCGACGCCATCCCGCTGCCCGCGGGCGCAAGCCTGAAGGTGGTGGAGCCGCCGCCCGGCCCGCCGGTGATCTCGACCCTTCTGGCCGAGGTCTATGGCCCGACCGCCGAGGCGCGGCGCACGGCGGCGCGCAAGATCGAGGAGGCCTTCAAGTCGGTGCCCTTCATCGTCGATGTCGACAACAGCTTCGGCGTGCAGGCGCCGCGGCTGCGGGCGACGCTGTCCACCGACAAGATGGAGTTCTACGGCGTGCAGGAGGCCGACGTCTTCAACACGCTGCAGATCCTGAACGGGCAGACGGTGGTGGGCTATTCGAACCGCGGCGCGGGGCGCGATCCGATCCCGATCATGGTGGCGCGCGACAAGGCCGACCGGGTGATGGACGAACGCTTCCTGACGACGCCCATTCCCGCCAACGTGCTGCCCGGCGCGAAGGGGGTGGTCGAACTCGGCGACGTCCTGAACCTCAAGACGGAGAAGGCCTCCTACCCGATCTTCCGCCACAACGGGCGCTTTGCCGAGATGGTGACGGGAGAGCTTGCCGGGGCCTATGAGGCGCCGCTCTACGGTATGCTGGCGGTCGAGAAGAAGCTTGACGAGATGAAGTGGGCGCCGGGCACCAAGCCGGTGATCAGCCTGCATGGCCAGCCGACCGACGAGAGCCACGTGACGCTTCTGTGGGACGGCGAATGGGAGGTGACCTGGGTCACGTTCCGCGACATGGGGGCGGCCTTTGGGGTGGCGCTTCTGGGGATCTACATCCTCGTCGTGGCGCAGTTCGGATCGTTCAAGCTGCCGCTCGTGGTGCTGACGCCTGTGCCCTTGACCTTCCTCGGGATCATGCTGGGGCACTGGCTGTTCCACGCGCCCTTCACCGCGACCTCGATGATCGGCTTCATCGCGCTTGCGGGGATCATCGTGCGGAACTCGATCCTGCTGGTGGACTTCATCCGCCATGCCGATCCCGCGGGCCGGTCCAAGGTGGAGATCCTGATCGAGGCCGGTGCGATCCGGTTCAAGCCGATTCTGCTGACCGCGATCGCGGCGATGCTTGGGGCGGCGGTGATCCTGAGCGACCCGATCTTCCAGGGGCTGGCGATCTCGCTGCTGTTCGGGCTGGCAAGCTCGACCCTGCTGACCGTGCTGGTGATCCCGGCCATCTACCGGGTGTTCCGGAGCTGATCGGAGGCGCCCGCCCGGCCAGGCCGGACGGGCGCGCCACTGCGGGCTGAGTTGGCCGGTCTTCATGCCGGCCTGCGTTATGCCGCCTATGCCGGGCTGTCGCTTTGGGCTGTCCTGATCGCGCTGGTGGCGATCCTGCGGCGCCCGGTGGCCGTGTGGGCGGAAGACCCGCAGGCGGAGACCGGAGCCATGCCCTCAGCGTAGGGCTGCCCTGCGCGAATTGCGCCCTCTCGGGCTTGTGAAATGACATTGTCGTCTTTAGGAAACGAAATGCCGCTTTCAAGCGGCGCGGCGAGAGGTCGCCGCGGGCGGACAGGGGGGAAGCCG
>NZ_RRYH01000022.1 GCF_004010155.1 Solirhodobacter olei | reverse complement strand
CAGGCGGGGGCGGGCGCGCTTGCCGGGTTCTCCGACGCGGCCTATGAGGCGGCGGGGGTCGAGGTGGTGAAGACCGCCCCGGCGCTCTGGAAGGCGGCGGATGTCGTCGTCAAGGTGCGCCAGCCGGAGGAGGCCGAGGTCAAGCGGCTGCGCCACGGGCAGCTTCTGATCTCGTTCTTCTACCCGGCGCAGAACGAGCGGCTTCTGGAACTGGCCAAGGACCAGGGCGCCAATGTGATCGCCATGGACATGGTGCCGCGGATCTCTCGCGCGCAGAAGATGGATGCGCTGTCCTCGATGGCCAATATCGCGGGCTACCGCGCGGTGGTGGAGGCGGCGAATAATTTCGGGCGCTTCTTCACCGGCCAGGTGACGGCGGCGGGCAA
>NZ_RRYH01000021.1 GCF_004010155.1 Solirhodobacter olei | reverse complement strand
AGATCGTCGCAGCCATCGCACACCGGAAAACTCGGCAACAT
The DNA here is from genome assembly GCF_004010155.1 of Solirhodobacter olei. Classification (GTDB taxonomy): domain Bacteria; phylum Pseudomonadota; class Alphaproteobacteria; order Rhodobacterales; family Rhodobacteraceae; genus Solirhodobacter; species Solirhodobacter olei. Next base: position 139,534 of record NZ_RRYH01000021.1, on the reverse strand, counting down.
GTGCAACTGTAGTACTAGGGTCAGGACTCATAGCCAGAACATGACGGTTGCAGCGAGGGTAACGGCGGAGAGGAAGACCTTGGGGCATCTGTCGTAGCGGGTTGCCACGCGCCGCCAGTCTTTAAGCCTACCAAACATGATCTCGATCCGGTTGCGTCGCCTGTAGCGGCGCTTGTCATATTTGACGGGCTTGCCTCGGGACTTCCGGCCCGGGATGCAGGGCTTGATCCCCTTGTCTTGCAGGGCTTCGCGGAACCAATCCGCATCATAGCCCCTGTCCGCGAGCAGCCAGTCGGCCTTTGGCAGACCGCTCAGGAGCGCCGCAGCGCCGGTGTAGTCACTGACCTGCCCGGCCGTCATGAAGAACCGTATGGGTCGCCCGCGGGTGTCGGTGACGGCGTGCAGCTTGGTGTTCATGCCGCCCTTGGTTCGCCCGATCAGCCGACCGCATCCCCCTTTTTCGACCGCAGGCTCGATGCCGTGCGGTGGGCTTTCAGGTAGGTCGCGTCGATCATGATCGTCGTCTTATCGGTTGCTTCCGCGGCCAGCCCCTCGAAGATCCTGGCGAACACGCCCATCTCGCTCCAGCGCTTCCAGCGGTTGTAGAGGGTCTTCGGCGGTCCATATGCGGCCGGCGCATCGCGCCACCGCAAGCCATTGCGATTGATGAAGATTATCCCGCTCAACACGCGCCGATCATCGACCCTTTGCTTGCCATGGCTCTTGGGAAAGAACGGCTGGAGCCGTGCCATCTGCTCATCGGTCAGCCAGAAAAGATTGCCCATCATGCCCCCGTCAGTTCGGGAGCGTGAATCACGCCGGCAGAACGACCGCAAGCCGATTAATGGGTCCTGACCCTACGGAGAGTTGGGGCAGTCCGGATCGGGGCTGATCTCGATCGCCTGCATTCCTACTGCGGCCTTCTACTTCCTGCCCGAAGTGATCCGGCGCTTCGGCTTGCGGCATCCCAAGATCCGGTTCCGGGTCATGGACCTTCCGGCAAACCAATGCATTGACGCCGTCGCCGCCGGCGAGGTGGAATTCGGAATCAGCCTGATCAGCACCTCGAATACCGATCTGGATTTCGTCCCGCTCGCCGAGGATCCCTTCGTGCTCGCCGCGCGGCGCGAACACCGGCTGATGCGGCGCAAGTCTGTCCGGTGGGAAGAACTGGCCGGCGAGCAGATCATCTCCGTCCACCGGTCGAGCGCAAACCGCCTGCTTCTCGACGCGGCGCTCGGCCGTGTAAACGTACGCCTGGATTGGAAGTACGAGGTGACGCATCTGTCGACCTCGCTCGGCCTGGTCGAGGCGGGGCTCGGGATCGCTGTCCTGCCGCGGATGGCCACCCCGATCGACGAGCATCCGATCCTGATGACGCGCCCGGTTGTCGATCCCACGATCACCCGTACAATCGGCATCGTTCGCAGGCGGAATGCCTCGCTTTCGCCGGCGGCGGAGAGGTTTCACGAACTCCTGCTCAACGAATGGGGCAAGGCATTTCAGGGTAATGCGAGTTGATATGTCTACCATTGAAACGTCACGCGCTGAGGGGCCAGAGCCGTAGTCCAGAGATTACGCGGGCACTGCGCCTTCTTCCTAAATAAATGCCCAATGGGGCTCCAACCCCGCGAGAGAAATGGGGCCACTCCAGCGCTAACAGAAATGCTGTTCTCACTCAGTAGGCGACTTGCGCGATCGGAAGCAGCTTTGCGAGCTTCCGGAGGTTCTGTGCAGTGGCTGCGAGGTGGAATTCATCGCTTGCGCAAAGCTATCGAGCAATAATGAAACCTGCACGGCGGCCGGCCGCGGCGATGTCATCGAGAAGCGATGGATCGGAACGGACCTCACGGGTCATGGACGTGGTGAAATCCGTGGTGCGGACCCGGCCTTCGAAAAACAGCATGGCCTGAGCCGAGTTGTCCCGGATCGAAGTCCAGATCAGGCCATCTGCGCCGGGGTTGTCTTTCCAGATTTGCGCGGCAAGGGCCTGGCAGAACCCGTAGGAGGAGAGGTTCGGCGAGAAAACTTCTCGTGGGTCGAGCCCCCAGCCGATGAGCTCCGGTGAGAAGAGTGGAACCAGTGCCATGTCCCGTCGGGGTTCGATCGCACTTGCGCCGCGATCGTCCAGGGTCTGCCGCGGGATTGTTGCATAGGGGGACGGTATGCCACGGAAGATCGTCTCATAGGCGGCGCCATCGAGACTTGTCGCGGCATAGAAGGTTGGAACGCAGGTCTCGCCGTCGCGGAGCGGGGTGAACCGTGTCTCAGGGCCCTGGCAAGGGTTGAAGCTTGCCCCGGGGTAGTCGATGTGATGCACGCGGTGGAGCGAGGTTCCGGCAGGAACCACGGTCATGCGGGCGACCTGGGCTGGGACGGGAACCTTCATAGGGACCCGTCTTAGCCGATCGGAAGCGCGCCGGCATGCCGGGCCGCCTCGAGGACGCTGCGGTCTCCGGTCTGGATGAGATCGATGGGCTTTCGGCCGTCAAGACGGAAGTCTTCTGCAACCAGCCAGAAGGCGCGCTGCCAGGAGGTCAGGTCTTGCGGCAGGGTAGCCAGGACCTCTTTCAGGAGTGGCCAGGGCCTGCCGTCGGCGTCGAACTGGAACGCCGGAAACAGATCGCGCCCGCGGTAGCTGAGCGACAGGATCCGCCCCGCCCGCTTCCAGGATGCGGCGGTCTGGGCCGCGTTCTTGCTGGTATGGCCAGCGCGGGCGTGGATCGCCGCACTGGTCAGGACGGGGAATTCTTCCAGAAACCTGGTGCGGATCTCTGCATTGTCGACATCGATCCCTGCCTCGGCCTCATCGAAGGGGTCGAGGTCGAGCATACCGTCCATCATTGCATCGATCCGCTGTTCACGCCGGTTTGCACGCTTGTCTTCGATGAGACGGGTGAAGTGACGCAGAACCCCTCGGCCGATCCGCAGTGCGGCGGGGCTCTGGAACTCGAGGATCAGGGGATTTCGTGCACTACCAAGATGTTGTGCGACATCTGCCGTGGAAAGCGTCAGATCCTTGCCGTCTGACTGGATGAGGTGGATAGCTTGCTTCATCGCCCCGGCCTCCATTGGTACCCGCCCTGATAGCGGACGGTGATTCCGCATATAACGTAACACAATATGCCGAATATGCAATCCTCTCCTTTCCCGAGCGCGGTGCTTGAACAAGAAGCGCGGCCGAACTCGTGTCGCAGGACCAAGGGATTGACGCTGCGCCATAGAAGAGACGCGGCGCGACCAAGGGGCTGCACCTACGGAGGGGCCGAAGCGAAAGTTCACCCCGTTCGCTGCGCTGCGGACGCAGATGCAAGCGGAACAATCTCGGCGGCTCGCGGGATCGGCTCGCCAGCGGATGTCGACCTTGCCCTTCTCTGCGAGGCGCGTCCCGTGTCCACCTTGGTCGCTCCGCGGAAAACCTACCGTTTCGCGCACAAACGAAGCGCCGGGCTGGATCACCAAGGGTTCGACCTTCGTCCCGCAATTTGGTTCTTTCGGTTGTGCTGCGAAAAAGTCTCACCGGCGTCCCAGGCTCTGCGTCGGATCGGGCCCGGGGGTGGTGCGGTGACTGCGCAGCTTGTTGCGGTGGTTGGGGCGAGGCAGAGCCTGGCCTTTCGGGTGCTGTCTGTCCCGTCCGCGCCATCGAAGTTCGTAAAACGATCATGGAACCCTGCCTCGGCGCCGATCCGCCGGGTGGGTGTGCGGAACCGTGCCGATGCTCGGGGTGCCGCGATCACGGGGTGAAACGTCCCGCTTGAGCTGGACCGGTCCTTGCCGGCATGAAGCCTGGAGTGTCGAGAGATATCGACCGACCGGCCCGGGTTACGGGTCTTCCGCAAAGCGGGTGGGGCAACGACCCCCGAGGGACGAGCGATATGAAGTTGACGACGGTTTCGAGGTGGATCTGTGCGGGTGCAGCGGGGCTTTGGCTTGCAATGCCGGGCCCGGCGGCGGCGCTGCTCGGCGGGGTGCCGGGGCCATTGCATCCGGCGCATCCGGAGCAGGCCCCGGTCCATACCGCGGCGCTGGCGATGGCGCGCCCGGCAGGCGCGCAGGCGATCGGATCCGTCGTGCCGCAGCCGCGGCCGCAGCGCGCGTCCTATCAGCTGGCGCCCTCGGCCTCTCTGCGACCCGCACCGCGGCCGGCGACGCTGCGGCAGGTCGTCCGCAGCCGGCCCGCGCCGCCGGTGCCGCTGAACGAGATCGTGGCCGAGACCAAGCCGGGCCTGCCGCGGGCTGTGCAGAAGGGCTGGCATCACTGGATCTGGTGCGTGCCCTACGTGCAGGCGATCACCCATATCGACATCCATGCCGACGCCTGGCAGTGGTGGAGCCGTGCCGCGCACCGCTATGCCCGCGGGAAAGAGCCCGCGCCGGGGGCAGTGCTGACCTTCCGGCCGATCCACCGGATGCCGCTGGGCCATGTCGCCGTGGTCGCGCAGATCAAGAGCCCGCGCGAGGTGCTGGTGAACCAGGCGAACTGGGTCCCCAATACCGTGACCATGGACACGGCGGTGATCGACGTGTCGGCGAAGAACGACTGGTCCGAGGTGCGGGTACAGAACCTCGACGGGTCTTTCGGCGGGGTCTATCCGACCTTCGGGTTCATCTACGACGGCCCGCCCCGGAAGGGGTAAGGGACGGGCCCGGCCCATCGGTGAGGCGGGAGAGGTGAAGGTGCGCAATCAATGCGCACCCTACGGGTTGCAACGGTCGCGGGGATGCCAGTTGCCTATGCTCGAGGGCGCGGTAGCTTGTCCCGTTTCCCTCAACAAGCCAACCGCTTCGGCAATTTCGACCGATTCCAGACCAAAGAGACAGCCGTGGCGTGCGGGGATGATTTCAGGACGATGATTCTGGCGCACGCGGGCGCGAGACCGATCGGTCGCTCCTTAAGGGGGGGCGGCTTCGGTGCCGCCCCTTTCGCCTTCCTGTGCAGGCGCCCCCCTACCGCGTGAACTTCTTGTACTTCACCCGCTTCGGCTCCACCGCGTCGGGCCCGAGGCGGCGGATCTTGTCTTCCTCGTAGGCCTCGAAGTTGCCCTCGAACCATTCGACATGGGCGTCGCCCTCGAAGGCGAGGATGTGGGTGCAGAGGCGGTCGAGGAAGAAGCGGTCGTGCGAGATGATGAGGGCGCAGCCGGCGAAATCCTCGATGGCGTCCTCGAGGGCGCGGAGCGTTTCCACGTCGAGGTCGTTGGTCGGTTCGTCGAGCAGCAGCACGTTGCCGCCGGAGCGCAGGAGCTTGGCCATGTGGACGCGGTTGCGTTCGCCGCCGGAAAGGAGGCCGACCTTCTTCTGCTGGTCGGAGCCCTTGAAGTTGAAGGCCCCGGTATAGGCGCGGGAGTTCATCTCCGCGTCGCCGAGCTGGATGATGTCGAGCCCGTCCGAGATCTCCTCCCACACCGTCTTGTCGGCCTCGAGCGCGTCGCGGGACTGGTCGACGTAGCTCAGATGCACCGTGTCGCCGAAGCTGACCGTGCCCTCGTCGGGCTGCTCCTGCCCGGTGAGCATGCGGAAGAGCGTGGTCTTGCCGGCGCCGTTCGGGCCGATGATGCCGACCACGGCCCCGGGCGGAATGGAGAACGACAGGTTCTCTACCAGAAGCTTGTCGCCCATGTGCTTCTTCAGCCCCTCGACCTCGATCACCTTGGAGCCGAGGCGCTCGCCGTTGGGGATGACGATCTGGGCGGTGGAGATGCGGTCACGCTCGGACTGCTGGGCGAGCTCGTTGTACTTGTTGATCCGGGCCTTCTGCTTGGCCTGCCGGGCCTTGGCGCCGGCGCGGATCCATTCGAGTTCCTTGTCGAGCGTCTTCTGGCGCGCCTTGTCGTCGCGGGCTTCCTGCAGCAGGCGCTTGGCCTTCTGGTCGAGCCAGGAGGAATAGTTGCCCTCGTAGGGGATGCCGCGGCCGCGGTCGAGTTCCAGGATCCAGCCGGTGATCTCGTCGAGGAAGTAACGGTCGTGGGTGACGATCAGGATCGTGCCCTTGTACTCGATCAGGTGTTTCTGCAGCCAGGCGATGGTCTCGGCGTCGAGGTGGTTGGTCGGTTCGTCGAGCAGCAGCATGTCGGGCGCGTCGAGCAGCAGCTTGCAGAGCGCGACGCGGCGCTTTTCACCGCCGGAGAGCGTTGTGACATCGGCATCGTCCGCCGGGCAGCGCAGCGCCTCCATCGCGACGTCGACCTGGCTGTCGAGATCCCAGAGGTTCTCGGCGTCGATCTCGTCCTGAAGCTGGGCCATCTCCTCGGCGGTCTCGTCCGAGTAGTTCATGGCGAGTTCGTTGTAGCGCTCGAGCTTGGCCTGCTTGGCCGCGACGCCGAGCATGACATTGCCGCGGACGTCGAGCTTCGGGTCCAGCTCCGGCTCCTGCGGGAGGTAGCCGACGCGGGCGCCCTTGGCGGCCCAGGCCTCGCCCTGAAAATCCTTGTCCATCCCGGCCATGATGCGCAGGAGGGTGGACTTACCGGAGCCGTTGACGCCGACGACGCCGATCTTCACGCCGGGCAGGAAATTGAGGCGGATGTTCTCGAAGCATTTCTTGCCGCCGGGATAGGTCTTGGAGACGCCATCCATGTGGTAGACGTATTGATAGGAAGCCATGGGAACCCTCGGGAATGCGGTTTGGCCCTCATCTATGGGAGATGGGGACGAAGGGCAATGCGGGCGGGGTTTTCGCGTCGGGCGGCGGGGCCTCAGTCCAGGCCCTTCTCGAACCAGTGCTGGGCGTAGGGTTCATCGTTGAACGCCGGGACCTCTGCCCAGCCGGTGCGGCGGTAGAGGGCGATGGCCTCTGCCAAGGCGCGGTTGGTATCGAGGCGGAGCGTGGTGATGCCGAGGGCACGGGCGCGGGCCTCTGCCGCCGCCATCAGCCGGCGGGCGAGGCCCTGGCCGCGGGCGGAGGGGGCGATCCAGAGCCGCTTGATCTCGGCCACGGGGCCGCCGTCGCCCTTCAGGCCGACGCAGCCGACGGGCTGGCCGTCGGAAAGGGCCAGAAGGAAGCTGCCGCGCGGGGGGCGCATGTCGGGGGCCGCGGGGTCGCGGCTGAGGGTGACGTCGAAGCCTGCCTCGAACCGGCGGGCCAGTTCGGCGTAGTAGGCTGCGAGGCAGGCGCGGGCCGCGGGCGCGGCGGGATCGGCCTCCGCGATCTCCGTGCGGTCGTGGAGAAGGGCGGTGGCGACGAGGTCCATCGCGGCCAGAAGCGCGGGAGCGGTGCGGCCGAGCCCGGAGAGGAGCGCCTCTGCCCGGCGGTCGGAGAGGCGGTCGTAGGCGGCGATCTCGCGCAGCCCGGCGGCGGTGGGGCGGGCGAGGCGTCGGCGGCGATCCGCCGGGTCGGGGGCGAGCGTGACGAGGCCCTCGGCCTCCAGCCCGCGCAGGAGGCGGCTCATCAGGCCGGAATCGAGCCCCAGTTCGGCGCGGACGGCGGAGACGTCACGGCCGTCGCGACCGATCGCGCAAAGCGCGCGGGCGGCGCCGAGCGGGCGGCCACGGCCAAGGAAGGAAGCATCCAGCGCGCCCGCCTCGCGCGTGACGGCGCGGTTGAAGCGGCGGATGCGGGCGATGTCGGCGGGGTCCGGGGCTGGGCCAGTGTTTGGCATGATAGCTGACTTTAGTCAGATAATTGTGATCGGCAAGTGGAAAGCGAAGCCTGCGTTGACAGGGACGCGGGGCGCAGGGAGAAAGGCGCGACGGGGTCCGAGGGACAAGATGCAGGGATTACCGCAGGCGCGGGCAGGAATGGCGATCGGGCTGCTGGGCGGCTCGTTCGATCCTGCACATGCCGGCCACCTCCATATCAGCCGCGAGGCGCTGAAGCGGCTCGGGCTGGACCGGGTGTGGTGGCTGGTCTCGCCCGGCAACCCGCTGAAGCCCATGCCACCGGCGCCGATGGCGCGGCGGATGGCGGCGGCGCGGCGGCGCGTGGCGGGCGATCCGCGGATCGTGGTCAGCGATCTCGAGGCACGGCTGGGGACCCGTTATACAGGCGAAACGCTGGAACGATTGATGGCGCTCTATCCGGGCGTCACCTTCGTCTGGCTCATGGGAGCAGACAATTTGGCTCAATTCCATCTCTGGGAGCGCTGGCGGTGGCTTCTGGATCATGTCCGGATCGCGGTTCTGGCGCGGCCGGGCGTCGAGGGGCTGGTGGCGCGTGCGGCGCCGGCGGCGCGGCGCTACGCGTCGGCGCGGGTCGCGCCCGGGCGGCTTCTGGCCGCGGCGCCACCGGCATGGTGCTACCTGAATGCGCCGCGCCAGGACGTGTCGTCGAGCGCGATCCGCGCCCGCGGGGAGTGGCGCGCATGAAGGGCGGGTTGTCCGGGCGCGCCGGCTCTGGTTTTCTGGCGGGCATGATGGAGGGGGATATCCGGGTCTCGCGGCGCTGGCTGCTGGGCGGGCTGGCGGCGGGGGCCGCGGGTGCGGCCGCGCCGGCCCTGGCGCTGGACAAGGCGGCGCCGAGGATCAGCCTGCGGCCCGCTCCGCGTCCGGGGGACGGGGCGTCCGCCGCCTCGGCTCACCTGCGGGCGGAGCCCGCGTCGGAGATCATCGCAAGGGCGCGACTCGGCGGCGAGGTGGGCTATGCCGTCGTCGATGCCAAGACGGGGGCGGTCCTGGAATCCGCCGGCGCCGCGGACGCGCTGCCGCCGGCGAGCACGACGAAGACGCTGACCACCGTCTATGCGCTGGAGACGCTGGGGCCGGATTACCGCTTCACCACCCGCGTTCTGGCCACCGGGCCGGTCGCGAACGGCGTGGTGCAGGGCGATCTTGTACTGGCCGGCGCCGGCGACCCGACGCTTCTGACCGACGATCTGGGCGATATGGCCGCGGCGCTGAAGAAGGCCGGCATCACCGGCATCACGGGGCGGTTCCTCGTCGCGGACGGGGCGTTGCCCTCGGTCTCCGTCATCGATCCGACGCAGCCGGTGGAGGCGGGCTACAACCCCGGCATCTCCGGCATCAACCTGAACTTCAACCGGGTCCATTTCGGCTGGAAGAAGCAGGGCTCGGGCTGGGCGGTGGAGCTGAACGCGCCGGGCAACCGGTTTACCGCCCCGGTCACGGTGGCGCGGATGACCGTCGCGGACCGGCGCACGCCGCCCTACACCTATGCCCGGCAGGGCGGGGTAGAGGAGTGGACGGTGGCCTCGTTCCTTCTTGGCCGCGGCGGCAACCGATGGCTGCCGGTGCGGGCGCCCGCGCCCTATGCGGGCGATGTCTTCCGCGCGCTGGCGCTGGCCGAGGGTGTCCGCCTTCCCATGGCGGTGCTGACCGACGCCACCCCGGCGGGGACCGAGCTTGCCCGCCACGAGAGCGACGATCTGCGCACGATCCTGCGGGTGATGCTGAAATACTCGACCAACGTCACCGCTGAGATCGTCGGGATGACGGCAAGCACCAAGCGCGGCGGGCCGGTGACGAGCCTTGCCGACTCCGCCAAGCGGATGACCGACTGGGCCAAGGCGCGCTTCGGCTTCGACATCACGCTGATCGACCATTCCGGCCTGGGGATCGAGAACCGCGCCACCCCGGCCGATTTCGTGCGCCTCCTGCAGGCGGCGCAGTCGGTCGGGCTGCGCGAGATCCTGAAGCCCTACCTGATGCTCGACCATCGCGGCGACATCATGCGCCACACCAAGATCAAGGTAGATGCCAAGTCCGGCACGCTGGATTTCGTCTCCAACCTTGTCGGCTACGAGACAACGGCGAAAGGGCGGGAGCTGATCTTCGCCATCCTCACGGGCGACGTGCCGCGCAGCGAGGCGGTGCCGGCGGACCAGCGCGGCCGCCCGCCGGGGGTGCGGGCCTGGACCGGGCGCGCGCATATGCTGCAGCAGGGGCTGATGCAGCGCTGGGCCGCGGTCTACGACTGAGGCCAGGGACAGGGAGAAGGCCCGCGGCACGCGCCGCGGGCGGCCTCCAAACCCGCCAAACCCGGGACGGGGATCAGGCGGAGATGAACCGGGCCCGGGCGCCGCGTTCGATCGCGGCGGCGTGGAGGCGGTCGAGGTTCAGCTCTTCCCGGATCTCCTCCAGCAGCCGCAGCTCCGCCTGGCCCAGCTTGCCGTCGGAGGCGGCGATGTCGCAGGCCAGCGCGTAGGCCGTCTCGTTCAGCCGCTCGGGGAGCGCGTCGCGCAGAAGGCCGAAGAGCGCGTCGAGGCCGTCTTCCTCTTCCAAGAGGTCGAAGACGATCTCGGACACGCGGCGGATGCGGTCCTTGTCGTAGCCCGAGAAGACGGGCAGGACCGTGACCACGCCCTCGATCATCACCAGCTCGACCGTCCGGATATTCTCGTCGGAGGCGGAGACGGCAATCATCAGCGCGACGAGCGCGTCCTGGGCGGTGAGGGAGGCGGTATCGAGGCTCATGGCGGTTCTCCAGCTGGCGCGGGCAAGATAGAGGCGGGGCGCGCGCCGGGCAAGGGCGGGGGCCTTGACTTCCGCCGGGCGAGCGGACCATCTGCCGGAAAACACAGGGGGAAGGGGCCATGGAAAACGGGTTCAATCAGGAACTTGAGGAGCGGCTCGTCCGCTATGCGGCGATCGACAGCCAGAGCGACGACGAGGGCGCGGGCGCGCCCAGCACCGCGATCCAGCTCGATATCCTCAGGCTCCTGGAGACGGAGCTGAAGGCGATCGGCGCCGCGGACGTCACGCTGACCGATTACGGCGTCGTCCTGGCCACCATCCCGGGCACCGCGCCGGGGCCGACGGTGGGGCTTCTGGCCCATGTTGACACCGCACCCCAGTTCAACGCGACCGGCGTCAAGCCGCGCGTGGTGCGGGGCTACAACGGCGGCGAGATCACCTTCCCCGATGATCCGGCGCTGGTGCTGTCGCCCACCGAGTTCCCCTATCTTGCCGAGAAGGTCGGCCACGATATCGTGACCGCCTCGGGCACGACGCTGCTGGGCGCGGACGACAAGGCGGGTGTCGCCATCATCATGACCGCGGCTCGGCACATGCTGGAGCATCCGGAGATCCCGCACGGGCCGGTGCGCATCGCCTTCACCCCGGACGAGGAGATCGGCCGCGGCGTGACCAGCCAGCTGCCGAAGGACCTCGGCGCGGATTTCGCCTATACGTTCGACGGCGGCGCGGTGGGCGAGATCGAATACGAGAGCTTCTCGGCCGACGCGGCGGAGATCACCGTCGCCGGCGTCTCGATCCATCCGGGCCAGGCCAAGGGCAAGATGGTGAATGCGATCCACCTCGCCTCCAAGATCATCGCGACGCTGCCGCAGGCGACGATGACGCCGGAGGTGACGGACGCGCGCGAGGGCTTCATCCATGCGACCGAGATGGTCGGCGGCTCCTCGGCGATGAAGATCAAGTTGATCATCCGGGATTTCGAGCTGGACGGGCTGGCCGCCAAGGGTGCGCTGCTGAAGCAGGTCTGCGAGACGGTGCAGGCGGGCGAGCCGCGGGCGCAGATCGCCTGCGCGATCCGGCCGCAGTATCGCAACATGCGTTACTGGCTGGAAAACGACATGACGCCGGTGGAGCTGGCGCGGGATGCGGCGCGGGAGATGGGGATGGAGCCGGTCTCCGTCCCGATCCGGGGCGGCACCGACGGGTCGCGCCTGACCGAGATGGGGGTTCCGACGCCGAACCTCTTCACCGGGATGCAGAACATCCACGGGCCGCTGGAATGGATCTCGGTCCAGGACATGGCGCAGACGACGGAATTCTGCCTGACGCTGCTGCAGAAGGCGGCCGAGGCCGGCAGGTAAGCCAAGTCGCGGGCCTTCCGGGGCCCGCGCATCGCAGCCAGGGAGTGTCGCCATGAGCCGGATCGCGCGTCTTGAGACCTTCGCCAACGAGTTCGTGGCCTTCGTAAGGGTCACGACGGACGATGGCGCCTTCGGCTGGGGCCAGACCTCGACCTACAACGCCGATATTACCGCGCAGGTGTTCCACCGCCAGATCGCGCCCTGGGCGCTGGGCGCGGAGGCGGGCGATATCGCCGGCCTCGTGCGGCTGATCGAGCGGAAGGAGCACAAGTTCCCCGGCTCCTACCGATGCCGGGCGCTTGCCGGACTCGACACCGCGCTCTGGGACCTGAAGGGGCGGCAGGAGGGCAAGCCGGTGGTCTCGCTTCTGGGCGGGACGCCGGGCAGGCTGCGGGCCTATGCCTCTTCGATGAAGCGGGACATCACGCCGGAGGCGGAGGCCGAGCGGATGAACCGGCTGATCGGCGAGCAGGGGTTCGACGCAATCAAGTTCCGCATCGGCGCGGAGTGCGGGCAGGACGTCGACGAATGGCCGGGCCGGACCGAGGCGATCATCGCCCATATGGCCCGGGCGTTCGGCGGCTCGGTGGAGATGCTGGTCGACGCCAATTCCGGCTTCTCGGTGCGCCGGGCGGTCGAGGTGGGGCATCTGCTGCAGGACAGCGGCATCGGCCATTACGAAGAACCCGTGCCCTATTGGGAGCTGGAGGCCTCGGCCGAGGTCGCCGCCGCGCTGGAGATCGATGTGACCGGCGGCGAGCAGGACTGGGACCTTGCCACCTGGCGGCGGATGATCGCGCTGCATTCCGTCGACGTGGTGCAGCCCGATGTGATGTACATGGGCGGGATCGCCCGCAGCCTTTTGGTGGCGGAGATGGCCGCGGAGGCGGGGATGACCTGCACGCCGCATGCCGCGAACCTTTCGCTGGTCACGCTTTGCACGATGCACCTGCTGAAGGCTTTGCCGAATGCGGGCAAGTACCTGGAGTTCTCGATCGAGGGGGACGACTACTACCCCTGGCAGCGGGACCTCTTCCTTGGCACCCCCTTCGCGGTGGAGGGCGGGCATGTGACCGTTTCCGAAGCGCCGGGCTGGGGGGGGGAGGTCAACCCGGAGTGGCTGGAGCGGGCCACTTACACCGAGAGCGCGCTCGACAGTTTCCGGCCATCGGCCTATGGCGCGCTCTACCACAAGCGGGGCTGAGGCGCGGCCATATTGACCTCCGGGGGCTGCTCGCCTAGGGAACGGGCCTTGCGGGCAAGGGGCCCGCGCTAAGGAAAGCCTGCCGAATGAGCGCCCTGCGTGAAGCTGCGATGTCGTCGAAAGCCTGGCCCTTCGAAGAGGCGCGGCGGATCCTCAAACGCTACGAGGCGGCGCCACCGGAAAAGGGCTATGTCCTGTTCGAGACTGGCTACGGCCCCTCCGGGCTGCCCCATATCGGCACCTTCGGCGAGGTCGCGCGGACCTCGATGATCCGGCGGGCGTTCCAGGAGATCTCGGACATCCCGACGCGGCTTCTGGTCTTCTCGGACGACATGGACGGCATGCGCAAGGTGCCCGACAACGTGCCGAACCCGGCGATGCTGAAGGAGAACCTGCAGCGGCCGCTGACCTCGGTCCCCGACCCGTTCGAGAAGTTCGAGAGCTTCGGACACCACAACAACGCCATGCTGCGGCGGTTCCTTGACACCTTCGGGTTCGAGTATGAATTCGCCTCGGCCACCGACTACTACAAGACCGGCAAGCTGGACGCAGTGCTGCTGAAGGCCGCCGAGCGCTATGACGACATCATGGCGATCATGCTGGCCAGCCTGCGCGAGGAGCGGCAGGAGAGCTATTCCTGCTTCCTGCCGATCAGCCCGAAGTCGGGCCGCGTGCTCTACGTGCCGATCAAGCATGTCGACGCCAAGGCCGGCACCGTCACCTTCGACGACGAGGACGGCGACGAGATCACGCTGCCCGTCACCGGCGGCCATGTGAAGCTGCAGTGGAAGCCTGATTTCGGCGCCCGCTGGGCGGCGCTTGGCGTCGATTTCGAGATGTACGGCAAGGACCACTCCACCAACACGCCGATCTATGACGGGATCTGCGAGGTGCTGGGCGGCCGCGCGCCGGAGCATTTCACCTACGAGCTTTTCCTCGACGAGAACGGGCAGAAGATCTCGAAGTCGAAGGGCAACGGGCTGACCATCGACGAATGGCTGACCTACGCCTCGACCGAGAGCCTGAGCTACTACATGTTCCAGAAGCCGAAGACGGCGAAGCGGCTTTATTTCGACGTCATCCCGAAGGCGGTGGACGAGTATCACCAGCAACTGCGCGCCTATCCGGAGCAGGATGCGGCGGGCAAGCTGGCCAATCCGGTCTGGCACATCCATGGCGGCACCCCGCCGGAGAGCCGGATGGTGGTGCCGTTCTCGATGCTTCTGAACCTCGCAAGCGTCGCGGGGGCCAGCGACAAGTCCGGCCTCTGGGGCTTCATCAAGCGCTATGCGCCCGAGGCCTCGCCCGAGGCGAACCCGGATCTGGACCAGGCGGCGGAATTCGCGGTGCGATATTTCCGCGACTTCGTGGCGCCGACACGGGCCTTCCGCGCGCCCGATGCGAGGGAAAAGGCCGCGATGGAGGATCTGGTCGCGCGGCTGAAGGCCGAGGGCGACACGCATGACCCCGAGGAGCTGCAGAACATCGTCTATGCCGTCGGCAAGGAGCACGGGTTCGAACCGCTCCGCGACTGGTTCAAGGCGCTTTACGAGGTCTGCCTGGGCGCCAGCCAGGGGCCGCGCTTCGGTGGCTTCATCGCGCTCTACGGCGTGGCGGAATCGATCGCGCTGATCGAGGCGGGGATAGCCGGCAAGCTGGGCTGATCTCAGCCCGCTTCGGCCTGCCAGATCGCCCACCAGGCGCACCAGCGTTCGGCCAGATCGCTCGGGTCGCCCGCGAACAGGCGGGCGGCGCGGGGCAGCGCCGCGAGCATCAGCCGGTCGTGCCGGGTGCGGGCAAGGGCGAGGGCGGCCTCGCGCTCTGCCTCGGGCAGGTCGATCCGGGACAGGGCCTCGGTGAAGACGGCGATGTCGTTCACCAGGCCGAGGGTCTCGCCGAGCGCGTCGGCCACCGCGCAGTGCGGCTCCAGCATCTCGGGCCAGAGCGGGATAAGAAGACGAGACTGGTAGAGGTGGTCCTTCACCCGCTTGCGGAGCGTGTGGATCGCCGGGCTGTCGGGGTCGTGCAGGACCTCGCGGAGCGCCGTCTTGGCTTCGCGGAGGGTGGCGGCGAGGCCCGCCTCCAGCACGCTATCCCCCTCGCCTGCGAGCTTCAGCTTCTTCAGGGCGCGGCGGGCTTCCACGAGGTCGGCGTGGCAGGTCGCCAGGGCCACTTCGGCGGCCTCGGGCGCAAGGATCGGCGCGGCCGCAAGGGCGGCGCGGATCGCCGGGAAGCCGCGGGGGGAGAGGGCATCGAGCGTGTCGAGCAGGACGGCCGCGTCGCGCAGGCCGCCGACGCGGCCGGCGGCATCCCGCAGCAGCGCATCGAGCGCCGCATGATGCGGAAGGCCCGGGCGGAGGAGGCGGAGCAGCGCGCGGAGCTTCTTCACGCACTTGCGGATCTCGTGGACGGCCTCGGCCTGCGGCAGGCTGGGGCGGTCGATCTGGTCGAGGGCGTGGCCTACCTGCTCCAGCGCGATGCGGCGGGCGCCGCGCGCGAGTGTCCGGTCTTCCAGCGCGAAGGCATAGGCCACGGGGCAGCTCCTTTCACCGCAGTCTAGCGCGGGGCGGGGCGCGCGGGAATGGCCGCGCGCTTGCCGCGATGTCGCGGCGGGCTATCTTCTGGGCCACGCGGAGACGGAGGCCGGTATGAGACGGATGCTTGTCGTTGCGATGCTTTTCGGGCTGGCAGGCAGCACGCCGGCGCTGGCCCAGCCCGCGCAGGGCGCGATCCGGGCCGTGATCGGCGACCAGATCGCGGCGTTCCGGGCGGACGACCTCGAACAGGCGTTCACCTATGCCTCGCCGACGATCCGGGGGATCTTCCAGACACCGCAGAATTTCGGCGCCATGGTTCAGGGCGGCTATCCGATGGTCTGGCGCCCGTCGCGGGTGACCTACCTCGGCCTGCGCCGGCAGGACGGCGCCGAGGTGGAGCGGATTCTGGCGGTCGATGCGGCGGGGCGGGGATGGCTGCTCGACTACCGCATGGTCAAGGTCGGCGGCGCTTGGAAGATCGACGGCGTCTGGCTGGTGCCGCAGACCGGCGCGGGGGTCTGAGTCCCGGGCGGCGTGCGCCCGGTTAACCAATCACCAAGGTTGGATTGCTAGCTCTCGGGTCTGGGCAGTCGGCCCGGTGCGACGTCATCATGAGAACGCGATGATACTTTGCGCTGGGCCTCTGCCCGGCGCCGCGCGCCCGGTCCGGCCGCCCGCGAAGGGCGAGACGAGGGGGCAATCATGGACATTACCATCACCGACGGCGTGGCGCTGATGCCGGCGCCGTTTTCGGCCGGGCTCGGGGTCTGGTCCTACGAGGACGGAACGCCGGGCTCCGGCAGCTACGACAGCCAGCCGAACACGGCCTATGTGCCGGCGGACCAGGATTTCGCGGGCTGCCTGGAACTGACCAAGACATCGGCCACGCAGAAGCTGCGCTACACCGGTGACACGCCAATGCTGCCGGGGGTCTACCTGCGGATCAGCGCGCGGGTGAAGGCCATGTCGGGCAATCTGCCGACGGTCCGGATCGGCGCCTGGGCGGGCAATGGCGCGGGCGCGGTGAGCACGGTCCCGCTCGCCGGTCCGCAGGTTACACTGAGCGCCTATGGCGAGGTGGTGGAGGTGGCCGCCATCGTCGGCGTCGGCAACCGGCAGGGCGTCGACATGCCGTGGGGCACGGCGCCGACCTTCGGGCACTTCGGGCTGGACCTGACGGGGCCGACCGGAGGGGTGGTGCGGATCGACGACCTCAGGATCGAGGATGTAACCGGCGTCTTCTCCCGCAAGCTGATGGACTGGGTCGACGTGCGCGACTATGGCGCGAAGGGCGACGGGATCACCGATGATGCCGCGGCCTTCGAGGCGGCGGACGCGGCGGCGGCGGGACGCGCGGTCCTGGTTTCGGCGGGGAGCTACTACCTCGGCTCCAATGTGACCTTCGAGAACCCGGTGCGGTTCGAGGGTGGGATCACCATGCCCGCCGCAATGCGGCTGTCCTGCACGCGGAGCTATGACCTCGACACCTACACGGCGGCGTTCGGATCCGAGATGGAGGGGTTCAAGCGGATGCTGCAGGCCCTGTTCTATTTCACCGATCACTCGGCGCTGGACCTCGGCGGGCGGCAGGTGCAGGTGACCGAGCCGATCGACGTGGCGGCGGTCACGGGCATTTCCGACAGCTTCTCCATCCGCCGGGTGATCAGCAACGGGCAGCTGAGCCTGTCGCCCGGCAGCGCCTGGGACGACGTGACCGCGACGGCGACTGCCTCCTATGACCCGGTGGGCGCGCCGACGACGCTGACGGGGATCGCCAACGCCTCGCAGATCCCGGTGGGGGCGCTGGTGACCGGCACCGGCGTGGGTCGCGAGGTCTATGTCGCGGCGGTGAACGTGGGCGCGGGGACGGTGACGCTGTCGCAGCCGCTCTGGGGCTCGGCCGGGGTGCAGAGCTATTCCTTCCGGCGGTTCAAATACGCGCTCGACTTCTCCGGCATCGCGCGGCTCGACAAGTTCGAGATCACCGATCTGGAATTCGACTGTTCCGGCAACGGATCGGCGGTGATGCTGCCGCCGTCCGGTTCGATTTTCCGCTTTTCCGGCTGCGTCTTCACAAAGCCGAAGGACCGGGCGATCACCTCGATCGGGACCGGCTGCCAGGGCATGCTGATCGACGAGACGCAATTCCTGTCGAACGAGCAGGCGATGCGCGCGCAGGACCGCGCCTCGGTGGCGCTGAACGTGAATGCCAACGACACGAAGATCCGCGACAGCCGGGTCGTGCGGTTCCGGCATTTCGCGGTGCTGAACGGCACCGGCCACACGATGATCGGCAACCATTTCTTCCAGGGCGACGACGAGAGCGACGGCGTGCGGCTGGCGGGCGTGGTGCTGACCGGGCTGAACATCAAGACCACGATCACGGCGAACTACGTCGACAACTGTTTCATCGAATGGTCGAACGAGCATGATCCGGCGCCGGGATTTTCCTCTGAATACTCGTTTGGCGGGCTGACGGTGACCGGCAACCTCTTCACCGCCAACGATGTTGCGCCGAGCTTCCGCTGGATCGTCGTCGCGCCGAAGGGGGCGGGGCATTACATCCAGGGGCTGTCGGTGTCGAACAACGTCTTTCGTACTTTCGCAGGGGCGATCGACCGGGTGGAGATGGTTGATGCCAGTGTCGCGGGGCTGGATTTCTCGCGGCTGCGGAACTGCGTCTTCGAGAAGAACGCCTTCAACGGGGTGAACCAGCAGAGCGTCAGCCCGGTGGCGCTGGAGTTCCAGCAGAACACCGCCGCCTCGGTCTGGACGCTGGATCCGTCCGCTTACCTGCCGTTCGGGGCCTGGGCGCGCACCGTGACCGGGATGGTCGCGGAGGGGGCGATCACGGATGGATCCGGCGCCAAACGCCACGACATGCCCTATGCCCTGACCCAGCAGGGCGCGGGCCGCCAGCAGGTGGCGCTGACCTGGCCTGTGGCGGTGGCGGGCAAGATGCTGGTGACGGCGCGGATCGACAATCCGAACTGAACGCCCGTGGCGCGGCCGCATCTCAGCCGAGGCCGAGGTCTTCCGCGCTCAGCGCATAGGCCTTTCCGAAGCCGCCGTTGAGCGCGGCGCCCTCGGCCTCGAACAACACGAAGCCGAAATCGGCGAAATCGGCGTAGAGCTTCGACTTCGGGTGCTCGGCCAGGTATTTTTCGCGGATCGCGGCATGGGCCGGGTCGTCGCGGGCGACGAAGCGGGCACGGGCGTTGAGCGTCAGGCGCGGATGTGTGAGCGGGTCGCCCCTGGGCCCCGGCTCGCCGATCAGAAGCGCCGCGCGGGGATCGGCGCGCAGGGCGGTGGTGTGCAGCGCAAGGGTCGAGACCAGCGTGACGGGCGCCCCGGACGGCGCGCGGCCGAGCGCGATGCGGCTGACATAGGGCGCGCCGGTTTCGGGGTGCAGCGTCGCCAGCGCGGCGAAGCGGGCCGCGTCGAGAAGCCTTTGGGCGAGGGCGCGGGCCTCGTCATCGGTCGGGCGGATCGGGGAGGCGGGCTCTGGCATGGTGGCGCAAGGCTAGGACCGGGCGGGTCGGGCGGCAATGGGCGATTCGGCCGGGCGCCGGCGGTCGGGGCCCGGGCGGCGGCCGCCCCCCGCCGGCCCACCGGCTGCGGCAAATTCGACCATCGTCGGGGGGCGACCGCGCCGGTGTGGACCGAGGGCGGAATTTTCAGGGCCTGACGTTGCGGCAAGCGTCTGATTTTCCGTGAAAAGGCCAGACGGGTCGCTGCCACTTTTACGAATGCAATTGTATACTTGTGAATATTTTCACAGAAAAAGCTTTTTGTAGAAGAGGGTTATCATATGATTGACAGTCGGCTAGAGTGCGCACCGGCATTCGATCCGGCTTTCCGCCTGGCGGCTGGCTGGGATATGCCCTTGAGGGGGACGGCACTGGCCTGAGGAGGAGGAGCCCATGACCGAGCATTTGAAGGTGGCACCGAAGCTGGTGCCGGAGGCGATCGTCTCCGCAGCGCATGTGACGGCCGCGCAATATGCCGAGATGTACCAGGCCTCGGTCTCTGACCCGGATGCCTTCTGGGGGGAGCAAGGCAAGCGGCTCGACTGGATCACGCCCTTCACCAAGGTGAAGAACACGAGTTTCGAGCTGGGCAAGGTGTCCATCAAGTGGTTCGAGGACGGCGTGCTGAATGTCGCGGCGAACTGCATCGACCGGCATCTGAAGACCCGCGGCACCCAGACCGCGATCATCTGGGAGCCCGACGAGCCGACCGACCCGGCGCTGCACATCAGCTACAACGAGCTTTACGACAAGGTCTGCCGCTTCGCCAACGTGCTGCTGAGCCAGGGCGTGATGCGCGGCGACCGCGTCATCATCTACCTGCCGATGATCCCCGAGGCAGCCTATGCGATGCTCGCTTGCGCGCGGATCGGCGCGATCCATTCGGTGGTCTTCGCCGGCTTCTCACCGGATGCGCTGGCCAACCGGATCAACGACTGCGGCGCCAAGCTGGTGATCACCGCCGACAGCGCGCCGCGCGGCGGGCGGCGGACGCCGCTGAAGGCCAATACCGATGCCGCGCTACTGCATTGCTCGGACAAGGTGCGCTGCCTCGTCGTCAAGCATACCGGCGACCAGATCAGCTGGATCGACGGGCGCGACGTGGACGTCAAATACCTCATGTCCCACGCGGCGCCGGATTGCCCTGCGCGGCCGATGGGGGCGGAGGATCCGCTGTTCATCCTCTACACCTCCGGTTCCACCGGCAAGCCGAAGGGCGTGGTGCATAGCGGGGGCGGCTACCTCACCTATGCCTCGATGACGCATCAATACACGTTCGACTATCATTCGGGCGACGTGTTCTGGTGCGCCGCCGATGTCGGCTGGGTGACCGGGCACAGCTACATCCTCTACGGTCCGCTCGCCAACGGCGCGACCACCGTGATGTTCGAGGGCGTGCCGACCTATCCGGACGCCGGGCGGTTCTGGGCGACGATCGAGAAATACAAGGTCAACCAGTTCTACACCGCCCCGACAGCGATCCGCGCCCTGATGGGGCAGGGACCGGAATGGCCGGCGAAATACGACCTCTCCTCGCTGAAGGTGCTGGGGACGGTGGGCGAGCCGATCAACCCGGAGGCCTGGGTCTGGTACGACGAGCATATCGGCAAGAAGGCTCGCCCCATCGTCGACACCTGGTGGCAGACCGAGACCGGCGGCCACATGATCACCCCGCTGCCGGGTGCGATCGGCACGAAGCCGGGCTCCGCCACGCTGCCCTTCTTCGGGGTGAAGCCCGAGGTGCTGGACGCCAATACCGGCGCCGTCCAGAAGGGCAACGGGGTGGAGGGCGTTCTGTGCATTGCCGACAGCTGGCCGGGGCAGATGCGCACCGTCTGGGGCGATCACGAGCGCTTCGAGAAGACCTACTTCGAGCAGTACAAGGGCTATTACTTCACCGGCGACGGCTGCCGCCGGGACGAGGACGGCTATTACTGGATCACCGGCCGGGTCGATGACGTCATCAACGTCTCGGGCCACCGGATGGGGACGGCCGAGGTCGAAAGCGCGCTGGTCGCCCATGCCAAGGTCGCCGAGGCCGCGGTTGTGGGCTATCCGCACCCGATCAAGGGCCAGGGCATCTACGCCTATATCACCCTGATGCATGGCGAGGAGCCCAGCGACGAGCTGCGCAAGGATCTGGTGAAATGGGTCCGTACCGAGATCGGCCCGATCGCCTCGCCGGACCTGATTCAATGGGCTCCGGGGCTTCCGAAGACCCGCTCGGGCAAGATCATGCGCCGGATTCTGCGCAAAATTGCAGAAAATGACTACGGCGCGCTTGGCGATACCTCGACTTTGGCCGATCCTTCCGTTGTCGATGATTTGATCGACAACCGCATGAATCGGGGGGGTACATGAGCAAGCCGAACACGGCGGTCGTCATTCTTCTCGGCCCGCCCGGGGCCGGGAAGGGCACCCAGGCGCGGATGCTGGAGGAGGGCCATGGCCTCGTCCAGCTCTCGACCGGGGATCTTCTGCGCGGCGCGGTGGCCAAGGGCACGGCGGCAGGGCTTGCCGCCAAGGCGGTGATGGAGGCGGGTGGCCTCGTCTCCGACGAGATCGTGCTGGCGGTCCTGAAGGAGCGGATGGCGGATCCGGACCTGGGTCAGGGCGTGGTGCTTGACGGGTTTCCGCGCAATATCGCGCAGGCCGAGGCGCTGGACGCGCTGCTGGCGGGCATGGGGCAGCGGGTGACCGCGGTCGTCTCTCTCGAGGTCGACGATGCGGCGATGGTGGATCGCGTGGCCGGTCGCTACACCTGCGCGGCCTGCGGCGAGGGCTATCACGATCACTTCAAGCAGCCCGCGGTCGCCGGGACCTGCGACAAATGCGGCGGGACTGAGTTCAAGCGCCGGAGCGACGACAAGGCGGAGACGGTGCGGGCACGGCTCGATGCCTATCACGCCCAGACCGCGCCGCTGATCGCCTATTACGAGGCGCGCGGCGTGCTTGATCGGGTCGACGCCATGGGCTCGATCGAGGAGATCCGCACGGCGCTGGCCCGGGTTCTGGGCAGCGTCGCGGCCTGAGGCCGGGCCCCCTGCGCGGGCGCGTCGGCGAACGCGACGAAACGTCCATTGGCCCGGTTCCGGCGATCGGCTAGCGTACCGCTCGCAAGGGAAACGGGGGGTCTTTCGATGCGGAGCATGTCGTTCATTCCGGGCGCTTGCGCGGGCATGGCGCTGGTGGCGGGGGTTCTCTGTGCGGCGCCTGCTGCGCAGGCTGGGGTGCACGACCTGCAGATCTCGGGCCAGTGGATTCGCATGGTGGTGCCGGTGCGGCCGGCCGCGGGTTATTTCACGCTGAAGAACACGGGCGACGCGGATGTGGCGCTGGTCGGCGCCGCCTCGCCGGGCTGCGGCATGGCGATGCTGCATCAGTCGGTCAGCCAGAACGGCGTGGACAAGATGGTTCCGGTGAAAAAGGTGAAGGTGCCGGCGCATGGCGCGGTCAGTTTCAAGCCGGGCGGCTATCACATCATGTGCATGAAGCCCACCGACGCGGTGAGGCCGGGCAAGGTGGTGCCGATGACGCTCAAATTTGCGGGCGGCGGCACGATCACCGCCGATTTCCCGGTAAAGAACGCGATGGGCAAATAGCCCCGCGCGCGGCGGGTCAGAGCCCGCCGGCGAGCCAGCCGAAAAAGCCCCGCCCCGGCCCCTGCGCGATCAGGCGGCGCAGATCCCGCTCCGTCCCCTTGATCTTCGGCTTGGCGGAGGCGAGCGAGGTGATCAGCAGCCGGATCTTGCCCTTCTGGTCGAAGACGTAGATCGCCGAGCTGTGGGTGACCTTGTACTCCGACGGATCCGGCGAGGGGTGGACGGAGTAGGTCGTGTGGTAGCGCCGGGCGAGACGCGCGAGCTGGTTCGCCGTGCCGCGCAGCCCCACCACCTGCGGCGCGAAGGCGGCTGCGTAATCCTTCAGCACCTTCAGCGTGTCGCGGTTCGGGTCGACCGTGACGAAGAGGAAGCGGACATCGCTTGCCTCCTTGCCGAGGCTCTCGAGGATGGTGGCGACATTGGCCAGCGTCGTCGGGCAGATATCCGGGCAGAAGGTATAGCCGAAATAGAGCAGCGTGACCTTGCCGCGGTAGTCCTGCGCCGTCACCTCGCGCCCGTCCTCGGCGCGGGTAAGGGTGAAACTCAGATCGCCCATCGCACCGGCGATGTTGTCGTTGTTCCAGGGCCGCTCTGCCAAGGCCACGCCCGGCAGACCGAGGGCGAGCCCCGATCCGAGCGTGGCGAGGGCGGCGCGGCGGGTCTGGCGGGATTTCTGTCCAGGCATCGGGATGGGAGAGTTCCTTTGGTGACGCTGGACGCTAGCGGCGCGGCCCGGTGACATCAACTCACGATTGGCCGAGCGCCCGCGCCGGGGCAAATGAGGGCCGGCGGGAGGGGGGCCTCAGGCGAAGGGATCGGATGGGTAGCCCACCCCGGCGAGGCAGAGGCCCTGCGGCGGGCAGACCGGCCCGCAGGCGGCGCGGTCGCGGGCCTCGAGGGCGTCTTTCACGTCGCCCGGCGTCCAGGCCCCGGCACCGACGCGTTCCAGCGTGCCGACGATGGATCGGACCTGATTATGAAGGAAACTGCGCGCCCGCAGGCGGAAGCGGAACTCGGTCCCATGCGGGACGGGGATGGCCTCCACCGTGATCTCGTCCAGCGTCTTCACCGGCGATTTCGCCTGACACTGGGCGGCGCGGAAGGTGGTGAAATCGTGCAGGCCGAGGAGATGCGCGGCCGCCTCCTGCATCGGCGCGAGGGCCAGCGGATGGGTCACCTGCCAGACATGGCCGCGATCCAGTGTCGCAGGGGCCCGGCGGGCGAGCAGGCGGAAGAGATAACGCCGCTCGATCGCCGAGAAGCGGGCGTGGAAGTCGTCGCCCACCCGCGCGGCGGCGAGTACGGCGACCGGGGCGGGCTTCAGGTGGTAGTTCAGCGCCTCCTGCAGGCGGAACGGATCCCAGTCGCGCGAGAGGTCGCAATGCGCGACCTGGCCGGTGGCATGGACGCCCGTGTCGGTTCGCCCGGCGGCGGCGATGGAGGGAAGGCCCGCCTCCAGCTTCGCCAGCGCGCCCTCTACGGCGCCTTGGACGGAGGGCTGGCCCGCCTGGCGCTGCCAGCCGTTGAACGGGGCCCCGTCATATTCGATCCTGAGCGCGTATCTCGGCATGGGCGGGGGCCTAGCGCGCGGCATGGGCCTTGGCAAGCGGGGCCTACACAGCGCCCGCGCCGCCGCCTATGTTGGGGGAAGGTCAGACGGGGCGGCGCGTGGTCATCAGCACGATTGCGGACGGGGTGACGCGCGGCGTCGAAGGGGCGCTTGGGGCGGTCTCCGAAGCGCTGTTCGAGCCGGTGATCCGGCTTGGGGTCACCGGGCTGAGCCGGGCGGGCAAGACCGTCTTCATCACCTCGCTCGTCGCGAACCTGATGGACCGGGCGCGGATGCCGCAGCTTCAGGCCTCGGCACGGGGGCGGATCCTCTCGGCCTATCTGCAGCCGCAGCCGGACAATACCGTGCCGCGTTTCGATTACGAGACGCATCTGGGTGCGTTGACCGGCCCCGCGCCGCGCTGGCCGGACTCGACCCGCGCCGTCAGCGAGCTTCGGCTATCGCTGAAGGTGCAGCCGGGCGGGCTTTTCGGCGCGCTGGCGGGGCCGCTGACCGGGCCGCGGGTCGTCCATCTCGATATCATCGACTATCCGGGCGAGTGGCTGCTGGACCTCGCGCTGATCGAGAAGAGCTATGCCACCTGGTCGGCAGAGGTGCTGGGGCGGATCGAGGCGCGACCGGAGGCGGCGGCCTATCTCTCGGCCCTGCGGGCGGCGAACCCTGAGGGCAGGCTGGAGGAGCCGGCGGCGCAGGCCCTGGCCGCGGCCTATACGGGCTACCTGCAGTCGGCGCGGGCGGCGGGCTATTCCGACTGCGCGCCGGGGCGGTTCCTTCTGCCGGGAGAGCTCGCCGGCTCGCCGGTGCTGACCTTCGCGCCGATGCCGCGGCCGGATCAGCCGCGCCGCGGCACGCTCTGGCGCGAGATGGAGCGGCGCTACGATGCCTATCGGCGCGAGGTGGTGCGGCCGTTCTTCCGCAGCCACTTCTCGCGCATCGACCGGCAGGTGGTGCTGGTCGACGCGCTTGGCGCGATCCATGCGGGGCCGCAGGCGGTGGAGGACATGCGCCGCGCGATGGCGGAGATCCTCGGCGCGTTCCGGCCCGGGCGGAACCCCTGGCTGGCGGAGCTTCTGCGCGGCAAGCGGGTGGAGCGGATCCTGTTCGCCGCCACCAAGGCAGACCATCTGCACCATTCCCAGCATGCGCGGCTTTCGGCGATCATGGAGGCGATGCTGCGCGAGGCCCGGGACAGGGCGGATTTCGCCGGCGCCCGCACCGCGGCGATGTCGATCGCGAGCCTGCGCGCGACGGTGGAGGAGCAGGTGAGCCGCGACGGTGCCCTGCTCGACTGCGTGAAGGGCGTTCTGGCAGAGACCGGGCGGACGGCGGCGATGTATCCCGGCGAGCTGCCGGAGGATCCGGCGGCGCTGCTGGTCCCGGCGCGGCAGGGGGCGGAAAGATGGCTCGATGCCGAGTTCGCACTGATGGGTTTCGCGCCCGCGAAGCTGACCCTGAGGCCGGGCGAGGGTCCGCCGCATATCCGGCTCGACCGGGCGGCGGAGTTCCTGATCGGGGACCGGTTGTGAGGCGGGGGCAGGGGATATGAGCGCGCGCAAAGGGCCCCTCGTGGTCGAGATGGAGGAGGCGGCCGATCCCGGCGCCGCGCCGCCGGTGCCGGAGGTCTCGGGCGCGGCGATGCAGGGCGCGGTGCGGATCGCCGCGCGGCCCCGCTCGCGGCTGACGGGGTGGTTCTGGGCCGCCTTCTCGGCGCTTTTCTCCTTCGTGCTTTCGGTGGCAGCCTGGAATTTCGTCACCGGGCTTCTGGCGCGGAACCTTGTGCTGGGTTACGCGGCGCTGGCGCTGGTGGCCGTCTTTGTCGCGGTGCTGCTGCTGATCGCGCTGCGCGAGCTTGCGGCCTTCGCCCGTCTCCGGCGGGTCGATGGCATCCGCGCGGAGGCGGAGGCCGCGGCCGGACTGGGCGATCTGAAGGCCGCGCGGCACATCGTCGGCCGGCTCTCGGCGCTTTATGCCGGGCGGGGGGAGCTTGCCTGGGGGCGGCAGACGCTCGACGAACGGCAGGGCGAGGTGCTGGACGCCGACGGCCTGATCGAGCTGGCGGAGCGCGAGCTTCTCGGCCCTCTCGACACCGCCGCGCGCCGCGAGATCGAGGCCTCGGCCCGGCAGGTGGCGGGCGTGACGGCCCTGGTGCCGCTGGCGCTGGCCGATGTGGTCACGGCGCTGGCGGCGAATTTGCGGATGATCCGGCGGATCGCGGAACTGTACGGCGGGCGGTCGGGCGTGCTTGGAAGCTGGCGGCTGACGCGGGCTGTGATGACGCATCTGGTCGCGACGGGCGCCGTCGCGGTGGGCGACGACCTCGTGCATTCCATCGCCGGGGGGCATGTGCTGTCGAAACTCTCGCGGCGCTTCGGCGAGGGCGTTGTCAACGGCGCGCTGACAGCGCGCGTGGGCGTTGCGGCGCTGGAGGTCTGCCGGCCCCTACCGTTCCGGGCGCTACCGAAGCCAAAGGTCTCCAACATCCTGGCGCGGGGCCTGCAGGGCCTTTTCGGCGACAAATCAGGCGAAGCGGATACCTGAGCCCCGCCTCGGCGGACCCGTCATTTTCCGTCTGGAAATATCCCGGGGGTACGGGGGCAGAGCCCCCGCGCGGCGGACCGCGCAGGGGCCGTTGCTTCGATCAGTCGGCGGTCAGAAGGCGCGGCTTGTTGCCGGTGCCGATCCGGGCGCGGCCCGGTTCTTCCACCTGCAGCTCGATCGCGTCGTCCTTCACCGCGACGCGGACCACGCCGCCCTTCATCAGCTTGCCGAACAGCAGTTCCTCGGCCAGGGGCTTCTTGATGTGCTCCTGGATCACCCGGCCAAGCGGGCGGGCGCCCATCTTGTCGTCGTAGCCCTTCTCGCCCAGCCAGGCGGCGGCTTCCGGCGTCAGCTCGATATGGACATTGCGATCCATCAGCTGCGCCTCGAGCTGAAGGACGAACTTCTCGACCACCTGCAGGATCACGTCCTTCGAAAGCGGCGCGAAGGAAATCACCGCATCCAGACGGTTGCGGAACTCCGGCGTGAAGGTGCGTTCGATCGCCGCCGTATCCTCGCCCTCGCGCCGGGTGCGGCCGAAGCCGATGGCCGACTGGGCCATCTCCGCCGCGCCGGCGTTGGAGGTCATGATCAGGATCACATTGCGGAAATCCACCGTCCGGCCGTTGTGGTCGGTCAGCTTGCCGTGGTCCATCACCTGCAGAAGGATGTTGTAGACATCCGGGTGGGCCTTCTCGATTTCGTCCAGAAGCAGCACGCAATGCGGATGCTGGTCGACGCCGTCGGTCAGGACGCCGCCTTGGTCGAAGCCGACATAGCCCGGAGGCGCCCCGATCAGCCGGCTCACGGAGTGCTTCTCCATGAATTCCGACATGTCGAAGCGCAGCATCTCGACCCCCAGGGTGGTGGCGAGCTGCTTGGCGACCTCGGTCTTGCCGACGCCGGTCGGCCCGGCGAAGAGGTAGTTGCCGATCGGCTTCTCCGGCTCGCGCAGACCGGCTCGGGCAAGCTTGATCGCGGAGCTGAGCGCCTCGATCGCCTTGTCCTGGCCGAAGACCACGCGCTTGAGGCTCTTTTCCAGATCGCGCAGCACCTCGGCATCGTCCTTGGTGACATTCTTCGGCGGGATGCGGGCGATCTTGGCCACCACGGCCTCGATCTCCTTCGGGCCGATGGTCTTGCGGCGCTTGCTTTCGCTCAGCAGGTGCTGGGCGGCGCCGGCCTCGTCGATCACGTCGATCGCCTTGTCGGGCAGCTTGCGGTCATGGATGTAGCGGGCCGAAAGTTCCACCGCGGTGCGGATCGCATCCTGGGTGTAGCGGATGTCGTGATGCTCCTCGAAATAGGGCTTCAGCCCGAGGAGGATCTTCACGGAATCGTCCACCGTCGGCTCGTTCACGTCGATCTTCTGGAACCGGCGGGACAGGGCGCGGTCCTTTTCGAAATGCTGGCGGAACTCCTTGTAGGTGGTGGAGCCCATGCAGCGCAGATGGCCGCCCTGAAGCGCGGGCTTCAGCAGGTTCGAGGCATCCATCGCCCCGCCCGAGGTGGCGCCGGCGCCGATCACGGTGTGGATCTCGTCGATGAAGAGGATGGCGTCGGGATGCTCCTCCATCTCCTTGACCACGGCCTTCAGCCGCTCCTCGAAATCGCCGCGGTAGCGGGTGCCGGCCAGCAGCGCGCCCATGTCGAGCGAGAAGATGGTGGCGCCCGAAAGCACCTCCGGCACGTCCGACTTCACGATCTTCCAGGCAAGGCCTTCGGCGATGGCGGTCTTGCCGACGCCCGGGTCGCCGACCAGCAGCGGGTTGTTCTTGCGGCGGCGGCAGAGCACCTGGATGCAGCGCTCGACCTCGAGCTCGCGCCCGATCAGGGGATCGACGTCGCCCTTTCGGGCCTTGGCGTTGAGGTCGACGCAGTATTTCGACAGTGCCGATTCCTTCGCCTCGCCGGGTTCGGCCTTGGTGTTCGGGGCTTCCTGCTGCGGCTCGGCGCCGCTGACGGGGCGGGTTTCGCCGAAGGAGGGATCCTTGGCGACGCCATGGGCAATGAAGTTCACCGCGTCGTAGCGGGTCATGTCCTGCTCCTGCAGGAAATAGGCCGCGTTCGACTCGCGCTCCGCGAAGATGGCGACGAGGACGTTGGCGCCCGTCACCTCGGTCCGGCCGGAGCTTTGCACGTGGATCGCGGCGCGCTGGATCACCCGCTGGAAGGCTGCGGTGGGAACCGCTTCGGAGCCTTCGACATCGGTCACCAGGGTCGACAGATCGTCGTCGATGAAATCGACCAGCGTACGCCTCAGCGCTTCCAGGTCGACAGAGCAGGCACGCATGACCTTGGCCGCGTCCGGTTCGTCGATCAGCGCGAGAAGAAGGTGTTCAAGGGTCGCGAGTTCGTGGCGGCGCGCGTTAGCGAGGGCCAGAGCGCCATGGATCGCCTGCTCGAGGGTATTGGAAAATGACGGCACCTGCGTGCTCCTATCCTGACGGTCGGAGGGGGCAGAGACCCCGTCCAACCATTGGCCTCATAAGATTAAAGTTCGGTGGTTTTCGGCGCGCTTCAAGGGTTTTTTCGGGGCGGCGTTGGATTATTCGGCATTCGGGCAAATTGTGATCGGTTTGCCCCGGTTTTGGCCTGCCTGCCGCCGCGCACCGCTCAGAAACGATCCTTGCGGCGGCGGATTTCGGCGAAGCTTTCGGCATCGCTCGCACCGTCCAGGCCGAGGCCGGCCTTGATCTCCGCGCGGCCGGCGCGGAGGAACGGATTGGTCGCGAGCTCTTCTGCCAGCGTGGAGGGCACCGTCGGCTCGCCCCGCTCACGCGCCGCCGCCACCCGCTCTGCACGGGAGATAAGCGCGGCGTTCTGTGGGTCAATGGTCAGGGCGAATTTCGCGTTCGAGGCGGTGTATTCATGGCCGGAGCAAACGGTGGTTCCCGGCGGCAGGGCGGCGAGCTTCGAGAGGCTCTGCCACATAACCTCCGGGCTGCCCTCGAAGAGACGGCCGCAGCCGAGCGCCATCAGGCTGTCGGCGGTGAAGACGGCCTGCGAGGCGGGGAAGTGGAAGGCGATATGGCCGAGTGTGTGGCCGGAGACGTCGATGACCTCGCCGGCCTCTGATCCGACGGTCACGCGGTCGCCCTCGGCCACGGCCCGGTCCAGCGGCGGCAGGCGATGCGCGTCCGCCGCGGCGCCTGTGACCTTTGCGCCGGTGGCGGCAACAAGTTCGGCCACGCCCTGGATGTGATCGTCGTGGTGATGGGTGATCAGGATGTCCGAGAGGCTCCACCCGCGGGCCTTGAGTTCGGCCGCGATGGGCCCCACCTCGGGGACATCAACCACCGCCACGGCCCCTGTCGCTGCGTCATGCAGCAGGAAGGCGTAGTTGTCTTTCAGGCAGGGGACGGTGACGATGGTCAGCGGCATGGCGTTTCCGGCTCTCTCGGCTATGCTTCGGGCCGACTGTAGCCCGTACCGGCCCGAGGGCAAGGGCGCGGCCGCGGGCGGCGCCAAGGAGGAACCCGGTGCATCTGGACGTGCTCGACCTGCGGAACTTCTATTATCGCACCGGCCTGGGCCGCGCGGCTCAGAAGGCCGTGCGCGACCGGCTGCTGGCGCTCTGGCCCGAGGCGAAGGGGCAGACGGTGGTGGGATTCGGCTTCGCGGCGCCGCTGCTCAGACCCTACCTGTCAGACGCGCGGCGGGTGATCGCGCTGATGCCCGCGCCGCAGGGAGTGATGCCCTGGCCCGCGGGGATGCCCAACACCTCGGTCCTGACCGAGGAGACGCAATGGCCGATCCCCACTGGTATGGTCGACAAGCTGGTGCTTATGCATGGACTCGAGACCTCCGACAGCACGGCGGCCCTGCTTGAGGAATGCTGGCGCGTCCTGGGCCCCGGCGGGCGGGTGATCTTCATCGTGCCGTCGCGCGGCGGGCTCTGGGCGCGGCGAGATGTCACGCCCTTCGGCTACGGCCACCCCTATTCGCTGAGCCAGCTGGAGGGGCAGCTGCGCCAGCATGCCTTTACCACCGAGCGGCATCTCTCCGCGCTCTACGCCCCGCCCTCGCACAAGCGGTTCTGGCTGCGCACGGCACCCTATTGGGAAAAGGCGGGCCGGACGGTGCTGCCGTGGCTCTCGGGCGGGGTGCTTATGGTGGAGGCGTCAAAACAGGTCTACGCGCCCACGAAACCTGGGCTGCGCGAGGTGGTGCGGCGGCCGCTCAAAGTCCTGGAAGGCTTGCCGGTTCCGGGCGTTGAACCGGCGTGATTCACCAATTTCGACTGGCGCGGACATGAAAACCTGCGGCAATGCGGCCAGCATTGCGGCCCCATAGTGTCGCAGTTTTGTGAGTTGGGGCTAAGCCCTTGAATTCGTGTGTCGTGACCCTCACCAACGCGTGAGCATTACGGTTGCGGGACGGGATTACCTCTGCTACACCCACGCCGAATTTGACGGGGGCGTGCGCCTGCACGCTAATATGGGAGGCCTGTCCAGCGCGCCGGCTGGGCGCCGAGGCGGGCCCCGAACAGCGGAAGGGTGGACGTGTCCGAACCAGCTTCGATCTCTGCCGGCATTGCCGAACGTTACGCGACAGCGGTCTTCGAACTTGCCCGCGAGGACGGGGCATTGCCGTCGCTTGAAAAGGATGTCGAGGCGCTCGAAGGGGCGCTCGACGCCAGCGCCGACCTGCGCACGATGATCGCCTCGCCGCTGTTCTCGCGCAGCGAACAGGGCGCCGCGATCGCCGCGCTGGCCGACCAGATGGGGCTGACGCAGCTCCTCGCTCATACGCTCTCGCTGATGGCCTCCAAGCGCCGGCTCTTCGTGCTGCCGCAGATGGTGTCCCAGCTCGAGGCGATGATCGCCGAGGAGAAGGGCGAGATGACCGCCGAGGTCAAGAGCGCCAAGGCGCTGACCAAGGCGCAGGCCGAGAAGCTCGCCGCCACGATCAAGGCGAGCGTTGGCAAGGATGTGAAACTGAAGACCGCCGTGGAGCCCGCGCTCATCGGTGGGCTCGTGGTCAAGGTCGGCTCGAAGATGATCGACAACTCGATCCGTTCGAAGCTCGACGCCCTTAAGAATTCAATGAAAGAGGTCGGATAACATGGGTATCCAAGCTGCCGAGATCTCCGCGATCCTCAAGGAGCAGATCAAGAACTTCGGCCAGGAAGCGGAAGTTGCCGAAGTCGGCCGCGTTCTGTCGGTCGGCGACGGGATCGCCCGCGTCTACGGCCTCGACAATGTCCAGGCCGGCGAGATGGTCGAGTTCCCCGGCGGGATCCGCGGGATGGCGCTCAACCTCGAGCAGGACAACGTCGGTATCGTGATCTTCGGCGAGGACCGGACGATCAAGGAAGGCGACACCGTCAAGCGCACCAAGTCCATCGTGGACGTGCCGGTGGGTGACGCGCTGCTCGGCCGCGTGGTCGACGGCCTTGGCAACCCGATCGACGGCAAGGGCCCGATCAAGGCCAAGGAGCGCCGCGTCGCCGACGTGAAGGCCCCGGGCATCATTCCGCGGAAGTCGGTTCACCAGCCGATGGCCACCGGCCTGAAGTCGGTCGACGCGATGATCCCGATCGGCCGCGGCCAGCGCGAGCTG
Organism: Solirhodobacter olei; assembly: GCF_004010155.1. GTDB lineage: Bacteria > Pseudomonadota > Alphaproteobacteria > Rhodobacterales > Rhodobacteraceae > Solirhodobacter > Solirhodobacter olei. The sequence continues at coordinate 107,256 of NZ_RRYH01000021.1, read as the reverse complement.
ATCATCGGCGACCGCCAGACCGGCAAGACCGCGATCGCGCTCGACACGATCCTGAACCAGAAGAGCTACAACGAGGCCGCCGGCGACGACGAGAGCAAGAAGCTCTACTGCGTCTATGTCGCGATCGGCCAGAAGCGCTCGACCGTCGCCCAGCTCGTCAAGAAGCTGGAAGAGACCGGCGCCATCGACTACTCGATCGTCGTCGCCGCGACCGCGTCCGACCCGGCGCCGATGCAGTACCTCGCCCCCTATACCGCGACCGCGATGGGCGAGTTCTTCCGCGACAACGGCCGCCACGCGCTGATGATCTACGACGACCTTTCCAAGCAGGCCGTCGCCTATCGCCAGATGTCGCTGCTGCTGCGCCGTCCGCCGGGGCGTGAAGCCTATCCGGGCGACGTGTTCTACCTCCATTCGCGTCTGCTGGAGCGGTCCGCGAAGCTGAACGAGGATTTCGGTGCCGGCTCGCTCACCGCGCTACCGGTCATCGAAACCCAGGCGGGTGACGTGTCGGCCTACATCCCGACCAACGTGATCTCGATCACCGACGGGCAGATCTTCCTTGAGACCGAGCTGTTCTACCAGGGCGTTCGCCCGGCGGTGAACACCGGCCTGTCGGTGAGCCGCGTGGGCTCCTCGGCCCAGACCTCGGCGATGAAGTCGGTGGCAGGTAAGGTGAAGCTGGAACTTGCGCAGTACCGCGAAATGGCGGCCTTCGCCCAGTTCGGCTCGGACCTCGATGCGGCGACCCAGTCGCTTCTGAACCGGGGCGCGCGCCTGACCGAGCTGATGAAGCAGCCGCAGTACTCGCCGCTCACCAACGCCGAGATCGTCTGCATCATCTTCGCCGGCACCAACGGCTATCTCGACAAGGTCGCCGTGCGCGACGTCGGGCGCTGGGAAGCGGGTCTGCTGAAGCACCTGCGCGGCACCCACAAGGCGCTGCTGGACGATATCACCACCAACGACCGCAAAGTTGCGGGCGACCTCGAGACGTCGATCCGCTCCGCGCTCGACGAATATGCGAAGGACTTCGCCTAAGCGACGGGTGCGGGAGACGGGTAGATGCCTAGCCTCAAGGATTTAAAAAATCGGATCGAAAGCGTCAAATCGACGCGGAAGATCACCAAGGCCATGCAGATGGTGGCCGCAGCCAAGCTGCGCCGTGCGCAGGAGGCCGCGGAGGCCGGCCGGCCCTATGCCGAGCGGATGCAGGCGGTGATGTCGAGCCTTGCCGCTTCGGTCGGCACGGGCGAAGGCGCACCGCGGCTTCTGGCCGGCACGGGTTCCGACAAGACCCACCTGCTGGTGGTGATGACCTCGGAGCGCGGACTCTGCGGCGGCTTCAACTCCTCCATCGTGCGGCTCGCCCGTGCGCGGGTGGCCGAGCTTCAGGCCGCCGGCAAGACGGTGAAGATCATCACCGTCGGCAAGAAGGGGCGCGAGCAGCTTCGCCGCGACTACGGCAGCTATGTGATCGGCCATGTCGATCTCTCCGATGTTAAACGGATCGGCTACGTGAACGCGCAGGCCATCGCCAAGGACATCCTGGCGCGGTTCGACGCGGAAGAGTTCGACGTCGCGACGATCTTCTTCAACCGCTTCCAGTCGGTGATCTCGCAGATCCCGACGGCGCAGCAGATCATTCCGGCCAAGCTCGACGCCGCGGCGGGATCGGAGACCGAGACGGCTTCTACCGTCTACGACTACGAGCCCTCGGAAGAGGCGATCCTGGCCGACCTGCTGCCGCGGGGCGTGGCGACGCAGATCTTCACGGCGCTGCTCGAGAACGGCGCTTCTGAACAGGGCGCGCGGATGAGCGCGATGGACAACGCCACGCGCAACGCGGGCGACATGATCGACAAGCTGACGATCCAGTACAACCGCTCGCGCCAGGCCGCGATCACCAAAGAGCTGATTGAAATCATTTCGGGCGCCGAGGCGCTCTGACGAACCGGAGAGACGAGATGGCAGACGCGAAAGCTCAGGGCAAGATCACCCAGGTCATCGGCGCCGTCGTGGACGTGCAGTTCGACGGCGACCTGCCGGCGATCCTGAACGCGCTGGAAACCGAGAACAACGGCAAGCGCCTGGTTCTGGAAGTTGCCCAGCACCTCGGCGAGAACACCGTGCGGACCATCGCCATGGACGCGACCGAAGGCCTCGTGCGCGGCACGGTGGTGAAGGACATGGGCGCCCCGATCTCGGTGCCCGTCGGCGACGCCACGCTGGGCCGCATCCTCAACGTCATCGGCGAGCCGGTGGACGAAAAGGGCCCGGTCGACGCCAAGGAAACCCGTCCGATCCACGCCTCGGCCCCGGAGTTCGACGAGCAGTCGACCTCCTCCGAGATTCTCGTGACCGGCATCAAGGTGATCGACCTGCTGGCGCCCTACTCCAAGGGCGGCAAGATCGGCCTGTTCGGCGGCGCCGGCGTGGGCAAGACCGTGCTCATCATGGAGCTGATCAACAACATCGCGAAGGTGCACTCGGGCTACTCCGTGTTCGCCGGCGTGGGCGAGCGGACCCGTGAGGGCAACGACCTCTACCACGAGATGATCGAATCCGGCGTCATCAAGACCGAGAACCTGTCGGAATCGAAGGTGGCGCTGGTCTACGGCCAGATGAACGAGCCGCCGGGCGCGCGTGCCCGCGTCGCGCTGACCGGCCTGACGCTGGCCGAGCAGTTCCGCGACAGCTCGGGCACCGACGTGCTGTTCTTCGTCGACAACATCTTCCGCTTCACCCAGGCGGGTTCGGAAGTGTCGGCGCTGCTGGGCCGGATCCCGTCGGCCGTGGGTTACCAGCCGACTCTCGCCACCGACATGGGCGCCCTGCAGGAGCGCATCACCTCGACCAAGGCGGGTTCGATTACCTCGGTGCAGGCGATCTACGTGCCGGCCGACGACCTTACCGACCCGGCGCCGGCGACTTCGTTTGCCCACCTCGACGCGACGACTACGCTGAGCCGCGCGATCTCCGAGCTGGGGATCTACCCGGCCGTGGACCCGCTCGACTCGACCTCGCGCCTGATGGACCCGCAGATCCTTGGTGAAGAGCACTACAGCGTGGCGCGTTCGGTGCAGGGGATCCTGCAGCGCTACAAGTCGCTGCAGGACATCATCGCCATCCTCGGGATGGACGAGCTGAGCGAAGAGGACAAGCTGACCGTGGCCCGCGCCCGGAAGATCCAGCGTTTCCTGTCGCAGCCGTTCGACGTGGCGCAGGTGTTCACCGGTTCGCCGGGCGTGCAGGTGCCGCTGGAGAAGACCATCGCGTCCTTCAAGGCGGTTGTGGCCGGTGAATACGACCACCTGCCGGAAGCCGCCTTCTACATGGTCGGCGACATCGAGGAAGCGGTTGCCAAGGCGGAGCGTCTGGCGGCTGCGGCCTGAGGAGGCTTGAATGGCTGAGATGATGCAATTCGATCTGGTGACGCCGGAGCGCAAGCTGGCCTCGTTCGAGGTCAGCGAAGTGGATATCCCGGGCGCCGAGGGCGACTTCGCGGCGATGCCCGGGCATGCCCCGGTGATCTCCTCGCTGAAGCCGGGCGTGCTGCGGGCGACGGGGGCGGATGGCTACAAGTCCTTCGTGGTCTCGGGCGGCTTCGCCGAGGTGAACGGCGCGTCTGTCTCGGTCCTGGCCGAGCGGGCGATCCCGATCGAGGAGGCGACGGGCACCGTGGTGGATTCGATGCTGGACGAGGCGCGCAGCTTGCTCGCCGCCGCCCTGCCGGAAGACCGCGACGCCTGCGAGAAGCTGGTGCATGACATCGAGATGCTGCGCGGCACCATGGCGATCTGATCGCCACGCTGAACGCAGGCCAGAAGATCCGCAAGGGCCCCGGTTTTCCGGGGCCTTTGTCATTCCGGCCGACAATCGGTGGCCCTTGGTGGCGAAATCGACCGCATTTGCCGCATCCCGGCCCGCTCGCCGCTTGCCCGGACGCGCGCCGCGTTGCATACCGCGCCGGATGGCACGGCAACTCGACTTTCTGACCCTGCGAGAGGTCTTCCGCCGGTTCCAGGCCGCAGAGCCTGAACCGAAGGGGGAACTGGCGCATGTCAACGCCTATACGCTGCTCGTCGCGGTGGCGCTGTCGGCGCAGGCGACCGACGCCGGGGTGAACAAGGCCACCGCCAGGCTATTCCAGATCGCCGACACGCCGCAGAAGATGCTGGCCCTCGGCGAGGACGGCCTGATCGAGCACATCAAGACCATCGGCCTTTACCGCAACAAGGCCAAGAACGTCATCCGGCTGAGCCAGATCCTTGTCGACCAGTACGGCGGCGAGGTGCCATCCTCCCGGGCCGCGCTTCAGGCGCTGCCGGGGGTGGGGCGCAAGACCGCGAATGTGGTGTTGAACATGTGGTGGCATGTGCCTGCCCAGGCAGTCGATACCCATATCTTCCGCGTCGGCAACCGCACCGGCATCGCGCCCGGCAAGGACGTGGAAACCGTCGAGCGGGCGATCGAGGACAACATCCCCGCCGAGTTCCAGCAGCACGCGCATCACTGGCTGATCCTGCACGGCCGCTACATCTGCACCGCCCGCAAGCCCCGCTGCCGCGACTGCCTGATCAGCGATCTTTGCCCATACGAGGACAAGACAGAATGAAGAAATTCCAGGTCGTCGGCATCGGCAATGCCATGGTCGACGTGATCGCCCATGCCGAGGAGGAGGCGCTGGCCCGGCTCGGGATCGAGAAGGGGATCATGCAGCTGATCGACATGCCCCGCGCGATCGAGCTTTACGGCAATATCGGCCCGGCGGAGGAGGTCTCCGGCGGTTCGGCGGCCAACACGATCGCGGGCGTGGCCAGGCTTGGCGGGCGCACCGCCTATGTCGGCAAGGTGAAGGACGACCAGCTCGGCGCGATCTTTACCCATGACCTGCGCGCGCAGGGCGCGGTGTACGAGACCCCCTTCGCCGCGAAGACGGCGGAGCAGGAGACCGGGCGCTGCATCATCCTCGTTACGCCCGACGGCGAGCGTTCGATGAACACCTACCTCGGGGTCACCGAGTTCCTCGCCCCATCCGACATCGACGAGCGCCAGATGGCCGAGGCGGAATGGATCTACCTCGAGGGCTACCGCTTCGATGGGCCGGAAAGCCACGAGGCCTTCGCCAAGGCCATCGCAGCCTGCAAATCCGCCGGCGGCCGCGTGTCGCTGACGCTTTCTGACCCGTTCTGTGTCGAGCGCCACCGCGACGCCTTCCGCCGCATGATCCGCGAGGACGTGGACCTCCTCTTCGCCAACCGGGCGGAGCTGATGTCGATGTACCAGACCGACGACTTCGCCACCGCCATGGCGGCGGCCTCCGCCGAGGTCGACATCGTCGCGGCGACGGAGAGCGAGAAGGGCGCCCATGTCCTGTGGGACGGACAGCACCGCCATGTGCCCGCTATCCCGACGAAGATCGTCGATGCGACCGGCGCGGGCGATCTTTTCGCCGGGGCCTTCCTCTGGAGCTTGACCGAGGGGCACGACCTGGAGGCCTGTACCCGGATGGGCTGCATCGCGGCCTCGGAGATCATCAGCCACGTCGGCGCGCGGCCCGAGGCGGATCTGCGGGCGCTGTTCCAGGCTCACGGGGCACTCTGAGCCGGGCGGGGGCGGATCGATGCTGACCTCCGCCGCCGTCCTTGTCACCGCCCTGGCGCTTGCCGGGATCCTGCTCTGGCCGCGGCTGCGCGGATCGAGCCTCTGGCGCGCGACGATCACGCCGCTCGCCTCCATCATCGGCTCGGGCTTCCTCGTCCTTGGCCCCCTTCTGGATGCCAGCTACGGCCGCTTTGCGCCGGTCGCCATGGCACTTCTCTGCGCAGCGGCCTGGGCCTTCGGCGCGGCGATCCGCTATTCCATGGCGACGGGGGTGGAGACCGACACGGCCCGCCCGCCAGCGGAGCTGGCGCTGGCGCGGCTGTCGGACTGGGCGCTGGCCTTCGCCTATGTGATCTCCGTCTGCTACTACCTCAACCTCTTCGGCGCCTTCGCCACGCGGCTGACGCCGTGGCACGGGACGCTCGCCGCCCATCTGGTGACCTCGGCGGTCTACGCGGTGATCCTCAGCGTCGGCTGGACGAGGGGGTTCAAGTTGCTGGAGCGGATCGAATACGGCTCCGTCACCGTCAATCTCTCGATCATCGGCGGCCTGCTCGCGGGCCTCGTGCTCTTCTTCGCGGGCAAGGTGACGGCCGGCGCGCTGCAAAGCCTCGCGCCCACGCTTTCGGGCTGGCATGCGCTCAGCGTCGGTTTCGGGCTGATCGTCATCGTGCAGGGGTTCGAGACCTCGCGCTACCTCGGCGCGGAGTATCCGGAGCCGGTGCGGGAACGTTCCATGCGATGGGCGCAGATCGTCTCGGCGCTGGTCTACCTGAGCTATATCGCACTCCTCGCCTATTCCTTCCCGAAGGGCGAGGTGAAGCTGTCGGAGACGGCGATCCTCGGGATGATGGCGCATGTGACACCGATCCTGCCGGTGATCCTGGTCGCCGGGGCGCTGGCGGCGCAGTTCTCGGCGGCGGTTGCCGATACCGGCGGCGGCGGAGGGCTGATCGCGGAGCTGACCCATCGCAGGCTGACCGAGCGGGTGGGCTACGGCCTTCTGGCGGGGTTCGGGCTCTGCCTGACCTGGGTGGCCGACGTCTTCCACATCATCGCCTATGCCTCCCGCGCCTTCGCGGCCTATTACACGCTTCAGGCGGCTGTCGCGAGCCTGCGTGCTGCGCGGCGCAGGCGGGCGGGCCTGGCGTTTGCCTTCGCGGCACTGGCCGTGCTTGGCGGGGTGGCGGTGATCTTCGGCGAACCGGCTGCCGCCTGAGGCTTCCGGCGCCGCGCGCCATCGGCTATGCCTCTGCCATGCCCGTCACGCTCACCGCCCTTTCGGACCTCGCCACGCTCGACTTCGACGAGATCATCGACGTCCGCTCCCCCGCCGAATGGGAGGAGGATCATATCCCCGGCGCGATCAGCCTGCCCGCGCTCGACAACGAGGAACGCGCCCGCGTCGGCACGATCTACACGCAGGACAGCCCGTTCCGCGCCCGCAAGATCGGCGCCGCGCTGGTCGCCCGCAATGCCGCGCGCCATCTGGAAGGGCCGCTGGCAGAGAAGCCCGGGGGCTGGAAGCCTCTGGTCTACTGCTGGCGCGGCGGGCAGCGATCGGGCTCCTTCGCCTCGATCCTGGCGCAGATCGGCTGGCGGGTGGACACGATCAAGGGCGGCTACAAGGCCTATCGTTCGCTTGTGGTGCAGGCGGTCCACGAGGCGCCGGTGCCCTCGCGCGTGGTCCTGCTCGACGGCAATACCGGCAGCGCCAAGACGGAGCTTCTGCACCTTCTCGCCGCGCGCGGGGTGCAGGTGATCGACCTCGAGGGGCTCGCCAATCACCGTGGCTCTCTCTTCGGCCATCGCGCCGGCGGGCAGCCGGCGCAGAAGGCTTTCGAAAGCCGCCTTGCCGCCGCTCTCCTGCGGCTCGATCCCGCCCGCCCCGTGGTGGTGGAAGCAGAATCGAGCAAGGTTGGCGATGTCTCGCTCCCGCCGCCGCTCTGGAAGGCGATGCGCGCGGCCCCGCGCCTTTCCGTCGCCGCCCCGCTTGCCGCCCGCGCCCGCTACCTCGCACGCGCCTATGCCGATCTTACCGCCGACCCGGACGAGATCGCCCGGGTGATCGATCTGCTACGCCCGCACCATCCCGCCGAACGGATCGAGCATTGGCAGGGGCTTGCGGCCACGGGCCGCTTCGAGCCGCTGGCCGCCGGGCTGATGGAGCATCACTACGACCCGCGCTACGCCAAGCAGCGCGCCCGCACGGCCACCGAAGGTTCGGAGGTGTTCTCGACGCCCGACCTCACGCCGGAAACCCTGGCCCCTCTCGCGGACAGGCTGGCCGAGCGTATCGCGGGGTTCTGAGCCGCACCAAAGGGAGTATTTCAGCCAAGAAGAAAACCCTGTGCTTCTCCTTGGCCCAAATACTCGCATCCGGCCCCTGCCACGGGTTCAGGCGGCTGCGATATGCGGCGTCCCCGCCACCACCCGTCCGATGATCGCGGCCTCCTCGCCGGCCGCGCGCAGCTGCGTCAGCAGCCCCTCCGCCGCCGCACCCGGCACCGCGGCCAGCAGCCCGCCGCCGGTCTGCGGATCGACCAGCAGCGCCGCCTTCGGCCCCTCGGGCACCGAAAGCTGCGGCGCCACGGCGGCGAGGTTGGCCGGCGCGAGCGTGGACGCCTCACCCGCCGCCGCGAGCGCCTCGGCACCCGGCAGGCACGGCACTGCGTCGAGGTCGATTTCGACTGCGGCGCCAGAGGCCTCGAGGATCTCCAGCAGATGCCCAGCGAGGCCGAAGCCGGTGACGTCGGTCATCGCATGGGCCTCGGGGGCGAGGATCGCGGCCGCCGGGCCGAGGGGGCGGATCATCGAAGCCCAGGCGGCCGCCACCGCGTCGCCGGGCGCGGCACGGGCCATCTCGGCGGCCAGCACGGTGCCGGTGCCGAGGGGCTTGGTCAGGATCAGCGCGTCGCCGGGCTGTGCGCCGGCCTTGGAGATGGGTCTCTCGGCGAGACCGGTCACCGTGAAGCCGATCGTCAGCTCCGCCCCGATCGAGGAATGACCGCCAACGATATCGGCCCCTGCGGCGCGGAAGACCGCGGAGGCCGCGGCCATCAGCTCTGCCATCATGTCGGCCTGCAGCCTTTCGGAGGCGCGCGGGACCGTCACCTGCACCAGCGCCGCGCGCGGGGCCGCGCCCATCGCCCAGATGTCGCCCAGGGCATGGGTCGCCGCGATCCGGGCCATCAGGTACGGATCCTCGCAGAAGGCGCGGAGGTGGTCGGTCGTGATCACCTCGCGGGTCGATCCAAGCTCGATCACCGCCGCATCGTCGCCGGGGCCGGAGAGGACGTCGGCCCGCTGCGGCCCGGGCAGCCCGCTGAGCGCCGCCGCCAGGGCCCCCGGCCCGATCTTCGCGCCGCAGCCACCGCAGAGCGGTTTTGAACCCGAAAGCTCCTCTGCCACGCCAAGCGTCAGGGGGTGCGGCAGGTGGGGCGGCGGCATCTGTGGCAGGTGCCGGAACATCCGCATGAAGCGCCGGTCGATCCGGTCCTTCCAGCGCCACAGCAGCCACCCGTCCAGCGCACGGCCCCATTTGTCGGCTACCGCTCCCCGTCCGCCGGTGGAGACGAGCTTCAGGTAGTCCCGCTGCGGGTGGTATCGGCGCGGGCGCGCGCCGGTCAGGGCGGCCCTGAGGTTGCGGAAGAGAACCGGCGCCTCGCGCACCGCGAAGACCCCGGCCTTGGGCCGTGGCGCATGGGCCAGGTGGGCGCAGTCGCCGGCTGCGAAGATCGCCGGGTCGGTCGTCGAGCGCAGGGTGGGGCCGACGGTGATGAAGCCGTCGGTCAGCTCCAGCCCGGTCTGCGCCAGCCAGGGATGCGGCCGTGCGCCGGTGGCGGTGAGAGTGAAGGCCGAGGGCAGCACCCGGCCATCGGACAGCCGCACCGCGCCTTCCGTGACCTCGGCCGCCGTGGTGCCTGTGATCAGCTCCACCCCCTGCCGCGCCATGTGGCGCAGAAGCGCCCGGCGGGTCGCGGCGCCAACCCCGGCCAGCGGCGTGGCGGCCTGCTCGACAAGGCTTACCTCGGGCCGTTCGATTCCCGCGCGGCGCAGCCGGTGCGCCGTGGCCAGCGCCAGTTCCGCCCCCGCCAGCCCGGCGCCGAGGATCACCACCGGCGCGGGATCGGGCGGGGCGGCAACGAACGCGTCCCACCGCACGGCATAGGCGCCGAGCGGCTTGGCCGCCACCGCATGCTCCGCTGCGCCGGGAAGGCTGGGCAGGTCGGAGGTGATACCGATGTCGATCGAGGCCAGGTCGTAGCGTACGTCCGGCCGGCCGGGCACCGCGATGCGCCGCGCGGCACGGTCGATCCCCGTCGCGCGGCCAAGGATCAGCCGGGCGCCGGCATGTCGGGCGAGCCGGACGAGATCGATCTGCAGCTCCTCCGGGGCGTAGTGTCCGGCGATCAGGCCCGGGAGCATGCCGGTATAGGGCGCAGTCGGGTTCGGATCGATGACGGTCAGCCGGGTGCCGGGCAGGGGCTTCATCCCCCAGCGCAGCAATACCAGCGCATGGGCATGACCGCCGCCGATCAGCACGAGGTCGCGGGTCAGGGGGATCTGCGGCTGCATGGTCATCATCTCTCCCAAGCGCGCTGCGGCGGGTCCGAAGGGCGGGGCCGGGCCATCAGATCTTGCGCCAACCGAGGTCCTCGTAAAAGCGCAGAAGGTAGCCGTCGGGATCGGCGACAACGAACTGCCGGTTGCCAAGCGCACCATCGTCGCGCCGGTACCAGCGATCCTCAGGGGGCAGGAGCAGCGGCCACCCTGCGGCCTCCAGCGCGGCAAGAAGCGGGCGGATGGCGGGCACCCTGATCTGCAGGTTGAGGCCGCGCCCGAAGGGCCGCCCCTCCGGCGCGTGACCGTCATCGAAGGTCCGCCCGAGGTCGATCTGATCGATCATCAGTTCTGCCGCGTCAAGCGCGAGGTAGCTGAACCCCTCTTCCGGCCGCTCGTAGAGGCAGCTGAAGCCGATGGTTTGGCAATAGAACCGGCGGGATGTCTGCCAGTCGGAGACCGCGAGTTCAGGGACGAGGGCGTTGCTCATCCGCGCCTTCCCCGGCGGGCGGGCATCAGGGCGCGGCCCCGTCGCCCACGGCCTCGCGCCAGTGGCGGCGGCAGAGCGAGACATAAGTCTCGTTCCCGCCGACCTGCACCTGCGCACCGTCGCGCAGCACGGCGCCGTCAGGACCCTTGCGGACCACCATCGTCGCTTTCTTGCCGCAGTGACAGATGGTGCGGACTTCGCGCATCTCGTCGGCCAGCGCGAGCAGAGCGGCCGAGCCGGGGAAAAGCTCGCCCCGGAAATCCACCCGCAGCCCGTAGCACATGATCGGCACCCCGAGATCGTCGACCGCGCGGGCGAGTTGCCAGACCTGGGTGCGGGAGAGGAACTGCGCCTCGTCGAAGAAGATGCAAGCCACCGGACCCTCGGCCAGCCGCGCCTCGATCTTGGCGTAGAGGTCCTCTTCGGGGCCGAAGGTGTCGGCCGGCTCCCCGATGCCGATGCGCGAGGCGATGCGCCCTTCGCCGGCGCGGGTGTCGAAGCGTGCGGTGACGAGGTAGGGCACCATGCCGCGCTCGCGGTAGTTATGCGCCGCCTGGAGAAGCAGCGTCGACTTGCCCGCGTTCATCGTCGAATACTGGAAATAGAGCTTGGCCATCTCCCGCAGATAGCCGAAGGCCCGGCCCGGCCGCAAGGCAGACAAGACAGGGCCCGGCCAACCCGAAGATCGGGCGCGCCGGACCCCGCCGGTTACTCGTTACTCCCCGGTTGCCCGGCGTCCCTTGTGCAGGGTCGACGTTAGGAGGCGGTAGTTAACGAAGCATTAATGCACACGCCTCGCTTGCACTTTATTGCCGGAATTCGCCTTGCGGCTGCTCGGCCTGCGCGCGGGCCGGTCACCGGCCGCGGCGCGGTCCGGGGCGAGAGGGTTTGACACGGGGCTTGCGTCCCTCGCGCCGGGGGCCGGGCGTGGATGGCGCCGCGGCGTGCGGCGTGCCGCCTGCCACCGCGAGCTTCTGGCCGAGCGCCGTCTCGATCGCCGCGAGCGCCTCCATCTCGGCCGGGGCGCAGAGGCTGATGGCGCGGCCCTCGGCACCGGCGCGGGCGGTGCGGCCGATGCGGTGAACATAGGCCTCCGCCGTCGCGGGCAGGTCGTAGTTGTAGACATGGCCGACGCCGGGAATGTCGATCCCCCGGGCGGCGAGGTCGGTCGCGACCAGCACCAGCGTCGTGCCCGAGCGGAAGCCCTCCAGTGCGGCGCTCCGCTCCGTCTGGGTCCGGTCTCCGTGGATCGGCTCTGCTGCGATGCCCCAATGGGTCAGCAGAGCTGCGAGCTTGCCGGCCCCGTCCTTGGTGCGGGCGAAGACCAGCGCGCGTTCGCCGGGGTGGCCGTCGAGATAGGTCCGCAACAGCGCCGCCTTGGCCCGGCCGGAGGTGAAATGCACCGCCTGGGACAGCTTCTCCGCCGGGCGGCCGGGCGGGGCGACCGCGATGCGCACGGGATCGGAGAGCCAGCCCTGGGCCAGCGCCTCGATCTGCGGCGGCATGGTGGCGGAGAACATCAGCACCTGCCGCTTCGCGGGCAGCTGCCGGCCGATCCGCTCCAGCCCCGGTCCGAAGCCGAGGTCGAGCATGTGGTCGGCCTCGTCGAGCACGAGGTTGCGCACCGCGTCAAGCGTCACCGCCTGCCGCTTCAGCAGGTCGATAAGGCGCCCGGGCGTGGCCACGAGGATGTCGATCCCGGGGGCGAGCCGCTCCTCCTGCCGGCCCATGGAGGTGCCACCGGCGACCCAGAGCACCTTGATGTGGCTCCCCTTTGCGAACCCCGAGAGTGCGCGGCCGACCTGCGCCGCAAGCTCCCGCGTGGGCACGAGAACAAGAGACCGGGCGGTGCCTGGGGCGGGTGGCTTTCCGATCCGCATCAGCCGCTGCACAAGGGCGAGGCCGAAGGCCGCGGTCTTCCCCGTTCCGGTCTGGGCGAGGCCAAGCAGGTCGCGCCCGGCCAGCGCCGCCGGGATCGCCTGCGCCTGGATTGGTGTCGGCTCCGCCAGCCCCGCCTCGGCGAGCCGGGCAAGGAGGTGGTCGTTCAGGCCGAGTTCGCCGAAGCCGCCCATCACGCCCTCAGAGCCGTGGGGTCTGGCCGGCCAGGATGCCTGCCATCCAGTCGGTGTCGATATTGCCGCCGGAAAGGATCACGCCCACCTCGCGGCCCTGCATCGCCGCCCGCTCCTGGCACAGCGCGGCCAGCGCCGCGGCGCCGGCGCCCTCGGCCGCGTTATGGGTGGTGCGGAAATAAAGCCGGATCGCCTCGGCGATCTCGTCCTCGCTCACGGCGAGGATGCGGTCGGCGCCCTTGCCGTAAATCTCCAGCGCCTCCGGCACCGGGACGCGCACGGCCACGCCATCGGCGAAGGTGCGTGCGCTCGGGGTCTCGATCGGGCGGCCGGCCTCGGCAGAGAGCTTGGCCGTCAGCGCCTCGGTGGAGACGACGCCCACCACCCGGGTCTTCAACCCCAGCGCGTCGCGCGCGGCGATCACGCCGCAGATGCCCGAGCCGCAGCCGATCGGGACATAGACGGTGTCGAGGTCCGGCTTGGCCGTGAAAAGCTCGAAGGCGTAGGTGGCGACGCCGCGCACCAGTTCGCGGTGGAAGGGGGGCACGGGCTGAAGCCCCTCCTGCGCGGCGACGCGCATCGCCTCTTCCCGGGCGGTGTCGAAATCCTCGCCGAATTCGACCAGCTCAGCGCCGAAGGCGCGCATCGCCTCGTTCTTCTCGGCCGAGTTGCCCCTGGGGACATAGATGACCGCGCGCAGGCCCGCAGCGCGGGCGGCGCGGGCCTGGCTCTGGCCGTGGTTGCCGCGGGTCGCGGTGATGACGCCCGGGCAGTCCGGCCGGGTGCGCTTCAGCCAGTCGATGAAGGTGATCCCGCCGCGCACCTTGAAGGCGCCGGTGGGGCCGTGGTTCTCGTGTTTCACCCAGGTGCTGCAGCCGGTCTCCCGCGAGAGCAGGGGCCAGGCGTATTGCGGGGTCGGCGCCATCTGGCGGTGGACGAGCGTGGCGGCCTCGGCCAGCTCCTCGCGGGTGAAATAGGGGGTCATGCGATGCTCCTTCGCCCCGTCCTCGCCCGCGGGGGCGCCCGGGTCAAGCGTGAAGCTCGGGCAGGTGCAGCGCCTTGGCGAGAGCGGCGTAGAGCGCAGCCTCGCCGCCGTCATGCGCGGCCTCCAGCACTTCGCGGGCGATCGCCGCCATCCGGGCGCGGCGGACCGGGTCGGCGAGTTCACCCAGCGCGCGGGCGAGGCTCAGCGCGTCCTGCACTTCCATCGCCCCGCCGGCGCGGTCGAGCGCGCCGTAGGGTTCGGCGAAATTCGCCACTTCCGGCCCGTGCAGGATGGCCGAGCCGTAGCGTTCCGGCTCGAACGGGGTATGCCCGCCCGCTGGCACCAGCGAGCCGCCGACGAAAGTGATCCCGGCCAGCCGGTACCAGAGGTCCATCTCGCCCATCGTGTCGGCAAGGTAGACGGGCGCCTGGCCCGGCGGCTCCCCAGCCGAGCGGGTCGCGAAATCGAGGCCCGCGGCGCGGATCGCTTCGGCGATCTCGGGCGCCCGGCGGGGGTGGCGCGGCGCCAGGATCAGCCGCTCGACATCGCCGGCCTCGCGGGCCTGGGCGAAGGCGTCGAGCAGAACCTCGTCCTCGCCGGAATGGGTTGAGGCGGCCAGCAGCGTCACCGTCGGGTGGAACGCCATGCGCAGCCCGTCCTCGAGCAGCGTCTCGGGGGTGGCGTGGGCCGGGGCGGGGCGGGCCTTGAGGTTCACCACCGGGCCGATCCGCTCCGCCGGCACGCCAAGCGCGCGGAATCGCGCCTCCGATGCCGGGTCCTGGGCCGAGATCCAGTCGATCCGGCCCATGACATCGGCCGCGAGGCCCGGCAGGCGGTGCCAGACGGCGGCGCTTTTCTCCGACATCCGCGCGCCGAAAAGAAGCACCGTCACCCCGTGTTCATGCGCAGTGGCGATGCGGTTGGGCCAAAGCTCGTTTTCCAGCATCACCAGTGCGCGCGGGTGCCAGCGGTTGAGGAAACGGCGCAAGGGGCCGGCGGTGTCGAGCGGCGCCAGCACCGCGTCGACCCGCGGCAGGCCCCAGCCCAGCACCATGTCGCGCCCGGTCTCGGTATTGGTGGTGACGACGACGGCGATCTCGTCGCTGCGGGCCACCAGTCCGGCGACCAGCCAGCGGGCGGAGGCGAGCTCGCCATTCGAGGCGCCGTGGAGCCAGAGCCGCACCGCCTCCGGCTCCGCTGGGCCGCGGCCGAGCCTTTGGGCCAGCGCGCCGGCGCCGTCCCGGCCCCGCAGCCAACGCCAGAGCAGCCAGAGCAGCACAAGGGGGGCCGCCAGCCTCAGAATGCCCCGGTAGATCCGCATTGCCGCCCGCCTCCTGCCATGGCCCGAGCTTTAGGCAGGCCCGCCCCGGCTGGCAAGGCGGCTGACCCGGCGTTGGACCTCAGACCCCGGCCTTGGGGCCGGGGCAGATCAGCGGCTTGTCGCTCTGGCGCACCTCGATCAGGTCGGTCCCGTCGGGATCGCCTGCGAAATGTGCCTTCAACCCGGCGCCGGCACGGAAGAAGCTCCAGCATTGCGGCCCGCGGTCGTCGCCGGGATAGACGAAGCAGAGAAGCCCGCCGGCCTCGTACCAGCTGCCCCGCTTGCAGGGCTGGCCGAGGAAGGCCCAGACCACCTTGTGGTCCGGCAGGTAGGTCTCTGCCCCGTAGGGCTTGCCGCCGATGGCATAGTAGAGAGTTTTTCCTAACGAATAGCTGTCGAATTCCGCGGCGGACATCGGCTTGTCCGCGGCAGGGGCCGGCAGGGCGGGAAGCGTCAGGGCCAGCAGCGTCAGCAGGTGCAGGAGGCGCGGCATCGGAAACCTCGGAGGCAGGCGCGATGGCCCATCCTGCCACGGAACCGCTCGCGCGGCCAGCCTGCGGGGAAGGGCGGCGCGGACGGGATGGGCGGCGGCCTCAGCCCGCAGCTTCCAGCCAGCGCCCCAGCCGCGGCGTGATGACGCGGAACCAGAGCGGCGGGATCAGCGCAAGGGTCGCCATCACCGGCAGGCTGAAGGGCAGGCGCGGGGCTTCCGTCGGCTGCGGCAGCGTCAGTTCCGGATAATGCCAAGCGGGGTGGGCGTGATGCGCCGAATGGCGCGGCGCGTTCAGCATCAGCGCCGACGAATACCAGCGCCCGGAGTTCCAGGAATGTCCGTCGCCGAACGGCTCGGGCCTGCCGTCCGGGCCAATCTGACGCTCCAGCCCGTAATGCTGGACGTAGTCCGAGAGCATCAGCTGCAGCTGTGCATAGCCCGCCAGAAGCAGGTAGACCGCCAGCCCGCCCCAGCCCATCAGAAGGTAGAAGAGCAGCAGAAAGCCGAGCGCGCCGAGGATGTAGATCGCATAGGGGTTCACCCCTTCCGACGCAGCCCGTGCCCGCAGCTCCCGCTCCGCCTGGTAGCCCGCGACGAAGGCCCCGCCCCAGGCGCGCGGCAGGAACTGCCAGAAGCTCTCCCCCGCCGGGGCGGAGTTCGGATCCTCCAGCGTGGCCACGTGACGATGATGGACCAGCCGGTGCGCCGAGGTGTGCTGGCCAAAGAGCAGGCTGATGAAGATCCACATGCCGAGGCTGAACAGCCCCTTTTCGGAGCGGTGGATCAGCTCGTGCGCGTTGGAATTGCTGACCTGTCCGAAGAAGAGGCCGAAGGCGAAGAACAGCACCACGCGCGGCAGCCAGCCGAGGTCGGTGTGCCCGGCGATGGCGTAGACCGCGACCAGAAGCAGGATGAAATGCGAGGCGCCGAGCGTAATGGAGAGCTCGTCGGCCGCCGGGAACTCCGTCTCGGGCTCCACCGCCGGCGCGACGTAGGAGATCAGCTCGTCCATCGCGAAGACGAAGACGGTCATGTAGCCGAGCGCGAGCCAGGCCCAGAGGCCGCCAAAGCCCGCGGCGATCATCAGCAGCAGGACCGGGGTGACCGTGGCGATGGCGAAGACGAGGATCTGGCGCGGCATGGCGTCTCCTGAAACGGGCGGGTCCGGGCGGCAGTATCGCCGCGGAATGGAGCGTTTCCAAGGCCGGGATCGCATCTCTCGGCCTGCCGCGGTCTTCCCTCTGCGGGCCCTTCGGTTTAGGGACAGGGAGGGCCAGAAAAGGGGCGCTCCGCATGTCGTTCTTCACCAAACTCCGGGACCGGCTGACGAAATCCTCCTCGCGGATCGACGCGGGGCTGGAGGACCTCGTCAGCGGCGAGGCGGAGGCCGCGCCGCAGGCGCCGCCCACGCCCCCAGCGCCGGAGCCCGCGCGGGATGTGACGCCTCCGCCCGGGGCCGACCGGCCCGCTCCGCCGGCGCCGCCCAGCCCGCAGCCTGCGTCCCTGTCCCCTGCACCCATCGCGCCGCCCGCTGCCGCGCCGAAGGCGCCGGGCCTGATCTCCCGCCTCACCGGGGCCGTCGCCGGCGGGCGGATCTTCGACGACGCGATGCTCGAAAGCCTCGAAGAGCTGCTGATCCAGTCCGACATGGGGGTGGAGACCTCGCTTTCCGTCGCCGCCAATATCGCCGAGGGGCGGATGGGCCGCCGGATCACGGCCGAAGAGCTGAAGCGCCAGCTTGCGAGCGAGGTCGCCCGCATTCTCGCCCCTGTCGCCCGGCCGCTGCCGCTTTACCCGACGAAGCCGCAGGTGGTGCTGGTCGTGGGCGTCAACGGCTCCGGCAAGACGACGACGATCGGCAAGCTCGCCAGCCAGTTCCGCGCCGCCGGCAAGTCGGTTGTGATCGCCGCGGGCGACACCTTCCGCGCGGCGGCGGTGGAGCAGCTGCAGGTCTGGGGCCAACGGGCCGGGGTGCCGGTGCTGACCGCGCCCGAAGGCTCTGACCCCGCAAGCCTCGCCTTCGACGCGATGACCAAGGCACAGGCGGAGGGGGCGGACCTTCTGATGATCGATACCGCCGGGCGGCTGCAGAACCGCGCCGACCTGATGGAGGAACTGGCGAAGATCGTCCGCGTGATCCGCAAGAAGGATCCCGACGCGCCGCACAACACGCTGCTGGTGCTCGACGCCACCACCGGCCAGAACGCGCTGAGCCAGGTCGAGACCTTCCGCAAGCTCGCCGATGTCTCGGGCCTGATCATGACCAAGCTCGACGGCACCGCGAAGGGCGGCGTGCTGGTGGCACTGGCCGACCGCTTCGGCCTGCCGATCCACGCGATCGGGGTGGGTGAGCAGATCGACGACCTCGCGCCCTTCGACCCGGAGGATTTCGCCCGCGCGCTGGTGGGGCTCGACGCCTGAGGGTCGGCCAGGTCCGGCCCGGGACGCCCCCGGCCTCCGGCAGGAATATTCAATGACAGAAGACGCTGCCGATCAGCCGAGCCGCGGCACCGCATCGGCCGGGCGGCGGGCATCCTCGACGCCCATGCGGAAGCTGCCGCCGATGCGATGGGCGAGGGCGGACCAGGCCAGCGCGCTCTGCGGCGGGAGGTTCTGGGCCAAGATCTCGTCGAAAAGGCCGAGCCAGACCGGGAAATGCTCCGGCGCCACGTCCCCGGCGGCGCGGTGCACGGCCATCGGGCGGCCGTCGTAGCCGCCCTCGTGCAGGATCGCGTTCTTCCAGAAGCGGGCGATCTTGTCCTCATGCGCGGCCCAGGCGGCGTCGCTTTCACCGACATGGGCGCGGAAGACGGGGCCGAGCGCGGGGTCGCGGCGGACTCGGGCGTAGAAAGCCGCGACCACCCGGTCGATCTGATCCGGGGTGAGGGGGAAACGCGGGGGCAGGGCGGTCATCTTCGGGCTCCGTCTGGCAGTGCGGCGACCCTGCCGCAGTGCGGCGAAATCGGCAAGCGGGCGTGCCGTCGCAGGCTCTGGACCACGCCCGCCCCCTTGCGTATAAGCCGCCGCATGGACCGGGAATTCGCACAAGGCCCCCGCGGGCGTCGAATTATTGGCCCGGCTGGCTGAATTTCAGCCGCCGGGATCCCAAGCCGCGGCCTGCCGCCCCCCTCCCGCCTGATTTCAAGGACCGCCGACATGTGCGCCGACCTGCCCGACTATCGCAATACCGTCTTCCTGCCCGAAACCGACTTTCCAATGCGTGCCGGCCTGCCCCAGCGCGAGCCGGAATGGCTCGCCCGGTGGGAGCGGCTGAGGATCTACGACCGGCTGCGCGAGCAGGCCGCCGACGGTACCCGCAAGCCTTTCATCCTGCATGACGGCCCGCCCTACGCGAACGGCCACCTGCATATCGGCCACGCGCTGAACAAGACCATCAAGGACATGATCGTCCGCTCGCAGCAGATGATGGGCCGCGATGCGCGCTACGTGCCGGGCTGGGACTGCCACGGCCTGCCGATCGAGTGGAAGATCGAGGAGCAGTACCGCGCCAAGGGGCTGGACAAGGACAAGGTCGACATCGTGGCCTTCCGGCAGGAGTGCCGCAAGTTCGCCGAGGGCTGGATCGACATCCAGCGCGAGGAGTTCAAGCGGCTCGGCGTGACCGGCAACTGGGACGACCCCTACCTGACCATGAAATTCCACGCCGAGGCGGTGATCGCCGAGGAATTCATGAAGTTCCTGATGAACGGCTCGCTCTACCAGGGCTCGAAGCCGGTGATGTGGTCGCCGGTCGAGAAGACCGCGCTGGCCGAGGCCGAGGTCGAGTATCACGACCACACCAGCCACACGATCTGGGTGCGCTTCCCGGTGGTCGCGGGCGCCACGGGCCGGCTCTCCGCCGCCAAGGTGCTGATCTGGACCACAACGCCCTGGACCATCCCGCAGAACCGGGCCGTCTGCTTCAATCCCGAGATCTCCTACGGCATGTACGAGGTCACCGGCCGGCCCGAGCAGAGCCAGGCGACGATCGGAGAATACCTGCTTCTCGCCGACAACCTGGCCGAGCAGGTCTTCGCGGCGGCCAAGCTCGACGACACGATGTATCGGCGCATGGCCGACGTGACGGCCGAGGAGCTTTCGGCGCTGACCCTCGCCCATCCCTTCCGTGGCGTCGAAGGGGCCGAGGGCGAGTGGGAGTTCGACGTGCCGCTGCTGCCCGGTCAGCATGTGACCGACGACGCGGGCACCGGGTTCGTTCATACCGCGCCCAGCCACGGCGATGACGACTACCAGGTCTACCTCGCGTTCCGGGACACCTTCCCGGGGCTGCAGATGACCTACAACGTCGAGCCCGACGGCTCCTACCGCAAGGATCTGCCGCTTTTCGGGGGCGAGGTCATCATCACGCCCGACGGCAAGGAGGGCGGCGCCAATGTTGCCGTCATCAAGCAGCTCGCCTGGGCCGGCAAGCTGTTCGCCAAGGGCAAGATCAAGCATTCCTACCCGCACAGCTGGCGCTCCAAGGCGCCGCTGATCTTCCGCAATACCCAGCAGTGGTTCGTGGCGATCGATCATCCGCTCGACGACGGGCTGAACGGGCCGACCGGGCAGGACACGATCCGCACCCGCGCGCTCAACTCGATCGAGGCGCTGGTGAAGTTCCACCCGGTCTCCGGTCGCAACCGCCTGCATTCCATGATCGCCGCGCGCCCGGATTGGGTGCTGTCGCGCCAGCGGGCCTGGGGCGTGCCGCTGACCTGCTTCGTCCGCATCGGCGCCAAACCGACGGACGAGGATTTCCTGCTGCGCGACGCCAAGGTCAACGCCCGCGTCGTCGCGGCGTTCGAGGAGGGCGGGGCCGACGCCTGGTACCTGCCGGGCTTCAAGGAGAAGATGCTCGACGGGCTGCACGATCCGGCCGCCTACGAGCAGGTGTTCGATATCCTCGACGTCTGGTTCGACTCGGGCTCCACCCATGCCTTCGTGCTGCGCGACCGGCCGGACGGGACGGCGGACGGAATCGCCGATCTCTACCTCGAAGGGACGGACCAGCACCGCGGCTGGTTCCATTCCTCGATGCTGCAGGCCTGCGGCACGATCGGCCGCGCGCCTTACCGAGGCGTCGTCACCCATGGGTTCACGCTCGACGAGAAGGGCATGAAGATGTCCAAGTCGCTGGGCAACACGGTGGTTCCGCAGGAGGTGATCGACCAGTACGGCGCCGATATCCTGCGGCTTTGGGTGGCGCAGTCCGACTACACGGTGGACCAGCGGATCGGGAAGGAGATCCTGAAGGGCACGGCCGACAGCTATCGCCGGCTGCGCAACACGCTGCGCTTCACGCTGGGCAACCTGAAGGGCTTCGAAGAGGCCGAGCGCGTCGCCCCGGCGCAGATGCCGGAGCTGGAGCGCTGGGTGCTGCATCGGCTCGCCGAGCTCGATGCCGAGGTGCGGGCGGGCTATGCCGCCTATGACTTCCAGGGCGTGTTCCAGAAGCTCTTCCAGTTCTGCACCATCGACCTCTCTACGCTCTATTTCGACGTCCGGAAGGATGCGCTCTACTGCGACGCGCCGGGCAGCCTGCGGCGGCGCGCGGCGCGGACCGTGCTGGACCTGATCTTCCACCGGCTGGTGACCTGGCTGGCGCCGATCCTCGTCTTCACGATGGAGGACGTGTGGCTGTCGCGCTTCCCGGGCGAGGAGTCCTCGGTCCACCTGTGCGACATGCCGGCGACACCTGCCGAATGGCGCGATGCCGCGCTCGCGGCGAAATGGGAGAAGGTGCGCCAGGTGCGCCGCGTCGTCACCGCCGCGCTGGAAGTGCAGCGGACGGCGAAGGTGATCGGGGCGAGCCTCGAGGCGGCCCCCGTGGTCCATGTCGACGCCGAGACGGCAAAGCTGCTGCGCGGCATGGAGTTTGCCGATCTCTGCATCACGTCCGGTATCCAGGTGTCGACCGATCCGATGCCGCAGGAGGCGTTCCGCCTGCCGGAGATTGACGGGGTCGGCGTGGTCTTCGAGGCGGCAGAGGGCGAGAAGTGCCAGCGCTGCTGGAAGATCCTGCCCGATGCAGGCTCCCACGCGCATCCCGGGACCTGCGCCCGCTGCAACGAGGCCCTGGGCTGAGCCTGTTCGTGTGAGGGCTTGCGCCCCGGCCCGGCCGGGGCGCAGGATCAGGCGATGAAAGCCACAGTCGAAACCCCCACGGGCCCGGTGACGATCGAGGCCGACGACCATGCCATCACCTCTGCCCGCTGGGGCCGGGGTGGGGCGGACCGCTCGGACCTGCTTGACGCCGCCGGGGCGCAGCTGGGGGAATATTTCGCCGGGCAGCGGCAGGCGTTCGATCTGCCGCTCGCGCCCGGCGGCGACGACTTCCAGCGGCGGTTCCTGGCGATCCTGCGGGCGATTCCCTACGGCGAGACACGCACCTATGGCGAGATCGCGCGCGAGATGGGGGTCAGCGCACAGGCCATTGGCCAGGCCTGCGGGGCCAATCCGATCCCGATCTTTATCCCCTGCCACCGGGTGCTGGGGGCCAGCGGGCTTGGCGGGTTTTCCGGCGGGGTCGGGGTGGAGACGAAGGTGGCGCTTCTGAAGCTGGAAGGTGCGGCGGGGTTGCTGATCTGAACGCTCAGGCGCGCTTCGGCGGCACGATCTGCTGGGCGATGCCGGCGAAGACCAGGTAGAGGCTGGTCAGCAGCAGGCCGGCGTGGGCGATCGGCCCGGAGGCGAAATTCGTCCAGGCGGCCCAGGCGGCGAAGAAGGTCCAGACGAAGGCGATGGGCAGCGAGACCTTGCGCCAGCGCTCGGTGCGGACGGGGTGGATGAACTTCAGTGGCGTGAACATCGCCGCGGCGAGGATCACGACGATGGCCAGCGTGACCCAGAAATCCGGCTTCAGCGCGAAGATGACGATAGCGAACATGTTCCAGCAGCCAGGGAAGCCGGCGAAGGAATTGTCCTTCGTTTTCATACGTGTATCGGCGAAATAGAGGCCGCTGCCATAGGTGATCACGAAGATCGCGATCCAGCCGGTCCAGCCGGGCAGAAGCCCGGATTTGAATAGTGCGAAGGCCGGGATGAAGACATAGGTCAGGTAGTCGATGATCAGGTCGAGAAGCACGCCGTCGATCTGCGGGGCATGGGTCTTCACCTGATATTTGCGCGCCAGGGGGCCGTCGATCCCGTCGACGGCGAAGGCCACGACCAGCCAAAGGAACATCAGCGACCATTTCATCTCCACCGCGGCAAGCATGGCCAGCATGGAGATGACGGCGCCGGTGCCGGTGAGCAGGTGGACGGAATAGGCGCGCTGCTTCTCATTCATGTTGGTTTCATGACGGAAACCGGGCTGAGAGGCAATGGCGGAACCTCGGGGCGGGCGGCCCGAGTAGCCCGGGGCGGGTGATTTGCCAGCGCATTTTCGCCACACCGGTTCTTGGCCCGTCCGGGCCGGGGGGCGCCATCGGGGCTCAATCCGCCAAACGCTGGGAAACGCCCGCCTCGATCCGCCATTGCTCGCCTTGGTCATGGGCCAGATGCATCCCCGGTCCCCGCTTCTGCCCGTGGTGCCCGGGAATGAAGTCAGGCCGCGACCCCGGGGGGGAGGGGTCGCGGCCTGGCCGGGCGGCCCTGTGGGCCAGGCCCTTGGCTCTGATCCGCCGGGTGTGACCGCCGGGCGCCGATCCGGGGATCAGCTGCCCTGGCCTGCCTCGACCTCGCCCGGCAATTCGCGGTCGGGGCCGTTCCCTGATTGAGCGCCGGATTGGCTGGCCTGCCCGGTGCCGGCGGCTGCTGCAAGGCCCAGCCCCGTCGCGCCGGCGAGGGCGGAGGCCGCGGCGTTGTTCGAAACCGTGCCCGGCGCGGTAAGCGTGCCGCCATCGGTGACCGTGCCCTGCGTTGCGGCATCACCGTTCTGATCTGCCGAGGACAGGTTGGAGAGAATCGCCTGGAGCACGGTCGCGATGGAATCTTGGCCGTTCGCGGTGGCCGCTGCGCCCGGCCCCGCGCCTTGCGGCGGGGGCGGGCCGCCTGCGCCGCCGGGTCCCCTGCCGCCACCCGGTGCGGTGCCAGTGGCGGAACTGAGCGAGGCGGTCTCGCTGGCCGACTGAGGGGCCCGCAGCGGCGGCGGCTGCAGGAAGGGAAGCGATTGGGTCAGCGCGGCGATCGACATGGGGCGATCCTTTCGGGCGTCAGGCGGTTCCGGCAGATGCCTTGCCGGCAGGTGCCTTGGACCGTTGTGCCGCGAAAACGTTGAGAAAGGGTTGAGGCCGGATCAGGCTCGGGGATGGGCCTTGTCGTAGACCTCCATCAGCCGCGCCGCGTCCACCGCCGTGTAGGCCTGGGTGGTGGAGAGCGAGGCGTGGCCCAGAAGCTCCTGGATCGCGCGCAGGTCCCCCCCGGCGGCCAGCAGATGGGTGGCGAAGGAATGGCGCATCGCGTGCGGCGTGGCGGTCGCGGGCAGGCCCAGACGATGGCGCGCGCCCTCCATCGCCCTGGCGATCAGGCGGGGGGAGAGGGGACCGCCGCGGGCGCCACGGAAAAGCGCCGCCTCGGGCTCCAGGTCGAAGGGGCAGAGGGCCGCGTAGTGCGAGACGGCCTCGCGCGCGGCGGGCAGCACGGGAACAAGCCGCTCCTTGCCGCCCTTGCCGCGAATCCTCAGCGTGTCCGGCAGCCTGGCCGCCGCGCCGGTGAGCGAGAGCGCCTCGGAGATCCGCAGCCCGCAGCCGTAGAGCAGGGTCACCACTGCGATGTCTCGGGCGGCGATCCAGTCCTCGCGCGCGTCGTCGCCGACGGTGGCGATCATGGCGCGCGCGGCATCCTCGGTCAGGGGCCGCGGCAGCTTGCGGCGGAATTTCGGGCCGCGGGCGGAGAGGACGGCGGTGGCCTCGGCCCCCTCGCGGTCCGACAGCCAGCGCAGGAAGCTTTTCACCGAGGAGAGCGCGCGGGCCAGAGAGCGGGCGGAAAGACCGCGTGCGCGCTCCTGCGCCATCCAGGCGCGCAGGTCGGATTGTGGTAGGTCCGCCAAGGGTTTGAGGCCCATCGGCCCGCCATTGTGGCGGGCCAGGAAATCAAGGAAACCGGTCACGTCGCGCCGGTAAGCGGTGAGCGTGTTGGGCGCCCGACCCTTCAGCGCGCCGAGATGGGTGATCCAGCGCTCCAGCGCGTCGCGTTCGGCGGGGGAGAGCGCGAGGCTCATGCCAGCCAGCGGCGCATGACCCTTTCGAAGACACCGGAGAAGAAGGCCAGAAGGTCGGTGCCCTGCGAGGGCCGGAAATGGTGCGGGTCTTCGGCGCCGAAGGCGAGCATGCCGGGCAAGCGGCCTGCGCCGAGGTCGAGCCGCATCAGCGCCTCTGACCGGATCCAGCTTGCCTGTTCGCCGTAGATGCCGTTGGCCTCCGGCATGACCTGGCGCAGCGTCACCGCGCGGGCGGGCAGGCGGCGTCCGGCGGCGACGTATTCCTCGATGAAGCCGGGATCGACGATCTGCAGGATGCCGCCCATGCTGTCGAGGCCGGGATCCTCCTCGGCGTGAGGGGATTCGAGGACCAGGCGCACGCTGTCCACGCGCAGGGTCTGGGCCACGTCTCCGCCGAGATTTCTCAAGAATTCCTCGAAGTTTATCGGGTCCAGCAGGCGCAGGATGGCGCGGTGGATCTGGTTGGTGCCGGCGAGGTTCTCATAGGCCGCGGCGATGACCGAGCGGTGGGTATCCTCCAGCCGGTCGAGCCGTGCCTCGAGCCGCTCCATCGCGATGCCGCGCAGGTCGACGACGTTCGAGCCGAGCGCGCGTTCGTTGGCGGCGACGAGGGCGCGCATGAGGTCGTGGTCTTCGAGGACGAGATCGGGATCCTCCAGGATCCGGTCGCGCCAGTCTTCGGTGATCCGTGCCGTTTCCGCCATGCCTGTCTCTCTGCCACCCGTTTTTTCAGGGCTTTTCAACTCCGGTTGGCCCCGAGACTACACGAAAGCCCGAAGGGGGCGCCAGCGGTTTGACGGGCGGGACGGGGATCCAGGGCGGGCTGTGCCATCTGTGCGGCGCTGGGCCCCGGGGCGGGTTAAAGAAGGGTTGCGGAGGCGTGCCGGGGCGCCGCCCCGCGCCGGGCGATCCGGGGTCAAGCAGCTGAAATGACGAAGAAAACCGAATGCCGAAAAAGCACCGCTTTTGCACCGCTTTCGCACCGTAGCCGGCAGGCTTCGATGTGCGCACACGCACGCCGGTGCCGCCGCGTGGCGGAAACCGTGCGCCAGCGCACAGCGGCGAGTCAGAGCATCTGGTCGTAGGCCATGGTGGCGATGCGCTGCAGCGCCGATCGTGGCAGCGGGCCGGCGAGCGCGTAGCTCAGGTCCCGGTCGATCCACCAGAAGCCTTGGGTGCCGTCGACGGCGTAGAAGCGCAGGCCGGCGCCGGCGTCCCTGGCCCCCGGCGCGATGTAGAGCGCCAGGCGCTGGCCGACCGAGTCCTGGTACATGAACAGCGCCGCCGGTCCGCCGGCGGAGGGCAGCACCCGGCCGCCCATCAGCAGGAAGCCGGCGCGGGTGAAGTCGGGCGCGTGGATCTCGTGCCCGAGCCGGGCAGAGACCCAGGCGGTGAGGTGGGTGGCGTCGCTGGCGGGCACCTCGACCGGGTGCAGGGTCTCGACCACATAGGTGCGATAGGCCCGCGCGGCGTCGAGCGCGGGATTGGGCCCGGTCGCGGTGAAGAAGCGGTCATGGATCACCCAGCCCAGCGATGTGCCAAGCACGAGGAACAGGATCGCCAGCGTCATCGGCCCGATGCGCGGCAGGGTGAAGGGCGGGCGGATCGGCGCGGTGCGGGCGTCGTCCAGCAGCGCCGAGATCTCCTCGGGCAGGACCTGGTCGGCCACCGGGGCGTAGAGGGAGGCCAGCGTGCTGTCCTGCCGGCGCCATGTGGCGAGGGTGGCGCGGGCCTCCGGATCGCCGTCGATCCGGTCGGCCAGCAGCCGGCGCTCGCGTTCCGGCAGTGCGCCGGAATGCCACAGCAGCAGGCTTTCGAGCGGGACCGGATCGGGGCGGAGATCGGCCTGTGTCATCGCGCGGCACTCCGCGGCGCGTCTTCCTGGCCGAGCATCTGGGTGAAGGTGCTGCGGGCCCGGGCGAGGCGGGAGAGCATCCGGCCGCGCGGGATGGTGAGAAGGCGCGCGGCCTCTTCGATGTTCATCTCCTCCAGCGCGACGAGCAGGAGGGCCGCGCGCTGGTCGGCGGGAAGGCGGGCCAGCGCGGCCTGCACCTCGTCGAAGGAAAACGCGCCGTCATGGCTGTTGTGGCCGTGCTGGGTATGGTTGAAGCCGGCGCCACCCGCCACGGCCATCATCGGCCGCGGCCTGCGGCGGCGGAGCTGGTCGCGGTAGCGGTTCAGAAGGATGCGGAAGAGCCAGACCTTCACCGTGCCGTCGCGGCGCCACTGTGCGCCGCGGGCGAGGGCGCGTTGCAGGCAGTCCTCCACCAGCTCGTCGGCGGCCTCGCGGTCCTGCACCAGCGCATGGGCAAAGCGCCGGATCGCCGGTACAGCCGCTTCGATCTCCTCAAGGAAATCCATCCGCGGCCCCCGCCCTAACCTCGACCGGCGGGCTTGCGGCCCGGGTCGGCACCTGCGCGGTGCGGTACGAGATCGAGCCTCGGTCCTCCCTCGGCTGGCATCGTCTCCTCCCTCTCCTGATTACAATTTATGCGACACTCGGCCGCAGACACGCAAGAGTGATGGTTATTGAGGCAGAAGATTTCCGGGACCGGCGCCGGGGCGGTCCGGGTGCCGGGACGCGGCGGCGCGCGCCCGGCGGGGGCGGGGCGTCGCACATTTTCGCTCTACCCCCTGCCGCGGAAAGGGCTTAGAGCGCAGATCATGAAGGGGTTTCACCGCAAATTGACGCTTGCCGAGGCGGAGGCGCTGCCGCCGTGGCGCCGGCCGGTCGCGCTATTGTTCCTGATGGCCGCGGCGCAGCCGATCGCGTTTGCGACCTGGAACGCGCTTCTGAACAATTTCGTGGTCGAGGCGGCGGGCTTCAACGGCGTCGACATCGGCTGGCTGCAATCGGTGCGCGAGATCCCGGGCTTCCTGGCCGTCGGCGTGCTGGCGGTGCTGCTTCTGATGCGCGAGCAGACGCTGGCGGTGCTGTCGCTGGTCGTGCTTGGCGGCGCGGTGGCGGTGACGGCATGGTTTCCGACCTTCGCCGGGCTTCTGACCGTCACCATGATCTCCTCGATCGGTTTCCACTATTACCAGACGGTCAACCAGTCGCTGCAGTTGCAGTGGATCGACCGCAAGCAGGCGCCGCATGTGCTGGGCCGCATCGTCACCGTCGGCTCCGGCGCGGCGCTGGCGGCCTATGTCGTGCTGATCCTGACCTGGAAGACCTTCGATCTGTCGTTCAACTTCGTATACATGGCGGCGGGCGGGGTGACGGTTCTGATCGCTCTCTACTGCTTCTTCGCCTTCCCGAAGTTCGAGAGCCCCCATCCGCAGGGCAAGAAGCTGGTGCTGCGCAAGCGCTACTGGCTTTATTACGCGCTGCAGCTGATGTCGGGCGCGCGGCGGCAGATCTTCGTCGTCTTCGCGGCCTTCATGATGGTGCAGAAGTTCGGCTTCCACGTCGATCAGGTGACCGGGCTCTACCTGATCAACTACGTGCTGAACATGACGCTGGCGCCGGTGATGGGCCGCGCGGTCGCCCGCTTTGGCGAGCGGCAGGTGCTGATCTTCGAATATCTCGGGCTGATCGTGATCTTCAGCTCCTACGCCGGGGTCTATTACTTCGGCTGGGGCTGGGAGGTGGCGGCGGGCCTTTACATCATCGACCAGCTGTTCTTCGCGCTGGCCTTCGCGCTGAAGACCTATTTCCAGAAGATCGGCGCGCCGGGGGACATGGCGCCCACCGCCGCCGTGGCCTTCACCATCAACCATATCGCCGCGGTCTTCCTGCCGGCGGCGCTGGGCTACGTCTGGGTCATCGCGCCGGGTGTCGTCTTCGCCATCGCGGCGGGGATGGCCTGCACCTCGCTTGCGCTGGCGCTGATGGTGCCGCGCGACCCCGAGCCGGGGCGCGAGACGATCTTCGCGGGCCTTCTGAGGTCCGCGCCGGCGGAATGAGCCGGGTCCTTGTCATCGGCGGCAGCGGGGCGGGGACCTCGACGCTGGGCCGCGCGCTGGCGACGGAGCTGGCGAGCCAGCAGTTCGACACCGACGATTTCTTCTGGCACCCGACCGACCCGCCCTTCGCGCGCAAGCGGCCGGAGGCGGAGCGGCTGGCGCTGATGGAGGCGGTGTTCCTGCCGCGGGCCAGCTGGGTGCTTTCGGGATCGCTCATCGGCTGGGGCGAGGCGGTGATCCCGCGGCTGACCCATGCGGTGCTGCTGACCCTGCCGGCGGAGGTGCGCCTCGCCCGGCTGAAGGCGCGGGAGGCGCAGCGCTACGGCGACCGGATCGCGCCCGGCGGGGACCTGGCCGGGGAGCATCGGGACTTCCTCGACTGGGCTGCGGGGTTCGACGACCCGGATTTCGCGCAGCGCTCCCTGCGCCGGACGGAGGCGTGGCTTGCGGCGCTGCCCTGCCCGGTCCTGCGGCTGGAGGGCGGGGCGAAGCCCGCGGTGCTGGCGCGGACGGTGCGCGGCTGGCTTGACCGGACGGCCCGGCCCGATTAGGGCGGGCGGGTTCAGACGGGGACCGACATGGCCAGCTATTCCGCCCTTACCACCCTTGCCGGGGAACCGGCCGCGCTCGTCCTTGCAGAGGCGATCGAGGCGCTGGAGCCCGCGCCGACCGGCGTCGGCACGTTCGAGGTGGAGGATGGATCGGGCCTCTGGGAAGTCGCGGCCTATTTCACCGAAGCCCCCGACGAGGTGGCCCTGGCGCTGCTGGCCGCCGTCCACGGCGCGCGGCCCTTCGCGGTGTCGGAGCTGCCGGAGGTCGACTGGGTCGCCAAGGTCCGGCGCGAGCTGGCCCCCGTGGAGGCCGGGCGGTTCTTCGTCTACGGCAGCCATGACGCGGACAAGGTGCCGGAGGGGCGCGTGGCGCTGATGATCGAGGCCTCGATGGCCTTCGGGACCGGGCACCATGCCACCACGCTCGGCTGCCTGCGCGCGCTGGAGCGGCTGGCCGCGGCCGGGGTGGAGCCCGCGCGCGTCGCCGATATCGGCTGCGGCACGGCGGTGCTGGCGATGGCCGCGGCCTCGATCTGGCCGAGCACGGTCCTTGCCTCGGACATCGATGCGGTCGCGGTCGAGGTGGCGGAGGCCAACCTGGCCGCGAACGGGCTGTCGGGCCGGGTCCTCTGCCTGGAGGCGGCCGGGTTCGCGCATCCGAAGATCGCCGAGGCCGCGCCGTTCGACCTGGTCTTCGCCAATATCCTGATGGGGCCGCTGATCGCCCTGGCCCCGGCCATGGCGGCCCATGTCGCGCCGGGCGGGCGGGCGATCCTGTCAGGCCTGCTGATCACGCAGGCGGCCGATATCCTTGCCGCCTACGAGGCTGTGGGCTTCACGCTGGAAAGCCGCGAGGACATCGGCGAGTGGAGCGCGCTAGTTCTGACCCGGCGGGCCTGAAAACGCCCCGAAATTGCCCATGCGTGGCCCTCGCCCGGCCCCAGAGACCCATCAAATTGTCATCGAATTGGTGGGAAAGGTGGTCTCTGATGTACCAGGGCAATCACGCTTCTTTCGAGGAACGCATCCGCCGGATCGAGGTCGACCGCAAGGCGCAGGCGCCGGTCCCCACGCGCACTCGCCGGCCGGTTCACCGGCCGTGGCGCAGGCTGGAGAGCGGGCTGAAGCTCGCCTCGCTCACCGCGATTGCGCTGATCGGGGTGAAGGTCGGCCTGATGCTGCTGGTGGGGCCGCAGGCCTATGCCCAGCACCGCGCCGACCTGCAGTCGGGCGGCAGCATCGAGCGGCTCGGCGCCGCGCTGATGGAGCCGGATGTCATTACCCAATCCGCCGCGCGGCTGGCCTTTGGCTCCGCCCAGATGACGCAGGAGGCGATGGCCGCGGCTACGGCGGCGGCCACGGCGCCGGCCCGGGCGCCGGGCCAGCCGATCGTGCTGAACCGGGCGCGCCCGACGGGGAATTTCTTCCTGCCTGCGCGCGTCGCCCCCGCCGATGGCTCGACGAGCCTGCCCAAGGGCGCGGGCCATTTCGTAGCCGTGCCCGGCGCGCCGACGCACTGAGCGGGTCGGGCCGGCAAGCTGCCCGACGGCGGCCTTTCCGAACAAGGCGATTGTGCGGCGGCTGGCCGGGGCGATTGGCCCCGATCCGCCGACAATCCTAATGGATTGTTAACCAAACCATTGATCTGTCTGCCTTATTTCTGACGCAAAGGCACCGCATTAAGGTCACCAGTCGGGGGCGACGACACTGGAGGCCGTGATGGCTGACGCGCAACTCCGCGATTTCTATGGCCGTGTGACCCGGATCCAGAAGGCATACCGCCGTGGCGGTGGGTTCGAGGCCGCCGGGGCACTGGGCCGGGCGCATTTCGTGCCGCCGCCGCCCGTGCGGATCCTGCCGATGCGCCGCCTGTTCCACATCGCGCTGATCGCCGCGGCGGCGGTGACGGTGCTGAAGGCTGCCATTTTCGTGAATATCGGGCCCGCGGCCTATGCCGCGCGGCTTGCCGAGCTGGAGCAGGGCGACCAGATCGGTCGCATCGGCGCCGTGATCATGACCGTCGATCCGGTGACCGCCCGCGCGGCGCAGGCGATCGGCTTCGCCCGCACACAGTTCAAGTAGGCAGGTTTCGGGGACGGAGTGCCCTGATGGGGGGCCAACTGCTTCGGCGGGTGGTCAAAATGGCGAAGGCCGCCTCGGGGTTCCGGGGCGGCCTTTCCTTCGGGCTGGATCCTGCGCGGCGGGGAGGGCGCCGCTACGCCGCGTGGGCGCTCAGATCCGGCCGCGGGCGATGTCCTCGATGTCACCACGGCACAGGCCGATATCGTCCAGTTCGTGGTCCGAGAGCGTCTCGAGCGAGTTGCGGGTGATGCGCGCATCGTTCCAGGCGGAGAGCATCGTTCCGACAGAGGAGAAGAAGCTCACGATGCGGTAGACGGTAATGGCGCCGAGGGGCGCCGGGCGGGTCGTCATTTGGGCGGCCATGGCGTCGGTCCTTGTTTCAAAAGTGCCCATGCATTGGGCATGTCGCTAGTGAAGCCGCACTTAGGCCCGGCGGATGGCCGACGCAAGCGGGCCAAAACGCATGGCCCACATGCAATTTCCGCATGGCTTTCGGCCTTTGAAACAAGGCTGAAACGAAGGTGCCGCCGACGGTGATCGTGCTGTCGTTTTCGATCTCGCGGGCGACGATTTCGGCGTCTCCCGTCGGCTAATTGTGTCGGGATTGTGGCGTGTCGCGTGATCGGCCCGGCGGGGCTTCGCACTGGCGGATGTTCGCCATCCGTGCTAGTCGTGTCTCAAAAGCAACAGGGGCAGGGCCGGACATGCGGGTTTTGGGGATCGACCCCGGGCTGCGGAACCTCGGCTGGGGGGTGATCGACGTCGCTGGATCGCGACTCACCCACGTCGCAAATGGGATCTGCCACTCTCAGTCCGGCGATCTGGCGCCGCGGCTTCTGACCCTGCACGAGCAGCTGACCGAGGTGGTGCGCCGCTACGCGCCCGACACGGCGGCGGTAGAGCTGACCTTCGTGAACAAGGATGGGGTGGCGACGCTGAAGCTGGGCCAGGCGCGGGGGATCGCGCTGCTGGTGCCGGCGCAGGCGGGCCTGACGGTGGGCGAATATGCCCCGAATGCGGTGAAGAAGACCGTGGTTGGCGTCGGCCATGCCGCCAAGGCGCAGATCGACCACATGGTGCGGCTGCACCTGCCGGGCGTCGACGTGGCCGGGCCCGACGCGGCCGACGCGCTGGCCGTCGCGATCTGCCACGCCCATCACATGCAATCCGCCGGCCGCTTCGAAGCCGCGCTGGCGCGGGCCACCGCCGGGGGCGGGCGATGATCGGGCGGATCGCGGGCGTGCTCGACTATCGCGGCTCCGACCACGTGCTGATCGACGTGCGGGGCGTGGGCTATATCGTCCATGTGTCCGAGCGCACGCTGGCGGGCCTGCCCGGCCCGGGCGAGGCGGTGGCGCTTTATACCGAGCTGGTGGTGCGCGAGGATCTGCTGCAGCTCTACGGGTTCCCTTCGATGATCGAGAAGGAATGGCACCGGCTCCTGACCACGGTGCAGGGGGTGGGTGCGAAGGCGGCGCTCGCGATCCTGGGGACGCTGGGGACGGAGGGCGTATCGCGCGCGATCACGCTGGGCGATGCGGCGGCGATCCGGGCCGCTCCGGGGATCGGGCCGAAGATCGCGCAGCGCGTGGTGCTGGAGCTGAAGGCCAAGGCGCCGGCGGTGATGGCGCTGGCCGGGCGGATGCCGGGGGCGGCCACGGTGGAGGCGGGCGAGGTGATCGAGGCCGCACCGGGTCCCGCCCCGAAACGCGGCCGCGCCGCGGTGGCGCCGGTCGATACCCGCGCGGCCCATTCCGCCGATGCACTCTCGGCGCTGGTCAATCTCGGCTATGGCCAGTCGGAGGCCGCGCAGGCCGTGGCCCAGGCAGCGGGCGAGGCGCCGGAGACCGAGGCCTCCGGCCTGATCCGCGCCGCGCTGAAGCTGCTCGCGCCCAAGGGGTAAGGCAGGGCAGAGGGTCGTGCCCCGATCTTGCCGGGGTTTCCCGCGCTTCCCATATCTCCTTCGGATCGCAGAGGAAGGAGCGGACGCGCGATGGGCTATGTGAAGACCGGCATCCTGATGGCGGCGCTGACGGCGCTTTTCGTCGGCATCGGCGGGCTGATCGGCGGGCAGGGGGGCATGGTCTTCGCCCTCGTCCTCGCCGGGGCCATGAACCTGTTTTCCTACTGGAATTCCGACCGCATGGTGCTGGCGATGCACCAGGCGCAGGAGGTCGACGCGCGTACGGCGCCGGATCTGCACGCCCTCGTCGCGGGCCTTGCCCGCGAGGCCGGGCTGCCGATGCCCAAGGTCTACCTGATCGAGGCCGACCAGCCCAACGCCTTCGCCACCGGCCGCAACCCCGACCATGCCGCGGTCGCCGCGACCACCGGCCTGATGCGGGCCCTCTCGCGCGAGGAACTGGCGGGCGTGCTGGCGCATGAGCTGGCCCATATCAAGCACCGCGACACGCTGATCATGACGATCACGGCCACCTTTGCCGGCGCCATCGCCATGCTCGCCAATTTCGCCTTCTTCTTCCGCGGCGGCGACCGCAACGGCATGGGCCTGTTCGGAACGCTGGCGATGATGATCCTGGCGCCGATGGCGGCGGGGCTGGTGCAGATGGCGATCAGCCGCTCGCGCGAGTACGAGGCCGACCGGATCGGGGCGGAGATCTGCGGCCGCCCGCTGTGGCTGGCCTCGGCGCTGGGCAAGATCGAGGGGCTGGCGCAGCGGATCGACAACCCGGCGGCGGAGCGGCATCCGGCGACGGCGCATATGTTCATCATCAACCCGCTGCATGCCCTGCCGCAGGACCGGCTCTTCGCCTCGCACCCGGCGACGGAGAACCGGATCGCCCGCCTGCGGAAGATGGCCGGGCAGGGCAAGGCGAGCGGCCCGGAGCGCCCGCTGCGCCCGACCGTGATCCCGCGCGTCAGCCGCCACGAGGGGCCCTGGCGCTGACCGCCCCTTGCGCCACCGCCCCTTGCACCAGGGGGCCTTTCCGGCGATTGTCGGGGCGAGCGGTGAACAATCCCTGAACAGGCGCCCCGGCAGATGGCCAGCCCCGACCCGACCCTCCGTCCCGATGTGCTGCCCGAGGACGCGGACCGCGCGCTCCGGCCGCAGAAGCTGGAGGATTTCATCGGCCAGGCCGAGGCGCGGGCCAACCTGCGGGTTTTCATCGAAAGCGCCCGGATGCGGGGCGAGGCGATGGACCACACGCTGTTCCACGGCCCCCCCGGCCTCGGCAAGACGACGCTTGCGCAGATCATGGCGCGCGAGCTTGGCGTTGGGTTCCGGATGACCTCCGGCCCGGTGCTGGCCAAGGCCGGCGATCTCGCCGCGATCCTGACCAACCTCGAGCCGCGCGACGTGCTTTTCATCGACGAGATCCACCGCCTGAATCCGGCGGTGGAGGAGGTGCTCTACCCGGCGATGGAGGATTTTGCGCTGGACCTCGTCATCGGCGAGGGACCGGCGGCGCGGACGGTGCGGATCGACCTGCAGCCCTTCACGCTGGTCGGCGCGACCACCCGGCTTGGCCTTCTCACCACGCCGCTGCGCGACCGGTTCGGGATCCCGACCCGGCTGAATTTCTACACGGAGGCGGAGCTGAACGAGATCGTCACCCGCGGCGCGCGGCTTCTGAACATCCCCGCCGATGCCGAGGGCTGCCGCGAGATCGCCCGCCGCGCCCGGGGCACGCCGCGCATCGCCGGGCGGCTCCTGCGCCGGGTCGTCGATTTCGCGCTGGTGGAGGGCGACGGCAACCTGCACCGCTCCATCGCCGACAGCGCGCTGACGCGGCTCGGGGTCGATCACCTCGGCCTCGACGGCGCCGACCGCCGCTACCTCAGCATGATCGCCGAGAACTACGGCGGCGGGCCGGTGGGGGTGGAGACGATCTCCGCCGCGCTGTCGGAGAGTCGCGACGCGATCGAGGAGGTGATCGAACCCTACCTCCTTCAGCAGGGGCTGATCCAGCGCAGCCCGCGCGGACGGATGCTGGCGCAGAAGGCCTGGCGCCACCTCGGGCTCGAGCCGCCGAAACCGGCCGGGCAGGCGGACCTGTTCGGGAAGTAACTCCCCCCCGACCGTTGTCCTTGCAGCCCCCGGATCACTCCTCCAGGGCGGTCTTTTTCGTGGCTTCGAGCGCGTCCCAGCAGGCCAGCGCGTGGCCGGCGTACATCAGCGCCGGGCCGCCGCCCATCTGGATCGCCACGGCAAGCGCGTCGCCCAACTCGGCGCGGGTGCCGCCGGCGCGCAGCAGCGCCTCGATGTGGTAGTTCGCACAAGGCTGGCAATGCTGGGCCACGGCGATGGAGACCGCCATCAGCTCCTTCATCTTGGCGGGCAGGACGCCCTCGGCATGGACGGCCTTGGAGAGCTCCGAAAAGCCCCTCGTGGCGCCCGGCACGGCCTTGTAGAGCGCGCGCAGTTCGCCGCGCATCTCCTGGATCTGCTCCTCGTAGGTCATCGCGGGCTCCCGTCTGCGGCTGGGCTGGGCGGGGCGGTCAGCCCTGCTCCACCTTCTTCAGCTTGTCGATGCCGAGCATCTTCATCGTCGCGGCCTCGTAGAAGGTCTCGGACGTGCCCTTCTTCACCTTCCGCATGAAGTATTTCTCGAAGCCGATCTTGGCGAGGTGGACCCATTTGCCCGAGGAGGACCAGTTGACGTTCCGGGGCGGGATCTGCGGCTGAGCGACGAAAGCCACGCCGTTGTCGCCGAAATCGGCGAGGCAGACGGCGTTCCATGTGGCGACCTGGTCGGGCTCCTTGCCGCGCAGCAGGTTGCCGATGTTATGGGCGGTGGCCGTCACCATGCTTTCGATCATGAAGCCGGTCTTGGGCACCCCAACCGGCACCGGCGTCGGCCCGGTGGGCGGGATGGCGATGCAGACGCCGATGCCGAAGATGTTGCGGTATTTCGGGTTCTGCTGGTGCTTGTCGACGATGGTGAAGCCACGCGGGTTCGACAGCCCCTCGATCCCCATCAGCGGCTTGATGCCCCGGAAGGCGGGCAGCATCATCGCGAAGCTGAAGGGCAGCTCCTTCTCGCCCTTGCTGGTGCCGTCGTCGGCGATCTGTTCGACGGTCATCTTGCCGCTTTCGACCTTCTTCACCTTGGAGGAGGTCATCCATTTGATGTGATGGTCGCGCATCTCGGACTCGAGCAGCCCATTGGTGTCGCCCACCCCGTCGAGGCCGAGATGCCCGATATAGGGTTCGGAGGTCACGAAGGTCATCGGCACCTTGTCGCGGATTTTGCGGCGGCGCAGCTCGGTTTCCAGGATGAAGGCGAATTCATAGGCCGGCCCGAAGCAGGATGCGCCCTGCACCGCACCGACGACGAGGGGGCCGGGGTTCTTGCAGAAATCCTCGAAGGCCTTGTTCGCGGCAAGCGCGTGGTCGAGGTGGCAGATCGACTGGGTGTGCCCCTCGGGGCCGAGCCCCTCGATCTCGTCGAAGGCCAACTCCGGCCCGGTGGCGATCACCAGGTAGTCGTAATCGACCGAGCTTCCGTCGACGAGGGTGATGCGGTTTTCCTCCGGCAGCACCTTCTCGGCCGCGACGGGGCGGAAGGCGATGCCCTTGCGCTTCATGGTCTGGGCGAGGTCGATCGTGACGTCCTCGCGCTTGCGCCAGCCGACCGCGACCCAGGGGTTGGAAGGGACGAAGTGGTAGATCGGATCCTTGGTGATGACCGTGATCCGGTCTTCCTTGCGGATCTGCTCGCTCAGTTCATAGGCCATGATGGAACCGCCGAGCCCCGCGCCCAGAACGACGATATGCGCCATGTTCAACCCTCCAGAACGGCTCACCTCCTCGTGAGTCGGTAAATCATATCACCGATTTGGAATATATATATGACCCAGATCAAGCCGCCCCCTGCGGCATTTCGGGCCGACGCGCGGGGGGTGGGGGCGGCCGTCCGGGCCTGGTCAGCCGCTGCCGAGGCGCTCCATCAGCCGGCAATAGGCCGTCTGGCCGGTGCGGAAGGCGTCGAGCCGAAAGAACTCGTCGGGGGCATGCAGGTTCTCGTCGCCATGGCTGAAGCCGAACATCACCGCATGAACGCCGAGCGTGTCGAGCAGCGTCGTCATCACCGGGATCGAGCCGCCGACGCGGGTCTGGAACGGGGCGGTGCCGTAGACCTCTTCCAGCACGGCGGCGGCCGTGGCGCTGGCGTTGTGCCCGGCGGGGACGAGGAAGGGATCGGCGCGGCCGGGCAGGCGGGCGACCTCGGCGGTGACGCCGGGCGGCAGATGGGCCTCGACATGGGCGCGGATGGCCTCGAAGATCTTCTCCGGCGATTGCGCGGCGACGAGGCGGCAGGTGATCTTGGCCCGCGCCTCGGCCGGATGGACGGTCTTGGTGCCCGCGCCCTGCCAGCCGCTGGTCAGCCCGTTGACGTCGAGCGTGGGCCGGGCCCAGAGCCGTTCGCGTGTGGTGTAGCCCGGCTCGCCGAAGGGGGCGGGGGCGCCGGTTTCGGCCAGGAATTCGGCCTCGTCATAGGGCACGCGGGCGATGGCGGCGCGGTCGGCGTCCGAGAGCGGGATGACGTCGTCGTAGAACCCCTCGACCGTGATGGTGCCGTCGGTGGATTTCAGCGAGGCAAGCACCTGCGCCAGCGCCATGGCCGGGTTGGCGATCCCGCCGCCGTAAAGGCCGGAATGCTGGTCGCCGCGCGGGCCGCGCAGGATGATCTCCAGCGACACGAGTCCCTTCAGCCCGAGCACCAGCTGCGGCATGCCGGGCGCCCATTGCAGCCCGTCGGAGGAGAAGATCATGTCGGCCGTCAGCCGGTCCGTATTGGCCGCGACGAAGGGCGGCAGGTCGGGCGAGCCGATCTCCTCCTGCCCCTCGAAGAAGAAGCGGACGTTGACCGGCAGGCGGCCGGAGGTCTTCAGCATCGCCTCTGCGGCGAGGATCGGGATGAACATGCCGCCCTTGTCGTCGGACGCGCCGCGGCCCCAGAGCTTTCCGTCGCGTACCTCCGGCTCGAAGGGCGGCGAGGACCAGAGCTCGAACGGCTCGGCCGGCTGCACGTCGAAATGGCCGTAGATCAGGATGGTGGGCTTGTCCGCCCCGGCATGGAGCCAGTCGGCGCAGACGACGGGATGGCCGGCGGTGGGCAGCACCTCGGCATGTTCGGCGCCGGCGGCGGTGAGGCGGTCACGCACCCATTCGGCGGCGCGCATCACGTCGGGGATGTTCTCTGGCTTGGCGGAGACCGAGGGGATGCGGACGAAGTCCTTGAGTTCCGCGACGAAGCGTTCCTGCTCGCGGTCGAGATAATCCTGCCAGCCCATGTCCTGCTCCCCGGTTCGGTTGGCCGCGATCCTGCGCGGGCGGCGGGAGAGGTGCAAGGGCGCGCGAGGAGGGGCAGCACGGCGGCGGAGGGCGGTGCGCGATAAATGCGCACCCTACGGGCCTTGCGCAGAGGAGGGCCAGTGCCTCGCCCGTAAATGAAAAGGCCCGGGCGAAACCCGGGCCAATCCAAATTCCTCGCCTGCGGCGGGTCAGCTCGGCAGCTTGCCCGTCATGCCTTCGACGTAGAAGTTCATCCCCAGCAGCGCCCCGTCCGAGGCGGTCTCGCCGGCCTTCAGCCAGGCCGAGCCGTCCTGCTTGTTCAGCGGGCCGGTGAACACATGCTCGGTGCCGGCCTTGATCCGGTCGTGCAGCGCCATCGCGTCGGCCTTCACGGCGGCCGGCACGGCGGACGAGATCTCGCCCACCTGCACGATGCCGGTGTCGATCCCGAGCCAGCTGTCCTTGGCGGTCCACTTGCCGTCCATCACGTCCTGCGCGCGCTGGATGTAATAGGGCGCCCAGTTGTCCATGATCGAGGAAATCCGCGGCTTCGGCGCGTATTGCATCATGTCGCTGTCCTGCCCGAAGGCGAGGATGCCGGCATCCTTGGCCTTGGCCATGGCGGCGGTGGAATCGGTGTGCTGCATCAGCACGTCCACCCCGGAGTCGATCAGCGCCTGGGCGGCATCGGCTTCCTTCGGCGGGTCGAACCAGGTGTTCACCCAGACCACCTTCATCTCCGCCTTCGGGTTCACCTTGCGGGCGTAGAGGAAGGCCGAGTTGATGCCGCGGACGACCTCGGGGATCGGGAAGGTGGCGATATAGCCGATCTTGTTGGTCTTGGTCATGTGCCCGGCGATGTTGCCGATCACCGCGCGGCCCTGGTAGAACCGCCCGCCGTAGTTCGAGACGTTGGGCGCGTCCTTGTAGCCCGTGCACATCTCGAACTTCACGTTCGGGAACTTCTTGGCCACGTTGATCGTCGGGTCCATGTAGCCGAAGGAGGTGGTGAAGATCAGCTTGCAGCCCGCGAGGCAGAGCTGGGTGATCGAACGTTCGGCATCCGCCCCCTCGGGCACGTTCTGGATCACCTTCGTCTCGATCTTGTTGCCGAAGTGCTTCACCATCTTCAGCCGGGCCTGCTCGTGCTCGTAGGTCCAGCCGCCATCGCCCGGCACGCCGAGGTAGATGAAGCCCACCTTGAGCGGCTCGGCCGCGGAGGCCTGCGTTGCCAGCCCCGACGCCAGAACGGTGCCCGTGGCAGCCGTCCCGGCAAGGAAATCTCTGCGTTTCATTTCCGTCTCCCCGTTGTTGCCGGGCACCTTGCCCGGAGTTTAGGCCTCATCAATCCGAGGCGTGGAACACGCGGCCCAGTGCCGCCGGCGCCCCGATCGCCGCGCGGCCCCGGCGGGCCGACATGACGACAAGCACCAGTATCGTTATCAGATAGGGCGCCATCGACAATATCTGGACCGGGATGGCAATCCCTGCCGCCTGCAGGCGGAGCTGCAGGACCGACACCCCGCCGAAAATATAGGCACCGAGCAGAACCCGCCCCGGCCGCCAGGAGGCGAAGACGACGATTGCCAGCGCGATCCAGCCGGCGCCCGCGGTGATGCCTTCCGTCCATTGCGGCACGCGCACGAGGCTCAGATAGGCCCCGCCAAGCCCCGCGCAGGCCCCGCCATGGGCGAGCGCCAGCGTCCGGATCAGCCGCACGCGGTAGCCCAGGGCATGGGCCGCGTCGTGGTTCTCCCCCACCGCGCGCAGGACCAGGCCCGCGCGGGTATATTTCAGGAAGGCCCAGGTCCCCACCACGAGGGCGAGCGAGAAGTAGAGCACCCAGTCATGCGAGAAGAGGATCGGGCCCAGGACCGGCAGATGCGCCAGCGGCCCGAAGGGCACGTTGGCCGTCGGCGGCGGCTTGATCCCGCTGTAGCCCTGCCCCATGAGCGAGGAGAGGCCGAGGCCGAAGAGCGTCGCGGCAAGCCCGGTCGCCACCTGGTTCGACAAGAGAACCTGCGTCAGGAAGGCGAAGAGCAGCGCCAGCGCCGCACCCCCGGCGGCGGCCGCGACGAAGCCCAGGAAGGGGCTCCCGGTATGGACCGCGACGATGAAGCCGCAGATGGCCCCGGTGATCATCATGCCCTCGACGCCGAGGTTCAGGACGCCCGAGCGTTCCGCCACCAGCTCGCCCAGCGCGGCCAGCAGGATCGGCGTGGAGGCCGCCATCAGAGAGGCGATGAGGACGACGGGATCGATGCCGGCGATCATGCCTGGGCCCTCCGCTTGATCCGGATCCGGTAGTTCGACAGCACGTCGACGCC
Organism: Solirhodobacter olei; assembly: GCF_004010155.1. Taxonomy (GTDB): domain Bacteria; phylum Pseudomonadota; class Alphaproteobacteria; order Rhodobacterales; family Rhodobacteraceae; genus Solirhodobacter; species Solirhodobacter olei. Next base: position 66,432 of record NZ_RRYH01000021.1, on the reverse strand, counting down.
AAGAAGGAAGAACAGCAGCATCCCCTGGAACGCCTGGATCGCCGCCGCGGGCAGGTTGAGCGAGAGCTGCGCGATCTCGCCGCCGATATAGGTCAGCGCCATCAGCAGGCCCGCCAGCAGGATCCCGATCGGATGCAGCCGGCCGAGATAGGCCACGATGATGGCGGTGAAGCCGTAGCCGACGTTGAAGCTGTCGGTGATCTGGCCCGCGGGGCCCGCCACCTCAAACATCCCCGCCAGCCCCGCGCAGGCGCCCGAAAGCCCCATGCAGAGCGAGAACAGCCGCTTGGGGTCGACCCCGGCGAAGCGGGCCGCGCGCGGCGCCTGGCCTGCGACCTGGATGTTGAAGCCGAAGATATGCCGCTTCAGCAGCACGTAGCCGATGATGACGGCAAGACCCGCCGTCACCACGCCCCAGTGCAGCCCGGTGCCGGCGATCAGCTCGGAATTATGGGCAGCGGGGTATTGCTGCAGGTTGCGGCTGCCCGGAAAACCCATGCCCTGCGGGTTGCGCATCGGGCCGAAGGCCATCCAGCTCTCGATGTTCTCGGCCACGTAGACCAGCATCAGCGAGACCAGGATCTCGTTCGTCCCGTAGCGGTTCTTCAGGAAGGCCGGGATCATCGCCCAGGCCCAGCCGCCGAAGGCGCCGGCCAGAACCATCAGCGGGAAGACGAACCAGTAGTTCGTCGGGTAGAAGGCCAGCGCCACGCCCATGGCCGCGATCGCGCCCATGATGTACTGCCCCTCCGCCCCGATGTTCCAGATCGAGGCGCGGAAGCCGAAGCTCAGCCCCACCGCGATCAGCACCAGCGGTCCGGCCTTCACCAGAAGCTGCGGGCGCGAGTAGCTTGCGAACTGCGCGTTGAAGAGCGGATCCCAGAAGATCGTGCGGATCGCCTCCACCGGGTCCTTGCCGAGCACCGCGAACATCAGCCCGCCGGCGATCATCGTCAGGATCACGGCGAGGATCGGCGTGACAATGGCCCAGGCCCGCGAGGGGTTAGGGCGTTTCTCAAGCGTGAGCATGGGCGACCTCCATCCCGTGGGCGCCGCCCATCATCAGTCCGATCTCATCCACCGTCAGGCCCTGCACCGGGCGCGGCGCCGAAAGCCGGCCGCCGTTCAGGGCGCAGAAGTTGTCGGCGATCTCCAGCAGCTCGTCCAGGTCCTGGCTGATCACCACCACGGCGGCACCCGCCGCCGCCCGGTCGATCAGCGCCTGCCGGATCGAGGCGGCCGCGGCCGCGTCGACGCCCCATGTCGGCTGATTGACGACAATGACGGTCGGATCCTGGCTCAGCTCGCGGCCGATGACGAATTTCTGCAAGTTCCCGCCGGACAGCGCACGGGCCGCGGTGCCCACGCCCGGGGTCCGGACGTCGAAATCCTTCACCACGCCCTCCGCGAAGCTGCGTGCGCTGGCCCAGTCGATCATCCCGTGCCTGACGAGGCCCTTGCGCACCGCGCCGGAAAGCAGCGCGTTCTCGGTCAGCGACATGTCGGGGGCGGCGGCATGGCCGAGCCGCTCCTCCGGTGCCGCGACGAGGCCGGCGAGACGGCGGGCGTTGGGGCCCTGATCGCCCACGCCGCGCCCGGCGATCTTCACCGCGTCGCGGTCCGTCGGGATCTCGCCCGAGAGCGCCAGCAGCAATTCGTCCTGCCCGTTGCCCGCGACGCCCGCGATGCCGAGGATCTCGCCCTTCCGTACGCGCATGTGGACGTTCTGCAGCGAGGTCCCGAAGGGGTTCGGCGAGGCGACCGACAGGCCCACGACGTCGAGCGCCACGTCGCCCGGCACCTTCTCGCCCCGCGCCGGCGGGGTCAGCGTCTCGCCGACCATCAGCTCGGCCAGCTCGCGTGCGGTCTTCTCGCGCGGCGTGCAGGTGGCCACAACCTTGCCGCGGCGCAGGATCGTCGCGCCGTCGCAGAGATCGCGGATCTCCTCCAGCTTGTGGGAGATGTAGAGGATCGCCGTGCCCTCGGACGAGAGCTGGCGCAGCGTCTTGAACAGGATCTCCACCTCCTGCGGCGTCAAAACCGAGGTCGGCTCGTCCATGATCAGCAGCTTCGGGTCCTGCAGCAGGCAGCGGATGATCTCCACCCGCTGGCGCTCCCCGGCAGAGAGATCGCCGACCAGCCGGTTCGGGTCCAGCGGCAGCCCGTAGTCTTCCGAGACGGTGCGGATGCGTTCGGCAAGCGCGCGCTGCGCCGGCGGGTTCTCCATCCCCAGCGCGACGTTCTCGGCCACGTTCAGGGCCTCGAACAGGCTGAAATGCTGGAACACCATGGCCACGCCCGAGGATCGCGCCTCGCGCGGCTCCTTCGGCTCATAGGCCGCGCCGCGCAGGCGCATGCGCCCGCTGTCCGGTTTCACGAGGCCATAGATCATTTTCACCAGCGTCGATTTGCCGGCCCCGTTTTCGCCCAGAAGGGAATGCACCTCGCCCTCGCGTATGCGGAAGGACACGTCGCTGTTGGCGACGACCCCCGGATAGGCCTTGGTGATCCCCTCGACGGCGAGGAGTTCCGTGTCCTTCATCCCGCGCTGTCCTTCTTCCCTGTCGCGGCGTCGTTATGTTTCAGGGCCGTCGCGGCGACGCCGATCGCAATGGCCTGTGGGTGCTTACCGAGCGTCCGGTCCCCGATCGGGCACCGGATGGCGGCGATGCGTTCCGGCGGATGGCCCAGGGCCTTCAGCCGGCTGCGGAAGCGCGCCCATTTCGTCTCCGATCCGATCAGGCCGAGCCCGGCGAAGCCCTGTCGCAGCAGCCGGTGGCAAAGCTCCAGATCGAGCGCATGGGAATAGGTCAGAACCAGGTGCTCGGCCCGGGCCGGCGCCCGGGCGGCCAGGTCCGCCGGGTTGGCGGCCCAGAGCCGGGTCACGCCCGCGGGGATCTCGGCGGGAAACCGGTCCTCGGCCACGTCGATCCAGGTGATCGCCACGTCCGGCAGGGGCGCCAGCACCGAAACCAGCGCGCGGCCGACATGGCCCGCGCCCCAGATCCAGATCTCGCGCGCGGGCCGGGCGAGCGGCTCGACCATCCAGCCCTGCACCAGCCGGGGCAGGGGAGGGATGCCCTCCGCCCGCGCCCGGTTGAGGATCCGACGCACGGCAAGGGGCATTTCTGCCGGCGCGCCATCGACCGGGCGGGCGATGACCTCCTGGGCCTCCAGCCCGGCCACGGCCCGGGCGTCATAGACCTCGGTCAGCACCGTCACCGCCCCGCCGCAGCACTGGCCCAGCGCGGGGCCGAGCGCCTGCCGGTCGATCCGGCTTCCGCCCGCGTCCAGCAGCTCCAGCGCCCGCCGCGTGGCTTCCCATTCCAGCGCGCCGCCGCCGATCGTGCCCGACTGCCCGCCCTGCCAGACCAGCATCGCGGCCCCGGTCTCGCGCGGCGAGGAGCCGTCATGCGATGCGATCACGACGCGCGCGACGCGCCCCTCGGCGGCGACCGCCGCGCGGAGGGCGGCGAGGTCAAACATCGCCCCGCACCCGGTTCACGGCGGCCAGCACCCGCTCCGCCGTCGCCGGCGCGTCGAGCGAGACGTAGTGGCTTCCGTCGCCGCAGGCCGCGACCGCGTCGCTCAGCGCGAGGAAGGCGGAGATGCCCAGCATGAAGGGCGGCTCGCCCACGGCCTTGGAGCGGTAGATCGTGTCCTCGACGTTCCGGCCGTCCCAGAGCTCGACGTTGAAGATGCCGGGCCGGTCGGAGCAGGCCGGGATCTTGTAGGTCGACGGCGCATGGGTCGTCAGGCGGCCCTTGCCGTCCCAGACCAGTTCCTCGGTGGTCAGCCAGCCCGCGCCCTGCACGTAGCCGCCCTCGATCTGGCCGCGGTCCAGCGCCGGGTTCAGGCTGGCGCCGCAATCGTGCAGGATGTCGGTGCGCAGGATCCGGTTCTCGCCGGTCAGAGTGTCGATCACCACCTCTGTCACCGCCGCGCCGTAGGCGAAGTAGTAGAACGGCCGGCCGCTGCCGTTCATCCGGTCCCAGGTGATCTTGGGCGTCTTGTAGAAGCCGGTGGCCGACAGGCTGATGCGCGCCTCGTAGACCATCTTGGCCACCTCGGCGAAGGCGTAATCCGCCCCGCCGACGAAGACGCGGCCCTCCTCGAAATGCACGTCCTCCGCGGCCACCTGGTGCCGCTCGGCCAGGAACGCCGCCATCCGTCCGCGGATGATGTCGCAGGCGGCCTTCACCGCCATCCCGTTCAGGTCGGAGCCCGAGGAAGCCGCGGTGGCGGAGGTGTTGGGCACCTTCGCCGTGTCGGTCGCTGTGATCTTCACCATCTCCGGCGCGACGCCGAAGCCCGCCGCCGCCACCTGGGCCACCTTGCGGAAGAGGCCCTGCCCCATCTCGGTGCCGCCGTGGTTCATGTGGATGGAGCCGTCCTGGTAGACATGCACCAGCGCGCCGGCCTGATTCAGATGGGTCAGCGTGAAGGAGATCCCGAACTTCACCGGTGTCAGCGCGATGCCGCGCTTCAGAACCGGGTTCGAGGCGTTCCACTTCGCGATCTCGGCCTTCCGCGCCTGATAGCCGGAGGTTTCCTCAAGCCGCGCCATCAGCCCATGCAGGATGAAATCCTCGACAGGCTGATGATAGGGCGTGCTCTGCACTTCGGCCTTTTTCTTGGGAGAAGTACTCCGGGGGTCCGGGGGCAGCGCCCCCGGCGCCTCCTCATAGAAATTCACCCGCCGCACCTCGGCCGGATCGCGCCCGAGGACGGCCGCGACATGGTCCATCACCCGCTCGATCCCCAGCATCCCCTGCGGCCCGCCGAAGCCGCGATAGGCGGTGGCGGACTGCGTGTTGGTCTTCAGCCGGTGGCTTTCGATCCGGATATCGGGGATGTGATAGGCGTTGTCGGCATGCAGCATCGCCCGGTCCGCGACCGGCAGCGACAGATCCTGCGACCAGCCGCAGCGGCAGAGCTGCAGGAACTCGACGCCCCTGAGACGCCCGTCCTCTTCCACGCCCACGCGGTAGTCGATGCGGAAATCGTGGCGCTTGCCGGTGATGACCATGTCGTCATCGCGGTCGTAGCGCATCTTGCAGGGGCGGCCCGTGCGCGCGGCGGCGATGGCGCAGGCGACGGCCAGCGCGTTGCCCTGGCTCTCCTTGCCGCCGAAGCCCCCGCCCATGCGGCGCACCTCGACGCGCACGGCGTTCATCGGCGCGTGAAGCGCATGGGCCACCTTGTGCTGGATCTCACTGGGGTGTTGCGAGGAGGAATGGACGATCATGTCGCCCCCCTCCTGCGGCAGCGCCAGCGCGGCCTGCCCCTCGAGGTAGAAATGCTCCTGCCCGCCGATCTCGATCGAGCCCTCGATGACCCGTGCCGCGCCCGCGATCGCCTTCGCGGCGTCTCCCTTGGACCAGGTGACCGGCCCGGCCTCGAAGCGGCTGCCGGCCGCCATGGCCTCGTCGATGGTCAGGATCGCGGGCAGCTCGCGGTAGTCGACGCGGCCGAGCCGCGCGGCCTTGCGCGCCGCGAGGTGGCTTTCGGCCACGACGAGGAACACCGGCTGGCCGACGTAATGGACCTTTCCGACCGCCAGCAGCGGCTCGTCCTCGGCGGAGGGCGAGCAGTCGGGCATATGTTCGAAATCTTCAGCCGAAAGCACGGCCAGGACGCCCGGCGCGGCGCGGACCTCGGAAAGGTCCAAGCCCGTGATCTCGCCATGCGCCACCGTCGAGAGGCCGAAGGCGAGGTACAGGCAGTCCGCCGGCACCGGGATGTCGTCGACGTAGCGGGCCTGGCCGGTGACATGCAGCTCGGCCGCGTCATGGGGCAGGGGTCTTGAAATGCTCATGCGCTCACCTCCAGCACGCGCACAGGGGCGCCCGAGAGATCCGCGAAGTAGCGCAGAAGCATGTTGCGGGCGCTCTCCAGCCGGTAGTCAGCCGAGGCGCGCATATCGGAAAGCGGCGTGAAATCCTTGGCAAAGGCGGGCAGGGCGGCCTTTACGGTCTGCTCGCTCCACGGCTTGCCGATCAGCGCGGCCTCCACCGCCGAGGCCCGCTTCGGGATTCCGGCCATGCCGCCGAAGGCGATGCGGGCGGCCGTGACCGCGCCGTTTTCGACCGTGATATTGAAGCAGCCGCAAACCGCGGAGATGTCCTGATCGAACCTTTTCGACAGCTTGTAGCAGCGCAGCGCCGGCGCGCTTGCAGGGATCGTGACCGCCGCCACGAATTCGCCTTTTTTGCGGTCCTGCTTGCCGTAGTCGAGGAAGAAATCCTCCAGCGGGATCGCGCGCATCTCTTCGCCGCGCCGCAGGTAGAGCTCGGCCCCCAGCGCGATCAGCGCCGGCGGGCTGTCCCCGATGGGAGAGCCGTTGGCGATGTTGCCGCCCAGCGTCGCGGCATTCCTGACCTGGGTGGAGCCGAAGCGCCGCAGCATCTCGGCGAAGTCGGGGTGGACCTCGACCATCGCCTTGCGCAGCGCCTCGATCGTGACGCCCGCACCAATGCCGAAGACCTCGCCCCGACGCTCGATATGCTGCAGGTCTGCAACGCCGTTCAGGAACGCGACCTCGGGCAGGTCACGCAGCGACTTGGTGACCCAGAGGCCCACGTCAGTCGCGCCTGCGATCAGGGTGGCCTCGGGATGGGCAAGGTACCAGGCTGCCAGCTCGTCGGAGCTGGTCGGACGGTACTCCGCCCCGGCGGTCTCTGCCGCGGCGAGGGTGGCAAGCGCCTTGCGGTCGGCCGTCATCCAGTCCGGCACCGGCTGATCGGCGGCCGCCTCGGCCGCGCGCACGATCGGCGCGTAGCCGGTGCAGCGGCAGAGGTTGCCGGCCAGCGCGTCGTCATGCCCGTGCTCGCCATTGAGATGCGCGACGGCCATGGAGACGACGAAGCCCGGCGTGCAGAACCCGCACTGGCTGCCATGATGCTCGACCATCGCGGCCTGAACCGGGTGCAGCGCGCCGTCCGGCCCGGCGATGCCCTCGACCGTGCGCACGGCCTTGCCGTGAAGCTGCGGCAGGAACAGGATGCAGGCGTTGAGCGCGCGGCTGCCCTCGGCATCGGTGACCATGACGGTGCAGGCCCCGCAATCGCCCTCGTTGCAGCCTTCCTTCGTGCCGGTCAGCCGCCGCGTCTCGCGCAGCCAGTCCAGCAATGTCCGTGTCGCAGGGGCGTCGCCGATCCGCACCGGCGCGCCGTTCAGGAGAAACAAGATCTCCGACATGGGTGTTTGACCCGCCGCCTTCTCCCCGTCCTGGGCCGTTGCGCCTTCGCCCGATGCGGCGTAAAGCGAAAGCGCGTGCCCGTACTTGCAATTCCCTTATGGCCATGAAGCCGGGGCGGCGGGAATATGGCAAGTGCAACTTTTAACCCGCCGAGGGAAGGAGTTTCACGTTTTGCCGAAGAATTCGCCGCACCAGCGCAGACCGCGCCACCGCCTTGTGCGCGGCGGAGCCATGTCATGATAATCGCTGCAGAGGCCCCGGCGCAAGCGCGCCCCGATCCCCGGGGGCTGATCCTGCAGGCCGCGATCCTCGTCTTCGGCGCCTTCCTGTGGATCGTGGCGGAACGCATGCCGGCGGACATGCCGCTGATCGGGCCCTATGACTTCGTGCCCTCGATCTACCTCGCCACGACGTTCACGCTGTTCTGGTACCTGCGCGGGCTGATGCGGCTTGCGCCCGCCCGGCGGCCGGCGCTGTGGCGGCGGGCAAGCTTCCTTGCCGGGGTCGTGCTGCTCTATTCGGTGGTGCAGACCGGGTTCGAATACCCGGCGCAGCGGATGTTCTTTCTCAACCGCATCCAGCACGTGGCCCTGCACCATATCGGGCCGGTGCTGATCGGGGTCTCCATGGCCGGGCCGGTGATCCTGGAGGGTGGTCCGGGCTGGCTGACCCGGCTGGCGAACAGCCGCTTTTCGGCGCGGGTCATGGCGGTGCTGCAGCAGCCCGCGGTGGCGACGGTGCTGTTCTCCGGCTCGTTCTACTTCTGGCTTTACCCGCCGGTGCATTTCTACGCGATGCTGAACACGCCGATCTACAACTTCATGAACTGGACCATGGCGCTGGACGGGATCCTGTTCTGGGCGATGGTGCTGGACACCCGCGCGCGGCCCGCCGCCCATGCCAGCTTCGGCACCCGGGCGGCGCTTTCCGTCGCCGTCATGTTCCCGCAGATCGTGCTCGGCGCGCTGATCACCTTCGCGGGCCACGACATCTACCCGTTCTACGCCTTCTGCGGGCGGTACTTTCCCGGCATCTCGGCGGTGATGGACCAGCAGATCGGCGGGATCATCATCTGGATCCCCCCCGCGATGATGAGCGCGGTGGCCCTGATCGTGGTGCTGAACAACATGCGCCGGGTCGAGGTGCGGCGCGCGGCCGGGGCGCGCGGCCAGGCGGAGGTGCGCGGCCGGGCCGCCTAGGCTCCGGGCTCAGCCGCCGTAGACCACCAGAAGCGCCACCGCGAAGGCCGCGGCCAGCATCGCCAGCGCGCCGCCGATCAGGATCAGCGCGAGGTTGCGGTTGCCGCGGGCCACCTGCACGCGCTGCTCTGCCGCGGTCGCGGGGCCCTCGGCCTCTTCCGGCCCGGCGTCTTCCATCTCTGTCTGTGAACTCATGGCGCCCTCTCTCCCCCGTCTTCTCTAGGCCCTCGCGCGCGCGGTTCCAAGCCGGTGCGGCCTTTCGCCCCGCGCGGGCCCCGAGCGGCGTTGCGGAGCCCCGGCGATCCGCACTACCCTTGCGCCATGAGCGCGCCCCGATTCATCCACCTCCGCCTTCACACAGAATATTCGCTCCTCGAAGGGGCGGTGCCGGTGAAGAAGCTGATCGGTCTCTGCCAGAAGGCGGAAATGCCCGCCGTGGCCGTGACCGACACCAACAACCTGTTCTGCGCGCTGGAATTTTCCACGCTGGCCGCAGGCGCGGGGCTGCAGCCCATCATCGGCTGCCAGGTCTCGCTGACCTACGATCCGGTGCAGCCGGGCGAGCGGCCGCGCGACCCCGCGCCGGTGGTGCTGCTGGCGCAGACCGAGACCGGCTACCGCAACCTGATGAAGATCAACTCCTGCCTCTACCTGACCAAGCCCGGCCTTCTGCCGCAGGTCACGCTGGAGGAGCTGGAGGAACATGCCGAGGGCCTCATCTGCCTCTCCGGCGGCCCCGACGGGCCGGTGGGCCGCCTGTTGCAGGCCGGCCAGCGCCCGAAGGCGGAGGCGCTGATGGCCCGTCTTGCCGCGATCTTCCCGACCCGGCTCTACGTCGAGCTGCAGCGCCACCGGGGCGAGGACGGCGCGGTGCCCGAGGCCGAGCGCCTGACCGAGCGCGGCCATGTCGAGATGGCCTATGCGATGGCCCTGCCGCTGGTCGCGACCAATGACGTCTACTTTCCGAGGCCCGAGATGTACGAGGCGCATGACGCGCTCCTCTGCATCGCCGACGGCGCCTATGTCGACCAGCAGGAGCCGCGTCGCCGGCTGACGCCGCAGCATTACTTCAAGAGCGAGGCGGAGATGGCCGCGCTCTTCGCCGACCTGCCCGAGGCGCTGGAAAGCACGGTGGAGATCGCGCGGCGCTGTGCCTACCGGGTGAAGAAGATCGCGCCGATTCTGCCGCGCTTCGCCGATGACGAGGTCGAGGAGCTGCGCCGCCAGGCCTGGGAGGGCCTCGAGGCGCGACTGAAGGTGATCCCGCACGCGGCCTCGGTCGAGGCCTATCAGGAACGGCTGAAATTCGAGCTGGGCATCATCGAGCAGATGGGCTTTCCCGGCTACTTCCTGATCGTTGCCGACTTCATCAAATGGGCCAAGGAGCATGACATCCCGGTGGGTCCCGGCCGGGGCTCCGGCGCGGGCTCGCTGGTGGCCTATGCGCTGACCATCACGGACCTCGACCCGCTACGCTACTCGCTGCTTTTCGAGCGGTTCCTGAACCCCGAGCGGGTCTCCATGCCCGACTTCGACATCGACTTCTGCATGGACCGGCGCGAGGAGGTGATCCACTACGTCCAGGAGAAATACGGCCGCGACAAGGTGGGGCAGATCATCACCTTCGGCGCGCTGCTGTCCAAGGCCGCGGTGCGTGACGTCGGCCGCGTGCTGCAGATGCCCTACGGGCAGGTCGACCGGCTTTCCAAGATGATCCCGGTCGAGGGGGTGAAGCCCGTCTCCGTCGAGAAGGCGATGAGCGACGAGCCGCGCCTGCGCGAGGCCGCGAAGGCGGAGGAGGTCGTGGCGCGCCTGCTGGAGATCGCGCAGAAGATCGAGGGGCTGCTCCGCAACGCCTCCACCCATGCCGCGGGCGTGGTGATCGGCGACCGGCCGCTCGACGCGCTGGTGCCGCTCTACCAGGATCCGCGGTCGGACATGCCGGCCACCCAGTTCAACATGAAATGGGTCGAATCGGCGGGTCTCGTGAAGTTCGACTTCCTCGGGCTGAAGACCCTCACCGTCATCCAGAACGCCGTGGACCTGATCCGCGGCACCGGCCGGCACCTGCACATCGCCGCCGACGGGACCGAGCTCTACCAGCCCCCCGAGGGCGCGGTGGACGAGATCAACGCCATCCCGCTCGACGACAAACCGACCTACGAGCTTTACGCGGGCGCCAAGACCGTCGCCGTCTTCCAGGTGGAAAGCTCGGGCATGATGGATGCGCTCCGGCGCATGAAGCCCACCTGCATCGAGGATATCGTCGCCCTCGTGGCGCTCTACCGGCCCGGCCCGATGGAGAACATCCCGACCTATTGCGAGGTGAAGAACGGGCTGAAGGACCTCGAGTCGATCCACCCCACGATCGACCACATCCTGGCCGAGACGCAGGGCATCATCGTTTACCAGGAACAGGTGATGCAGATCGCCCAGGTCATGGCGGGCTATTCGCTCGGTGGCGCCGACCTTCTGCGCCGCGCCATGGGCAAGAAGATCAAGGAGGCGATGGACGCCGAGCGCCCCAAGTTCGTCGAGGGCGCGAAGAAGAACGGGGTGGACGCGCGCAAAGCCTCCGAGGTCTTCGACCTGCTGGAGAAATTCGCCAACTACGGCTTCAACAAGTCCCACGCCGCGGCCTATGCCGTGGTCAGCTACCAGACCGCCTGGCTGAAGGCCAACCACCCGGTGGAGTTCATGGCCGGGGTCATGAACTGCGATATCCACCTTACCGACAAGCTCGGCGCCTATGCCGAGGAGGTGCGCAAGGGTCTTGGTATCAAGATCGACCCGCCCTGCGTCAACCGCTCGCTGGCCACCTTCTCGGTCAAAGAGGGCCGCGTGGTCTATGCGCTTGGCGCGCTGAAGAACGTGGGCGTGGAGGCGATGCGGCTGATCGTGGAAGCCCGCGACGGCAAGCCCTTCGTCACGCTTTTCGACTTCGCGCGCCGCTGCGACCTGAAGCGCATCGGCAAGCGGCCGCTGGAAATGCTCGCCCGCGCCGGCGCTTTCGACCAGCTCGACGCCAACCGCCACCGCGTCTTCGCCTCGCTCGACGCGCTTGCCGCCTATTCCGCCGCGATCCACGAGCAGAAGGCCTCCAGCCAGGTCTCGCTCTTCGGCGAGGCGGGGGAGGACCTGCCGGAGCCGCGGCTGGCACAATGCGACGACTGGTTCCTGAACGAGCGGCTGGACCAGGAGCAGCAGGCGATCGGCTTCTACCTCTCGGGCCATCCGCTGGACGATTACATGGCGCCGCTGAAGCGCAAGGACGTGAAGACGCTGGCCGAGGTGACGGAGGCCGCGCGCCGCGGGCCGCTGGTGGCGAAGATTGCCGGCGCCGTCTCCGGCCGGCAGGAGCGGAAATCGGCGCGCGGCAACCGCTTCGCCTTCGTGCAGGCCTCCGACCCGACCGGGCGCTACGAGGTCACCGTCTTCTCCGACACGCTGGAAGCCGCGCGCGACCTGCTGGAGACCGGCAACAAGGTGGTGATGGTGGTGGAGGCCAACCTCGAGGGCGACACGCTGAAGCTGCTTGCCCGGGGCGTGCAGCCGATCGACCAGGTCGCGGCCCAGGCGGGCAGCTCCGGCCTGCGCATCCACCTTGGCGGGCCCGAGGCGCCGGCGGCCGTGGCCAGCATCCTCGCCCGCTTCGCCGAGGACCGCGCGGCGGCGCGGCTGCGCGGCCCGATCACCTTCTGCGTCGCCGACGAGCAGGGGCGCGAGATCGACATCGCCGCCGGTGACGGCTTCCCGGTCTCGCCCCAGATCAAGGGCGCGCTGAAGCATGTCGCAGGCGTCGTGCTGGTCGAGGACCTCTGAGGAAAGAAGGGGGCTGTCCGCCCCCTTTTGGCCTCTGGCCAATTCACCCCCGAGGATATTTTGCCAAGGTGAAAGGGTTTTTCATCTTGGCCCGAATATCCCCGCCGGAGGCCTCAGGCGGCCGCCTCGAAGCGCGGCGGCAGGTCGCCCAGGCGCTTGGCCTCGTCGATCATGCCGGCGATATCGGCGTCGAGCGCGGCCTCGATCTGCTCGAAGCTGTCGATGACGAAATAGACCGGCTGCAGGATGTCGATCCGGTAGGGCGTGCGGAAGATCGTCATCAGGTCGAAATCCAGCATCTCCGCCCTGCCAGAGGTCGCATGTTCCGCCTCGGCGGGCGACGACACGATGCCGGCCCCGAAGGCGCGCAGCCCATCGGGCGTGCGGATCATCCCGAATTCCACCGTGAACCAGAACAGCCGGAACAGCCGCCAGCTGTAAGGCTTTCCGAGCGTCGCGCCGAGCTTGCCGAATTTCTCGATGAAGGCGGCATAGGCCGGGTTGGTCAGCAGCGGGCAATGGCCGAAGACCTCGTGAAAGATGTCCGGCTCCTCGATGTAGTCCATCTCCTCGCGCCGCCGCAGGAAGGTGGCGACCGGGAATTTCTTCTGCGAGAGCAGCTCGAAGAACCGCGAGGGCGGGATGATCGCGGGCACGCCCTCGACCCCCGCGCCGGTCAGCCCGGCGAGCCGCGCGTCGATCTCCCTGACCTGCGGCACATGCGCCCGGGTCAGCCCCAGCGCCTCGACCCCCGCAAGGTAGTCCGGCGCGACGCGGCCGGGCAGGTAGTCCATCTGCCGGTCGAAGAGCGCGCCCCAGACCGTATCCTCCGCCGCGCTATAGGCGTAGTAGCCCGCGGCATCCGGCTCCTTGGAGCGATATGCCGGCCGATCCGCTTGCGTCTTTCCAGACATGGAATCCCCCCTTCCAAACCTCCGGTGAGCTTGGGCCCGGCGGGGTGAAAAGGGCTTTCATTCCGAAGCCGATGCGATCACGATATGGAAGATATTCTCACTAACAGGCCATATCATGGAATTTAATGATCAGGAGAGGGTGCTTCTGCGGATCATACAGCGCGATGCCTCGCTCTCGCTCGCCGAGATGGCGGCGCAATGCGGCATGGCGCAAAGCACCGTCTGGCGGAAGCTGCAGGAGTTCGAGGCGGCGGGCCTGATCCGCGCCCGCGTGGCGCTTCTGGACCCGGCGCGGGCCGGGGCGAAGCTCTGCGTCCTGGCCTCGATCCGCCTGCACGACCATTCGGAAGAGGCGGTCGCGGGCTTCGCGCGCATGGTGGCGCATCACCCGGAGATCCTCGAATGCCATTCGGTTTCGGGTAGTGCCGATTACATCCTGAAGGTCCGGGTGGCGGATGTGGAGGCCTATGAGGCCTTCATGTCCCACAACCTGTTGCGCAGCCCCTATGTCCGCTCCGTCGTCTCGAGCTTCGTGCTGCGCGAGATCAAGGCCACGACCGAGCTGCCGCTCTGAGCGGGTCTCACCAATGCGGCGGGCGCTGGTCGGCGAGCGGGATCGTGCCGCCCTCGGCCACCTCCCGCTCCGCCTCGCGCTCCATCAGCAGGCCGAGGCGGCGGGAGAGCAGGTCGATCTCGCGCGCCTGCCGGGCGACGACTTCCGAAAGGTCGTCGACGTTGCGCGAAAGATGCGCGAGCTGTTCTTCGAGGTCGGTGATGCGGTCGGTCATGGCGCGATCCTAGCCCAGATCCCGGGCGGCCAGAAGGGCGGTAAGCTACGGTGCGGTTACTGTGCGAAAGCGGTGCATTTACGGTATGCACCGTACGCCCCGTCAACCCGCCGCCTTGCCCCGCCGCCATGCACGCGCTATGGACCCGCGCGACAAGCAGGTGCATAGCCCATGGCCAAGGACAAAGCCCCCCGCCGGCCCCGTGCCGAGACCCCGAAGGGGTTCCGCGACTATTTCGGCGCGGAAGTGACCGAGCGCACCGAGATGCTCGGCCGCATTGCCGAGGTCTACCACCGCTACGGCTTCGACCCTCTGGAGACTTCGGCCGTCGAAACCGTTGAGGCGCTTGGAAAATTCCTCCCCGACGTCGACCGCCCGAACGAGGGTGTCTTCGCCTGGCAGGAAGAGGACAGCGACTGGCTGGCGCTGCGCTACGACCTGACGGCGCCGCTGGCGCGCGTCGCCGCGCAATACCGCAACGACCTGCCCTCGCCCTACCGGCGCTACGCCATGGGCCCGGTCTGGCGCAACGAGAAGCCGGGGCCGGGGCGTTTTCGCCAGTTCTATCAATGCGATGCGGATACCGTCGGCGCCCCCACCGTGGCGGCCGATGCCGAGATCTGCGCCATGCTCTCCGACGCGCTGGAACATGTCGGCATCCCGCGCGGCGATTACGTCATCCGGGTCAACAACCGCAAGGTTCTGAACGGCGTGATGGAGGTCGCGGGAATCCTCGATCCCTCTGATCCGGAACGGTTTTCGCATCAACGCGGCATCGTCCTGCGCGCCGTCGACAAGTTCGACCGGCTTGGGGACGAGGGCGTCCGGGCGCTCCTCGGCAAGGGCCGGATGGACGAGTCGGGCGACTATACCAAGGGCGCCGGCCTCGGCGCCGAGCAGGCCGAGGTCGTCATGGGCTTCATGGCCGCCCAGGGCGCGAACGGCGAGGCCACGGCCGCGAACCTGCGCGGCCTCGTCGGCCCCTCCGCCATCGGCTCAGAAGGCGTGCGGGAGCTGGAGACCATCGCAGAACTCCTCGACGCGCAGGGCTACGGGCCGGACAGGATCATCGTCGACCCGGCCGTGGTGCGGGGTCTGGGCTATTACACCGGCCCGGTTTTCGAAGCCGAACTGACGTTCGAAATCCTCGACGAGAAGGGCCGCAAGCGCAGCTTCGGCTCGGTTTCCGGCGGAGGGCGTTATGACGATCTGGTCAAGCGCTTCACCGGCCAGTCGGTGCCGGCCACCGGCATCTCCATCGGCGTCGACCGGCTCCTTGCCGCGCTGCGCGCCAAGGGCCGGATCGGGCAGGAGGCCGCGCCGGGCCCTGTCGTCGTCACCGTGATGGACCGCGACCGGATGGCCGATTACATGGCCATGGTCGGCGAGCTGCGTGCCGCCGGGATCCGGGCCGAGGTCTACCTCGGCAACCCGAAGAACTTCGGCAACCAGTTGAAATACGCCGATAAACGCGCCTCTCCCGTCGCCGTCATTCAGGGCGGGGACGAGGCGGCGCGCGGTGTCGTCCAGCTCAAGGACCTCATCCTCGGTGCCGAGATCGCCGCCGCGGCGAGCCATGAGGAATGGAAGGCCCAGCCGGCGCAGACCGAGGTGGCGCGGGCAGATCTGGTCGCGGCCGTGCGCGCGATCCTCGCCCGTCGCGCGTCGGGCGGCTGAGATGCACAGCAACGACCGCGCCGAAGCCGAACGTCTGTTCGCCCATTTCCGGGCGGCCGGCGCGCAGCCGGTGGAGGCGGACATCCTGCTGCCCGCCGACACGCTCCTCGACCTTTACGGAGAGGACATCCGCGCCCGCGCCTATGTCACCTCCGACCCGCTCGAGGGCGAGATGATGCTCAGGCCCGACTTCACCGTGCCGGTCGTGCAGAAGCATATGGCCCATGGCGCCGAGCCTGCCCGCTACACCTATATGGGCGAGGTCTTCCGCCGGCAGGAACATCACGGGCTGCGGGCCCGCGAATACCTGCAGGTCGGCTACGAGGTCTTCGCTCGCGAGATGCCGGAGCAGGCCGATGCCGAGGTCTTCGCGCTCTTCGCCAAGGTCCTTTCGCCGCTTGGGCTGCACGCGGCAACCGGCGATATCGGCATCCTGATGGCCGCCGTCCGGGGGCTGTCGACCAGCCCCCGCCGCCGTGCGGCGCTCCTGCGACATGTCTGGCGGCCGCGCCGGTTCCGGGCGCTGCTGGACCGTTTCGGCGGCCGCAGTCGGATGCCGGAGCCGCGCGCCCGGCTGCTGAAGGAGTTGCAGGAGGCCCCGGCCACCGAGCTTATCGCGAGTGCGGGCCCCGCCATCGGGCTGCGCGAGGCGGGAGAAGTCGCGGCCCGCGCCGCGGCGCTGCTGGAGGATGCGGCGACGCCGCCGCTTTCGGGCGCGGAGGTCGACATCCTCGACGACGTGCTGCACCTGCGCGACACCGCGCCCATGGCGCTTGGCCGGCTGCGGGACATGGCGGTGGACCTGCCCACCATCGCCCCCGCCGTGGACCGTTTCGCACGCCGGCTCGACGCGCTCGCCAGCCACGGGATTGACGTCGACACGCTGGATTTCGAGGCCAGCCACGGCCGGACGACGCTGGAATATTACGACGGCTTCGTCTTCTCGTTCCATGCCGAGGGTCGGCCGGACCTGCCGCCTGTCGCGTCTGGCGGGCGCTACGACGCGCTGACCCGCGTTCTTGGCCAGGGGCGCGAGATTCCGGCCGTGGGCGGGGTCATCCGGCCCGGCCTGATCGCGCTTCTTCAGGAGGGCGGGGCATGAGCCTGAAGATCGGCGTGCCGTCCAAGGGGCGGCTGATGGACAAGACCTTCGAATGGTTCGGCGCCCGCGGCGTGGAGATGCGGCGCGACGGGTCGGAGCGGGAATATTCCGCCACCGTCGCCGGGGCAGACGGGGTGCAGGCCGTGCTCCTCTCGGCCGGGGAGATCCCGCGCGAGCTGGCCGCCGGCCGCATCCACCTTGGCGTGACCGGCTCCGACCTCGTCCGTGAGAAGCTCGCCGACTGGGACGAGCAGGTGACGGAACTCGCCCCGCTGGGCTTCGGCTTTGCCGATCTGATTATCGCGGTCCCGGCCTTCTGGATCGACGTCGACACGCTCGACGATCTTGACGCGGCGGCTTCGGCCTTCCGCGCCGCGCATGGCCACCGGCTGCGCATCGCCACCAAGTACCACCGCCTGGTCCGCGAGTTCCTGCGCGACGAGGGGGTGGCCGATTACCAGCTGGTCGACAGCCAGGGCGCGACCGAGGGTACGGTCAAGAACCTCACTGCAGAGGCGATCGCCGACATCACCTCGACGGGCGAGACGCTGCGGGCGAACCATCTCAAGATCCTCTCGGATGGGCTGATTCACCGCTCGCAGGCGACGCTTTTCTCGGCCCGCGCTGCCGACTGGTCGAACGGCGCCCGCGAAACCTACGAGGCGCTTCTGGCCACGCTGAAGGTCGAGCCGCCCGAACCCCTCTGATCCCTCTCCTGGCCGAAATACGCCGGGGGTGAGCCACGCTGGCGGCGAGGGGGCAGCACCCCCTTATTCCGTCATCCGCCGCGCCCCGAGCCGCGCGAGATGCGCATCCGCCATCGCCTGCACCGCCTCTCCGGTCCGTTGGGCGCGGGGGTAGAGCGGCGAAGCTCGGTCGTCGAGCACCGGCACCTCCCAGCCCGCCGTGGTGGCGAAGAAACGCTCCACGCCGGCCCTGCCGAATTCGTCCAAGAAGCCCTGCACCACGACGTCGAGGTAGCTGAGCAGGATCGGATGCTCCCGAAGCGCAGGCGCTTCCGGGTCGTCGGGGACGACATACATCACCGTCGGGCCGCCCACGGGCGCCGCGATTTCGTCCAGGCCCAGGGGGTGGCGCACATAGGCCGCCTCGCGCTGGTCGAGCGCGGCCCAGTCGCCGCCGGGCACGGGCGCGACCAGCCCCTCGATCTCCACCCCCGGGGCGGGTTCGACCGAGAGGAAGGCGAGCCGCCGGAGCCGGGTTCCCCGCCAGACCCGGCGCCAGCCGGAGACACGGGCGGGATGGGCCGGCGCATAGTCATGCGTCCGGCGGTTCACGAGAGAGCCATAGCCGAAGAAACGATCCGTCATGTCGCCCAGTCCTCTCTGAATGCCGCTTTCTGCGCAAGCCTCTTGCCAGAGCAGGGGCGAAGCGGATAAGCGGGGTGCGTCAGGATCGGGAGAATCCGGCGGGGCAGGGCGCAGGCCGGGCCCGGAGCCGGTGCCGAAGGAGCAACCGCCCCGGTAAACTCTCAGGCGCAAGAACCGTCCTGGCGCATGGACTCTGGAGAGATCCCGGCATGCCCGGGGCGCCGAAGGGATAACGATCTCAGGCGGAAGGACAGAGGGGGCATCGAGCGCCGGGAAACCCCGGTTGTATGATGCCGGCCCGACGC
Organism: Solirhodobacter olei; assembly: GCF_004010155.1. Lineage (GTDB taxonomy): Bacteria > Pseudomonadota > Alphaproteobacteria > Rhodobacterales > Rhodobacteraceae > Solirhodobacter > Solirhodobacter olei. The sequence continues at coordinate 48,093 of NZ_RRYH01000021.1, read as the reverse complement.
GGGCCAGAGGGGGCGGAATGACGGAGTTGAAGCAGCTGGCGCTCAGGGCGCTGCATCTCGAGCTTGGCGGCAAGATGGTGCCTTTCGCCGGCTACGAGATGCCGGTGCAATACCCGATGGGCGTGCTGAAGGAGCATCTGCACTGTCGCGCCGCCGCGGGCCTTTTCGACGTCAGCCACATGGGCCAGGTCATCGTCGCCGCGAAGAGCGGGCGGGCGGAAGACGCGGCGCTGGCGCTGGAGCGGCTGATCCCGGTCGACATCGCCGGGCTCGGTGAAGGCCGCCAGCGCTACGGGTTCCTGACCACGCCGGCCGGCGGGATCATCGACGACCTGATGATGACCAACCGCGGCGATCACCTCTACGTCGTGGTCAATGCCGCGCGGAAGGCGGAGGATCTGGCCGCGCTCAAGGCCGGGCTGCCGGATTGCGACGTGGGCGAAGTCACCGGCCGCGCCCTGCTGGCGCTGCAGGGGCCGGCGGCGGAGGCGGCGCTTTCGCGGCTGGTGCCCGATGCGGCGGACTTCGCGTTCATGGATCACGGCATCCGCAACTGGCAGGGGGTGGAGCTCTGGATCTCCCGCTCCGGTTATACCGGCGAGGACGGCTATGAGATCTCGCTGCCCGACAGCGCGGCCGAGGCCTTCGCCCGCCGGCTGCTGGAGGATCCCGCCGTGGCGCCGATCGGGCTCGGCGCGCGCGACAGCCTGAGGCTCGAGGCCGGGCTCTGCCTCTACGGCCATGACATAGATGAGGAGACTTCGCCCATCGAGGCGGGGCTCAACTGGGCGATCCAGAAGGCCCGCCGCGCGGGCGGGACCCGAGCGGGCGGTTTTCCCGGTGCGGATCGCATTCTCAGGGAACTCTCCGAAGGACCGGCGCGCAAGCGCGTGGGCCTGCGCCCCGAGGGCCGTGCACCGATGCGCGAGGGCACGGAGCTTTTCGCCGCGAATGCAGGGGGCGAGCCGGTCGGCACCGTCACTTCCGGTGGCTTCGGGCCCAGCCTGGAGGCGCCCGTCGCCATGGGCTACCTGCCGGCTTCCCTTTGCGCGCCGGGCACCACAATATGGGGCGAGCTGCGCGGCCGCCGCCTTCCCGTGACCGTCGCCGCGCTGCCGTTCCGTCCCGCCAATTACAAACGCTGAAGAGGGTTCCGCATGAAATACACCGAAGATCACGAGTGGTTGCGCGTCGAGGGTGACCTCGTCGTCGTCGGCATCACCGAATATGCCGCCCAGCAGCTGGGCGACGTCGTCTTCGTCGAGCTGCCCGAGGTCGAGACCCAGGTTGCCCAGGGCGACGAGGTCGTGGTGATCGAGAGCGTCAAGGCCGCCTCCGACATCTCAGCCCCGCTGGAGGGCGAAATCGTCGCGGTCAACGACAAGCTCGGCGACAACCCGGGCTTGGTGAACGAGGACCCGCTGGGCGACGCCTGGTTCTTCAAGATGAAGGTCGAGGACATGTCCGCACTCGACGACTTCATGGACGAGGACGAATACAACGAGTCCATCGCGTGAGCGTCCTGCGGATCGTGCCGAACCTACCCGCGCGCGATCCGCTCGCCCTTGCCCGATTCTACGCCGATGTCTTCGGACTCGATCTGGCCCACGACATGGGCTGGATCGGGTTCCTGACCGCGGACGGGGGCCAGAAGATCGAGCTGCACACCGCCTCGCAGGGCGGATCGGACACAGATCTGCCGGCGATCTCGATCGAGGTCGACGATCTCACCGGCGCGGAAAGCGCGGCCCGGGCAGCCGGGGCCACGGTGGTCTACGGACCGGCGGACGAGCCCTGGGGCCTGCGCCGCTTCTACCTCCGGGATCCGGAGGGAAATCTTGTCAACGTCCTGAGCAATACCCGAGGTTGAGATGCCTTTTACGCCCACCGCCTACGATCCCTACGATTTCGCCAACCGCCGCCACATCGGCCCCTCCCCGGGCGAAATGGCTGAGATGCTGGCGGCGGTGGGCGCGCCCTCGCTCGACGCGCTGATCGCCGAGACGGTTCCCGCCTCGATCCGGCAGCAGAACAAGCTGACCTGGGCGCCGCTCGCGGAGCATGAGCTGCTGGCCCGGATGCGCGAGGTTGCGGCCAAGAACCGGGTCATGACGTCGCTGATCGGGCAGGGATATTACGGCACCGTCACGCCGCCCGCGATCCAGCGCAACATCCTGGAAAACCCGGCCTGGTACACGGCCTATACGCCCTACCAGCCCGAGATCGCGCAGGGCCGGCTGGAGGCGCTTCTGAACTACCAGACGATGGTCAGCGACCTGACCGGGCTGCCGGTCGCCAATGCCTCGCTTCTCGACGAGGCGACGGCGGCGGCAGAAGCCATGGTGATGGCGCATAGGGTGGCCAAGTCGAAGGCCACGGCCTTCTTCGTCGACCGCAACTGCCATCCGCAGACCCTTGCGGTGATCGAGACCCGCGCCGCGCCGCTGGGGATCGAGGTCGTCACGGGCGCGCCGGGGGAGATGGAGGCCGAGAAGTACTTCGGCGCGATCTTCCAGTATCCGGGCACCTACGGCCATGTCCGCGACTACACGCCCGAGATCGCGGCCCTGCACGAAGCAAAGGCCGTGGCCGTGGTGGCGACGGACCTGCTCGCGCTGTGCCTGCTGAAGGAACCGGGTGCGATGGGGGCGGATATCGCCATCGGCTCCTCTCAGCGCTTCGGCGTTCCGATGGGCTATGGCGGGCCGCATGCCGCCTTCATGTCCTGCCGCGAGGAGATGAAGCGGCAGATGCCGGGCCGCATCGTCGGCGTCTCGGTCGACGCGCGCGGAGGGCGGGCCTACCGGCTGTCGCTTCAGACGCGCGAGCAGCATATCCGGCGCGAAAAGGCGACCTCCAACGTCTGCACCGCGCAGGCGCTTCTGGCCGTCATGGCCAGCTTCTATGCCGTCTTCCACGGGCCGATGGGCCTGCGCGCCATCGCCGAGCGGGTGCATTTCCTGACCAACCGGCTGGCGCGTGCGCTGAAGGCCGCGGGCGCGAAGGTCAGCCCGAAGGATTTCTTCGACACGATCACGGTGGAGGTCGGCGTTGGCCAGGCGGGCATCCTTGCCGCCGCGCGCCACGAGGGGCTGAACTTCCGCAAGATCGGCAATGACAGGGTCGGCATCAGCCTTGACGAGACCACCGACGAGAAAGTGCTGGTGAAGGTGCTGCGCGCCTTTGGCATCGACGGTGTGCCGCCGCACCGCGCAACGCTCAGCTTCCCGGAGGCGATGCTGCGCGAGAGCGATTACCTGACCCATCCGGTCTTCCACATGAACCGGGCGGAAAGCGAGATGATGCGGTACATGCGCCGTCTTTCGGACCGCGACCTGGCGCTCGACCGGGCGATGATCCCGCTCGGCTCCTGCACGATGAAACTGAATGCCGCCGCCGAGATGATGCCGATCACCTGGCCGGAATTCAGCGCGCTCCACCCCTTCGCGCCGCGCGACCAGGCGCAGGGCTATGCCGAGGTGATCGAGGATCTGGCCCAGAAACTCTGCGAGATCACCGGCTACGATGCCTTCTCCATGCAGCCAAATTCCGGTGCGCAGGGAGAATATGCCGGGCTGATGACGATCCGCGCCTATCACAAGTCGCGGGGGGAGGCCGAGCGCAGCATCTGTCTGATCCCGGTCTCCGCCCACGGGACCAACCCGGCCTCCGCCGTCATGGCGGGGATGGAGGTGGTGGTGGTCAAGAGCCGCGAGAACGGCGACATCGACCTCGACGATTTCCGCGCCAAGGCGGAGGCGGCGGGCGAGAAGCTCGCGGCCTGCATGATCACCTATCCCTCCACCCACGGCGTGTTCGAGGAAACGGTGCGCGAGGTCTGCGCCATCACTCACCAGCATGGCGGCCAAGTCTATATCGACGGTGCCAACATGAACGCGATGGTGGGCCTGTCGCAGCCGGGCGAGCTTGGCGGCGACGTGAGCCACCTGAACCTGCACAAGACGTTCGCCATTCCGCATGGCGGCGGCGGCCCGGGCATGGGCCCGATCGGCGTGAAGGCGCATCTCGCCCCGCATCTGCCGAGCGATCCGGCCACCGGCACCGAGGGCGCGGTGAGTGCTGCGCCCTATGGGTCGGCCTCGATCCTGCTGATCTCCTGGGCCTATTGCCTGATGATGGGCGGGCCGGGGCTGACCCAGGCGACAAAGGTGGCGATCCTGAACGCCAACTACATCGCCGCGCGGCTGCACGGGGCCTTCGAGGTGCTCTTCAAGGGCGGCAACGGGCGGGTCGCGCATGAATGCATTCTCGACACGCGGCCCTACGCCGAAAGCGCCCATGTCACCGTCGACGACATCGCCAAGCGGCTTATCGACAACGGCTTCCACGCGCCGACCATGTCCTGGCCGGTCGCGGGTACGCTGATGGTGGAGCCGACCGAGAGCGAGACCAAGGCCGAACTCGACCGCTTCATCACCGCCATGCTCGCCATCCGCGAGGAGATCGCGGCGGTGGAGCGGGGCGAGATGGATGCGGAGAACAACCCGCTGAAGAACGCGCCGCATACGGTCGAGGATCTCGTCGCCGACTGGGACCGCCCCTATCCGCGCGAGCAGGGCTGCTTCCCGCCCGCCTCCTTCCGGGTCGACAAGTACTGGCCGCCGGTCGGCCGGGTCGACAACGTCTGGGGGGACCGCAACCTCGTCTGCATCTGCCCGCCGGTCGAAAGCTACGCCGAGGCCGCCGAATAGGGCTTCCGGGTTTTCGCTGGCCCAAATACTCCCAGCGGAGCGTCCCGTGGCACTCACGGGGCGCCTTCGGCGGGAGTATTTTCGCCAAGGAAATGCGAAAGATTTGCGCTTGACCTGAAGCAGGCTTGAGAAATTAGCCTGCCCGCCGGTCTGATGAGGGAGACAGGCATGGCGGAGAGATCGGGCCCCCGGGCGGCGGAGGGCTGGGGCGCGCTTCTGAGCGGTGGTGCGGCGGTCCGCCTCGGCCTCGTGACGGCGGGCGTGGGCCTGCATGCCTTCAACGAATTTGCCATCGCCGCGGCGCTGCCGATCGGGCTGAAGGAGGTCGGCGGGATCGAGCGGATCGCCTGGGTCTACGGGCTCTACTACGTCTGCTCCATCGCCGGCGGGGTGCTTGGCGGGTCGCTGAAGCGGCATGCGGGGGCGCGGGTGGCGATGGCGGGGGCGGCCTGTCTGTTCCTCGCGGGCCTCGCCATGGCGGCGCTCGCCCCGGCCTGGGGCTGGGTTCTGGCGGGGCGGGGCCTGCAGGGGCTGGCGGACGGGCTGGTCATCGCCATGTGCTACGCCATCATTCCCGAGGTTTTCGCCTCTGTGCTTGTTCCCCGGGTCTTCGCGGTGGAGGCGGTGGTCTGGGCGCTGGCGGCGCTGCTTGGACCGCTTGTCGGCGGGCAGGCGGTGGCGCATCTCTCCTGGCGCGCCGCCATGGCCGCGGCGCTGCCGCTGGCGCTGGCCTTCCTCGCGCTGACGCTGCGCGTGGCGCCGACGGAAAGGCGGGGGCGGGAGACGGCGGCGCGGCCGCTGGTCCTGCTCCTCTGCCTCGGGGCTGCCGGAGCACTGGCACTTCCCGCGGCGCTTCCCTGGCCAGAGCTGGCGCCGCTGCCGATCCTCGCCGGCATCGCCCTGTTCCGGCTGGCGCTTCGCATCGACGCACTGGCCCCGGCGCGGTTGTTTCCCGAGGGGGCCTTTTCGTTCCGCCACCCGTTCGGGCGGGTGCTCTGGAGCCTGTTCCTGATGCCCTGCGCCTCGTCGCTGGTCTATTCGTTCCAGGCCCTCGCGCTGGGCAGCCGTTTCGTGCTGGGGCCTACGGCGGTGGGCTATCTCGTTGTCGTAGGGCCGCTGGTCTGGAGCGCGATAGCCATCCCGGTGGGGGCCATGACCGCGCCCGGTCAGCAGGCCGCGCTGCGCCGGGCCGGGCCGGCGGTGCTGGTGATCGGGCTGCTGATCTCTGCCGCGGGCCTTGCCGGGGAGACGCTCTGGCTCTTCGCCATCGGGCTGGGCCTTCGGGGTGCGGGGTTCGGGCTGGCCTATGGCGCGATGAACCATGCCGCGATGGAGGCCGTGCCGCGGGATGAACGCGACCGCGCAGGCGCGATCCTTCCGGCAGTAGCCGAGTCCGGTCGTGCTGTTGGCGCAGGGATCGGCGGGGCGGTGGCGGGGGCGAGCGGGCTGGTTGCCGCACTGGTCCCCGGGGGGGCGGCGGGGCCGATTCTCTGGCAGTGGGGCCTTGCCGCCGTCTTCGCGCTGATCGCGCTTGCCGCGGCAATGGTGGCGCGGGGCGGAGAGGCAGACCGCGCGGCAGAGCAGGGGACTTGAACGAGGTCTCCGCCCTGCCGATATATTCCGCGGGATGAATGTTTGGAGGCGAAGATGGCCGAGGCAGTGCGACTGACCTGCCCTGAATGCGGGCAGGCCAACCGGGTGCCGGTGGGGAAGCTCTCCGCCGGGCCGAAATGCGGGGTCTGTGGCGCGAAGCTTGCCGATGGCGCGGTGGGCACGTTCGACATGACCACGCTGTCCAAGGCGGTGAAGGGCGACGACCTGCCGCTCATCGTGGATTTCTGGGCGCCCTGGTGCGGACCCTGCCGGATGATGGCGCCGGAATTCGCCCGCGCAGGCAAGGCACTGGCCGGCCGCGCGCGCTTCGCCAAGATCGATACCGAGCGGCATCCGCAGGCCTCGCAAAGCTTCGGGATCCGGGGCATTCCGCTGCTGATTCTGTTCCATCGCGGCCGCGAGGTGGCACGGCTTTCCGGCGCCCGTCCGGCCGCCGAGATCGAGCGTTTCGTGCGTGAACACGTCGCCCTTCCGGCGTAAGCAAAATTCGCTTTCCCTCGCTTGACAAGCCGCAGCCCTTGGGCCAAACAGCGGCACCTGTGGGGCTGTAGCTCAGTTGGGAGAGCGCATCGTTCGCAATGATGAGGTCAGGGGTTCGATTCCCCTCAGCTCCACCAGGATTTTCCGCCAGACGGACGGATCGGGGCGCCTTCGGGCGCCCTTTCCTTTGGCCATCCTCCCGCGTCTCTGCCGTCGCTGCGCCGAACGAAATGCGGCATCGTTGAGCGCGGTCATGCGTGGCGCCGTGGCCGGATGCTACGTTGGCTCGGACATGGACCCGAGGCACATGAGCGCGGAACTCGACTGGCAGCCTTCCTTGCTTTTCACACCCCCCAAGGCGCCGCCCCGCGCCGCACTGTTGCTCGCCTCCGGCTTCTCGGTGCAGTACCGCGCGCTTCGGGCGGTCGCAGCCGTGGTTCCGCGGGTGATCGTCGCCGGCACCGGTAGCGCCCGTCTTCTGACCTGGTCGCGGTACGGCCGGCGCTATCACGCGCTGCCCGAGGGGGCGTTCCAGACCGCGGCCTCGCTCGAGCAGATCGAGGCGATCTGCGTGGAGCACGGCATCGACCTCATCGTTCCGGCGGACGGGCTGACCACGCGCTATCTTGCGATCGAGCGGCGCAGGATCCTGCGCGCCTGCTTTCCGACGCCGGGGCCGGAGGACTTCGACCGGCTGGATGACAAGTGGCGGTTCTACTGCCTTTGCACCGCGCTGGGGGTGCCGGCGCCGAAGACCCGCCGCTTTGCCGCGCGGGGCGAGCTGGAGGCCTTTCTGGCCCGCAATCCCAATTCCATGCCGGGGATGGCGAAGCCGCTGAACCTCTATGGCGGGCTCGGGATTCTCCGTATCGGCAGCCACGCGGATCTGGCGGAGATCGACTATGCGCCGATCCTCTTCCAGGCCTTCATCCCGGGCGAGGACATCGACATCAGCGTGATCGCCCGCGACGGGCTGGTGGAACGCTACTGCATATACCGAAAGGCGGGCGGACGGGTCCATTACATCGAGAACGCGGCGCTGATCGGCTATGTCGAAATCATCGTGGCGCGGCTCGGGGTCTCCGGTGTGCTGAACTTCGGCGCGCGGATCGATGCGGGCGGCGAGGTGTGGATGACGGAATGCAATCCGCGTTTCTGGCATTCGATGGATTTCGCCCAGATCGCGGGGATGAATTTCTTCGCCGAGACGCTGTGGCCGGGGAAGGGCCCTCGGAATCCGCTGGCCGGGCGCTCGGTCGGCACGCTGCACGGGATCGCGCGGCGGGCGCTGCGGCTCCGCCCGCCGGGGCATATGGACCTGCGGATGCTGGCCCATACGTTGCGCGACCCGCTGCCGCGGCTGTTCGGCTACAGCGACTTCGGCTGAGCCGGAACCGGCTGGGCGGGGCGGCGGCGGCCCCCTTGCCGCACCCTCGCCTTTTCCGATGCGCAGGGGGGCGAATCGCTCTATGCTGCGCTGCAGCACCGTGCGAACGGGAAGGACAGCGCGATGGCCGGCAAGGTGATTACCCTCGCCCAGCAGAAGGGCGGCTCGGGCAAGACGACGCTCGCGGCCAATCTCGCCGTCGCCTTCCGCAAGCGGGGCCTGTCCGTGGCACTGCTCGATACCGACCCGCAGGGCAGCCTCGGCCGCTGGTTCATGGCGCGCCGCGAGAGGGTGGAGGATGACGGGCTCGACTTCGCCACCGCCTCGGCCTGGGGCGTCTCCTACGAATGCGAAAAGCTGAGGAAGCTGGTGGAGGTGGTGATCGTCGACACGCCGCCCAAGGTCGACGCCGACCTGCGTCCGGCGCTTCGGGAGGCGGACCTGATCCTGGTGCCGGTGGCGGCGAGCCATGTCGACCTCTGGGCGACGGAGGGGGTGCTGGATCTTGCTGCCCGCGAAAGCCGCCGGGTGACAGTGGTGCTGAACCGCGCCAAGGCCAACACGAGGCTCGCGTCCGAGGTGGCGGCGGCTGCCTTGGATCTCAACGCCGAGGTGGCGGAGACGCGGCTCGCCAATCGTGTCGCTTATGCCGAGACGCTGGGCCGGGGCCTCGGAGTGCTGGAGGGCCGTCGGGGCGGGGCGAGCGACGAGGTGGAGGCGCTGGCCGCGGAAGTGCTGGGGCTGCTCGACGTCTGAGGCGGGCGGCGGAAGGGGAAGACACATGAAATTCTCCGAACTCGCGGAACGGCAGATCAGAAAGGCCCAGGCAGAGGGGCAGTTCGACGCGCTGAAGGGTGCGGGCAAGCCGCTCGACATGGGCGAGGCGGCGGGCAGTGCCGAGGCGGTGGGCTTCCGGATCATGGCCGAAGCCGGTGCGCTTCCGCGCGAGATCGAGTTGCGAAAGGCGATCGACGTCCAGGCCGAGGTGCTCCGGCAGACCACGGGCGAGGCGGAGCGCAAGCGGGAGATGGCGAAGCTCGCGGAACTTCAGCAGCGGCTTGCCGTCGAGGAAGAGGCGCGGCGCAGGTTCTACCGATAGGGCCGGGCGGGGCGAGGGGGCCTCTAGCCGTCCTTGCCCTCGTCCGGGCCCTGAAAGATCAGCTTCCACCACGCGAAGGCCGCGATCAGCAGGAAGGCCACGGCCCAGGTGCCGCTGCCATGGGCCGCCTCGACACAGGCCCAGAGCGCGGGGACGAGCGTTGTTGCCCAGCGGCGCCAGACCGGCCGGAAGAATGGATCGTTGGGGTCGAGAAGCTGCATGGGCGGCACCCTACGCCGGGCAGGGCGGCCTGAAAAGCGCGTTTACAGGCCCCGGGCCTGGCGCGATAGTCGGGGGGCAGCGCAAAGGAGGAGCAGATGGCGACCATCAGCGACGATTTCAGCGGCCAGACCGTGCTGACCACCTTCGAGATGACACCGGGAACCTGCGACGACTTGATGGACGCGCTGAAGGACGCCTATGAGAACTGCATCTCGAAATGGCCGGGGTTCATCGAGGCCGCGCTGCATGTGAACGACGCCCAGACCCGCATCGCCAATTACTCCAAATGGCGCCGGCGGGAGGATTTCCAGGCCATGCTGCGCAGCCCGGAGATGCGGGAGAGGAACCGCCACATCGCCTCGCTCTGCTCGCGCTTCGAGCCGGTGATGTACGAGGTCTCGGCGGTGTTCTAGGGCCCGCGTTCGTCGCGCCGCCGCGCCGCCAGCGGGAGGGCGCTGGGGCCCGGCGCATCGCGTTGATGGCGGCGTCAGCCGCGTTCCAGCACCTCGACGCAGAGCACGGTGGGCAGATGGCGGGCGATCTCTTCCCAGTTTTCGCCCTCGTTTCTGCTGGCGAAGACAGAGCCGCTGTTGGTGCCGAAATAGACCCCCGCCGGCGTGCCTCGGTCCGTCGCCATCGCCTGACGCAGCACGGTGAAGAAGCAGGACTTCTGCGGCAGCCCCTCGCGCTGGGCGACCCAGCTTTCGCCGCCGTCGCGGGAGTGCCAGACCGCGGCGGCCGAGCCGGGCGGGTAGCGGCCCAGGGTGTCGCCGTTCAGCGGCAGCACCCAGATCGCCTTCGGGTCGCGCGGATGGACCGCGATCGGGAAGCCGAAGGTCGAGGGCAGTCCGGTGCTGATCTCTTGCCAGCTGCGCCCGCCATCGGGGCTTCGGAAAACTCCGTGGTGGTTCTGCTGGTAGAGCAGGTCCTCCCCCGCCGCCGCGGGCGCGCGCACCATGTTGTGGACGCAATGGCCCACGTCACCGCTTTCCGGTGCGGCGTTGGCGCGGCGGTTGCGACGGTCCCATTGCAGCCCGCCGTCCTCGCTGGCGAAGACCCCTGCGGCCGAGATGCCGAGCCAGAGCCGTTCCGGCCGGGCCGGATCCGTGACGATCGTATGCAGCGTCAGCCCCGCCCCACCCGGCTCCCATTCTCCGGCCGAGGGATGGTCGGTCAGCCCCTCGACCTTGGCCCAGCTTTCGCCGCCGTCACCGCTGGCGTAGAGCGCGGCAGGCTTGGCCCCGGCGTAGAGCGTTCCGCCCGCCCGGCCGAGCGACCAGAGCGCATCGAGGTTGCCGGTGAAAGGCGCAGGTGGCGAGGGCTGCATGCCGATCTGGGCCGCGATCTCGGGGTTCTCGGCCATCCAGCGGTCGGCTTGGCCATTGGCGAGCTTCGAAAGCTCCCAGCTTTGCCCGCCGTCGGTGGAGCGCCAGACACCCGCGCCGTGCCAGTCGCCCCCGCCCGCGGCCCAGATCGCGCCGCTCTCCGGGTCGCCGATGGCATGGTTGATCGGCCAGCCGCCGCAGAACGGGCCGCGGACCGCCCACGCCTCCCGTCCGGCCGAGCCGTCCATCAGGAAGGCGCCCTTGGTGGTGCCGATGAGTAGCGTGAGCGATGACGACATGGTGCCTCCCTCCAGATCTCGGTGGGAGCATACCACGGCGCGGCGAACCGCCGGAGGGGGAACTTCTGGAGCGTGCGGCTCAGCCCTGGGCGAACCAGCCCGCGTGGAAGGGCGTCTCGATCCGCCGGCCCGCCGCGTCGGTGAGCAAGAGGTGGTCGGGGCCGACCTCGACCGCAAGGCTGTCGCTGCCCTCGCCTTCGCCCAGATCGAGCGCGCAGATCGCATAGGGGATGCGCAGCCGACCGCAGAGGCGGATCGAGGTCGGCACCCCGGCCCGGCTGAGCGGATTCTCGGCGATGGCCGCGGCATGGCCGTGGATCGAGTAGGCGCAGGCATCCTCAACCCCCAGCACGCCGCTGTGGCGCCCGGACCAGGGCGGGGCCTGCCGCCCGCCCTGCGAGAACCAGAGCATCGTCTCGGGCAGAAGGGCTGCGGGCTTGACCAGCACAACCGCGTCTTGCGTGGCGAGGCGTGCGACGGCTGCCCAGGCGAGCGTGCCGGGCGGCGGCGCGGGAACCTGATCGACCAGCATCGCGAAATCTTCGTGCCGGGGCGCGACGGGAAGGCGGGTGAGGTCGGCCGTCCCCCCTGCCATGAGCGGCACGTGGGCGAGATCGGCGAAATGCGCGGGGTAGCGCAGGATCGCCGATCGGAAATCGTCCGAGGCGTCGAGGTCCATCTCAGGCGTCTCACCGAAGGCGCGGGGCGAGAGGCTGAGCCGGGCACCCCGTGCCACGTCGATCAGCGCGTGATGGGCGAGGCTGATTTCGCCCGTGCCGCCCTCGAAGACATGGGCCTGGTAGAGCACGGGGTGATGGTCGATCAGCCGCCATTCCTTAAGGAGCCGCGCGCCGAGGACGGTGTTCCCCAGCTCCCACACCGCCCGCGCGCCGTCGGGCAGGGTTTCGCGGGTCAGGAGGCGCCAGCGGCCGTTGGCAGGGGCGCCATGCGGCGGGCCGCCGATGAAGTCCGAGGGGCCGAAGGGGGCACAGAAGAAATCACCCGACATGCGGGCGAGATGCGGCGCGGTGCGGATTGCCTCGCAGTCCGGCAGGTCATCGGCCCAGGGCACCCGGGCGAGCGGACGGATGGGCGCGCCGGGGCGTTCCACCGTGAAGGCGGCGAGAAGGCCGCAGTCTTCGTCGAGGGCGACCGAGATGCCCTTGGCGGAAAGCGGCGTGAGGGGTGGTGCCATGCAATGTCCTGCCGGGGCGGATCCCCGTGGTTCCATTGAACACCGCGCCGCGGGGGCGTTGCCAGCCCGATCGTGCGATTATTAGCGAAAACGGCGAAGACGGGCCTGCCGGACCCGTCTTTGCGGCGCTAGGCCGGAAACAAGAAAGGCGCCCCGAAGGACGCCCGCCAAGCCGTTTATTTGTTTGGTGGAGCCAGGGGGAATCGAACCCCCGACCTCTTGAATGCCATTCAAGCGCTCTCCCATCTGAGCTATGGCCCCACCGGGTTGCGCTCCCTTCGGAGCGCTCGGGCTATGTAGTGAAGCCCGGCGTACGGCGCAAGCGAAAAACGCCGCCTTGCGCCCTACTCTTCCTCGTCCGGAACGTCGGCGAGATCGTCGAGCGAAACGGTGTCGTCCTCGTCATCCTCGAGGAGGTCATCGTCCATATCGTCGTCGTTGCTGGTCTCGTTGGTCAGCAGGTCATCGTCGTTGTCGATGTCCTCGACGAGCGTCTCTTCGTCCTTGTCCGCCGTTGCCCGGGAGACCGTGGTCACCGACTTGCGGCGGGCGTTGTCGATGTCGATCACTTCGCCGGTGTAGGGGCTGACGATCGGGCTTTTGTTCAGGTCGTAGAATCGCTTGCCGGTGGTCGGGCAAACGCGCTTTACACCCCATTCGGGTTTGGGCATCGATGATCCCTTTCGCTTGTTGGGCTGTTCGGAGTCGGGTGCCATTGCCATAAAGCCCGCGGCCTGTCAAAGCCTTTCCGGGCCGCCGGTGCGCGGTTATCCTTAACGGACCGCATCTGGCGGTGCTGGGGTATGATGGCGGTCCTTCCAGGCTCTCCTCCTGTCGAGATTTCTCTGCGCCGCTCCGCGCGGGCGCGGCGGTTTTCGCTGCGAGTCTCGCGGGTTGACGGGCGGGTGACGCTGTCGCTGCCCTCCTGGGCGCGCGAGGCGGAGGCGCTGGCCTTCGCGGCGGAGAAGGCCGACTGGATTCGCGCGGCCCTGGCTCGGATGCCGGCGGCGCGGGGCGTGGGCTTCGGCGAGATGCTGCCGGTCGAGGGGCGCGAGCTGATGATTCGCCCCGGAGCCGGCCGGCTGGTGCGGATCGAGGGTGGCGATCTTCTGGTTCCGGGCGAACCGGCACGGGTGCCGGCGCGGGTCGCGGCTTTCCTGAAGGTGCTGGCGCGGGAGCGGCTGCAGGTGGCCTGCGACCGACACGCGGGCCGGATCGGGCGGCGCTACAGCCGGATCACGCTGCGCGACACGCGATCGCGCTGGGGGTCCTGCGCGCCGGACGGGGCGCTGATGTTCTCCTGGCGGTTGGTGATGGCGCCGCCGGAGGTGCTGGATTACGTCGCGGCCCACGAGGTGGCCCATCTGGCGGAGATGAACCATTCGCCGGCATTCTGGGCGGTTGTTCAAGGGCTTATGCCGGGATATGCGGGGCCGCGGGCCTGGCTGAAGCGGCAGGGGCATGTGCTGCATGCGGTGGGCTTCGAGGCGGGCTTCGGGGATTGACCGTGGACGGGCAGAGGATCAGGTAGAACCATGCTGTTGCAGCCCCGCCCCGCCGACTCGCTTCCCGCCGCGCATGACCGGGTCTACCGGACGCTGCGGGTGCAGGTGATGCATGGCGAGATGACGCCGGGCCAGCCGCTGACACTGCGGGGGATCGCCAAGACCTTCGACGTCTCGATGACCCCGGCGCGGGAGGCGGTGCAGCGGCTGGTGGCCGAGGGGGCGCTGACCATGTCCTCTTCCGGCCGGGTGACCGCGCCGGAACTGTCGAACGAGCGGATCGAGGAGATGGCGGCGATCCGGGCGCTGCTGGAGCCGGAGCTTGCCAGCCGGGCGCTGCCGCGGGCGCATTTCGCCTTAATAGAAAGGCTTCAGGCGATCAACGCGGCCAATGCCGAGGCGGTCGCGAAGCAGGATGCGGTGGGCTATATCCGCACCAACCTGGAGTTTCACCGGACGCTTTACCTGCGCGCCCAGGCGCCGGCGATGCTGGCCATCGCCGAGACGGTCTGGCTGCAGCTGGGCCCCACGATGCGGGCGCTTTACGGGCGGCTCAGGCGGAACGAGCCGCCGCAGCATCACCGGATGATCCTTGCTGCGCTCAGGGCCGGAGACGAGCCGGGGCTGCGCCTCGCGGTCCGCACCGACGTGACGCAGGGGCTGCGGCATCTGACCAGTTAACGCAATCCTGCCGGGGCGTGCCCGGAGCCGGGGGCGGGAGCGCCTTCGGGCGGGTAAGCCTTTGTCGGAACTCGAAAAAGGCGATACCGTAACAGCACCGCTTTTGCACCGCTTTCGCACCGTATGGCACCGGCGTTCCGGCTGGGATGCCCGCGGACGTCGAGGGGGCTGATCGCCAAGGGCCTGCTACGGGCCGAGATGGCCCGCCGGAACGTTACCTATGCGGGACTGGTCGAGAAGCTTGCTGCCGTAGGAGTAGAAGACAACGAGCGGAATCTGCGCAATAAGGTAAGCCGAGGTAAGTTCACGGCTAGGTTCTTCTTACAATGTCTTGTCGCGCTTGGGCGTACATCGCTGCGGTTGGATTAGCACTTTTCATGCTGCTTGGCAGCGTCAGTGTCTACCGAGCCGCAAGTTCATTTCTAGCTTATCAAAACGAACATGCGCATGAGCGCCAAAGCGCTGCCGCATACTATACAAGCCAAAGCGAGATAGCCAACCAATCCTGCCTGCTCCCTCTGTCTAAGCATGGCGTTTCTGGCTGGCTTGCATGTGTCATAGAAAAGGTATCCGCCAATCAAGGCGACTCCCAAGCCCAGTATGACCTGAAGGCGCAGCAGGATATTGCTGAATGGAACTATGGTTCCTTCCTTGTGGGCATCTTCACGTTTGTCTTGAGCATTTTTGGGGTAGGGGGGGTTCTGTATGCCATTTTTCAGACTAACGCCGGGCTTCGCCACGCCTCTGAGGCGAACGAGATCAGCCGACTGGAGCAAAGGCCCCTGATCGATTTCTACCTTGATCCTCAATGCACTCGGACGATTGGCGACAACGGCTACGGCCTTTACTGGAAGACCCAATTTTTCAACAGGGGGAAAACTGCTGCTTACCAAGTCCGCGCGGCCCCTAAAATCGTTGCGATGAGGCATCCAACTGATCTGATAGCCGCAAGAGATGCATTTGTCGCATCTGAAGAGAGAAAGAAATCTCTTTCCAGCATTGCCATAATTTTCCCGGGTGAAAAAACGCCTTTTCCGACTGAACCCAACCTGATCCCAGCCGGAAAGGTTGATAAATCGAGTCCGGATGACGGCGCTCCTGAGCTGCTTTATCTTATTACGTGCACGACTTATAACCTTTCCCCCGGAGACGATCATTCTGTCAGGGGGGTAGATGCTCGCGTCTATCACCTCGTTCCTTGTTTTAGCATCGATGGCGGCCCTAGCCACTTCGCCAACGAAATGGCTTCTCTGCGTTACATCCGCTGAAGCGCAAAGAAGGGCGGACCCGAGCGTCGCGAGTATGATCTTGCGCATTGGTCATCCCTCACCCGTTAGAGTGAGCGACGACCAGCTCCGGAGGGCTGGTGCGTTTGATGCATAAGTCCGGATATTTGGGGACGGAAAGTGGGAAGGGGCGGGCCGGAGCCCGGCTGCTCAGAGCGGGCGGCCGGTGAGGTAGTCCTCCAGCACGGCGCGGGTGCCGCGGGTCCAGAGCGCGTTGAGCGCGGTTGCGAAGGCCTCCTGCACACGGGGATCGCGGCCGGTGGTGCCGTAGATGTCGGCCATCGCGAGCCAGGCGTTGGGCTCGGTCTTGGCCTTCTTCGCGATCACGGTCAGCTCGTCCCAGCGCGGATCGTTCGGGGCCGTGACCGCGCCGCTGTCGGTGGTGCCGGCGCAGTAGCGGCACCAGAGCGCGGATTCGAGGATCAGCCCCAGCGGCACCCGCCCCTTGGCGAGGTTGTCGCGCAGCGAGGGGATGATGAACTTCGGCTGCCGGTTGGAGCCGTCGAGGCAGAGCCGGCGGATCGTGTCGGCGATCTCGGGATTGGCGAAGCGGTCCTCGATCGTGGCGAAGTAATCGTTCAGGTCGGTGTCGGGGACGGCGGGGACATGGGGGATGACCTCCTCGCGCTCGACCTTGCCGAGGAAGGCGCGGATCAGCGGTTCGGCCATCGCCTCATGCGCGTATTCGATATCCATCATCCCGCCGGCATAGGCGATGATCGCATGGCCGCCGTTGAGGATGCGGATCTTCATCGCCTCGTAGAGATGGACGTGATCCGTGAAGGTCACGCCGACCTCTTCCAGCGGCGGACGGCCGGCGGTGAAGTGATCCTCGATCACCCACTGGCGGAACGGCTCGCAGGTCACAGGCCAGGCGTCTTCGATGCCGAAGCTCCCGGCGAGCGCGATCTCTCGCGGGCCGGTTGCCGGGGTGATCCGGTCCACCATTGCGTTGGGGAAGGCGACATTGGCCGAGATCCAGTCGGCAAGCTCGGCATCGAAGAGGCGGGCGAGGCCGGTGACGGCGTCGCGGGTTACATGGCCGTTGCCCGGCAGGTTGTCGCAGGACATGACGGTGAAGGGCGCGAGACCGGAGGCGCGGCGGACGCGGAGCGCGGCGAGGATGGCGCCGAAGGCGGTGGCGGGCGTGCCGGGCTGGCGCGCGTCGGCGGCGATATCCGGGTGGGTCGGGTCGAAGGTGCCGGTGGAGGGATCGACGAAATAGCCGCCCTCGGTGACGGTGAGCGAGACGATGCGGATCGCCGGATCCGACATGGCGGCGATCAGGGGGGCGTTGTCGGGCGCGACCTCGGCGAAGCCGATCATCGGGCCGGTGACGCGGGGGCGGTTCCCCTTGGGGTCGAGCTCGATCACCGTGGTCAGGTAATCCTGCGCGCCGAGCTTCTGGCGCATCTCGGCGTCATGCGGGCGCACGCCGGCGCCGATCAGCGCCCAGTCGTGGCCCGCCCCGGCGTTGAAGAGATCGTCGAGATAGACGGCCTGATGCGCCCGGTGGAAGTTGCCGGTGCCGATATGGACGATGCCGGGGGTCAGTTTGCTCCGGTCGTAGCGCGGGCGGGCGATGCCGGCGGGCAGGCTGTGCAGGGCGGCGTTCGAGAGCTTGATCATGGGGGCGCCTTTCAAATGGTCCGCAGCATTCCGCCGTCGACGTGGTAGGTTGAGCCGACCGAGTAGGAGGCGCGGTCGGAGCAGAGGAAGACGAAGAAGTCCGCCAGTTCCTCGACCGTGCCGAAGCGGCGGATCGGGGCGTGTTCGTCGGCGACGGATTGCAGGTAGCCCTGCCAGTCGCCGCCGGGGCCCGAAAGCTCGCGCGCGGTGTTTTCCCAGTCAGGGGTGAGGATCAGGCCGGGGTTGATGCAGTTCACCCGGATGTTGTGGGGGATGAGCTCGGTCGACAGGGTCTTCGAGAACATCATCAGGGCGGCCTTGGTGACGTTGTAGATCGGCTCGTACCAGAGCGGCTGGACGGCGCAGATCGAGGCGTTGTTCAGGACCGCGCCGCCGCCCCTGGCGATCATCTGCGGGGCGAGGCCGCGGGCGAGGCGGACGGCGGCCATGACGTGGAGATCCCAGTAGGCCTGCCATTTCTCGTCCGGCGCCTCGAGCACGGTCTCGTTCGATCCGGTGCCGGCATTGTTGACCAGGATGTCGGCGCCGCCGAATTCGCGCGCGGCCTCGACGACCCGGGCGCAGCCCTCGGCGGTGGAGACATCGGCGGCGAGGCCGAGCGTCTCGGTGCCGAACTCGGCCGAGACCTCGCGGGCGGCCGCGGCCACGCGCGCTTCGTCGCGGGCGGCCATCAGGACCACCGCACCTTCGCGGGCGAGTGCGCGCGAGACGCCGAGGCCGATGCCCTTGCTTGCGCCGGTGACTACCGCAACCTTGCCGTCGAGCCCCAGGTCCATCTCAACTCATCCACTGTCCGCCGTCGACGTTGTAGCATTGGGCGACGATGTAATCGGCTTCTGGAGTGGCCAGGAAGATGGCCATGCCGGTGAGGTCCTGGGCGGTTCCCATTCGGCCGAAGGGGACGGCCTCGCCGACCTCTTTCTTCTTCTGGCCGGGGGCCTTGCCCTCGTATCTGGCGAAGAAGGCGTCGACGCCGTCCCAGTGCTCGCCGTCCACCACGCCGGGGGCGATGGCGTTCACGTTGATGCCGTGGGAGATCAGGTTGAGGCCGGCGGACTGGGTGAGCGAGATCACGGCCGCCTTGGTGGCGCAGTAGACCGCCACCAGCGGCTCGCCGCGCCGGCCGGCCTGCGAGGCCATGTTGATGATCTTGCCGCCCTGGCCGCGGGCGATCATGTGCCGCGCCACCGCCTGCATCGTGAAGAGAGTGCCGGAGACGTTGATCGCGAACGCCCGTTCGTAATCGGCGCGGGTGATCTCGGCGATGGGGGCGGCGGTGAAGATCGCCGCGTTGTTGATCAGGATGTCGATATGGCCGAGGCCGTCGACGGTCTCGGCCACGGCGGTGTCGATGCTTTCCTGGCGGGTCACGTCCATCTCGACCGCGATGGCGTCCTCGCCGAGGCCGGCGGCGGTGCTGCGGGCGCGGGCGATGTCGATATCGGCGATGGCGACGCGCGCGCCCTCGCGGACATAGGCCTCGGCGAAGGCCTGGCCGATGCCGCGGGCGGCGCCGGTGATCAGGGCTGTGCGTCCGGCGAGTCTCACAGGCGCTGCCCCTTTTCGTCGAAGCGGTGGATCTTGTCCTCTTCCGGGGTGAGGAAGACGCGGTCGCCGTGATGCACGTCCATCTCGCCGTCGACGCGGACGGTCATCAGGCCGAGGCCGCCCTCGGTCTCGACATGGACGAAGGTGTCCGATCCGAGGTGTTCGGAGACGCCGACGGTGCCGGCCCAGTGGCCCGTGTCCTTGGACAGCTTGACGTGCTCGGGGCGCACGCCGATGGTGTGGGCGTCATGGGCGGCGGCGTCCTTGCCGGTGACGAAGTTCATCTTCGGCGAGCCGATGAAGCCCGCGACGAAGAGGTTCTGCGGCGTGCGGTAAAGCTCCAGCGGCGAGCCGACCTGCTCGACCACGCCGGCGCGCAGCACCACGATCTTGTCGGCCATGGTCATCGCCTCGACCTGGTCGTGGGTGACGTAGATCATCGTGGTGGCGAGGCGGTGGTGCAGCTCGGTGATCTCCAGCCGCATGCCGACGCGCAGCGCCGCGTCGAGGTTCGAGAGCGGCTCGTCGAAGAGGAAGGCCGCGGGCTCGCGCACGATGGCGCGGCCGATGGCGACGCGCTGGCGCTGGCCGCCGGAGAGCTGGCCGGGGCGACGGTCGAGGTAGTCGGTGAGGTTCAGCGCCTTGGCGGCGGAGGCGATGCGGCGTTCCTGCTCGGCATGATCGACGCCGGCCATCTTCAGCGGGAAGGCGATGTTCTTGCGGACCGTCATGTGCGGGTAGAGCGCATAGGACTGGAACACCATGGCGAGGCGCCGCTCTGCCGGGGCGAGATCGGTCGCGTCCTTGCCGTCGATCTCGATCCGGCCGTCGGAGACATCCTCCAGCCCGGCGATGAGGCGCAGCAGGGTCGACTTGCCGCAGCCCGAGGGCCCGACGAAGACGACGAACTCGCCGTCCTCGATCTCCAGGTCCAGCGGCGGGATCACCTCGACCTCGCCGAACTTCTTGACCACCTGCTTGAGGCTGATCTTGCCCATGGGGTGTCCCTCCCTATTTCACCGCGCCGAAGGTCAGGCCGCGGACAAGTTGTTTCTGGCTGAACCATCCCAGGATCAGGATGGGGGCGATGGCCATCGTCGAGGCGGCCGAGAGCTTGGCGTAGAACAGGCCCTCGGGAGCGGAGAAGGAGGCAATGAAGGCTGTCAGGGGTGCGGCGTTGGCGGCGGTCAGAAGCAGGGTCCAGAAGGCTTCGTTCCAGGCCAGGATGACGTTCAGAAGGAAGGTCGAGGCGATGCCGGGGATCGCCATCGGCGTCAGCACGTAGAGGATCTCGGAGCGCAGCGTGGCGCCGTCCATCCGCGCGGCCTCGAGGATCTCGCCGGGGATCTCCTTGAAGTAGGTGAACAGCATCCAGACGATGATCGGCAGGTCGATGAGCGTCAGGATGATGACGAGGCCGATGCGGGTGTCGAGCAGGCCGGTGTTCTTGAACATCAGGTAGATCGGGACCAGCACGCCGACGGCGGGCATCATCTTGGTCGACAGCATCCACATCAGCACGTCCTTGGTCCGCTTGCCGGGGACGAAGGCCATGGCCCAGGCGGCGGGGATGGCGATGGCCAGCCCGATCAGCGTGGAGCCGACGGAGATCACCACCGAGTTCCAGAAGTGCAAGAGGTAGTCGGAGCGGTCGTTGACCTGGATGTAGTTCTCCAGCGTCCAGTGGAAGTCGAGGAACTTCGGCGGGATCGCCACCGCGTCGCCTTCGGTCTTGAAGGAGGTCAGGAAGGTCCAGAGGATCGGGAAGAAGATCGTGAGACCGACGAACCAGGCGATGATGGTGTTGGTGAGCTTGGCGCGGGTTGTGACGCGACGGGCCATCTCTCAAGCCTCCAGGTTCTTGCCGATCATCCGCATCAGGAAGATCGCGACGATGTTGGCCAGGATCACGGCGATGATGCCGCCGGCGGAGCCGCCGCCCACGTCGAACTGCAGGAGCGACTGGGAGTAGATCATGAACGGGATGTTGGTGGAGGCGTTGCCGGGGCCGCCGTTTGTGGTGACGTAGATCTCGGCGAAGATCGACAGCAGGAAGATCGTCTGGATCAGGATCACCACGGTGATCGAGCGCGTCAGGTGCGGCACGGTGATGTAGATGAAGCGCGAGAAGGCGGAGGCGCCGTCCATCTCGGCGGCCTCGATCTGCTCGCTGTCGAGCGACTGCAGCGCGGTCAAGAGGATCAGCGCGGCGAAGGGCAGCCATTCCCAGGAGACGATCATGATGATCGAGAAGAGCGGCGCCTGGGCGAGGAAGTCGAAGGGCTGGATGCCGAGCAGATGGAAGACCCAGGCGAAGATGCCGTTCACCGGGTTCATGAACATGTTCTTCCAGACCAGCGCGGAGACGGTCGGCATGACGAAGAACGGCGCGATGACGAGGATGCGGACGATCCCCTGGCCCCACATCGGGCGGTCGAGCAGCAGCGCCATCAGGACGCCGCCGACCGTGGTGATGACGAGCACGCCGAGCACCAGCACCAGCGTGTTGACCAGCGCGGTGACGAAGGCGGGATCGGTGACGAAGAAGTCGTAGTTCTGCAGCCCGATGAAGTTATGCGCGCTGGGGATGAGCAGGTTGTAGTTCAGGAAGGAGAAATAGATCGTCATGCCCAGCGGAACGGCCATCCACAGAAACAGCAGGATGACGGCGGGCGAGATCATCAGACGTGCGGCAGCACGGGAATGCTGGGTCGCCATGGGGTTTCCTCCTCCCTCATGGCCCGTTTCGGGCTGTTATCAGGGGGCGCGCGGGCGCCGGGGTCGGGATAATCGGAACGGAAAATTGGGGGCCGGGTCGTGACGCCCGGCCCCCTGGGAGAGAGGCCTCTACTTGAGGTAGCCGGCCTTCTTCATTTCGCGCGTGGCGATCGCCTGGGCGTTCTTCAGCGCGGTGTCGACGCTGGTCGTGCCGGCGACGGCGGCCGAGAACTGCTGGCCGATCGCGGTGGCCATGCCCTGGAATTCGGGGATGGCGACGAACTGCACGCCGACATAGGGCACCGGATCGACCGTCGGATGGGTCGGGTCGGCCAGTTGCATGCTCTTCAGCGTCAGCTTGGCGAAGGGCGCGGCATCCAGGTACTTCTGGTTCTCATAGAGAGAGGTCCGGGTTCCCGGAGGCACGTTGGCCCAGCCGTCCTTCGAGGCGACGAGGTCGAGGTAGTGCTTGCTGGTCGCCCAGTCGATGAAGGTCTTCGCCGCGGCAGCGTGCTTGGTGCCGGTCGGAATGGCGAGGGCCCAGGACCACAGCCAGTTGGCGTGCTTCGCGATGCCTTCCTTGTTCGGCGCCAGGGCGAAGCCGACCTCGTTGGCGACCTTCGAATCCTTGCCGGTCACGAAGGAACCCGCGACGGTGGCGTCGATCCACATGCCGCACTTGCCCTGCTGGAAGAGCGCCAGGTTCTCGTTGAAGCCGTTGTTGGAGGCGCCGGGAGGGCCGTCCTTCTTCATCATGTCGACGTAGAACGACAGCGTGTCATGCCACGGCTTGGTGTCGAACTGCGGCTTCCACTTCATGTCAAACCAGCGCGCGCCGAAGGAGTTCGACATGGCGGTCAGGAAGGCCATGTTCTCGCCCCAGCCGGCCTTGCCGCGCAGGCAGATGCCGTAGATGCCCTTGGCCTTGTCGGTCATCGCATCGGCGGCCTTGCGGACGAAGGACCAGGTCGGCGCTTCCGGCATGGTCATGCCGGCCTTCTTCATCAGGTCCTTGCGGTACATGATGAAGGAGCTTTCGCCGTAGAAGGGCGAGGCGTAGAGCTTGCCGTCGTAGCTGAGGCCCTTGCGGATCGCCGGCAGCAGGTCGTTCACGTCATAGCTGGCGGGCAGATCGTTGAGGCTCGTGAGCCAGCCCTGCTTGGCCCAGATCGGAACCTCGTAGGTGCCGATGGTCATCACGTCGTACTGGCCGCCATGGGTGGCGATGTCGGTCGTCACCTTCTGCCGAAGCACGTTCTCTTCAAGCGTGACCCAGTTCACCTTGATGTCGGGATGTTCGGCGTAGAAGTCCGGCATCAGCTTCTGCATCCGGATCATGTCGCCGTTGTTCACCGTCGCAACGGTGATCGTGGTTTCGGCACTTGCCACCGTCGCCAAAGCGGCAACAGCACACGCGCCGAAGAGCGCGCGAAGCGTTGAAGTCATCAGAATCCTCCCAGTTCACGATGGCTGCTCGATGTGAGCATATGATCGCACAGTGGGCATATGCTCACTTATGGGCATGACAAAGTCAACCGAGACATCGCGCTGGTGTGAGGGGATTTAACGCTGCTGTGCAGCGAGAACGGCGCGGGCGCTGTCTTCGTCGGTAATCAAGCCGTTGATAATCCGGCCCTTAAGCGCGGCCTGCAGCGCGGCATACTTGGGCCGGCCTCCGGCGATGGCGATGATGCGGTCGGCCCGGGTGGGATCGACGCGGACACCGCCGACGCGCTGGTTCATCGCGAGGTCGAGATAGCGGCCCTGCGAATCATAGACCCAGCCGGCGATTTCGCCGATCGCGCCCATGCGGCGCATTTCGGAGAGTTCGTCGCGGCTGACGAAGCCGTCCTGGTGCAGCGGCGCGTCGTCGGAAAGCTGGCCGACGCCGACGAAGCAGACATTGGCGGAACGGGCAAGCTCCACCACCCGGCGGATGGGCGCGAGATCGTGGAAGAGCGCGTTCTGCTCGGCCGTCTCGGCCAGCACCGGCACCGGCATCGGGTAGTGGGGGGCGTGGACCTTGTCGGCGATGCGCATGATCACGTCGAAGAAGGAGGCGGATCCGTCGGGCGCGATGTTGCCGATCAGCGAGACCAGGCGGTGCTGTTCGGCAGAGACCGGCGCCAGCTCCTCTACCGTTGCCCGCAGCGCCCGGCCGGTGCCGAGCGCGATGACCAGCGGCTGGGTAGAGCGCAGCACGCGCTCCATTTCCGCCGCCGCGACGGGTGCGATGGCGCGCAGCGGATCGGTGCCGGGGCCGAGCGAGGGCGCGACGCGGCAGCTCAGCAGGTCGAAGCGACGGCAGAGCTCGCGTTCAAGCTCCAGGCAGGCGACGATCGGATGCTCCAGCCGGACGTGGATCAGCTGCTCGGCCACGGCGCGCGACACCAGCCGCTGCGCGCGCTGGCGCGAGATCCCCATGTCGCGGGCGATCTGGTCCTGGGTCATGCCGGCGACGTAGTAGAGCCAGCCGGCGCGGGCGGCCTCGTCCAGCGGCGCGTCGGTGTCGTTGCCGCGGCTCATGGTGCCACCGCGGCTGGCCGGCGATCGGGCAGGGGCTGGGCGAGGTCCGGGCGCAGGGTCAGGAAATCGCCGAAATCCGACAGGTGCCGGTGCGGGGTGGCGTCGGCCGGCTCCTGCGACAGGCGCCCGGCAAGATGGCTGCCGCCGGTGAAGCGCCAGACCTCCATTCCCGCGGCCAGGCCGGCACGGACGCCGTTGAGGCTGTCCTCCACCACCAGGCAGGCCGCGGGGGCCACGCCCATGACCTCGGCCACATGGAGAAAAAGATCCGGCGCGGGCTTGCCGCGGGCGACCTGCGAGGCGGTGAACACCCGGTCGCCGAAGGCGTGATCGAGCCCGGTAAGGGCAAGCGCACGGGCCGTGCGTTCCGGGCTGGACGAGGTGGCGAGCGCATAGGGCCGGGCGAGGCGGGAGAGAAGCTCCGGCGCGCCGGGCATGACGCGCAGGCCCTCGGCGAAGGCGGCGAGGAGGCGGCGGCGGTAGTCGGCCTCGAAATGATCGGGCAGCGCGACGCCGAATTGCTCGCGCACCTCCTTCAGCACCACCGGGTAGGAGCGGCCGAGGAAATGGCGGCTGACGAAGTCGAGGTCCATCTCGACGCCATAGAGCTTCAGCTCGGCAATGAGCATGTTGGCGCTGATGACCTCGGAGTCGATCAGCACGCCGTCGCAATCGAAGATGACAAGCTCTGTCTCTGGCATGGTGGGCCACGTTAGCCTTGGCCGGGGCGCGCCGTCCAGAGCTTCGGCGGAAAGCCCGCGACATGGTGTGCGCCGGCGGCTGCGGCTCTTGATTTTTGCGCTGAATGAAGGGCATGTCTCGCCCGGCGCGGGCCGGACATTTTCGCCGGGCCGGGCAAAGCGACAGGGGTGGCCCGGCCGGGCCGCCGGAGGTGGAGCCAGAGAAGGCCCGAGCGTCTTTCGATGACCGAGCAGTTTTCAGACCGCGATCCGCCCCGCTCCGCGTGGCTTGCACGGCTGCAGAAGGCGGCGCCCTTCGTTGTCGGCATCGCGCTGTTCGCGGCCGGGATCGGTGCGCTGCTGCATCTGCTTGGCCCGATCAAGCTGCATGACGTGGTCCGCGATGCCGGGCGGATGCCGATCGGCGCGCTGATCGCGGCCTTCGCCGCCACGGCGGCGAGCTATACCGCGCTGATCGGCTACGACTGGTCGGCGCTGCGCCATATCGGGCGGAAGCTGCCCTTCCCGGTCGTCGGCGTCGGCGCCTTCCTGGGCTATTCGCTTGGCAACACCATCGGGATCTCGGTCCTGTCCGGGGGTGCGGTCCGCTACCGGATCTATTCTGCTTTCGGGGTCAATGCGCTGGAGGTGGCGGCAATCTCCACCTTCGTGTCGCTGGCCTTCGGGGTGGGGATCTCCGTCCTGGGGCTGGCCGCGCTTGCCGCCCACCCCGGAGCGCTTACCGGGATCTTCGGCATCGCGCCGGACCGGATGCGGATCGTCGCGCTGATCGCGCTGGCGGCCACGCTGGGGGTGCTGGCCATGGCCTCGGTCGCGGGGCATGCGATCCGGATCTGGCGGTTCGAGCTGCGCGCGCCCTCGCCGGGGATCCTGCTGGGCCAGCTTGCCTTCACCGCCGCAGACACCTGCATGGCGGCGCTGGCGCTTTACGTCCTGCTGCCGCAGGGGGCGCCGGATTTCGTCACCTTCCTGGCCATCTACACCACGGCGGCGATGACGGGCGTGATGAGCCATGTGCCCGGCGGCATCGGCGTGTTCGAGAGTGTGGTGCTGGGCGCGCTTCCGGCCACGGTGCCGGTGGAACAGGCGGCGGTGGCGCTGCTGGTGTTCCGGATGATCTACTATCTTACGCCCTTCGCGCTGGCGATGATCGTGATCTCGGTGAACGAGGCGCGGCTGGCGCGCGGGCCGGTTTCGCGGCTTCTGGGCGAGTTCTCGGACACGATGGCGCCGGTCAGCCGGGTTCTGACGACCGTGGCGCCGGGGGCGACCGGGGCGACGGTGCTGGGGCTTGGCAGCTACCTTCTGGCGCTGGCGCTGATGCCCTCGGTTCGGCCGCACGAGATCAATCCGCACAACCTGATCGTGGCGATGCTGCTCGAGGGCGGGGCGATGCTTTCCGCCGTGCTCGGGGTGATCCTGATCCTGCTGGCGCAGGGGCTGATGCGGCGGATCTCGGCGGCGTTCTGGCTGACCGAAATCGCGCTGGTGGCCGGGGCGGTGGCCTCTGTCCTGAACGGGCTGGCCTTCGTCAGCGCCGGGATCTTCCTGGCTGCGGCGGTGATCTTCTGGCCGCTGAGGGGAGAGTTCTACCGCGCCGCGCGGCTGACGCAGAACCTGCTGTCGCCCGGATGGTTCGTACTGATCGCGGCGATCGCGCTGGCGGCCGGGGCGTTCCTGTTCCTGATGCAGGAGAACGCGCCCTATTCGAAGGAACTGCTGCTGAGCTTCTCGCCGGAGGCCAATGCGCCCCGCGCGCTGCGGGCCGCGCTGACAGCCTCTGCCCTGATGGTCTTCGCGCTGATCTACCTTGCGCTGCAGCCGGCGCGGGGGCGCTCCGTCTCGGCCGATGCCGAGACGATCGAGCGGGTGGAGGCGATCGTGGCGGGGCAGGACCTGCCGATCGCGAACCTGGCGCTGAGCGGCGACAAGACCTTCTTCTTCTCCGAAGCCGGCGACGCCTTCATCATGTACGTCGTGCAGGGCAAGTCCTGGATCGCCTATGGCGACCCCGTCGGGCCGAAGGCGGCCGTGCATGACCTCGCCTGGGCCTTCTTCGACGCCGCCTACGCCGCCGGCTGCCGTCCGGTCTTCTACGAGATCACCGACGCCTATCTGCCGATCTGGGTCGAGATGGGCCTGACGGTGAACAAAATCGGCGAGGAGGCGATTGTCGATCTGGCCGGGTTCTCGCTGTCCGGCCGCAAGTACAAGGCGATGCGCGCCGCCCAGAACCAGCTGGAGCGGGAGGGGGTCAGCTTCGCCCTTTCCGCCCCGCCGCATTCACCGGCGCTCATGGCGGAACTGGCCGATGTCTCGGCCCGCTGGCTTGCCGGCAAGAAGGGGCGGGAGAAGCGCTTCTCGGTCGGGCGGTTCGATCCGGGCTACCTGCAGCGCTTCCGGCTGGCGCTGGTCCGGCGCGAGGGGCGGGTGATCGCCTTCGCCAATGTCCTTGAAGTGCCGAGCCAGGCGGCGGCGACGGTGGACCTGATGCGCTTCGCCCCTGAGGCGCCGGCCAACGTCATGCAATACCTCTTCGTCGCGCTGATGGAGCGGATGCGGGCCGAAGGTGTGGCGACGTTCAGCCTGGGCATGGCGCCCCTGGCCGGGCTGGAGGTCAAGTACGGCGCGCGGCTCTGGAACCGCTTCGGCTCCGTCCTCTTCAAATACGGCAGCGCATTCTACAATTTCGCCGGGCTGCGTGCCTTCAAGCAGAAGTTCGGGCCGGACTGGCGTTCGCGCTACTTCGCGGTGCCGGGCTCGCTGCCGCCGCTGACCGCGCTGCGCGATGTGACGCGGGCGATCTCGGGCAGCGGGCGGGGCGCGCCGCGCCGCGGGGGCGGCGCGGACGGCGGCGGCCGTGCGGACGGCGGGGACGGGGCTCAGTCCCTGGCCGACCACATCACCGAAAGCGGCTGACTGCTCGTCACGTGCTGGAGAACACCCAGCGCGGCATGGCCGAAGAGATAGACCCAGACCAGGTTCCCGAAGGCGCCGTGGATCTCCATCATCGGGCGGACGAACGCCACGTGGCCGAGGCCGTTTGCGGTCATCGCGTACCAGACGGTGCCGGAGGCGGCCATGTAGGTCATCAGCAGCAGGCCCATCCCGTGGATCGCCGAGGGCAGGGCAGCGCGCTCGTCATGCTCCGGCAGACGCAGGCGCTTGGCGGCCTCGATATGGCGGAGGATATCCGCGTGCAGGGCCCGGCGGCGTTCGGCGGAGAACCACGGCATCAGGGCGGCCGGCGCGGTGCCGAGGCGGCGGCCGATCACGTTCAGCCAGAACACCACGATGATCGCCATGGCAACGAGGCCGGCATATTCATGGATCTGGAAAAACCCGTTGCCCGGATTGCCGCCATACGGGCGGCGCATGACGAGGCTGCTCGCCAGCTGGACGATCACCGCCAGCACGAGCGCGGCATGAGAGAGCCGTGTCAGCCGGCTGTGGCGCGGCGCGCGTGCGGGACGGGCCGGGGCATAGCGGCGAGGGGTATCGGCAGTGGAGGACATAGGCTTGCCTTTCGGTCGAGGAGGAGGAGGAAGGCACCCCGCAAGATGCCCGCAGCGATATAGGTTTTCAACCTGACAAACGGCTGACGCGGGGCCTTCCGTCGCAGGGTGCTGACGCGGATGTGCGCGTGGCGGTTTTCCTCTTGACGCCTTCGCCGGCGTCCCCTACCTACCGCGCCACCGTGGCGGAGTAGCTCAGCTGGTTAGAGCAGCGGAATCATAATCCGCGTGTCGGGGGTTCAAGTCCCTCCTCCGCTACCAATCCACCGATCTTCTGTATCGACTAACGAGGTTGGATCCGGTCCGGATCCCCTTTTCAGGTGGCGTTGGAAGACCTCCGCCGGGGTCAGGTATCCCAGACACCTGCGCGGCGACTGTCGCGTCTGTTGGGGCTACCGCACGGTGCCATGCGCTCCGGTTCGAAGGGGGGCTGCCGTGGCTGATCCTTTGCGCGGGCCATGTCGGGTTTCAGGCTCTTAGCGCTCAGCTTGCCCGTCGCCGCGCCAGTTCCCGGTAAAGCGCTTCCGGACTGACCCCGATCTGCCGGGCGAGGGACTTCCATTCGCCTTTGGCGGGCAGGTCCTGGCCCTGGCCGGCCACCCAGGCGTCGAGGCGTTCCGCGACGGTGCGAAGGGTCAGGATCTCACTGCGGAGCCGCGCTCGCTGAACCTCTGTGGTCAGGTGACGCGCCCAGGCTTCCGCGAACTCCGGGGATCGCGCGAACAGCTCCCGAACCTCCGCCATTGGCGCGGAGACCACCCGGGTGGGGGCAATGGCGACCGCGTCGCAGTGGTAAGCCGTCGAAAAGACCGAAGCTTCAGCAGCGATGGCGCCCTCGCCCGCGCGTTGAAGGATCACCGTCGTTCCGTCCTGCTGATGTCGGACGAGTTCGACGCCGCCCTCGACGACGAGGAACAGGCGCGTCACCGCGTCCCCCTGATGAAAGAGGAAGGCGCCCGGGTTCAGGTGGCGCTCGCCGTGGGGCAGGGTGGCGAAATAGGAAACAAGGGGCATGGGCATGATGGCGATCATGTGGATCTGTGCGAAGCCTGCGCAAGAGTGGGGGCCTCAATCCCACGCCCGTATCGGAGCTCCGAATGAAGCGCCTCCTCCTCCTTGCCCTCCTTCTTGCCGCCCCCGGGGCCTTCGCCGACCAGATGCCCGGCGTCGCCGGCCAGATGCAGGCGATGGATCACGGCACCCACATGGTCATGCCGCCCGGTCAAATGCCCCGCGAGGGCGGCCAGGCAGCCTTTGCCGCGATCCATGAGATCGTGAACATGCTCGTGGCGGACCCCAAGACTGACTGGTCGAAGGTGAACATCGAGGCGCTTCGCCAGCACCTTATCGACATGGACAACGTCACGCTGCGCTCCCGCGTGAAAACCGAGGATGTGGCGGAGGGGGTCCGCTTCGTAGTGACCGGCCAGGGCGATACGGCTGGCTCGATCCGCCGCATGGTCGCGGCGCATGCAAAGACGATGAATGGCGTCGGTGGCTGGACCTACGCCGCACACGACATCCCGCAGGGCGCGGCCCTGACCATCGCCGTCCGCGATCCACGGGACATCGTCAAGGTGAAGGCCCTCGGCTTCATCGGGGTGCTTGCCCTCGGCAGCCACCATCAGGCGCATCACCTGATGATCGCGACCGGCCAGAACCCGCACCCCTGATCGATAAGCCGCCTGGCCAACCTGTGCCGGCGCCAAGGCCGGACGGCGGCAATCGGCGGGGCTGCGCCCTAGGCCTCGAGCACCTTGCGCCGGGCCTCGTATTCCTCGGGTTCGATTTCGCCGCGCGCGAGTCGTTCCTTGAGGATGTCGAGCGCGCTGTTGCTGCGTTTATGGTCCCGTTCCATCAGCCAGCGGACTGCAATCACAACGGCGCCAATGAGGATCGCCCAGAACAGGATCATTACGCCCATACCGAAGAAACCGGGCCCGTATCCGTAGCCGCCCATCATGTGACCATAGTAATTACCGGGACCCGGCGCATCAGCCAGCGCCGCGATCGCAACAGCGTTGAGCGGAAGCGCAATTGCCAGCGTCTTCAGGAGTTTCATGGTTCTCTCCATCGTATCTCTGGCGAGATTTTCGCCTGAGCGCAGGGCTGGCCGCCATGATCCGGATCAAAGCCGACGGGCAATGGAAGGCTGCCGAATTGTGCGAGCCCCCCCTTCGCGAATGGGGCCGGTTCAGTGGCCGTGCATGCCGCCTCCGCCCATTCCCCCGTCTCCCCCGCCCATGCCGCCATCATGATCGCGGTCTCCCTCGCTCTCATGGTGCTCCATGTGAAGCTGATCCTGGGAGCGCATGAAGAGATAATCATGGGCGCGGTCCCGCGGGTCCATGCTGTCCCATAACAGCCTGCCGGTCCCGGCGTCGTAGACGAGTTGGCGAAGGGCCCCGCCCCGGCGCGCGGTCACGCGGATCCGGCCCTGCTCCTGGTAGGTCTGCATCTGGCTGAAGCCTTGGTCCCGCAACGCCTGATAAACCGGCCCGAGACCGGTCTGCGCCAACCCCGGGCCGCTGCTCAGAAGGAGGGCAATGGCGGCGATGTAAAGGATACGCATGTGGGTTCTCCTTTCTGCCAGAATGCTGCGCCGTGGGAAAAGTGCGGCAGTCGGGCGAACTTGACGGGTGAAAGGCGCCGCCGCATTGACGTCTCGCATTGCCGGGCGGATCGGGGATCTTGCCCGTGCCGCATGAAGACGCCGGGGCCTGACCCGCACCTTGGCGGCGCTCCGGGCGGGTGGCGGCAATGCCGGGCTGCCCCGGGGTCGCAGCAAACGGTCCCGCGATGGCGCAGGTCCATTTGTCGTGAATGGGTTTCACCGGAAAGATGCGCGTGATCCGGAAAAGAAATCGGCGCAGCCGCTCTTTACGGCTGCGCCTCCAGATCTGCGACCTGTTTCGTGGATTACATCACCACGACATAGCCAGCCATGTAGCCGACCGCGTCCTGGCCCGTGGCGCTGGCCTTCATCGCCCAGCCCGCACCGTCACCCTTGTCGCAGGGGAAGTTGCAGTGCCAGCGGAACTGGCCCGCCTTCGACGGGGTGAAGGTGTAGGTCGTCTCGGTCGGGACGACGGCGTCGCTGCCGGCCTTGTGGGTGGCCGCTTTCACGATCACGTTCACATGCAGACCCGGCGCGGTGAAGCTGTGCGGCATGTCATCGTAGTTGACGAACACGAGCTTGACCTGCTGGCCGGCCTTAAGAACGAAGCTCGAGGGCAGGAAGCTGTCATGATGCTGCTTGTCGGGCCCGAGAAGGCCCATGTCGTCAGCCAGGACATAGATGGTTTTCGTCACGGGCTGAGCTTGCGTGGCCGTTGCCATGGCCGCACCCGCGCTGAACGCGGTCGTGGCGGCGAAAGTGGCGGCAATCAGAAATTTCGTCCCAAGCTTTGTCATTTCGGACACTCCTATCTCGTCATATCCGAAACCCCTTCCGGATATCACAGCTTGCGTGGGGGCTCCTTTGCCCTCCGTCGAAATCAATACTTCTCAGGTCTTCGTGAAACTTTGATGTGAATCAATTTCGGCCTGACAGATTGTCGCACACGACTTGAATATAATAAATGTATTAAAATCAATGTATTGTATTGTTCATCCGGGGTAATTATGGCCGTGCAAATAATATTCAATTTTTTGAATTCATATGATCTCAAACCCAATTCGGCTGACTGGCAGCCGTATTGAAATCCCTCATGCCTTATTGCGGCTCTTCGGCAGCACTTCTTGCGTCGGGCTTTGAAGCGATGCTGGGTCGATGACTTCAGGCAATCCTTTGGGTCGCGATTGGAGCGACCTCACGATCGTGTGATCCCTGGCGCCTCGTCGCAAACACTACAGAACTGTCACGTGCACGTAATGAATCGCTCGTATGCGAGAGCGGCAAGGCCTTTGTGAAACTGAAGTCCGTGGGTCAGTCATCCGCACTGTCTGACCGCAATTCCCGCTGAGGAGGAATTCATGCGCTCACGCATCTCGCTCAAGATACTCGCCGCCACCACCGCCATTGCCTGCGGCGTTGCTTCGGCCGCCAATGCGGCCCAGCCGCTCGTCGTCTATGCCGCGATTGGCTACGACACCGCGATGGGCAAGGCCTTTGAAAAGGCCACGGGCATCCCGACAAAGGTCGTCGACGGCAGCACCGGCCCGCTTCTGGCCAAGGTCGCTGCGGAAAAGCAGAACCCGCAATGGGGCGTCATCTGGGTCGACGGGGCCCAGGGAATGCGCGCCCTGGCCAGCCAGGGGCTACTGAAACCCTTCGCGCCCAGGGCCGACTGGACCGCGACCGGCGCCGAGCTGCAGCCGAAGGATCACGCCTATACCGCCACGGCCGTCTCGGTCGCCGGCGCGATCGTCGTCAACACCAAGAAACTGCCGAACAAGGCTGACTGGCCGACCAGCTGGGACGATCTGCTCAAGCCGCAGTTCAAGGGCAAGGTCGGCATCAACAACCCGGCGATTTCCGGGCCCACCTACCCGATGGTCGCCGGCATGATGCAGTGGCAGGGCGGTGTCGATCAGGGCAAAGCCTGGTGGAAGAAGATGAAGGCCAACGACGTGAAGGTCTTCGATACCAATGGCCCGAACCTGCGTGCGCTCGGCCTCGGCGTGACCTCGGTCGCCATCGCGCAGGACAGCGCCGGCATCGGCCGCAAGATCAAGGGTAAGCCCTTCGAGATCATCTATCCGAACCCGGTCAGCCTGCTGCCGCGCACCATCGCGATCTCTTCCGGAGCCTCGCCCGAGGTTCAGAAGGAAGCCGAGCGGTTCATTCAGTTCGTGATGTCGCCCGAGGGGCAGAAGATCGCGCTGACCGGCGATGCGGGCGGCGACTCGCTCTTCAACCCGGTGGTCAAAGGCGAAAAGGCCGATGCCGGTGTCGTGTCGGTCGCGACACTGAAGACGCAGTATCTGGACCCGATGGTCTGGGGGCCGCGCGAGGCGAGCGTCGTTACCTGGTTCACCAACAACATCGTCCACTGAGCAGATGAGCTCGGAAGATTTAGATAACGGGTTCGCGGGGGTCATGCCCCCGCGTCTCCGCCGGGGCCGGACGGCCCCGGCCGTCCTGCTTCGGGATGGCGGGCGTATGGCGAAGCGGCTGATCCTGCCGCTGCTCGGCATTGCCATCGTGGCGCTGCTGCTGGGCTATCCGCTGCTGAGCTTCCTGGCCCTCGCGGTCTTTCCCCACCTGTTCGGGCAGACCGCAAGCGGCGGTATCGTCAGCCTGCACAGCTTTGCGGAGGCGCTGAGCAGCTACAACCTGCGCGCACTCCTGAACTCCATGTGGATCGGAGCGGGGGCAGGGGTGATCGCCACCTCGACCGGGCTTTGGCTGTCATGGCTCACCAGCCGCACCACATTGCCCGGGCGGCGCCTGATCGAGGGCGCGGTTTGGGCGATCCTGCTGCTGCCTTCCTATTTCATGGCTGTCGGCTGGCAGTTCCTGCTGGCGCCCGGTGGGCTGATCGACATGCCCTGGGCCTCGACGATCATGATCAGCGCCTTCGGCGTGATGCTGGTGCTGGGGCTCAAGCTCATTCCCTTCGCCTATCTCACGCTTGTCGCGGCCTGGCTGGCCGTGCCCGAGGAGATCGACGAGGCCGGCCGGGTCCACGGGATTTCCGGCCGGACGCGGGTCAGGCTGGCGCTTGGCCTGCTGGTCCCCAGCATCCTGGCCGCCTTCGCAATGGTCTATGCCGAGTCGCTGGCGGATTTCGGTGTCGCCGACACGCTGGCCGCGGGGGTCAACTTTCCGATGGCGACCTATTCGATCTACGCGGCGCTCAATGCGATGCCCCTCAACTTCGGGCTCGCCGCGGCGGACAGCTGGCTGCTCCTCAGCCTCGTTCTTCCCGCCGTCTGGCTGCAGACCCGCGTCAACCGCCGGGCGGAGCGCTACCGCATCATCACCGGACGCGCCCGCCCGCCGCGCCGTCGCCGGCTCTCCCGGGGCCAGATCGCGGTACAGCTGGGGGGCGTGGCGGTGGTGATGACGCTCGCGCTCGGCATCCCGGTCTTCTCGGCCGACTCCGTCTCCCTCGTCGGGGACATCTCGAAGCCCTTCTCGCTGTCGAACATCAGCTTCGCCCACTACGCCAACGTGTTCCGGGTGCCCGAGGTCTTCGGGGCGCTGCTCTACTCGGCCAAGCTGTCGCTCGTTGCTTCGGCTGGGGCCATTCTGCTTGGCCTCGGGGTGGCACTGGCGCTGATGCGGCCGACCGGGCTTGCGCGCGTTCTCGACTGGGGGCTGCTGACGATCATGGCGCTGCCCGGCCTGATCCTTGCGGCGGGCTACATCTTCGCGTTCAACCAGCCCTGGCTGCCGCTTTACGGCACCTCCGCAGCCCTGGCGATGGCCTATGTCACCGGCGCCCTGCCGGTCACCTCTCGCATGCTGCTTGGCCCAGTGGGCCAGCAACACCGCAGCATGCACGAGGCCGCGGCGGTTCACGGCGTCTCCGCCGGGCGCCGCTGGCTCCGGATCCGGCTGCCGCTTCTGGCGACGCCGATCATGTTCGCCTTCCTGCTGACGGCCAGCCATATCGTGTTCGAACTTCCGGCGTCGGAGCTGCTCTACCCGCCCGGCTCGCCGCCTCTTGCCGTCGCGCTGATCGCCTATCTGCACGGCTTCAACTTCGAAACCGAGGCCGCGCTGCAGTTGACCGCCATCGCGATGGTCGGGGGCGCCGTTCTTCTCGCCCGCTTCGCCTTCGCCCGGCTGACGCCGTGCGCATGGCAGCGCCTTTCAACGGAGCCGACCCGATGAGCGCCCGCGCCCTTGAAATCCGCAACGCGCGCAAGAGTTACGGGCAGACCCGGGCGGTCGCCGACGTCTCTCTCGATCTGGCGCCGGGCCGGATCCTGTGCCTTCTCGGGCCGTCCGGGTCGGGCAAGACCAGC
The DNA here is from genome assembly GCF_004010155.1 of Solirhodobacter olei. Classification (GTDB taxonomy): domain Bacteria; phylum Pseudomonadota; class Alphaproteobacteria; order Rhodobacterales; family Rhodobacteraceae; genus Solirhodobacter; species Solirhodobacter olei. The sequence continues at coordinate 12,712 of NZ_RRYH01000021.1, read as the reverse complement.
CTTCTGCGGCTGGTGGCCGGTCTTGAGCGGCTCGATGGCGGAGAGATCGCGGTTTCCGGTGCGCTTGTGGATGACGCCGGGCCGCGGTTCGCGACCCCGGAGCAGCGCGCGCTGGGCATGGTGTTCCAGGATTACGCCCTTTGGCCGCATCTCACGGCGGCCGACAACGTCGGCCTGCCCCTGCGTGAAAGACGCGTGCCGAACTGGCGCGCGGCCGGTGCCGCGGCGCTGGCGGCGGTCGGCCTCGACCGGCTTGGCGCGCGCTATCCGCACGAACTGTCGGGCGGACAGCAGCAACGCGTGTCGCTTGCCCGGGCGCTGGCGGCGCAGCCGCGGCTTTTGCTGTTCGATGAGCCGCTGTCCAACCTCGATGCGAAACTGCGCGACGAGCTGCGGGACATGATCGCCGCGACGGTACGCGACGCCGGCATTGCGGCGCTCTACATCACGCACGACCAGTCAGAGGCCTTCTTTCTTGGCGATCAGGTCGGTGTTCTGCACAACGGCAATCTGCTGCAGATCGACGCGCCCGACAGGGTTTACGACCACCCGGCTACACCGTTCGTCGCGCATTTCACCGGGGCTGCCGGGCCCTTCCCGGTCGAGGTCACGGACGATGCGCTTGTCTGGGGCAGCGCCCGGGCGCCGCGCCCGGTCGGGCAGGCCCCCGGAAAGGCGCAGCTCTTCCTGCGGCCGCAATGGCTCACGCCGATGGATGAGGGGCCCGGCACGCTGGCCGGCAGGGTAAGGGTCTGCGGCTATGCCGGCGGCGGCTGGCAGGCGCTTGTGGATCTGCCCGGCGGCACGATCCACCTCCGGCTCGACCGCCGGATCGCGGCGGGGGAGCGCGTTGCCTTCCACGTGGACTGGGCGCGGTGCCTGGTTTTTCGGGAAGACTAGCGGTGCGGTCCCGCAAGCGACCGAGGGACATCAGACGCTGGGAGATCAGACAAGGGCCGACACGCAGGATGGTCAGCCGAATGGGTCCACGATTTGGGTTGTAGCATTTGGTTCAAGTTGTAAAATCTGTAGTGAATGATCCGGAAATATCCTGAGAAGGCGCGCCATGGGACGAGAGGGTAACGACCGGCTGCCGTTCGATCGGCGCGTCGAGGCTATAGTTCCGCGTTTGCCGCCTTCCGAGGCGCGCGTGGCCACGTTCTTCGCGGCCCACAAGGACGTGGTGGTGCTGAACTCCGCCGCGCTGATCGCCGAGGCGGCCGGGACAAGCGACGCGACCGTCGTGCGCACGGCGCGATCGCTCGGCTATGCCGGATTGCCGGATCTTCGTGAGGATCTGCTGGCCGAGCTGACCGGCGCGTCCTCGCCCTCGCGTCTGCTGTCGCGGACGCTCGATGCGACGACGGGAGAGCCGGCGGCGATCCTGCATCACCTGCTCGATCTGCACGAAGACGGGGTGAACGCGCTGCGCCGCCCCGATCTGGCCGAGGCTTTTGCCGATGCGGTCGAGCTGATCGGCAGCGCCCCAACGCGGCACGTGTTCGGCATCGGGCCCTCGGGGTGTATCGCCGACTACGTGGCGCTTCAGTTCAACCGCATCGGCCTGCGCACTATGGCGATGACCTCCGCGGGCGTCGGGATGGCCGACAAGCTGGCCTGGGTCACCTCGGGTGACGTTGTCCTGATGCTGGCTTATGCGCCAGTCTATCGGGAGGTCGAGGTCCTGCTGGACCATGCGGCGGAGGTCGGGGCGAAGGTCGTTCTGATCTCGGACAGTCTCGGCCCGCTGATCGGCTCTCGGGTGGAGACGGTGCTGTACGTGCCGCGGGGCCGGTCGGACCACCTGGCGCTTCATGGCGCGACGCTCGTGCTGATCGAGGCCCTGACGCTTGGCCTTGCCGCGAGGAACCGCGCGGGCGCCGTCGCGAGCCTCGACGCCCTGAGCCGCCTGCGCGGCCAGGTCGATCGCAACTGGCTCAAACGCGGAACGCGGCGCCCTGCAGGGGCCGGGGAGACGAACGACAGAAGCTGAGGCCCGGGCCTGGGCAAGCCTTCATGCCGCCGAAAGGCCGGCACCGAGATCGAAAGGATTGATATGCACCTCACCTCCATCCTCCCGACGCTGACGGCGGCATTCCTCGCCTCTGTCGTCGAAGTCGTCGAGGCGTTCACCATCGTGCTGGCCGTGGCGCTGACGCGAAGCTGGCGGCCGGCGCTGACGGGCACATTCGCCGCGCTCGGGCTGCTCGTCGTGCTGGTGCTGATCTTCGGCCCGCTGTTCGCGCTGATCCCCCTCGGAGTGATGCAGTTCGTGGTCGGCACGCTGCTCGTCCTGTTCGGGATGCGCTGGCTGAGAAAGGCAATCCTGCGTGCCAGCGGGTTCATCGCACTGCACGATGAGGAAGCCGCCTTTGCCAAGGAAACCGACGCCTTGACGAAGCTTGCCGCCGACAAGCGCGCGGACTGGCTGGCGGGAATGGCGGCCTTCAAGGCCGTGCTTCTCGAAGGCGTGGAGGTGGTCTTCATCGTCATCGCCGTCGGCACCGCGCATCACATGACCTGGATCGCGGGACTCGGGGCGCTGGCCGCGGCCGTCGCGGTGCTGCTGGTCGGGGCGGTCGTTCACAAGCCGCTCAGCACCGTGCCGGAGAACACGCTTAAATTCGCCGTAGGGCTGATGCTGACGTCCTTCGGGATCTTCTGGACGGGCGAGGGCCTCGGGGCCGCCTGGCCCGGCGCCGATCTGTCCATCCTGGCCATACTGGTCATTCTGCTCATCGTTTCGCTTGTCGCGGTCAGCGTGATGAACGGGACCTGCGGCCGGCAGGAGGCCGTCTGATGCAATTCATCAAGTCGATATTCAGCGAGCTGCTGGGGCTTTTTGTCGATGACGGCAACCTCGCGCTGCAGGTCCTTGGGCTGATCGTGATCGTGGCGCTGGCTGTACGGCTGGGCGGCCTCATGCCGCTGGCGGGGGCCGGGCTGCTTCTGCTTGGCTGTATCGTGATCCTCGCGCTCAGCCTCAGACGGATGCTCCGGCGTTGAACCTGCGCCACTGGGGCCTGGCGGGCACCTGTGGCGCAGGCCTTGGGCCGATGCGCGCCGCGGGGCTGCCTAGCCCGCTGTCGTCGGGTCGATGATGCCCGAGACAAGGGTGATCTTCGTCGCGGGGAAGCCGCTGATCTCGGCGTGGCGGCGGATCGCATCCTCGTTCTCGGCGAGATAGATGCAGAAGGTCTTGTCCCCGGCGACGTAGGAATGTTCCCACTGTACCCGCGGCGCCAGTTCGGCGAGCGCCGCGTTGGAGGTCTTCGCGGCCCCTGCGAGCTCTTCATCGCTGAGCGCGCCGACCCCGTTGATGTCGCGTTCGATCACATAGCGTTTCATCGCACAGTCCCTTTTTCCTGAGTACCGCACAGAGCATTCCATCGCTTTGCCGCAAGGTCAGGTCAGATTTTCTTTAGACATCTCGATCTCTGCTATAGTGCCTCATGAAGCTGTCGCACCTGAATGCACTCAGAGCCCTCGAAGCGACCCTGCGCTGCGGCACCTTCAGCGCGGCCGCCGATGAACTCGGCGTGACCGTCGGCGCGATCGGACAGCAACTCAGAGGGTTGGAAGACTACCTCGGCCTGCGGTTGTTCGACCGGCTTCCATCGGGCGTGCGGCCGACGGTGGAGGCCCGCGAGGTGGCCGAGCAGCTGACCATGGGCTTTGGCGCAGTAGACGAGGCGCTGGCCCAGTTGCGCGGCGGGCGCGACGGCCGGCATCTGACCATCTCGCTGACCTACCATTACCTCGACCACTGGCTTTCCAACCGGCTGACGTCGTTTTACGGGGCCTATCCCGATATCGAGATCAAGATCGAGGCGAGTGACGCGCTGGTCGACCTGCGCGCGGAAAACATCGACATGGCCATCCGTTTTTCACGCGATGCGGGCCAAGGCTTCGACGCGCTCGAAATCTGTCACGGCTGCTATCTTCCCGTCTGCACGCCGGGCTTCGCGGAAGCGCACGGGATCACCCAGGAGACGCGTGACCTAACCGGCGTGCCGCTTTTCATCCTGTACGACCGGACGACCGACCCGGAATGGCGTGACTGGGCAGCGTGGATGAAGGATTTCGGATTGACCTCGACGGACCCGTTCGGCGGTCAGCACACCACCGGCCAAAATACGGCCGTATCGGGGGCGGGACTGGTGCTGACCGGCCTGACGGAGGTGTTCAACGACATGCGCGAGGGCCGGCTTGTCGCGCCCCTTGGTCCCCGCGTGATGCGCCGGGGCTCCTACATGTATCGCGTGATCTGGCCAAAGACCCGGCGTCCCAACCGGGCGATGCGTGCGTTCCTTGCCTGGATCGCCGCGGAACGCGACGAATTCGTGGCCGAAGCCTCGGCCCTTCTGGGGGTGCAGTTAAATTGACCAGGCGGTGCCAATACGTCCCGTGCCATCATTGGGATTAGCCCGTCCGCTGAATGCCCGGACCCCGGATGGCGGCACCGACGATCAGGGCGCGGGGAGCAGGACGATCTTGCCGGCGTGCCGTTTCTCCTGGAACGCGCGCTGCGCCTCGGCGATCCGGTCGAGCGGGTAGGTGCCCGCCAGCAGAGGGCGGATCTCGCCCTTCTCGATATAGGAGATCAGGTTGGCAAAGACCGGCTCATCCCATGCGGTGCAGCCGATCAGGGTGATGTCCTTGAGATACATGTCGCGCATGTCCAGCTGGACGACCGGGCCTGCGATCGCGCCAGAGGACACGTAGCGCCCGCCGCGCTTGAGAACCTTCAGCATCTCGCCGAAGGCCGGCCCGGCAACATTGTCGATCACGACGTCGACGCTGTTTTCGCCGAGGGCGGCAACCGGGTCATCGTCCCGGAGCAGGACGCGATCTGCGCCGATCTCCGTGACCGCCTGCTTCTTGGAGGCGCTCGTGACCGCGATCACTTCGGCGCCACGCCGCTTGATAAGCTGGATCAGGGCAGAGCCGACGCCGCCCGACGCGCCGGGAACCAGCACGCGCTCGCCCGGGGCGACACGGGCGCGGTGAACCATGTTCTCTGCGGTTCCGTAGGCACAGGGAATGGTGGCAAGCTCCGCATCGCTCCAGTCGCAGTCGACCGCGAATATCTCCTGTTCAGGCACCTTGACGTATTGCGCGAAGGCGCCATCGAAGTCCGATCCGAGCCAGACGGTGTCCATCGAGCCGAACCCGGCCTTGCGCATGCAGGACCGGACCAGAACGCGGGAACCGACCCTGCCCGGCTCCACGCCCGGGCCGACCGATACGACCCTGCCGCAGCAGTCGGTGCCCTGGATCAGGGGAAACGGCGTTGCCCCGCTCCAGCCGCCGTCGGTGTGGTTCGGTTCCGTCGGGGCGTCATCCGTGCCCGTCGTGACGGAGGAAGCATACCAGCCCAGCCGGGTGTTGATGTCGGTGTTGTTGATGCCGGCTGCGAGCACGGCCAGCACCACTTCGCCCGGGCCGGGCTTCGGGACCTGGACCTGCCGGTACACGAGCTGCTCGTATCCGCCTGTCCCCATCGTGACGACCGCCCACATCCTGCCGCTCACGTTGGCGCCCGTATCTTCATCGCCCATGCCTTGCCTCCGATCGAAGCTGATTACGCCCTTTCAATGAGCATAGCCGGAACACCGGGTGTTGCCGACCCACCGCTGGTCATCGGCCGGAGGCCTTGCCCGTGACGCGAAGGTCAGGTTCTGCGGGCCGGGCCGGCCATGCGGACCCGTGGTCAACCCGCGCCCGCGCAACGGAAGCGCCTCGGGGTGTCACAGGCATGGCGTTCATCATCGCCGCACGACCAGTTTGCCGGCGGACGCGCACGGCGCCCCGGATCATCTTCCGCTCCGGCCCGCCAATTTCGGGGCGCCCTCGGCTGGAGCCCTTTCCATCCGGCGCTTCCTGCGCTCTGTCTGCTATCGGAACGTTCCCGCTGGCCTGCGGCCTGCGGAACTTGCCTGAGGAGATCGAGATGAAGGAAGTCACCCGCGACAAGCTGATGGGCGTCGCGATCGGGATCAAGGGCCCGACCGGCTGCGGCGGCGCGCCGGTCTTCCCGGGCGAGACGATCATCGGCCTTTACCGGCGCGCGAAGGACGTGCATCTGGCGGCCTTCGGCGAATGACGCCGGGCAAACAGGCGCTGAGGGGGCGAGCTATGACCAAGCCGGATCTGATGATGCTGCACGACCTGCGCCCCAGGGCGATGGTGCAGGTGGAGGCGGCCTATACCGTTCACCGCTGGGACCGTGCCGACGACCCGGCGGCCTTCCTGGCCGCGCACGGCGCCGCATGCCGGGCCCTGGCGACCAATGGCCATGTGCCGCTGACCCGCGAGATGCTGACGGCGATGCCGAAGCTCGGGATCGTCGCCTGCGCCTCGGCGGGTTTCGAGGGGTTCGACCTGGCCGCGCTGGCCGAGCGTGGGATCGCGCTGACCAATACCTCTGCCGCGCTCTGCGACGACGTGGCCGATACGGCGATACTCCTTCTGCTGGCCGCCCGGCGCGGGCTGGTCGGGGCGGATGCCTATGTCCGCTCCGGCGAATGGGTGCGCGAGGGGATGTACCCGCTGCAGCGCCGGGTGGCCGGCACGCGGCTGGGAATCGTCGGGCTGGGCACCATCGGGCAGGCCATCGCGCGCCGCGCCGAGGTCTTCGGGCTACAGATCGCCTTCTGGAACCGCAGCGCCAAAACCACGCCCTGGCGGCAGGTGGCCGATCTGGTGACCCTCGCGCGGGAGTGCGACCACCTCGTTGTCGCCCTCGCCGGCGGACCGGCGACGCGGGGCATCATTTCGCGCGAGGTGATCGAGGCTCTGGGACCAGAGGGCCTCCTCGTCAATGTCTCGCGCGGCAGCACGGTCGACCAGGAGGCGTTGATCGAGGCGCTGGCGGCCGGGCGGCTGGGCCATGCAGGACTCGACGTGTTCGAGGAGGAGCCGACGGCCGAGCCGCGGCTCGTCGCGCTGCGCAACGTGACGCTTTATCCGCACCATGCCTCCGGCACGGTCGAGACGCGCGATGCGATGGCGCAGCTGGTGGTGGACAACCTCGCCGCCTTCTTCGCGGGCCGGCCGCTGCTGACGCCGGTGGATCTGGCGGGCTACGTGCCCCGGGCGGGCGACTGAAGGGGCGAGGCGGAGGAACCAGGCCGCCTTCGGGCGGCAGGTTCATTCGTAAGCTATGATGATGTAATAATAATATGTATTGATGTGGTCACCGGCCAGATCAAATGGCGGGCTTTTGGGCGTGTGCATGCACTCCAGCCCGAAGAGCATCGAGGGGGGCTGGTTTGGCGAAGGGCGACGAAAGAGGGCGGTACCTGCGGAGCGCGCGCTGGTTTGCGCCGGACGATCTGCGCAGTTTCGGCCACCGGTCGCGGATGATGCAGCTTGGCTATTCGGACGAGGAGTATCAGGGCAAGCCCGTCATCGGCATCCTGAACACCTGGTCGGAGCTGAACACCTGTCACGCGCACTTCCCCGAGCGCGTGAAGGACGTGAAGCGCGGGGTGCTGCAGGCGGGTGGCTTTGCCGTCGAGATGCCGGCGCTGTCGGTCGACGAGAGCTACACCAAGCCCACCTCGATGCTGTACCGCAACATGCTGGCGATGGAGACCGAGGAGATGATCCGCTCGCATCCGCTCGACGGCGTTGTGCTGATGGGGGGCTGCGACAAGACCACGCCGGGGCTGGTGATGGGGGCGCTCTCGGCCGGGGTGCCGATGATCTATCTGCCCGCCGGGCCGATGCTGCGCGGCAATTATGCCGGCCGCGTCCTCGGCTCCGGCTCGGATGCCTGGAAGTATTGGGACGAGCGGCGGGCCGGCAATATCAGTGACGAGGAATGGCTGGGCGTTCAGGGCGGGATCGCCCGGTCGGCCGGGACCTGCATGACGATGGGCACCGCCTCGACCATGATGGCGATCACCGATGCGCTGGGGCTGACATTGCCTGGCGCCTCCTCGATCCCGGCGGTGGATTCGGGCCACCAGCGCATGGCCTCGGCCTGCGGACGGCGGATCGTGGAGATGGTCTGGGAGGATCTGACCCCCGGCCGGATCGTGACCGAAGCGGCGGTGAAGAACGCCGCGATCGTCGCCATGGCGACCGGATGCTCCACCAATGCCGTCGTTCACCTGATCGCCATGGCGCGCCGCGCCGGCATTGATCTGGACCTCGACGATCTCGACGCGCTGGGGCGGGTCACCCCGCTCATCGCCAATGTCCGCCCCTCGGGCACGGAGTACCTGATGGAGGACTTCTTCTACGCGGGCGGGCTGCGCGCGCTGATGAAGCAGATGGAGGACCGGCTCGACACCTCCGCGCTGACGGTGACCGGCAGGAGCCTCGGCGAGAACCTCGCGGGCGCCGAGGTCTATAATGACGACGTGATCCGCCCGCTTTCGAACCCGGTCTATCACGAGGGCTCGCTGGCCGTGCTGCGCGGCAACCTCTGCCCGGATGGCGCGGTGATCAAGCCCGCGGCCTGTGATCCGAAGTTCCACCGGCACGAGGGGCCGGCGCTGGTCTTCGACAGCTATCCGGAGATGAAGACGGCGATCGACGACGAAAATCTCGCGGTCACACCGGACACGGTTCTGGTGCTGCGCAACGCCGGGCCGCTGGGGGGACCGGGGATGCCGGAATGGGGGATGCTGCCGATCCCCAAGGCGCTGATCAAGCAGGGTTACCGCGACATGCTGCGGATCTCCGACGCGCGGATGTCGGGCACCTCCTATGGCGCCTGCGTCCTCCACGTCGCGCCGGAAAGCTTCGTCGGCGGGCCGCTGGGGCTGCTCAGGACCGGCGACACCGTGCGCCTCGATCTTGCCGCCCGCCGGCTCGACATGCTGGTGGACGAGGCGGAACTCACCCGCCGCCGAGCCGAATGGACCCCACCCGAGCCGCGCTTCGAGCGCGGCTGGGGCTGGCTTTATTCTCGACATGTGACGCAGGCCGACCAGGGCTGCGATTTCGACTTCCTGCAATCCGATTTCGGCCGCGCGGCCGGTGAACCGGACATATTCTAGGCTGCGTCCTCGTCGGCCAGATGCACCGGCTTGCCATGCGGGGTGGAGAGATAGGCGGCTTCCCAGGCGTTGCGCAGTGCCTCGACCTTGCCGGGCTCCGCCAGGTCGAGCCGGGCCAGCAGGCCCTCCAGCGCCTCGAGCCAGGCGGCGTAGTAATCCGCGCCGCCATCAAGCTCGCGCGAAAGGCCGTGGCGGGCGAGAGTGGCGCCGAAGGCCTCCGTCCAGTCCGGCCACGAGAACCGGCCCGCCTCGGAAAGCGCGACCGTCAGGGCGAAGAGCTGGGCATGCCAAGGCTCGTCGAAGCGGGTGACCTCGTGGGGATCGCTCATGTGGTTGCTTCCGCTGGGGAGAGGTAGCTTTCCCAGAGGTCCAGGATCACCTCGTCCCCCGCCCGTTCCGCCGCGCCCCATAGGTCGGCGGCGTCGAATGCCACGGCATAAAGCGGCTCTGGCGCCTCGCCGAGGCGATGGGCGTTGCTGTCGGGCAGGACATGGGCGCCGTGGCGGCGAAGGATCCGTCCCGTGTGGCCGGCGGCATAGGCGGGAAGGCGGGTGTGGCCGCCCTCGACAAGGGTATTGCGCGCAGGCAGGCGGGTGCGGATCGCATCGCCCGGGGCGAAGCGCGGCGCCGCGCCGTCGCGCAGGCTGGGGCTGCCGCGCCGCAACGCGGGTTCGACGGCAGCGGGGCGGAGCGCCTTGGGGTCAAGCGGGGCCTCTGCCACCGGGGCGCCGGCCAGCTCCTCCCGCGTGACCAGCCCGCAGGCGAGCGCGAGGTTCGCCACCGCCGCGATCCATTTCTCGTAATAGGAGAAGCGGCTGTAGTCGCGCGGGGCGAGCGACTCGCGGGTGAAGCGCGAACTGTCGATGCTGAAGCGGCCGAGCGCGCCGAAGGCCAGCGTCAGCGCCATTGCCCGGCGCTGCCAGGGGGCGTGAAAGAGAGGCTCGCCCGGGGCCGGGTCGACCGGCCCGTCGCCGTATCGGCCGCCCATGTCATGGACGCGGGTCATGCCGGGCGCTCCGGCAGGCCGGTGCCGATCATGGAATTGCGGGTGACCCAGGCGGCCAGAGCCTCTGCCCCAAGCCCCTCGGTGCCCGAGGGGCGCATCGGCAGGACGAGGTAACGGATCTCGGCGGTCGAATCCCAGACGCGGACGGATTGGCCCTCGGGCAGTTCCAGCCCGAATTCGGCAAGGACCTTGCGCGGCTCGCGTACGACGCGGGCGCGGTAGGCGTCGGACTTGTACCAGCTCGGCGGGATCCCGAGGAGCGGCCACGGGTAGCAGGAGCAGAGCGTGCAGACGACGACGTTATGGACCTCGGGCGTGTTCTCCACCACCACCACATGTTCGCCCTGCCGGCCGAGCAGCCCGTCGGCGGCGAGCGTCGCGGTGGGATCGGCCTGCAGGGCCGCGCGGTAGTCCGGATCGGACCAGGCCCGGGCCACGACCCGGGCGCCGATGCGGGGACCGATCTTCTCCTCGTAGAATTCGAGGATCGCATCCATTGCGGCAGGGTCGACGTAGCCCTTGCGCGAGAGGAGTGTTTCCAGCGCCTTCACCCACAGCGCCGGATCGGGCGGCAGCAGGGCGTGGGCGTCGTGGTCATGATCGTGAGAATCGTGTGGCATGGCGCAAGATTGCCCGCGGACGGAAGGCTGTCCACCACGAAACGGTGTGGCGCGCGGGATGCGCGCCCTTCGCCGCGGGCCGGGCGGTGTTCAGAGCTCCCCGCGCAGGTGCCAGAGCTCGGGGAAAAGCTCCACCTCCAGCATCCGGCGCAGGTATTGCACGCCGGATGTGCCGCCGGTGCCGCGCTTGAAGCCGATCACGCGCTCGACGGTCGTCACGTGGTTGAAGCGCCAGCGGCGGAAGTAATCCTCCAGGTCCATCAGTTTCTCGGCCAACTCGTAGAGGGTCCAGTAGCGCTCGATATCGCAGTAGACCTGCTTCCACTTCGCCTGGATCTCCGGCAGTGCCCGGTGCGGGGTGCGCAGCTGCGGTGCGGGGACCTCGGCATCGGGCCCATCGATGGTGGTGAAAAGCAGGTGGACCACGTCATCGTAGAAGCTGGTCCGGTCAAGCTCTTCAGACAGCCGGCGGTGGACCTCGGGTACATGCTCGTGCGGCTTCAGCATGTTGGGGTTCCGGTTGCCCAGCACGTATTCGATCATCCGGTACTGCCAGGACTGGAAGCCCGAGGACTGGCCGAGTGCCTCGCGGAAGATCGAGTAGTCCGCGGGCGTCAGGGTGCGCAGCACGTCCCAGGCGCCATTCAGCTGCTCGAAGATGCGGCAGACCCGGGCAAGGATCTTGAACATATGCGCGGTGGCGCCTGCCTTCAGCTCCTCCCGCGCGGCAGAGAGTTCGTGGATGGCGAGCTTCATCCAAAGCTCGCTGGTCTGGTGCTGGATGATGAAGAGCATCTCGTCATGCGCCTCGGTCAGCGGGCGCTGATGCGAGAGCAACTGGTCGATATGCAGGTAGTCGCCGTAGGACATGACACCCCGGAAGGTCATCTCGGCCCCGTCGGTGCCGGGATCATATGCCGTCTTGTCGGTCATCTCGCGCTCCTTCCGCCCGGGGCCGTCCGCGGGGATGGGCGGCGGCCTTGCACATCGGTGTATCCGCTTCCGGGGCTTTGCTTCAAGCTTGAAAGGTGATCGGTTTGCCCCTAGCCATGGGTGCAGGAGATGACAGAGGCGAGAGGGACAGGCGATGGTGGCGGATGCGGGGATCGACTGGGAGGATGCGTTTTCAAACGGGGCCTATATCCCGGATGGCGCGGAGTATCCGGCCCGCTGGGCAGCCGCGGCGGCGGCGTTTCGCGCGGGCGTATGCGGGGCGGAGGATCTCGCCTATGGCGACCTTCCCCGCGAACGGTTCGACCTGTTCCTGCCCGAAGGCGCGCCGCGTGGCCTCGTCGTCTTCATCCATGGCGGCTACTGGCACACCTTCGACAAGTCGAGCTGGTCACATCTTGCCGCCGGGCCGCTGGCCCGTGGCTGGGCGGTGGCGATGCCCGGCTATACCCTGGCCCCCGAGGCGCGGATCGGGGCGATGACCCGGCAGATCGGCGCGGCGGTGGCGGCGGCGGGGGCGCAGGTCGCCGGGCCGATCCGGCTTACCGGGCATTCGGCGGGGGGGCATCTGGCCTCGCGGATGGTCTGCGCGGAAGGCCCGCTGGCGGAGGATATCGCGGCGCGGGTGGAGCGCGTGGTGTCGATCAGCGGGCTGCACGACCTGCGGCCCTTGCTGCTGCATTCGATGGCGGGCGTGCTCGGCCTCGACTCGACGGAGGCGGTGGCCGAAAGCCCGGCCTTGCAGGCGCCGCGCCCGGGCGTCGATGTGACCGCCTGGGTCGGGGCAGCGGAGCGGCCGGAGTTCCTGCGCCAGTCCGCGCTGCTGGCGGACATCTGGTCCCGGAAGGGTGTCGCGGCCCGGCTCGTCGCCGATCCCGGGCGGCACCATTTCAATGTGATCGAGGGGCTGGAAGAGGCCGGGCACCCGCTGACCCTCGCCGTGGCGGGGGGCTGAGGGCGCGCCCTCAGCCCTGCGGTCGCACCCTTGCGGCGGTCTTGTTGGCGAAGGCCTCGAGCCGTTCGCGCGCGGCGGGCTGGGTGTTGACGACGCCGGCGACGACGGCCTCGGCATAGGCGGCGTCGAGCGCGGACATGTTCTGCATGTGGCTGATCGCCGAGCA
>NZ_RRYH01000020.1 GCF_004010155.1 Solirhodobacter olei | reverse complement strand
GGCTACTATATCCAAATGAGTGAAGGCAACAAGCGTTCATACGTGTCTAAACGGCGCCAGCAGAGCGCCGAAGAGACACGGCGGCGGATTCTGGCGAGCGCTAGGAGACTGATCGTGTCGAAGGGCTTTGGGGGCGCGAAGATCGAAGAGATCGCCAACGAAGCAGGGGTAGCCGCGCAGACCGTCTATTCCGTGTTCGGGTCCAAGCGCGGCATACTGCTGGAGTTGCATGACCACCTCGCCGCAGAGGCGGACTTGACGGCGCTTCAGGCCGCTCTCGCTGCTGCCGAAGGCAATCCTCGCCAGCAACTTCGCGAACGGATCGCGTTTAACATGCGCTACTACGCCCGTGGGGCTGATCTGATCGAGGCGGCCCGATCGGCGTCAGGCGTCGACCAAGGCCTGCATGAAATGTGGGAGCGTGGTGAGGCGCGGCGACGGGAGCGGTTTGCCGAACTCGTCGCGAATTGGGATCGAGATGACTTCATGGCGCCGGGTCTGGACCGAGAGGAGGCAGTCGACATCTGGTGGGCGTTGGTCAGCCCGGATATGTACCGGTTGCTCGTTCTGGACCGGAAATGGGACGAAAAGCGGTTCGCCGATTGGTTGTTTGAGAACCTGGCGCAACTCCTATTCGGGTGAGGTGATGGCACCGTTGCCCGCCACCGTAGTCACCGGCCCCGTCGTGTCCGTCGGATACCAGACGACCGTCGGAATGCCACGCACAGCGAGTGCGCAGAAACCAACGGCAGAGGGTTTGGCCGGGGCCGCAGGGGCGACCACCAGGGAAAGGACGGGAATAGCAGCTCCGCATGAGCCTGAAATCCATTGGTCCCTTCCTGCTTTCGTCGAGACTCCGGCCCGCTTCAGTAGAGGCCGGCCCGTCGGCCTTAGAGGCAGGAAATTCGGGAAAGTTGCCTATCCGCTTACAAGGTGGTCAACATCGAGCCTGAACGGCCGAATTGGGCGCGCGTTACTGTCGTAAGAGAAACGTGCAGCGAAGGGCACCACCCGAGTCCGTCATATCACGTCGCCATATCTCCGCTGACGGCCGCTTTCTTGACCATTCGAGCTCAACGATGCCGATGCTGCTTCAGCACCGTATGTATAGTGATGTGGCTGACCCCGGGTACGTCCAGCAACCGCGCTCGCAATTTCTCCAGATCGGAGATCGTCTCGCACTCCGCATCGAGGATCATGGCAATGTCGCCTGCAACGTAGTGGCCGGTCACAACGCCGGGCTGCCGCATGATGAGGTCGACGAGATGCCGATGAGCGCGATTTGCCGAGAATTTCACGGTCAGCATGGCCCGAATGGCACGCGGCATCCCGCCGGGCCGCAGCTTGACTGAGTAGCCTTCGATGATGCCGCTCTCTTCGAGGCGCACGAGGCGATCATGGGTGGCGCTGCGTGATAATCCGATCTTGCGCGCAAGGCTGACCACACTCGCCCGTGCGTTGGCTTCCACCGCCCGTATCAGAGCGACGTCCTTGGTGTCGACGTCCGGCATTTGACCCTCACCTGCGGCGTTGCACCGCCACTTTGTCGGCTGAAGCGACATCTTTCGGGTCGAGCGAAGAGCTGCCGCAACGTACTTTACCCGGAGAAACGCGAGGCGAGAAGGAGCCAGCCCAGAGATGCACGATATGGCCAACGCGATGTTCCCGCCGCCCGATATCCGCCGGCAAATCCATGATGGGCTGGCCGCGAGACTTGAAGCGTCCGAGACGCGCCGCGCCTCTCTCCCGGTGACCCCGGTCGAAGATCTGAGTGATTTTAGCAAGGCCCTGAAGGCGTACGACTTCGATCGGCCGGTCGATCTCTCGCAGCTTCTCGACTGGACGGTTGGTGCGATGGACACCGGGATCGTGCAGATGTCGCATCCTGCCTATTTCGGCCTTTTCAATCCGGCGCCAACGTTGCCCTCCGAATGCGCCGACCGGATCACCGCCAGCTTCAATCCCCAGCTCGCGGTCTGGTCTCACGCGCCGGTCTGTGTCGAGATTGAGCGTCACGTCCTGCAGGCGGTTGCCCGTCGTGCCGGCCTGACCGGCGATGCCGGAGGCCACTTTACGAGCGGCGGTGCCGAGGCCAACTATACCGCTCTCGTCTGCGCACTGACCCGCGCAAACGGGATGTACGGCGCGAAAGGTGTGTTCGCTTTCGCTGGCCGCCCTGTCTTCTATGCCTCGGCCGAAAGCCACCTCGCCTGGCTCAAGATTGCACATCAGGCCGGGATCGGGCGCGACTCCGTGCGGCTCGTCTCGACTGATGGCAGCGGCCGGATGAGCATCGAGGCCCTGATGAAGGCCATCGAAACGGACCTCGCCTCGGGTTGCGTGCCGGTGATGATCGTCGCGACCGCGGGCACGACGAATGCCGGAATGATCGACCCGCTCGAAGGCTGCGCCCGTGTCGCGGAAAAACACGACCTCTGGCTACACGTCGACGCCGCCTGGGCTGGCGCGATGATCGCCTCGAAGCGCCTGTCTCCGGCGCTCCAGGGTATCGGCAATGCCACGTCGATAACCATCGACGCGCACAAATGGTTCGCGACGACGATGGGCGCCGGCATGTTCCTCACCGCCCGACCTGACGTTCTTCCGCAAGCGTTCCAGGTTGCGGCGAGCTACATGCCGTCCAACCTGCAGACGGTCGACCCGTACGTGACCTCCGCTCAGTGGTCGCGCCGGTTTCTGGGGTTACGGCTATTCCTCTCACTGGCGAATGCGGGGTGGCAGGGTTACGCTGAACATGTCGAACGCGCTGTCGACCTGCTGCGCCGGCTCGGCGCAGCGATGTCCGCAGAAGGTTGGCAGGTCGCGAACGACTGCAGGGCCGGGGTGCTCTGCCTGAAGCCTCCGGTAGGTGCGCATCCTCCGGCAGAGATCGTGCAGCGTGTAGTTGCCTCCGGCGAAGCCTGGATCTCCGTCGCCAAGCTGGAGGGCGGCGACGTCATCCGTGTTTGCATTACCAACGGGACGACGCGGGAAAGCGACGTTGATGCCCTTGCCACTCTACTGGCAAGAACCGCAACAGATCGGAAATAGGTCCGCAGTTTCCAAAACAGAATTTCCACCCGGTCAGCACGGACCGACTGGGCCAACCACCGAGCCGGTCACTCATAGACGCCTCGAGGATGGTAGTTTCATCTGTATCCAGGACCCCCAACCCGTTTGCGGCAAATAGTAACTCTCAGGGCGGCCAGCTCAGACACGGAACGGCCGCGATGAGGGCGCATTGGAGACGGCCCACGAACGGGCGATCCGCATTGGGAAGCGGTCTCCGGTTCGCTCCTTTGCTCTGCCTCGCATCGTATCACTTCACGTGCTTTGGCGGTATCGCGCTGCACCGGCCCGCAGTCATTGCGAGACTGGCACCAGCACGAAGTCAAACGGTGAGCGCCATTCAGTCCGGCCGTCGCGCACATGCTCGAACGGCGCAACAAGTGTCGATTTGACCCCGAAGACGGCGTCGGAGCCGAGCCAGCGGTCATCGCCCACGAAGGTGTGGGTGACGAGCCGCTGGAAGCCCGGGGCGGTGACGAGAAAATGCATGTGGGCCGGGCGGTTCGGGTGACGGCCGAGCGCGGCGAGCATCTTGCCCACCGGCCCATCGTCCGGAATCGGGTAGCTCACCGGCTTGATGCCGACGAACTCATAGCGTCCGTCGGCGCCCGTGACAAAGATGCCGCGGTTGTTCCATTTGTCCTGCAGATCAGGCTGCTGGACGGAGTAGAAACCCTCGGAATTGTCCGACCAGACGTCGACCCGCGCGCCCTCGATCGGCTCGCCATGCAGATCAATCACCCGACCGGTGAATAGGCAGCTCTCCCCCTTGCCATCGAGGCTGATGCAGTCGCCCATTTGCCGCTCCGGCGCGCCGTCGACATGGAACGGGCCGAAGACGGTGTTCTCGGTCGCGCCGGGCGGGCGACGATTGTTGATCGCGTCTACGAGCATCGAAAAGCCGAGCACGTCGGAGAGCAGGATGAACTCCTGCCGCTCGCCGCTGCACAATTGGCCCGTCACGGTCAGGAAGGCGATGCCGGCCTCCCATTCCTCCTGGGTCAGTTCCACTTCCCTGGCGAAGGCGTGCAGATGCCGAACCAATGCCGCCATCACCTCGCGCAGCCGCGGGTCGATGCCGTCGCCCATCCGAGTGTTCACGGTTTCGACGGAATTCTCCTCCGTGAAATTGCCGATCATCGCGGCCTCCTAATTCTGACCCCTCGCCGGCCGAGCAGCACCTGGGTCGACGTTCGCCTTGCCGGTCTCGGGTGCCTGGACGGGTTCGTCACCGCGATATCGGCCGGGCTGTCAACATCTACCTCCTTCAGGCCGATGTCGCGGGAGACAGAGCGAAATCCTCGAGCACGGTGCTAAGCGCAGCTCAGAACAGTATGGCACCAGAGGCACGTTTCTTGGCATCCTAAATCTCCAGTCAGGCTGCAAAGAACGGCAGCTTCTCAGGATCGCGCCCAGAGGCCTGAATGACCGACTTGGGGGCGCCTTACTGACCTTAAGACGCGTCGCGGCGAAGGGCGGCTCCGAGCCCCCTAAGCGGTTCGCTTGAGCGCCCGGTCAGGCAGCCGACAGCGGCAACCTGACCCAGAACATGGTCTGATCGTCCGGGACCGACCTGTAGCCGATCTCGCCATTCATGCCTTCCACCAGCTTCCTGCTGATGGCGAGGCCAAGGCCGGAGCCTTCCCGATCGCGCGTCGAATGCTCCGCCTGCTGCGAGAACGGCGTGAAGATGCGGCTCCCGAATTCCGACGATATCCCGCGTCCGTGGTTGGCGACGGCAATCACGCATCCCTCCGGCTCGGCATCGATGGAGACCGTCACGCAATCGGCCGCATTGGAAAACTTCGCCGCATTGGAAAGAAGGTTCGCGACGACCTGTCGCAAACGCTTGGCGTCGGCCGCGGCGCTTACTTCCCGGTCGGGAGCGTTCAGCTGATAGGTCACGTCGAACCTTGCCGCAAACGGCTCGCATTCCGCGACCGTCTCTCTGACCAGCTCGACAACGTCGGTATCGGATATCTCCAGAGGCACCTGCTCCGCGCTCAACCGTTGAAAATCCAGGAGGTCGTCGACAAGCTGCTTGAGGCGCGTGCTGTTGCGAAATGCGAGCTCCAGCAGCCCCCTGGCATCGTCCGGCTTGCCTTTGAGCACCGGGCTTGTCAGCAGCGCGAGCGCCCCGTGAAGGGAGGCGAGCGGTGTCCGCAGTTCATGGCTGACCGTGGACACGAAATCATCCTTCAACCCGGCAAGGCGCTTGCGCTCCGTAATGTCGACCATCTGCGCGATGAAGCGGGCATGACCCGGCTTATGGTCGCTGATCAGCGAGATCCTCAGGACGATTTCAACCCGGGCTCCGTCGGGTCGGACATATATCTTTTCGGCGACGTAGGTCTCCACATCGCCGCGGATGAGGGCCTTGATGTCGTCACGGACTTCCGAAAGCATTTCACCGTTTGACAGCTTCCACAGATTTACCCCCTGAAGGCTGCCATTCGGATAACCAAGCAAGCGATAGCAGGCTTCGTTCAGGAGCTGGAACGTCCCATCAAGGCCAAGAACGGCCATTGCGACAGGCGCGTTCGCAATGAGGGTGCCGAGTTCTTCTTCTTTGGCCCGGGCGTGTTGGACGGCCCGCTCGAGGGAATCGATATCGACCATGGTTCCGAGCATGCGAACGGCCCGCCCGTCTGCGCCCCTCTCCGTCACGCGCAGGATTGAACGCATCCAGCGCCATTCGCTTTCACCGACGCGGAACCGGTATTTCGTCTCCGATCTTTCAATCCTGCCCGCGAAGCACTCCTCGTCAGCGGTCAGAACCCGCGGCATGTCATCCGGGTGAACCCGCATGCGCCACTCGTCCTCAGCGTTGAGGCCATGCCAGTTCGATATCCCGGCCAGCTGAAACCAGGTGTCGGACGCGACGCAATGCCCCGTTCGCAAATCGGTCTCGAAGACGCCGATCTCGCTTCCTTGCAAGGCAAGGTTCCAGCGCGCCTCTTGATCCTTCAGGGCGGCCAATGCCTGAACCCGCTTGGTCACCTCATCCAGCATGACGATATTGAACCTGCGCCCCTGCTCGTCCGTTGCCTGGCGCTGGCGCACTTCGCAATACCTCGGGGCGCCATCCCCCGATATCAGGGCGATGCAGTCGCATCCGTATGGGGGCTGATGCATGTTCAGGATAAGCGTGCCGCCAACCATCAGGGCGCCCGGCAACAGCTTTGAGATCTTGTAGCCTTCGAGGGTTACGGCATCGGGGCGGCAGAAGTCGCGCGCGAGGTTATTGGAGTAGAGGACCTCGCCGCTCTCCCCGATGACGATGATGCCGAGGGTCGAGTCCTCTGCGATAAGACTCAGGACAAAACCGATGTCGGGCTTCGGCGCCGCGCCGGATATGGTCTTCAGCTCGATCGGTTGATCCCACCTTTCTACGGGCGGCGGTGCAATCACTGCTGCATGGAGCTCTGCTGACATGTTCGGCATCAACTGTATGGGCCTGCGTCGTTTCTTGTTTGTTTCAGCGTCTTGCGTTCGAATGTGCGTATCCGGGTCAACCTGCCACTTTCTGCACAGCCGCTGCCTTGCTCGCCATCCACCGCATTGCCCATTCATTGTGGCAATGTGACGACGAATTCATGCAAGATTGGGCAAGGGTTCCGCCTGCCCGCTGCCGCCGCCAAAGGGGGGACACA
>NZ_RRYH01000002.1 GCF_004010155.1 Solirhodobacter olei | reverse complement strand
CCCGGGGCGCCGTCCAGCGGCGGCTCGGCGGCGGGCGCGGCGGCGCCGGGCGGGATCGCGGCGCCGGCCTCCGGCAGCGCGCCGACGGTGCTTCTGGCAGGCCGGCAGGGGGTTCAGGTGCTGCAGGGCGGCGCGCCGGGCTCCGAGATGGGGATCGATTCGATCGCCTATTCCGAGGGCGGCGCGGTGCAGCTTTCCGGCCATGGCAAGGCGGCCGCGCATATCCGCATCTACCTTGACGACAAGGACGTGGCGCTGGCCAAGGTGGGCGGCGACGGGCATTGGTCGCTGACGCTGCCGGGGATCCACGAGGGGCTCTATACCCTGCGGGCCGACCAGGTCGACGCGTCCGGCAAGGTCACCGCGCGGTTCGAGACGCCGTTCAAGCGCGAGTCGCAGACGGCGCTGGCGGCGGCGGGGGTCACGCAGGGCGCGGCGGGCGCGGGCGGCGGCAAGGCGCAGGTCGGCGTGCGGGCGACGATCATTACCGTGCAGCCGGGCTACACGCTCTGGGGCATCGCAAAGGCCAGTTACGGCCAAGGGATCCTCTACGTGAAGGTCTTCGATGCGAACCGCGAGCAGATCCGCGACCCGAACCTGATCTATCCGGGGCAGGTCTTCGCGGTGCCGGGGGGCAACTGACGCACAGGTGCCCTGCATCCCGCCACTGGTCTTTCGACGCGTCACGACCTAGTTACACCGTGACGCTAGGAGCCCCTTCATGACCGACACCAATGCCGCCGGGCAAAAGGCCCATGCGCGCCGCAGCGCGATCCGGACCATCCGACGGGTTCTGCCTTATCTCTGGCCGCGCGAGCCGCGGTGGGTGCGCCGCCGCGTGGTGATGTCGCTCTGCGCGCTGATGCTGGCGCAGCTCTTCTCGCTGGTCACGCCGGTCTTCTTCAAGGTCGCGGTCGACAGCCTGGCCCACACCTCGCATGGCCATGACTGGCTTCTGGCGCTGGGCGCGGTGGGGCTGACAATCGCCTATGGCGTCTCGCGGCTTCTGAACACCGGCATGGGCGAGCTGCGCGACGCGCTTTTCGTGCGGGTCGGGCAGCGCGCGCTGAGGATGCTGGCGCTGGAGACCTTCACCCATATTCACCGCCTCTCGATGCGCTACCACATCGCGCGCAAGACCGGCGGCCTCAGCCGGGTGATCGAGCGCGGGGTGAAGGGCATCGACTTCCTGCTGCGCTTCACGCTGTTCTCGGTCGGCCCGCTGATCGTGCAGCTGATCATCGTGCTCGTCGTCTTCGCGACGGTGTTCAACGTCTGGTACGCGCTGGTCGTCGCGGTCTCGATCACGCTTTACGTGACGTTCACCTTCCGCGTCACCGAATGGCGGGTGCAGATCCGCCGCAAGATGAACGAGCAGGACACCGACGCGAACCAGAAGGCGATCGACAGCCTGCTGAACTTCGAAACGGTGAAGTATTTCGGTGCCGAGGGCCGCGAGGCGTCGCGCTATGACGAGGCCATGGAGGGCTACGAGGCGGCGGCGGTGAAGACCGGGCAGTCGCTGTCCTTCCTGAACTTCGGGCAGGCGCTGATCATCAACACCGGCCTTGTCGCCGTGATGGTGATGTCGGCGATCGGGACCGAGAAGGGCGTGCTGACCGTCGGCGATTTCGTCATGGTCAACGCCTACATGATGCAGATCACCCAGCCGCTGGGCTTCCTCGGCACGGTCTATCGCGAGATCCGCCAGTCGCTGATCGACATGGCCGACATGTTCGACCTGTTGGAGCAGCCGGCCGAGATCACCGATGCGCCGGACGCGAAGCCGCTGGAGGTGAAGGGCGGCGAGGTCGTGCTCGACAACGTCTCCTTCGGCTATGACAGCGCGCGGCCGATCCTGAAGGGCGTGTCGATCCGCGTCGGCGCCGGGCAGACGGTGGCGATCGTCGGGCCCTCCGGGTCGGGCAAGTCCACCATCGGGCGGCTTCTTTTCCGGTTCTACGAGGTCACCGGCGGGGCGCTGAGGATCGACGGGCAGGACGTGCGCGCGGTGACGCAGGACACGCTGCATGCCGCGATCGGGGTGGTGCCGCAGGATACGGTGCTGTTCAACGACACGGTCTTCTACAACATCGCCTATGGCCGGCCGGAGGCGACGATCGCCGAGGTCGAGGCGGCGGCGCGGGCGGCGAAGATCCATGATTTCATCATGGCGCTGCCGGAGGGCTACGAGACCAAGGTGGGCGAGCGCGGGCTGAAGCTTTCGGGCGGCGAGAAGCAGCGGGTGGGCATCGCCCGGACGCTTCTGAAGAACCCGCCGATCCTGCTCCTGGACGAGGCGACCTCGGCGCTCGACACCCAGACCGAGCGGGATATCCAGGAGAGCCTTAAGGCGATGGGGCAGGGGCGCACGGTGATCACCATCGCGCACCGGCTGTCGACCATCGCGGATGCCGACCGGATCGTGGTGCTGGAGCATGGCGTGGTGGTCGAAGAGGGCCGGCACGAGGAGCTTCTGGTCCGCGGCGCCCGCTATGCCGCGATGTGGAACCGCCAATCCGCCGAGGCCGAGGAAGAGGCGGCCTGAGGGGCGGCTTCCCGGGGCGAAGGGCGGAGTGGTGCGCAATGAATGCGCACACTACGGCGGTGGGATGGGACCCGGTCCCCGCCCTCCGCTTGCCGGCGCCCCGAGGCTTGCCCATTTCGCCCCGAACAGGTAGGCGCGGGGGCGGATCTGTAGCGAGGCGGTCATGCAATACCTCATCTGGGGCGGAACGGCGGTGACGCTGATCGGGGTGGCGGTGCTCGTCGTCTGCGCGGTGATCGCCGCGCGGATGGGGGGCGCGGAGCTTGACGAGGCCGAGATGAAACGCCGCCTCGCGCCGCTCTTCGCGTGGAACTACGCCGCCCTCGGCGTCGCGCTGATCGGGCTGATGATGGTCGTCGTCGGGCTGATCCTAAGGTGAGCGCGGCCCGGCCTGCGCCGCCGTTCGCGGGCCTGTCCGAACTCCTGTCCGGACCCACGTCGAAATGACCTTCGCGCGCCTTGCCATCCCCCGGGGCCGAGGATAGGGTGCGCGCCACATTCGGGGGCCCCCTCGGTACCCCGCCGGTATGCTGTGGCCCCGTGCCGAGCCAAATTGAAGGAGCCCGCATGTTCGTAACGCCTGCCTATGCAGCGGCCGCTGGCGGTGACGCCACGATCAGCACGTTCTCGAGCTTCATCCCGCTGATCCTGATCTTCGCGATCATGTATTTCATCATGATCCGTCCGCAGCAGAAGAAGCTGAAGGACCACAAGGCCATGGTTCAGTCGCTCCGCCGGGGCGACATGATCGTCACCCAGGGCGGGATCCTCGGAAAGGTCTCCAAGGTGAAGGACGACACCGAGGTCGAGGTCGAGATCGCCGACGGGGTGAAGGTGCGGGTTGTCCGCTCGACCATCTCTCAGGTGCTGTCGAAGACCGAACCCGCATCCTCCTGAGCCCGGCTGACCCATGCAAATACCCCTTTGGAAGCGCGTCATCATCCTGGGGCTCTGCGCTCTCGGCGTGATCCTCGCCATGCCGAACCTGTTCTACAACCGGGTCGAGACGCATAACGCGGCGGCCGCCAAGATCGCCCGCAACGGGTCGACCCCGGAACTGGCCAAGCAGCTGGCGGAATGGCCGTCCTGGCTGCCCTCGAGCATCGTCAACCTCGGCCTCGACCTGCGCGGTGGCGCGCATCTTCTGGCCGAGGTCCACCTGAGCAACGTCTACGCCGACCGCATGAATGCGCTCTGGCCCGAGGTGCGCGACGCGCTTGCCAAGGAACGCGCGACGGTGGGTAACGTGCGGCGCGAGCCGTCGGACCCGTCGGTGCTGAAGGTCTCGATCTCCAAGCCCGAGGCCATGGCCACGGCGCTGCAGACCGTGCGCGGCCTCGCGCGGCCCGTCGTGTCGCTGACCGGGGTCGGGCAGAAGGACCTGCAGGTCACCGCCGCGGGCAACAGCATCACCATCCAGCTGTCGCCGGCCGAGAAGGCCGCGACCGACCAGCGCACGATGCAGCAGTCGCTGGAGATCGTGCGGCGCCGGATCGACGCCGCGGGCACGCGTGAGCCGACGATCCAGCAGGAAGGCAGCGACCGGATCCTGATCGAGGTGCCGGGCATCGGCAGCGCCGAGCAGCTGAAGGCGCTGATCGGCACCACCGCGCGGCTGACCTTCAACAAGGTCGTCGGGCGCACCAGCGACGCGCATGCGATCCCCGGGGCCGGCAATTCTCTGGTGCCGAGCGAGGATCAGAAGGGGCTTTACTACATCATCGACGACACGCCGGTGGTGACGGGTGAGGACCTGACCGACGCGCAGCCCTCCTTCGACCAGAACGGGCAGCCGGCGGTCGACTTCCGCTTCGACACCACCGGGGCGCGCAAGTTCGGCGATTACACGGCCACCCATATCGGCCAGCCCTTCGCCATCGTCCTGGACAACAAGGTGATCTCCGCCCCGGTCATCCAGGCGCATATCGCCGGCGGCTCGGGCATCATCACGGGCAACTTCACGGTGCAGAGCTCGACCCAGCTTGCGGTCCTGCTGCGCGCCGGTGCGCTGCCCGCGAAGATGAGCTTCCTCGAGGAACGCACCATCGGGCCGGAGCTGGGGGCGGACTCGATCCGCGCCGGCCGGATCGCCGCCGTGGTCGGCACCATCGCGGTGGTCGTCTTCATGGTCGCGGTCTACGGCTTCTTCGGCTGGATCGCCAACCTCGGCCTCGCGCTCAACATGTGCATGATGTTCGGGGCCCTGTCGCTGATCGGCGCGACGCTGACGCTGCCCGGCATCGCCGGCATCGTGCTGACCGTCGGCATGGCGGTGGACGGCAACGTGCTGGTCTACGAGCGGATCCGGGAAGAACTGCGCGCCGCGCGTGGTCCGGCACGGGCGATCGAGCTTGGCTACGAGCGTGCGCTGTCGGCCATCATCGACGCCAACCTGACGACGATGATCTCCGCCGGTATCCTCTACTTCGTCGGCACCGGCCCGGTCCGCGGCTTCGCCGTGACGCTGGGGCTCGGGATCCTCACCTCGGTCTTCACCACCGTCTGGCTGTCGCGCCTGATGATCGTGATGTGGTTCGAACGCCGCCGCCCCAAGTCAATCGAGGTGTAACATGCGCCACCTTCGGATGGTCCCGGACCACACGAACATCGACTTCTTCGCCATCGCGCGCGTCACCTTCGGGGGCTCGATGCTGCTGGTGGTGATCTCGATCATGGCCCCCTTCATCTGGGGCCTGAACTTCGGGATCGACTTCCTCGGCGGCACCACGATCCGGACCGAGGCGAGCCAGCCGGTGAACGTCGGCGCCTACCGCAAGGCGCTGGATCCGCTGCACCTGGGCGACGTCATCATCAACCAGGTCTTCGATCCCTCGGCCTCGACCAACAAGCATGTGGCCAACGTCCGCGTCTCGGCCGAGAAGGGGCATGAGAGCATCCCGCCGGCCGCCTTGAAGCGGATCGAGGGGGCGCTGCAGAAGGTCGATCCGTCGATCCGCTTCACCTCCGTCAACTCGGTCGGCCCGAAGGTCTCGGGCGAGCTGATGCGAAAGGCGGTGATGGCGATCTCGGGCGCGGTCTTCGCGGTCATGGCCTATATCTGGCTGAGGTTCGAGTGGCAGTTCGCGCTTGGCGCCGCGGTCGCCACGGTGCATGACGTGGCGCTGACGGTGGGGATATTCGTTCTTCTGCAGATCAAGTTCGACCTGTCGATCATCGCGGCGCTGCTGACCATCGTCGGCTATTCGCTGAACGATACGGTGGTGGTCTTCGACCGGGCCCGAGAGAACCTGATCAAGTACAAGAAGATGCCGCTTCGGGACGTGCTGAACCTCTCGGCGAACGAGACGCTGTCGCGCACGCTGATGACCTCGCTCTCCACCATGATCCCGCTGATCGCGCTACTGATCTTCGGCGGCGACGTGATCCGGGGCTTCGTCTTCGCCATTGCCTGGGGCGTCATCACCGGGACCTATTCCTCGATCTACGTCGCCAAGAACATCGTGCTGATGCTTGGCGTGAAGCGGGACTGGGGCAAGAAGGACGACGGCGCGGCGGGCACGCAGTTCGCCGCCAAGGGCTGATGCGACTGAACGAGATCAGCTACGAGGGCGCGCGGCCGATCGACGGCTACGGGCCCGGTTTCTTCCGCGTGGCGGGGCAGGTTCACGAGGGCGCGGCGCTTGTCACCGCGACCGGCGTCGCCCGCTGGGGCGGGATGACGGATGTGGAGGCGCTGCTGGCGCTGAAGGGCGAGGTCGACGTGATCTTCGTCGGCACCGGCCCTGCTATCACCCCGCTTCCCAAGGCGCTGCGCGAGGCGCTGGAGGAGGCGGGCGTCGGCGTCGAGCCGATGGACACGCCTGCCGCCTGCCGCACCTACAACGTCCTGCTGGCCGAGGGCCGGCGGATCGCCGTGGCGCTGATCCCGGTCTGAGGGCGCGCGGCAGGGGGCTCGTCCCCCTTTGACCCCCGAGGATATTTTTAGACAGAAGAAGCAGAGGCTTCCGGGGCGGGGCTGTTTCGGCTAGGGCTGGGACATGGACCTGAGCGTGACCGATCTGGCCGTTTCGCGCGGCGCCGTGCCGGTGCTGGAAGGGGTGAGCTTCCGGCTTGCCCCCGGGCGGGCGCTGATCCTGCGCGGGCCGAACGGTATCGGCAAGACCACGCTGCTGCGCACGCTGGCCGGGCTGCAGCCGCCGCTGGCCGGAGAGATCAACGCCCCGCCCGAGGCCATCGCCTATGCAAGCCATGCCGACGGGCTGAAATCCACCCTGACCGTGACGGAAAACCTGACGTTCTGGGCGCGGATCTTCGGCACCGGCGGGATCGGGGCGGCGCTGGAGGCGATGAACCTGACGGCGCTGGCCGACCGGCAGGCGCAGAACCTTTCGGCCGGGCAGAAGCGGCGGCTGGGGCTGGCGCGGCTGCTTGTCTCCGGGCGGGCGATCTGGATGCTGGACGAGCCGACGGTGTCTCTCGACACGGCCTCTGTCGCGCTATTCGCCGGGGTGGTCCGGCGCCACATGGTGGGCGGAGGCGCGGCGCTGATCGCCACGCATATCGATCTCGGCCTGCCGGAGGCGGAGGTTCTGGACCTGACGGCGTGCAAGGCCCGCCCGCCGGAGGCCGGTGGCCTTCGCGGGGCCTTCGACGACGCCTTTCTGTGAGGGGCCGGGCATGATCGCGCTGCTGATCCGCGACCTGAAGCTGGCGCTGCGCGCCGGGGGTGGCTTCGGTCTGGGGCTGGCCTTCTTCCTGATCGTGGTGGTGCTGGTGCCGCTGGGCGTCGGCCCGGAGAGCGCGACGCTTGCCGTGATCGCGCCGGGGATCCTGTGGGTCGCGGCGCTGCTCGCCTGCCTTCTGTCGCTGGACCGGATCTTCGCGCTCGACCACGAGGACGGCTCGCTGGATCTGCTGGCCACCGCGCCGATCCCGCTGGAGGGGATCGTCAGCGTCAAGGCGCTTGCGCACTGGATCACCACCGGGCTGCCGCTGGTGCTGGCCTCGCCGGTCCTGGCGCTGCTGCTGAACCTGCCGCTGGCGGGCTACGGGTGGCTGGTGCTGAGCCTCGCGCTTGGCACGCCGGCGCTGTCGGTCATCGGCACCTTCGGGGCGGCGCTGACGGTAGGGCTGAAGCGGGGCGGCCTGCTGATGTCGCTTCTGGTGCTGCCGCTTTACGTGCCGACGCTGATCTTCGGGGCCGAGGTGGTCAAGCGCGGCGCGGCGGGGCAGGCGGTGGATGTGCCGCTTCTTCTGCTGGCCGGGATCACCGCCGGGGCGGCGGCGCTGCTGCCCTTCGCCTCGGCCGCCGCGCTCCGCGTCAATCTGCGCTGAACCCGCCCGGGCAATTGAATTGAGATCGCTGAGGAAAGGCCCTAAGGAACGCTCATGTCGATCTGGAAATATGCCAATCCAGTAGTGTTCATGCGCACCTCCGGCTGGCTTCTGCGCTGGCTGGTGCCGCTGACGGCCGTGCTGATGGTGGTGGGCCTCGTCTGGGGCTTCGCCTTCACGCCGCCCGAGATGCGGCAGGGAACGACGGTCAAGATCATCTTCCTCCACGTCCCCTCGGCCATGCTGGGGATCAATGCCTGGCTGATGATGCTGGTCGCCTCGCTGATCTGGCTGGTGCGGCGGCACCATGTCTCGGCATTGGCGGCCAAGGCCGCGGCGCCGGTGGGCGCCACGATGACGCTGATCGCGCTGATCACCGGCGCGATCTGGGGAGAGCCGATGTGGGGTACCTGGTGGGCCTGGGACCCGCGGCTGACCTCGTTCCTGATCCTGTTCCTGTTCTACCTCGGCTATCTCGCGCTTTGGGCGGCGATCGAGGATCCCGATACGGCGGCAGACCTGACCTCCGTCCTCTGCCTCGTGGGGTCTGTCTTCGCGATCCTCAGCCGCTATGCAGTGAACTTCTGGAACCAGGGCCTGCACCAGGGCCCGAGCCTGACGCTGATGCAGAAGCAGCATGTGGCGGACGCCTATTGGTATCCGCTGATGATCTGCATCACCGGCTTCATCCTGTTCTTCGTGACGATGGTGCTTCTGAGGACCCGCACAGAGATCCGCGCCCGCCGCCTGAAGGCGCTGCTCGCGCGCGAGAGGATGGGCTGATGTGGAGCGACCTGCAGCTTGGCAAGTACGAGATCACGGTGCTGTCGGCCTATGCGGTGGCGCTGGTGCTGATCGTGGCGCTGATCGTGGCGACCTGGGCGCGCGGGCGCCGGGTGCGCCGCCAGCTGGAGGAGGCCGAGGCTCGGTTGGGGAGGAACAGGGGTGAAGCTTAAGCCGCTGATGGTGCTGCCGCCGGCCCTGTTCGTCGGGCTGGCGATCCTGTTCTGGTGGGGGATGAACCGGCAGGATCCGAATGCGCTGCCCTCGACGATGGTCGGGCGCGAGGCGCCGGCGGTGCAGCTGACCCAGCTTGGAGACAGCCTGCCGTTCACCGATGCCGTGCTGAAGGACGGCAAGGCCAAGATCGTGAACTTCTGGGCGAGCTGGTGCGTGCCCTGCCGGGCCGAGGCGGGCAACCTTGCCAAGATGGCCGCCGCGGGCGTGCCGATCTACGGCGTGAACTACAAGGACAAGCCGAAGGACGCGCTGAAGTTCCTGGCCGATGTCGGTGATCCCTACAAGGCGATGGGCGCCGATGCGCAGGGCCAGATGGCGCTCAACTGGGGCGTCTACGGGGTGCCGGAAAGCTTCGTGATCGACCGCCACGGCAGGGTCGTGCTGCGCTTCCCCGGACCGATCACCGAGGACATCCTCAAATCGACCATCCGCCCGGCGCTGCAGAAGGCGGCGACGGACTGAGGCCCCCCGCACCGCGCGTCCGGCGACAGGCGCGCCGAAACGTGCTATCCTGCCCTGACCAGTCAGTGCAATTCCGCCGCCGCCCATCCGGGACGCGGATGTTGCGGCGCGCCGGAAGAGCCTCGCTTGAGGAGGGCGGCATGGTACAGACCATAGGCAATCCCCTGTCCTGGACGGCGAAGTCGCTGGCGGGCGCCGGCGCGCATGTCGCCCATATGACCGAGACGCTTGGCGGCGATCATGTCACCGCCCGGCCGCGGGTGCGGCGGATCGGGATGGCGGACATCCGTACGGCGCTGCGGCGTGGCGTCGAGGATTTCGAGGCGATGCGGAGCGACGTGATCTTCCTCTGCATCGTCTACCCGATCGTCGGGCTGGCGCTGAGCTGGATGGCGTTCCACGAGAGCATGCTGCCGATGATCTTCCCGCTGGTCTCCGGCTTCGCGCTGCTCGGCCCCGGGGCGGCGGTCGGTCTTTACCAGATGAGCCGGAAACGCGAGGCGGGCGGCAAGGCCGGCTGGGCGGACGCGTTCCGCGTCATCGGAGAGCCCGCCTTCGGGGCGATCATCGTCCTTGGCCTGTTCCTGATCGCTACTTTCGTCACCTGGCTGCTGGTGGCCGACGGCATCTACGGGCTGACCATGGGCGGCAAGGTTCCGGCCTCGGCCAGCGGTTTCCTCCATGACGTGCTGACGACCACGGGGGGGCATGCGCTGATCGTGCTGGGGGTCATCTCCGGCTTCGTCTTCGCCGCCGTGGTGCTGGTGGTGAGCGTGGTGTCCTTCCCGCTGCTCCTGGACCGCGACGTGGGCCTGCCGGTGGCGGTCGTGACCTCGGTCGAGGTCGCGCGGCAGAGTCCGGAGGCCGTGGCCGTCTGGGGCGGTATCGTCGCCGGGGGCCTTGTGCTTGGCGCGATCCCGGCGCTCCTGGGGCTGGTCGTGGTGGTGCCGATCCTCGGGCACGCGACCTGGCACCTCTACCGAGCCGCAGTCATCCCGGAATGAAGAAAGGGCGGACCAGCTGGCCCGCCCTTTCCTATTTTTTCCTGGCAGAAGAACGCCCGCCCGTGTCGGGCGGGCCGGGGGGCAGCGCCCCCCCGGCCTCGGCCTCAGCTCTTGGCGAGGTTGCGCAGCACGTATTGCAGCACGCCGCCGTTCTTGACGTATTCGACCTCGATCTCGGTATCGATCCGGCACTTGATCCGGATCGTCTTCTCCGACCCGTCGGCGAACTTGATCGTGCAGGGCACCAGAGACAGCGGCTTCAGCTCGCCCGAGAGGCCGGAGATGGAGACCTCTTCCTCGCCGGTCAGCCCCAGCGACTTGCGGGTGTCGCCGTCGGTGAACTCGAACGGGATGACACCCATGCCGACGAGGTTCGAGCGGTGGATGCGCTCGAAGCTTTCGGCGATGACCGCCTTGACGCCGAGAAGCGCGGTGCCCTTGGCCGCCCAGTCGCGCGAGGAGCCGGCGCCGTATTCGATGCCGCCGAAGATGACGAGGGGCGTGCCCGCTTCCTCATATGCCATGGCCGCGTCGTAGATCGAGGTCTGCGCCCCGTCCGGACCCTTTGTGTAGCCGCCTTCGACGCCGTCCAGCATCTCGTTCTTGATGCGGATGTTGGCGAAGGTGCCGCGCATCATCACCTCGTGGTTGCCGCGCCGCGAGCCGTAGGAGTTGAACTCCGACACCGGCACCTGGCGGTCCGTGAGGTATTTCCCAGCCGGGGTGGATGGCTTGAACGAGCCCGCCGGCGAGATGTGGTCAGTGGTGATCATGTCGCCGAGCACGGCGAGGACGCGGGCACCGGAGATGTCCTCGATCTTGCCGGGGTCCTTCGACATGTCCTGGAAGTAGGGCGGATTGCGGACATAGGTGGAGGTCGACGGCCAGTCGTAGGTCAGGCTGTCGGTGGTCTCCACGCTCTGCCACTTCTCGTCGCCCTTGAAGACATCGGCGTATTTCTTCTGGAACGCCTCGCGGGTGACGGTCTTGTGGACGAGATCGGCGATCTCCTTCTGGGTCGGCCAGATGTCCTTGAGGTAGACCGGCTTGCCGTCTTTCGAGGTGCCGAGCGGCTCCGTCGTCAGGTCGATGTTCATGTCGCCGGCCAGCGCGTAGGCTACCACGAGCGGCGGCGAGGCGAGGTAGTTGGCGCGCACGTCGGGCGAGATCCGCCCCTCGAAGTTGCGGTTGCCGGAGAGCACGGCGGTCGCCACGAGGTCATTGTCCGCGATCGACTTCGAGATTTCGGGCTGCAGCGGGCCCGAGTTGCCGATGCAGGTCGTGCAGCCGTAGCCCACGAGGTTGAAGCCCACGGCGTCGAGGTCTTCCTGCAGGCCTGCGGCCTCGAGGTATTCCGTGACGACCTGCGAGCCGGGCGCGAGTGAGGTCTTCACCCAGGGCTTGCGGTTCAGGCCGAGCTCGCGCGCCTTGCGGGCGACGAGGCCGGCGCCGATCATCACGTAGGGGTTCGAGGTGTTGGTGCAGGAAGTGATGGCCGCGATCACGACCGAGCCGTCGCGCAGCTTGTAATCCTCGCCCGAGACGGTGCCCGACTTGCGCGGGTCCGAGCCGTTCGTCGAGGACGCGGTCGGGCCTTCGGAGGCCATGTCCTTGGCCTGGACATCCGCGTCGACGCCGCGGTAGTCGTTTACCACGTTGAGGAAGGCATCCGCGGCCTTGGTCAGCGGCAGATAGTCCTGCGGCCGCTTCGGACCCGAGATCGCCGGGACGATGGTGCCCATGTCGAGCTCCAGCGTCGAGGTGTAGACCGGCGCGTAGTTCTCGTCGCGCCACATGCCGTTGGCCTTGGCGTAGGCCTCGACCAGTGCGATCCGATCCTTGGCGCGTCCGGTCTGTTCGAGGTAGCGCAGGGTCTCTGCGTCGACCGGGAAGAAGCCGCAGGTGGCGCCGTATTCGGGGGCCATGTTGGCGATGGTCGCGCGGTCGGGCAGGGGCAGGCGGTCAAGGCCGTCGCCGTAGAATTCAACGAACTTGCCGACCACGCCGTGCTTGCGCAGCATCTCGACGACCTTGAGGACGAGGTCGGTGCCGGTCGTGCCCTCGACCATGCGGCCGGTCAGCTTGAAGCCGACGACCTCGGGGATCAGCATCGAGACCGGCTGGCCGAGCATCGCGGCCTCCGCCTCGATCCCGCCGACGCCCCAGCCGAGCACGCCGAGACCGTTGATCATCGTGGTGTGGCTGTCGGTGCCGACGAGCGTGTCGGGGTAGGCGATCTCCGCCCCGGACTGGTCCTTGTCGGTCCAGACGGTCTGGGCGAGGTATTCGAGGTTCACCTGGTGGCAGATGCCGGTGCCGGGCGGGACGACGCGGAAGTTGTCGAAGGCCGACTGGCCCCATTTCAGGAAGGTGTAGCGCTCGATGTTGCGCTCGTACTCGCGGTCCACGTTCATCTGGAAGGCGCGCGGGTTGCCGAATTCGTCGATCATCACCGAGTGGTCGATGACGAGGTCGACCGGGTTCAGCGGGTTGATCTTCTCGGCGTCACCGCCGAGCCCGATGATGCCGTCGCGCATCGCGGCGAGGTCGACCACGGCGGGAACGCCGGTGAAGTCCTGCATCAGCACCCGGGCCGGGCGGTAGGAGATCTCGCGCGGGTTCTTGCCGTCCTTGTCGGCCCATTCGGAGAAGGCGCGGATGTCGTCCGTCGTGACGGTCGAGCCGTCCTCGAAGCGGAGCATGTTCTCCAGCACCACCTTCAGCGAGGCGGGCAGGCGGGAGAACTTGCCCAGGCCCGCCGCCTCGGCGGCCGGGATCGAGTAATAGGCGACGGTCGCGCCGCCTGCCTCAAGGGTCTTGCGGGTCTTCGCGCTGTCATGTCCGACGATCACGGTCATTCTCGGCCTCCAGTTCTGGCGTCACGGGCTGGGCACCTCTTGCCCCAGCAGGGGCTGCGGTGCAAGGAGTCGGCGGTCTTGTATGCAATTGTATGCCAAAAATCCAGACCCTTCGTGCGGCCCCGGCGGAAGGCCGCGAAGGGGCTGTAAAAAGGTCGGGTCTCCGGGCTAAACATTGCAAAACCCTCGCAGAACCTTGATTGGCCGGTGCCGGCGGGTTTGAATATCCTGAGAAGCGTACCTGAGGACCGAGTCATGCTTAATCTACGCATCACCGCCGCTGCGGTCGGCCTCTGCTTCTCGCTGTCCGGAGGCCTTGCCGCTGCTCAACCGATTTCGGGTGGGCCGGGGGCCGTTGCCGCGGAGCGGGCGGAGGCGCCCGGGGCACCGGCACCGGCGCAGAAGCCGGTGCGCCCGACTGCCGCGGAGACGTCGGGGGCGAACACGCCGACCGCGCCCGCGCAGTCACATTCTGCCGTGGTGGTGGAGCTTTACACCTCGCAGGGCTGTTCGTCCTGCCCGCCGGCGGACGAGGTTCTGTCGCGGCTGGTGGGGCGGAAGAACGTGATCCCGCTGGCGCTGCATGTGGACTACTGGGATTACATCGGCTGGACCGACAAGATGGCCTCGCCCGCCTTCACGGCGCGGCAGAAGGCCTATGCCCGGGCGATCGGGGCGCGGACGATCTATACCCCGCAACTGATCATCGACGGCGCGGACCGGGTCGCGGGGGCGCGGCCGATGGATGTGGCCGAGCTGATTCATGAACATGCGGCGGAGACGACGCCGGTGCGGCTGAAGCTTGCCCGCAAGGGGGGGCGGGTCGTTATCGACGCCAAGTCGACCCAGACCTTCCCGAAGGGGCTTCTGGTGCAGATCGTCCGCTATGTGCCTGAAAAGACGGTCTCTATCCGGCGCGGCGAGAATGCCGGGCGGACCATCACCTACCACAACATCGTGACCACCTGGGACACCGTCGGCCATTGGGACGGCGCCGCCCCGATGAGCATGATCGCCCCGGCGGACGGCGACGAGCCGGTGGTGGTGATCCTGCAGGAGCCGGGACCGGGGCAGATCCTGGCCGCCGCCAGCCTACGCTAGGGCCGGGGTTTCTGAGAACGCGAGACGTCAGGCCGGCCCCGCTTGCGGGGCCGGTTAACGTCGTCTTGACGCGGCGTTCCGGGGGCGTTGGCCGCCAGATGAGATTTCGGGGGCAACGCGTTAAAAAGGCAGGGAAAACCCGATACCGTAATTGCACCGCTTTCGCGCCGCTTTCACACCGGCATGCACCGGCGTCGCGCGCGGCACCCCTGCCTGCCTTCGCGGGCGCAGATCCGGCTTGGTGGCGGGCCGGGGCGGTGCGATACTCCCCGCAGGAGGCATGAGGTGCGGCGATGCGCCGGAATGCGAGGTCTTCCCGGGGAATATCGGCGCTGGCCGCGCTTCTCTGTGCGGGCCTGACCGGGGCGGCGGCTGCCCAGAGTGCCCCCGGCCAGACGACTCCCAGCCTGACAGCGCCCGGTCAGACCGCGAAGCCCGAGATCCGGGTGGGGGTGGAGCTGATCCTCGCCGTCGACGTTTCGCGCTCCATCGATCCGATCGAGCAGACGATCCAGCGGCGCGGCTATGCGGCCGCCTTCCGCAGCCCGGAAGTGCAGGCGGCGATCCTCGAGGGCGGCTGGGGCCGGGTTGCGATCACCTACCTGGAATGGGGCGGGGCCGCGAACCAGGTGGTGCTGATCCCCTGGACCCTGATCGACAGCCGCGCCGCCGCCGATCGTTTCGCGGCCCGGATCGAGGCGGAGCCGCTGACGAGCCTGTCGCGGACCTCGATCTCCGGCGCGATCCGCTACGCGGTGCGGCTGTTCGACGGCAACGGCTATCGCGGCCTGCGCCGGGTGATCGACATCTCCGGCGACGGGCCGAACAACGCGGGCGAGCCGGTGACGGTGGCGCGCGATGCCGCCGTGGCCCAGCGGATCACGCTGAACGGCCTGCCGCTGATGACCAACACCGACGAGGTGACAACGCCGTTCGGCAACTGGGGCAACATCCCCCACCTCGACCGCTACTACGCCGATTGCGTGATCGGCGGGCCGGGGGCGTTCTCGCTGCCGGTGACGAGCTGGGAGGCGTTCCCCGGCGCGGTGCGCCGGAAGATGGTGCTGGAACTGGCCGGGCGGATGCCCGCGCCCCGCGCCAGGGTGGTGCCGGCGCAGGCGGAGGCGCCGGTCGACTGCCTGATCGGCGAGAAGATGTGGCGACAGCGCTGGGGCGGGGGAAACTGAAGCCGGCCTATGGCCTGGTCGGTGGGCCGCATGGTGGAAGATCCGGGGAGCAGGCGGGCGGGGGCCTTCAGCGGTGAAGGCGGGGCCTCAGGCGGTGCCCTTCCAGCGGCGGTGGATCCAGAACCACTGGTCCATGTGTTCGCGGACGAGCTTGCCGAGGCTGTCGTTGAGGGCCTGGGTCATCTCCTCCGGCGAGCCGTTGGGGATCGGGGACTCTACCACCACGTCGAAATCCAGCCCGTCGGGGCGGCGGATGCCGTAGGTCGGGATCACCAGCGCGTTGTATTTCAGCGCCAGCTCGGCGGCGGCGAGGCTGGTCAGCGCGTCGCGGCCGAGGAAGGACAGGCGGGCGCCATCGGACATGTGCTGGTCGATCACCATGCCCAGCATGCCGCCGGAGCGCAGGAAGCGGATCATGTCGGCCAGCCCGCGCTTGCCGCGCGGGAAGAGCGGCGTGCCGATCTGGGAGATCGCCTTGACGTAATGGTCGTTGAACCAGCCGTTGTCCATCGGGCGGTAAAGCCCGCCGACGCGGTAGCCGCGGGCGATCAGCGCGGCGCGGGAGGCGTCGTAATTGCCGAAATGGCCGGTGACGAGGATGACCGGCCGGCCGGCCCGATGCGCCGCGTCGAGCGCGGCGAGGCCGGGGCCGGAGAGCGGCTGGCGGGTGACGTGTTCGACGAAGCCCTTGCCGGAGTAGAGCTCGATCAGGGTGCGGCCGACATTGTCGGGCACCTTGCGGGCGAGGCGGGCGACCTCGACCTCGTCAAGGTCGGGCACGATCAGGGCGAGGTTGTCGCGCACGCGCTTGTCGTATCCGGCGAGCGGGGCGACGACATGGGCCAGCACCCAGCCCGAGAGCGGCACGCGCCAGCGGTAGGGCAGGCGCAGCAGAATGCCGAGCAGAAGCCGGTAGAGCCGGTCCTGCAGCCAGAAGGCACGGGAGTAGCGGGGATCGTCGGCGCGTCTCATCGTCCGTTGGTCGGTCCCTTTCGGCCGTTCCGGCGGGGCGCGCGGCCGGCGCGGGTTTCGCGGTGCCAGACATAAAGACCGGCGGAGGCGATCACAAGCGCGCCGAGGATGGTCCAGTCGTCGGGCACCTCGGCGAAGAAGATCAGCCCCCAGGTCGCGGCGAAGAGAAGGTCGGTCTGGGTGAAGGGGGCCACGACCGAGGCTTCCGCCAGCGTCAGCGCGCGCAGCGTGCAGGCCTGCCCGGCGATGGCGAGAAGGCCCACGGCGACGAAAAGCGGCAGGTCGGCCGTTGCGATCGGGTGCCAGACGGTGGGCAGCGCGGCGGTCGTCACCAGCGTGCCGATGGTGGTGGAGAAGAGAAGCGCCGTTCCCAGCGGCTCTGACTGGCCGAGCCTGCGGGAGATCAGCACGTAGCCCGCCATGCAGAAGGCGGCGGCCAGCGGCAGCAGCGAGGCCGGGGTGAAGACCTCCGATCCCGGGCGGATGATGATCAGCGCGCCGATGAAGGCGGCGGCGATGCCGGCGGCGCGGCGGGGGCCGATCTTCTCGCCCAGAAACAGCGCCGCGCCGAGCGCGATGATCAGCGGCGAGAGGTCGGCGATGGCGGTGGCGGTGGCCAGATGGACGTAGCGCAGGCTTGCAAAGAACAGCGCGGTGGCGCCGAACTGGCAGGCCGAGCGGAAGACGTGGAGCCAGGGATGGCTGGTGCGGGCGATGCGGCGCAGGCTGCGCGCCTGCCAGAGCGCCACGGCGACGATCTGGAACGCGTAGCGCGCCCAGACGACCTGGATCGTGTCGTAGCGCGCGACGAGGGCCTTGGCCACCGCGTCCATCGCAGTGAAGACGACGACCGCCGCGAGCATCAGGAGAATGCCCTGTGCCGTCGCGCCGGGGCGCGGGCCGGAGGTGACTGCGATGGTCATGTCTTTGCCTATGACGCGGGGCGCGGGGTTTGGCAACTGGGCCCGTCAGGGGGCCGTGGCGTCACCCCGGGGGGAGGGGCGGCCGCCCCGCCTTTTGGCATGACATCTCGTCGAAGCGGGATCGGCCCGTGGTGCTGCCGCGCCAGGCGGAGCCCTCGGGGATGCTGGTGCGGCGGGCGGGCCGGGGCCTTCACCGCCGGTAAAAGCTCTCCATCCGGTAGTCCTTGCGGGGGCCCGTCACGTCCCAGGTCGCCTGCCACTCGGGCCAGCGGGTCAGGTCATAGGCCACGCGGTAGTCGTCGGGGTCGCACCAGTGGCTGGCGGCGGGGGTGCCGGTGGCCGGGTCGAAGCCGTGGAACGGGCGGCCGTCGGCGAAGCGGACGGCGATCAGGCCGCCGGGGGCCTCGGCCCAGAAATAGCGCCGCTCGGCCGTCATCGGGGGCGCCGTGCCGAGGGTCAGGAGGCCGGTTTCCGCATAGGCCAGTCCCGCGCCCCCGGGGGTGAGGGTGGCGGTGCCTTCGAACCGTCCCTCGGCGCCTGCGCGGCGGTCGAGGATGCAGCGGGTGAGCTGCCAGCGGCCGGCGAAGTCGCGCAAGGCGGGCATTGCGGGTCCTCCCTGTCTTGTCGGCCCCGTCTTGTCCGCAGCGCGGCGCCGGTCTAAGAGGGCCTCGTTCTTGGAAGCCTTTTGCCGCTTCCGCAAGCCTCCCCTTGCGAAAGGCCCGCCGATGATCCCGCGCTATTCCCGCCCCGAGATGGTCTCCATCTGGTCGCCGGAGACGAAATTCCGCATCTGGTTCGAGATCGAGGCCCATGCCTGCGACGCGCAGGCCGCCCTCGGCGTGATCCCCAAGGCCAATGCGGAAGCCGTCTGGAAGGCGAAGGACGCCACCTTCGACGTCGCCCGCATCGACGAGATCGAGGCCGTCACCAAGCATGACGTCATCGCCTTCCTGACCCATCTGGCCGAGATCGTGGGCAGCGATCAGGCGCGGTTCGTGCATCAGGGGATGACCTCGTCCGACGTGCTCGACACCACGCTGAACGTGCAGCTTGCCCGCGCCTCCGACCTGCTGCTGGCGGGGATGGACCGGGTGCTGGCCGCGCTGAAGAAGCGCGCCTTCGAGCACAAGATGGATGTCCGCATCGGCCGCAGCCACGGCATCCATGCCGAGCCGGTCACGATGGGCCTGACCTTCGCGCGTTTCCATGCCGAGATGGCGCGGGGCCGCGAGCGGCTGGTTCGCGCCCGTGAGGAGATCGCCACCGGCGCGATTTCGGGCGCTGTCGGCACCTTCGCCAATATCGATCCGAGCGTCGAGGAGCATGTCTGCGCGCAGATGGGTCTCGTGCCGGAGCCCGTCTCGACCCAGGTGATCCCGCGCGACCGTCATGCGATGTTCTTCGCCACGCTCGGCGTCATCGCCGCCTCCATCGAGAACGTCGCGATCGAGATCCGCCATATGCAGCGGACCGAGGTTCTGGAGGCGGAGGAGTTCTTTTCGCCCGGCCAGAAGGGTTCCTCGGCCATGCCGCACAAGCGCAACCCGGTGCTGACCGAGAACCTCACCGGCCTGTCGCGGCTGGTGCGCTCGGCGGTCACCCCGGCGCTGGAGAACGTGGCCCTTTGGCACGAGCGGGACATCAGCCATTCCTCGGTCGAGCGCGCGATCGGGCCGGATGCGACGATCACGCTGGATTTCGCGCTGAACCGGCTGGCCGGCGTGATCGAGAAGCTGCTGGTCTATCCGGAGAACATGCAGCGCAACCTCGACCGGCTGGGCGGGCTGGTGCATTCACAGCGCGTGCTGCTGGCGCTGACCCAGAAGGGCGTGAGCCGCGAGGATGCCTATCGCCTGGTCCAGCGCAACGCGATGCGGGTCTGGGAAGCGGGCGCGGATTTCCGCACCGAGCTGAAGGCCGATGCCGAGGTCCGCGCGGCGCTGAGCGAGGCCGAGATCGACGAGAAATTCGACATGGGCTACCACACCAAGCATGTCGACACGATTTTCGCCCGGGTCTTCGGCGAAAGCTGACCGATTTCGCCGGGCCTGCGGTCGCGGGCCTTGCGGCGAATCGGGAACGGGGCTGTGCTTCCTTCAGGGATGATGGAGGCATGCTATGAAGGCAGTTTCTTTCGCCGTTGCGATCCTGGCCCTGGCCTCGGCGCTGTCGCCGGCCTGGGCCTGCGCGTTCCATTCGGGGGCGACGAAATCCTCCGACGCCTGCCCGGCCGGGCAGGTGTGGGATGGCGCGTCGCAGGCCTGCGTGAGCCGGCAGGCGAGCTGAGCCGGGTAAGCCGGCCTTAACGCCGAGATGGCAGCCTCGGGTCCGGGGCTGTCATGGAGGCATCTTTGACCCAGCACTTGAGCCGCGCGCAGGGGCATCCCGGGGCGGCATCCGGGCCGCTGACCAGCCGGCAGAAGGCGGCGGTGATCGTGCGGCTTCTGGTGGCCGAGGGCGTGCCGCTGCCGCTGTCCAGCCTGCCGGAGCATCTGCAGGCGGCGCTGACCGAGCAGATCGGCCTGATGCGCAGCGTCGATCGCGAGACGCTGCGCGCCACGGTCGAGGAGTTCCTGGAGGAGCTGGAACGGATCGGCCTTTCCTTCCCGGGCGGGCTGACGGGCGCGCTAGACATGCTGGACGGGCAGCTTTCGGCCTCTGCCGCCTCGCGGATCCGGCGGATGGGAGGCGGGGGCGACCGCAACGACGCCTGGGACCGGATCGCCGCGCTGCCTGTGGAGCAGCTGATGCCGGTGCTGGAGGAGGAAAGCCCCGAGGTGGCGGCGGTGATGCTGTCGAAGCTCAATGTCGCCAAGGCGGCGGAGCTTCTGGGCAAGCTGCCGGGCGAACAGGCGCGGCGGGTGGCCTATGCGATCTCTCTGACCGCGCGGATCGACCCCGACACGGTGATGCGGATCGGCCAGTCGCTGTCGGCCGGCCTTGACGCGCTGCCCCCGCAGGCCTTCGAGGGCGACCCGGTGGAACGGGTGGGCGCGATCCTCAACATCTCGCCCCAGGCGACGCGGGAGGAGGTTCTTGAGGGCCTCGACGCGGCGGATGCGGAGTTCGCGGGGCGGGTGAGGAAGGCGATCTTCACCTTTCCCCACATCCCGGCGCGGGTCGAGGGGCGGGATGTACCGAAACTTCTGCGCGTGGTGCCGCAGCAGGTCCTGGTGCAGGCCTTCGCAGGCGCGGCGGGGGACGAGGCGGGGCAGGCGGCGGTGGAGTTCCTGCTGGAAAACATCTCGCAGCGCATGGCCAGCGCGATCCGCGAGGAGATGGGCGGAGCGGGCAAGGTGAAGCCGAAGGACGCCGAGGAGGCGCAGGCCGCGGTGGTGGCCGCGATCCGCGAGCTGGAGACGGCGGGAGAGATCGTTCTGGTCCAGCCCGAGGAGGCGGGCTGACGTGCTGCACTGCGGCGGGGCTTGCGCTGGAGGGGGTCCTGGGGCACAACCTCGTGACGGAGTTCAGCAGGGAGATGGCGTCATGGCGCTTTCGATGACGGACAGGGCATTGGCCGAGCGGGTGACCCCGGCGGGCCGCGACGGGATCTACGCGCAGGTCGCGCTGGTGGCGCTCGGGATCGCGATCCTGACGCTTTCGGCGAAGATCCAGCTTTACATCTGGCCCTCGCCGGTGCCGGTGACGATGGGCACTTTCGCGGTGCTGGCGCTGGGCGCGGCCTATGGCCCGCGGCTCGGGCTGGCGACGATCCTCGGCTACATGGGCCTCGGCGCGCTGGGCGCGGATGTCTTCGCGGGCTCGGGCAGCGTGCACGGGCTGTCCTACATGATGGGCTCCACCGGCGGCTACCTCGCGGGCTACGTGCTGGCGACGGCGGCGCTGGGGATCGCAGCGCGGGCCGGCTGGGACCGCTCGGTGGTGAAGATGGCGGGCGCCATGCTGATCGGCAACGCGCTGATCTACGTGCCGGGCGTTCTGTGGCTGAAGCATGTGATCGTGGCCGGCGGGCTTTACCATGCCGACCAGTTCTCCAGCGTCTGGGCGCAGACGATCGCCTGGGGCGTGACGCCCTACCTGATCGGCGACGCGATGAAGCTGGCGCTGGCGGCGCTGCTGCTGCCGGGCCTGTGGAAGATCGCCGGCCGCCTGCGCGGCTGAGCCGGTCGACCCTTCCGACCTGAAAGAGGTCCCGTGGAGCCAGGCGCTGCGCGGGGCCTTTTTCTTTTTGCGGGCATCGCCGTGAAGCGGGCCGACGCCCGCCCGCCCCAAAAATTAACGGGCCGCGCCGGTGGGGGTCCGGCGCGGCCCGAAGGCCTGACAGGGAGAGTGGGTTCAGGCCTTCTTCGGGGTCTTCATCGTGCCGACGTCGATGGTGAGCTGCTCTTTCTTGCCGGCGCGCAGGATGTCGACCTTGGCCTTGGTATTGGGCTGGGTCATCGCCACCACGCGGGGAAGGTCGTTCACATGCTTGATGGTGGTCCCGTCGAAGCTGGTGATGATGTCACCCGCCTTCATCCCCGCCTTGGCGGCCGGGCTGTCGGGGTTCACCTGCGCGACCATCGCGCCCTGGGGCTTGGCCATCCCGAGCGCGCTGGCCACATCGGACGAGACGCGGCGGATCTCGATCCCGAGCCAGCCATGCGCGACCTTGCCGCCATGCTCGAGCTGGGCCACCACGTTCTGGATCACGTCGGAGGGCACGGCGAAGCCGATCCCGACCGAGCCGC
This sequence comes from Solirhodobacter olei, assembly GCF_004010155.1. Classification (GTDB taxonomy): domain Bacteria; phylum Pseudomonadota; class Alphaproteobacteria; order Rhodobacterales; family Rhodobacteraceae; genus Solirhodobacter; species Solirhodobacter olei. Next base: position 441,234 of record NZ_RRYH01000002.1, on the reverse strand, counting down.
CCGACGGCGACATGATCGCGGTGTTCATCCCGATCACCTTGCCGGCGTCGTTGAAGAGCGGCCCGCCGGAGTTGCCCTTGTTGATGGCGGCATCGGTCTGCAGGAAGTTGTCGTAGGTGCTGCCGCCGATGTCGCGCGCCTTGGCCGAGATGATGCCCGTGGTCACCGTGCCGCCGAGGCCGAACGGGTTGCCGACCGCCATCACGTCATTGCCGACCTCCATCTTCTTGGAGGAGCCGAACTGGACGTAGGGAAGCGGCTTGTCGGAGTTCACCTTGATCAGCGCGACGTCGGTCACCGGGTCGGTGCCGAGGACCTTGGCGGTGTAGGTCTGCCCGTCCTCCAGCGTCACCTTCACCTTGGTCGCGCCGGCGACGACGTGGTTGTTGGTCACGATCAGGCCGGTCGGGCTGATGATGAAGCCGGAGCCGACGCCATGCATCACCGGGCGATGCTGCTGCTGTTGCTGCTGCTGGCCGCCATTGCCGTTGCCATTGCCGTTCTGGCCGGGCATCGGGATGCCGAACTGCTGGTAGAACTGCCAGAAGGGGAAGCCCTCGGGCATCGCGGCCTGGGCCGGGCCCTGCTCGGTCACCTCGATATAGACGACGGCGGGGGAGACCTTCTTCACCAGGGGCGCGTAGCCGCCGACGGGTTCGGCCGTGGCGGTGACCGGGGCGACCGCCACGGCGGCGGAGGCGGCGAGCACGCTGGCAAGCGCGAGGCTCATGAACTTGCGGGGACGCTTGGTCGGAGATGTGCTGTGCATCTGCTGCTCCTCTCGGATGGCTTTGATTGGCTCTGCTTCGGCCGGGGCGACCCGACCGGATGGCAAAGAGATGGCGCAGCCGCCTCGCAAGCCGCTCTCGGGTGCATTACAAATCTGCAAGAAAGGGTCACGCTGCGATCACGGCTGCGGGAACGGGGCGGGGCCGAGATTGCAGAACTGTCATGCCGGCGACAGGTTCGGCCAAGCCGCATGTGAGAAGGTCGGGACGGACCCGGAGGAAAGGACGACAACAGATGCGCATCCTCGTGGTGGAAGACGATCCGACGACGGCGGGCTATATCGCCGACGGCCTGCGGCAGGAGGGCCATGCCGTCGACCAGCTCTCCGAGGGGCGCGAGGCGCTCGTGCGGGCCGCCACCGAGGAATACGACGTGATGGTGGTCGACCGGATGCTGCCGGGGCTCGACGGGCTGTCGCTGGTCAAGTCGCTGCGGGCGGCGCAGGACCGGACGCCGGTGCTGTTCCTGACCTCTCTCGGCGGGGTCGACGACCGCATCGAGGGGCTGAACGCGGGCGGTGACGATTACCTGGTGAAGCCCTTCGCCTTCGGCGAGCTATCGGCCCGGGTCTCTGCGCTCGCGCGGCGGCCGCAGATGAAGGAGGCGGAGACAGTGCTGAGCGCGGGCGACCTGCGGATGGACCTGCTGAGCCGCCGGGTGGTGCGGGCGGGCCAGGAGATCGAGCTTCTGCCGCGGGAGTTCGCGCTTCTGGAGCAGCTTCTGCGCCGCAAGGGCCGGGTCGTCACGCGCACGATGCTGCTGGAATCGGTCTGGGACATCCGTTTCGATCCGCAGACCAACGTGGTCGAGACCCATATCAGCCGGCTCCGCGCCAAGGTGGACCGGCCGTTCGACCACGAACTTATCAGGACCGTGCGCGGCGCGGGCTACCGGATCGAGGGCTAGGTGCGGCTGCGTCTGCCCTCCATAAGGCGCTCGACGCCGCTGCGCCTTGCAGGGTTCCTGCTGGCGCTCTTCGCCTGCGTGAGCCTGGCGAGCTTCGGGGCGACCTATCTGCTGATCCGCTCCAGCCTGATGGCCGGGATGAAGGATGACCTGCAGCGGCAGATGGCGGGGTTCTCGGCTGCGCCCTCCGCCTCGGCGCTGGCCGCGCTGATCGCCAACCAGGGGGCGGTGACGGATCCGTCGCGGATGATCCTCAGCTACCTTGCGCCGGACGGGCAGGTCTATGGCAATGCCGCGCTGTCGCGAGGGCCGCAGGGGTATCTGCAGATCGACCTCGGGCCCGGAAAGAAGGGCAATCCGCGGAACTATTTCGGGCTGGCGGGGAATTTCTTCGGCGGGCAGCTGATCCTGGCCGAGAGCCGGGAGCCGCTGGAGGCGCTGGGCGCGACCTTCCTTGACGTGCTGTTTCTCAGCCTGCTGCCGACGATTATCATCGCGCTGGGCGGCGGGCTTTACCTGGCGCGGCGGAGCGATGCGAAGGTGGCGCGGATCACCGCGACGCTCGACCGGCTGACGGCGGGGGATCTTTCGGCGCGGGTGGCGGGCCTGCCGCGGGCCGATGACCTGGCGGCGATCGGCGACGGGGTGAACCGGATGGCGGCGGGGCAGGAGGCCTCGACCGAGGCGCTGCGCCAGGTCTCTGCCGATATCGCGCACGACCTGAAGACGCCGATCCAGAGGCTTGCGCTGATGCTGGACCGGCTGGCGGGTCAGGAGGGGCTGGCGGAGCCGGAGGCAGAGCTGGCGGGCCGCGCGCGGGAGGAGGCGGAACGGATCGTCGCGACCTTCCAGTCGCTGCTGCAGATCGCGCAGATCGAGGGCGGCAGCCCGAAGGCGCGGTTCGGGCCGGTGGACCTGGCCGAGGTGGCGCGGACCTTCGCCGAGATCTACGAGCCCTCGGCCGAGGACAGCGGCCAGAGCCTGGAGCTGGCCCTGCCGGAGGGGGCGACCGAGGTTTCGGGCGACCGCGGGCTGCTGGGGCAGGCCTTGGCGAACCTGATCGAGAACGCGCTGCGCCATACGCCGCCGGGAAGCCGGATCTTCGTGCGTGTGCGCGTCGAGGCGGGGGGCGTGGTGCTGGAGGTAGCCGACACCGGGCCGGGCATTCCCGAGGAGGAGCGCGGCAAGGTGCTGCGCCGCCTCTACCGGCTGGAGCGGAGCCGGACGACGCCGGGCTCGGGGCTGGGCCTCGCGCTTGTGGCGGCGATCGCGGAGGTGCATGGCGCGGAACTGGAGCTTGGCGACGCGGCGCCGGGACTGGTCGTGCGGTTGCGGTTTCCGGCGGCGTGAGGGGGCGGGGCGCGGTGCGTAATGAATGCGCTGCGTGGTGAGGAGGGGCAGGGCCCGTCCGCGGGGGGGCGCTGGCTGCGGCTGAGGTCTGTCCGTTTATGGCTTAATCGCCCCCTTCTTCTCGTCGGGAACCTGACTCACCAAAAGCGCCCGCCCTTGGGGGCGGACGGGCGCTGCCCCGGCGGTGCTAACGCACCGCTGTTTCGGGCCGGGGGGGATGCCCGGCCTCAAAGGGGCGCCGCCTTCTGTAACGTCTCTGCCTTCGGCGCGTCCTCTGACAATGGGATCCCGCATGGAGGACGCGCCGATGACCTTTGCCCCGAAGCTCTCCGCCCTTGCCGCCCTCGCGCTGCTCGCTGCGGGACAGGCCAGCGCTGCGGACCGGCTGCACCCGACCGTGGTCGAGGAATTCCAGAGCCAGGGCTGCAATTCCTGTCCGCCCGCCAACGCCAACCTCAACGCCATTGCCGGGCGGGCGGATGTGCTCGCGCTCTCCTTCTCGGTCACCTATTGGGACTACCTCGGCTGGAAGGACACCTTTGGCCGCCCCGCCTATACCGAGCGCCAATGGGACTACGCCAAGGCCGGCGGGCGCAGCACCGTCTACACGCCGCAGATGATCGGCAACCGGGCGGGAGAGATCGACCGTGCGATCCGCACCTATGACCGGGGCGCGGGCGGGCCGAGGATCGGCTGGGAGGGCGGGCGGCTGAGCGTCGCGGGTGCGGGCCCGAAGGGGGGCGCCGTGGTCTGGCTGGTGCGCTACGATCCCCGCACGCTCGATGTCGCGGTGCGGGCGGGCGAGAACGCGGGCCGCACCCTGCCGCATCGCAATATCGTCAAGGAGCTCGTCCGCCTCGGGTCATGGCAGGGGGGCAGCGCAAGCTTCGCCCTGCCGCCGGCCGGAGATCCGGTCCTGAAGACGGCGGCGCTGGTGCAGGCGGGGCCGGGCGGGCCGATCCTTGCGGCGCAAAGGATGCCGTGAGCGACTGACGGCGCCTCTGGTCGAGGCGGGGCTCGCCTGCTATGTCGTCACCGCAAGACAGGAGGATGAGCCGATGCCCCAGTACCGTTCCCGCACCACCACCCATGGACGCAACATGGCCGGCGCGCGCGGCCTCTGGCGGGCGACCGGGGTGAAGGAAAGCGATTTCGGCAAGCCGATCATCGCGGTCGTGAACTCCTTTACCCAGTTCGTGCCGGGCCACGTGCACCTCAAGGACCTCGGCCAGCTGGTCGCCCGCGAGATCGAGCAGGCCGGCGGCATCGCCAAGGAATTCAACACCATCGCCGTCGACGACGGGATCGCGATGGGCCATGACGGCATGCTCTATTCGCTGCCTTCGCGCGAGATCATCGCGGACTCGGTCGAATACATGGTCAACGCGCATTGCGCCGATGCCATGGTCTGCATCTCGAACTGCGACAAGATCACGCCCGGCATGCTGATGGCGACGATGCGGCTGAATATCCCGGTCGTCTTCGTCTCCGGCGGGCCGATGGAGGCGGGCAAGGTCACCTGGAAGGGCAAGACCAAGGCCGTCGATCTGATCGATGCGATGGTCGTGGCCGCCGACGACTCGGTGAGCGACGAGGAAGTGCAGGTGATGGAGCGTTCGGCCTGCCCGACCTGCGGATCCTGCTCGGGCATGTTCACCGCCAATTCGATGAACTGCCTGACCGAGGCGCTGGGCCTCGCGCTGCCCGGCAATGGCTCGACGCTGGCCACCCATGCCGACCGCAAGCGGCTGTTCGTCGAGGCGGGGCATCTGATCGTCGATCTGGCGCGCCGCTACTACGAGCAGGACGACGAGAGCGTGCTGCCGCGCAACGTGGCGTCGTTCGAGGCGTTCGAGAATGCGATGTCGCTCGATATCGCGATGGGCGGGTCGACCAACACGGTGCTGCACCTGCTGGCCGCGGCGCAGGAGGGCGAGGTGCCCTTCACCATGGCCGACATCGACCGGCTGTCGCGCCGGGTGCCGTGCCTGTGCAAGGTGGCGCCCGCGAAGTCGGACGTGCATGTCGAGGACGTGCACCGCGCCGGCGGCATCATGGGGATCCTTGGCGAGCTTGACCGCGCCGAGCTTCTGAACCGCGACGTGCATATGGTCCATGCCGAGACCCTGCCGGAGGCGCTGGGCCGCTGGGACGTGAAGCGGACCGACAGCCCGTCCGTCCACCAGTTCTTCAAGGCCGCCCCGGGCGGCGTGCCGACGCAGGTGGCCTTCAGCCAGGAGATGCGCTGGGACGACCTGGACCTCGACCGTGAAAAGGGCGTGATCCGCGACAAGGAACATGCCTTCTCCCAGGACGGCGGGCTTGCGGTGCTTTACGGCAACATCGCCGAGGACGGGGCCATCGTGAAGACGGCGGGCGTGGACGACTCGATCCTGAAGTTCTCGGGCCCCGCGAAGGTCTACGAGAGCCAGGAGGCCTCTGTGGCGGCGATCCTCGGCGGCGACGTGAAGGCGGGCGACGTGGTGGTGATCCGCTACGAGGGCCCGCGCGGCGGCCCGGGGATGCAGGAGATGCTTTATCCCACCAGCTACCTGAAGTCGAAGGGGCTGGGCAAAGCCTGCGCGCTCTTGACCGACGGGCGCTTCTCCGGCGGGACCTCGGGGCTGTCGATCGGCCATGTTTCGCCCGAGGCGGCGGAAGGCGGGGCGATCGCGCTGATCCGGCCGGGCGACATCGTCGAGATCGACATCCCGAACCGCAAGCTGGACCTCGCGATCTCGCCCGAGGAGCTGGCGAAGCGTCGGGCCGAGCAGGCGGAGAAGGGGTTCAAGCCGGCCAACCGGAAGCGCAAGGTTTCGACCGCGCTGAAGGCCTATGCGGCGCTCACCACCTCTGCTGCGCGCGGCGCGGTGCGGGACGTGTCGCGCTTCGAGGACTGAGGGCCAAGGGACGGTTTCCGTCCGCGGGAGCGGGCGAGCGGTGCGCAATGAATGCGCACCCTACGCGAGGGGGCGCCGATCGGCGTTCGCTTCTCGACCTCCGGTGATTGCCTTTGCTTCTCTGCCGCGTCACTAGTTGCGGCAGGGGAGACCAGAGATGCACAGTTTTTCGAAGAGCCAGATCACCCGCAAACCCACGCGGGCCACGAAGGGCGGCGTGGTCGCCAGCCAGCACCGGCGGGCGGCCGAGGTCGGCGCGGCGGTGCTGGCCGCGGGGGGCGACGCGGTCGATGCGGCGGTGGCGACCTCTTTCGCGGTGTCCGTCCTCGAGCCCTGGATGAGCGGGCCTGCGGGCGGCGGCGCGATGATGATCTGGCGCGCGGCCGAGCAGCGGGCGGAGACGGTGTTCTTCGGGATGCGCTCTCCCAAAGGCCTCGACCCGAGGGACTATCCGCTGGCCCCGGGCGGCAAGGCCTCCGACCTTTTTCCCTGGGCCGCGGTGGAGGACGACCGCAACATCCGGGGTGCCACGGCCATCGCCGTGCCGGGGACGGTCGCCGGGGTGGAACTGGCCCATGCGCGGCATGGGAAAATGCCCTGGCGCGAGCTTCTGGCGCCGGCGGCGGAACTGGCGCGCGAGGGGATGGTCGTCGACTGGTATGCCTCGCTGATGATCGGTTCGGCGGCGCGCGACCTGGCGCGCGACTCGGATGCGGCGGCGCTTTTCCTTGACGAGGGCACCTGGCCCAAGGGCGCGGGCTGGACGGCTCTGAGCCAGCAGCGGCTGGATCAGAGCCAGCTGGCGGCAACGCTGGCGCGGCTGGCCGAGGCAGGGGCGCGGGACTTCTACGAGGGCGAGATCGCGCGGGCGATGGTCGCCGACGTGCAGGCCAAGGGCGGGTGCCTGTCGCTGGAGGACCTTGCCGCCTACCGGGCGCGGGCGACGGGGGCGATCTCCGTCCCCTATCACGGCGGGGTGGTCCACGCGCCCGAGGGGCTGACGGCGGGGCCGAACCTGGCCGAATGCCTCGGCCTTATGGCCGGAACGACGCCGGGGGCGCGGCCGGACGGGGCGGGCTATGCCGCCATGGCGCGGGCGCTGTCGGCCACCTACGAACGGCGTTTCAGCGAGATGGGGGATCACGAGGCGCCCAATGCCCCCGCCTGCACCACGCATTTCTCGGTCGTGGACCGCGAGGGCAACATGGTGGCGGTGACGCAGACGCCGCTTTCGGTCTTCGGCTCTGGCGTCGTCTCTCCCGCGACGGGACTGGTGATGAACAACGGCATCATGTGGTTCGACCCGGAGCCGGGGCGGCCGAACTCTCTGGCCGCGGACAAGGGCTGCCTGATGAACGTCTGCCCGACGCTGGGCGAGATCGGCGACCAGCGCTTCGCCATCGGCGCCTCGGGCGGGCGGAAGATCCTGCCGGCGGTGCTGAACCTGTCGTCCTTCCTGATCGACTACGGGATGACGCTGGAGGAGGCCTTCCACCAGCCGCGGATCGACAATTCCGGCGGGGGCACCATCGTCGCGGACGAGAGCCTGCCGGCGGAGGTCGTCGGCGCGCTGGAGGCCGTCGCGCCGGTCGTGACGGCGAAGCGGACGGTCTTTCCCTATGCCTTCGCCTGCCCGGCGGGTGTGATGCGGGACGGCGGGCTCAACACCGGCTGCACGGAGATCATGTCGCCCTGGGGCGACGCGGTGGCCGAGGAGGACGTCTGATGCCCACGCGGACCGGGGCGCTGAAGCGGATCGAGGCCTATCTCGACGGCGGGGCGTTCCTGTCCGAGCTGGGCGATATGGTCGCGGTGGAGAGCGAGAGCCAGGAGCCCGCAAAGCGGGCCGAGCTTCGGCGCTACCTGCAAGAGCTGATGGTGCCGCGGCTGGCGGGGATGGGGTTTTCGACCACGATCCTCGAGCGTCCGGAAGCCCCGGGGCTGCCGTTCCTCGCCGCCGAGCGGATCGAGAATCCGGGCCTCGAGACGGTGCTGATCTACGGCCATGGCGACGTGATCCGCGCGCAGGAGGGGCGCTGGCGCGAGGGGCTTTCGCCCTTCCGGCTGGTGGTCGAGGGCGACAGGGTCTACGGCCGGGGCACGGCCGACAACAAGGGCCAGCATTGCATCAACTTCGCAGCGCTCCGCGCGGTGATCGCGGAGCGCGGGCGGCTTGGCTTCAACTGCCGGATCGTGCTGGAGACGGGGGAGGAATGCGGCTCTCCCGGTCTCGGCGCGCTTTTCGCGGCCGAGCGGGCGCGGTTCGCGGCAGATGTGCTGATCGCCTCGGACGGGCCGAAGCTGCATCCGGAGCGGCCGACGCTGTTCATGGGGTCGCGCGGTGCGGTGAATTTCGACCTTCGGGTGAAGTATCGCGAGGGCGCGCATCACTCGGGCAACTGGGGCGGGCTGCTGAAGGACCCGGCGCTGGTGCTTGCGCATGCCATCGCGTCGATCGCCGACCGGCGGGGGCAGATCCTTGTGCCGGAATGGCGGCCCACCAGCCTGACGGCGGAGGTGCGCGCAGCACTGGCCGATTGCCCGGTGGGCGGGTTCGAGGGCCCGCAGGTGGACGTGGACTGGGGTGAGGAGGCGCTGACGCCGTCCGAGCGGGCCTTTGGCTGGAATTCCTTCGCGGTGCTCGCCCAGACCAGCGGCGTGCCGGAGGCGCCGGTCAACGCGATCTCGGGCGAGGCGCGGGCGCATTGCCAGCTGCGCTACGTGGTGGGGACGGACCCGGAGGATATCCTGCCCGCGCTGCGGCGGCATCTCGATGCCGGGGGCTTTGGCGAGGTGGAGGTCGTGCCGGCGGACCGGGGGCTGTTCCACGCGACGCGGCTGGCGCCTGATCACCCCTGGGTCGCGCGCGTCGCCGCCTCGGTGGCGGAGACGACGGGGAAGCGGCCGGCGCTTCTGCCGAACCTGGCGGGCTCGATCCCGAACGAGTGCTTCTCGGAAGGGCTGGGCCTGCCAACGGTCTGGGTGCCGCATTCCTATCCGGGCTGCTCGCAGCACGCGCCGGACGAGCATCTGCTGCTCAGCTCGACGCGGGAGTCGCTGCGGATGATGACGGGTCTTTTCTGGGACATCGGGGCGGGACAGGGCGGCGCGGGGTGAGATGATGAGCGAGGTTCTTGTTCTCGGGGGCGGCATGGTCGGAACGGCCACGGCGCTGGCGCTGCAGGCGCGGGGGTGTGACGTGGTGCTGGTCGAGCGCGGGCTGCCCGGGCGGGAGACGAGCTACGGCAACGCCGGGATCATCCAGAGCGAGGCGGCGGAGCCCTATGCCATGCCGCGGAGCCTCGCCGCGCTCTGGCGCATCGCCCTGGGGCGCGACAATGGCGTGCGCTGGGAGCTTGCGGGGCTGCCGGGGCAGGCGGGGGCGCTCTGGCGGTATTTCCGGGCCTCGGCCCCGGCGCGGCATGCGGCGGCCTCCAGGGTCTATGCGGGGCTGGTGGTCCGGTCGACGGAGGATCATGCGCCGCTGGTCGAGGCGGCCGGGGCGGGAAACCTGATCCGGCGCGGCGGCTATCTTGCGGTGGCGCGGGAGGCGGCGGCCTTCGAGGCCGCGGCGCGGGACGCGGAACGGATGGCGCGGGCCTATGGCCTGCGGATGCGGCTGCTGGAGGGCGCTGCGCTGCGTGCGGCCGAGCCGGGGCTGACCGGCGCGCTTGCCGGGGCCGTGCAGTGGCAAGGGGCGTGGAGCTGTGCCGACCCGGGCGGGCTCGTCGCGGCCTATGCCGCGCTGTTCGAGCGGCGGGGCGGGCGGATCGTCAGGAGTGATGCCACGGAGCTGGCGCGGGCCGGGGCGGGCTGGCGGCTGGGCGAGGTGGAGGCCGCGCACTGCGTGGTGGCGCTGGGGCCGTGGTCCGCCACGTTCCTGCAGCGTTTCGGGATCCGGGTGCCGATGGTGCTGAAGCGGGGCTATCACCGGCATTTCGCGGGCGGTGCCAATCTGGGGGCGCCGGTGGTGGACGAGGCAACCGGCACCGTCGTCTCGCCGATGCGCGACGGGCTGAGGGTGCTGACGGGGGCGGAGATCGCCCGGCCGGGCGCGCCGAAGCGCAGCCAGCAGATCACCCGGTCGGAGGCGGCGATCCGGTCGCTTCTCGATCTCGGCCAGCCGGTGGAGGCGGAGCCCTGGATGGGCACGCGGCCCTGCCTGCCGGGGATGCTGCCGATGGCGGGGCCGGCGCCGGGGGTGCCGGGCCTCTGGCTTCATTTCGGCCATGGGCATCAGGGGTTCACGCTGGGCCCCACCACCGCCGCGCTTCTCGGCGAAGAGATCACCACCGGCCGCGCGCCGGTGCCCGCGCTTTCGCCTGCCGCCATCCTCTGACCGGAGTTTCCCGCATGACGACCGATCCCGCCGATCTTTCCGCCATCGCCGCCCGCGACCTGATCGGGCGCCGGGCGCTGTCGCCGGTGGAGCTGGCCGAGGCCTGCCTCGCGCGCTTTGACGCGGTGAACCCGGCGGTGAACGCCGTTGTGGCGATGGATCGAGAGGCCGTGCTGGCCGAGGCGCGGGCCGCCGAGGCGGCGGTGGCCAAGGGCGCGCCGCTCGGGCCGCTGCATGGCCTGCCGGTCGGGGTGAAGGACATGACCGACGTGGCGGGGTTGCCCACGACCTATGGCTGCACGCTCTACCGCGACAACATCGCGGAGGCCGACGATCCGATCGTCACTGGGCTGCGCGGGGCGGGCGGGGTGGTCTTCGGCAAGACCAACGTGCCGGAGTTCAGCGCAGGCGCGAACACGATCAACAAGGTTTATGGCGTGACCGCCAACCCGCATGACGTGACGCGGAGCGCGGCGGGATCGTCCGGCGGTTCGGCCGCGATGCTGGCCTGCGGGATGGCGCCGCTGGCCACCGGGTCTGACATGGGCGGCAGCCTGCGCAACCCGGCGGCGTTCTGCGGCGTGGTGGGCTTCCGCCCCTCGCCGGGCGTGGTGCCAAGCCCCGACAGCGGGACGGCGACGCTGCCGCTTTCGACCTCCGGCCCGATGGGGCGGACGGTGGCGGATGCGGCGCTGATGCTGTCGGTCATGGCGCGGGCGGATGGGCGCGATCCCTATTGCGCAGTGGTCGGCGGGCAGACGATCTGGGCGCCGGAGGGGTTCGGGCGGCTGCCGCGGCGGGACCTGTCCTCGGCCCGGGTGGCGCTGACGGAGGATTACGGGTTTGCCCCGACCGAGAGCATCGTGCGGCGCGCCTTCCGCGCCCGGGCGGAGGCGCTGGCGCCGCTTTTCGGGCGGGCGGAGGAGACCGCGCCCGACTGCCACGACGCCGACCGCATCTTCGCGGTGCTGCGCGGGCTTTCCTTCCTCGTCAGCCACCATGCCAACGTGGAACAGCAACCGGGTGTCTTCGGCCCGAACATCCGGGCGAACGTGGCCGAGGGCCTGGGCTACTCCGCGCTCGACATCGCCCGGGCGACGGCGGCGCATTCCGACTATTACCGGCGCTGGCAGGCGTTCTTTGCCGAATGGGACTATGTGATCTGCCCGGCGGTGACGATCAGCCCGCGCGACTGGCACGAGCTCTATCCCACCGAAATCGACGGGGTGGCGACGAAGACCTATTACCACTGGCTGGCGATGGCCTATGCCTCGACGCTGGCCGGGCATCCCTCGATCTCGATCCCGATGGGGCGGGACGAGAAGGGGCTGCCCTTCGGGTTGCAGATCGTCGGGCGGCGGAACGACGATCTGGGCGTTCTGGCCGTGGCGGCGGAGATCGAGGCGGCTTTCGCTGGCGATGCCAGCCTTGGCGCGCCGCGGGTGGATCTGGCCGCGCTGAAGGCGGCGCCCCCGCTGTTGGAGGCGCCGGGCTTTCTGATGGATCAGCCGAAGCGGTAGCTTGACGCCGTCACGCCGCCGAAGAGATCGACGTCATGGTAGACGCGGGTTGCCGCGTCGCCCTCTGCCGCGCCGAGCGCGGTGAAGAGGGGGACGAGGTGATCCTCCTCCTTGTGGCAGACGCGGGCGTAGGGGGCGTCTTCCCAATGGATCAGCGCCTCGGTCCGGGCCTCCGGGGCCTTGGCGAGGGTCTCGCCCAACCAGGCGTCGAAAGCCTCCGACGGCACCTTCGCCTGCGGGCCGAAGAGGCGCAGGTTATGGTAGCTGAGGCCGGAGCCGACGATCAGCACGCCTTCCTCGCGCAAGGGCGCGAGCGCGCGGCCGAGGGCGAAATGCTCCGCCGGGTCGTAGCCATTCTTCAGCGAGATCTGGAAGACCGGCACGTCGGCCTCCGGATACATGATCGCAAGCGGCGCGAAGGTGCCGTGATCGAAGCCCTGCGTGGTGTCGAGGTGAGTCGGCAGGCCCGCGGCCTCAAGAAGCTCGACCGTGCGGCGGGCGAGATCGGGGGCGCCGGGGGCGGGGTAGACGATATGGTAGGTCTCTTCCGGGAAGCCGTGGTAGTCGTAGACCATCGGCGGCTTCGGCGCGGCCATGACGGCGAAGTCGGGCCCCTCCCAATGGCCGGAGATCATCAAGACGGCCTTCGGGGGCGCGTCGAGATCCTCCACCATCCGCTTCAGCGAGGCCTCGAGGTTCACGAACTGGGCGCGCATCTGCGGCAGCCAGGGCCAGGGCCCGCCGCCATGCGAGATGAAATAGGTTGGAAGGCGCTGGGACATGGGGCCTCTCCTTCGGTTGCGGTCTGTCCCAGAGATAGGCCTGTTCCGGCCCGCTGTCAGGGGATCAGGACGGCCGCGCCCTGCACATGCCCTGTGCGCAGATCGTCGAGCGCATCATTCGCCCTTGCAAGGGGATAGGCGGTCGTCGTGGCGTGGACGCCGGCCCTCGGGGCGAGGGCGAGGAACTCCGTGGCGTCGGCGCGGGTGAGGTTGGCGACCGAGAGGATCTGCCTCTCTTCCCAGAGGATGCGGTAGGGGAAGGCGGGAATGTCGCTCATGTGGATGCCGCCGCAGACGACGCGGCCGCCCTTGACGAGGGTGGAGAGCGCACGGGGCACCAGCGCGCCGACAGGGGCGAAGATCAGCGCCGCGTCGAGCCGTTCGGGGGGGGCTTCGCCGGAGCTGCCAGCCCAGCGGGCGCCGAGCCGGAGGGCCATCTCCTGCGCGGGCGCGTCGCCCTCACGGGTGAAGGCATAGACCTCGCGGCCCTGCCATTTCAGGACCTGGGCGATGAGATGGGCGGCGGCGCCGAAACCGTAGAGGCCGATGCGGCGCCCGGAGCCGGCCATCTTCAGCGATCGCCAGCCGATCAGGCCCGCGCAGAGCAGGGGCGCCGCGGCGATCGGATCGCCGAAACCCTCCATCGGGAAGGCGAAGGCGGCATCGGCGATGACATGGGTGGCAAAGCCGCCGTCGCGGGTGAAGCCGGTGAATTCAGGGCTGTCGCAGAGGTTCTCGCGCCCGCTTTCGCAATAGGCGCAGTGCCCGCAGGTGTGGCCAAGCCAGGGGACGCCGACACGGGTGCCGGGGGCGGGACCGGCGAGACCGGGGCCGAGCGCCTCGACGCGGCCGACGATTTCGTGGCCCGGGACGATCGGCAGCCGGCCGCCCGGCAGTTCGCCATCGACGACGTGAAGATCGGTGCGGCAGACGGCGCAGGCCTCGACGCGCAGGCGAATCTCGCCGGGGCCGGGGGCGGGCAGGGGCCGGTCCTCCCAGACCAGCGGCGCGCCGGTCCGGTGCAGGACCATGGCGCCCATTTTCGTCGCTTCGCTCATCCGCGCGCCCCCGAAACCAGACGGCGGCCATGCTGCCATGGCCGCCGGTTCCGGCAAAGTCCCGCGGATGTCGCGGGCAGGATCAGGCGGCGAGGCGCTCGGTGACGATCTTGCCGAGCTTCAGCGCATCCTCGTGGAACTTGCGGATGCCTTCGGCGAGCTTCTCGGTGGCCATCGCATCCTCGTTCAGGTCCCAGCGGAATTCGGGTTCTGAGATCGCCTCTGCCGTGCCCTTGGCGGCGCCGGGGGAGAGCTTGCGGGGCAGATCGCCATTGTCCTCGGACAGCTTGGTCATCAGGTCCGGCGAGATCGTCAGGCGGTCGCAGCCGGCCAGCGCCTCGATCTGCCCGGTGTTGCGGAACGAGGCGCCCATGACGACGGTCTCGATGCCGTGGGTCTTGTAATGGTCGTAGATCCGGCGGACCGATTGCACGCCCGGGTCGGTTTCCGGCGTGTAGCTCTGGCCGGTGGATTTGGAGTACCAGTCGGTGATCCGGCCGACGAAGGGCGAGATGAGGAATGCGCCGACATCAGCCGCCGCGCGGGCCTGGGCCATGGAGAAGAGCAGCGTCATGTTGCAGTCGATGCCCTCCTTCTGCAGGACCTCGGCGGCCTTCACGCCCTCCCAGGTGGTGGCGAGCTTGATCAGGATGCGGTCCTTGGAGATGCCGAGCTTATCATAGGCCGCGATCAGCGCGCGGGCCTTGGCGATCGAGGCCTCGGTATCGAAGGACAGGTGGGCGTCGACCTCGGTCGAGACGCGGCCGGGGACGATCTTGGACAGTTCCGCGCCCAGCCCCACGGTGAGGTGCTGGACGATAGCGGAGACCGGGTCTGCCGCGCCGCGGCCGGCCTCGACCGCGTGGGCGAGGTGGTCGGCCATCTCGGGCGCCTGCAGCGCCTTGAGGACGAGCGAGGGGTTGGTCGTGCAGTCCTGCGGCTTCAGCCGGCGGACGGCCTGCAGGTCGCCGGTATCGGCAACGACGACGGTCATGTCACGGAGTTGGTCGAGCTTGCTGGTCATGGCGGCTCCTTCCTTTTTTATGGGACATGGACGGCTTCCGGGGACGAGTCAAGACAATATGCTTTTGCGCATCTAGATTGACAAAAGTTGCAAGGCTTGGCAGGGAGGAGGAGATGGCCGGGGGAATTTGAGATGCCGAAGGAACTGCTCGTCGATCCCTTGATCACGCATCGCCGCGGGGCGCTGCGCCTGCCCGAGATTCCGCTGCACGCCTATGACAGGCCGCTGGCGGCGGAGCGCGCGGCCCGGGGCGACGCCGCGCTGATCGAGGTGCTGCGCCACATGCTGCTGGTGCGGGAATTCGAATCGATGCTGGCGAGCTTCAAGGCCACCGGCGCCTATCGCGGCATCGAATTCGCCTATCGCGGCCCGGCGCATCTTTCGATCGGGCAGGAGGGGGCGGCGGTCGGCCAGGCGCTTGGCCTTTCGCCGGAAGACCACATCTTCGGATCCCATCGCAGCCATGGCGAGTTCATCGCCAAGGGCCTTGCCGCCATCGCCCGGATGCCCGGCGCGGAGGTGGAAACGATCCTTGCCACCCATGACGGCGGCTGGCTGCGCGACACGGTGGCCGGTGCGCTTGGCGGAAGCGGCGCGGCGCTGGCGGAGGATGTCCTGCTGTTCGGCCTGCTGGCCGAGATCTTCATGCGCGCCAACGGGTTCAATGGCGGGATGGGCGGCTCCATGCATGCCTTCTTCCCGCCCTTCGGCATCTATCCGAACAACGCCATCGTCGGCGCGTCTGCCGGGATCGCCACCGGGGCGGCCCTGCGCCGCAAGCTCTCCCGCGAGGATGCGATCTGCGTCGCCAACGCGGGCGACGGATCGACCGGCTGCGGCCCGGTCTGGGAGGCGATGAACTTCGCCTCCATGGCCCAGCTGACGCGGCTTTGGGAGGAGGAACACCGCGGCGGACTGCCGGTGCTGTTCTTCTTCACAAATAATTTCTACGCGATGGGCGGCCAGACCGCGGGCGAGACGATGGGCTGGGATCGTCTGTCGCGGATCGGTGCGGGGATCAATCCGGACGCGATGCATGCCGAGACGGTCGACGGGGCCAACCCCTTCGCCGTGGCCGAGGCCGTGGCGCGCAAGCGGGCGCTGCTGCTGGAAGGGCGGGGGCCGGCGCTGCTGGACGTGGAATGCTACCGGATCTCCGGGCATTCGACGACGGATGCCGGGGTCTACCGCTCGCGCGAGGAGATGAAGCTCTGGGAGCCGCATGACCCGATCGGCCGGCTGGCGGCAGGGCTGGTGGCCGAGGGGGTGATGACGGAGGGCGGGGTCGAGGACCTGCGCACGGGCGTGGCCGCGCGGATCGAGGCGGTGACGCGGGCGGCGGTGGACCCGGCGCTCGCCCCGCCGGTGGACGTGGCGGGCGATCCGGAACTCATCGGGCGGCGGGTGTTCTCGGGGGCGGAGATCGCCGTGCCGGAGGGGGCGCCGCCGCTGATTCAGCCGATAGAGAAATCATCTGCTCTCAGAGGTTTGGGGCGCAAAGCTCGTGCAGGACATGATGCGGATGGCAAGCTGCTGTCGGGGCTGCGCGCGATCACGCTGCGCGATGCACTGACCGAGGCGATCCTGCATCACATGTGTCATGACGAACGGCTGATCGCCTATGGCGAGGAATGCCGCGAATGGGGCGGGGCCTTCGGGGTTTACCGGGGCCTCGCCGACGTGCTGCCGCGGCACCGGCTGTTCAATGCGCCGATCTCGGAAGCCGCGATCGTGGCGACGGCGGTGGGCTATGCCATGTCCGGGGGGCGGGCGCTGGTGGAGCTGATGTACGGCGATTTCATCGGCCGGGCGGGTGACGAGATCCTCAACCAGATGGCCAAGTGGCAGGCGATGTCGGCCGGGGGGCTGCGGCTGCCGGTGGTGCTGCGTGCCTCGATCGGGTCGAAATACGGCGCGCAGCATTCGCAGGACTGGTCGGCCCTGACAGCGCATGTGCCGGGTCTGAAAATCGCATATCCGGCAACGCCTTACGATGCGAAGGGGCTGATGGCCTCGGCACTGTCGTCGGAGGATCCCGTGGTCTTCTTCGAAAGCCAGCGGCTTTATGACCAGGTGGAGACCTTCCGGGCGGAGGGGGTGCCGGAGGGCTACTACCGGATCCCGCTGGGCCTGCCCGACGTGAAGCGGGCGGGCGGCGACGTGACGGTGCTGACCTTTGGCCCCGCGCTTTATCCCGCGCTGAAGGCGGCGGAGGAGCTTTCGGGGCTGGGGGTGGAGACCGAAGTAATCGATGCGCGCTCTCTGGTGCCGTTCGATTACGCGCCGGTGCTGGCCTCGGTGAAGAAGACGGGGCATCTTCTGATCGTGACGGAGGCTTCCGAGCGGGGCAGCTTCGCGATGACGGTGGCAGCCAATGCGGCGCGTTTCGGCTGGGGCGACCTGAAGGCGCCGCCGCGCGTTCTTGGGGCGCCGAACTGGATCGTGCCGGGGGCGGAGATGGAGACGAGCTTCTTCCCGCAAGCCTATGATATCGTGGATATCGTGACCAATGAATTCTATCCCCGGACCGGCCGCAACGCGCGCGGGCTGCGCCGCTGGGATGACCTGGATCTTGCCCGTCGCGGGCTTTGAACGGAGGCGAAGATGGTGCCAGTCGTCGTGCCGCAGCTTGGCAACGAGATCAGCGAGGCGGAGGTGACCGAGTGGCTGAAGGCCACCGGCGAGACGGTCGCGGAGGGTGAGCCGATCGTGACCATCACCACCACCAAGATGGCGATGGACCTGGAGGCGCCGGCCGCCGGGGTGCTGAAGCAGATGGTCGAGGAGGGCGAGATCGTGGAGGTTGGCGCGCCCCTGGCCGAGATCGAATGAGCGCGCCGGAGGCACGGCTGGCCGTGCTGGGGGGCGCGGGGCAGGATCTTCTTCTGATCCACGGATTCGGCGCGGACCGGCTGGCCTGGCCCGCGACGGCGCCGGCCTTCTTCGCAACGCACCGGGTCTGGGCGGTGGACCTGCCCGGGCATGGCGCGGCGCCGGCGGAGGTGGGCGACGGCTCGCCCCGGGCCCTGGCGCGTGCGGTCGCGGCGGCAGTGGCGGCGGCCTTTGCCGGGCCGGTCGCCGTGGTCGGGCACTCGCTGGGCGGCGCTGTGGCGGTAGAGCTGGCCGGGATGCTGCCGGTCTCGGCGCTGGCGCTGATCGCGCCGGCGGGGCTGGGCGCCTCGGTGGATCGGGACTTCGTCGAACAGTTCCCCTGGGTCGAGGAAGAGACGCAGGCGATGGCCCTGCTGCAGCGGCTGGTCGTCCGGCCGCGGATGATTGCGCCGGGCTTGCCGGGGCATGTGCTGGCGGGTCTTGCGCGGCCGGGGCGGCGCGAGGCGCTGGCCCGGATCGGCGCGGCGGTGCTGGAGATGGCGCCTCCGGCCCTGCCGGAGGATGTACCCGTGCGGCTGATCTGGGGCGAGCACGACAGGATCAACCCGCGTGATCCGGCACGCGCGGCAGGCTGGGGGGACAGTTTCGCGCTGCTCGAAGGGGCCGGGCACATGCCCCACGTCGAGTTAGCTTCGCGCGCCAACATGCTGATACGAGAGGGAATTTCAACATGAGCGCGCGGATTCGCGCGGCCTGGCTTTACCACGGGCGGGGGATGACCCAGCGCGAGGTCGCGGAGGCGATGGGCGTGAGCCGCGCGACGGTCATCCGGCAGCTGGACGAAGCGATGCGGCAGGGCGAGGTCCAGGTCTGGATCGGTGGCGAGGGATCCGGGCCGGTGGGCCTTGCGGTGGAGCTGGAGGCGGCCTTCGGGCTGTCGGAGGCGATCGTGGCGCCGGAGGGGCCGGATCCGGCGGAGGCCGTGGGGGCCGCGCTGGGGCGGCTTCTCTCGGGCGCGCTGGCGGATGGGATGGTCGTCGGCACCGGCTGGGGGCGGGTGCTGAAGGCGGCGCTTGGCCATGTCGAGCCGCAGCGGCGCGAGGGGATGCAGGTGGTCTCGCTTATGGGCGGGCTGGTGGAATTCGGGGCGGCCAATCCGGCGGAATTCGCCTGGCGGCTGGCCGGGCTGACCGGGGCGCGCTGTCACCTGATGCTGGCGCCCCTGATCGTGGACAGCGCAGACACGCGGCTGAGGTTGCTGGAGCATTCCGGCCTGGGCCGCGTGATGGAGATGGCCGGGCGGCTGGACCTGGCGGTGATGGGCTGCGGCGATCCGCTGAGCCTGGGCGGGTCGCTTGCCACCGATCGGCTGGCGCCGGGCATCCGGGCGGAGCTGGCGGTGCAGGGAGCGGTTGCGGATGTGATGTGCCATTTCCTCGACGCCGCTGGCCGGGAGGTGGACCACAGCCTCAGGGGCCGGCTGATGGCGGCGGAGCTGGAGCTGGTGGCGCGGGCGGGCCATGTGGTTCTGGCCGCGGGCGGCGCGGCGCGGGCGCCGGCGATCCGCGCGGCGCTGCGGCGGTTTCCGGGCGCGGTGCTGGTCACGGACGAGGGCGCGGCGCGGGCGCTGCTGGCGGGCTAGGGCGGCGGACGCCGATGGCGCGAGCGGGCCCGGTCAAGCCTGGCGCTCAACGGAAGTTTGCGAAGAACTTTCAAAAAAACCCGAAAAGTGTTGTTTCGGATCGCCTGATTGTTTCGCGCGCCGATCACGATCATCGTGACACGGGTTAAGGGGTCGCCTTCGGGGTCACTGGGAGCGCTACGGATCCCGACTGTATCGGCCCCTTTACGCTTCGTCACACACCGTGATGGCCTGTGGCCGTTCGCGCCTTACGCGGACGGGTGGCGGGATCACGCAGGCCGATAACAACGATAACAGGAAGGGATGAAACAGTGCAGATCACAAATCCATCTCCGGCCCTCTACAACGAGGACCTGGCCCCCGCGACCGAGCGGAAATGGGGCGCCTTCAGCATCTTCAACGTCTGGACATCGGACGTGCATTCGCTGTGGGGCTACTACCTGGCCGCGAGCCTGTTCCTGCTCTGCGGGAGCTTTCTGAACTTCATCATCGCGATCGGCATCGGTTCGATCGTCATCTTCGGGCTGATGACGATGGTCGGGCTTGCCGGTTCGCGGACGGGCGTGCCCTATCCGGTGCTGGCGCGGGCCTCTTTCGGGACCTTCGGGGCGAACATCCCGGCGCTGATCCGGGCGGTCGTCGCCTGCTTCTGGTACGGGGCGCAGACCTCGGCGGCATCGGGCGCGATCGTGGCGCTGCTGATCCGCAACCCGGGCCTGGCCTCGTTCAACCACTCCAGCCACATGCTGGGCCATTCGACGCTGGAGGTGATCGCCTATGTCGTCGTCTGGGCGCTGCAGCTTCTGATCATCCAGCGCGGGATGGAGACGGTGCGCAAGTTCCAGGACTGGGCGGGCCCGGCGGTCTGGATCATGATGCTTCTGCTTTCGATCTACCTCGTCGTGAAATCGGGCACATTCTCCTTCGGGTCGGAGATCCCGCATGACGCGCTGATGAAGGCCACGGCGGATGCCGGCGTGCCGGGGCTGCCGGGCTCTTTCGCCGCGCTGGCCGCGGTGGCGGCGACCTGGGTGACCTATTTCGCGGCGCTTTACCTGAACTTCTGCGACTTCTCGCGCTATTCGACGGATGAGCGGGCGGTCTGGAAAGGCAACCTCTGGGGTCTGCCGGTGAACCTGCTGGCCTTCTGCCTGGTGGCCGGTGTCACCACGACGGCGGGCTATTCGGTCTATCACGAGGTGCTGATCCACCCCGACCAGATCTCTTCGAAGTTCTCCAGCCTGTTCCTGGCGACGCTGGCGGCGCTGACCTTCGCGGTGGCGACGCTGGGCATCAACGTGGTGGCAAACTTCGTGTCGCCCGCCTTCGACTTCGCCAACGTCTTCCCGAGCAAGATCGACTTCAAGAAGGGCGGCTATATCGCGGCGGCGATCGCGCTTCTGCTTTACCCGATCGCGCCCTGGGAGACCGGAGCCGCGCATTTCGTGAACTTCATCGGCTCGGCCATGGGCCCGGTCTTCGGGATCATGATGGTGGACTACTACCTGATCCGGAAGGGCAGGATCGATGTCGCCGCGCTCTATCAGGAAGACGGCGAGTTCCGCTTTGACGGCGGCTGGCACGGGCGGGCCTTCGTGGCGCTCGTGATCGGAATGATCTTCTCCTCCATCCTGCCGTTCTTCACCGACCTGCTGCCGAGCTGGTGGGGCACCTATGGCTGGTTCTTCGGCGTGGGGATCGCGGGCGTGGCCTATTACGCGCTGCGTGCGGGCCGGGCGCCGGCCTACGCCACCTGAGGCCACGAGCCTTCCCGCCGGGGCGATGGATCGTCCGTCGCCCCGGTTTGCTGCCCTAGCGCTTCGGCGCGGGCAGGTCGACCAGAGCGCGGGCCGCGGCCTCGTCCGTGATCAGCGTGTGGCAGTTGAGGCGCAGAAGCGCCGCCCGGATCGCCGGGGCGCGGGCCCTGCCGCCGGAGGCGAGCACGACATGGCCGGCGCGCGCGACGAGGTCCAGGTCGACCGACATCACCCGCTCTGCAATGTCGTTTTTCACCGGGTGGCCCTCGGCGTCGAGGAACTGGCAGAGCATGTCGCAGATCGCGCCGTCGGCGATCAGACGGTCCAGCACCCCGGGCGGCAGGAAGTCGCGGCTGAAGGAGGAGCCCTCTGGCCCGATGTCCCCGCAGCTGACCACGGCGAGGTCGAGCTTCTCGGCGGCCTTCGGGATCGCGTCGAGCCCGCAATCGGCCATCAGGCGGTGCCGTGTCTCGGCCGAATCGACGATCAGGGGCGCGAGAAACAGCAGGCACTCGGCGCCGAGCGCGGCGGCGATCTGCCAGGAGAAATCCACCGGGTTCATTGCCTGCGCCTCGAGCCGCCCGCCGAGAAGCGAGACGACGCGCACGCTCTCGCGCGGTTCGGGGCGGAAGGTGGCCAGTGCCGCGTCGAGCGTTCGGCCCCAGCCGGTGCCCACGGTCATCCCGTCGGCGATCGCGCCGGAGAGGTACTGGCCGAGCGCCGCGCCGACATCGGCGGCGGTCTCCTCCGGCGTTCCCTCGCCGGGGGTGATGATGACATCTTCCAGCCCGTAGCTGGCGCGGAGCTGCCGGGTAAGCGCCTGCAGCTCTTCCGGGGTCGGCTGGATCCAGATCTGGACCTCGCCGCGGCGGCGGGCCTCTTCAAGGAGCCGGATGACGGTGGCGCGGCTGACGCCGAGTTCGTCCGCAATTGCGCCCTGGGTGAGGCCCTGACGGAAATAGAGCCAGGCGGCGCGGAAGCGCAGGGCCCTGGTGTCCGACAGCGCCGGACGCTGCGTGCGGCCGATCCGCGTCATGCGCGGGCCAGGCCGGACAGAAGCTTGTCGAGAGGCATTCCCATCTCCTCAACTGGGATCATAAGGTGCATGCCGAGCCCCATGCGTCAAGAGAGTCGCGGGGGCGGACAAGGACGGGGGAGGCGCGGATGGATCTGGGAATTGGCGTGATCGGGGCAGGGGTTATGGGGGCGGAACATGCCCGGATCCTGCGCCGGGCGGTCTCTGGCGCGCATCTGGCCGGGGTTTGCGACCGGGATCCCGCGCGGGCCGCGGCGGCGGCCGGGGACGCGCCCGTCTTTAGCGATCCGCTGGCCCTTATCGCGGCGCCGGAGGTGGCGGCGGTGGTCATCGCCTCGCCCGACGAGACCCACGCCGAATACGCGCTGGCCTGCCTGGCCGCGGGCAAGCCGGCGCTGCTGGAAAAGCCCATGGCCCATCGCGCGGCGGAAGCGCTGAGGATCGTCGAGGCCGAGGCGGCGGGCGGGCGGCGGCTGGTGCAGCTTGGCTTCATGCGGCGCTACGATGCGGCCTATGGCGAGCTGAAGGCGGTGCTCGGCTCCGGCCGGATCGGGCGGGCGACGGTCCTGCACAACGTCCACCGCAACGTCTCTGTCCCCGACTGGTTCAGCGGGCCGATGGCGATCACCAATTCGTTCTCGCACGAGATCGACATCAGCCGCTGGCTGCTCGGGGCCGAGATCACCTCGGCGCAGGTGTTCCCGGCGGGCGACCGGGGGCTGCTGATGGTGACGATGCGCACCGATGGGGGGCAGGTCGTCTCCACCGAGGTGAACATCAACGCGGGCTATGGCTATCACGTCCATGCGCAGATCGTGGGCGAGCAGGGCACGGTGGAGATGGCGCCGCCGGGGCTGGCCCTGACCAATGCGGCCGGCGCGCATGGCTTTGATTTCCCGGCCGACTGGATCCCGCGCTTCGCGCAGGCCTACCGCGACCAGATGCAGGGCTGGGTCGACGGGATGGCGGCGGGGCGGCTTGGCGGGGCCACGGCCTGGGACGGCTATGTGACCGTCGCCGTGGCCGAACAGATCGCTGCCTCACTGCGCGATTGTCAGCCCGTCGAGATCGCGCTGCCGCCGCGCCCGGAGTTCTATCGCTGAGCGGGCGCGCGTCCATCCGGGCCCGGATATCAGCCCCAGAAGGCCCCGCCGACGGGGCCCGCGGGCCCCGGCGGGGAGGTTTTCGCCATCGGCACCGGCAGGTTCGGGCCGAGCCGGGGACGCCTTCGGATTGCGTGGCGGCAAAGGGCCGTGTATCTGGAGCCGGGTTGCGGCATCGAGAGGGACTTGCATGCGTCGGGTTGTTGTCACCGGGCTGGGGATGGTCTCTCCGCTCGCCTGCGGGGTTGAGTGGAGCTGGGAGCGGCTGATCGCCGGGCAGTCGGGAGCGCGCACGATCTCTCGTTTCGACGCCAGCCATCTGGCCACGACCTATGCCTGCGAGATCCCGCGCGGCGACGGCTCCGACGGGACGTTCAATCCTGACGAGTGGATGGAACCGAAGGACCAGCGCAAGGTCGACGATTTCATCCTCTACGGCATGGCCGCCGCCGTTCAGGCGGTGAAGGATGCCGGGTGGGAGGCTCCCTCGGAGGAGGAGAAGCTGAGAACCGGCGTGATGATCGGCTCCGGCATCGGCGGGCTGACCTCGATTGCCGAGACTGCCGTTCTGATCAAGGAACGCGGGCCGCGGCGGGTCTCTCCCTTCTTCATTCCGGGCGCGCTGATCAACCTGATCTCGGGCCAGGTCTCCATCCGCTTCGGCTTCAAGGGGCCAAACCATGCGGTCGTCACCGCCTGTTCGACCGGCGCGCATGCCATCGGCGATGCGGCGCGGCTGATCCAGTGGGGCGATGCCGACGTGATGGTCGCCGGCGGCGCCGAGAGCCCGATCAGCGAGATCGGGATTGCTGGGTTCAACGCCTGCAAGGCGCTTTCGACCAAGCGCGGGGACGCGCCGGAGCAGGCCTCGCGCCCCTATGACGCCGACCGTGACGGTTTCGTGATGGGCGAGGGCGCGGGATGCGTCGTGCTGGAGGAATACGAACACGCCAAGGCCCGCGGCGCGAAGATCTATGCCGAGGTGCTGGGCTACGGCCTGTCGGGCGACGCCTATCACATCACCGCGCCCTCCGAGGACGGCGATGGCGGCTACCGCGCCATGGACGCGGCGCTGAAGCGGGCCGGGCTGACGCCGGATCGGATCGATTACATCAATGCCCATGGCACCTCGACCATGGCCGATGTGATCGAACTGGGCGCGGTCGAGCGGCTGCTGGGCAATGCCGCGGCCAAGGCGACGATGTCCTCGACCAAGAGTTCCACGGGCCATCTTCTGGGCGCGGCGGGCGCGGTGGAGGCGATCTTCTGCATCCTCGCCCTGCGTGACCAGGTGGCGCCGCCGACCATCAACCTGGAGACCCCGGCGGTGGAGCCGAAACTGGACCTTGCGCCGCAGGTGGCGCGGAAGCGAACGATCGAGGTGGCGCTGTCCAACTCCTTCGGCTTCGGCGGGACCAATGCGAGCCTCGTCCTCGGGAGGTACGACGCCTGATGTGGCGGTCCGTCGCCTCGAACGCGCTGACGTTCTTCATCGTCATCCTGATCGTGATCGTCGGCATCGTCGGCTGGGGCGAGCGGAGCTATACAGGGCCGGGCCCGCTGAAAACCGCGATCTGCGTGCGGGTGGACAAGGGGGCGACCGTCTCCGGCCTGTCGCGGGAGCTGGCGCAGAAGGGGGCGATCCGGTCGGGCATGGTGTTCCGGCTGGGTGCGGAATATTCCGGCAAGGCGCAGGATCTGCGTTACGGCAGCTACCTGATCAAGCCCGCGTCCTCGATGCAGGATATCCTTGGCGTGCTGACCAAGGGCGGGCAGAGCACCTGCGGCACCGAAGTGAACTACCGCATCGGCGTGACCGATGAGGAGATGGTGGTGCGCCAGCTTGACCCGGCGACCGAAAACCTGGCCGAGATCGCCAAGTTCGACCCGGTCAAGGACCCGGCGCCGGAGGCCTTCACCAAGGCCGAGAGCGAGCCCGACACCCGCTACCGCGTGATCCTGGCCGAGGGCGCGACGAGCTGGCAGCTGACCAATGCGCTGGCGCATGCCGGGTTTCTGAGCGGCAAGCTGGCCAAGCAGCCCGACGAGGGGAGTGTCGCGCCCGGCAGCTACGAGGTGACCAAGGGCGAGATGCGCGCCGAGCTGGTCGCAGCGATGCAGGAGCGGCAGGCGCAGACGCTTTCCGAGCTCTGGGCCAAGCGGGCCGCGGGCCTGCCCTACAAGACGCCGAACGAGGCGCTGGTGATGGCCTCGCTGATCGAGAAGGAAACCGGGGTTCCGTCGGAGCGTCCGATCATCGCCTCGGTCTTCCTGAACCGGCTGAAGGACCATATTCGGCTGCAGACCGACCCGGCGGTGATCTATGGCATCACCCACGGCAAGGGCACGCTTGGCCGGGGGCTGAGGCAGAGCGAGCTGAGGGCGGCTACGCCCTACAACACCTATGTCGTCGAGGGCCTGCCGCCGACGCCGATCGCCAACCCGGGCAAGGCCGCGATCGAGGCGGCGCTGCATCCGGCGAACACGGATTACCTTTACTTCGTGGCCAAGAGCCTGGATCCGAAGGACGGGCATGTCTTTGCCAAGACGCTGGCCGAGCAGAACCGCAACGTCGCCAAGTTCCGGGCGATGCAGGCGGCGGGCGAGAAGGCGGGTGCCGGCTCGGGCAACTGAGCCGGGGCGGCGGCGCCTTGGTGAAGGTTAAGGGGGCGTTAACGGACCGTACGCAAGTCATTGATCTGCAAGTGTTTTGCGGTTGACTCGGCGCACGGTCCGGGGTATAGCTTCTGACATGATGCAAGAGGTGGGCAAGCGGCCCCGGGGCAACCCGGGCGCCGCTTTTTTCATCCGCCGGGGGCGACCGAGTGGGCAGGATCGAGGCCAGATGGGAACCGACACTTCCGGGAAGGGCGCCGACCCGAGGGAGATGATCTCTCACGCGGCGCTGCTTTACGAAAGCGCGGCCGATGCCTTCGCGCTGGTCATCGACGAGGCGCGGGCGGGCGAGCCGGCCGCGGCCCGGGCTGCGGCAAGCCATGCGCGGGAATTCCGGCAGGCGTTGCTGGCTGTTCTGAACGAAAGGGCGACGATTGAAAAATTCCGCACAGACGTTGAAGGTCTCGGGCCCGGATCTCTCGATTTCGACGGGGCCCGGGCTGAGATCGGGCGCCGCCTGGCTTGCCTCCGCAACGCCGGAGATGGTGGATGAGTTCCTCGACGGGCTGAGCAATGCCGCGCTGGTGGCGCTGCCGTGGATCTTCGAGTTCTGGGCGCTGCCGCATCAGCTGCCGCCGACGGGCGCCTGGCGGAGCTGGGTGATCATGGGCGGGCGCGGAGCGGGCAAGACGCGGGCGGGCGCGGAATGGGTGCGCATGCAGGTCGAGGGTGCGCGGCCCCCCGATGCGGGCGCGGCGCGTCACGTGGCGCTGGTGGGCGAGACCATCGAACAGGTCCGCGAGGTCATGGTGATGGGAGAGAGCGGGATCCTTGCCTGCTCGCCCCCCGACCGGCGGCCGGAGTGGGAGGCCTCGCGCAAGCGGCTGGTCTGGCCCAATGGCGCGGTGGCGCAGGTCTTCTCGGCGCATGAGCCTGAGAGCCTGCGCGGCCCGCAGTTCGACGCCGCATGGGTGGACGAGTTCGGCTGCCCGGCGATCGACAAGGGGACGAACGAGCCGAACAAGTTCGTCGATCCCAAATCGTCCGAATCCGCTGCCCCGCGCTATTCAAGCGGGGTGCGGGATGACCTGATCCAGCTGCAGTACCTGCGTGCGGTCATCGGCTACTGGGGGCAGGCGGGGCACAATCCCGTCTCCTCCGTCTATGGCGGGCGGATGGTGGATATGGAGCATGCCCATGTCTGGGCCTGGGACGCGCGGCCCTATCCGTACTTCCCCCTGAACACCGATCTCTGGGCGGATGGGGCGAATTATGCGACGGGGCATTGGCTGACCGGGCGGGCCTCTGGCCAGCCGCTGGCGAACGTGGTGGCGGAGATATGCGAGGCCTCGGGCGTCACCGCGCCCGATGTGGCGGGGCTTTACGGCTATGTGCGCGGCTATTCGGTGGCCGAGACGGGGAGTGCGCGATCCGCGCTGCAACCGCTTCTGATGGGCTACGGCGCGGACGTGGCAGAGCGGAACGGGACCCTGCGTTTCGCCATCCGGGGGGGCGAGCCGGCGGGGGAGGTCGATCCGGAGCGCGTCGTCGAGACCGGCGCCTCCGCCGGCACGCTGGCGGCGGAGCGCGCGGCGGCGGCGGAGACCTCGGGCTGCGTGCGGCTGAATTTCGTCGAGGCGGAAGGCGATTATCAGGCCCGCGCGGCGGAGGCGATCTTCCCCGACGCGGCGGAACATTCCGTGGCGGTCACCGACCTGCCGCTGGTCCTGACGCAGGGCGAGGGGCGGGCGATCACCGAACGCTGGCTTGCCGAGGCGCGGGTGGCGCGCGAGACGGTGAAGTTCTCGCTGCCGCCGTCGCAGTCTGCGCTGGGCGCGGGCGATGTGGTGGTGCTGAAGGGCGAACGCTACCGCATCGACCGGGTGGAGGAGGCGGAGGCCCGTGCCGTCGAGGCGGTGAAGGTCGAGAGCGCGACCTATCTGCCGTCGGACAGCGTCGCCTCCTCCGTCGTGCCGCGGGCCTTCGTGGCGCCGGTGCCCGTGTTTCCGCTCTTCCTCGATCTGCCGCTGATCACCGGGGACGAGGTACCACAGGCGCCGCATCTCGCGGTGACGGCCACACCCTGGCCGGGCGCGGTGGCGTGTTATTCGGCGGGCGAGGATGCGGGCTACGGGCTGAACCTTCTGGTCACAGGGCCGGCGATCGTCGGGGTGACGGAGGCGCCGCTTTACCGCGCAACGCCCGGGCTCTGGGATCGGGGGGCGGGGCTGCGCCTCCGCGTCTATGGCGGGGCCCTGGCCTCGGCGACCGAGGCGCAGGTGTTGAACGGCGCCAATCTTGCGGCGATCGGGGATGGATCCTCGGGGAACTGGGAGCTTTTCCAGTTCGCCCATGCCGCGCTGGTGGAACCCGGCGTCTACGAGCTGTCGATGCGGCTGCGCGGCCAGCTCGGCAGCGATGCCGGGATGCCGGATGCCTGGCCGGTGGGGAGCTACGTGGTGATGCTTGCCGGGGTGCCGCAGATCGCCCTGGCCCCGGCGCTGCGGGACGTGGCGCAGCATTACCGGGTCGGGCCTGCGGCGCGGAGCTATGACGATCCCTCCTACACTCACCTTGTCGCGGCCTTCGAAGGGGTCGGGCTGAGGCCCTACGCGCCCTGCCATCTGGCTGCGGAGGTCTCGGCCTCGGGTGACGTGGCGCTGCGCTGGGTCCGGCGGACCCGGATCGACGGGGACAGTTGGGCAGCGGCAGACGTGCCTCTGGGCGAGGCCTACGAGGGGTATCTGGTCCGCGTGATCGTGGATGGCGCCATTCTGCGAGAGGCGACCGTCGGCGCGCCGAACTGGACCTACGCGGCGGGAGACCGGATCGCGGACGGAGCGCCGGGCCGCTTCACCCTCGCCGTCGCGCAGCTTTCCGACCGCTTCGGGCCGGGCCCTTTCACGGAGATGGAGATCGATGTCTGAGACCTCGCAACTGAACCTGCCGCTGCTGGCGCCGAGCCAGGCGCAGAAGCATGTGACCGTGAACGAGGCCCTCGCGCGTCTCGACGGGCTGACGCAGATGGTTCTGGCCTCGCGGAGCCTTACCGCCCCGCCCGGCGCGGCCGTGGAAGGGGCGGCCTATGCCGTACCCCTGGGTGCGGTGAACGATTGGGCAGGGCAGGACGGCAAGGTTGCCGTCTACGCCAATGGCGGCTGGGTCTTCGCCTCTCCCAAGCGCGGCTGGCGCGGGTTTGTCGCCGACGAGAGCGTGGTGGTGCTTCATGACGGGGAGGCCTGGCGGGCGGATCTTCTGGCGCTCTCGCCCAGCGGGGCGGCGACGCTGATGCGGATCGACGAGTTCGACCACGAGATCGCGGCGGGGGCGAGTTCGACCACCACCCAGCAGATCGCCTCCGGCCTTATGGTCTTCGCGGTGACGGCGCGGGTGACGGAGGCGATCACTGGGACGCTCTCGACCTGGCAACTCGGCACTGCCGGGGTGGAGGACCGGTTCGGAAGCGGCCTCGGCCTCGCGCAGGGATCCTACGTGCGAGGGATGCTGTCGCAGCCGCTGACCTACTGGGGCGCGGCTTCGCTGGTGCTGACGGCGACGGGCGGGGCGTTCAGCGGGGGCCGGGTGCGGATCGCCGTCCACGCACTGGACCTGGCGTTACCGGGGGCGTGATGCGGCAGATCCTTCACGGTGATCTCACCGCGGCGGCGCGGGTCCTGCGGACCGTCGCACCTGCGGCGCGGGAGGGGCTTTTGCTGCGGATGATCGCTGAGGCGGAGGTTGCCGATCGCTATCTCAGCCGCCTGGGCAGGGTCCATCCGCGCTTCGGTGACGGCAGCCTGATGGCTGCGGCCTTGCGCCGGCGCCTGCGCCCGGAGCCGTTTCTTTCCGACAGCGACTACCTTTGCTGCCTTGGCCAGGTCATCGCGGCGCTCTTGGCGCGGCGCAACGCTCCGGCGGTTTTTTCCTCCGCCCCCTCTTTCCGGATGATGCGACCCCCCTATCTGGTGTAGAACGCCGGCGAAGGGAGACCATCATGGCCGAAACCAGGGCGAAAGTCGCATCCGTCGATCCGGTCTGGACCCGCATCCGCGAAGAGGCCCGCCAGGCGCTGCTTGACGAGCCGCTGCTGGGCGGGCTGATGCATTCGAACCTCTTGCATCACGCGACGCTGGAGCGGGCCCTGGCGTATCGCTTTTCGCTGAAGCTCGCCTCGGGCGAGGTCGGCGAGCAGATTCTGCGCGAGATCGCGGACGAGGCCTATGGCAGCGATCCCGACCTTGGCCAGGCGGCGCGGGCGGACCTCGTGGCGGTGTTCGACCGCGACCCGGCCTGCCACCGCCTGCTGCAGCCGGTGCTGTTCTTCAAGGGATACCAGGCGATCCAGGCTTACCGGATCGGTCACTGGCTCTGGACCCAAGGGCGGCGCGACATGGCCTATCTGATCCAGATGCGCGTGTCCGAGGTCTTCGGCGTGGATATCCACCCGGCGGCGCGGCTGGGGCGCGGGATCATGATCGACCACGCCCATTCCATCGTCATCGGCGAAACGGCAGTGGTGGGCGACAACGTCTCCATGCTGCATTCGGTGACTTTGGGCGGGACCGGCAAGGAAGATGGCGACCGGCATCCGAAGATCGGCAATGGCGTGATGATCGGCGCCGGGGCGAAGGTGCTGGGCAACATCAAGGTCGGCGACAATTCCCGGATCGCCGCGGGTTCGGTGGTGCTGCACGAGGTGCCCTGCTGCAAGACCGTGGCCGGCGTGCCGGCACGGATCGTCGGCGACGCGGGATGCGACCAGCCCTCGGTCAAGATGGACCAGATCATCGGTCAGGGCGGCTGAACGCCGCTTTCGCGGCGCGCCTCCGGCGGGGATATTTGAAGGCAGAAAATGAAACGGGCCGGAGGGATGCCTCCGGCCCATATTTTTTTGTCCGGGGCGGCTGGCTCAGGCGAGCATCGCCATCGGGTTCTCGAGGTTCTCGACCACGGCCTTGAGAAACTGGGCCCCCAGCGCGCCGTCGATCACCCGGTGGTCGACCGAGAGCGTCATCGACATCACCGTCGCGGCCTTGATCGAGCCGTCCTCTGCCACCACCGGCTTCTTCACCCCGGCGCCAACGGCGAGGATCGCACCATGCGGCGGGTTGATGACGGCGTCGAAGTTGTCGATGCCGAACATGCCGAGGTTGGAGATCGCGAAGCTGCCGCCCTGATATTCGTGCGGGGCGAGCTTCTTCGTCTTGGCGCGGGTGGCGAGGTCCTTCATCTCGGCGGAAAGCGCGGAGATCGATTTCGATTGCGCGTCGCGTAGCACCGGGGTGAAGAGCCCGCCGTCGATCGCGACGGCCACCGCCACGTCCGAGGGCTTCAGCTTCAGGATTCGGTCTCCGGCCCAGACGGCATTGGCGTCCGGGACCTCCTGCAGCGCCAGCGCACAGGCCTTGATGATGAAGTCGTTCACCGAGAGCTTCACGCCGCGGCCGGAGAGCTTGTGGTTCAGCTCGGCGCGGAAGGCCAGAAGCGCGTCGATCTGAACCTCTCTCCGCAGGTAGAAATGCGGGATCGTCTGCTTGGCCTCGGTCAGGCGGCTGGCGATGGTCTTGCGCATGCCGTCGAGCATGACTTCCTCGAAGTCGCGATCGGCGTACATCTTCAGGACCGTTTCCGTCGCCATGCCCTTCTGCGCGGCTGCAGCGGCTGCCTGGGCAGGTGCCGCGGCGGCCGCCGGTGCCGCAGCAGCAGCCGGGGCGGCCTTGGCACCCTCGACATCGGCCTTCACGATCCGGCCATGCGGACCGGTACCCTTGATCTGGGTAAGGTCGAGACCCTTTTCCGCCGCGATCCGCCGCGCCAGTGGCGAGGCGAAAACACGGGCGCCGCCGGCCTTCGGGGCCGCAGGGGCAGGGGTGGCGGGTGCCTGGGGCGCAGCAGGCGCAGGGGCTGCCGCCGCAGGAGCGGGCGTGGCCTCGGCCTTCGGCGCGGCTTTCGGGGCCGAGATCTCGGCCGGGTCCTCGCCTTCCTCGACCAGCACCGCGATGGGCGTGTTCACCTTCACGCCCTCGGTCCCCTCGGCCACGAGGATCTTGCCGACGATACCTTCATCGACGGCCTCGAATTCCATCGTCGCCTTGTCGGTCTCGATCTCGGCGAGGATGTCGCCGGAGGAGACGGTATCGCCTTCCTTCACCAGCCATTTCGCCAGCGTGCCTTCCTCCATCGTGGGGGAGAGCGCGGGCATCAGGATTTCGGTCGCCATTCTCTCCTCCTCAGCGGTAGGTCACTTGATGGACGGCCTCGATCACCTCGGCGGTGGTCACCAGCGCGAGCTTCTCGAGATTTGCCGCATAGGGCATCGGCACGTCCTTGCCGGCGCAGTTGAGCACCGGCGCGTCGAGATAGTCGAAGGCGCGCGCCATGATCGTGGCCGAAAGGTGGTTGCCGATGGAACCCACCGGGAAGCCCTCCTCAACCGTCACGCAGCGGTTCGTCTTCATCACAGAGGCGAGCACCGTGTCATAGTCGATCGGGCGCAGAGTGCGCAGGTCGATGACCTCGGCGCTGATCCCGTCCTCGGCCAGCTTGTCGGCGGCCTCGAGGGCGTATTGCATGCCAATGCCGAAGCTGACGATGGTCACGTCCGTGCCCTCGCGCCACACCTTCGCCTTGCCGAAGGGAACGGTGAAATCCTCGATCTGAGGCACGTCGAAGCTGCGGCCGTAGAGGATCTCGTTCTCCAGGAAGATCACCGGGTTCGGATCGCGGATGGCCGATTTCAGCAGGCCTTTCGCATCGGCTGCCGAATACGGCATCGCAACCTTCAGGCCCGGGATCATCGAATACCAGGCCGCGTAGTCCTGGCTGTGCTGGGCGCCGACGCGGGCGGCAGCGCCGTTCGGGCCGCGGAAGACGATCGGGCAGCCCATCTGGCCGCCGGACATGTAGAGCGTCTTGGCCGCCGAGTTGATGATCTGGTCGATCGCCTGCATGGCGAAGTTGAAGGTCATGAACTCGACGATGGGCCTGAGCCCGCCGAAGGCCGCGCCGACGCCGATGCCGGCGAAGCCATGCTCGGTGATCGGCGTGTCGATCACGCGCTTGGCGCCGAACTCGTCCAGCAGGCCCTGGCTGATCTTGTAGGCGCCCTGGTATTCGGCCACCTCCTCGCCCATCAGGAAGACCTCCGGCGTGCGCCGCATCTCCTCGGCCATCGCCTCGCGGAGCGCCTCGCGCACCGTCATGGTCTTCATCTCCGTTCCCTCGGGCCAGTCGGGCGAGGCGTTGGAGACGGGGGCGGCGGGCGCAGGGGCCGCGGCGGTCGCAGGCACGGAGGCCTCTGCCTTCGGCGCCTCGGGCGCGGCGGCGGGGGCCGAGACCTTCACGTCATCGGCACTCTCGCCTTCCTCGACAAGCACCGCGATGGGCGTGTTCACCTTCACGCCCTCGGTGCCCTCGGTCACGAGGATCTTGCCGACGATACCTTCGTCGACGGCCTCGAATTCCATCGTCGCCTTGTCGGTCTCGATCTCGGCCAGGATCATGCCGGAGGTGACGGTGTCGCCCTCCTTCACCAGCCATTTCGCCAGCGTCCCCTCTTCCATCGTCGGGGACAGTGCGGGCATCAGGATTTCGGTCGCCATGTCTCTCCCCCTCAGGCGTAAATGTCGGTCCAGAGCTCGGCAACATCCGGCTCGGGGCTTTCCTTGGAGAATTCCGCGGCATCGTTCACCACCGCCTTGATCTCCTTGTCGATCGCCTTGAGATCGTCGTCGGAGGCATGACCGCCGGTGATCAGAAGATCGCGCACGTTCTCGATCGGGTCCTTCTCCTCGCGCATCTTCTGTACTTCCTCGCGGGTGCGGTATTTCGCGGGGTCGGACATCGAGTGGCCGCGGTAGCGGTAGGTCATCATCTCGAGGATGTAGGGGCCCTTCCCGGCACGGCAGTGCGCCACGGCCTTCTGGCCCGCGGCCTTCACCGCCAGCACGTCCATCCCGTCGACCTGCTCGCCGGTGATGCCGTAGGCGACGCCGCGCTCGAACAGCGTCTTCGACTTCGTCGAGCGCTTCACCGAGGTGCCCATCGCATACTGGTTGTTCTCGATCACGAAGACCACCGGCAGATCCCAGAGCTCGGCCATGTTGTAGGTCTCGTAGACCTGGCCCTGGTTGGCCGCGCCGTCGCCGAAATAGACGAAGGTGACGCGGTCGTCGCCCTTGTACTTGTCCGAGAAGGCGAGGCCGGCCCCGATCGGCACCTGAGCGCCGACGATGCCGTGCCCGCCGTAGAAGTGCCGCTCCTTCGAGAACATGTGCATGCTCCCGCCCTTGCCCTTGGAGTAGCCGTCCGTCCGGCCTGTCAGCTCCGCCATCACCCCCTTCGGGTCCATCCCGCAGGCGAGCATGTGGCCGTGGTCGCGGTAGGAGGTGACGCGCTTGTCACCCTCGTCCGCCGCGGCCTCGAGGCCGACGACGACCGCTTCCTGGCCGATGTAGAGGTGGCAGAACCCGCCGATCAGCCCCATGCCGTAGAGCTGGCCGGCCTTCTCCTCGAATCGCCGGATCAGCAGCATTTCGCGGTAGAAGCCGAGAAGTTCTTCCTTGGATGTATTGGATTTGGCCGCAGGCTTGCGCGTTGCCATGCCGGTGCCTCCCTTCGCCGATCGGATAGTTCAACGTTAAACTATCTATAGCGTATCGGTTTTTATTGGGCGAGAGCAAATTCGCCCATGGGGGGCGGCGCTCAGTGCATGGCTCGCGCCCCCCGCCAAAGGGCCGTTTTCAGCCCTCGGCTCCGGCCTTCAGACGGCTTTCGACCAGCATGCCTTCCTCGTCGAGGATCGGATAGGCGACCGAGAAAATATGCGCGTTCACCCGCTTGAGGTCGCGCAGCATATCGAGGTGCAGCGACGAGGTGTGCAGGCTCGCCGCGTGCCCGTCGCTCAGGCGGTCGAAGTGACGTTCCGCCGATTGCCGCTCCATGTGCCGGATCTGCACCTTGGCCTCCACCAGCTGCCGGGCGAGCTTGCGGTCGCGGCTCATGAAGATCGTCTGGGCGATCCGGATGTTGTCCAGCGTGCTGAGGAACAGCGCGTTCAGCTCGCGATAGCCTTCCTCCGAGAAGCGCAGCGCGAGGCCGATCTTCTTCTCCACCTCCGGCACCAGCCCCTTGTCGATGATGTCGCCGGCATGTTCGAGGTTGATGACGTAATCCAGGATCACGATCGCCCGTCGCCGGTCCACCTCCGACGCATCCGCGCCGAGGCGGGAGAGGTAGAGCTTCACCGCCTGCTGCAGCTTGTCGACCTCGTCCTCGATCCGGGCGACCTCGACCAGCGGCGCGGCCTCGTTGCGGCGGAACGCGGTGGCGGTCAGCGTCATCATCCGCTCCACCCGGTCGCCGATCGCCAGCGCCTCGCGGCTCGCGCCGACCAGCGCCACGGCGGGCTGCTCCAGCGCCTCCTCGTCCAGCCAGCGCGGGCCTTCCTCGCCCTCCGCCGCGGTATCGGGAAGGGCGCGGGAAAGCGCCTCGGTCAGGGGGGCGACGAAGGGCAGGGCAAGTGCTGCGAGGCCAAGGTTGAAGGCCAGATGCGCCTCCACCGGCAGGCTGCCCGCGCGCAGGCCCATGCCCTGCAGCCAGTCCCCGAAGATCCCGGCGAAGGGCAGGGCGACGATGCAGCCCGCCGCCCGCACGATCAGGTTGCCGATCGTCACCCGCCGCGCGGCGGGGGCGGAGCCGAGCGTCGCCAGCACCGGCGGGATCGCGCCGCCGAGATTGGCCCCCAGTACCAGCGCCACCGCCAGCGCCGGGCTCAGCTCGCCCGAAAGGTTCAGCGACAGGATCAGCATCACCACGGCGAGGGAGGAGGAGCAGAGCACCGCCAGCACCGCCGCCACCCCGAAGGCCACCGGCAGCGCCCCCCCCAGAAGCCCGAGGAACGCCCCCAGCGCCGGAGAATCCCGCATCGGCGCCGAGGCCTGCGTCAGCAGCACCAGCGCCAGCAGCATCAGCCCGACGCCGGTCAGCGCGCGCCCCACGCCCGCCGTCGCCGGCCGGCTCTGCCGGCGCAGGACGTAGCCCGCCAGGATCAGGAAGGGAGAGATCGCCTCGATGCCCGCCGCCACCACCCAGGCGGTCAGCGCGGTGCCGAGGTTGGCCCCCAGCATCACCACCTGCGCCCGGTTCCGGCGGATCATGTCGCGCTCGACGAATCCCGCCGTCATCAGCGCCGTCGCGGTGGAGGACTGCAGCCCCAGCGTCGCCACGAGGCCCGACAGGAAGGCCCGCGGCACCGTCCGCGTGCCCAGACCCAGCACCAGCTTCAGCCGCAGCCCGAAAGCCGCGGTGATGCCCTCCCGAACCTCCCGGAGGCCGAAGAGCAGCAGCGCCACCGCGCCGCCCAAACCGATAAGGACCGCTATAGAGCCCACCCGAACCTCCGTCGCCGGGGTCAAGCCCCGCCGATCTGTCATAATTCTGTCACATTTCCTCTTGGCGCTCGCGGAAGTCAACCGCTCCCGGCCGGGAAGCGCCGCTTCGTGACCCGGGAAAGGGGCGGTTTCAGCCTGGCGGATCTTCCGGACTAGCGGATGACGATCTCGTCCGGCCGCATCAGGCCCAGCACGTCACGGGCCTGCTGGCCGAGCAGGTCGAGGTCGAGGTACTTGTCCGACAGCCGCCGCGTCTTGTTCTTCAGCGCCGCGAGCTGGGCCTGCAGCGCGTCGCGCTGGGTCTTGAGGTCCTTCGCCTCGGCCTCCACCTGGATCCGGCGGAACAGCCCGTAATCGCCCTGAACGGCCGCGAAGGTGAAATACACCCCTGCCATGAACGCCAGTGCGAAATACATCAGGGCGCCGATCGGGGGTCGCTTCTTGCTGGTCATGCTCTGCCTCGTTCCGGCCTCTTGCGGGTCGGTAGGGGGAGTCTCGCACAGCCGATTCGCTTTGTGAATCCCCTTCGCGCAAATTTCCCGTAAATTATAGGGGATTTGAGGGAGTCCGCCGATGCTGCCACCGCAATCCCGCCTCTCCGGCCACGAGGTGCTGAACCAGCCCGACCCGCGGGGCGATGCCGATCTCTGGGCCGCCGATCCGGCGCTCTCCGCCGCGGTCGGGGCCCTTGGCGGTGACGCGCGCCATCTGGCCGCCCGGGGCCGCGCGCTCGGCACGGCGGAACTGCGCGCGGCGGGGAGGGAGGCGATGCGCGTGCCGCCCGACCTGCGCCTGTTCGACGCCGGCGGACGGCGGCTTGACGAGGTCGCCTTTCACCCCGCCTATCACCGGCTGATGTCCGAAGGCCTGTCCGCCGGCTACGCCGCGCTGCCCTGGACGGGTGCCGCAGGCGGCCATGTCAGCCATGCCGCGCTGGTCTATCTCCACAGCCAGGTGGAGCCCGGCACCTGCTGCCCGATGACGATGACCTATGCCGCGGTCCCGGCCCTTGCCGCCGATCCGGCGCTCGCTGAGGTCTGGCGCCCCAAGCTCATCTCCCGCCGCTACGACCCTGCCGTCGCTCCCCTGGCAGGGAAGGAGGGCGCCACCCTGGGCATGGCAATGACGGAGAAGCAGGGCGGCTCCGACGTCCGTGCCAACGCGACCCGCGCCGAACCCGCCGATGGCGCCTGGCGGCTCACCGGCCACAAGTGGTTCTGCTCCGCGCCGATGTCCGACGGCTTCCTGACCCTTGCGCAGGCCCCCGGCGGGCTGACCTGCTTCCTCGTCCCGCGCTGGCTGGAGAGCGAACGCAACGCGATCCGCCTGATGCGGCTGAAGGACAAGCTCGGCAACCGCGCCAATGCCTCTGCCGAGATCGAATACGACCGGGCGCTGGCCTATCGGCTGGGCGAGGAGGGGCAGGGGGTGCGGACGATCATCGAGATGGTCCACCACACCCGCCTCGACACTGCCATGGCGCCGGCGGGCCTGATGCGGGCCGCACTGACCGAGGCGCATCACTGGGCCAGCCATCGCACCGCCTTCCAGCGTCGGCTGATCGACCAGCCGCTGATGGCCGCCGTCCTCGCCGATCTCGCGCTCGATTGGGAAGGCGCGACGGCCCTCGGCCTGCGCGTCGCGGCGGCCTTCGACGATCCCGCGCCCGGGGCCCGCGCCTTCGCCCGTCTCGCCGTGGCGCTGGCGAAATACCTGTCGAACAAGCTCTGCCCGCTGGTCGCGGTGGAGGCGATGGAGGTCATGGGCGGCATGGGCTACGTCGAGGATACCGCCATGCCCTGGCTCTACCGCGAGGCGCCGCTGAACGGCATCTGGGAGGGGTCGGGCAATGTCATCTGCCTCGACATCCTGCGCACGGTGGCGAAGGAACCCGCCGCCGTGGCCGCCGTCGACGCAGAGCTTGACGCCGCGAAGGGCGCCGACCGCCGCTACGACGCGGCCCTTGCCGCCCACCGCGCCCGCTGGCCCGGCCCCCCGGCCGAGGCGGAGGCACGCTGGTTCGCCGAAAGCCTCGCCACGCTGCTGACCGCGGCCACGCTGATCCGCCTTGCCCCCGCCGCCGTGGCCGACGGCTACGCCGCGACGCGCCTCGCCCGCGAGGGCGGCCGCACCCCCGGCAGCACGATGGGCCTAGACACCCGGGCGCTGCTCGCGCGCCTCGGCCCCTCGACCGCCGGGCTCGGCTGAGGCATGGTGCCGCCCGAACCCTCCCCGACCAGGATCTCGCCATGAGCCTCGAAAACGACATCGCCGCCATCGCCGCGCAGGAAGCGGCCCTCACCTTCGAGAGCTTCGACGAGGACACGGCCTTTGCCCTCGGCTGCCTGATCCGGGACGAGGCCGCCCGCCGTGCCACCCCCTGCGCGATCGACATCCGCACCGCGGCGCGGCCGCTTTTCGCGGCCACCATGCCCGGCACCGCGCCCGACAATGCCGAATGGATCCGCCGCAAGTCGAACCTCGTGCTGCGCACCCACCGCTCCTCCTACGGCTTCGGGCGGGACCTGGAGGCCAAGGGCAGGGCGCTCGGCGGCGACAGCGGCCTCGCGCCGGCCGAATACGCGTCGCATGGCGGCGGCTTCCCGATCCGGGTACGCGGCACCGGGGTCGTGGCCTGCCTCACCGTTTCCGGCCTGCCGCAGCGCGAGGATCACCGGCTGGCGGTCTGGGGCATCTGCACCATCCTGGGGCTCGACCCCGCCAGCCACGACCTGCCGGCCTGAGCCGCCAACGAAACCCCCGGCCCGAAACAGCGGGCGCAGCCCGCCGGGCCAGCGCCCGTCCGCCCGGACGGATGGGCGCTTCTGGTGAGACGGCAATCGGTCGCGGCGAAGGGGGCGATGAAACCATAAACGGACAGATCCGCCGAGCAGCAAGCGCCCACCCGCGGACGGGCGCTGGCCCTTTTTCACCGCGTAGGGTGCGCATTCATTGCGCACCGTACCCCGCGACCGCCTCAGGCCCGCCCGAAGAACAGCTCCGAATACCCCGTCCGCGCATCCGCCTCGCGCCGGAACTCCACGCCCGAGGCCAGCCCCAGCACCACCTCCGCCGTGGTTCGCACCGGCGAGCCCTCCAGCAGATGGCCGCCCGTCACCGCGCCCTCGGCATCGGCGACGGTCAGGTGCAGATGCGGCCCCTCGGTGCTGAAGCTGCCCGAGAGCGAGACGATCTCCAGCGGCCCCGGCACGGCACTTCCGCCCTCGCGCCCGGCAAAGCGCAGATGCGCCAGATCGAGGCTCCCGGCGCAGGCGGCGACGAACCCCGCCGCCTCCGGCTCGGCCGCGAAAGCGGCCTGAAGCGCCCCCCGCAGGTCCTCGCCCGGCAAGAGGCGCAGCGCCAGGAAGCGCATCGCCCCGCCGGGCCAGGTGGCGGAGAGCGCCCCGCTCACGCCTTGCCCTTGTAGATGTCGACGAGCTTGCCGAGCATCTCCAGCGCCTCCGCACGCGGCCTCTGGAACGAGTTCCGCCCGATGATGGAGCCGTTCCCTCCGCCGTCCCGGATCGCCCGCGCGTCGTCATAGACCGAATCCGCGCCCTTCTTGGCCCCGCCGGAGAAGATCACGATCCGCCGCCCGTTGAAGGCCGCCTGCATGCAATGCGCCACGCGCTTCGCCTGGGTCGAGACGTCGATCTGCTGCGCCTCGTAGACCTTCTTCGCCTCCGGCAGCATCAGGTGATCGGTGGAAAGCTTGATCTTGATGACATGCGCACCCAGAAGCGCCGCGATCTGCGCCGCATAGGCCGCCACGTCGATCGCCGTCTCGCCGTCCTTGGTCACGCCTTCGCCGCGCGGATAGGACCAGATGACCGTCGCCACGCCCTTCGCCGCCGCCTCCTCGCGCATGGCCGAGATCTCCTCGTACATGCCGAGCTGCGCGTCCGAGCCGGGATAGATGGTGAAGCCGATGGCGGCGCAGCCGAGCCGCAGCGCGTCGTCGACCGAGCCGGTGATCGCCTGGTTCTTGCCCGCCGTCTCGCTCATCAGCGAATTGGCGGAGTTCACCTTCAGGATCGTCGGGATCTGGCCGGCGTAGGTATCCGCCCCGGCCTCGATCATCCCCAGGGGCGCGGCATAGGCGTTGAGCCCCGCGTCGATGGCCAGCTGGTAGTGGTAATGCGGGTCATAGGCCGCCGGGTTCGCCGCGAAGCTGCGCGCGGGGCCATGTTCGAAGCCCTGGTCGACGGGCAGGATGATCATCTTGCCGGTGCCGGCAAGCTTGCCGTTCATCAGCATCCGGCAGAGGTTCGCCTTCACGCCGGGCGTCTCGCCCTCGTAATGGCTCAGGATCTTCTGGACGGTCCGGGTCGCTCTCATTTCCGTTCCTCGTGTTGCGGTGGGCCGCAGCCGGTTTATGAAGCGGAAGGCGGGCTGGCAAGCGTGATGCGCGCAGATGCGCGGGCCGGCGCCGCGGCTTATGGAAGCGAGTGGAGGACAGCATGGACCATCTTGAAACGCCCCAGGGCCGCCGGATCGCCTATCGTCAAAGGGCGGGGCAGGGGCCGGGCGTGGTCTTTCTCGGCGGCTTCAAGTCCGACATGGAGGGCACCAAGGCCGCCCATCTCGACGCCTTCGCCGCGCGCACCGGCCGCGCCTTCCTGCGCTTCGACTATTCCGGCCACGGCTCCTCCTCCGGCGCGTTCGAGGAAGGCGCCATCGGCGACTGGGCCGAGGATGCCGCCGCCGCGATCTCGGCCCTGACCGAGGGGCCGCAGGTCCTCGTCGGCTCCTCCATGGGTGGCTGGATCTCGCTTCTGACCGCCCGCGCGATGCCAGACCGCGTGGCGGGCCTCGTCGGCGTCGCCGCAGCCCCCGATTTCACCGAGGATTCGATGTGGGCCGGCTTTTCGGAGGAGGAGCGCGCAACGCTCCTGCGCGACGGCCGCCTCGCGCTGCCCTCCGACTATTCGGAGGAACCCTACGTCATCACCCGCCGCCTGATCGAGGAGGGCCGCGACCGGCTGGTCCTGCGTCAGCCGCTCGCCTTGCCCTTCCCGGTCCGCCTCCTGCAGGGCACGGCCGATACCGATGTGCCGGTCTCCGTCGCGCTCAGGCTTCTTGACCACGCCGAGGGGGCGGACATCCGCCTGACACTGGTCAAGGGCGCCGATCACCGCTTTTCGACCCCGGACTGCCTTTCGCTGATCGAGCGCGCGATAGAGGAGGTCCTCGCCCGCGCGGGTTGAGCAACGCCCCGCTGTAATTGCTTCCCATGGCTTGATTTTTGCCGCTCCGGCCCGGAGAGTTCCCGAAAACCTCCGAGGGGAAGTGGATGGCCGAGCCGCTGGTGCTGATACCGGGAATGATGTGCGACGCCCGGGTGTTCTGGCACCAGATGATCGCGCTTTCCTCCGAGCGCCCGGTGATGGTGGCGTCGCCCCTCGAGGGCGCCACGATCGAGGAGATGGCCGCCGCGATCCTGCCCGCGCTGCCCGAACGCTTCGCGCTGGCGGGGCAGGGCATGGGCGGCAATGTCGCGCTGGAAATCCTGCGCCGCGCGCCGGAGCGGGTGACCCGCATCGCGCTGATCGCGCTCTCGGTGCAGGCAGAGACCCCCCAGGCCGCCGCCGCCCGCGAAGAGCGCATCATCGGCGCCCAGGTCGGCCGGCTGGCCGAGATGGTCGCCCAGGACCTGCCGTCAGAGCTGCTGGCCGAGGGGCCGGGGCGGCCGGACGTCGTGGCGATGATCCGCGACATGGCGCTGACGCTGGGCGAGGGGGTCTACGTCCGCCAGTGCCGTGCGATGCAGCGCCGGCCCGATCAGCAGAAGGGGCTGCGGACGGCGATGCTGCCGGCGGTGGTGATCGGCGGCAGCGCCGACCCGTCGACGCCGCTCCGCCGGCACGAATTCGTGGCCGAGATGTTGCCCTACGGCCGTCTGGTGGCGATCGAGGGCGCGGGCCACCTGCCAAGCGTCGAACAGCCCGAGGCCGTCACCGCCGCCATCGACGACTGGCTCGCCGCGCCGCTCTACCTGCGTGTGACGAAGCGGTAGGGTCGACTGGCTCGAAGCTGGGCCCGCCAACGTTCGTCCCGCGCAAAGCTCGAACTCAGGCGGTCCCTGGCCACCATAAATGGCGATGCCCGCCAGCCTCGACGCGCCACCCCGCGGGCAGGCGCTCGCCCTGCTCAGGCCCTTCCATGTGAATTCGCCGCCCGCGTAGGGTGCGCATTCATTGCGCACCACACCCAGCGCCGCATCCCGCCGCTCAGGCCGAAACCACGCTCAGCGACCGCGGCGGCTGGTTGCCGCCATGGCTGTCGATGAACTCCAGCACCAGCGGCCGGATGTTCTGCCGCCAGGACTTGCCGGCGAAGATGCCGTAATGGCCCGCGCCGGGCTCCAGATGGCTCGCCTTCTTCTCATCCGGCAGCCCGGTGCAGAGATCGAGCGCCGCCACGCATTGCCCCGGGGCCGAGATGTCGTCATTCGCGCCCTCGACCGTCTTCACCGCAACCTGGGTGATCTTGCCGATATCGACGCGCTTGCCGGCCACGACGAACTCGTTCTTCGCCACCTCGCGGTTCTTGAAGATCCGCTCGACCGTCGACAGGTAGAACTCCGCCGTCATGTCCATCACGGAAAGGTATTCGTCGTAGAAGCGGTTGTGCGCGTCGTGGTCGGACGCCTCGCCCTTGGCCGAGCGGATGACCTGGTCGAAGAAGGCCTGCGCATGCCGGTCCGCGTTCATCGAGATGAACGAGGCGAGCTGCATCAGCCCGGGATAGACCAGCCGCCCCGCACCGCGGTACTTGAAGCCCACCCGCTGGATCGCGAGATGCTCGAGCTGCCCCATGGTGATGGCGCGGCCGAAGTCGGTCACCTCGGTCGGCGCCGCGTCCGGGTCGATCGGCCCGCCGATCAGCGTCAGCGTGCGCGGCTGTGCCTTCGGCTCCTCCTCCGCCAGATAGGCGGTGGCGGCAAGCGTCAGCGGCGCCGGCTGGCAGACCGCGATCACGTTGGTGTCGGGCCCCAGGAAGCGCATGAACTCGACGAGGTAGAGCGTGTAATCCTCGACATCGAACTTGCCGTCGGAGACCGGAATGTCGCGGGCGTTTCGCCAATCCGTCACGTAGACTTCGCAATCCGGCAGGAGGCTCACCACGGTTGACCGCAGGAGAGTCGCGTGATGGCCCGACATCGGCGCAACCAGCAGGATCCGCCGCGACTTCGGCCGCCGGCCATGGACCTTGAAATGGATCAGGTCGCCGAAGGGCCGCTCCACCAGCGTCTCGACCGAGACGACGGCATCGCGCCCGTCCTCGCCGGTCATCGTGGTGATGCCCCAGTCGGGCTTGATCACCATCCGCGCGAAGCTGCGCTCGGTGATCCGGCCCCAGGCGGAGAGCGTCTTGAAGAACGGATGCGGCACCATGCCCCAGACAGGGTAGGAGGCGAAGGCCCGCGCCGAGGCGCCCAGCCATTCATTGGTGTTCCGGGCGGCCTCCATGAGGTCGTAGGTGGCCATGTTCTTCACGTCGTATCCTTTCGGGCGAGTCCCAATTCGTCGCTTTACCCCCCGATGGGCGACGTTATGCTGATAAATAGAGAGGATTTGTTAGCATGACAACTGAGCAAGACGTCGTAGAGGCCAAGCTCGACAGGCTGAACGCAAATCTCGCCAAGATGGAGGAGCTCTCGCAGCGCCTTGTCGCCGCGATGGCCCAGAAGCGCGCGATTGATCCCAGCCTCCAGGCCCCGGGGCAGGATTTCTACATGAAAGCCGCCACCGCCTATTTCGCCGAGATGATGCAGAACCCCGGCACCATCCTCGAGGCCCAGGTCGCCTACTGGGGCAAGGCGCTGAAGC
This sequence comes from Solirhodobacter olei, assembly GCF_004010155.1. Taxonomy (GTDB): domain Bacteria; phylum Pseudomonadota; class Alphaproteobacteria; order Rhodobacterales; family Rhodobacteraceae; genus Solirhodobacter; species Solirhodobacter olei. The sequence goes on along the minus strand of NZ_RRYH01000002.1, from coordinate 397,357 downwards.
ATTACGTCGAGGCCCAGCAGATGTTCGCCCAGGGCAAGCTGGAGCCGCCGGAGGATCGCGGCCCGAAGGACCGCCGCTTCTCCAACCCGCTCTGGGACACGCATCCCTATTTCAACTTCGTCAAGCAGCAGTACCTCTTCAGCGTCGAGGCGATGGAGGCCGCGATCGCCGGCATGACCCATCTCGACGCGCGCGAGAAGAAGCGGGTGGATTACTTCGCCCGCCAGATCATCGACATGATGGCCCCGACGAACTTCCTCGCGCTGAACCCCGATGCCCTGGAACGCGCGGTGGAGACGGACGGCGCCTCGCTGGTGCAGGGGCTGGAAAACCTCGTGCGGGACCTCGAGGTCAATCGCGGCGACCTTCTGGTGACGCTTGCCGACAAGGATGCCTTCAAGGTGGGCGAGAACCTCGGCACCACGCCCGGCGCGGTGGTCTACCGCAACCGGATGATGGAGCTGATCCAGTACGCGCCGACCACCGAGACCGTCCACAAGACCCCGCTGATCATCTTCCCGCCCTGGATCAACAAGTTCTACATCCTCGACCTGAAGCCGCAGAACAGCCTGATCAAGTGGATCGTCGACCAGGGCTTCACCCTCTTCGTGGTAAGCTGGAAGAACCCCGACCCCTCCTACCGCGACACCGGCTTGGACGACTACATCCGCGAGGGTTACCTGACGGCGATGGAGGAGGTGCGCAGGATCTGCGACGTCCCGAAGGTCAATGTCGTGGGCTACTGCATCGCCGGCACCACCCTCTCGCTCACCCTCGGTTACATGAAGAAGAAAAAGCTCGACTGGGTGAAGTCGGCCACCTTCTTCACCACGCTCACGGATTTCTCGGATCAGGGCGAGGTGGGGGTGTTCCTCGACGACGATTTCGTCGACGGGATCGAGCGCGAGGTGACCGAAAGCGGCATCCTCGACAGTTTCTTCATGTCGCGCACCTTCTCCTTCCTGCGCTCGAACGACCTGATCTACCAGCCGGCAATCAAGAGCTACATGATGGGCGAGGCGCCGCCGGCCTTCGATCTGCTCTACTGGAACGGCGACGGCACCAACCTTCCGGCCCGCATGGCGGTGGAATACCTCCGCGGCCTCTGCCAGCGCGACGAACTGGCCAAGGGCACGTTCCAGGTGATGGGCCAGAAGGTCTCGCTGAAGGACATCACAGTGCCGCTCTGCGCCATCGCCTGCGAGACCGATCACATCGCCGCCTGGCGGTCGAGCTTCAACGGCATCCGGCAGATGGGGGCGAAGGACAAGAGCTTTATCCTCTCCGGGTCCGGCCATATAGCGGGCATCGTCAACCCGCCGACCAAGGTGAAATACGGCCATTACGTGAACCCCGGCGCCGAGCTCACCGATCCCGACAGCTGGCGCGAGGGGGCGGAGGCCTGCCCCGGCTCCTGGTGGCCGCATTGGGGCGGCTGGCTCACGCGGCAGTCGGGGGCGAAGGTTCCCCCGCGTCAACCGGGCGATTCGGATCACAGGATCCTCGCGCGGGCGCCCGGTACCTATGTCTCCGAAGAGCCAAGCGGCTGATTCCAAATACTCTCCCGCTGCAACCCAGCGTTTTGCTGCACTGCAGCATTTAGGGTTGAATTTCTGCACTGCAGCATGTATATCCTTCTGCAGAAGCAGGGCGCACGGCCCGGCAGAAGCTGGAGAGACGAGATGGCCAAGACCCAAGATTTCACCAAGATCATGCAGGACATGATGCAGTCGTTCCCGGTTGACGCGAAAGCGTTCCAGGGTGCGTTCAAGACCCAGGCCGCCCTGGGCGAGAAGATGACCAAGGTTGCGCTCGAAGCCGCCGAGAAATCGACCGAGATTTCCTCGAAGTGGACCAAGGACGCGCTCGGCAAGTTCGGCGACATGGCGAAAGCCAAGGAAGAGCCGGCCGAGTACTCCAAGGCGCTGAGCGACTTCGCCTCTGCCACCGCCGAGATGGCTGCCGAGAACCTCGCCGCCTACGCCGAAGTGGCCAAGAAGGTGCAGATGGAAACCGTCGAGCTGATGCTCGCCGCTGGCAAGGACATGTCGGAAGACGCGACCGCCGCGGTGAAGAAGGCGACCGCCGACGTGACCACGGCTGCCAAGAAGGCCGCCACCGCCGCGAAATAATCGCGCGAAACAAGCGCGCCGCGTCGACACCTCCCCGTCGCAGGCGCCAGGGGGCGGGCCGCAAGGTCCGCTCCTTTTTCGTTTGGACGCGCATCGCCCCGTAGGGTGCGCATTCATTGCGCACCTTGCGATGCGCTTCCCCCGGCCCGTCCCCGGCCCGAGCGAGCGCAGCTCGCCGGACCCGCTGGTTTTCTTTTGTTGTCTTTTCTGCACGGGCTCGTAAGCTCGCCGCAGTGCAACAATAAAACTCGATCCGGGGGGATGACCGATGGCCGAAACGGAAAAGCCGCTGCTGATCAAGCGCTATGCAAGCCGTCGGCTCTACAACACCGAAACCTCCGACTACGTGACGCTGGAGGATATCGCCGCCTTCATCCGCGCCGGTCGCGAGGTGCAGATCATCGACCTCAAGTCCGGCGACGACCTGACCCGGCAATACCTTCTGCAGATCATCGCCGAGCATGAGAGCAAGGGCGAAAGCGTCCTGCCGATCAACGTGCTGACCGATCTCGTGCGCAGCTACACCACCCAGGCGCAGAGCGTGGTGCCCGAGTTCCTCGCCATGTCCTTCGAGATGCTGCGCGACGGCCAGTCGAAGATGATGGAGAACATCGCCTCCATGCCGAACCCGATGGCCTCCATGCCCGGGTTCGAGGCGATGCAGCGCCAGCAGCAGGCCTTCATGCGCTCGATGATGTCGGGCTGGAGCGGGCAAGGCACCGGGCCGGGGGAAGAGGGCGAGGCCGCCAGCAGCCCCGAGGACCTCGCCGAGATCAAGAAGCAGCTCGCCGAGCTGCAGGCGAAGCTTTCCAAGCTCTGAGTCGCGTTCACGGCGCGGCGCGTCTCCTGGCAAGAAGCGCCGCGCCGACGGCTCCCGCTCCATAAAAGAGCACCTCGATCACCAGGCTCGGCACCGTGTGCCAGTCGTGCCGTTGCGTGACCTCGCTGTAGACCATGTAGGCAAGCGCCGGCAGAGGTATCACAGCCAGGACCGCGCCCCGATACGGCCGGGCCGGGCCGAGGCTGGCCCAGGCGATCGCACCATAGGCGGCCCAGAACACGAAAATCACCGGGATGGAGACGTACGGCGGGGCGTAGAGGACTGCGAACATGACCGGGAAGGCGAGGATGCCCCAGATCAGATAGCCCGCCATAAGCGCCAGCATCAGCGCCCCGCGCACGGCCCATTTCACCACCGCCGGCCTTATCTCACGCCACCTCGGCGAACACCTTCTTCAGCGCGCTTTCCAGCTTGCCGAACATCTCGTCCATCTGCGCTTCCGTCAGGATGAACGGCGGGCAGAGCACGATGGCCTGGCCCAGCGGGCGGCAGATCAGCCCGGCGTCGGTGCAGGCGTTGGCGATGCGTTCCGAGACCGAGAGCGAGGCGTCGAACGGCGTCTTCGTCGCCTTGTCCTTCACCGCCTCCAGCGCGCCCATCAGACCCTTGCCGCGCCATTCGCCGATGTTGGGGTTCTCGGCCAGCCGCTTCATCCCGGCCTCGAAAAGCGGCGTCAGCGTCCGCACGTTCTCGGCCAGCCCCTCGTTCATCACCACGTCGATCGCCTTCAGCGCGATGGCGCAGCCCACCGGGTGGCCCGAGGCGGTGAAGCCATGCGGGAACTCCTCGATCGCTTCCGCGGCCGCCTGCACCCGCGCCGCAAGGTCGTCGCCCAGGATCACCGCGCCCATCGGGAAATACCCGGCCGTCAGCACCTTGGAGGAGATGATCGCATCCGGCACGAAGTCGTAGGTCTCGCAGCCCCAGGTGTTTCCGGTGCGCCCGAAGCCGCAGATCACCTCGTCGGAAATCAGCGGGATGCCGTATTTCTTCAGGATCGGCTGGATCGCCTGGAAATAGCCCTTGGACGGCGGGATCACGCCGCCCGCGCCCATGACCGGCTCGGCGAAGAAGCCCGCGATCGTGTCCGGGCCCTCCATGATGATCGTGGCCTCCAGTTCCTTCGCCATCCGGGCGGTGAACTGCTCCTCTGTCTCGCCGTCCTTACCAAAGCGCCAGTAATGCGGGCAGCCGACATGGATGAAGCCCGGCAGCGGCAGCCCGAAGACCGAATTGTAGGGCTTGCCGGTCATCGAGGCCGAGACCGCCGTCACCCCGTGATAGCTGTTGACCCGGGTGATGATCTTGCGCCGCTGCGGATTGCCCTCGGCCCCGTTCAGGAACCACAGGATCTTTACCATCGTGTCGTTCGCCTCGGAGCCGGAGTTGGTGTAGAACACCTTGCCGCTCTCGAAGGGCGAGACCTCGATCAGCTTCTCCGAGAGCATGACGGTCTGGTCGGACATGCGCCCGAAGAAGGCGTGATAGGCCGGGAAGCGATCGTATTGCGCCTTGGCGGCGGCGATCAGCCCGGGATGGTCGAAGCCCGCCACCATGTTCCACAGGCCCGAGTTCGCGTCGAGGTAGCGGCGGTTGTGGACGTCGACGACATAGGGTCCCTCGCCATGGGTGATCACCACCGCGCCGCGGTCATGGATGGTCGGCAGGTCGGTGAACCCGTAGAGCGAATAACGGTCGGCCCGGGATTCCCAGGAGTTCGGGGCATCGTCGCGCATCATGGCAGTCCTTCTGATCGGATATGGCGGCAGGCTATCGCCGCCGCCGGGGCAGTGCAACGGGGCGCGCACCTGCCCGCCAGGCTGCCCGGGAACGCGGGCGAACTGCCGGCCCTTTGCCGCTCCGGCGGGCAATCCGCCGGGTCCCATCTGCGCCATTGATCGTTCCCCGCCCCCCGGCTAGCGTCTGCGCGGCGGAGGGACGCATGGCCGAGGCTCAGGGACGGATCACATTATGGGGCGTGGAGGTCTTCCTCGCCGCGGCAGAGGAGCGTTCGGTTTCCGCCGCCGCCCGCCGCCTCGGCGCCTCGGTCTCCGGCGTCTCCCAGCAGCTCCAGGCGCTGGAACTGGCGCTCGGGGTGACGCTGATGGACCGCTCCGCCCGCCCGATGCGCCTGACGCCCGCGGGAGAGATGTTCCGCCGCCGCGCCCAGCTCATCGCCAACGAGGCAGAACAGGCCCGCGCCGAACTCGCGGCGGGGGATCTTGCCGGGCTCACGCTCCTCCGCCTCGGCATGGTCGAGGATTTCGACAGCGACGTGACCCCGCGCCTGCTGACCGCCATGGCCGCCGATCTCGCCCATTGCCAGTTCCTGCTGGAGACGGGGGCCAGCCACCGCCTGCTGGAACAGCTCGACACCCGTGCGCTCGACATGGTCGTGGCCGCCGACATGGGCGCGCCCGCGGACTGGATGGAGGTCCACCCGCTCTTGTCCGAGCCGTTCATCGTCGCCGCCCCCCGCGGCCTCGTCGACCCGGGCGGGGACGTGCTGGCCCAGCTCCGCGCGCTGCCGCTGATCCTCTACACCCAGCGCCACCACATGGGCCGCCAGATCGCCGCCCACCTCGCCCGCCAGGAGCTGAAGCTCGCCCACCGCTTCGAACTCGACAGCTACCACGCCATCATGGCCATGGTGGCCGAGGGCGCGGGCTGGACCATCCTGACCCCGCTTGGCTTCCTCCACGCCCAGCGGTTCCGCGACCGGGCGGACGTGCTGCCCCTGCCGGTGGCGCCGCTGGCGCGGACGATCTCGCTCAGCGCGCGCCGCGGCGGGCTGATGGGCATGCCCGAGCAGGTCGCGGGCCGGCTGCGTCCCCTGCTGCAGGAGCTCGTCGTCGCGCCCGCCACGGCCCGGATGCCCTGGATCGAGGGCGCCTTGCGCGTCCTCTGACGCGCGCGCCCTCTGGACACCCCCGGCGGGACGCCTAAGTTGGGCGCGAAGCACCAGGAGATCCCGATGGCCGACAAGCCCGAAGACGACAAGACCGAGAACGAGGATCTGGGCCGCAAGGCCGAGGCCCTGTTCTTCAAGAGCCGCACCGTGATCATCACCGGCGAGATCAACGACAAGCTCGCCCAGCGCGCCACCACCCAGCTCCTCGCGCTGGCCGAGGCGGGCGACGATCCGATCAACGTCTATATCTCCTCGCCCGGCGGCCACGTGGAATCGGGGGACATGGTGCATGACATCATCTCCTTCATCCGCCCGACCGTGCGCGTCATCGGCTCCGGCTGGGTGGCCAGCGCCGGCGCGCTGATCTTCGTCGGCGCCAAGCGCGAGAACCGCTACTGCCTGCCGAACACCCGCTTCCTGCTGCACGATCCCTCGGGCGGCATCGGCGGCACGGTGACCGACATGATGATCCAGGCCGAGCAGATCCGCATCATGCGCGAGCGCCTGCACCAGATCTTCGCCGAGGCCACCGGCAAGACGGCCGAGAAGGTCGCCGCCGACATGCACCGCGACTTCTGGCTGACCGCGCAGGAGGCGATCGACTACGGCCTCTGCGGCAAGCTGATCCGCTCCGTCGACGAGCTGAAATAAGGGCAGGGGGCGCGGCCAAGCGCTGCGTCCCGTCCCGAAGGAAGGGCGAGGGGCTGTCTGCCCCTCGTCACCATGGCCCGCTCGGACCGGTAGCGCGGGCCATGATGACCCCCGACGATATTTCTGGACGGAAAGTGAGCCTCAGCCAAAGAGCTTGCTCAGCCGCTGGGTCTCTTCCTCGATCCCCCAGGGCGGGTTCACGATGAAAAGCCCGCTGCCCTGCATCCGGTGGCCCGCGCGCACCGGCGGAAAGTGCACCTCGTGGCGCAGCGCGCCGGGATGGCCCGCCTCCAGCGCCGCCAGCATCGGGCCGTGCGGCGCGCCGGGCAGAAGCGGGTACCAGAGCATCAGCACCCCCACGTTCCACTTCCGCGCCACTGACGCGAAGAAGCCGGGGATCGCCTCGTAATCCGATTTCAACTCGTAGCTCGGGTCGACCACCATCAGGCCCCGCCGCGGCATCGGCGGCGCAAGCGACAGCGCCATCTGCAGCCCGTCCTGCCGATGCAGATGCAGCCCCGCCCGCGCCGGCAGCGCCGCCTGCAGCGCCGCGAACTCGCCCGGGTGCAGCTCTGCCAGATGCATCACGTCGCCCGGCCTGAGCGCCCCGGCCGCGATCAGCGGCGAGCCGGGATAGGCCGTGGCCCCCTCTGCCGCCCGAACCTCTGCCAGCCGCCGGGCATAGGGGTGATCGGCGGCAAACCAGCCCGCGACCTCGGCCCGCGCGATGCCGCCTGCCGCCTCGCCGGTCTTCACCGCCTCCGGCGCGTCGAGGAAATAAAGCCCGCGCCCGGCATGGGTCTCGAGATAGCTGAGCGGCTTGTCCTTGCGGGTCAGGTAGTCGAGCATGACCGCCAGCACCGCGTGCTTGTGCACATCGGCGAGGTTTCCGGCATGGTACAGGTGCTGGTAGGACAGCATGGCGCCTCCGATCGGGGCAGAGCTTTCGCGGCTTTCGCGCCCCGGCGCAAGCCCCGGGGCGCCGGCTCAGCCCTTGTCCCGCGTCGGCGCGGCGCCGATCTCCGGAACCGCGCGCCAGGCGGCCAGCAGCGCGGCAAGCCCAACTGCGGCGGCCAGCGCGCCGGCCAGGAACGCCGCCTGTGGCCCCGCGACCTCCCAAAGCGCACCAGCCAGCGCGCTGGCCGCGAACAGGGCAAGCCCCGTGGCCAGGTTATAGGCGCCGAAGGCAGTGCCGCGCAGCCCGGCCGGCGCGGTATCGGCGACGATCGTCGCCAGCATCCCCTGCGTCAGCCCGACATGCAGACCCCAGAGCGCCAGCCCGATCGCAAGCCCCGCGTAGCCGCTGGTGTAGGCCAGCACCAGGTCGGCCACGATCAGCACCGGCAGCGAGACGACAAGGATGCCGATCCGCCCCAGCCGGTCCGACAGCACCCCCGCCGGATAGGAGGTCAGCGCCGAGACGATATTGAACCCCACCAGTGCCAGCGGCACCAGCGCCAGCGGCAGCCCGTCGGCCCGCGCCTTCAGGACCAGGAACGCGTCGGAGAAGCGTGCCAGCGTCAGCAGGCAGGCGACCCCGGTGATCAGCCAGAACACCGGCCCGAGCCGCACCATCTCCGCCCGCGCGAGCGGGAACCGCGCGCGGGGGCCCGGCTTGTGTGGTGCCTCGTCCACGGCGAGGACCAGCACCGCGACGCAGAGAACGGCGGGCAGGCAGGCGATCCAGAAGACGGCGCGGAAGTTCCCCGCGAAAAGCCAGATGAACAGCATCGCGCCCAGCGGGCCGAGGAACGCGCCCGTGGTGTCCAGGGTCTGGCGCAGGCCATAGGCCGCGCCGCGCTGCGCGGCGGGCGTGTGATCGGCGACCAGCGCATCGCGCGGCGCACCGCGGATGCCCTTGCCGACCCGGTCCAGAAACCGCGCGCCCACGATCCAATGCAGCGTCGGCGCCAGCGGGAACAGCGGCTTGACCAGCATGGCCAGGCCATAGCCCGCCACCGCCAGCACCTTGCGCCGCCCGATCCAGTCCGACAGCGCGCCGGAGAAGATCTTGACGATCGCCGCCGTCGCCTCGGCCATCCCCTCGATCAGCCCGACCGTGGCCATCGAGACGCCCATGGCGGAGACAAGGTAGACCGGCAGCAGCGACTGGATCATCTCGGTGGAGAAATCCATCAGCATCGAGACGAAGCCGAGTGCGACGACGGCGCGCGGCAGGCGGGCAGGGCGGGACGGTTGGTCGGTGTCGGTCTGGATCATCGGCCGAGCCTAGACGTCTTCGCTGCCAGAGGGAACGCAGCAGCCGCGCGCCGGGGTGTTGCGCCAAAGGGGCCGCCACCGTCCCGATTTACGGTATCTTACGGTGCGAAAGCGGTGTTCAATCGGTGCCGAAACGGTAGGCGGATTTTCAAGACCTTCCAAGGCCTTGGCCCGGCTCAGCCGGTCAGCCGCGGATCGTAGGGATACCGCGTCAGCACCTCGTGCCCGGTCTCGGTGATCAGCACCTGGTCCTCCAGCTTGATCGAGAAGTCGCCCCCCTCGGGGCTGATCAGCGCCTCGACACAAAGCACCATCCCCGGTTCCAGTGCCACATCGTCGAACTCACCCGGCGTCCAGGCATCGGGGTAGGGGACCGACGGCCATTCGTCGCAAAGCCCGACCCCGTGCATCTTGCAGGAATATTTCTGCGCCCAGTATTCCGGGGCCAGCCGATGGCCGCCATGGGTCAGCTCGTGGATCGTGACGCCGGGCTTCAGCATCGACTGGTTCTCTCGGATATGGTCCAGCCCGTGGCGCATCGCATCCTGCATCCGCGCCGGAGCCGGGCCGTCGCCGATCCACCATGTCCTTGAGATATCGATACAAATTCCGTAGCAGCCGACAAGGTCCGTGTCGAAGGCCACGATCTCGTCCGGGCTGATGATCCGCGGCCCGCATTCCTGGAACCACGGGTTGGTGCGCGGGCCCGAGGCCAGCAGCCGGGTCTCGATCCACTCGCCGCCGCGCCGGATGTTGGACTTGTGAAGCTCTGCCCAGACGTCGTCCTCCGACATCCCGCCTAGCGGGATGCCTTCGCGCGCTGCGGCCTCCATCTCTGCGATCGAGGCCTCGCAGGCATGATGCGCGCAGCGCATCGCGGCGATTTCTTCGGGGCCCTTGACGGCGCGGACCCGCTCGGTGACCTCCTCGCCCTCCATCACCTCGAAGCCCGCGCGTTCCAGCGCCTTGAGGCCGTGGACCATGATCTTGTCCACCGCGATCCGCCGGTTGCCCCCGGCATGGGCCGCCATCACCTCCGCCACCTGTCCCGCGAACCCCTCCGCCGCCAGCGCCGTCGCGTCGCCCGCCGACATGTAGAAGAACCCCGCGCCGAACCGGACTTCCTTTACCAAGGGATTGAAATCGCACAGGAATGGCGACTGGCGGTATTCCCAGATCACCATGTGCCCATCGGCGCAGACCATCACCGCGCGGAACGGGTTGTGGCTGTTCCAGAGCTGCATGTTCGTGCTGTCAGTGGCGTAGCGGATGTTCAGCGGGTCGAACAGAAGGATCCCGCCGTAGTCCCGCCCGACCAGCGCCTCGGTCAACCGGTTCCAGCGATACTCCCGCATCCTGGGCAGGTCCGGCAGGATCAGCCCCGCCTCGCCCCATTCGGAGAGCGCGAGCTGGGTCGGCCCGATCTCCATCCGGTCATTATCGGGGGGCAGCGCCGCGGGCGGGCGGCTCGGGTCGATCTTGCGGCGGTCGGAATAGGTCATGGCATCCTCCAGCTGGCAAAGGATGATCCCGCGTCATGGCGCCGCGCCCGCCGGATTGCGACCGGCGGCATGTCGGTTTGGGCTGTTTGCCGCGCCGGTGCTCGGCTATCCGTGAGGGATGACTGATATTCTGCAGACCTCGCTGCCCTTCGCCCCCTGGACAGATCCCCGCACCCGGCGCCTGCCGGGCATCCTGCCGCTGCCGGCCGGGGAGTGGCTCCAGATCGACGACGCCTATGCCGCCCAGATGGCGGAACGCGACCGGCTGATTGCCAGTCGCCCAGGGGACGTCCATGCCCTCGCCGAACGTGCCCGTGCGGCGGCGGAGGAGCTGCTGGACCGGGTTCTGGCCGAGCTGAAGGGCACGCCGGGTATTACCCTTGGAGCAGCGCAGGTGACGCGGCCGGATGGGGTGACGGTGCCCCTCGACCGCGCCGCGCCGCTCCTGACCTTGGGGCGTCTGGTGCAGGAGGATCTCTGCATACTGGAGAAGGCGCCGGACGAGCCGGAGCATGTTCTGACCGGCGCGGTGCTCTGCTTCCCGTCGAACTGGACGCTGGCCGAAAAGATCGAGCGGCCGTTGATCCGCATCCACAAGCCTGTGCAGCCCTATGACGAGGATGTCGCCCGCCGCGTCCAGCGCCTGTGTGACGCGATCCGGCCGGAGCAGGGCCTCTGGCGGGTCAATGCCGGGCATTGCGGACGGACGGAGCTGTTCAGCCCCCGTCGCGAGGCCGATCCGCCCCGGGCCGACCGTGATGCCGCGCAGCCTTTCATCCGGTCAGAGCGGCAATGTCTGCTGCGTCTGCCCGAGAGCCGGGCGGTGGTGTTCTCGATCCACACCTACCTTGTCCGGCGCGAGAGCCTGACCCCGGACCAGGCGCGCGCGCTGGAAGACTACCCGCTGCACTGAGCGGCCAGCGGCCGATGCGCCGCTCGCCCTTCAGGCGCCGAAATGCGGGATTTGGCCGTGGAATACCAGTTTCGAGAAGGCCATGCCGATCCCGGTCAGCGCCATGACGCGCGCGGTGACGCGCGAATCCTCGCGCCCCAGCACGTTGTAAGTCAGCAGGGCTGCTCCGATCGGCATCGCCACCACCAGAAGCGTGGTGTTGAAGCTGTAGGTCGTAAGCCGGCGCACCAGCGGTTCCTTCTCGCGCCGCGGGGAGGGGCTGGCCTGCCGCTGCTCTTCTTCGGGCGGGTAAAGCGCCTCGCGGATGCGGGCCATCTCCTCGCGCATCGGGTCGAGCATGTCTGTGGGATGATCGTTGGCCGGGATCCAGGCCGGGTCGGCCGGAACGGTATCGAAAGCCGCCCCGGATGCCGCCGCGACCGCGGAGAGTGGCGGTGGCGGGGCGAGCGACTCCATCACTTGGGCCGGTTCGAAGGCCATCGCCGGGCGCATCTCGGCCCGCCGCGGCGCGTGACCTTTCAGTGCGGCCTCCAGCTCGGGCGGCAGCCTGGCCGGGCGCATGGCCTGGGCGGCGTCGATCAGTGCCTCGAATTGCTTCTCGGCAAAGACGCCCTCGATCTCGTTCCACAGGATCAGGTCGGGGCCACGCTTCCGGCGCACCTCCTCGATCACCATGTCGCACAGCGCGTGGCCGTTCCGGGCGAGATCGCGGGACCCGTCGCGGCGTGGGCTCGGCCCGACCGAGACGAGCAGTGCCGCCGCGTAGCCGCCGGGCGCGGTCTCGGCACCGCGGGCGCGGGCCTCGAGATCGGCGTAGCCGAGCACGACACGGCTGCCCTCGACGTCCATGGTGACGTAGTCGTCGGCGCCATGGACCGGCTCGATGCCGTCATGCCCGAACCGGCGCAGCGCGCCCTCCAGAAAGGCGCGGCACTCCGCGAAATCGAGGTTCGGCCGCTCGACATAGAGCAGGGTCACGCTCGTCGTTCTGCCCAACATAGCCATACTTATGGAGCCCTCCAGCCAGTTGGAAACAATATCCAAAAAGATTGGGCCGCGAATTCGGGTAACCTGTGGAAATTCCGCGGTGAGATGTGGCGAGAATTGGATGCGCTTTCGCGACGGTTTCGTTTCCGCCACGGCGACAGCGCCCGGGAGGCCGGGATGCCTTCGGTTACGGATTTGGCCGAATACAGAGTGTTTTTCGTTGCGGCCGCAGCTCAGGGTTGTGCGTCGCCCGGGAACAATCGGCACGGTTTTGGTCGGCTTCGCCTGGTTTTTGCCCCTTTTGCAGGTCGGAACCGGAAACACTGCGGTCATACTTCGGGCTTTGCCGGTTCAGGGTGGGGCGCGGCTTGCGTCAACAAAGAGAAGCCCCACCGGCGGTTTCGCCGGCGGGGCCCATGACGTTCTGACCGCGAACGATCAGCAGCTGTAATACATCTGGTACTCGACCGGGTGCGGCGTGTGCTCGTAGGCGTAGACCTCTTCCCACTTCAGCGCCATGTAGCCTTCCAGCTGGCCCTTGGTGAAGACGTCGCCGGCCAGCAGGAACTCGTGATCCTCCTCCAGCGAGGTCAGCGCTTCACGCAGGCTCCCGCAGACGGTCGGGATCGAGGCCAGCTCTTCCGGCGGCAGATCGTAGAGGTCCTTGTCCGAGGACGGGCCCGGGTCGATCTTGTTCTTGATGCCGTCGAGGCCGGCCATCAGCAGCGCGGCGAAGCAGAGGTAGGGGTTCGCCGAGGGGTCCGGGAAGCGGGCCTCGATGCGCTTGGCCTTCGGGCTTTCGGTCCACGGAATACGGACGCAGCCGGACCGGTTGCGGGCGGAATAGGCCCGCAGAACCGGGGCCTCGAAGCCCGGGATCAGGCGCTTGTAGGAGTTCGTGCCCGGGTTGGTGATCGCGTTGAGCGCCTTGGCATGCTTCAGGATGCCGCCGATGAAGTAGAGCGCTTCCTGGCTGAGGTCGGCATACTTGTCGCCCGCGAAGAGCGGCTTGCCGTCCTTCCAGATCGACATGTTCACGTGCATGCCGGTGCCGTTGTCGCCCTTGATCGGCTTCGGCATGAAGGTTGCCGACTTGCCATAGGCGTGGGCCACGTTGTGGATCACGTACTTGTACTTCTGGATCTCGTCGGCCTGCTTGGTGAGGGTCGAGAAGATCAGCCCCAGCTCGTGCTGGTTCGAGGCCACCTCGTGGTGGTGCTTGTCGACCTTCATGCCGATGCGCTTCATGGTCGAGAGCATCTCGGAGCGCAGGTCCATCCCGTCGTCGACCGGGTTGACCGGGAAGTAGCCGCCCTTGACGCCGGCGCGGTGACCCATGTTGCCGTTTTCGTACTGGGTGTCGCTGTTCCAGGCGCCGTCGATCGCGTCGACCTCGTAGGAGACCTTGTTCATCGTCACGGCGAAGCGCACGTCGTCAAAGACGAAGAATTCGGCTTCCGGACCGCAGAAGAACGTGTCGCCGATGCCGGTCGACTTCAGGTAGGCCTCGGCCTTCTCGGCGGTCGAGCGCGGGTCGCGGTCATAGGCCTCGCCGGTGTCGGGCTCGACGACCGAGCAATGCACGCAGATCGTCTTCTCGGCATAGAACGGGTCGATATAGGCCGAGGCAGTATCCGGCATCAGCTTCATGTCGGACTGGTCGATCGACTTCCACCCGGCGATAGAGGAGCCGTCGAACATGAAGCCTTCATCGAAGAAGTCCTCGTCGACGATATCGGCGATCAGCGTCACGTGCTGGAGCTTGCCGCGCGGGTCAGTGAACCGGAGGTCGACGTATTCGATCTCCTCGTCCTTGATGGTCTTGAGAATGTTATCCTTGCTCATGTCTCCATGATCCCTTCTGTTTGAGCGTGTGTCTCGGGCCCGCGCGCGGGCCGGTGATGTCAGAGTGCCTCGTCGCCGCTTTCGCCGGTGCGGATGCGGATAGCCTGCTCGCAGGGGTAGACGAAGATCTTGCCGTCGCCGATCTTTTCGGTGCGGGCCGCGGCGATGATCGCCTCGATCGCGCCCTCGACCTGCTCGTCGGGCAGAACCACCTCGATCTTCACCTTCGGCAGGAAGTCGACGACGTATTCGGCGCCGCGGTAGAGCTCGGTATGGCCCTTCTGCCGGCCAAAGCCCTTAACCTCGATGACAGAAAGGCCCTGGATGCCGGCCTCCTGAAGCGCTTCCTTAACCTCGTCGAGCTTAAACGGCTTGATGATGGCCTCGATCTTCTTCATCGCCGACTCCCCTCTGAGGTGCTGTTTCGAGTGTCTCTCAGCACTTCCGCGGCGGAGGGACAATTGCATAGGGTCGGCATAGGCCGATGCCCGCGGTGATTCCAGAGGGCGTGATTAAATTTCATGCAAACCGCCCATCGTGTGGGCGAAATGTTAAACGACAGGGGGCGAGTGGTGACTGAACTTCTGACATCTGCCCAAATGCGCGCCATTGAGCAGGCGGCGATCGGCTCTGGCGCAGTGACCGGGCTGGATCTGATGGAGCGTGCGGGCCGCGCCGTGGTGGAAGCGGTCTTCGAGGAATGGCCGGGGCTTTCGGCCGCGCCCGGCCGGGCGCTTGTGCTCTGCGGGCCGGGCAACAACGGCGGCGACGGTTTCGTCGTGGCGCGGCTTCTGCAGGAGGCCGGCTGGCAGCTGCAGGTCCTCTTCGCCGGCAGGCAGGAGAAGCTGCCGCCCGATGCGGCCGAGAACTGCCGTCGCTGGCTGGAACTCGGCCCCGTCGAGCCCTTCGACGAGGAGGCGATCCGCGCCGCGGGCGAGGTCGATCTTGTGATCGATGCAATCTTCGGCACCGGCCTGACCCGCCCGCTGGAGGGCGAGGTGGCGCGCGCGGTGAGCTTCATGGGCGGAAGCGGGGAGGCAAGCGAATTCCTGCAAGACCGCACCGTTTCCATCGATGCGCCAAGCGGACTCTGCCTCGACAGCGGGCGGTTGCTGGGGCAGGGCGCCCATCGCACCTGGGAAGGCCGGCCGCTGCGCGCGGCACTGACGGTGACCTTCGAGAGCGCGAAGGTCGGCCATTACCTCGGCTTCGGGCCGGAACTCTGCGGGCAGCTGATCGTGAAGGATATCGGGCTTTCGCGCTGGCACGGGCGGGCGGAGCCGGACGAAAGCTCCGGGCGGGTGTCGAACATCGAACGGATGGCGAGTGCGCCCTCGCGGCTGGTCGGGCGCAAGGCCATCGGGCCGCGCGCGCGCCAACGCAAGCACCGCGAGCTGGAGCAGCTTGAGAAACCGCGCCACGGCGGCGTCCACAAATACGACAGCGGCCATGCGCTGGTGCTGGCCGGAGGGCCCGGGCGGGGGGGCGCTGCGCGGCTTGCGGCGCGCGCGGCGCTGCGGATCGGGGCCGGGCTGGTGACAATCGGCTGCCCGCTCGAGTCAGAGGCCGAGAACGCCGCCCGGCTCGACGCCGTGATGCTGCGGGTGGTCGAGGACGCCGCCGCGCTTTCGGCAGTGCTGGAGGACAAGCGGATTACCGCTGTCTGCCTCGGTCCCGGTCTGGGGGTGGAGCGGGCGCGGGAGATGCTGCCGGTAGTGCTTGGCTGGAAGAAGCGCACTGTCATCGACGCGGATGCGATCACGGCGCTGGCCGGGGATCCGGACCTTTTCAAGCGGCTGCATTGGGATTGCGTGCTGACGCCGCATGGCGGCGAATTCGCCCGGCTCTTCCCGGATATCGCCGAGCGGCTCGACGCGGTGCCGACGGCGGGCCCGGCCTATTCCAAGGTCGACGCCACGCGGGAGGCCTCGGCCAGGGCCAACTGCGTGGTGCTGAACAAGGGCGCCGATACGGTGATCTCGCGTCGCGGCGGGGCCTGCACCGTCTCTGCCGCGGCCTATGAGATGGCCGTGCCCTGGCTGGCGACCGCGGGGGCGGGGGACGTGCTTTCGGGCTTCATCCTCGGCCTGCTCGCGCGGCGGCGGATGCCGATGGAGGCGGCAGAGGTCGCGGCATGGCTGCATGTGGAAGCCGCGCGCAGCTTCGGGCCGGGGTTGATCGCCGAGGATCTGCCGGAGGAGCTGCCGAAGGTCTTCCGCGGGCTGGGACTCTGAGGGAACGGCAGCCCTGCGTTTCGTGGGGCGAGGCCCCGCGAGACCGTGCGTAGCGGGCCGCTAGCAGGCTTCGGCGGGCTGACGGGCCGGGCAGTGGATCTCGACGCCATCGGCGTAGATCGTCTCCTCCGCGTCGAACTCCAGGGTGAAGATCCGCGCCTCGGCAAGCCGCTCGTGCCGGATCAGCTGGCCGTCGACCATGCGGCCGACCTCCACCATCACCTCGCGGGCCCCGAACATTGCCTTTGCCCGCCAGTCGGCAAGCCGAAGCTTCTGGTCCGTACCGAGCAGCACGTCCTGATCCGGGGCGCCGGGCGCGATCGCGCCGGGCGTCATGCGCACCACCACCGCCCCGGCGCGGCGCGTGGCCCGGATCCGCCGCAGCGCGCGGGCGCCGGAGCGGGTGACGACACGGTCCCCGGGCGTCAGATACTCCACCGGGATCTCGCCCTCCAGCGTCAGCACGCCGGTGCCGAGCAGGACCCCCTCCGCCGAGCCGCGTGCCCGGGCCTCTTCCATCCCAATGGCTGCTGGTCTTGTCATCGCGATGCCCCGTGAACTGCCCTGTCGCAACTGTCCCGCCGGATTGTGGCGAGAATGGGTTTATGGGCCGTGTTTTTGGCGGCGCTTTTTCCGCTCGCATCCCCGATGCGGCTTTGCTAGAACGGCGCCGGCTTTGGGGCGGCCCCGCCGGGCGAAACGGCAGGGCTGCCTTTGCTTCATGCAGGATTGTCGCGGGTGTGGCGGAACTGGTAGACGCACCAGATTTAGGTTCTGGCGCCGCAAGGCGTGGGGGTTCAAGTCCCTCCATCCGCACCAGAGAGGAAGAAGGACGGACATAGATGCAGGTCACCGAGACCCTGAAAGAAGGCCTTAAACGCGGCTACACCATAACGGTGACGGCCGCCGAACTCGATGCGAAGGTGGAGGAGAAGCTCGTCGAGGCCCAGCCGGAGGTCGAGATGAAGGGCTTCCGCAAGGGCAAGGTCCCGATGCCCATCCTGCGCAAGCAGTTCGGCCAGCGGCTTCTGGGCGATGCGATGCAGGACGCCATCGACTCTGCGATGAAGGATCATTTCGAGGCCACCGGCGACCGTCCGGCGATGCAGCCCGAAGTGAAGATGCAGGACGGCGAAAACTGGGAGCAGGGCCAGGACGTCGTGGTCGACATGACCTATGAGGCGCTGCCCGAGATCCCGGATGTCGACGCGACCAAGGTGACGCTCGAGCGTCTCGTGGTGAAGGCCGACGACGCCGCGGTGGAAGAGGCGCTCGCCGATCTCGCAAAGAATGCGCAGAACTTCGAGGATCGCCGCAAGGGCTCCAAGGCCAAGGACGGCGACCAGGTCGTGATCGATTTCAAGGGCTCTGTCGACGGCGAGGCCTTCGAGGGCGGCGCGGCTGAGGACTATCCGCTGGTGCTCGGCTCCGGCAGCTTCATCCCGGGCTTCGAGGAACAGCTGGTCGGCGCCAAGGCCGGTGACGAGGTCGAGGTGAAGGTGACCTTCCCGGCCGAGTACCAGGCCGCCCATCTCGCCGGCAAGGAAGCCGTCTTCGCCTGCACCGTGAAGGCGGTGAAGGAGCCGAAGCCGGCCGAGATCGACGACGAGCTGGCGAAGAAGTTCGGTGCCGAGAGCCTCGAAGCGCTCAAGGGTCAGATCTCCGAGCGGCTGGAAGCCGAATACCAGGGCGCGGCGCGCCAGGTTATGAAGCGCGCGCTGCTCGACCAGCTCGACGCGATGGTCGACTTCGAACTGCCGCCGAGCCTGGTGGAGGCCGAGGCCAACCAGATCGCACACCAGCTCTGGCACGAAGAGCACCCGGAAGAGCACGGCCATAACCACGGCGAGATCGAGATCAGCGACGAGCACAAGACCCTGGCGACGCGCCGGGTCCGCCTTGGCCTTCTGCTGGCCGAGCTTGGCCGCAAGAACGAGATCGAGGTGACCGACGCCGAGATGACCCAGGCGGTGCTGTCGCAGGCCCGGCAATACCCGGGCCAGGAACGCGCCTTCTTCGAATTCGTGCAACAGAATCCGGAGATGCAGCAGCAGCTCCGCGCGCCGATCTTCGAGGACAAGGTCGTGGATCACATCGTCTCGGGCGCCACGGTGACCGAGAAGGACGCGACCAAGGACGACCTGAAGACCGCGGTCGACGCTCTCGAAGAGCTCTGAGAACTCGCAGGATCTGGATTGCGGGGCCGTCCTTCGGGGCGGCCCTTTGCTTATTGGGGGTGTGGTCTGGCCGAGGTGCTAGCCCCCTCAGGCCAGATCGATGACCGCCGCGCCGAGCGCGATCAGGGCGACGGCGAAAAGGCTCCGCCGCCGCGGGCGCTCGCCCAGGAACCACCAGGCGAAAAGCACTCCAAAGAGCATCGCGGTTTCCCTCAACGCGGCGACGGCGCCGATCGGCGCCTTGGTCATCGCCCAGAGCGCCAGCGTGTAGGAGGCGACGGAGCAGAGCCCACCCCCGAGGCCGCGGAGCCATGCCTGCGCTGGCCGGGTGCCCGTGAAAAGGCGGGAGAGGCGCCCCCTCAGCAGAATCAGCGAGCAGGGCACGGCGGGCAGCACGAAGGTCCAGAGCGCATAGGCTACGGGGGAGTGGGACAGCCGCGTGCCGAAGGCGTCGTTCACCGTGTAGCAGGCGATGATCAGTGCGTTCAGAAGCGCGATGGAGAGCGCCCGGCCTTCGCCGGCTTCGCCCCTCAGGCGGGCCTGCAGCCAGACCCCGCCGGTGATCAGGATCAGCCCGCCCCAGCCTGCGGGCGCCAGCGGCTCGGCGAAGCCAAGGGCGGCGATGGCGGCGGCGAGCGCCGGGGCACTGCCGCGCATGATCGGGTAGGTCAGGCTTACCGCGCCGCGGCTATAGGCCTCTGCCACAAGGTTGAAATAAAGGATGTGGAGCGCGGCGGAGAGAAAGAGATGCCGCCAGACCGCGGGGTTCACCGCCGGCAGGAAGGGCAGGCCCAGTGCCCCGATCAGGGCGGCGGAGAGGGCGAGCAGGGCGGTGGAGGCACGGCGGTCGAGCCCGCCGCGGATGCCTACGTTCCAAGCCGCATGAAGCGCAGCCCCGCCCAGAACGGCGGCGACAGCGATCGGCGGAACGGTCATCGGAGGAAAATCCCGGTTTGCTGGGGGCAGCTGCCGGCGGGCCGGCTATGTGGTCCCTCGCCCGGGACAGGGTCGGGTGGGGCCGCGCCGGGGTGATCCGGCGCGACCCAAGGTCTTGACGTGCGAGGATTATTCCTCTTCGCCACCGTCGGCAGCGGCGGAACCCATCTCGTCGAAGAGCTCGGCGATCTCGAAGTCGGCTTCGGCCTCGGCTTCGGCGGCCAGTTCCTGGATCGACTTGCCGGAAGCCTGAAGTTCGGCCTCTTCGTTCGAGCGGGCGACGTTGAGGGTGATCTTCACGTTGACTTCCGGGTGCAGGGTCACGGAGACCGAGTGCAGACCCAGGTCCTTGATCGGGCGGTCGAGCTGAACCTGGCCGCGGGACAGGGTGAAGCCGGCCTCGGTGGCGGCATCGGCGGCGTCACGGGTGGTGACGGAGCCGTAGAGCGCGCCCGCGTCGGAGGCGGAACGAATCACCACGAATGTCTGCCCGTCGAGTTTCGTGGCCAGCGCCTCGGCTTCCTTGCGGGTCTCGAGGTTGGTGGCTTCGAGCTGCGCGCGGCGGGTCTCGAAGCTCTGGATGTTGACCTCGGTTGCACGGAGCGCCTTGCCTTGCGGCAGAAGGAAGTTCCGGGCGTAACCGTCACGGACGCTCACGACCTCGCCCATTTGGCCGAGCTTGGAGACGCGCTCCAGAAGGATCACTTGCATTGGTTCCTCCTCACTTCACGGCGTAGGGGAGAAGAGCGAGGAAGCGGGCGCGCTTGATGGCGCGCGCAAGCTCACGCTGCTTCTTGGCGGAGACGGCGGTGATGCGCGACGGCACGATCTTGCCGCGCTCGGAGATGTAGCGCTGCAGCAGGCGCACGTCCTTGTAGTCGATCTCCGGGGCATTGGCGCCGGAGAACGGGCAGACCTTGCGGCGGCGGAAAAACGGTTTGGTAGCCATGTGTTATGGTCCTTTTCTGAAGCCCTGGATCAACGACGGCGATCGCCGCGGTCGCCCCGCTCGTCGCGCTTCTGCATCTGGATCGACGGGCCTTCGGCGTGCTTGTCGACCTTGATGGTCAGCACGCGCATGACGTCGTCGTGCAGGCGGGCGAGGCGTTCCATTTCCTGCACGGCCGGCGCCGGGGCGTCGGAACGCAGGAAGGCGTAGTGGCCCTTGCGGTTCTTGTTGATCTTGTAGGCCATCGTCTTCACGCCCCAGTACTCGCTTTCGACGACCTTGCCGCCGTTGTCCGCGAGGACGGTGGAGAAGTGTTCAACGAGGCCTTCGGCCTGCGCGTTGGACAGGTCCTGACGCGCGATGAGGACATGCTCGTAAAGCGGCATGCGGGCTCCATCTGTCGGGCGGCTTCATAGGGCGGGCCTGACCTTCCGCGGCCCGTCCACGAGAGGCGTCGCCGGTTCATGGGTATTGCGGAAGGATGCGGGCTTATAGGAGAGGCGCGCCCGGGATGCAAGCGCGGAGGGCGCCGGTTAAGGCCGGGTTAAGGCGGGGCGCGGCGCCCTGCCGGCGCAGTCGCGGGATCGGCGGATAAAGTCCTGAAAAGCGTGAGAAAATGCAATACCGCAATTGCACCGCTTTCGCACCGCTTTCGCACCGTCAAGGACCGGCGTTCCGGCGGGGCCGTCAGCCGCCCGCGGGGGGCGCTGTCTTGCAGTCCCGTTCGGGCGCGGAACGGGTCAGGCTGCGCAGCGTCGCCGCATTGCCCTTGCTCCACCATTCCCAGGTGCCGGAGACATAGCGCGCGCCGGAAGCCGAGAGGGTCGTGACGAAGATCCGCTCGGCCCCGTCGAGCCGGATCAGGGCGAGGTGGTTCGCCGGGGTATTGACGTATTGGACGGTGAGTCCGGTGCCATCGCTGCATTGGTAACGGTCGGTGATCACCTGCGCCCGGGGGCCGAGGTCGAGCGGGATCGAGAGCACGGCCTGCGCCCCGGCGGGACCGGCGATGAGGACGGCGAGGGCGATGAGGAGGGCGCGGGCGGCGAGGGGCGGGCGCATGGAGGATCCGGTGTGGCTGCGGTCGGGGGGAGAGTGTCGCGGCCGAGGGACGCGGGCGCAAGAGTGGGGAGGCGTCGTCTTCCCTGAGCCGAAACGGCGGGCGCGGCCCGCCGGGCCAGCGCCTACCCGCGGACGGGCGCTGGCCTTGTTCCCGGGAATGGGTGGCAGCCTTACTCCGCGTAGCGGGCGGCATAGTCCTGGCGCAGGGCGTTGAAATGGTCCCAGTGCGGCTCTGGTTCGAGGCCCCGGATCCGCGCCGCGAGCAGGTCCAGATGCGCGTGCCAGCCGGCACTGACGCCAAGCCGGGTGCCCGCGTCCGGGATCCGCCGATGGGTGAGGGTCAGCAGCACCTCTTCCCCTTCGGGCGCCAGCTCCATCGTGATCTCGCCCACGCCGGGCCAGGTGTAGGAAAGGCGGCGCGGCGGTTCGGCCACCAGTACCTCGCCCGCCATGCGGTGCTCGGTGCCCATCCCGTCGGGGCGGTGGCCGGGCGGGTCGGTCAGCTCGTCGTTGCGCCAGACCAGCTCGACCGCGCCACCGGGCACCAGGTCCATCTCGCCCGCGGCAAGCCAGCGGCGGCGCAGGTCGCTTTCGGTAAGCCAGGCCCAGACCCGTTCGATGGGGCCGGGGAGCAGGCGCTCCAGTTTCAGCGTCGTGGGTTCCGTGAGGGTTCCGTAGGCGTCGAGGGTCGTGGTCATGGCAGCTCTCCGTGATGAGGGTGGGGCAGTCTCAGGATTTTGGATCGGGTTTCGCGGGCGGCGGCGGATTGGCCGCGTCCTCTGCCCGCAGCAGCGCCTCCAGCGTGTCGAGGCGGGTGTTCCAGAACCTGCTGTAGCTCTCTAGCCAGTCATGGGCGGAGGCCAGCGCGGCGGGCTCCAGCCGGCAGAGGTGGGTGCGCCAACGGATCTCGCGCCGGATCAGGCCCGCGCCCTCCAGCACCTTGATGTGCTTGGAGGCGGCGGCGAGCGACATCTCATGCGGCTCGGCCAGCTCGCTGACGGAGCGGGCGCCGGCGGAGAGGTCGCGAAGCATCCGGCGCCGGGTGGCGTCGCCGAGGGCGCGGAAGATCGCATCGAGGCGGGGGGGATCTGATTCAACCATGATGTTGAATGTGACGCGCGGGCGGGGGTGAGTCAACTTATTTGTTGAATGATGTTTTGCCCGGGCGGATTGCCTCGGGGCCGGGTGCGGGGTATGCGGGGGAAAACCAGCGAGGGGACGAGAACGCATGAGCCGGGCATTCGTATTTCCGGGACAGGGGGCACAGGCTGTCGGCATGGGCCGCGCCCTGGCCGAGGCCTATCCCGCCGCGCGGGCGGTCTTCGAGGAGGTCGACGAGGCGCTCGGCGAGAAGCTCTCGGCGCTGATCTGGGAGGGCACGGCAGAGGAGCTGACGCTGACCGCCAATGCCCAGCCGGCGCTGATGGCGACCTCGATGGCGGCGCTGCGGGCGCTGGAGGCCGAGGGTGTCACCGTCGAGGACGCGATGTTCGTGGCGGGCCATTCGCTGGGCGAATATTCCGCGCTCTGCGCGGCTGGCGCGCTCAGCCTTCCCGATGCGGCGCGGCTCCTGCGGGTGCGCGGACGCGCCATGCAAGAGGCGGTGCCGGTGGGTGTCGGCGCCATGGCGGCGCTTCTGGGCCTTGGCTTCGAGGCGGCGGCCGAGGTTGCGGCAGAGGCGGCCCAGGGCCAGGTCTGCCAGGCGGCCAATGACAACGATCCGAACCAGGTGGTGATCTCGGGCCATCGCGAAGCGGTGGAGCGGGCGGTGGAGATCGCCAAGGCGCGGGGCGCCAAGCGCGCGATCATGCTGCCGGTCTCCGCGCCCTTCCACTGCGCGCTGATGCAGCCCGCGGCGGCGGTGATGTCCGAGGCGCTGGCGGCGGTGGAGATCGCGGCGCCGGTGGTGCCGCTGGTCGCCAACGTGCGGGCCGAGGCGGTGGTGAACCCGGCGGTGATCCGGGATCTGCTGGTCGAGCAGGTGACGGGGTCCGTCCGCTGGCGCGAGTCGGTGGCCTGGATGGCGGGTGGCGGCGTCACCGAGTTCTGGGAGATCGGTGCGGGCAAGGCCCTGTCGGGCATGATCCGCCGGATCGCGCCGGAGGCCGCGACGCGGGCCGTCGGCACGCCGGACGACGTGGCCGCCGCGGTGGCCGGCTAAGCCGGACGGGCGGGGGCGCTGCCCCCGCGCCGAGGGGGTATTTGGGCCAGGGTGACGGGCATCGCGGCCCTTGCCCCCTGGCCGGACGAGGAGAGCGAGATGTTTGATCTGACGGGCAAGGCGGCGCTGGTGACTGGCGCTTCGGGTGGGATCGGCGGCGCCGTGGCGCGGGCGCTGCATGCGCGGGGGGCGCAGGTGGCGCTGTCCGGCACGCGGGTCGGCCCGCTTGAGGCGTTGCGCGACGAGCTGGGCGACGGGGCGCATGTTGTGGCCTGCGATCTGTCCGATCCGGCCTCGGTCGAGGCGCTGCCGAAGGCGGCTGCCGAGGCGATGGGGTCCGTCGACATCCTGGTCAACAATGCCGGGATCACGCGCGACAACCTCTTCATGCGGATGTCCGACGCCGAATGGCAGAGCGTCATCGACGTCAACCTGACCTCGACCTTCCGGCTCTGCCGTGGGGTGCTGCGCGGGATGATGAAGGCGCGCTGGGGCCGGATCGTGAATATCTCCTCCGTCGTCGGCGCCACGGGCAATCCCGGGCAGGGCAACTATGCCGCGGCCAAGGCCGGGATGGTCGGGATGTCGAAGTCGCTGGCCTACGAGGTGGCGAGCCGCGGGATCACCGTCAACTGCGTCGCGCCGGGCTTCATCGAGACCGCAATGACCGACAAGCTGAACGACGAGCAGAAGGCGAAGATCCTTGGCCAGATCCCGGCCGGGAGGATGGGCTCGGGCGAGGAGATCGCCGCCGCCGTCATCTATCTTGCCAGCACCGAGGCGGGTTATGTGACGGGTGCGACCTTGCATATTAACGGCGGAATGGCGATGATCTGAGTGCCCGGGGAGGGGGTCCGAAAGGGTTTGCCTTGGGCTGTGACTGTTGCTATAGGCGGCGCAGATTGGACCGGGGCGCTCACGCGTCGCGGTAGCCCCGATGCATCGGGACCAACGCCCGCGCATGCGGGGATGAGACGCTCGAATGAGCACGGGACAGATAACGGGGGCGACCCCGAAACCTATGAGGAATGACATGAGCGACATCGCGAGCCGGGTGAAGAAGATCGTCGTCGAGCACCTGGGGGTGGAAGAGGACAAGGTTACCGAAAACGCCTCGTTCATCGACGACCTGGGCGCCGACAGCCTGGATACGGTCGAGCTGGTGATGGCTTTCGAGGAAGAGTTCGGGATCGAGATTCCGGATGACGCGGCCGAGACCATCCAGACCTTCGGTGACGCGGTGAAGTTCATCTCGGAAGCCGCCTGAGGCTGACCGGGACGGTTCGGGAAACGGCGCCCTTCGGGGCGCCGTTTTCATTTGTTGGGGAGGGTCTGGCATGGTGCCCGGGATCGAGACGGAACGGCTCGCCTTGCGCGGATTCGAGCTGGCGGATTTCGACCGTTATGCCGAGATCTACACGGAGCCGGAGGTGATGCACTTCCTCGGCGGCACGCCGCGGAGCCGGGAGGAGAGCTGGGGCCGGTTCCTGAAGATCGCCGGGTCCTGGCCACTTCTGGGCTATGGCCAATGGGCGGTGACGCTACGCGGCTCGGACCGGATGCTGGGTCAGGTCGGCTTCATGATGGCGCTGCGCGGGATCGGAGCGGATTTCGACGCGGCGCCGGAATGCGGCTGGGTGTTTGCGCGCGAGGCGCAGGGGCAGGGCTATGGCGCCGAGGCGGTCGCTGCGGCGCATCGGTGGTTCGACGGGCAGGGTTTTGGCGGGCGCAGCCATGTGATGATCGATGTCCGGCACGATGCCTCGCTCCGTCTGGCGGAGAAGATGGGGTATCGCGAGATGCGCCAAGCGGAATACCTCGGGGATCCGGTCGTGCTTCTGGCGCGGGAGCGGGGTGCCGGGGCGGTTTGACCGGAGCCTGGCGCGGTGCGGGATAAAGGCGCAGGCCTTACGCGGGGAAGAGGGACGGGGCCCGTCCGCGGGGGGCGCTGACGGTGTTGCGGGTCTGTCCGTTTATGGCTTAATCAACCCCTTCGGTTTGCCGGGGCGCGACCCCATCAAGAGCGCCCGCCCTTGGGGGCGGACGGGCGCTGGCCCGGCGTCGCTACGCGACGCTGTTTCGGGCCGGGGGATGGTGGTTGGCGTTTTGCGGGGTGCGCAATGAATGCGCACCCTACGGGGATGCGCCCCCCGTTTCGGGCCGGAGGAAAGTGGGGCCGCCCGGTTGGGCAGCCCGATCCATGCGCCGGCTTCAGCCCAGCACGGTCTTCACGGCGCGCTGTGTGGCGGCGACGACGGTGTCGGCCTCCGCGCGGCTGAGGCAGAGCGGCGGGGCGAAGCCGAGGATGTCGCCCTGCGGCATCGCCCGGCCGATCACCTTGTCCTGCGCAAGCAGCGCCGCGGCGAGTGCGGGGCCGATCTTGCGGGACGCATCGAAGGGTTTGCGGGTCTCGCGATCCTCGACGAATTCCACCGCGCAGAGCATGCCCTCGCCCCGGACCTCGCCGACGTTCGGGTGATCGGCGAGCGCCGCCGCCATCTGCGCGTTCAGATAGGCGCCGGTCTCGCCGGCATTGGCAACGAGGCCCAGCTCGTCGATCAGCTTGAGGTTGGCGACCCCGGCCGCGGCACCGATCGGATGGGCCGAATAGGTCCAGCCATGGCCGATCGCGCCGAACTCGTCGGTGCCCTGTTCCAGCACCTTCCAGACCTTTTCGGACAGGATCGAGCCCGAGAGCGGCGCGTAGGCCGAGGTCAGGCCCTTGGCGATGGTGATGATGTCGGGCTCAATCCCGTAATGAGCGGAGCCGAACATGGTGCCGAGGCGGCCGAAGCCGGTCACGACCTCATCCGCGATCAGAAGGATGTCGTGCTTCTTCAGCACCTTCTGGATCGCCTCCCAATAGCCCTTCGGCGGGGGCACGATGCCGCCGGTTCCGAGCACCGGCTCGCCGATGAAGGCCGCGATGGTGTCGGGGCCCTCGCGTTCGATCAGCTCCTCCAGCTCGGCCGCGCAATGGGCGGTGAAGGCCTCTTCCGACATCGCGGCATTGGGGCGGCGGTAGTAATAGGGCGCCTCGGTATGGATCACCTGGGCCAGCGGCAGGTCGAACTTCTTGTGGAAGAGCTCCAGCCCGGTCAGCGAGCCGGTCATCAGCCCGGAGCCGTGGTAGCCGCGCCAGCGCGAGATGATCTTCTTCTTCTCCGGCCGGCCGAGGATGTTGTTGTAGTACCAGACGAGCTTCACGTTCGTCTCGTTCGCATCCGAGCCGCCGAGGCCGAAGTAGACCTTCGACATGTTCGCGGGTGCGCGCTCCAGCACCATGTGGGCGAGCGTGATCGAGGCCTCCGTCCCATGGCCGACATAGGAGTGGTAATAGGCCAGCTCCTTCGCCTGGGCGGCGATGGCATCGGCGATCTCCGGCCGGCCGTAGCCGACGTTCACGCAATAGAGCCCGGCGAAGGCGTCGAGCAGGCGGTTGCCGTCGCGATCCTCGATGAAGACGCCGGAGCCGCCGGTGACGACGCGCTGGGGCAGCTCGCCGCGGGCGAACTGGGCGAGGTGGGTGGAGGGGTGGAAGAAGCTCTCCCGGTCCCATTGCTCGAGCTGGTCGTTTCTCAGCATCTTGTTTTCCTTTCTTGCAGTCGTCTCAGGCCCAGTCGCGGCAGATGTATTTGACCTCGGTGAAGGCCTCCATCCCGAGCCGGGCACCCTCCCGGCCGATGCCGGATTGCTTCATGCCGCCGAAGGGGATCGGCGCGCCGGTGACCTTCGTGCGGTTCACCGCCACCATGCCGAACTGCAGCGCGCGGCTCAAACGGTAGATCCGCCGCGGGTCGAGGCTGTGGACATAGGCGACGAGGCCGTATTCGGTGGCGTTGGCCCGCGCGATCACCTCGTCCTCGCTGTCGAAGGGCAGGAGGGGGGCGACGGGGCCGAAGGTTTCCTCGGCCAGGATCAGGGCGCCGTCGGAGACGTCGGCGAGCACGGTCGGGCGGTAGAAGAGCGGGCCCATCGGGTCGCGCGCGCCGCCGCAGAGCAGGCGCGCGCCATGGGCCAGCGCGTCGGCGACATGCGCCTCCTGCTTGGCCACCGCGGCCTCGTTCATCAGGGGGCCGATGTCGGGGTCGTCCATGCCGGGCCCGAGGGTGAGCGCCTTCGCCGCCTGCGCGAAGCGGGTGCAGAAGGCCTCGTAGACCGGGCGCTCCACATAAATGCGGTTGGCGCCGAGGCAGTCCTGCCCGGAGGTCGCGAACTTCGCCTTCATCGTCTCTGCCACCGCGCGGTCGAGATCGGCGTCGGCGAAGATGATGACGGGGGCGTGGCCGCCCAGCTCCATGACCAGCCGCTTCACCGTCTCCGCGCTTTGGCGGTAAAGGAGGCGGCCGACCTCGGTCGAGCCGGTGAAGGAGAGCGCGCGGACACGGGTGTCGGCGCACCACGGCTCCACGATCGTCGCGGGGCGGCCGGTGACGACGTTGAACACGCCCGCCGGCAGGCCCGCGCGTTCGGCGAGCTCGGCCAGCGCGAGCGCCGAGAACGGGGTTTCCGAGGACGGGTGCGCCAGCACCGTGCAGCCTGCCGCCAGCGCCGCCGCGGCCTTGCGCGTCAGCATGGCGGCGGGGAAGTTCCAGGGCGTGATCAGGGCCGCGACGCCGACAGGCTCGCGCCAGACCTCGACCTCGGCATCGGGCAGGTGACTGGTGACGCCCTCGATATTCGGGCGCTTGGCCTCCTCGGCGTAGAACTCGATGAAGGCGGCGGCGTAGTCGATCTCTCCCCGCGCCTCGGAAAGCGGCTTGCCCTGTTCGAGGGTCATGATGCGGGCGAGGTCCTCGCGGTTCTCGACCATCAGCTCGAACCAGCGCCGCAGCAGGGCGGCGCGCTCCTGCGGCAGGCGGGCGGCCCAGGCGGGAAAGGCGGATTGCGCTGCCGTGACGACGCGGGCGCTCTCCTCGCCGGAAAGGCTCGCAACCTCGCCGAGGAAGGCGCCGGTGGCCGGGTCGGTGACGGTGACCGTCGCGCCATCGGCGGCGGCGCACCATTTGCCGCCGATATAGGCGAAGCTGCGGACGAGCCGCTTGTCGGCGATGTCGTGGCGGAGGGAAAGGGCGGTGTCTGTCATGGCTCTGTCCGGTGCGGTCGGGGACAGCATGGACCGGGCCGGGCAGGGGATGGGGCTGAAGCTGCGGGGTTTGGCAGAGGATATTTCGCGCCGTGGCGGGGCAGGCAGAGGATTCTTCTGTTTGGCAGCGCTTCCCAGTGCCCGGCCCGAAACAGCGGCACATAGTGCCGCCGGGCCAGCGCCCGTCCGCCCCCAAGGGCGGGCGCTCTTGATGAGTCCGCCTCCCCGGCAAGAGAAAGGGGTTCTTTACGCCATAAACGGACAGACCTTAGCCGGAGCGAGCGCCCACCCGCGGACGGGCGCTGGCCCTCTGCAGGGCCTAGGGGCTCAGCCGCGGCGGCGCCTGCGGCCGCCTTCGCCGCTGCCGCTGGTGTTGAAGGAGACCTCGGGCAGGGTGACGATCTTGTGCAGCTCCGGGAAGGGTGCGGTCGCGTGTGGGATCGCGTTCGCGGCGACGAAATGCTCCTGGAAGCGCGGCTCGATCGCGGTCTCCACCTTGTGGATCTCGCGCACCACGCGCTCGATCTCGTTGCGGGCGGCCACGCTGCAGAGCGCGATCCGCGCGCCGGTGCCGGCGGCGTTGCCGGCGGAGATCACCTTGTCGAGCGGCACGTCGGGGATCATGCCCAGCACCATGGCGTGCCGGGGCGAGATATGCGCGCCGAAGGCACCGGCGAGCACGACGCGGTCAACCTTTTCGATGCCAAGCTCGTCCATCAGCAGCCGCGCCCCGGCATAGAGCGCGGATTTGGCGAGCTGGATCGCGCGGATGTCGGTCTGGATCACGCTGATCAGCGGGCCGCCTTCGGCGGAGCCGTCGTGGATCACGTAGGACCAGGTCCGCCCGTCGGCGATCAGCCGCGGGCTGCCGACCTGTTCGGGCGAGCCGATCAGGCCTGAGGGGTCGATGATGCCGGCGAGGCGCATCTCGGCCACCGCCTCGATGATGCCGGAGCCGCAGATGCCGGTGATGCCGGTCTGGGCGGTGGCCTCGGCAAAGCCCGGATCGGTCGACCAGAGGTCGCAGCCGATGACCTTGAAGCGGGGCTCCTTGGTGGCGGGCTCGATCTCGATCCGCTCGATGGCCCCGGGCGCGGCGCGCTGGCCGGAGGAGATCTGCGCCCCCTCGAAGGCGGGGCCGGTGGGCGAGGAGCAGGCCAGAACGCGGTCCGCGTTGCCGCAGAGAAGTTCGGCATTGGTGCCGACATCGACGATCAGCACCATGTCCTTGGCCTTGTTCGGCTCTTCGGACAGCGCGACGGCGGCACAGTCGGCGCCCACGTGGCCCGCGATCAGCGGCAGCACATAGACCCGGGCATTGGCATTGATCGCGCCGAGGCCCAGCTCGCGCGCATCAAGCCCGAGCGCGGAGGAGGAGGCGAGCGCAAAGGGCGCCTGGCCAAGCTCGACCGGGTCGATGCCGAGAAGCAGATGGTGCATCACCGGGTTGCAGACGAAGGTCACCTCGACGATGCGGGTGGGATCTATTTTCCCTTCATCGGCAATGGATTGCGCCAGCGTGTTGATGCTGTCGCGGACCGCCGAGGTCATCTCGCGGTCGCCGCCGGGGTTCATCATCGCGTAGCTGACGCGGCTCATCAGGTCCTCGCCGAAGCGGATCTGCGGGTTCATGATCCCGGCGGAGGCAAGGACGTCGCCGGTGGCGAGATCGCACAGATGGGCGGCGATGGTGGTGGAGCCGAGGTCGATGGCAAGACCGTAAAGCCCGCCTTCGTCGAAGCCGGGCCAGAGATCGAGCAGTTTCGGCCTTGCGTCGTGGTTGCCCTGGTGGATCGCCACGGTGACCTTCCACTCGCCCTTGCGGAGCACCGGCTGAAGTTTCGACAAGACCTGAAGTCCTGGCTGCAGATCACTGATATTCCACTGTTCTTTTAGTGCAGCAGCGAGGCGTTCGAAATCGCCTGAGGGCTCGTGCATATCAGGCTCGGCGACCTCGACGTAGTAGGTGCGGGTGGCCGGGTCCATGGTGATGGCCCGCACCGTGGCGGCCTTGCGGACGACCTGCTTGTGAACCTGGCTTTCCGGCGGGACGTCGATAACGACATCCTTCAGGATCTGTGCCTGGCAGCCGAGGCGGCGGCCTTCGGTGAGGCCGCGGATGCGGTTGTAGCGCTCTTCCACCGAGTTCCAGGCGGAGAGCGCATCGGGGGCGACGGTCACCCCGTGCTTGGAAAACTCGCCGTAGCCCGGGGTGATCTGGCATTTCGAGCAGATACCGCGCCCGCCGCAGACGGAGTCGAGGTCGACCCCGAGCTGGCGGGCGGCGGTCAGCACCGGCGTGCCCGGGGCGACGCGGCCGCGCTTGCCGGAGGGGGTGAAGATGACGAGCGGGTCGCGCGTCTCGGTCATGGGGTGGTGCTCCGGCGGGAAAACATGTTGGAGGAAGTCATAATTCGCTTCGGCGGCGGGGCAAAGCCCGGGGGCGTCATTCGGTGGCGAATTGGCGTCATCAGGGGAAGTGTTGCGCCGGGGAGGGCGGCGCCCGGTGGTGCTGCGCACCACGTATCGGGCTGGGCGCTGGCCCTCCGCTGCGCGAAACTCAGCGATAGGAGCGCAGGATGAAGACGCGGATGGCGGAGGCGAGGCCGACATCGCCGCGGGCGGCGTCGATCTCGGCTGCGAGCTCGTTCAGGCCCTGCTCGCGGGCGGCGGCGATCTCGCGGAAGGCGGCCCAGAACTCGTCCTCTAGCGAGACCGAGGTGCGGTGGCCCTTCAGGGTCAGAGATCGCTTGACCGGGCGGGCACTCATGGCTCCTCCCGCTTATGGGCGTCGAGCGTCTTTCGTGCGCGTTCGGCGGCGGCCTCCTCGGCCGTCTTCTGAGCTTTTGTGCGTCCGAATTTCACAGCGTTCTCATCGGCTTCCGAGCGCTTCTTCGTGCGGTCTCTCAGCTTGCGGGCGCGGTTGAGATTGACGAGGTCTGCCATGGCGAAGGCTCCCTGGGTGCGGGGACGGTTTAGCGCATTTCGGGCGGCGCGGCTACGGGGCGGGCGCTGCGTCGGCGGTGCTCTGCGCGTGCGCCCCACGCCGTGGGACATGTCCCGACAGCACGAAAAAGGGGCGCCGGTCGGGGCGCCCCTTGGTTCGTTGGCTTTCGGACGGTTCAGTCCTTGGGGCCGATCATGTCTTCCGGGCGGACGACTCGGTCAAAGGTCTCGCCGTCGACGAGGCCGAGGGCGATGGCTTCCTCGCGCAGCGTCGTGCCATTCTTGTGGGCGGTCTTGGCGACCTTGGTGGCGTTGTCGTAGCCGATGGTGGGGGCGAGCGCGGTCACCAGCATCAGCGATTCCCGCATCAGCTTCTCGATCCGGGCCTCGTTGGCCTTGATTCCGACCACCATGTTGTCGGTGAAGCTGCCGGCGGCGTCGCCGAGGAGCTGCATCGACTGCAGGAGGTTGTAGCTCATCATCGGGTTGAAGACGTTGAGCTCGAAATGCCCCTGGGAGCCCGCGAAGCCGATCGCGGCGTCATTGCCCATGACATGGGCGCAGACCATTGTCAGCGCCTCGGCCTGCGTCGGGTTGACCTTGCCGGGCATGATCGAGGAGCCGGGTTCGTTTTCCGGCAGGATCAGCTCGCCCAGGCCGGAGCGCGGCCCGGAGCCGAGGAAGCGAATGTCGTTGGCGATCTTGAAGAGCGAGGCGGCGACCGTCTTCAGCGCGCCGGACATCATCACCATGGCGTCATGGGCGGCCAGCGCCTCGAACTTGTTCGGGGCGGTGACGAAGGGAAGGCCGGTGATCTCGGCGATCTTGGCGGCGACACGCTTGTCCCAGCCCGTCTTGGTGTTCAGCCCGGTGCCGACGGCGGTGCCGCCCTGGGCCAGCTCGTAGATCTCCGGCAGGACCGCCTTGATGCGGCGGATGCCCATGGCGACCTGATGCGCGTAGCCGGAGAATTCCTGGCCCAGCGTCAGCGGCGTCGCGTCCTGGGTATGGGTGCGGCCGATCTTGATGATGTCCTTGAATTCGTAGGACTTCGCCATCAGCGCGCCGTGGAGCTTTTCCAGCCCCGGCAGCGTCACGTCCTGCGCCTGCATCGCGACGGCGACATGCATGGCGGTGGGGAAGGTGTCGTTCGAGGACTGGCCGCGGTTGACGTGGTCGTTCGGGTGGACGGGCTTCTTGGAGCCCTTCTCGCCGCCCAGCATCTCGATCGCGCGGTTCGAGATCACCTCGTTCGCGTTCATGTTCGACTGGGTGCCGGAGCCGGTCTGCCAGACCACCAGCGGGAAGTTGTCGTCGAACTTGCCGTCGATCACCTCCTGCGCGGCGGCGGCGATGGCGTTGCCGAGTTCCGGCTCGATGTCGCCCTGATCGATGTTCACCAGCGCGCAGGCGCGCTTGATGACGCCAAGCGCGCGGATGATCTTCACCGGCTGGCGTTCCCAGCCGATCGGGAAGTTCCGGATAGAGCGCTGGGTCTGCGCGCCCCAGTACTTGTCGGCGGGAACTTCAAGCGGGCCGAAGCTGTCGGTTTCGGTGCGGGTGCTGGTCATGGCATTCCTCGAAGCACGGGCTCGGGTGATGCCGGGGGTCTAACGCCCGCGCCGGGTGAAATCAATCGGCATACCGTAGCATACGGTGGCGGATCACTTCCGGAAGCTGTCGAGGCTGACGACGTCGGCATCCTTGGCGGGGGGCTCTTCCTCCTCCGCCTCGATCATGCCGGCTTCCTCTTCGTCCTCGTCGTCGTCATGGGTCTCGAAGCGCAGGCCGAATTCGACCGAGGGGTCGACGAAGGTGCGGATCGCGTCAAAGGGGATCACCATCGGTTCGGGCTGGTTGCCGAAGTTGAGCGTGATGGAGAAGCCGTCGTCGGTGACGGTGAGGTTGTCGAACCAGTGCTGGATGACGATGGTCATCTCTGCCGGGTAGCGGTCCTTCAGCCAGTCGGCCATTTCCACGCCGGGGTGGCGGGTGTCGAAGGTGATGAAGAAGTGATGCGCGCCTGGAAGGCCGCTTTCGGCCACATCGGTGAGCACCTCCTGGATCAGCCCGCGCATGGCGCGGTGCATGAGGTTGCCGTAGTCGATGGAACGCGTCATTGGAAAATGCCTTTCACTGCCGGCTTGGGGCCAGCATAGGAGATTCGACTCCGAAGGAAAGGGGGCAAGCGCCGGCGCGCAGGGCTCCGCCGGGTTCCCGCGGGGGCGCCCCGGCGGGGCGCCCGGCGCACGCGCTCAATGCAGGCGGCGCACGAAGGAGGTTGTGCCGTTGGCGTCGACATCCGTCTCCGACAGCACGAAGCCGAGATTATCCACGGTGAAGGTGCCGCGCTGGACGAGAACCCGGCGGAGGAACCCCTGCCGGAAGAGCCTGTAGGTCGCGGTATTGCCGGAGACCTCGGTGACGCGGATCATGTTTGTGCGTTTTCCGTTCGAGTCGACCTGCTGATAATAGCACTCGCCGACGGTCAGCGAGCAGTCGTTGGGCGTGTACCACTGGGTCGTCCCGCTGCCCGAGACTGCCGTCAGCTGGTTGCCCTGGTCGGCCCACCAGAACATCTGCAGCGGCTGGCCCTGAGAGTCGTCGCGGGTGAACTGGAAGGCATAGACGCCGTCGACCGGTCCCAGATAGGTCTCCGTCGTGTTGCCGGTGGAGGTGACCCAGTTGTAGGTCGTGCCCGGTTTCAGCTGGCTGATGTCGAATCCCATCGCCCGGTCGGCGACCATGGCGAGGGCCAGGGCGATGCCCGCGGCCACGACTGCGGATTGCCGTTTCATTGTCCCACCTTCCCTTTCACTGCAACATCCGGGCCGGCGTAAGCGGCTCGGGCAGGGGCAACGCTAGGTGAGTCGCGAAAAGCGCGAAATGATTGTGGTCATCGTAAGGGTTTGGAAGTGCAGGCTTCTGTTGCCAGGTGCCTGCGAACCCCGCCTTACGCGGCTAAGCGCAAGGGCTTAAGTTTCGATCACTCGAACTGCTTACGCAGCCAGAGCCATCGGAGCATGGTTGTCGTTGGCAACTATGCGATATGCACCGATAACGGTGGTAGCTCACCGGGACAAAGCAAACCCCTTTAGACGTTCGTCGATCCTATTTCGGCCCCTCTCGCCCCCAACGAAGGGTTTCTGGTGGAGCCGCCGGGTACCGCCCCCGGGTCCGATCCGGTTATTACGAGCGCGTTTATGTCCATAGCCCCGGTTGCCCGGAACACGCTGAATATAGGCGCCGGCAGATGCACGCTCAAGGGGGGCTTTCGCGGGCTTCGGGCGCGCCCGCGGGCTTGCCTCCGCCGGGCCGGTCTGGGACAGTCGTGAGACCGGCGGCGATGGGCCCTCGGCAGTAGAGAGGGCAGCCATGTTCCGAGCTTTGGTCGTCGAGAAGGATGCTGAGGGCGCAACCCGGGCCGGGGTCCAGGAACTGGCGGATGACCGTCTGCCGGCGGGCGAAGTGACCGTCGCGGTGGACTATTCGACGCTGAACTACAAGGACGGGCTGTGCCTTGGCTCCGGCGGCGGGCTGGTCAGAAGCTGGCCGCATGTGCCGGGGATTGATTTCGCCGGCACTGTCGAGGCTTCGGACGATGCGCGCTACAGGCCCGGCGACAAGGTGGTGCTGACGGGGTGGCGCGTCGGCGAGACGCATTGGGGCGGCTATGCCGAGAAGGCCCGGGTGAAGGCCGACTGGCTGGTGCCGCTGCCCGATGCGCTGACGACGCGGCAGGCGATGGCGGTGGGCACCGCCGGGCTGACCGCGATGCTTGCCGTCATGGCGCTGGAGGATCATGGGCTGAGCCCGGAGAAGGGCGAGGTCCTGGTGACCGGCGCCTCGGGCGGGGTCGGCTCGGTCGCCATCGCGATCCTGGCGCGGCTCGGCTACCAGGTCGCCGCGGTGACCGGGCGGATGGATGCGGGCGAATACCTCCACGGCCTCGGCGCCGCGCGGATCGTGCCGCGGGCGGAGCTGGCCGAGACGGTGAAGCGCCCGCTCGAATCGGAGACCTGGGCGGGCTGCGTCGATGCCGTGGGCGGCGCGATGCTGGCCCGCGTGCTGGGGCAGATGAAATATGGCGCCTCGGTCGCCGCCGTGGGCCTGGCCGGCGGCTCGGCGCTGCCGGCGACGGTCATTCCCTTCCTGCTGCGCGCGGTGAACCTGCTTGGCATCGATTCGGTCCTGCGGCCTTACGAGGACCGGGTACGCGCCTGGAACCGGATCGCGCGGGACCTGCCGCTCGACCGTCTGGAGGCGATGATCAGCCCGGCGCGGCTGGCCGATCTGCCAGAGCTGGGCGCGGCGATCCTGAAGGGCCAGATCCAGGGCCGGATCGTCGTCGACGTCCGCCGCTGAGGGGCGGGCGCAGAGAGGGATTTACCCGCGCCGTGCCACGGGCTAGCAAGGGGACGAGTCCGCGGCCCTGAGCCCGGGATCTGCCGGTGACTTTCGATCCGATCGAAGCAGCGGCTTGGCTGGAAGACCTGCCGCACCGGGGCGCCGCCTCATGGGGCGGTCTGAGCCGGGCCGTTCTGGATCGACTGAAAGGGTCACCGATGACTGAACTCGACATCAATTTCGTCCGCAGCCGGTTTCCGGCCTTCGAGCAACCCGCGCTGCGTGACCGTGCCTTCTTCGAAAATGCCGGCGGATCATACCCCTGCCGCCCGGTCTTCGAGCGCCTCACGCGGTTCTACCGCGAGCGCAAGGTGCAGCCCTACGCGCCCTTCGAGGCCTCGGAACTTGCCGGGGCGGAGATGGACGAGGCCCGCGAGCGGCTCGCCGCGATCCTCGGCGTGGAGACGGACGAGGTGAGCTTCGGTCCCTCGACCAGCCAGAACACCTATGTGCTGGCGCAGGCCGTGAAGGGCTGGCTTCCCGAGGGCGGCGCGATCGTCGTCACCAATCAGGATCACGAGGCCAATTCCGGCGCCTGGCGGCGGCTGGCCGAGCATGGCGTCGAGGTGCGCGAATGGCGCATCGACGGAGCGACCGGGCATCTGGACCCGGAGGCGCTGCAGCGGCTTCTGGCGGATGGCAAGGTGAAGCTGGTCTGCTTTCCGCACTGCTCGAACGTGGTGGGCGAGATCAACCCGGTGGCGGAGATCGTCGCCATGGCCCATGCGGCGGGTGCCGCGGCCTGTGTCGACGGGGTCAGCTACGCGCCGCACGGGCTGCCGGACGTGGGGGCGCTCGGCGCGGACATCTACCTCTTCTCGGCCTACAAGACCTACGGGCCGCACCAGGGGATCATGGTGATCCGCCGCGCGCTTGGCGAGGCGCTGCCGAACCAGGGGCATTATTTCAACGGCGACAGCCTCTACAAGCGCTTCACCCCGGCCGGGCCGGACCATGCGCAGGTCGCGGCCTCGGCCGGGATGGCGGATTACCTTGACGAGTTGGCGGAGCATCACGGCGGCGCGGGGCTCGGGCCGCGCGAACGTGGGGCGCTGGCGCATGATCTGATGCGGGCGCACGAGGTGCGGCTCTTGCAGCCGCTTCTCGATTACCTCGGCGACCGCAACGACGTCCGCCTGCTGGGGCCGCGCGCGGCGGAGGGGCGGGCGCCCACCGTCGCCATCGCTTGCGAGCGGAAGGGCGAGGATCTGGCCGCCGCGCTCGCCCCGCACGGGATCATGGCGGGAGGGGGCGATTTCTACGCCGTCCGCCCGCTTCAGGCGATGGGGATCGATCCGGCCCACGGTGTGCTGCGTATGTCTTTCGTGCACTACACCAGCCGCGAAGAGATCGACCGACTGATCGGGGCGCTCGACGCGGTGCTCTGACCTGATCGGGACGCCCATGACCGACGCACCGCTGATCCTCTGGTTCCGCCGAGACCTCCGGCTGGCGGATCATCCGATGCTCGCCGCGGCGGCGGAGACCGGGCGGCCGGTCGTTGCCGTCGCCATTCTCGACGACCTCGCCGAGCGCCTGGGCGCCGCGCCGAAATGGCGCTGGGGCGCGGCGCTCGGCGCCTTTGCCGCGCGGCTGGAGGCGATCGGCGCGCGGCTGATCCTGCGGCGGGGCCCGGCGCTGGACGTGCTGGCCGCGCTGGTGGCGGAGACCGGGGCATCGGGCGTCTGGTGGAGCCGGCTCTACGATCCGGCCTCGAAGGCGCGGGATGCCGAGGTGAAGGCCGCGCTGCGGGCGCTGGGGATCGATGCGCGCAGCTTCCCGGGCTTCCTGCTGCATGAACCCTGGACGGTTGAGACCGGGCAGGGCGGGCCCTACAAGGTTTATTCCCCCTATTGGCGCGCGGTGCGGGACCGGGGCGTGGGCGCGCCGCTGCCGACGGTGACGCGGCTTCGCCCGCCGGCGGCGTGGCCCGAAAGCGACCGGCTGGAGGACTGGGCGCTCGGCGCCGAGATGCGCCGGGGCCTCGAGATCGTCGCGGGCCATGCCTGCGTCGGCGAAGAGGCGGCGGCCGGGCGGCTGACGGGCTTCCTGGAGGGCCGGATCGGGCGCTACGGCGCGGAGCGGGACCTGCCGGGAGCGGAGGCGACCTCCGGCCTTTCCGAAAACCTCGCGCAGGGGGAGGTCGGGCCGCGGCAGGTCTGGCTCGGCGCCGCCCGCGCGATGGAGGAGGGCGCGGCGGGGGCCGAGACCTTCCTGAAGGAACTTGTGTGGCGCGAGTTCACCTATCACCTGCTGCATCATTTCCCCGATCTCGCCCGCAGCAACTGGCGCGCGGAATGGGACGCCTTCCCCTGGCGCGGCGAGAGCCCGCAGGCCGAGCGCTGGCGGCGGGGGATGACGGGCGAGCCGTTCGTCGATGCCGGGATGCGCGAGCTCTACGTGACCGGGCGGATGCACAACCGGGTGCGGATGGTCGTGGCCTCCTATCTGACCAAGCACCTTCTGACCGACTGGCGGCTGGGGCTGGCCTGGTTCGAGGACTGCCTGATCGACTGGGACCCGGCGGCCAATGCCATGGGCTGGCAATGGGTGGCGGGGTCGGGGCCGGATGCGGCGCCCTATTTCCGCGTCTTCAACCCGGCGACGCAGGCCAAGAAGTTCGACCCGGAGGGGGCCTATCGCCGCCGCTTCGTTGCCGAGCTGTCGCGCGGCCCGGGGCCGGAGGCGCTGGCCTTTTTCGAAGCCGCGCCACGCCGCTGGCGGCTTGATCCGGGCGCGGGCTACCCAGAGCCGGTGATCTCGCTCGAGGCAGGCCGGGCGCAGGCGCTTGCGGCCTATGGGCAACGGGCGGGCTGAGGCGGGGAGCGCGGCAAAGGCTTTCCCTTGCCTCCCCCCGCGGCGCGGCGCTAACCCGGGGGCGTGAGTATTCAGGGAGCCCCGTCATGCCCACCGCCGCGAAGCTGATCGCCGCACTTGCCTTCTTCGCCGTGGCCTTCGTGGCGGCGGAGAGCTTCAAGCCGCTGATGCCCCCGGGCTCTCAATTCGGGTATTTCTCGCTGATCTGCGGGGGGATCGGCGCGGTCACCGGCTGGATGGTCAGCGGCGCCATGGCCGGGCGCGGGACGATCACGGCCATCGGCAATGGCATCCGTTCCTCTGCCACGATCGTCTTCTTCGCGCTGATCCTCTTCACCGGGCGCGAGATGGTGATACGCTCGATGCAGCACATGTATCACGGACCGATGGATGCGCTTCAGGCGATGGCGGGGATGATCGCGAAATACGCGGTGATGCTGACGGCGACGACCGAGCTTGTCGTGCTGATCGGCGGCGGGATCCTTGCCGGGCTCGTCACCGAATGGGCCAGCCGGCGGTGGCGCTGAGATGGCCGATTTCTTCTTCTACGGCACGCTGTGCCACGCGCCGCTTCTGGCCGAGGTGATGGGGCGCGAGATCGCGCTTACCCCGGCGCGGCTGGCGGATCACGCGACCTACTGGGTCGCGGGCCATGCCTTCCCGATGATCAAGTCGGAACCGGGCGGGGTGGCCGAGGGCGTGCTGGCGCGCGGGATCACCGATGAGGAAGCCGCGCGGCTCGACTATTACGAGGGCGGCTTTGCCTATGCCACGCAGCAGGTGCCGTTGGGCGTCGGCGCGGGCGAGACGGTGGCGGCGCGGATCTATTTCCCGGAACCCTCGCGCCAGACGCCCGGCGCGCCGTGGGACCTCTCGGTCTGGCAGGCGCGGGTGGGCGACGCCGCGGTGATCGCGGCGCGGCGCTTCATGGCGGGTTTCGGGCGCGTTCCGCAGGCCGAGGCGATGGCGCGCTACCCCTCGCTCCTGGCCGCGGCGGCCTCCGCCGTCCGCGCGCGGAAGGCCGCGCCGGTGACGTTGCGGCGTCAGGCGGCGCCGGGGGACGTGGAGATCACGGCACGGGCCGAGCCCTATGCGCGCTTCTTCGCGGTCGAGGAATACGACCTTCGGCACCGCCGCTTCGACGGGGCGATGAGCGGCGAGATGCACCGCGCGGTCTTCGTGAGCTGCGATGCCGCCTGCGCCTTGCCCTACGACCCGGTCCGCGACGAGGTGCTGCTGATCGAACAGTTCCGCCCCGGCCCGATGGCGCGCGGCGACGCGGAGCCCTGGATGCTGGAGGGCGTCGCCGGCCGGGTCGACCCGGGCGAGACGCCCGAGGAGGCCATTCGCCGCGAGGCGGGGGAGGAGGCCGGCATCACGCTCGGCGCGCTCCACCCTGTGGCGGGCTACTATCCGACGCCTGGGACCATGTCCGAGTACCTCTATGCCTATGTCGGCATTGCTGATCTCGGCACGGTGGCGACAGGGACGGCGGGGCTCGCCGAGGAGCATGAGGATATCCAGAGCCATATCCTGCCCTTCGCGCGGCTGATGGAGCTGGTGGCCTCGGGTGAGGTCGAGAACGGCGTGCTGTTGATCATGGCCTACTGGCTGCAGGCCAACCGCGCCCGGCTGCGGGCAGAGATCGGGGCAGGGGCATCAGCCGCCGCCAGCGCCGGGGGCTGAGCCGCGGCGCGCGCGGCGGGGCGCCGGCTTGCCCCGCGCGGGGCACGGGCTACCTGCCTTCCCCGTTGAGTTCCCCGAGACCCGCGCCTATCAAGGGGCGAAGAAGAAAGGTTCCGATATGATGATCCGCAAAAACCTCGCCGATGCGATTGGAAACACGCCGCTGATCCGCCTGAACAAGGCCAGCGAGATGACCGGCTGCGAGATCCTCGGCAAGGCGGAATTCCTGAACCCCGGCCAGTCGGT
This sequence comes from Solirhodobacter olei, assembly GCF_004010155.1. Classification (GTDB taxonomy): domain Bacteria; phylum Pseudomonadota; class Alphaproteobacteria; order Rhodobacterales; family Rhodobacteraceae; genus Solirhodobacter; species Solirhodobacter olei. The sequence continues at coordinate 356,648 of NZ_RRYH01000002.1, read as the reverse complement.
GAAGGACCGCGCGGCGCTCTACATCATCCGCGACGCGATCGCCAAGGGTCAGCTGGAGCCCGGCGGCACCATCGTAGAGGGCACGGCAGGCAACACCGGCATCGGGCTGGCGCTGGTCGGCGCCTCGATGGGGTTCCGAACCGTGATCGTGATCCCGGAGACGCAGAGCCAGGAGAAGAAGGACATGATCCGCCTTGCCGGGGCGGAGCTGGTCCAGGTTCCGGCGCTGCCCTACAAGAACATCAACAACTACATCCGCTATTCGGGGCGGCTGGCCGAGGCGCTGGCCAAGACCGAGTCGAAGGGCGCGATCTGGGCCAACCAGTTCGACAACGTCGCCAACCGGCAGGCGCATGTCGAGACCACCGGCCCGGAGATCTGGGAACAGACCGGCGGGAAGGTGGACGGCTTCGTCTGCGCCGTCGGCTCCGGCGGGACCTTCGCCGGCACCGGCATGGCGCTGCAGCCCAAGGGCGTGAAGATCGGCCTGGCCGATCCCGAGGGCGCGGCGCTTTACAGCTATTACACCACCGGGAAATTCGAGAGCCCCGGCAGCTCCATCACCGAGGGGATCGGGCAGGGGCGGATCACCGCCAACCTCGAGGGCTTCACCCCCGACATGGCCTGGCGCATTCCCGATAGCGAAGCGCTGCCGATCGTCTTCGACCTGCTCTCCGAAGAAGGGCTCTGCCTCGGCGGCTCCTCCGGCATCAACGTCGCAGGCGCGATCCGGATGGCGCGGGAGATGGGCCCGGGGCATACCATCGTCACGATCCTGTGCGACTACGGCACGCGCTACCAGTCGAAGCTCTTCAACCCCGCCTTCCTGAAGGAGAAGGGGCTGCCGGTTCCGGGCTGGCTCGATGCGATGCCGCGCCCGTTGCCCAGCGTCTTCGAGGGGTAATGGGCCGGCTGGTCCTGCTTCTCCGGGCAGCGCTTCTCCTGCTGCTCGCCGCCTCCGCCCCGGCTGCGGTGCCGGGGCTGGCGCTTGCCCAGACGCAGAACCAGCAGCATGCGCCGAACTACAAGGCCTGGGAAACCTTCGCCGACAAGGCCGAGAAGGCGATCGCCAATCCGGATACCTCCAACCTCGCGCTCGACATGCTGCGGCGGCAGGTGGTGGACTGGCGCAGCCAGTTCCAGGCGGCGCAGAACGCCAACAAGACCCAGATCGCGACGCTGCAGAGCCAGATCTCCGCGCTGGGGCCGCCGCCCGCGAAGGGCACGACCGAGGCGCCCGAGATCGCCGATCGGCGCAAGAAGCTGAACGACCAGCTCGCCACGCTGCAGGCGCCCGGGCTGGCGGCCGACGAGGCCTTCACCCGCGCCGACGGCATCGTGCGCGAGATCGACAACGTCGCCCGCCAGCGCCAGGCGGCGGCGCTGATGCATCTGGGCCCGACCCCGCTCAACCCGGCGACCTGGCCGGCCGCCCTGGCGCTTGTCACCGACACGGCCAGCACCGTCTGGACCGAGACCTCGCAGGCCTGGTCCAGCCCCTTCCGGCGCGCCGAGCTGGGATCCGCGGTGCCGGTGATCCTGCTCTATCTGGCCCTCGCCGCGCTGCTTCTGGCGCGCGGGCGGCGCTGGCTCTGGCGGCTCTTGCGCAGGCTGTCGCGCAAGTTTTCGGACGCCGGGCAGGAGGTGGCGGCCCATGCCGCCTCGATCCTGCAGGTGGCGGTGTCGATCGCCGGGGTGCTGGCGGTCTATGGCGCGCTGCTGGAAACCGGGCTGTTCGGGCTGACCGGCCTGCGAATCCTGCACGTGATGGCGGTCATGGGCGGCGTGATCTTCGTCGCGCTCTGGCTGGGCGCGGAGATGTTCCCGAGGGGTGACGGCCGCTTCGCGGTGCTGGAGCTGAGCGCCGACCGCCGGCGCGAGGGGCGGTTCCACGCGGGCCTTCTCGGGGTGCTCGTCGCACTCGACATGCTGCGCCAGGTGGCCTTTCACGGCGGGCCGAACAACGACGCTGCCAACGCGGTCCTCGCTTTCCCGATCCTGGTCCTGGCCGGATTCTCGCTGGTGCGGCTCGCGCGGCTTCTGAAGCGTCATGTGCAGAACTGCGGATCGCAGGACGAGACCGCGGGCTATCGTCACCGGCTGACCGCGTTCCTGTCGCGCGGGCTGATGGTCATCGGGATCGGCGGGCCAGTCTTCGCGGCCATCGGCTACCGCGCGGCGGCGACGGCGGTGATCCTTCCCGCCGCGGTATCGGTGGCGCTGATCGCCTTCCTCGTCGTCGCCCAGCGGATCACCGACGCCTCCTACCGCTGGATCGCGCGCGCTCCGGCGGGCGAGGATGGCGGGCTGGTGCCGGTGCTGATCGGCTTCGTTCTGACGGTCCTCTCGCTGCCGGTCTTCGCGCTGATCTGGGGCGCGCGGGTGGCCGACCTGGCCGAGCTGTGGATGCAGTTCGCGCAGGGCTTCCAGATCGGCTCCACCCATATCTCGCCGGCGAACTTCCTGACCTTCGCGATCCTGTTCGCGGTGGGCTACGGCATCACGCGGCTGGTGCAGGGGGGACTTCGCAGCTCGGTTCTGCCCCGGACCCGGATCGACGTCGGCGGGCGCAACGCGATCACCGTCGGTGTCGGCTATCTCGGCATCGTCCTCTCGGCGCTGGTGGCGATCACCGGGGCGGGCATCGACCTCTCGGGCCTGGCCATCGTCGCCGGTGCGCTGACCGTCGGCATCGGCTTCGGTCTGCAGAACATCGTGTCGAACTTTGTCTCGGGCGTGATCCTGCTGATCGAGCGGCCGGTCGGGGAGGGGGACTGGATCGAGGTCGGGGGCGTGCAGGGCACGGTGCGCTCGATCTCCGTCCGGTCGACCCGGATCGAGACGTTCGACCGCGCCGACGTGATCGTGCCGAACTCCAATCTGATCACCGGCACGGTGACCAACATGACCAAGTTCAGCCGCATCGGCCGGCTGATCGTGCCGGTGGGCGTGGCCTACGGCACCGACACCCGCCACGTCGACAAGGTGCTGCGCGAGATCGCAGAGGCGCATCCGCTGGTCGTGCTGAACCCCAAGCCGCAGATCGTCTTCACCGGCTTCGGCGCCGATGCGCTGAGCTTCGAGATGCGGGTGATCCTGCGCGACATCAACTTCGTGCTGGACGTGAAGACCGAGCTGAACCACCAGATCGCCGAGCGCTTCGCCCAGGAGGGCTTCGAAATCCCCTTCGCGCAGCGCGACATCTGGCTGCGCAATCCCGAGGCGCTGCGGGGCGAGCCCCCTGCGCCGAAGACGCAGTCCGTGGCCTCGGGGCCGCGGCCCGAGCCGGAGGAGCCGGGCGCGCTGCCCCGGTTCGATCCCGACCTCGACGGCGACACCGATGCAGAAAGGTAGATGACATGCCCACCGAGCTCCTGTTCCGCGACGATGCCTATCTCGACCAGGCCGAGGCGGTCGTCGTGGCCCATACCGAGGAGGGCGGGCTGATCCTCGACCGGTCCGTCTTCTACCCGACCGGCGGCGGCCAGCCCGGCGACAGCGGCTGGATCACCTGGCCCGGCGGGTCGGCACGGCTGGAGATCGCGGCGGCGGTGAAGGGCAACGATGGCGAAGTCGTCCTGATCCCGGCATCGCCCGCGGCGCTGCCTCCGGTGGGTGCGACGGTCACCCAGAAGCTCGACTGGAGCCGCCGCTACCGGCACATGCGGGTGCATACGGCGCTGCATCTGCTCTCCGTCGTGATCCCGCTGCCGGTGACCGGCGGGCAGATCGGGCCGGAGAAGGGCCGGCTCGACTTCAACATGCCCGAGCCGCCGGAGGATCCGGCGGAGATCGAGACCCGGCTGAAGGCGCTGATCGACCTCGACCTGCCGGTGACGGAGGACTGGATCACCGATGACGAACTGCTGGCCAATCCGGGGCTGGTGAAGACGATGTCGGTTCAGCCGCCGATGGGGCAGGGCCGGGTGCGCCTGGTACGGATCGGCGAGGGGGCGGACCAGGTGGACTTGCAGCCCTGCGGCGGCACCCATGTCGCCCGCACCGGCGAGATCGGCCGGGTAAGCCTTGGCAAGATCGAGAAGAAAGGCCGTCAGAACCGGCGCGTTTCGGTGCTGCTGGACGATTGAGCTATGCGTGAGTCCGCCAGTTCGGGCTTGCGAGGATCACGAATTCGCGCTTACGTGCGCGCTCGGGCGGGCGAGTCGCATCGGCCCCGCCCGCGCCGCGCCCTCTGCCGGGCGCGCAACACGGAGCCGGATCGGTGCGCCACGGTGCGACCAATTGCGACAAAGGCCATTGTCTGCCCAGGACGGCAGGCGGCGCTGAGAGCAGATTCTGATGATAGCCACACTTCGTGATGTGCCAGATGGCGCGGATGTCGCGCCGTTTGCGGCTGACGACGACGAGGGCCAGGACCATCGAGGCGGCCTTTTCGCGCTGACCCTCGGTGCGGTGGGCGTGGTTTACGGCGATATCGGCACCAGCCCGATCTATGCCGTGCGCGAGAGCCTGCGTGCGGTCTCCGGCGGCGGGCTGGAGCGGTCCGAGGTGATCGGCGTCATCTCCACCCTGATCTGGACGCTGGTGATCATCGTCACGCTCAAATACGTGACGCTGCTGCTGCGCGCAGACAACCGCGGCGAAGGGGGGGTGCTGGCGCTCTACACGCTGGTGCGGCTAGCCATCGGGCGGCGGTCGTTCTGGGTGCTGGCGCTCGGCATCGCGGGGGCGGCGCTGTTTTTCGGCGATGCGATCATCACGCCCGCGATCTCGGTTCTGTCCGCGGTCGAGGGGCTGACCCTGATCACGCCACAGGCGGCGGACGTGGTCCTGCCCGCCACGCTTGGCATTCTCTTCGCGCTTTTCCTTGTGCAGCGGCACGGGACCGGCGCCGTCTCTGTCGCCTTCGGGCCGATCACGGCGGCCTGGTTCCTGATCCTCGCGCTGACCGGGGTGCATCACCTGGTGCAGGATCCGGCGATCCTCGTGGCCTTCGATCCGCGCCGGGCCGTCGGCTTTCTCGTCGAGGAGGGGCCGGTGGCCTTCGTCGTGCTGGGCGCGATCTTCCTGGCCGTGACCGGGGCAGAGGCGCTTTATGCCGACCTCGGCCACTTTGGCAAGGCGCCGATCCGGCTGGCCTGGCTCGGCCTGGTCTTCCCGGCGCTGGTGCTGAACTACCTCGGGCAGGGCGCCATGGTGCTGCGCCATCCCGAGACGGTCGCCGATCCCTTCTTCCTACTCGTCTCGCCGCATCTGCTGCCGGTGCTGGTGGTGCTGGCGACGATCGCCACCGTCATCGCCTCGCAGGCGGTGATCTCGGGGGCCTATTCGATGACGCGGTCGGCGGTGCAGCTGGGCTTCCTGCCGCGCCTCCTGATCCGGCACACGTCGGAGCGGCAGAGCGGGCAGATCTACATCCCGTCGGTGAACTGGCTGCTTTTCGCGGGCGTGGTGGCGCTGGTATTCGGCTTCCGTTCCTCCGCCGCGCTGGCCTCGGCCTACGGGATCGCGGTGACCGGTACGATGGTGGTGACGACGGTTCTGACCTGCGTCCTGATGCTGCGCGGCTGGAAACGGCCGGGATGGCAGGTGGCGCTGGTCGTCGCGCCGCTACTGGCGCTGGAGGGGGCGTTCCTGGCCTCCAACCTTCTGAAGCTGCCCGACGGCGGCTACGTTCCGGTGCTGGTCGCGCTCGGTCTTGCGCTGGTGATGTGGACCTGGTGGCGCGGCGTGCAGCTGACCCGCTCGCGCGAGACCCGGCAGAAGGTGGACATGGACGGCTTCGCCCATTCGATCGCCACGTCGGAGCGCATTCTGCACGCCAAGGGCACCGCCTTCTTCTTCACCTCCGATCCCACCGCCGTGCCGCAGGCGCTGCTGCACAACCTCAAGCACAACCAGGTGCTGCACGACAGGAACATCATCCTTACGGTGGAGACGCTGCGCATCCCGCATTGCCCGCCCGAGGAGCGCATCGAATACCTGCCCATCGACGAGCGGTTCGCCCGCCTGAAGCTGCGCTACGGCTTCATGGAGACGCCGAACCTCAGCCGTGCGCTTGGCCTTGCGCGCAGGCACGGGCTGAAGTTCGACGTGATGACGACCTCGTTCTTCCTTGGGCGGCGCAAGGTGATCCTCGGTGGGCGGCGCGGCCTCGGCCGGCTGCTTGATCGACTTTTCCTTGCACTCGGCCGGTTTTCGACCGATCCGGGTGAGTTCTACTCCCTGCCGCGCGACCGGGTGGTCGAACTCGGCTCTCGCATAACTCTCTGACTGAAACTGACCAAAGGCGACCCATGGCAGCCAGCAAGCTGAGCGACGTTCCGGAGGGGACCGACATCACGGCTCTCGAGGGAGAGGCGGTACAGGAAGAGTCCCATGGCTCGCACAAGAACGGGCTCGCGATGCTGACCATCGGCGCAATCGGGGTCGTCTACGGCGATATCGGGACAAGTCCGCTTTACGCGCTGCGCGAGGCGCTGCGGCCCGTCGCCTCCGACGGGCTGACGCGTTTCGAGGTCTTCGGGGTGCTGTCGCTGCTGATCTGGTCGCTGACCATGATCGTGACGATGAAATACGTGGCCTACCTGCTGCGCGCCGACAACCGCGGCGAGGGGGGCGTGCTTGCGCTCTATACCCTGTCGCGGCTCGCCATCGGGCGGCGCTCGCTGGTGGTCCTCGGCCTCGGCATCGCGGGGGCCTCGCTGTTCCTGGGCGATTCGGTGATCACGCCGGCGATCTCGGTTCTATCGGCGGTGGAAGGCATCGGCCTGGTCGCGCCGGCCTTCGGGGAATACGTGCTGCCGGTGACGGTGGGGATCCTGCTTGGCCTTTTCTTCGTGCAGCGGCACGGGACGGCCGCGATCTCCTCGGCCTTCGGGCCGATCATGGTGGTGTGGTTCCTGGCCATGGCGGTGACGGGCACGCTGCACCTGGTGCATGACCCGGAGGTGCTTTGGGCCTTCAACCCGGTCTTTGCCGTGACGTTCCTGATCCATCACGGCTTTACCGCCTTCATCGTGCTGGGCGCGGTCTTCCTGGCGGTGACGGGGGCAGAGGCGCTTTATGCCGACCTCGGCCATTTCGGCAAGGCGCCGATCCGGCTGGCCTGGCTTTGCCTGATCTTCCCGGCGCTGGTGCTGCAATACCTCGGGCAAGGCGCGCTGGTGCTGGCCGATCCGAAGACGCTGGAGAACCCGTTCTTCCTGATGGTGCCGGACTGGGCGCTGCCGCTCCTCGTGGGGCTTGCCACCGTGGCCACGATCATCGCGGCGCAGGCGGTGATCACCGGGGCCTATTCGATGGCCCGCGCGGGGATCGCGCTGGGGCTGCTGCCGCGAATGGCGATCGTTCACACCTCCGAACGCCAGAGCGGGCAGATCTACATTCCCTCGGTCAACTGGCTGTTGCTGGGCGGGGTCCTGTTCTTCGTGCTGACCTTCCGGTCGTCTTCCGCGCTTGCCTCGGCCTACGGGATCGCGGTTACGGGCGCGATGCTGGTCGATACCACGCTCGGCATCATCTACTCCCGCCGGGGCTGGAAGATGCCGATCTGGCTGATCGCCATCGGCGCCGTGCCCTTCGTCGCGCTGGAAGGCACGTTCTTCCTGTCGAACCTGACCAAGGTGCCGGAGGGCGGCTATATTCCGCTGCTGCTGGCCTTCACCTTCGCCACGATCATGTGGACCTGGTGGCGCGGCACCCAGCTGGTTCTGGCGCGCGAGAGCAAGGAGAAGGTGGACATGGACGGTTTCGCCCATTCCATCGCCGACAGCGCCACTGTGAAGCGCGTTGACGGCACCGCCTTCTTCCTGACCTCCGACCCCTCCGCCGTGCCGCAGGCGCTGCTGCACAACCTCAAGCACAACCGGGTGCTGCACGAGAAGAACGTGATCCTGACGGTGGAGACCATGCGCATCCCCGTCGCCCCGGAGGAGGAGCGGGTGGAATTCACCCCGATCGACGAGCATTTCTCGCGGCTGCGCCTGCGCTTCGGCTTCATGGAGACGCCGAACCTTTCCCGCGCGCTCGGCCTTGCCCGGCGGCACGGGCTGAAGTTCGACGTGATGACCACCTCGTTCTTCCTCGGGCGGCGCAAGCTGATCATGGGGACGCGGGCGGGCTATGCGCGCATCCTCGACCGGCTCTACATCACGCTGGGGCGCTTCTCGGCCGATCCGAGCGAGTTCTACCACCTGCCGCGCGACCGCGTGGTGGAGCTGGGATCGCGGATCACCGTCTGAGGTCTGAGGAGGCGATGGGTGGCCCCCGCAGGGCGGGGCGCGCCCGGCCGGGCCGCTACTGGCCGAGCGGGCTGCCGAAGACCGCCTTTTCCAGCGCCACCACATCGGCCGGCACTGCATCGAGCGGGTAGCTGGCGGAACTGTCGACATAGCCCGCGTTGGTGCTGAAGTGCCAGTCGACGGTGATATAGGGCGGCGCAGGGCGCAGGGTGTCGTCCATCGAAAGCGCCTTCATCCGGTCCTGCACCGCCGCCGTGAGCAGTTTCCGCTCCTGCGCGGTGGTCGGGTGCGAGAGGCTCTTGCTGCCGTCGGGGCCGTCGATCTCGATCTCCGTGTCGCCATTGGCCAGTGATATGAACTGCGCCTTCACCGGCTCCTGGTCGGGATCGTTCCAGAGATAGACGCCAAGGCTGATCGCGCTATCGGCATGGGCGATCCGTGCCGCCGGAAGGGCGAGCAGCAGGACGGCGGCGAAGGTCGGCAGGGCACGCATGATTCGCTCCGGTCTCGGGCGGAATTATTACCGCGCCGCCGGGGGGGTGGCGCAAGGGGAAGGGCGCGGGGCGCGCTGCCCGCCCTGGCGGGCCGGTCAGACGGCGCGGAAGTGCTTGGAGAGCTTCAGCCCCTGGCCCTGGTAGTTCGAGGCGATGCCTGCGCCGTAAAGCGTTTCGGGCGGGGCGGCCATGCGTTCGTAGACGAGGCGGCCCACCACCTGGGCGTGTTCGAGCACGAAGGGTGCCTCGTGGCAGCGCACCTCCAGCACGCCGCGGGAGCCCGCGCCGCCGGCCTCGGCCCAGCCGAAGCCGGGATCGAAGAAGCCCGCGTAATGCACCCGGAACTCGCCCACCATGGCCAGGTAGGGCGCCATCTCGGCGGCGTGGTCGGGCGGGATCGTCACGGCCTCGCGGCTGACGAGGATATAGAAGGCGCCGGGGTCGAGGATGATGCGGCCATCGGCGCTGTGAACCTCCTCCCAGAATTCGGCGGGGTCGTACTGGCCGATGCGGTCGAGGTCGATCAGCCCGGTATGGGGCTTGGCACGGTAGCCGACGAGGGTGCCCGAGGCGGGCTTCAGGTCGACCGAGAAGCCGAGCCCCTCGTCGATCACCGGGGGGAGGTCGACAAGCCCGACAGAGGCGTGGAGCGCGGCAAGCTCGGCGTCGCTCAGCCGGGCCTCGCCGCGGCGGAAGCGGATCTGGTTGAGCCGCATGCCCGGCCGCACGAGGACGGAGAAGGAACGCGGGCAGATCTCGGCATAAAGCGGGCCCTCGTAGCCGAGGGGAATGCGGTCGAACTCGGTGCCGCCGTCGGTGATGGTGCGGGTGAGCAGATCGAGCCGGCCGGTGGAGCTTTTCGCATTGGCGACGGCCTGTATGCCCTCGGGAAGTTTCAGCCTTTCCATCAGCGGCACGACGTAGACGCAGCCCTTTTCCAGCACTGCACCGCCTTCGAGGCTGACCTCGTGCATGCGGAATTCCTCGATCCGCTCGGCGACGCTGCGGCCATGGCCGGCGAGGAAGGAGGCGCGGACGCGGTAGGCCTTGGGGCCGAGGCGCAGGTCGAGGCTGGCGGGCTGGATCTGCGCCGCGGTGACGGCAGGGCCGGCGGAGATTGCGCCGGCTTCGATCAGACCCTCGAGGGCCTGGGACGGCAGGACGCCGGCCTGGGATTTGCTCATGCCATCCTCCCCGAGAACGCTCCGGAGGTGCCCCCGGATACGAAACCGCCCGCCTCCGCGAGGGAAGCGGGCGGGTTCATGTTGGTCGGGCCGGTGAGATTCGAACTCACGACCTCCCGCCCCCCAGACGGACGCGCTAACCAGGCTGCGCTACGGCCCGACGGCGGCCATATAGAGCGGATTGCGCGGCGGGGGCAAGGGTCAAAGCGCATACCCGGGGGGTCAGTCGCCGTTCTTTTTCGGCGCCGCCGCCATGCGGGCGCGCAGGGCGCTCAGACGGGCGTAGATCTCGGCCAGGCGCGGGGCCTCTGCCTCTGCCGTGGCGGGGTCGAGGCCCCGCAGGCGGTCGATCAGACCGTCGCGCGACGTGGACGGCACGGGGCCGGGCGCGGCGGCAGCGGGCGCCGGGGCCGGGCGGGAAAAGAGGTCCGGCTCGCCCGCGGGTTCGGGCGCGGAGTCGGGGGCGGCTTGTGCCGCGGGCGCGGCGGTCGGGCGAAGGGGAATCGGTTCCGGGGGCGGGGAGGGCGTGGCCTCTGCCGTCTCGGCCCCGGCTGCCGCTGCGACCTCTTCCCCGCCTGCGAAGATGTTTTCTTCCTCGTTCTCCTGGGCGGCATCGCCCGGGGCGCTGCCAAGGCTCGCGACATGGCGGATGCCCTGCTCGCGCAGCATCTTCTGGACGCCGCGGATGGTCAGCCCGTCGTCATGCAGCAGCTTCTTGATGCCCGAGAGCAGCGCCACGTCGGAGGGGCGGTAATAGCGCCGCCCGCCGGCGCGCTTGACCGGACGGACCTGCGGGAACCGGCTTTCCCAGAAGCGCAGCACATGCGCCGGCGTGTCGAGCCAGTCGGCGACTTCGGAGATGGTTCGGAAGGCGTCGGGCGACTTGTCCATGCCGCGCCCGGCCTCAGTGGCCGTTGCCCGCCGCCACCCGATCCTTCATCAGATGCGACGGACGGAAGGTCAGAACGCGGCGGGGGTGAATCGGTACCTCGTCGCCGGTCTTAGGGTTGCGTCCGATCCGGGCTGCCTTGTCGCGCACCGAGAAGGTGCCGAAGGAAGAAATCTTGACCGTTTCGCCGCCGGACAGCGCGTCGGAGACGTGCTGCAGGACGCTTTCCACCAGTTGCGCGGATTCGTTTCGGGAGAGCCCTACTTCCCGGAACACGGCCTCGCTCAGGTCCATCCGCGTCAGAGTCTTGTCGCCCATTCTGGCCCCCCTGTTTTCAGGGGAGTGTGAGGCAGGCAATTTTACGAGTCAATATCAATGGCTTGCGGCGGGGGGTTCAGACGCCTTTACCAGCGTAAAACCACCGAGCCCCAGGCCAGCCCGCCGCCGATCGCCTCGGTGACGACCAGATCGCCCTGCTTGATCTGCCCGCGCGCCTTGCCGGTGGAGAGCGCGAGGGGAATCGAGGCCGCCGAGGTGTTGCCGTGATCCTGCACCGTCAGCACCACGCGGTCCATCGGCACGCCCATCTTGGTGGCCGTCGCCTTGATGATGCGCAGGTTGGCCTGGTGCGGCACGATCCAGTCAACGTCGTCGTTGGTCAGCCCGGCCTTGTCGAGCGCCGCATGGGCGGTGGCGGCGAGCTTTTCGACTGCGTGACGGAACACTTCCTTGCCGTGCATGCGCAGATGCCCGGTGGTCCGGGTGGCGACGCCGCCGTCGACGTAGAGGATGTCGCGGTAGGTGCCGTCGGAATGCAGGTCCGACGACAGGATGCCGCGGTCGGCAGAGGTTCCGGCGCCCTCGGCCGCTTCCAGCACCAGCGCGCCGGCGCCGTCGCCGAAGAGCACGCAGGTGGAGCGGTCGGTCCAGTCCATCAGGCGCGAGAAGGTCTCTGCCCCGATCACCATCACCCGGCGCGCCTGGCCGGAGAGGATCAACGCATTGGCGTTGGCAAGACCGTAGACGAAGCCGGCGCAGACCGCCTGCACGTCGAAGGCGAAGCCGTTGGTCATCCCAAGCGCGTGCTGCACCATGGTTGCGGCAGAGGGGAAGGTCAGGTCCGCCGTCGAGGTGGCGACGATGATCGTGTCCAAGTCGGAGGGTTCGAGCCCGGCATCGTCCAGCGCGGCGCGCGCGGCGCGCGTCGCCATGTCCGAGGTGGTCTGGCCCGGCGCCGCGATATGGCGGCGCTCGATGCCCGTGCGCGAGCGGATCCAGTCGTCGCTCGTGTCCAGCGCCGCCTCGAACTCTGCGTTGGGGACAATGCGTTCGGGCAGGTAATGCCCGACGCCCTTCACCACGGCGCGTATCGTCATTGCGGCTTGTCGCTCCCTTCCCCGGTCCCATCGGCCGCGGGTGCCGCATCCTGCCGTGGCAGGCCGGCAGAGGCAACCCGTGCGGCGAGACGTTCCTGGAACCCGGATTTGGCAAGCTGGAAGGCCAGCTTGACCGCGGCCGAGACGCCCGTTGCATCCGCGCCGCCATGGGATTTCACCACCGTGCCGTTGAGGCCGAGGAACACGCCCCCGTTGACCCGGCGCGGGTCGATTCTCTTCCGAAGCCGGCGCAGCGAGGTCAGCGCCAGCAGCGCCGCGATCCGGCTGAGCGGGGTAGCCGCGAAGGCCTCGCGCAGGAAATCCCCGATCAGCCGCGCGGTGCCCTCGCCGGTCTTCAGTGCGACGTTGCCGGTGAAGCCGTCGGTCACGATCACGTCAACCCGGGTGGAGGGCAGGTCGCCCCCCTCGATGAAGCCGACGTAGTCGAACCCGCCCACCTCGGCAGAGGCGGCGATCAGGTCGGAGGCGAGCTTCAGCTCGGGCCGGCCCTTGTTTTCCTCGGTGCCGACGTTGAGAAGCCCCACCCGCGGCCGGACCAGCTTCAGCCCGTTGCGGGCATAGGAGGCGCCCATCAGCGCGTATTGGCGCAGGTCCTCGGCATCGGCCTTCACATCGGCGCCGACGTCGAGCATCACGTTGAACCCGCCGGGATTGCGCGAGGGCCAGAGGCAGGCGATGGCCGGCCGGTTCACGCCGTCGATCTTGCGCAGGCGGATCATCGAGACGGCCATCAGGGCGCCGGTGTTGCCGCAGGAGACGACGACCGAGGCCTCGCCCTGGCGCACGCTTTCGATCGCGGACCACATCGAGGTGCCCTGGCCGTGGCGCATGACCTGGCTGGGCTTGTCGTCCATGGTGACGGTGCGGGGGGCGTGGCGGATGTCGCAGCGGCCGGCCAGCGCCTTGCGCCGGCGCGTCAGCCGCTTCAGGATCGCTTCGTCGCCATGCAGGATGAAGCGGATTTCCGGATTCTTGGCGGCAGACCGATCAATCCCGGCGACGACTGCCGCCGGGCCGCGATCGCCACCCATCGCATCAACGGAAATGACTATGCTCGCCGCGCCGGCCGTACGATTATCTGATCCGTTCGGCATCGGTCAGGCGCGGGACGGAGGGCGCTTACGCCGCGTCGTCGTCCAGGCCGGCGTCGACCACCGAGGCCACGACTTCACGCGAATCGTAATGACCGCAGGACGGGCAGACGTGGTGCGGGCGCTTCAGCTCGCCGCAGCTCGGGCATTCGGCCGGGTTGGCGGCGGTAAGCGCGTCATGCGCACGGCGCATGTTGCGGCGGGAACGGGTAACGCGGTTCTGCGGGACAGCCATCTGTCAACCTCGGGTCTAGGTGGGGCAGGGCCCCTTGGATTTCCTTGGGCTGGACTACTTATGCCCCGCGGGCTCGGCGCCTTCAACCCAACATGTAAACGAGGCGCGGAACATACTGGGATTCGGCTGCCGCGCAAGTGCTTTCTGCCCGATTCCGGGCGCGAATTTCCCGTAGCACGCCAAAACGGCGCAGCCCCGGCGCCGTCCCTTCGCTGGCGAGCGCGGCGCGTCTAGCCCTCCTTGCCGCCCTCTCCACCGCCCTCGCCGCCGGAATTGCCATCGAGCAGGCCCTTGAGTCCCGCGAAGGGGCGATTTCTCTCTTCCGCCACCGACTCGCCCGCCTCCGGACCCAGTTCGGCCCCCGGCGCGCGGGGGTAAAGGGGGAGCGTCAGCGCCAAGGCCTCGGCCATCACCTCGGCCAGGTCGATGACCTGAGGCAGGGGCTCGGCCGTCTCGTCCTCGGGCATCTCGACCTCCTCGCCCTCCGGCTCCGGCATCTCGGCCAGGTAGCGGCGGGCGACCGGCTCGTCGATCTTGGTGGTGACCGGGGCGAGGGTGACGACGCAGGGCTGGGTGACGCTGGCCTTCAGCCGCCCCTCCAGCGCCACGTCGCTGCGCCCGAGCGGCGAAAGCGCGCCCTCGAAGTCCAGTTTCCCGACCGCGCTGATACCCAGTTCGGCCGCCAGCGCGGCGCGATCCTCCGCCTTCGGTGTCAGCCGGAAGGCGATGCGCCGTTTTCCGGCGACATCACTGCTGCGGATGCGGTGGGGGGCGGTGTCTCGATCCATCTCGTCTCCTGACAGCCGGGTGAAGAGGGAGCGTCGTTCCTTCCTTGAACCGGCGGGCGACCTTCTATAAGTCGGATACGGGGCAAGCAGCGGCGTGGCAAGAGGGGCAGGATGGCCAAGAGGATCAGCCTGGTGCGCAAAGGTGCGGCAGGGATTCTGATGCTGGCGCTCGCGGGCTGCGCAGCAACCTTCGACGATCACGGCTACGTGCCGGCGCCGAGCGAACTTTCGCAGGTAAAGGCCGGTCAGACCAAGGCCGAGGTGCAGAAGGAGATCGGATCTCCTTCGCTCGAGGGGCTTCAGGATATCGACGCCTGGTATTACGTGCAGAGCCGCTGGCGCCATTACGGCCCGTTCAAGCCGCGCGAGGTGAAGCGTCAGGTCGTCGCGGTCAGCTTCGACAAGGCCGGCCGCGTGAAGAACGTCGAGCAGTTCGGCCTGAAGCACGGCCATGTGGTGACGATCTCGCGCCTCGAGACCGGCTCCACGGTCAAGAGCGAGGGCCTGCTGCAGCAGCTCTTCAACGATCTCGGCCACTTCAACCCGTCGAACTTCCTGCCGTCTCGCGGGTCGAACTGACCGGCGGCGCTCCGCCGCTGTCGTGGTTCCGACATCTGGTGCATGCTATATTTCCCGTTGACCGGGGTCCGCATGGCGCGGGACCGCGAGGGAGAACGGACATGCTTTCGCTTCGCAAGGGGCGCTACGCGGCACGGTTCGCCGAAGGCCCCGAGGATCTGCAGGCCGCGCAACGCCTGCGCCACCAGACCTTCATCGCCGAGAGCGGGGCGGCGCCCCGGCCGGACGGGCTCGACGCCGACCGCTTCGACGGGCAATGCCGGCATGTGCTGGTCGAGGAGGTGAAGACCGGCGCGCTGGTCTGCTGCTTCCGCCTGCTGCCGCTGCGCCGCGGGGCCGAGATCGGGCAGAGCTATTCGGCGCAATACTACAATCTCACGAGGCTTTCGGCCTTCGACGGGCCGATGGTGGAGATGGGGCGGTTCTGCATCCATCCCGACTGGCGCGATCCCGACATCCTCCGCGTCGCCTGGGGTGCGATGACCCGCTTCGTCGACGAGGAGGGGGTGGAGATGCTCTTCGGCTGCTCCTCCTTCCACGGCATCGAGGCAGAGCGGTACCACGATGCCTTCGCCATGCTGAAGGAGCGCCACCTCGCGCCGAAACGCTGGCTGCCGCGGGTGAAGGCGCCGAATGTCTTCCGCTTCGCCCGGGTGCTGCGCCGCCAGCGGCCGGATCTGAAGCGGGCGATGCTGGCGATGCCGCCGCTCCTGCGGACCTACCTCGTCATGGGCGGCTGGGTCAGCGACCACGCGGTGGTGGACCGCGACCTCAACACGCTGCATGTCTTCACGGGCCTCGAGATCCGCGCCATTCCGCCCGCGCGCAAGAAGCTTCTGAGGGGCGTGGCGGGCTAAGGCGCAGGGGTCCCCGCGCGCGGCGGGCGTTGACCTTTCGACGGGGGCCGATTAGCTCGCGCACATGGCACGCGCACCCCTTCTCCAGCTCTCCGGCATCTCTCTCGGTTTCGGGGGCAATCCCTTGTTCGAAGGGCTCGACCTTGTCGTTCAGCCCGGCGACCGGCTGGCGCTGGTGGGCCGCAACGGCTCGGGCAAGTCGACCCTGTTGAAGGTCATGGCCGGGCTGGTGGAGCCGGACGCGGGCGCGCGCATCGTGCCGGCCGGGATCCATGTGAGATACATGGAGCAAGACCCTGACATGGCGGGGTTTTCAACGCTCGGCGACTATGCCGCGAGCGGCCTGCCGGAGGCCGAGACCTACCGCGTCGCCGTGGCTGCCGAGGGGCTTGATTTCGATCCGGCACGCCCGGTCGCCACCGCGTCGGGCGGCGAGCGGCGGCGGGCGGCGCTGGCGAAGATCCTGGCGGAAGAGCCGGACCTGATGCTGCTTGACGAGCCGACCAACCACCTCGACATCGCCGCGATCGAATGGCTGGAGGCGGAGCTGTCCGGGACGCGGACGGCTTTCGTGCTGATCAGCCACGACCGCGCCTTCCTGACCGGGCTGAGCCGCGCGACGCTCTGGATCGACCGGGGCGAGGTGCGGCGGCGCGAGGCGGGCTTCGCCGGCTTCGAGGACTGGCGCGATACGCTCTGGGCCGAGGAAGACCAGGCCCGCCACAAGCTTGACCGCAAGATCAAGGCGGAGGCGAAATGGGCCGTGGAGGGGATCTCTGCCCGGCGCAAGCGGAACCAGGGCCGGGTCCGCGCGCTGGCCGCGCTCCGGGCGGAGCGCGCGACGCAGATCCGACGCCAGGGCACCGCCGCGCTGGAGCTGGAATCGGGGCCGACCTCTGGCAAGCTGGTGATGGAGGCGACCGGAATCTCCAAGGCTTTCGGCGGAGTTGGCATCGTCAACGACTTCTCGCTGAAGGTGCTGCGGGGCGACCGGGTGGCCTTCGTCGGGCCGAACGGGGTGGGCAAGACGACGCTGCTGAAGCTTCTGACCGGGGAGCTTGCGCCGGATGCCGGCACGGTGCGGCTGGGCACGAACCTGCAGCTCGCCGTCTTCGACCAGGCACGCGCCCGGCTCGACCCGGAGGCGAGCCTCTGGGAGAACCTCACCGGCGATCCGGAGATCGGCGTGGCGGGCCGGTCGGACCAGGTGATGGTGCGTGGCGCACCCCGGCATGTCGTTGGCTACCTTAAGGATTTTCTCTTCGACGAGAGCCAGGCCCGGGCGCCGGTCCGGGCGCTTTCGGGCGGCGAGCGCGCGCGGCTTCTGCTGGCGAAACTGATGGCGCGGGAAAGCAACGTGCTGGTGCTTGACGAGCCGACGAACGATCTGGATGTCGAGACGCTGGACCTGCTGCAGGACGTGCTGGGGGAATATCCGGGGACGGTCCTGCTGGTCAGCCACGACCGGGATTTCATCGACCGGGTGGCGACGACGACGGTGCTGATGGAGGGCGGTGGTCGCGCCACCGTCTATGCCGGCGGCTGGAGCGACATGCGCGCGCAGCGCGGCGCCGAGCCCGTGGTCGCGGTGGCGGAGAAGGCGAAGCGGGCGGCGGCCGTGAAAGCTTCGGCGCCCAAAGCACCGGAAAAACAGCAGAATAGCGGTTTGAGCTTTGCCGAGAAGCACCGGCTGGAGGCGCTGCCGGAGGTGATCGCCAAGCTCGAGGCGGAGATCGCCAAGCTCTCTGATCTGATGGCTGCGCCGGGGCTTTACGAGAAGGAACCCGCGAAGTTCCGCAAGGCCTCTGACGCCCTGGCGGATCGACAGGCGGCGCTGAGCGCGGCCGAGGAGGAGTGGCTCCTGCTCGAGGAAAAGGCCGAGGGCTGAGGCTTGCCGGCATCGCACCGGTTCGGCACCGGTTCGGCACCGCTTTTGCACCGTAAATCGGGACGGGGCTTTAGCGCCCCGGTAAAGCGCGCCTGCGCGGGGAGGAGGGCCGGCGGCCGTCCGCGGGTGGGCGCTCGCGGCAGGGCGGGTCTGTCCATTTATGGCTTAATCGCCCCCTTCGTCGCGCCGGGGCGAGGACTCCCCGATAGCGCCCGCCCTTGGGGGCGGACGGGCGCTGGCCCGGCGAGCTGCGCTCGCTGTTTCGGGCCAAGAAAAAGGGAGGGCTTTCGTCAGCCCGTCGCGCTGGGGTGGAGGATGGGGCGGTAGCCGTTCCGGAGCGCCTCGACGCTGGGGCTGGGCGTGAGAACTTCGGCCATCCCGCGCCCCGGGCGTGGAAGCGCGGGGCCGTAGCCCTCGGGCCGCCAGGGCAGCAGGCGGCCGGCCAGCAGGAGGAGCGGCGCGGCCTCGCCGGGCAGGCGCAGGAAGGTGCCGTCGGGCAGGCCCGTGATCGGGGCCTCATGCGCGATCTGGCGGCGGGTGGGGGTGACGCGGGCGGCGTGAAGGCGGCGGTCGATCTCGGGCGCGGGAAGGGGTTCGGGCGCGAAGGCGGCGCGATAGGCGTTATAGGCGGCGCGGCGGCACTCGGCGCAGGGGCGGTGGCCGGCGGCGAGCGCCACGGCCTCGTCAAGAAAGAACAGCTCGGTCCAGCGGTTTGGCGCCATGATCGGGCGCCAGCGGCCCTTGAAGCTGAGCGTGCAGATGATCCAGTGCGCATGGCGCCAGCGCGCCGTACCGAGCCTGCCCTCGGCATCGTGCAGGCAGCCGCGGTTGCCCATGACGAGGCCCCGGGCCGGGCTTGCGACGATCTCTCCGTCCGGGGTGACGCGGTTCTGGCGGGGCATCAGCGCATCCGCAGGGCCCCGTCGAGACGGATGACGTCGCCGTTCAGATACTCGTTCTCGAGGATCGAGAGGACGAGGGCGGCGTATTCCTCCGGCCGGCCGAGGCGCTTGGGGAAGGGGACCTCGGCGGCGAGGCTCGCCTGCACCTCGGCCGGTAGGCTTTCCAGCATCGGGGTGGCGATGACGCCGGGGGCGATGGCGCAGACGCGAATGCCGAATCCCGCGAGGTCCCGGGCGAGCGGCAGGGTCATCCCGGCGATGGCGGCCTTGGAGGCGGCGTACGCGGCCTGGCCCTTCTGCCCGTCGAAGGCGGCGACGGAGGCGGTATTGACGATCACGCCCTTCTCCTCGCCCGCGTTCTTCGCCATTTCGGCGGCGGCGAGGCGGGCGCAGTTGAAGCTGCCGACCAGGTTTACGTCGACGACTCGGCGGAAGCTTGCGAGGCCGTGCGGGCCGTCGCGGCCCAGCGTGCGCTCTCCGATCACGATACCGGCACAGTTGATAAGCGCCGTGATCGCACCCATGGCCCGGACTGCCTGGGCAAGGGCCGCGGCGACGGAGGCTTCGTCCGTCACGTCGGCCTCGGCGAACTGCGCGCCGATCTCGGCCGCGAACGCCTCGCCCGCGGCAATATTTCGATCCAGGAGAGTGACTTGCGCCCCACTCGCCCTGAGCGCGCGTGCCGTCGCGGCCCCAAGGCCCGAAGCGCCGCCGGTGACGACGGCTGCACTGTTGCCGATATGCATGGGTTCCTCCCTGAATTCATCAAGATGGTGGGCCGGCGGCGGCCTGCCGGCAAGGGCCGATTTCCGCGCAATCTCGGCCAATTTCAGCCGATCTCCGGCAAAAGTCAGCGCACAAAATTTCGTGTGGGTTTGGGGGCTTAAACCGCGTGGGAGACGCGCCTATGTCCTCGAACAGCGGGGCATCCTCAGCCCGGCACAAAGCCCTATGCAGGCAAAAACTGGAGATACGGAATGAAACGGATAACCCTCCTCGCCGTGACAACCGCTTCGGCCGCCACGCTCGCGATCCCGGCCTTCGCCGGCAGCCTGGCCGCCCCGAAAATGGAACCCGCGGTGACCGCGCCGGCGCCGGTGCAGACGCCCGCGCCGGTGATGACCAATGACTGGACCGGCGGCTACGTGGGCCTCGGCCTCGGCTACGACAAGGCCAAGAGTTCGCCCGGCGCGAGCGGGTCGAGCGGCGTCGGCAGCCTCTTCGCTGGTTACAACTACGATTTCGGCAAGTTCGTCCTCGGCGGCGAAGTCGGCGCGAGCAAGATGCACGCGAACTATGGTGCCAGCACGCTGAAGCAGACCTATGATGCCAAGCTGAAGGGCGGCGTCGATATGGGCCGCACGATGGTCTACGGCGCGCTCGGCGCGACCCATGCCCAGAACGTGCATGGCGTCGGCAAGCTGATCGGCGTCGGCCTCGACTACCAGCTGACCCACAATATCGTGGTCGGCGGCGAAGCCGATTACACCATGTACAGCAATGGCGTGGCCAACGGCACCGACCTGAAGAACACCCAGCTTCAGGCGCGGGTGATGTTCAAGTTCTGAGCCTTGTCCGGAAGGTTCGGGAGGGGGCGGCTTCGGCCGCCCCTTTTTCGTTGTGCCTGCCTGTCAGGCCGGGGCGAGATCGTCGAGCACGTCGAGCGTGGTCATCACGTCCTCGCGCGTGCAGTCGAAGGAGCCGACCTGCAGGCGGATGACGAAGCGGCCCTCGTGCCGGGTCTGGGTGAGGTAGATCCGCCCGTCGTCGTTTATGCGGGTGAAGAGCGCCTCGGTCGCCGCGTCGCCCGCGCTCAGCGCGAAGGTGAAGAGCGAGAGCGCGGGCCCGGTGGTGACCTCGAAGCCCGGGCGGGCGGCGATGGCGCGGGCCAGCTCTTCCGACCATGCGACGTGGTTGCGAATGCGCTGGCGCAGGCCGTCCAGCCCGTAGGCCCGGATCAGGAACCAGAGCTTCAGCGCGCGGAAGCGGCGGCCCAGCGGCAGGGTCCATTCGTTGAAATTGGTGACCTCGCCCGCGCCGAGGGTTTCCAGGAACGAGGGGCGCAGGCCGAGGGTGCGGATCTGGGGGACCGGGTCGGCGAGGAACTGCACCGAGCAGTCGAACTGCGCGCCGAGCCATTTGTGCGGGTTGAAGACCACCGAATCGGCGCCCTCGACACCGGCCCAGAGCGGCCGGAACTCCGGGCAGATCATGGCGGAGCCGGCCCAGGCGGCGTCGACATGGGTGTAGAGGTCCTCGGCCCGGGCGACGGCGATCGTCTCGGCCACGCGGTCGAAGGCGCCGATGGAGGTGCCGCCGCAGCAGATCACCACGCCGGCCGGCAGGTAGCCTGCGGCGCGGTCGGCGCGGATCAGGGCGGCGAGGGCGGCGGGGTCCATGGCGTGGGCGGCGTCGGTCGGGACCTTGACGAGGTTCTCCTGCCCGATGCCCGCGACGCGGACGGCCTTGTCGATGGACGAATGCGTCTCGGCGCTGGCGTAGATCCTGAGGCGCGGGGCGGCGGAGAGGCCCCTGGTCAGCCCCGCCCAGTCCAGCGCGCGTTCGCGCATGGTCAGGGTGGCGGCGAGGGTGGCCGTGGTGGCGGTGTCGTGGATCGTGCCGCGGAAGCCCTCCGGCAGGCCGAGGGCCCGGGCGAGCCAGCGGACCATCACCTCCTCCATCTCCGTGGCGGCGGGGGAGGTCTGCCAGAGCATGGCCTGGGCGGCCATGGAATTGGCGAGCTGCTCGGCCAGCATGGAGGCGGGGGCGGCGTTCGCGGGGAAATAGGCGAAGAAGCGGGGGTGCTGCCAATGGGTCATGGCGTCGGGCACCAGGCGCTCGAAATCGGCGAAGATCGCCTCCATCGGCTCGGCCGCCTCGGGCGGGGTATCGGGGAGCCGGGCGGCCGTGGCGCCGTGGTTCAGCGGGGCGCGGACGGGGCGGTCGCGCAGGCCCGCGTGATAGGCATGGGTCCAGTCCGCGGCCTTTTTCGACCAGTCCCTCAGATCGTCGTGGTTCATCCCGTCCCCCTGTTCTTCGCGGGCGGATAAAGCCATGGCGGGGGACCGGGGGCAAGGCGGGGGGCGGGCGCGCATGGGGAGGAGCGGCAGGGGCCGTTCGCGGGTGGGCAAGGGATGCGCAATGAATGCGCATCCTACGCGGAGGAGGGCCGGTGTGCGTCCGCGGGTGGGCGCCGACGCCGACTGAGCTCTGTCCGTTTATGGCGTAACGTACCCCTTCGGTTTGCCGGGGCGGCATACTCACCAGAAGCGCCCGCCCTTGGGGGCGGACGGGCGCTGGCCCGGCGTCGCTGCGCGACGCTGTTTCGGGCCAAGGGGCGGGGGTGATTCAGACCGTGAAATCCGCGATCTCGGCGCCGGTGATGCGGTGCAGCTCTCCGGGCGGGATCGAGAAGATGTGGCGCGGGGTGCCGGCGGCGGCCCAGACCGTCGCGAACTCCATCAGCCGCGGATCGAGGAAGGCCGTCACCGGGGCGATGTGGCCGACGGGAGAGACGCCGCCGATGGCAAAGCCGGTCTCGGCGCGCACGAGGTCGGCATCGGCGCGGCCCAGAGGCTCCCCGGCGAGGGCGGAGGCTTTCTCGGCGCTCACCTGGTTGCCGCCGGCGGTCAGGAACAGCCGGACATGGCCCGAGGTCTCGCCGCGGAAGATGATCGACTTCACGATCTGATCGAGCGCGCAGCCCGCGACGGAGGCCGCCTGGGCGGCGGTGCGGGTGTCCTCCTCGGCGGCGACGATCTCGGTCGTGACGCCCGCGGCCTCCAGCGCCGCCTTCACGCGTTTCAGGCTCTTGCTCATCCGCCCCTCCCTGGTTCGCGCCACCATGTCGCCTCGGGCGGGCGGCCTCAACCCCCCGTTGACAGGATCGCGGGCGCTGGCATGGTCGGGTCATGGTTATGATCGAAGATATCCTCGCACTAGAACGCGCGGTCTGGCAGGCGCTGGTGACGGGCGATGCGGCGGTGGATGAGGCGCTGCTGGAGGAGGGGTTCGTCGGGCTCTATGCCACCGGCTTTGCCGACAGGGCGGAGCACTCGGGCCAGCTCTCGGACGGGCCGACGGTCGCCGGTTATCGCCTGTCGGAGGCGCGGCTTCTCGATCTCGGCCCCGGGGTCGTGCTTCTTGCCTACCGGGCCGAGTTTCTTCGCGTCGCCAGGTCGGAATGGGAGGCGATGTACGTGGCTTCCGTCTGGCGCGAAGGGTTGGATGGCTGGCGAAACGTCTTCAGCCAGGACACGGCGGCGGATGGGGTGGCGCCCGTCTGATGACGTCCCGACGGCGGCGGCTCCCGCTTCCCATTGACCGGGCCCAAGCCGCGCCGCATCTTCGCGCCATGAGCTTCGCCGCCCGACTGACCCGCGCGCCGATCGCCTTCGACGCCGATGCCGGCGCCGAGGTGGCGGCGGAGTTTGCCGATCTCGCGCCCGAGCTGCGCGGCCTGCTGGCCGGGACCGCGGGCTGTTCGCCCTATCTCAAGGGCCTGATGGCGCGGGAGGCGGACTGGCTGCGCGACGCGCTTTCCGGCGCGCCGGAGGCGGGGATCGACGCCGTGCTGGGCGGGCTGGAGGGGCTGGAGCTCGACCAGCTCGGCCCGGCGCTGCGGCAGGCGAAGCGGCGGGTGGCGCTTCTCGCGGGGCTCGCCGATCTGGGCGGGGTCTGGGCACTGGCCGAAGTCACCACGGCCCTCACGCGGCTTGCGGACCGGGCCGTGGACCTGGGCATGAAGCGGCTGGTGGCCGAGGAGATCCGCCGCGGCAAGCTGCCCGGCGCGGCGCCCGGGGATGCCGCGACGGCGGGCGGGATGGTGGCGCTTGCCATGGGCAAGATGGGGGCGTTCGAGCTCAATTATTCCTCCGACATCGACCTTGTCTGCCTTTTCGACGAGACCCGTTACGAGGGCGCGGCGCTGGAGGCGCGGGCGGCCTTCATCCGGGTCACGCGCAAGCTGATGGCGCTGCTGTCCGACCTGACGGCGGAGGGCTACGTGTTCCGCACGGACCTCCGGCTGCGCCCCGACGCCTCGGCCACGCCGGTGTGCCTGTCGATGGGCGCGGCCGAGCTTTACTACGAGGGCGAGGGGCGGACCTGGGAACGCGCGGCCTATATCAAGGCGCGGGCCTGCGCCGGCGATATCGCGGCGGGGGAGCGGTTCCTCGCCACGCTGACGCCCTTCGTCTGGCGCCGGCATCTCGACTTCGCGGCCATCCGGGACGCGCATGACATGCGGCTGAGGATCCGCTCGCACAAGGGGCTTCACGGGCCGATCACGCTCGAGGGGCATGACATGAAGCTCGGCCCCGGCGGCATCCGGGAAATCGAGTTCTTCACGCAGACCCGGCAGCTGATCGCGGGCGGGCGCGATCCGGAGCTGCGGGTGCGCGGCACGGTGGAGGGGCTGGCGCGGCTGGCCGGGAAGGGCTGGGTCGGGGCGGAGGAGGCGGGCGAGCTGACCGCGCTTTACTGCGCGCACCGGGAGGTGGAGCATCGCCTGCAGATGGTGCAGGACGCGCAGACCCATGCGCTGCCGATGGCTGCGGAGGGCTTCGACCGGCTGGCGCGGTTCTGCGGTGCGCCCGACACGCGGGCGTTTCGCATCGGGCTCAAGGCGCGGCTGGAACGCGTCGCGGCGCTGACCGAGGATTTCTTCGCCCCCTCCGAAAGCGAGGCCCTGCCGGAGCTGAGCGAGGCGGCGGAGCGCATCGTGCGCGGCTGGCAGGGCCTGCCGGCGCTGCGCTCGACCCGGGCGGTGGAGATCTTCGACCGGCTGCGCCCGGCGATGCTGAAGCGGCTGATGCGGGCGGCGGACCCGGAGGCGGCGCTCAGGGCCTTCGACGGATTCCTTGCGGGTCTGCCGGCGGGGGTGCAGCTGTTCTCGCTCTTCGAGGCCAACCCGCAGCTGATCGACCTAATCGTCGATATCTGCGCCACCGCGCCGGCGCTTGCGGTCTATCTTTCGCGCAACGCGGGCGTGCTGGACGGGGTGATCGGGGGCGGGTTCTTCGCGCCCTGGCCAGGGCGGGCGGCGCTGCAGGCGGAGCTTTCGGCGGAGCTGGCCCGCTACGACGATTACGAGCGCAAGCTGGACGTCGCGCGGGCGCGGGCGAAGGAATGGCATTTCCGCATCGGGGTGCATCACCTGCGCGGCCTGATCGAGGGGTTCGAGGCGGGCGGGCAATATGCCGACCTGGCCGCGGCGGTCGTCGGCGCGCTCTGGGAGCCCTGCGTGGCCGAGTTCGCCGCCAAGCACGGCGCGCCGCCCGGGCGGGGGGCTGTCGTGCTGGGGATGGGATCCCTTGGCGCGGGTCGGCTGCATTCGGACAGCGACCTGGACCTGATCGTGATCTACGACCCGGCGGGGGTGGAGGCCTCGGACGGCCGCCGCCCGCTTGCCGCACGGGCCTATTATGCGCGCCTGACCCAGGCACTGGTGACGGCGCTGACCGCGCAGATGGCGCAGGGGCGGCTCTACGAGGTCGACATGCGGCTGCGCCCCTCGGGCCGGCAGGGGCCTGTCGCGACCTCGCTTGCCGCGTTTCGCGACTACCAGCGCAGCGAGGCCTGGACCTGGGAGCATCTTGCGCTGACCCGGGCGCGGCCGCTGGCCGGCAACCCGGAGCTGGGCGACGAGGTGGAGGCCTTCCGCCGCGCGCTTCTGGCCGAGAAGAGCGGCGGGGACGGGGTGCGGGCCGACGTGGCCGACATGCGCGCGCGGCTGGCCGCGGCCCATGGCGCGCCGGAGGCCTGGGACGTGAAGCGCGGCCCGGGGCGGCTGATGGATATCGAGCTTCTGGCCCAGATGGCGGCGCTGCAGGCGGCCTCTCCCGCGCGCGGGGTGGAGGCGCAGCTGCGCGCGGGGGCGAAGGCCGGCCGGCTCTCCGATGACGCCGAAGCGGCGCTTTTGGCCGCTTATCGGCTCTGCTGGCGGCTGCGATGTGCTACCAAGCTTCTGGGCACGCGGGATGTGGCGGGCCTGGGCGAAGGCGCGCGGGCGATGCTCCTGCGCGAGACCGACCAGCCGGATGTGGCGGCGCTGGCCGCGCGGCTGGCGGCGCTATGCGCGGCCGCGGCGCGCGTGGTCGATGCCGCGCTTGGAACGGAAGGAACGCGCGATGGGGAGGCGGGCCGTGAAGGCTGAAGAGGTGGACCGCAAGGGGCTGATGCGGGAAAGCTATGTGATCGAGGGGATCAGCGAGCCGGAATGCCGCTCGATCTTCTTCGACTGGGCGCTGAGCCTGCCGGCGGGGCAGGACGCGAGGGACGCGATCCGGGCCGTGTTGGCCGATTACGGCAGCCGCGCGCCCGATCATCCGATGACCAAGGTTCTGACCGAAGGGCTGGTCGCGGCGGCGCCGCCGAAGCGGCGCGGCGGACGGGCGGCGCGGGTCGGGCAGTAGGCGCGGCGTGGGCGTGGTGCGCGATGACTGCGCACCCTACGGGATCGGATCGGATGGGGCGCAGCCCGGCCCTCTGCCTTGGCTATCCCCCTCGAAACGAAAACGGCCGCCCCGGGGGGCGGCCGCTCTCATCTGGCCCAAGGCGCCTCAGCGCTTGGAGATATTGACGTAGTCGCGCTTGGTCGCGCCGACGTAGAGCTGGCGCGGGCGGCCGATCTTCTGGGCCTCGTCCGCAATCATCTCCTTCCACTGCGAGATCCATCCCACGGTCCGCGACAGCGCAAAGATCGGGGTGAACATCGAGGTCGGGAAGCCCATCGCCTCCAGGATAATGCCGGAGTAGAAGTCCACGTTCGGGTAGAGCTTCTTCTCGACGAAATATTCGTCCTCCAGCGCGATGCGCTCCAGCTCCTTGGCGACCTTGAGCGTCTCGTTGTCGTGGATGCCGAGCAGGTCCAGCACCTCGTCGGCGCTTTCCTTCATCACCTTCGCGCGCGGGTCGAAGTTCTTGTAGACGCGGTGGCCGAAGCCCATCAGGCGGAACGGGTCGTTCTTGTCCTTGGCCCGCGCGATGAACTCGGGGATCCGGTCGACGGTGCCGATCTCGCGCAGCATCTCGAGGCAGGCCTGGTTGGCGCCGCCATGGGCCGGGCCCCAGAGGCAGGCGATGCCGGCCGCGATGCAGGCGAACGGGTTCGCCCCCGAGGAGCCGGCGAGCCGGACGGTCGATGTGGAGGCGTTCTGCTCGTGATCGGCGTGCAGCGTGAAGATCCGATCCATCGCCTTCGACAGGATCGGGTTCACCTCATAGGGTTCCGCCGGGACCGAGAAGCACATGTGCAGGAAGTTCGCCGCGTAGTCGAGGTCGTTGCGCGGATAGACGAACGGCTGGCCGATGGCGTACTTGTAGGCCATCGCCGCGATCGTCGGCATCTTCGCGATCATGCGGATCGCGGCCACCTCGCGCTGCCATTCGTCGGTGATGTCGAGGCTGTCGTGGTAGAAGGCCGACATCGCGCCGACCACGCCGACCATGGTGGCCATCGGATGCGCGTCGCGGCGGAAGCCGCGGAAGAAGTAGTGCATCTGCTCGTGCACCATCGTGTGCCGCGTCACCCGCTGGCGGAATTCCGACATCTGCTTGGCGCTCGGCAGTTCGCCGTAAAGAAGCAGGTAGCAGACCTCGATATAGGAGCTCTGCTCGGCCAGCTGGTCGATCGGGTAGCCGCGGTAGAGCAGCTCGCCCTTGTCGCCGTCGATGAAGGTGATCGTCGACTCGCAGGAGGCGGTGGAGGTGAAGCCCGGATCGTAGGTGAAGACGTCGCCCTGGGCATAGAGCTTGCGGATGTCGATGACATCCGGGCCCGCGCTCGGCGAATAGATCGGCAGCTCGACCGACTTGTTGTCGAAGGTCAGCGTGGCAGTCGACTTGGCGACCGGCGACTTCTTGGCTTCAGGCATCCCTCATCCCTTTCAATGAACGCCGGGCGCGAGAGCGCGCGGCGCGGGTGTCCCAGACGGGTGCGACGGGCGGTCTAGGCCGCGGCATCAATCAGCCGCGCGACCGTCTCCTCGCGCCCCAGCACGAGCATCATGTCGAATATGCTAGGCGTAACCGTTCGCCCGGCAAGGGCGGCGCGAAGGGGACCCGCAATCTTTCCGAGGCCCATCCCCTGCGCCTCGGCCAGAGCGGCGACAATCCCCTCCAACGTCTCGCGGTTCCAGCTAGCACTTCGCAACTGCGGCGTCAATTCTGACAGTATACCACGGGATACAGCGTCCAGCGCCTTCTCCGCCGCGGCATCCGGAACCAGCGGCCGGCTTGCCAAAACGAAATGTGCTTTTTCAATTATTTGCGGGAATGTCTTCGCGCGATCCTTGAGGCAGTACATCGCCCGCGCCAGGCCTTCACTTTGTGTTGCCGACAGCGCCGGCTGGCCGGATGCCGCAAGGTAAGCTTCGAGTTCATGCAGCAGCGCGGCATCCTCCGCCGCGGCGATGTGACGGCCGCAGATGTTCTCCAGCTTCTTGAAGTCGAGCCGCGCGGGCGCGCGGGTGATGGCGGACAGGTCGAACCACTCGCGCGCCTGGGCGTCGGTGAAATACTCGTCGTCGCCATGCGACCAGCCGAGCCGGGCAAGGTAGTTGCGCATGCCCGCGGCCGGATAGCCGAGCGCCTGGTATTCCTCCAGCCCCAGCGCGCCGTGGCGCTTGGAGAGCTTCTTGCCGTCCGGCCCGTGGATCAGCGGGATATGCGCCCAGCCGGGCACGTCCCAGCCCATCGCGCGGTAGACCATCGTCTGCCGGGCGGCGTTGTTGAGGTGGTCATCGCCCCGGATCACCTGGGTAACGCCCATGTCATGGTCATCGACGACAACGGCGAGCATGTAGGTCGGTGTACCGTCCGAGCGTAAACAGATCATGTCGTCGAGCTGGTCATTGCGGAAGGTCACCGTGCCCTGCACCGCGTCCTCGATCACCGTCGCGCCTTCGCGCGGGGCCTTCACGCGGATCACGTAGGGCGCGTCGGGGTGAGTCGCTGGATCGGCGTCGCGCCAGGGGCTGTGGAACAGAGTGGAGTGGCCGGCGGCCTTGGCGGTCGCTCGGAACTCCTCGATTTCTTCCTGCGTGGAGAAGCACTTGTAGGCCGATCCTCGCGCAAGCATCTGATGCGCGACCTCGGCGTGCCGGTCCTTGCGGGCGAACTGGCTGATCGGCTCGCCGTCCCAGTCGATGCCGAACCAGGCGAGGCCCTTCAGGATCGCCTCGGTCGCCTCGGGGGTGGAGCGGGCGCGGTCGGTGTCCTCGATGCGCAGCAGGAACTTGCCGCCGCGGCCGCGGGCGTAGAGCCAGTTGAAAAGCGCGGTGCGGGCGCCGCCGATATGGAGATAGCCGGTCGGCGAGGGGGCGAAGCGGGTGACGACCTGTGCATCGCCTCGCGAGCCCGGAACATCGGACGGGGACATCTTGCTTAACCTTTCGGAAACCATGCGGGCAGTAAGCTCGGTGCCCGTGTCTAGGCATTCGGCCCGAGGAGAACAAGGGTGGCGCTGGTCGGTCCGCTGGAGGCGCTGGCGGCGCAGAGGGGGCATCTGTTCCTCTGGGCGCCGGTTTTCCTGGCGCTCGGCATCGGCGGATATTTCGGCCTGCCGGTGGAGCCGGGGGCGGCGGTTCTGGGCGGCGTGGGGGCCGCCTCGACGGCGTTCTTCCTGCTCGGCTGGCGGGCGGGGGAGCGCTGGCGGCCGCTGGCGGCGGCCCTGGCGCTGGCGTTGCTGGGCTTCGAGGCGGCGGCGTTTCGCGCCCACTGGGTGGCTGCGCCGGTGCTGCCCTTCCGCTACTACGGGCCGGTGGAGGGGCGGGTGGTCGCGCTCGACCGCTCTGCCTCCGACCATCCGCGGGTGACGGTCGACCGCCTGCGGCTGCAGCGCGTGGCGCGGGGGGAGGTACCGGGCCGCGCGCGGCTGACGCTGCTCGGGTCCGCGCCGGGGGCGGCGGTGCGGCCGGGGGCGGTGGTGGCGACGCTGGGATTTCTTGGCCCGCCGCAGGGGCCGGCGGAGCCCGGCGGATTCGACTTCCAGCGCTACGCCTGGTTCGACGGGCTGGGCGCGGTGGGCTACGGCCGCAAGCCGCTGCGGGTTCTGGCGCCCGCGCCGGGGGGCGCCGATCTGGCCTTCGCCCGGCTGCGCCAGCGCATCGCCGCGGCGGTTCGGGCGCGGATCCCGGGCGATGCCGGCGGCTTCGTCGCGGCGATCCTGACCAATGACAAGTCCGGGCTTTCGCAGGCGAGCCTCGATCACCTGCGCGTCGCCAATCTCGCGCATATGCTGGCGATCTCGGGGCTGCACATGGCGCTGGTGACGGGCTTCGTCTTCTCGGCGCTGCGCTATGGCCTTGCGCTGATCCCGCCGCTGGCGCTGCGGCTGCCGGTGAAGAAGATCGCGGCGAGCGTGGCGCTTGTCGCGGCGGCCTTCTACCTGATGCTGTCCGGCGCGGCGGTTGCGACGGAGCGGTCCTTTGTCATGGTCTCTGTCATGCTGGTCGCGGTGCTGTTCGACCGCCGCGCGATCACGCTGCGCTCGGTGGCGATCTCGGCCGTGATCCTGCTGCTGATCCAGCCCGAATGCCTGACCGAGGCTGGGTTCCAGATGTCCTATGCGGCGACGGTGGCGCTGGTCGCCGTCTTCGCCGCGCTGACACGGCGGGGCGGGGCCTGGCCGCTCCGGGGCTGGGTCGCGCCGGTGGGGGTGCTGGCGCTTTCCTCGCTGGTGGCGGGGCTGGCGACGGCGCCGTTCGCGGCGGCCTATTTCGGGCGGCTCTCGGCCTACGGGCTGGCGGCGAACCTGGCGGCCATGCCGGTGATGGCGGGGGTGGAGATGCCGGGCGCCGTCGTCGCCGGGCTGCTGGCGCCCCTGGGGCTGGAGGGGCCGGTGCTGTGGGTCGTCGGACAGGGCGCGCGGTGGATCCTCGGGGTGGCCGCGACGCTGGCGGGCCTGCCGGGGGCTGCTGTGCCGGTCGCTGCGCCGCCCTGGCAGGTGCTGCCGATGCTGGCCCTTGGGGCGCTGGTGCTGATCCTGTGGCAGGGCCGGGCGCGGGTGCTGGGCCTGGGCCTCGCGATTGCGGCGCTGGTCCTTTGGGCCCGGGCGGAGAGGCCGGTGCTTCTGATCGCGCAGAGCGGCGGCCTCGTTGGGGTGATGGGCCCGGGTGGGCGGGTTCTGTCGAAGCCGGTGGAGGGGTTCGTCGCCCATGCCTGGCTGCAGGCAGATGGCGATGCCGCCGGGGCGGAGGCGGCCTCGGCCCGGCGCGGGTTCTCGGGGCCGGGGGCCGCACGGGCCTTCGAGGTCGCGGGGCGGCCAGCGGTGGTGCTGACGGGCAAGAGCGCGGCGGGGGCGCTGGCGGGGGCCTGCCACACGGCGGCGCTGGTGGTCAGCCCGGCTCGGGCGGGGCGGGCGCATCTGCCGGGGGGCTGCGTTCTCCTTGACGGCTGGGTGCTTCGGCGGAGCGGGGCGCTGGCGCTGCGGCGGCAGGACGGGCGCCTGGTCTTCGTTTCAGCGCGGGCGGTGCAGGGGGACCGGCTCTGGACCCGGGCGGGGCACCGCTACCCGTTGCGGGTGCCGGAGATTCCGCCGATCGAGGGCAAGACGCAGTTGGCCGCACGCTGACCCCGGCCCGAAACAACGGGGCGTGGGACCCGCCGGGCCAGCGCCCACCCGCGGACGGGTGCTGGCCCTCTTCATCGACCCCTCAGGGCGTGCCGAGGTAGTCGGTCTTGCCAAGCTCCACGCCCGAATGGCGCAGCAGGTCATAGGCCGTGGTCATGTGGAAATAGAAGTTCGGGATCGCCCAGCTCGCTAGGTAGACCGCGCCGGGCATGGTCAGCTCGCCCGAGCGCAGGGTCAGCGTGATGGTGCGGTCGGCCGCGCCCTCGTAATCCGCCTCGGTAAAGCTCTCGACATGCGCGATCGTCTTGGCGACGCGGGCGCGAAGCTCGGCGAAGGTGGTCTCGGTGTCCGGGAAGCTCGGCACCTCGGCCCCGGCGAGGCGGGAGGCGGCGCCCTTGGCGTTGTCCGTCGCGATCATGATCTGCCGGGTGAAGGGCAGCATGTCGGGGAAGAGCCGGAGCGACAGCAGAACGGCGGGGTCGATCTTGCGGGCCTCGCAATGGGCCTCGGCCTTGGCGAGAATCGCGTCGAGCGCTTTAAGGGAGCGGGCGAGCGGCGGGACGATATGGGCGTACATCTGAAACTCCGTTGGCCCGCGCGGGCCGGCAGAATCGCCGGGCCGGGCGGCGCTGGGCAAGATGGGACGCGGCGCGGCGCTGACAAGGGGAAATCCGCGGGCCGCGTGCCGCCGATCCCGCTCTGCCCCCAATTTCCAGCTTCTCCTTGCCGCTTTCTTGCCGCATTAGCAGACCATAGACTGTTTCCGATACGGTCACAGTGATGCGGGGGCATGACATGGACACACGCACG
Source organism: Solirhodobacter olei (assembly GCF_004010155.1). Lineage (GTDB taxonomy): Bacteria > Pseudomonadota > Alphaproteobacteria > Rhodobacterales > Rhodobacteraceae > Solirhodobacter > Solirhodobacter olei. Next base: position 324,756 of record NZ_RRYH01000002.1, on the reverse strand, counting down.
CTGGTGGTGGATCTCGACGGGACGCTGATCCGCTCCGACATGCTGTTCGAGAGCTTCTGGGCGGCCTTCGCCCGGCGCTGGACCGTGCCGTTCCAATCCGCCCTGGCGCTTGGCCGCGGGCGTGCGGCGCTGAAGGAGCTGCTGAGCCGGCTTGGCCCCGTCGAAGCTGCCTCTCTGCCCTATAACGAGGCCGTCATCGCCTATGTCCGTGCCTGGCGCGAGGGCGGCGGGCGAACCGCGCTGGTGACCGCCACCGACCGCGCGCTGGCCGAGGATATCGCCGCGCATCTGGGTCTTTTCGACGAGGTGCACGGCTCTGACGGGTCGGTGAACCTGAAGGGCGGGCGCAAGGCGGAGTTCCTCGTCACGCGCTTCGGGCCGGGGGGGTTCGACTATATCGGCGATGCCGAGGCAGACCTGCCGGTCTGGGCGCAATCGGGCAAGGCGATCGTGGTCGCAAGCACCCCGGAACTGGGCGACCGGGTGAAGGCGGGGGGCCGCGAGGTGGAACGGATCGAGGGCGTTGAGCGCAGGCTGAAGCCCTACCTGAAGGAGATCCGGCCGCATCAGTGGATGAAGAACCTGCTGGTCTTCCTGCCGATGCTGGCGGGCCACCAGTTCAACGTCCCCACCTTCCTGCAGGCGCTTCTGGCCTTCGTGGCCTTCAGCCTGACGGCCTCTTCGGTCTATGTGCTCAACGATCTGCTGGATCTTTCCGCCGACCGGGCGCATCCGCGGAAGCGCAACCGCCCCTTCGCCAGCGGGGCGATCCCGATCGCGCATGGCACCTTCATGGTGCCGGGGCTGCTTCTGGCGGGGCTGGCGCTGGCCGTGCCGCTGGGCTGGGGCTTTCTGGGCGTGATGCTGGTCTATGTCGTGCTGACGACGGGATATTCGCTCTACCTCAAGCGCCTGATCGTGGTGGATATCGTAGCGCTGGCCACGCTTTACACCCTCAGGATCGTCGCGGGGGGCGTGGCTACGGGCATCGAGCTTTCGGTCTGGCTTCTGGCCTTCTCGGTCTTCTTTTTTTTCGCGCTGGCGGCGGTGAAGCGGCAGGCTGAGCTGGTCGACGGGGTCGCAACCGGGACAAAGCAGGCGGCGGGGCGCGGCTATATCTCGGACGACCTGCACCTGGTGGAGACGATGGCCACCGGGTCGGGCTATGTCTCCGTCCTCGTCATGGCGCTCTACCTCAACTCGCCCAATGTGCAGATGCTCTACACCCAGCCGGCGGCGCTCTGGGGGATCTGCATGATCCTGCTGTTCTGGATCAGCCGGATCGTGATGCTCACCCATCGCGGGCGGATGCATGACGACCCGGTGGTCTTCGCCGCAAAGGACCCGGTGAGCCTTGTCTCGCTGCTGCTGATCCTCGGCTGCGCGGCGGCGGGGATGCTGCTGTGAGCCTCGGTGCGCTGGTCCTGCGCTACGCCGCTTTCGCGGCGGTGGCGATCCTCGTGAACCTCGCCGTGCAGCGCGGCGCGCTCGCGCTCTGGCCGGAGCTTCTGCCGGCGATGGTGGCGGGCACGGCGGCGGGGCTGATCGTGAAATACGTGCTCGACAAGCACTGGATATTCTTCGACGGCGCCAAGGGGCTGGCCCAGCACGGGCGAAAGTTCATCCTCTACAGCGCCATGGGCGTGGTCACGACGGTGATTTTCTGGGGCTCGGAGACGGGCGCCTGGTACATCTGGGGCAGCGTCTTCGCGCGCGAGGCTGGGGCCGTTGTCGGCCTGACCGTGGGCTATCTCGTGAAGTTCCTGCTCGACCGGCGCTTCGTTTTCACCGATGCGCAGCTTCGGCTGAGGGGCGCGGCATGAGGATTGCCGGCTGGGGCGGAACGACCCGGCAGGATTGCCGCGTCAGCCATCCGCGCAGCGAGGCGGAGGTCGCGGCGCGCATCGCCGAAGGCCATGCCATCGCGCGGGGCGCGGGGCGCGCCTATGGCGATGCCGCGCAATCGGCGCTGAACACGGTGGACATGGGCCGGTTCGACCGGATGATCTCCTTCGACGCGGAGACCGGGCTGCTGGTGGCAGAGGCCGGGGTCAGGCTGGCCGACGTGATTGCGGCCTTCCTGCCGCGCGGCTGGTTTCCCGCCGTCACGCCCGGCACCAAGCATGTCAGCGTCGGCGGCATGGTGGCGGCGGATGTCCATGGCAAGAACCATCACCGCGACGGCTCCTTCGGCGCCTTCGTCGAGTTCATCGACTTGATGGGGCCGGATGGCGCCGTGCGCCGGCTGACGCGCGGCGACAATGACGAGATGTTCGGCTGGACGCTGGGCGGGATGGGCCTGACCGGGGTGATCCTGCGCGTGGGCTTCCGCCTGAGGCCGGTGGAGAGCGGCTGGATCCGCCAGAAATCCATCGTCGCGGGCAGCCTTGCCGAGGCCATGGCGGCTTTCGAGGCCAATGCCGGCGCGACCTATTCGGTCGCCTGGATCGACTGCCTCGCCCGGGGGGTGGCGATGGGCCGCTCCATCCTGATGCTGGGAGAGCATGCCTCCGCGGCGGAGCTTCCGGCCGAGCGCCGCGCCGCGCCCTTCGGCGTGCCCGCGCGGCGGCGGCTGACGGTGCCGTTCCACGCCCCGGGCTTTGCGCTGAACGGGCTGACGGTGCGGGCGTTCAACCATCTCTACTACGCCCAGGGGGTGAAGAAGGCGGGCGAGAGCCTCGTCGACTGGGACAGCTACTTCTACCCGCTCGACGCGATCCACGGCTGGAACAAGATCTATGGCCGCCGGGGGTTCGTGCAGTTCCAATGTGCCTTCCCGCTGGCCACGGCCGAGGCGGGGCTGGCGGCGCTGCTGACCGAGATCTCCAGGGCCGGGCAGGGCTCCTTCCTCGCGGTGCTGAAGCGCTTCGGGCCGCAGGCGAGCCGGATCTCCTTCCCGATGGAAGGCTATACGCTGGCGCTGGACTTCCCGCTTCATGCCCGCACGACGGCGCTTCTGGAGCGGCTCGACCGGATCACGCTTGCCGAAGGCGGGCGGTTCTACCTGGCCAAGGATGCGCGGATGACGCCCCATACCTTGCGCAAGGCCGACAAAAGAATGGCCGAATTCATCGCTATGCGGGAACGGACCGGACTGGCGGAGGCGTTCTCTTCCACCCAATCGGAAAGGCTGGCTCTATGACCAAGGGCGCGGTGCTCATTCTCGGCGGCAGGTCGGACATCGGCCGGGCCATCGCCCGGGCCTTCGCGGCCGAGGGCCACCCGGTCTGGCTGGCCGCCCGCAACGCGGATGGGCTGGAACCCGACCGCGCCGACCTGGAGCTGCGCTACCGGGTCGAGGCGAAATGCTTCGAGTTCGACGTGCTGGCAACCCACAGGCTGGAGGGCTTCGCCGATGCCCTGCCGGGCCTGCCGGAGGTCGTCGTGTCCGTCGTGGGCTACATGGGCGACCAGCAGGTCAGCGAGACCGATCCGGAGGCTGCCGCCCGCGTGATGCGGTCGAACTTCGAGGGGCCTGCCGCGGCGCTGGCGCTCTTCGCCAACCGCTTCGAGGCGCGGGGATCGGGCGTGATCGTCGGCATCTCCTCTGTCGCGGGGGAACGGGGACGGGCCACGAACTACGTCTATGGTTCGGCCAAGGCCGGGTTCACGGCCTTCCTTTCGGGCCTGCGCAACCGGCTGGCGAAGAAGGGCGTGCATGTGCTGACGGTCCTGCCCGGCTTCGTCGCAACCGCGATGACCGAGGGGATGGACCTGCCCGAGAAGCTGACGGCCCAGCCCGAGGAGGTCGGCCGCGCCGTCCTGCGCGCGGTGAAGTCGAAGCGCAACGTGATCTACGTGAAGCCCGTCTGGTGCCTGGTGATGGCGGTGATCCGCAACATCCCGGAGGCGATCTTCAAGGGGATGAAGCTGTGAACGACACGCCCGACCTCCAGTCCGCGATCCAGGCGGCGATCCAGGACAGCCGCCGCCCGCTTGCGCCCGGCGAGGCGCAGCCGATGCGCCCCGGTCCGCGGGTGCAGGTCGGCCGGGTGGAGGAACCCGCAGCCCCGGCCTCCGTGGCCCGTGCCGCGCGGCGGGGGCAGGGCAGGATCCTCCGTGTCGGGCCGCGGGGCATTGCCGCGCTTCTCGTGGCGGTGCTTGCCGCGGCCTTCGCCTTCAAGCTGCAGATCTACCTCGGCGCGCTTGGGCCGGGTCAGAGCGCGGGCTTCGGGAGTTTCGACCTGATGCGGATGGTCGGCGGCCTGGGGCTGACGGGCCATGCCGCCGAGGCCTATGACGCCGCCCGCCTTGGCGCGGCGGAGGCAGCCGCTGGGGGCACGGCGCAGCTCTGGGCCTTCCCGCCGATCTTCGGCGCCTTCGCCGCCGCCCTGGCGCTGCTGCCGGCCTGGATTGGGTTTGCGCTTTTCGTCGGCCTGCCGATGATCCTGTTCCTCGGGCTGGTCTGGCAGCTGTCGGAGGGCCGCCCCGCGCCGGTGCTGATCGCGGTCGCGCCCGCGCTTCTGATGGCCGTGCTGAGCGGGCAGGGCGGGGTCCTGGCCGCAGTGCTCGTCGGTCTTGCCGCTGCGGCGATGCTGCGCGGCTGGGCCCTGGCCGGCGTGCCGCTGGGGCTGCTGGCGGCGGAGCCGCACCTGGGCCTCGGTCTCGCCGTGCTGGCGGTGCTGCGGCGCGACTGGTGGGTGCTGAAGCTCGCCGTGACGGTCGCGCTCGCCGCTGCCGTGGTTTCCACCTGGGTGCTCGGGCCCCAGATATGGAACGCGTTTTCCGCCGGTCTGACCGCAGCCGCGGGTCACCTGCCGCTGTCGCGCCTGATCTCGGCCTATGCGCTGGCGCGGGGTGCGGGGGTGGCGCCCGGTGTAGCGCTGGCGGTGCAGGGCGGGGTGGCGCTGGTCGCGCTGGCGCTGCTGATGCGCGCGGCGCGGCGCGGCCCGGGCCTGCGCTCGGGCCTCGGCTTCGCGCTGCTGGCCGGGCTTCTGGTCACGCCCGTGGGCCTTGCGCAGGATCTGCCGGTTCTGGGCATCGCGCTGGCCGTTCTCTGGCCCGAGCTTGCCCCCCGCATGGCGCGGGTCGAGGCGCTGGGCCTTGGCGGTCTTGCCTTTCTCGCCTGTGGCGCCGGCCTTGCACGGATGCTCGCCGTTGGCGACACGGCCCTGATCGAGACCATGGTCCGCGCCGGCCAGCTTCCGCTGATCGAGGCGCCGGCACTGCTTCTGCTCCTCCTCTGGGCGGCGCTGATCCTGCGCCGGAAGGGCTGAGGGCGTGAGCCTCGTCGATCAACTCGCCCCGACCCGAGGGCTTAAGCTCGTCGCGGTCGCGGCAGTGCTGATGGCGGTGTTCCTTGCCGCCTGCGTGATGGTGCAGTCGCAGGCCTATCTGAAGGCCAGCGCCGGGCATGCGGCGCATCGGCTCGTCGATTTCGACGCCTTCTACATCGCCGGCACGATGGGGCGCGAGGGGCGGATGGCCGCGGCCTACGACACCAGGACGATGTATGCCGCCGAGGCCGCCGTCTCGCATGGTGTCGAAAAGCCGACGCTGCCCTGGGCCTATCCGCCGCAATTCGACCTGCTTCTGACCGCGCTCGCATTTCTGCCTGCGGGCTTGGCCTATCTGGTCTTTGCTCTGGGCTCGCTGGCCTTCTACCTGACGGTGCTGCAACGGATCGCCGGGCGGGATTTCGCGCTCGCCTTCCTCGCCGCCGGGCCCGGGCTGATGGCGACGATCTTCGCCGGGCAGAACGGGTTTCTGACCGGCGGCCTTGTCGGCCTCTTCGCGCTTCTGGCGCTGCGGCGGAGGGCCAGCGCCGGGCTGCCGCTGGGACTGATGGTGATCAAGCCGCACCTCGGGCTCGGCATTGCCGCCTGGGCGGTCATGCGCGGACGCTGGGCCATGGTTGCGGTCGCGGCAGCCACGGTGCTGGTCAGCGGGGCGCTCGCCACGCTGGTCTACGGGCCGGGGATCTGGGCGGCGTTCCTGTCCGGCCTCGACGCCACGGCGGAGATGCTGCGGACCGGCGGTTTCCGCTACTTCCGCCTCGCCTCGGTCTTCGCGGCGCTCCGCGCGCTCGGGCTTTCGACCGGGGCGGCAATGGCCGGGCAGGGGCTGGCCGCGCTGATCGGCCTTGTGGTGATCTGGCGCGCCGCCCGGCTGGGCCTGCCGCTGCGCGCGCAGCTTGGCCTCGCCACGCTCTGCGGGCTCATGATCAGCCCCTATGCCTATGACTACGACATGGCGCTTTACGGCATCGGCTTCGCGCTGATCTGGCCCGTGCTCGCCCCCCGGCTGGCGCTGGCAGAGGCGGCGGCGCTGGTTGTCGCCGGCTGGGTCGCGACGAGCCTGAGCATATGGCTCGGCGCCACGTCGCCCTCCGCGGCGGCGCTGGAGAAACAGGTCCGCGCCGGCCAGAAGCCAGCGGTGGTGGGGCTTCTGATGCTGGGGCTGATCCTGTGGATCGCACTGCGGGCGGGTGGCCGGGAGAATGGCGCCCCAGCAAGGACTTGAACCCTTGACCTCTGACTTGGATGCTTGCGAGGTCATGAAACCTTTTAACTCCTTACTGATTCCAGTCATGCCTTAGGCACGGATTGGGAAAGCTCGAAGGGAATTTCGGATCGCGCCTGCTGTGCATCAGAACGAGGTCGACCTTGCGTCGCACATCGGCCTTCTGCATCGCTGACCTGATCTGGTTGCGAACGGTCAGGCGGCTCCGACCGCGAGAATTCGCGATTTCCTGAAGGTTTGGCCCTGCTCCGAGGGCGCGAACGACTTCGATCTTCGCTCCTGTAAGGCCGAATCTATGTCTCAAGGCTTCGGTCGCACTCCTCTCTCGTCGGGGCCTCAGTACGACAACGGTCAGCGGCGCGGTTGAGCCGAAGGGGGCGGCCCAGCCGGCAATCCCCGCCACCGCATGATCGTCCAGGACGAACGCGATGAGGTCCCTGACCTCTCCGTCGCGGCCGCGCATCTACAGCGCCCCGGACCTCGCCCGGGGGCGCCTCGGCCTACCATGGATTCCCGGGTCTCGGCCTCTGGCGAGGCCAAGCGCAGGCGACCTGCCGTATCGAGGCACAGGAGATCGCCATGATCGTGCAATCGTTGGGCAGGCCCGTTGAAATGGATCGCGTAGCCCTCGTCCCGGTCTCCGATCGGATGCTTTGCAGCAGCGTCATCGCTTCGGGTCCGGACATCGGCGATGGGAAAGACGGCACCAGCGCGTGAGAAGGAACTCGAGGCCGGGCTGAAAGGATTTGTCCTCCTTCTCATCGCCCGAAGGTGCCTGCTCTTGACGCATCAGCCATGACTCCCGGGGAACAGGACAGCCTCGCGCTGAGGACTTCGTTGGCTGGCCAGGACATCCTTGGAATGGGCTGCGCGGGCCGATAGAGGTCAGGCGAGACTCCGATTTGGAATTGAAGATGACACGACATCCGTGGTTCGGGATATTGCTCGCCCTTTTCGGGGCGCTGGCGATCACACCGGATACACTGCTCATGCGGTGGTCGGAGATGAGCGGCGCCGAGATGGTCGCCTGGCGCGGCCTCCTGATGGGGTCGGCGCTGCTGCTGGCATGGCTCGTCTTCAGGCGTCGGCATCTGCGCAGCGATCTCGAGGCCGTCTCCTGCGGGGCGGGCCTGCTGGTGGTGGTCTGCCAGGTCTGCAATGCGTCGCTCTTCGCCATCGGCATCGCGGCGGCGCCGGTTCCGGTGGTCTTGTTCAGCGTCGCCACCGTGCCGGTCTTCGCTGCGCTCATGACGCGGCTGCTGCTGGGGGAGGCGACACACTGGTCCACATGGGCGGCGATCGCGGCGGTGCTGGCGGGCATCGGTCTCGCGGTGTTCGGGACGGGACCGGGCCGGGCCACGGGCAGCCCGCTCCTTGGCGCAGGGGCCGGGCTGGGCGTGGCGCTGAGCCTTGCACTGAGCTTCGTCACAATCCGCCGCAATGCACGGCTACCGATCCTGCTTGCGGTAGGGGCGGGGGCTGTTCTGGCGGGCCTCGTCGGCCTGGCACGGATCGGGCCGCAGGCGATGGCCAGCGGGCACGTTTGGGCCATCGTCGTCGCCGGTGGGCTTGTCCTGCCCGTGTCGTTCTTCTCGCTTTCCCTCGCCTCGCGCTACACTCATGCTTCGAACGTCAGCCTTCTGATGCTTCTGGAAACCATCCTCGGGCCGATCTGGGTCTGGGCCGGAACCGGGGCCGCGCCGACGCGGTCGATGCTTGTCGGTGGGGTAATCGTGATCTCAAGCCTCGCGCTCTATCTCTGGTATGCCGGATGGCGCCAGATGCGGGCGCGGAGGCTCGCCCCCAATCGGGGCGAGGCAGAGTGGCTTGCCGAGGCCGCCGTTCCACCGTTCGAGCGGTAAGGCCGGTCAGGTCAGTTGAAAGACCTTTTGCTGGCGACATGCCTCTCACGACGGAACTCGATCTGACGTCTTCGACGGAGACCACGCCCGCTGCGCACTCGGCCAACGTCTGGTGTTTTGTGATCGGAAAGGAACGGCAGGTTCAAGAACACTGCGCTGCGGCGGCGGGGACCAGATGCCTCACGGCTTCCCCGGATGCCGCCATCGCGTTAGGGATCTGGTCATGACGATGGACACCCTGACCCTGTTCGGCCTCTTCGCGGTGGGCGCCATGCTCATCTTCTACGCACTCGAGGAGCGGAGCCCCTGGTTCGTCCTCGCCTTCGCCGTGTCCTGCGTGATGGCCTCCACCTACGGCTTCCTCCAGGGCGCCTGGCCCTTCGGGCTCGTCGAGGCTGTCTGGGCGCTTGTCGCCGCACGTCGCTGGTGGCTCCGGCGATCGCACTGAGAGGCGGGTGACGGAAGGGACCGTCTGATGGCACCCGTGCAGGTTCAGGGCGCGGCGGCGTGTTCTTCGCGCGCTGCCGACCAGACCTCCCGCGCCGCATCAAGGTTCATCGCGGCGATCGCAAGGCCCACGAGCACGTCGGGCCAGAGCGAGGCGGTCCAGGCGGTGACGAGGCCCGCGGCGATGATGCCGAGATTGGCGAACACGTCGTTGCGGGCGGACAGGAACGCCGCGCGCGAGATGCTGCCTGCATGATGGCGGATCCGGGCAAGCGCGAGGGCGCAGCCCAAGTTGACGACAAGGGCGCCGAGACCGGTGACCGTCAGCGGAATGGGAGCTGGAATGGAAGGAGCCGCAAACTTGCCCCAGAGCGCCCAGAGCATCCCAAGGGCCGGTGCGAGCAAGATCAGCGACAGCGCGTAGCCAAGCCGAGCGCGGGCCCGGACAGACCAACCCAAAGCAAGCAGGATGAGGAGGTTGACTGAGGCATCCTCGAGGAAGTCGACACTGTCGGCGAACAGCGAAACGGAGCGGATGGCGAGGGCGACGGACGCTTCCACGCCGAAATAGGCGAGATTCGCAAGCGTGACGGCAACGATGACGCGTCGGAGCGAAACGGACTGAAGATCGGCTTCAGGCAATATCGGTCCCCCGGAGTTGGCCTGTGGCAAGGCACAGCTTGGGGGAAGGCCGCCGAAGGTGCAAGAACGCCGCGACGGCAGGGGGGAACGGGCGTGTCCACCGCTGCGCCGCCGCTAAGTTCGTTTGCGCCCAAGGTCGGCTCCGGGCCGCTCGTGCCGCACAGGCGATCCTGAAATCAACGCTCGGGCTCTCCCAAGACCTTTGGCTGACCGGTGCCGGCTCTTGCGCCGCATCATGGCTTCACGTATCCGGATCTCGTGACAGGGGCGTCCGGGTCGACCGGGCTGAGAAGCACCCTTTGAACCTGAACCGGATCATGCCGGCGGAGGAAGTCGCATCGGGACGGGGTCGCCCTCTCCCTTTCGGCATCCGACCGGGAGGAGGAACGACGATGGAACCCGGACGCTATCTGGCCAATATGCGCGCTACGGCGCCCCTGGTGCAGAACATCACGAATTACGTGGCGATGAACGTCATGGCGAATGTCATGCTCGCCGCGGGCTGCTCGCCCGCAATGGTCCATGCGGAGGAGGAAGCTGCCGAGTTCGCCGCCATCGCCCAGGCGGTGACAGTCAATATCGGGACTCTCAGCGGGTCCTGGGTGGAGTCGATGCTTGCCGTCGCCCGAGTTGCCGCTGCCCGGAACGTGCCCTGGGTGCTCGACCCGGTCGCCGCCGGCGCGACCGCTTTCCGCCGGGAGACCTCGGCGGCGCTGCTCGCACTCCTGCCCGATGTGGTGCGCGGCAATGCCTCGGAAATCATGGCGCTCGCTGGGGGTGCAGGCCGGGGCAGGGGAGTGGATGCCGCGGATGGCGTGGAGGCCGCCGAGGCGGCCGCGCGGGCTCTGGCCGCCGAGACCCGGGGCGTGGTTGCGGTCACCGGGCCAGTCGACTACGTGACGGACGGCCGCCGCGCCTACCGCATCGCCAATGGCAACCCCCTGATGCCGCGTGTCACCGCGCTCGGGTGCTCGCTGACCGGGGTGGTCGGGGCCTTCCTCGTGGGGCAGGACCGGCTGGAGGCGACGGTGGCGGCGCTGGCGTACTACGGTCTGGCCGGCGAAATGGCGGCGGATGGGGCCGCGGGGCCCGGCAGCTTCGCGGTTGCGTTTTGCGACGCGCTCTATCGCCTCACGCCCGAGCGGGTCGACGAGGGGGCCAGGGTGACGGAGGCATGAACCTCTCGGTCTACTTCGTGACGCCTGACGGCTGGGTTGCACGGCGCGCGGCGCTCGAGGCGTTGATCCTTGCGGCTGCCCGGGGCGGCGCGACGATGATCCAGCTCCGGGACAAGCAGGCCGACGATGCCGATATGGCCGAGGCAGCACGGCAGCTGAAAACGCTCCTTGCGCCGCTGGGCGTGCCCCTGGTCGTGAACGACCGGGTCGCCGTGATGCTCGCCTCCGGCGCGGACGGGGTGCACGTCGGCCAGACCGATGCCTCAGCTGTGGAGACCCGGCGGCGCATCGGTGCGAACCGGATCCTCGGGCTGTCGATCGAGACCGAGGTGCAGCTGGCGGCCATGCCCGCTGGGGTCGTCGACTACATCGGCGTCGGCCCCCTAAGAGCGACGGCCAGCAAGACCGATGCGGCGGCCCCGCTCGGGATTGAACGGCTTGCCGGCATCGTCCGGGCGTCGCCGGTCCCTGCCGTCGCCATCGGCGGCGTCGGACTGGCGGACATCCCGGCGCTGAAGGCCTGCGGCACCGCAGGCATGGCGGTGATTTCGGCCATCGCGGCAGCAGCAGAGCCGGAAGCGGCGGCGCGGGCATTGGCGGAGGGCTGGGCAGCAAGATGACCCCCAACGTCCTTTCCATCGCCGGGTCGGACCCTTCCGGCGGCGCCGGAATACAGGCCGACATCAAGGCCATCTGCGCGAACGGCGGATATGCGATGGCGGCGCTCACGGCCCTTACCGTCCAGAACACCCGGGGCGTGCGCGCGGCGCAGATGCTGCAGCCCGGCTTCGTCGCCGACCAGATCGCGGCGGTGTTCGAGGATATCCGTGTCGATGCGGTGAAGATCGGCATGCTGGGGACGGCCGAGATCGTCCGGACCGTCGCCGGAGCGCTTGCGCACCAGGCGGCGCCGGTCGTGCTCGACCCGGTGATGGTCGCCAAGGGGGGCGACCGGCTCCTGGCCGAGGCGGCCGTGGCGGCGCTCAGGGCCGAACTCCTGCCGCGCGCCACGATCGTCACGCCGAACCTGCCGGAGGCGGCCGATCTCCTTGGCGAAGCGGAAGCGGGAACGCGCGAGGAGATGGCGGCGCAGGCGGCACGGCTTCTGGCCCTCGGGCCTCGTGCGGTCTTGCTGAAGGGCGGGCATCTCGGCGGCGATGCAAGCCCCGACCTCTTTGCCACCGGAGACAGCGTCCATTGGCTCGAAGCGCCTCGCCTTGCGACCCGCAACACCCATGGGACCGGCTGCACGCTGTCCTCGGCCATCGCTACCCGGCTCGCCCTTGGGGAGGATCCGCTCGGGGCATGCAGGGCTGCGAAAGCCTACGTTGCCCGCGCGATTGCGGCCGCAGACGGATTGAGCGTCGGGGAGGGCCACGGCCCGACCGACCATTTCTTCATGCTGAGGACCAAAGAATGAAAAGTCTTGCTCTGCTTGCCTTTCTTGCCTTCGCGCCGGCAGCCCACGCCGCCGACAAGCTGACGATAATGCTGGACTGGTTCGTGAACCCGGACCACGGACCGATCATCGTTGCCCAGCAACTCGGCTATTTCGCGGACGAGGGGCTCGACGTGAAGATCATCGCGCCGGCCGACCCGTCGGAGCCGCCGAAGATGGCGGCGGCCGGAAAGGTCGACCTCGCCGTGGCCTACCAGCCGCAGCTGTATCTGCAGCACGATGCCGGGCTGCCGCTGGTGCGGGTCGGTACGCTGGTCGATACGCCGCTCTACTGCGTGCTCGCCAAGGCCGACGGCCCGGTCAAGACGCTCGCAGATCTCAGGGGACGGACGGTCGGGTATTCGGTTCCAGGCGTGGAGCAGGCGCTTCTGGGCGGCATGCTGAAATACAACGGGGTCAATCCGGACCAGGTGACCTGGGTGAATGTCAACTTCTCACTGGTTCCCGCGCTCGCCTCGGGAAAGGTCGATGCGGTCAGCGGCGCCTTCCGCAATTTCGAGCCGCACCAGCTTGCCGCCCTTGGCCAGAAAGGGATCTGCTTCAAGCCAGAGGACAACGGTATTCCACCCTATGATGAGCTGATCTACGAGGCCAATCCGAAGACCATGGACCGCGCCAGGGTCGTGCGGTTCATGAAGGCGACCGAGCGCGCGACGGCGCTGATCGCCTCCGATCCTGACAAGGCCTGGGCGGCCTACACCTCCTATGCCAAGGACCTCGGCGACCCGCTGAACAAGGCGGCCTGGGCGGACTCGATCCATTATTTCGACCCCCGTCCGATGGCGCTCGACGCGAAGCGCTATGCCGATTTCGGCGCGTTCCTCCAGAAGGCCGGGCTCATCAAGGCCGCGCCGGCGCCTGCCGAAATCGCGATCGATCCGTCGAAGCCTTGAACAGGTTGCCGCCCGCCAGGCTGCAAGGCGCCGCATGGCTCGGCGCGGGCCCGCTCTTTGCGGGGCTGGACCTCGAGCTGCCGGTCGGCTGGACCTGCCTGATCGGCCCTTCCGGCTCTGGCAAGTCGACGGTGCTGCGGCTGCTGGCGGGCCTTCCGACCGGGGCGCGGTTCGAGGGAACGGTCACGGCGCCGGATCGGATCGCCTATATGGCTCAGGCCGACCTGCTGCTGCCACGGCTGACGGTGATGCAGAACGTCGAGCTCGGCCAGCGGCTGCGTGGCGTAAAGCCGGACCGCGCGCGGGCCGCGAGCCTGCTGGCCAGGACCGGCCTGGCGGGCCTCGAGCGCCGGCGCCCCGCGGCCCTGTCGGGCGGTCAGCGCCAGCGCGTGGCCCTGGCGCGGGCGCTGATGGAGGACGCGCCGCTTGTGCTGCTCGACGAGCCGTTCTCGGCGCTCGACTCGGCGAACCGGCAGCGGATGCAGGATCTCGCCGTGACCGCCCTTGCCGGGCGGCGGGTCCTGCTGGTGACTCATGATCCGCTTGAGGCGATCCGGCTCGGGGCGCGGATTTGCCTGCTTGCCGGGGGGGCCTTTGCAGAGATCGAGGCGCTGCCCGGCGCGATCCCGCATGGCGCGCAGGAGGCGGGCTTCGGCCGGATTTACGAAACCGTCATGGCGCGCCTGATGGAGGCGGAATGAGAGCGGCCGCACCGATTCTGGTTCTTCTGGCGCTCTGGCAGGCGGTCGTCAGCCTGAGCGGCGCACCGGCGTTCATCCTTCCGCCACCGCTGATGGTCCTCGAAGCGGCAAAGGACAATGCCGGCCTGCTCGCCGCCAGCGCCGCCGTCACCGGCGCAGAGGTTGTCACCGGTCTGATCCTCGGGGCGCTCTTGGGCTGCAGCGTCGCAGTTTTCATGGTCTTGGCCCCGTCGCTCGGACGGTTTCTGCGACCCATCCTGCTCCTCAGCCAGGCGGTCCCGGTGTTCGCGCTCGCGCCGGTCCTGACGCTGTGGCTCGGCTACGGCATCGTGCCGAAGATTGTCGTCACGGTGATGATCGTCTTCTTTCCCCTCGCCTCGGTCTTTCACGACGGCCTCATGGCGACGCCGGAGGGCCTGCTCGACCTCAGCCGCCTGGCCCGAGCGGGACGGTGGCAGGAGTTCCGCCGGATCCGACTGCCCTCCGCGCTGCCGTCGCTCGGCGCCGGGCTCACCGTGGCGGCGGTCTACGCCCCGATCGGGGCCGTGACCGGCGAATGGGTCGGCGCGTCACAGGGGCTCGGCTATGTCATGCTGATGGCCAATGCGCGCAGCCATGCCGACCTGACGTTCGCGGCACTGATCGTACTCGTGGCCCTCACATTGGTTCTCTACGCCGCTACGCGATGGATCGAGCGGTGGCTGAGGTCATGACAGTGTGCCGCAGAGCGTTACGGCCTGTGCAGAGCCGGCAGTCCCATGTCAGTTTCGCCGAGGGCTACAGGAAGGTCCGCCCTGTGCCGCTGCCACTTTGCATTCGCGGGGACGCCAAGTGGTCGCGCTGGGCCGACTTTTCCGGCCGCTCGACGCTGCGCCTGGGACCCGACATTCCCACGTTCGAGGGCTAGCAGGCGACATAAGGGTGAAACTTGAATGTCTCCAGATCCGCCAAGCCAGCCTCCGAACGACACGGAGTGGTTCAATGCAGAGATTGCCCACGGAGATGTCCGCCCGACATCCTTGGCATCAGATGATCAGTCGTCGCAGGTCCCCTATCAGGGCAGCATACCGCGACAGGAAACGCGCGGCATCCGCCCCGTTTACCACGCGGTGGTCATAGCTCAGGTCCAGCGGGCACATCGGCACCGGCACCCAAGCATCGAGCTCCCATACCGGCTGCATCTGCGTCCGGGTCAGACCAAGGATCGCCACCTCGGGCGGATTCACGATCGGGGTGAAGCCGCTGCCGCCGATGCCGCCGAGGTTCGAGATCGACATCGATGCTCCGCCCATTTCGTCCGGGCGGACCTTGCGGGCCTGCGCGCGGGCGGCGAGGTCGGTGATCTCGGCCGCGATCACCCAGAGCCCCTTGCGGTCCGCGTCCCGGATCACCGGCACCATCAGCCCATGTGGCGTGTCAACGGCGATGCCGACATGGACGTAGTCCTTCAGGATAAGCCGGTCCCCCTCGGCCGAAAGCGAGGCATTGAACCGCGGAAACTCCCGCAGGCAGCGCGCCAGAACGGCCACGTGAAACGCCAGCGCGGTCAGCTTCACGCCGCGCGCCTGCGCCTCGGGTTTCAGCCGCGCCCTGAACGCCTCGACCGCGCGCATGTCAGCCGTGTCGTGATGGGTGACCTGCGGAATGGCGGTGTTGGCCGCCGAGAGGTTCGCCGCGGCGACCTGTGCGAACCGGGGCAGCGCCTCTTCCTCCACGGGGCCGAAGGCTGCGTGATCGACCTGCCAGTAGCGGCTGGCAGTCCAGCCCGGCGCCGGCACGGGTGCACCGCTTGCTGCACGGTCCACGTCCTCGCGGGCCAGTGTCTCGCGTCCCGTCTCGGCGGCGACGCGCGAAAGATCCACGCCTTTCTGTGCAGCGTAGGAGCGGACGGACGGGCTTGCGACATAGGTCATTTCCGCCTCCCTACCACGCGGCCGAGATGTATTGCGTTTCCATGAACTCCAGCATCCCCTCGTGACCGCCTTCGCGGCCAAGGCCGGACTGCTTGGTTCCGCCGAAGGGCGCGGCCGGATCGCTGACCAGCCCGCGGTTAAGGCCGACCATGCCGTAGTCCAGCCGCTCGCAGACCCGCATCCCGCGCCGCATGTCCTCGGTGAAGACATAGGCGACAAGGCCGTATTCGGTGTCATTGGCGCGGGCGATCACCTCGTCCTCGTCGGTGAAGGTCTGAATCGCAGCCACGGGGCCGAAGATCTCGTCACGCACGCAATCGGCGGTGTCGGGCACGTCGGCCAGGACGGTGGGCGGGTAGAAGTATCCCAGGCCCTTCGGAAGCTCGCCCCCAAGGCAGAGCCGTGCGCCCTTGGCGACCGCATCGGCGACGAAGCCCGCCACCTTGTCGCGGGTGTCGGCATTGACCAGCGGGCCCACGTCCACGCCCTCTGTCAGGCCGTTCCCGACCTTCAGCGCGGCCATCTTCGCGGTCAGCTTCTCGGTGAAAGCATCGGCCACATCCGCGTGGACATAGATGCGGTTGGCGGCCGTGCAGGCCTCGCCCAGGTTGCGCATCTTGGCCAGCATCGTCCCCTCGACCGCCGTGTCGATATCGGCGTCCTTCAGCACCAGCACGGGGGCGTTGCCGCCCAGTTCCATCGCGGGTTTCAGCACCTGGTCGGCGGCGGCATGGAGGAGCTTCCGTCCAACACCGGTGGAGCCGGTGAAGCTGATCACCCGCACGCGCGGATCGTGCAGCAGGTGATCGACCAGCGCGCCGGTCTTGCGCGAGGGCAGGACGTTCACGAGGCCCTTCGGCACCCCGGCCTCTTCCAGAAGCGGCATCAGCGCCAGCATCGTCAACGGCGTCTCTGACGCGGGCTTGATGATGACCGGGCAGCCCGCCGCCAGCGCCGGGGCGATCTTGCGCGTGCCCATCGCGGCCGGGTAGTTCCACGGCGTCACCAGCACCGCGATCCCGGCGGGCTTGTGCTGCACCACGATCCGCGCGCCAGAGGCCGGGGCATGGGTGATCAGGCCATCGGCGCGCACGGCCTCCTCGGCGAACCAGCGGAAAAATTCCGCGGCATAGGTCGCCTCTCCCATCGCGTCGGCGCGGGCCTTGCCGTTTTCCAGCGTGATCAGGCGGGCAAAATCCTCCAGCCGGGCGGTCATCAGTTCCCACGCCTTGCGCAGGACCTCGGACCGCTGGCGGGGCGTGCGCGCCGACCATTCGACAAAGGCCGCCTGCGCGGCATCCAGCGCGGCATCGGCATCGGCCAGTTCGGCCGAGGCGACAGAGGCCAGAACCTCTTCCGTTGCGGGGTTCAGCACGTCGAAGCGCGCGCCTTCCGCGCCCGGGCGCCATTGGCCGTCAATGTAAAGATCGGTGTAGTCCATCGGTGTCTCCGCTGTCAGAGGAGATGGCGCAGCGGCTCATCCAGCCGCCCGGCAAATCCGGTCATCAGGTCAAGCGCGGCCGCAGGCGTCAGCGCCCCGGCCGCAGCCTCGAGGGTGAGGGTCAGGGGATCGGCGCCCGTCAGGGTCAGCACGGGGGCCTCTTCCGCGCCAAGATGCAGGCCGGTCAGCGCGCTGCCGCGCAGGTCGCGCAGGATCAGGGCGGGGGTGCCCGCGCCGTCGGGCGCGCGGCCAAGGCCGCCGCGATCGGGATCGGCGAAAAGGCGGCGCTGGCCGAAGCTTTCGACCGCGACGATCAGCGCATCCGGCGCATGGGGGCGCAGTGCGCCCGCCGCAAGGCCTGCCAGAACCGCGCCGGGATCGGGGCGGGCACCGGCCTCCGCCGCGATCCAGTCGAGGAAGGTGGCGAGGGCCTTTGCCGCCACTTCGGCGGTCAGGTGCAGGCTGGCCGCTGCCGTGGCGGGCGCGGCCTGTTCCGCGGGCGCCGGCAGCGCGCGCAGGGTTTCGAGGTCTGCGACGTGATAGGGCTGCGGCACGCCCGCAGCCACCAGCCGCGCAAGGTCGAGGCCCTGTTCCGCCGCCAGCCGCCGCGCCTTGGGCGAGGCGAGGATGCGCCCGCCTGGAGCCGGTATTGCCCGCTGCGTCGCCGGTTTGGGCCGCGTTGGCGCAGGGGCCGCCGGTTCCGCGGCTTTCGCGGCGGGCGGCGCAGTCGGCTGCGGCGCGGCAGGGGCCGGGGCCGGGCCATCGCCGCGCGGGCGCGCCACCGGGTTGGCGGGTTTCTCAGCAGAGATGAGGGCGATGGTCTCGCCCACGGGCACCTCTTGCCCAGCTTCGGCCAGAAGGGCCGCCACGAAACCCGACACGCCGGCGGGCACTTCCATCGTGCTCTTGTCGGTCTCGACCTCCAGCAGCACGTCGTCGGCCGCCACAGCATCGCCGGGTGCCTTGTGCCAGGCGACCAGCAGCCCGGTGTCCTGTGCCATGCCAAGGGCGGGCATGATGACCGGCTGGCCGTTGGGCAGATCCTCGGCCGTGGGGGCGGATGGAGTGGCGGGCTCCGTCGAGGCCTCTGGCGCAGCAGCCGTCGCCTCCGCATCGGGACTGTCCCCGATCACGGCCACGACCCGGCCCACCGGCACGCTCGCCCCGGCTTCGGCCCGGATCTCTGTCAGATAGCCGTCGCTCTGCGCCTCGACCTCCATCGTGGCCTTGTCGGTTTCCACCTCCATCAGCGGATCGCCCGCCTTGACCGCATCACCCGGTGCCTTCAGCCACGCGACGATCAGCCCGGTGTCCTGCGCCATGCCGAGCGCGGGCATGATGACGTCATGCGGCATCGCGCGTCTCCCCCCGCACGATGCGCCGCGCGGCCTCGGCCACGCCGTCGGGCGTGGGCACGGTTAGGTCTTCCAGCGCAGGTGAGAAGGGGACCGGCACGTCCATCGCCCCCATCCGGATCACCGGCGCGTCGAGGTGGTAGAACGCCTTTTCGGAGATCCGGCTGGCGATCTCGGCGGTGACGCCGAAGCTCTGGTGGCCCTCGTCCACGACGATGGCGCGGCTGGTCTTGCGCACACTTTCAAGGATCGTCTCCTCGTCCAGCGGCACGATGGTGCGCGGGTCGATGACCTCGGCGCTAATGCCGTCGGCGGCCAGCATTTCGGCTGCCTTGAGCGAGACCTGCACCATCGACGAGGTTGCAACGATGGTGACGTCGCGCCCCTCACGCAGCACCGCCGCCTCGCCGAAGGGGATCAGGTACTCCTCTTCCGGCACAGGTGCCTTGTCGTTGTACATCAGCTTGTCTTCGAAGATGACGACCGGGTTGTTGTCGCGGATCGCCGTCTTCATCAGCCCCTTCGCCTCGTAGGCAGAGGAGGGCAGGGCGACCTTCAGCCCCGGGATATGCGCGACCAGCGCATGGAGCGACTGGCTGTGCTGCGCGGCGGACCGGCGCGTGGCGCCGAGGTTCGTGCGCAGCACCAGCGGCACCTTCAGCTTGCCGCCCGACATGTAATGCGTCTTGGCCGCCTGATTGCAAAGCTGGTCCATGATCAGGAAGATGAAATCGCCGAACATCAGGTCCACGATAGGGCGCGATCCGGTCATCGCCGCGCCGACCGCCATTCCCATGAAGCCGGGCTCGGAGATCGGGGTGTCGATAACCCGCTCGGGGCCGAATTCCTCGACCAGCCCCGAGAGGACCTTGAAGGGCGTTCCGGCTTCGGCCACGTCCTCGCCGAGCAGGAAGATGGCGGGGTCGCGGCGCATTTCTTCGGCGATGGCCTCGTTGACGGCCTTGGACAGGGTGATTTCGCGCATCTCGCTCTCCTCAGGCGGCATCGTTGTCGGCAAAGACATGCATCGTGACCTCGCTGCCCGGCGGGTAGGGGGCGTCCAGCGCATAGGCCACAGCGGCTTCGGCATCGGCGCGGATGTCGTCGCGAATGGTCTTCAGCTCCTCTTCGCTGGCGATGCCTTCCTTCGCGAGCCACGCGCCGAAGTTGACGATCGGGTCGCGTTTCTCCTTCCAGATCGTCTCTTCTTCCTTGGTGCGGTAGTAATCGCGGTTGATGTCGCCGACGTGGTGGCCGTGATAGCGGTAGGTCAGCAGTTCGATGAAGAACGGTCCCTCGCCGTTGCGGGCGCGGGCGACCAGCTTCTGCGCCAGGTCGTTGACGGCCAGGACATCCTGCCCGTCCACCTGGTGCGCCTCTATCCCGAAGGCCTCGGCCCGCTTCAGGATCGAGCCGGCGGCGATCTCGGCAGTCGCGGTATATTCGGAATAGCCGTTATTCTCGCAGGCGTAGATGACAGGCAGCTTCCACAGCGCGGCCATGTTCATCACCTCGTACATCAGGCCCTGCGCGGTCGCGCCGTCCCCGAAGAAGCAGACGGCGACATCGTTGCGTCCCAGCCGCTTGGCCGACAGCGCGGCCCCGGTTGCGATGCCCATGGAGCCGCCGACGATCGCGTTGGCGCCAAGGTTGCCGTGGCTCTGGTCGGCGATATGCATCGACCCGCCCTTGCCGCGGCAGTAGCCCTCGGCCTTGCCCAGAAGCTCGCAGAACATCTGCCTGAAATCGGCCCCCTTGGCGACGCAGTGGCCGTGGCCGCGGTGGGTGGAGGTGATCTTGTCATCATCCGTCAGCGCCTCGCAGATGCCGACGGCGACGGCCTCCTCGCCGGAATACATATGCGTCAGCCCCGGCATCTTGGCCGAAAGGTAAAGCTGGTTGGCGTTGTCCTCGAAGGTGCGGATGCGCACCATCTGGGAATACATCCGCAGATAGTCCTCGGTATTCGTCTTGCGCCGGGCGGCAGCCATCGTTGCGCTCCCTGTCTTCCTCTTGGCGAAAATATCCTCGCCGGACGCCCGATCTTTCGATGAAAGATCGCGCGCGCCCGGCGGAGGCGGTCAGTAGCGGTTGGCGATCGGAAGTTCCTCGGCCGGGAACAGGCTGATCACGGTGCAGCCCTTGTCGGTCACGACGACCTCTTCCTCGATCCGGGCGGCAGAATAGCCGTCGGCGGCGGGGCAGTAGGTTTCCAGCGCGAAGACCATGCCGGTCTGGATCTCCATCGGGTTGTCGAGGCTGACGGCCCGGCTGATGATCGGGCGTTCGTGCAGTGCCAGTCCCAGCCCGTGGCCGAATTGCAGGCCGAAAGCCGACAACTCATCCGGGAAGCCGTATTCCTCGGCCTTGGGCCAGAGGCTGGCCACCTTGTCCGTCGTCACGCCGGGCTTGATTGCGCTGATCGCCGCGTCGAGCCATTCACGCGCCTTGGTATAGGCGTCGTGCTGCGCGGGCGTCGCACGGCCGATGTTGAAGGTGCGGTAGTAGCAGGTGCGGTAGCCCTGGTAGCTTTGCAGGATGTCGAAGAAGGCCTGGTCACCGGGGCGGAACAGCCGGTCGGTGAAGTTGTGCGGATGCGGGTTGCAGCGTTCGCCCGAGATGGCGTTGATCGCCTCCACGTCGTCCGATCCCATCTCGTAGAGTAGCTTGTTCGACATCGCGACGATGTCGTTCTCGCGCACGCCGGGTTTCAGCTCCTCGGAAATCATGTGGTAGACGCCATCGACCATGCTGGCGGCCTGGTTCAGAAGCTGGATCTCGTCGATGTTCTTGATCTCGCGCGCGCTCAGCATGATCTGCTGGCCGTCCACGACGTTCAGCCCCGCCTCCTGCAGTGCGAAAAACATCGCGGTTTCGGCATAGTCCACGCCCACGGGCATGTCGGCCATCCCGGCCTTCTTGATCAGGCTCGCTATCTCTTCGGCATAGCGCTTCATCAGGCCGAAGCTGGGCGGAATCGTGCCGCGCATGCCGACGACGCCGGCCAGCATCCGCTCGGGGTCGAGCCAGTCGCAGTATTCGCGGTGGTGCACGGCGGCGGAGCCGAAGTCCCAGACATAGGGTTCTTCGTCACCCGCCAGCAGGCAGAACCGGCACATTTTGTCGCGTTCCCACTCGCCGATCTTCGTGCCGCTGATGTAGCGGATGTTGTTGACGTCAAAGAGCAGGAGCGAGCCGCAGTGGCTGTTCTTCAGCGCGGTCTTGGCGCGGCTGAGGCGGTAGCGGCGCAGCCGGTCGTGATCGACCCGGCGTTCGAAATCGACCGAGGTGTGGCCCCAGGCGGGGATGTGTTTTTCCCAGCGCCAGTTCGGGTCGATGTCGCCCGGTTGAAGGATGCGGGGATTGAGAGCTGTCGTGTTCATGTGAAATCTCCCGGCGCCTGGAGCGGGGCGCCATTTGTGGGGAAAGCGGATGGTGAGGGATGCCTGCCGCCGGTCAGCGGATCACTGGATGCACCAGCCGCCGTCGATGTGGATCATCTGGCCGGTCATGTAGTCGCTGTCCGGGCTGACAAGGAAAGCCGCTGTCCCCTTGATGTCATTGGGGTAGGAGACGCGCTTGATCTTCAGCTCGTTGTTGACGATGTCCTCGTAGGCCTGGCCTTCGCGCTCCTTGAAGCCGATGTCGATCAGGTCCTTGTCGAGCTGTTCCCAGAGCGGGGTGACGACGACCCCCGGGGCATAGCCGTTCACCGTGATGCCATGTTCGGCAAGCGCCACTGCGCCGCAATGCGTCAGCGCGAGGCAGCCGTATTTCGAAGTGCAGTAGACCGTCACGTCAACCAGCGGCTTGCGCGAGGCGATCGAGCCCACGTTGATGATCTTGTAGGGGTAGTCCTGCTTGCCCTGCTTGATCATCTGGCGGGCGGTTTCCTGCATGCCCAGCCACATACCCTTGGTGTTCACGTCCATGATGAGGTCCCAGTTGTCCTCGTCGATGTCCATGAAGAAGCGCGGCTTGTTCAGGCCGGCGTTGAACAGGCCGACGTTGATCAGGCCGAATTTCTCGACCGTGGCCGCGACGGCGGCGGCATTGTCCGCGCGCTTCGTCACGTCCATGCGGATCGCGATCGCCTTGCCGTTTCCGGCCGCGTTGATGCGGTCGGCGGTCTCCTGCGCCTTGTCCAGGTCGATGTCGCCCAGACAGACATTCGCGCCCTGTTCGGCGAAATGCTCGGCGTTGCACGCGCCCATCCCCTGGGCCGCGCCGGTGATCAGGATGTTCTTACCTTTCAGGCGATTGGGGTCCATGGTCTCCTCCTCAGAACCTTCGATGTCTCATTGCTTGTTCGGCCCGCTCTTGGGTCTTTCTCAATGCGAGGCGCGGGCTGATGACGCCGCGCAGCATCTCGTGCAGCTCCTGTCCGCAGATCTCGATCAGATCGCAGACTTCCGGCACCGGCGGACGGGGCCAGAACTGCAGCTCGTCCCGCCAGGACATGCCGTCCACCGCCTCGAAAATGGGGGAGAGACGCCTAACCTCCGGGTCCGCGCCCACCGAGTAGCGCGGCGCCGTGCGGCTGCCGTTCTGGACGTAGAGCTTCTGGGCCGCCGGCGAGGTGAAGGCGATAAGCGCCTCGGCCGCGGCGGCCCGCCGTTCTACTGGCAGGTTGGCGGGAATGCCCAGCACGTAGCCGCCGACCGGGGCCACGGGCGATCCGCCGGGCCCCGCCGCATGGGGCAGGTAGCCCGTCGTGTCATGCGCGGGCGAGCTCGGGTCGAGCTCGAAATAAGGGGCCAGCAGCGTGTAGCCGTAGGCCATCGCGACGCGGCCCGCGGCATAGGGGCGGACACGCTCATACCAGGACATCGACAGGATGTCGGGCGGCGAATAGTCCAGAAGCTGCATCAGATACTCTGCCGCCGCCTCTGCCGCCGGGGCGTCGAACTGCGGGCGCAGGTCGTCGCGATCAAGCCAGTCCGCGTCGAACCCACCCGAGATCGGGTCGAGGTTCAGGATCGGGTGACCGAAATCGGCGCAGGCCATCATGAAGGTGTGACCAAGCGCCGTGCCGCGCGCCGCGTTCCAGGCTATCCCGTAGCGCCCGCGGGCCGGATCGTGAAAACGCCTCGCGGCCTCCAGCACTGCCGCCGTGGTCGTCGGCGGTTCCAGACCGGCCTCGGCGAACATGTCCTTGCGGTAGAAGAGGAGCTCGGGCGTGGTCTGGCTCGGCACACCATACGGGCGGCCTGCCCAATGCGCCGCACGCCATCCCGCCGTGTGGAAATCGCTGGGATCGAGGCGCTGGATGTCCATCACCTCGTCCAGTGGCAGCAGCAGGCCCTGGCTTGCGAATTCACCGATCCAGGGCAGGTCGATGGCGATGATGTCGTAATGGCTGGTCCGTCGGGCGGAGTTGCGCAGCGCCTCTTCGTGCAGCCGGTCGATGGAAAAGGCCCGCTGCGAGATGTCGGTGCCGACGATCTGCTCGAACTGCCGCTTCAGCGTCTCCATGACCATGAAGGTCGGATCGCCATGCACCAGAACGCGCACCCCGCCGGGCAGCGACAGCGGCTCGGGCAGGACCGAGGGCGGCTTGATCGACTGGCCCTGCATGTAGGAGCCACCGAAGTAATAGTCCGCGTCGCGCGCCGGGCGCGCCCCAAGGTGGCGTTCGGCCAGCCGTTCGACGCGGGAGGTGAGCTGCTGCCACGACTCCAGCAGCCGCGTGCTGGCGTGAAGCGAGAAGCTCTTGCCGCTGCGGGTGCGGGGACGCTGTTCGACGAGCCCCGCAGCCGTCATGTCGGCCAGCTTCCGAACGGCCGTGGCATAAGGCACACCCGACGCCGCCACGAGCGACGACGGCGTGACGGTCCTGCCTTCCAGGTGGTTGCGGATCAGGTGCGCAGCCATGGTCAGATAGGGGTTCGGGGTTGACAGCTCGAGCGCCTCGCCGACCTCGGTCGTGAAGGCGTCGATGAAATCGAGCATGGCGAAGGGATCATGCGCAGTGGCAGCCGGGGCGGCCTTTTTGGCGCTTGCATCGCCTTGTCCGTTCTGGACGAAGTTTGCATCGGCTTTCATCACTTTGGATAATCTTTGACGGGTCGGGTGCGGACGTGTCGGCTCTTGCATCGAGCGGCTCCATCAGGATGTTCGGAATGAGAGAGAGTGGCTGCGGCGAATATGTTCAACTTGGATATTGATACATCCATTTTGGACATATTGTCGGGGGAAACCGTTTCGTCCCGACGGAATAGTGGCCGGGTGGCTGCTGGAAGATTCGTGACCCGGGGGGAGGCTTTGGGAAACGGATCCGCGGCTGGGAACCGACTTTGGGAGGAAGACAATGGACAAGAAAATGAAGGCCCTGATCGCCGGCTCGACTGCGGTCATGTGCCTGGCTCTAGCCGGCGGAGTATCCGCCAAGACGATCAAGATCGGCATCACGCAGAACAACGTGGGCGTCGACAGCTACCAGACGACCTATGAGAAGGCCTTCATCGCCGCGGCCAAGGCCGATCCCAATGTCAGCACCGTGGTGCTGGACGCCGGGGGCGACGTGGCGCGCCAGATCGCGCAGATTCAGGACCTGATCCAGCAGCATGTCGATGCCATCATCGTCTGGCCGACCAACGGCAAGGCCGTGGTCCCGGCGGTGAAGAAGGCGCATGACGCGGGGATCCCGGTCGTCATCACCAACTCGAACATTGCCAAGCAGGGAATGCCCTACATCGCGGCCTTCTCCGGCCCGAACAACATCAAGCAGGGTGAGGAAGCCGCCGACCTGATGTGCAAGGCGCTGAACGGCAAGGGGCAGATCGTGCAGATCTCCGGCAAGCCGGGCTACACCACCGCGATCCAGCGGGAGAAGGGCTTCGAGGTCCAGCTGGCCAAGAAATGCCCGGGCGTGAAGATCATGGCCACCCAGCCGGGCGACTGGAACCGCGAGAAGTCGCAGCGCGTGATGGAAGACTTCCTGGTGAAGTATCCCAAGATCGACGGCGTCTATGCCGCGGATGACAACATGGGCGTCGGCGCGCTGAACGCGGCCCTTGCCGCGCATCGCGCCAAGGACATCAAGTTCGTCGGCGCGACCAACTTCGCCGTCGGCTACGAGGCGATGGCCAAGGGCGAATACTACGGCTCTGTCTACCAGTCGCCGGTCGAAGACGCGAAGAACGCGCTGAAGACGGCCGTCGAGGTGGTCGAGGGCAAGAAGGTTCCGAAAATGAACTACTTCCCGACGCCGCCGATCGACCAGCAGAACATGAAGAACTTCTCCAAGCCGGTGTTCTGATCTCTCCTCCAGACTGCGCGGTTCCCGATATCGGGGGCCGCGCCCTTTGACAGGCACGATGGAGGAAGGAATGGGACGCGTGACCGGGCGTGTCTGCCTCGTGACCGGGGCTGCCCGTGGAATTGGCCGCGCCATAGGCGAGGCCCTGCTGGATGAAGGTGCGGAT
The DNA here is from genome assembly GCF_004010155.1 of Solirhodobacter olei. Lineage (GTDB taxonomy): Bacteria > Pseudomonadota > Alphaproteobacteria > Rhodobacterales > Rhodobacteraceae > Solirhodobacter > Solirhodobacter olei. The sequence goes on along the minus strand of NZ_RRYH01000002.1, from coordinate 298,976 downwards.
GTCTGTTTCGCCGACATCAATGGCGATCAGGTTGCCAAGGTGGCCGAGGCGAACCGCGAAAGGGCCGAAGCTGGCGGAGGACGCGTCATGTCGGCGCCCGTTGACGTCACAAGCCGCGACCAGGTGCGGGCGATGATCGGCAAGGTCGCCGATGCCTTCGGCCGGCTGGATGTGAAGTTCAACAATGCCGGGGTGAACCGGCCGATGAATTTCCTCGACGTGACCGAGGACAACTGGAATTTCATCATGGGGGTGAACGGTCTCGGCGTGCTGATCGGCATGCAGGAGGCCGCCCGCCAGATGATCGCGCAGGGCGGCGGCGGCAAGATCGTCAACACCGCCTCGATCGCGAGCCGGCAGGGCTTCGACAACGTCGCCCCCTATTGCGCGTCGAAGTGGGCCGTGGTCTCGTTGACGCAATCGGCCGCGCGCGATCTTGCCCGTCACGATATCACGGTCACGGGCTTTGCGCCCGGCGTGGTTGCCACCGAAATGTGGGACGAGGTCGACCGCGACCTGATGCAGATCGGGGCGGCCGAGCGTCCGGGGCAGGCGATGGAGGAATTCTCCGCCGGGATACTGCGGGGGCGGGTCGCCCGTCCGGCCGATATCACCGGAACGACGACATTCCTCGCCTCGCCGGAAAGCGATTACATGACGGGACAGATCGTCATGATTGACGGGGGAATGACGTTGGTCTGAGCAGTCGCGCACAGCGACCGACAGCCCGGGGAGGGGCCATGGCCGAGACTCATACAACAGCGTCGCTGGCGCCTGCCGCGACAGAACGACCACGTGGCGGCCAGGGGGAGAATGCGATGGCGGAGACGCGGCTGAAACAGATTGGAGGACTTCTGGCGCGGCAGGGCATCTTTGTGGCCTTCGCGCTGTTCATGATCGGTTTCGCGATCTTTTCCGACCGCTTCCTCAGCGTCGAGAACATCATGTCGGTCCTGCGCGCCGCGGCCATCATCGGGGTCATGGCGCTTGGCGTCACCGTCGTGGTGATTGGGGGCAACCTCGACCTGTCGGTCGGATCCATGCTGTCCTTCTCGACGGTCATGGTGGTGGACCTGCACGACAAGATCGGCCCTGGCGCCGCCATCGGCGTGACGCTGGTCGCAACCCTGGGTCTTGGCGCGGTAAACGGATTGCTGGTGGGCGTGGCGAAGCTCAATTCGCTGATCGTCACGCTGGGTATGCTGTCCGCGATCCAGGGCCTGACGCTGATCTATTCGGGCGGCAAGAACGTCGATATCGCCAATCAGGACACGACCTGGTTCAAGATCTTCGGACGCGGCTACATCGCCGACATCCCGACGCCGATCGTGATCTTCGCGCTCGCCGCCGTGGTGCTGCACGTGGTGATGGCCTACACGCCGTTCGGCCGCCGCGTCTATGCCACGGGCGGCAACCAGACGGCGGCGGTCTTCTCCGGTATCCGGCGCAATCGCGTCGTCTTCGCGACCTATCTGATCTCGGCCACCTGTGTGGCGATCTCGGCGATCATCCTCGGCAGCCGGGTCATGGGATCGCAGAACAACGTGGGGCAGGGCTACGAGTTGCAGGCGCTGGCGGCGGTGATCCTTGGCGGCACCTCGCTTCTGGGCGGGGCGGGGACGATCTGGAAGACGGTGATCGGCGTGCTGATCCTGGGCTTCATCCAGAACGGCCTGCTGCTTCTGGGCTTCGAATACTACGTTCAGTGGCTCGTCACCTGGGCCGTTATCATCCTTGCGGTCTGGCTCGACATCGCGGCCAAGCGCGGCCGCCTCTGGTCGCCTATCGCGTGAGGGAGGAAGAGATGTCCGACAACCCGCTGAAATCCGCGATGCAGTGGCTGGCCCGAAACCCGATCTGGAGCTTCATCCTGCTGATCTTCATCTTCTTCAGCATCGCGAACCCGTATTTCTTCGCGATCCAGAACTTCAAGAACATCCTCGTTCAGACCTCGACCATCGGGCTGATCGCGCTCGGGATGACGCTGGTGATGATCAACGGCAACATCGACCTGAGCGTGGGCGCCGTCGTCGCGCTGGCGGCCAGCCTGTGCGTCGATATCCAGGACTGGCACATCTTCGCAGGCTGGGGCGACTGGGCGATCCTGCCTGCCGTGCTGGCCGCCCTGGCGGCGGGGACGCTTCTGGGGGCGTTGAACGGCCTGATCGTCTGGAAGACGGGGGTGGATTCCTTCATCGTGACGCTTGGCGCGATGCTGGGGGTGCGGGGCCTCGTCTTCGTCTACACGAAGGAGCAGTCCTTCTTTGCCTCGAACTTCGCCTTCTCTGACTTCGGCTCGTCCAACATCGGGCCGCTGCCGACCTTGGCGGTGCTGTTCATCCTCTGCACGATCGTGGTGCATTTTCTTCTGTCGCACACGGTGCATGGGCGCAACATATACGCCGTCGGCGGCAACCGCGCGGCGGCCGTGAACGCAGGCATCCGGGTCGGTCCCCACATGCTGGTCAACTTCATGATCGTGGGCTTCTTCGCGGCGCTGGCCGGGATCACACTGTCCAGCCAGATGGGCGCGGCCACGCCGAACCTTGGCACGAATTACGAACTCTGGGTGATCACCTCCGTCGTGCTGGGGGGCACCAAGCTCAATGGCGGGGCAGGCGACATCATAGGCACATTCGGCGGGGTGCTGGCCATCGGCATCCTGCGCAACGGGATGAACCTGATGCAGGTGCCTGCCTTCTACGTGCTTGTCATCCTGGGCGCCATCCTGATCGCGGTGCTGTTCCTCGACAAGCAACTGAACCGCAAGGGCAAAGAGGAGCTGCGGCTATGAGCGACCAGACCCCCGCGCTGCGCCTTGAAGGCATCGTGAAGACCTTTCCCGGGGTCCGGGCGCTGGATGGCGTCAGCTTCGAGGTCATGCCGGGCGAGGTTCATGCCCTGCTGGGCGAGAACGGCGCCGGCAAGTCCACGCTGATGAAGGTGCTGGCGGGGATGTATCAGCCCGACGAAGGCCACATCTTCATCGACGGAGCGCCCGTCACCATGCGCACCCCGCTCGAGGCCAAGGCCCGCGGCGTGGTGCTGATCCACCAGGAACTGAGCCTTGCCGAAGAGATGTCGGTGGCCGAGAACATCTATCTGGGCGAGCTGCCGCGCCGGTCCTTCGGGCGCGTGGACTGGCAGAAGCTTTATGCCAATGCGCAGGTGATCCTCGACCGGCTGAACTGCAAGTTTGGGCCCAGGTCCCGCGTGGGCGACCTGTCGATCGCCAATCGCCAGATGGTCGAGATCGCCCGCGCGCTGACGGTAGATGCGAAGGCGGTGGTGTTCGACGAACCCACCGCCTCGCTGACCGATGCGGAAAAGGTCGTGCTCTTCGACATCATCAACGACCTGAAGGCGCAGGGGGGGGGATCGTCTACATCTCGCACCGGATGGATGAGATCTTCACGCTGGCCGATCGCATCTCGGTTCTGCGCGACGGCGGTCATCGCGGCACGCTGGTCGCGGCCGAGACGGACGAGGACGCGGTGATCCAGTTGATGATCGGCCGCAAGCTTGACCTGTCGCGGCGCGAGCAGGCGGCGGGAAGCCTGGGCGAGGTTGCCTTGCAGGTCGAGGGGCTGTCCTGCGGCGATCTTTACCAGGACGTGAGCTTTGAGGTGCGCGAGGGCGAGGTGCTGGGCTTCTACGGCCTCGTCGGCGCCGGGCGGACCGAGATCGCCGAGACGCTCTTCGGCCTGCGCCGCCCCACGGCCGGCACGATCCGGCTGGGGGCCGAGGAACTGAACCACATCGCGAGCCCGGCCACAGCGATTGCGCACGGCATCTCGCTGGTGCCGGAGAGCCGGAAGGAGCAAGGGCTGGTGCTGGGCATGAACTGCCGGGACAACATGACCCTGCCGCAGGTGGGGGACCTCACCTCTGGCCCCTTCGTGTCGGACGGGGCAGAGATCGCGATCTTCGATCAGTATCGCGACACCCTTCAGATCAAGACGCCAAGCTGGCGGCAGGCGGTGGGCAACCTTTCGGGCGGCAACCAGCAGAAGATCGTCATCGGCAAATGGCTGGCGATGCGGCCGCGCATCCTGATCGTCGATGAACCGACGCGCGGCATCGACGTGGGGTCGAAGGCAGAGATCCACAACCTGATCCGCAAGCTGGCGGGGCAGGGCTACGCCGTCATCGTGATCTCGTCCGAGATGCCGGAGGTGCTGCATGTCTCCGACAGGATCGTGGCGATGTACCATGGCCGCGTCATGCGGACCTTCACCGCCGACGAGGTGACCGAGGACAGCCTTGTGGCCGCAATCTCGGGGATCGATCAGGGCAGGGCGGCGTAATTGCTGCTGTGAAGGAGTGCGAGCCCGCGTGGTGAGGCAAGAAGGTCTCCGGGAACCCGGGCACGGTTCCGATCCGTTTGTTCAGGCCCTGCAGTTCAGCTCTTGAGCCGTCCGAATTCCTGCTGAGGTCCGACAACGGCCCGGTCTTCACCTCGCGTCGCTACACGGCACGCGTTCGCGGCTACGACCCCGCGCAAGCCTAAGGGGACTTGCCCGTCTTTCATGGCGAGCGTTGATCTCGCTTTGCTTGTCCTGCGCTCGAAGGCCATAGGGTTTGGGAGGCCATGGGGTTTGGAAGGCCAGGCCCGATGTCCGCTTCCGCCGTGTCGGACTCGAAAATCCGCCTGTCCGGATGCGTGAGGAGTTTCGGGCGCCGGCAGGCGTACGAAAGTCCCCGAGGAACGAACCCGCGGTCCACGGGATGAGCCGGAAAGGATGCAAGCGCAACATGTCCAGACCATCCACAATCGAGACGGTCCACTGGGCATGAAATCCCGCCGTTCGCGGAACGACACTCATCACCGCAATCAGGATCATGGCCGACCAAAGCCCAGGAAACTATGGCCCGAAGAACAAATTCAGGCTTAAATATTTCAATCCCAAAATAATTATTGCGCCGTGAGGGAAATATGTCAGCATCGGGCCAGTCCGGCGTGACAACGTGCCGGTGTGAACAGGGGAGTGTATAATGAAAATCAGCAGGAGAGGTGTTATCGGCTTTCTCGCGGCGGCGACGATGGCCGCCTCGGGGACGATGGCTCTGGCGGCCGGCGTGTTGCGGGTGGCCTCCTACCCGGCGAACCCGCCGTGGGAATTCAAAGATGCCTCGGGCAACTTTCAGGGCTTCGAAGTCGATATTGTAAAGGAGATTGCCAAGCGGTTGGACATGACGCCGAAGATTGAGGGCATGGACTTCAAGGCGCTCTTCGTGGCTTCGGCCTCGCGGCGGGTTGATCTGGTGATCTCGTCGCTGACCATCACGAACGACCGGCTCAAGAGCCAATCCTTCACCCAGCCCATCGTGGCGGGTGCGCTCGGGTTCGCTACGCTGGCGAACGAGAATATCCACGGCCTGGGCGACCTCAAAGGTAAGGTCGTCGGCTCCATTGCCACCTCGTTCGGGGAGAACTGGCTGAAGCAACGCAAGGACAAGATCGGCTACCGGTCCTACAAGAGCTATGACACCTTGTCCAACATGCTGACCGACCTGACAAATGGCCGGGTGGATGCTGTGGCCAACGACATCGTGGGCCTGCGCTACGCCATGACGAAGATGAAGGGCCTCGACGTGCCGATCGAGATCCAGACCGGCGAGAAATTTGCCATGATGATGCCGAAGAACGCACCGCTGCTGCAAAAGATCAACGATGCCATGTCGGCCATGAAGAAGGATGGCACCATGAAGGCCATCTACCATCACTGGTTCGGTGTCGATCCCAAGCCCGACAGTTACACGCTGACGGCAATGCCTGTTCCGACCGCGACGAACTAGGCTGGCAGGTCCAGGGCCCCGGCAGCGGACATGCTTTCCGCCGCCGGGGCCTGTGTTCAAGGGGCAGGGCGATGAACGCAATCGATATCTTTTTCAACGCGGAAGTTTTCCGCAAATCCTTTCCCATACTGTTGCGCGGCCTTGGCAATACGCTTCTGCTCAGCATTACGGCGATCGTGCTGGGCACGATCGGGGGCGTGCTCATCTGTCTGATGCGGCTTTACGCGCCGCGCGCATTGCGATTGCTGGCAGTGTTCTACATCGACGTGCTTCGGGCGATGCCGATGCTGGTGGTGCTGATCCTGATCTATTACGCCTTGCCCTTCGTCGGCATTACGCTGTCGTCCTTTGCCGCGGCTGCGGTTGCGCTGTCCATCGTGATGGCAGCCTATACGGCGGAATGCGTCCGCGCCGGGATCGAGGCGGTTCCCAAGGGCCAGTTCGAGGCAGCGCAGTCGCTTGGCCTGCCTTTCTGGCGCACGATGCAGAAGGTGATCTTGCCACAGGCCGTGCGGCTGGTGATCCCGCCGCTTGCCTCGAACTCGGTTTCGCTGGTGAAGGATACCTCGCTCGCGTCCGTCGTGGCGATGAACGATCTGCTGAAACAGGCGACCGACAGCCAGGCGCTGTTTGCCAACCCCACGCCATTGATCGGGGCAGCGGTGATCTATGTCGCCCTGCTCTGGCCCGCCGTCCGCCTGACCAGCCGGCTTGAGCGCCGCTTCGGCGCCCCGACCCATCACTGATCGACAAGCGCGAGAAAGAGATGCAAAGCGGAGACGCCTATTTCCTCTATCATTCCATTGGCCTTTACCCGCGAAAAGCCGCCGACCTCGCCGCTGCCATGGCGCGGTTCGCCGAGATCTGGGGGGCGGATGATGACGGCCAATGGGGCGGACTCCTTCCCCTGCGCCAGCGGTTCATCGATCGCTGGGGCGCCCTGATCGGTGCGCCGGAGGGGACGCTAACCACCACTGAAAACGTGACCGTTGCCCTGCACGCGCTGGTCACGTCCTTGCCTGCCCGGCACTTGAAGGGAAAGCGGTTGCTGGTCGCCGGGGACTGCTTTCCATCTCTGCACTTCCTGCTGTCCGGACTTGCCACTCGGCTTGGTTTCACCCTGGACACCGTGCCGATCCGGCAGGGCGAAAGCTGGGTGCGGGATGAAGACATGATCGACCGCTGGGGGGACGACGTCGGGCTGGCACTGCTGACGTGGGTGTCCTCCACAACGTCGCATCGCTGTGATCTTTCGGGACTGGTGTCGCATGGGCGCCAGATGGGAAGCCTCGTCGGGGTCGACATCACGCAGGCTGCCGGGCTTCTTCCGTTCGACGTCAAGGATCCCGCTGTGGACTTTGCCATCTCGACCAGCCTGAAATGGATGTGCGGCACGCCGGGCGCCGGGATCCTGCAGGTCGCGGCACCCCTTATCGCAGAATGCCAGCCGGAACTGCGTGGCTGGTTCAGTCAGGACAACCCGTTTTCCTGGGACCTGGAAAAATTCGCGTTCGCCCCGGACGCACGGCGTTTCGACAGTGGCACGCCTGGCATTGTGGCGGCCGTGGCGTCCGTCCCTGCGCTGGATTGGCACGCAGATCAGGATCAAGGGGCGATCTTGGCCCACAACCGGGCCTTGTCGGCACGGATAATCGAGGGGCTTGATGCGCTTCGTTTGCCGCTTGTCAGCCCGCGAGACGAAGCGGAGCGGGGCGGCAGCGTGATGCTGCGTCTGGATGAGCGCGTCGCACCAGCTGCCGTACTCGGGCGGTTCCGGGACGCACATGTCTTCGCCGATGCCCGCGGTCAGGTGCTGCGCCTGTCCCCAGGCGTCATGACAACCGCCGAAGGTGTGGAAAGGATGCTTTCCGTCCTCGGGGAGGCCGTAGCCTGATGAAGTCCCGCCGACGGGTCGCGGTGACGCGCGCCACTTGTCCGACAGGCACTACCCCGATCAAAGGAAAGAACGGATCGTTGCCAGTGCCCCGTCAAGCTGTTCGCCCTTTTCGTCCTGCATAGCGGCTTCGCGCAGGCGGCGGGCCCAGTCGGCAGCGTCCGGGCGGCCTTCAACCAGCGTGATCCCCTCCATGACGCGATCATACTTCGACAAACCGCGGGCATGAGTGTCCGAATAGCCCTTTATGAGCCGCCGCGCGCGGATGGTTTCCACGGCAAGGTCGTAGTCCCGGGCCACACGTCCCATCGCCGTAACGAACCAGCCTTCGATGTGGGCGCGCTCTTCGCGGTGACGTAGGTTTCCGCGCCGCCAGCGCCGCAGCCCGCCCAAGAGGTGGAGCTGCAGGAACGGCCAGAGCCGGTCGCTGCGCATCCGGCGGCCCTTGCCGAAATGACGGTCGATCCATGCCATCCAGCCCGGGCGCGCTTGCACCGCCGCGCCAATCCGGGCGGGCAGAAGGCCTACCAATTCCGCGGCACGGGGATGAAAGAACTCGGTCAGATGCAACAGGTTCGCATCGGTTGCCCGCATTTCCTGTGCGATGCGGCGGAAGCGGTCCGGCCGTGTCTTCAGATCGGCCACCCGGATGATGTCGTCATAGGCCATCGCGTTTGCGATGTATTTCGCCGCCTCGCGCGTCAGGACCCAAGCCCGCTGTTCGCTGTCCTGAGCCACGACCTTTTCCAGCCGGTCGAGATATTCGCGCCCATAGGCGAGGTCCTGAAAATCCACCACCTTCCGTAGACCGGCCCCGGCCATATCGCGCGCGGGTGCGGGCAGCGCGGCCACGCGGGCCATGACCTTCTGCCACTTCGCCAGAAGGCGCGCAGGCCCGGCGGGCGCGGCAGCCGCGCGCGGTCCCGGTGCAGAGACGTCCGGGCTGCCGGTGCCTTCGTCACGCGCCGCGGCAATCTCGAAGGACTTGGCGAAGGCGGCAAGGCTCGCTTCGACGCCGCGACCGCTCCCGCGGATCGCCTCTTCAAATGCGTCGCGGCCGAAGGGGAGGGCCCCGGAACCCGCAATGGCGCCCAGCAGACTTGCCGAGATCACGGTGCCATTTTCAACCGCGATATGGTCCATGTCGAAGACGACATGGCGCTGGGCTGCAACCTCGATCGCGGCCATGACCTCATCCGCGCTGGCGATGCCGTGGCCCGGGACGATCTTCTCGGACACCGCGAGCGCGCGGTGGCTGGAGGCGATCAGCGTCGTGCGGTCAGGTGTGACGAACCCCCGCATGATCGCACGGCCCGCCTCCATCATCTCGGCTGCGACCAGCACGTCCACGTCCCCGGCGGCCGGCAGCAGTGAGAAAACGGGTGGATGTTCGGTCTCGGGCGCCATTTCGATGTAGTAGATTGTGGCTCCGGTCCGCTGTGCCACGCCGGCGACCGAGGTGGCCTGTACGGCGTAACCGTTTGCGCGCGCGACAGTTTCCACCCAGCCCGTCAGGACGCCGCCACCTTGTCCGCCCACGGCCATGATCGCGAGCTTGAGGATACCGCCAAGGCGGGGATCAGGGGGCTGTTTGGCAAAAGGGGCGTTCATGCCGTCTCTCCCGTGAACGTGAGTCGCCGGGCCGCGCGCCTGGATTGCAGCCAGCCGATGACACGCGCGGCAAAGCGGGCCCGCTTTCGATCGCGCTCGCTCGGGTTGTGGACGACGTCGGCACGGTAGAACGAAGGGCACAGCACTGCGGCATCGGCCACCTCGCCGCAGTTCCCGCAGCCCACGCAACTGGTATCGATGGATGCGATCGGGTCGTCGCGCAGCGGATCGTCCAGCACCTTGAGCGACAGCGACGGGCAACCCGACAGGCGCATGCAGGCATGGTCGCCTGTGCAGATCGCCTCGTCCACGCCGAAGCGGGGCGCCTCGACCCGCCGCCCCTCGCGGATCGCCTGGTTGCGCTGCGGCCGCTCGCGCCGCTGTCGGTTCAGCATGCATTCGGACGATGCGACGATGACCTTGGGGCCCTTGTAATCGGTGGTCAGCGCCTCGCGGATGGTCGCGAGCATCTTCGGCACGTCATAGGTGCGGTCGATCTGGCGCACCCATTCGACGCCAACGCCCTTCAGGGCGGCGGTGATCGGGTGCTTGGTCGATTTCGTGGCATTGTCGGCGCGCGAAGACAGCACGTCCTGACCGCCGGTGGCGGCGGAATAGTAGTTGTCCACGATCACTGTCAGGCTGTCGGACTTGTTGAAGACCGCGTTGCCGATGGAAGAGGACAGCCCGTTGTGCCAGAACCCGCCGTCTCCGATGATGGAAATCGGCCGTCGCTCTCCGCCACCGTCAAAAGCGGCGTTCGCAGCCGGGCCGAGGCCGTAGCCCATCGTTGCGCCGCCGATCTCGAACGGGGGCAGGCAGGCGAAGAGATGGCAGCCGATATCGCCGGTGATCTGATGCTTGCCCAATTCCCCCTGCGCGAGTTTCAGCGCGGCAAAGATCGGACGTTCCGGACAGCCGGTGCAGAAACCCGGCGGGCGGATCGGGACGGTCTTGGACAGGTCCGGGATCGGGGCATTCTCGGAATTGGGGGCGAGCCGCTGGGCAGGCAGGTAAGCGGGCGCGACCGCGCGCAGGAACCCTTCGATCCCGTCCAGCATCACCTGACCGGTGTATTCCCCGGCCATTGGGAAGATATCCTTGCCGTGAAGCGCAATCCGCGCGCCGGCCTTGTAGAGCATCGCCGCGAACGCTTGCTCGATGAACTCGGGCTGGCCTTCCTCCACGACCAGAACGGCCTCCTTGCCTTCGCAGAAAGACAGGAATTCGTCAGGGACAAGGGGATATGTGACGTTCAGGACATAAAGCGGGATTTGGCTGTCGCCCGAGAGGTCGGCCAGCCCAAGTCGCTGAAGGGCACGGATCACGCCGTTGTACATCCCCCCCTGCAACACAATGCCGACGGGGGCCTGTCTGGGTCCGAACCGTTCGTTCAGACCCTGCTCCTTGATGAATTTCATCGCGGCCGGCCATCGGTTCTTCACCTTGTCCTGCTCCTGAACGAAGGACATCGGCGGCAGAACAACGCGATTGAAATCGCTGCTGGGATTGGCCAGCGCGTCTGCCACCGTCATTTCCGGACGGCGGTTGTCGCGCGTGGTGAACGTGCCGGTGACGTGACAGGACCGGATCCGCACCATCAGCATGACCGGCGTATTCGAGGCCTCCGACAGCTCGAACCCCTGTTCGACCCCCCTGACGATGGTGGGCAGGCTTGGGCGCGGGTCCATAAGCCAGACCTGGCTTTTCATCGCGAAGGCGTGGCTGCGCTCCTGCATGATGGACGAGCCTTCGCCGTAATCCTCGCCCACGATGATGAGCGCGCCGCCATTGACCCCGGACGAGGCGAGGTTGGCCAGCGCATCCGATCCCACGTTGACCCCCACGGGCCCCTTGTAGGTGACCGCACCGCGGATCGGATAGTGGACCGAGGCCGCCAGCATTGCCGTTGCCGCCGCTTCAGAGGCGTTGGCCTCGAAGCGGACGCCAAGCTCGGCAAGGATGTCCTGCGCATCGGCCAGCACATCCATCAGGTGGCTGATCGGCGCCCCCTGGTAACCCCCGACGTAGCCCACCCCGCATTCCAGAAGCGCCTTGGTGATCGCAAGGATGCCCTCGCCGGTGAAGGTCTCGCCTTCGCCAAGCCGCAGTTTCTGCACTTCCTTTGCGAATGACCGTTCTGCCATCGTCCTCTCCTGGCCTTAATGGGTGGGCGCGCGGGGCGACCAGAGCAGCGTCTTTGCGCCGGCCTCGTAAGCCATGCCTTGCGGGTAGGTGATCAGTTCCAGCTGCTGGCCCCAGGGCGCGCGGAAATAAAGGATGGACTGACCGGCCGCGGGCCCTTCAGTGATCTGAAGCGGCCCTGCGAAAACGCGCAGACCGCGCGCGCGCAACTGCTCGGCCGCGGCCGCGATGTCATCAACGTAGAAGGCAAGGTGCATGGCGCCGATGTCGCTGTTGCGCGGGGCAAGGCGCTGCTGGTCGGGGGCCTCGTACTGGAACAGCTCGATGTTGCTGCCGCTGCCGCAGCGCAGAAGCGAGATCGTCAGGATTACCGCACGCGGGTCGACGTCCAGCACATCTTGCATGAAGCTGCCGCTATCGTCGCGGAACGGGCCGAAACGGGTTACGACCTCGCAGCCCAGAACCTCGGTGAAGAAGGCCTCCGCCTGCGCCAGATCGGGCACTGTCAGCCCGACGTGATCCATCCCGCGCAGACCGGGCAGGGGGCTGGGTGGATGGTCGGGCATGCGGTTGTCTCCTTCAGAAGTCGTGTATGCGGATATTGGCAAGCATCTTCTGTAGCGTGCCCACGAAGGCACGGCGCTCTTCCTCGGGGATGCCTGCGAACATATGGGCATAGCTGTGGGCCATAGACGGCCAGAGCCGGTCGAAGGCGGCACGACCGGCTTCGGTTATCGCGACCCGGCTTGCGCGGCTGTCGCTGGCGTCGGCCTCACGCCTCACCAGCCCTTCGGTCTCCAGCGCGACAAGCGCGCGGCTCAGCGTCGATGGCTCGATCACCGCGTAGACCGCAAGGCGGCTGATTTGCAGCCCGTCGATCACGGAAAGCACCGCCAGCGTCCGCATCTTCGCCGTTGTCAGGCCGAGTGCCGCCATCTCCTGACGCAGGCTTGCGTTGTAGCGGCCCATGATGCGGTTCATCAGATAGGGGGCGAAGTTCTGCAGGCCGATTTCGCCGAGCCGCGGTGCTTCGTCGAGCGTTGGTTTGATCTGATCGTTCATGCGCCCATCCTTTTGGCCAACAGATAGCCCGAACCGCCGGCCAGTCCCGGCCCGGGATGGGTCGAGGCACCGATCTGGTGCAGGCCGCGGATGGGCGTGTTGCCGTTTACTGAATGCGCGAATGGGCGCCACAGGAAAAACTGGTCGACCGAGCAGGCGCCACCATAGGGGTCGCCCCCGACGAGATTGATGTTCATCGCCTCGAGGTCGGCCGGCGAAAAGGCGCGGCGGGCCAGCCGTATCGCCGAGAAGTCGCGGATATGGCGGGACAGGATCGCCTCGATCCGGTCGGCGAAGGCTTCGCGGGTCGCTTCGGTCCAGTCCGGCGTTGTCGGGATGATGCCTGCCGCGTCGCCCTTGATGCGGCGGGGCGCGTCGGGAATTTGCAGCCAGAGGATGGCCTGCCCCTCGGGGCAGCGCGACGGATCGAGGCTGGCCGGCTGTCCGACGCAGATCGTGGGGGTTTCGGGGAGCATACCACGTTCGGCCTCGTTCGCGGATTTCGACACCGCGTCGACCCCGTCCGAAAGATGGATCAGCGCGACGTTGTCGAGCCCGGGTGTCAGCCATTCCGGCGGCTGCGACAGCGCGAAATGGAGCTGGAGATCGCCGCGCCCGTGGCGGAACTGGCCGCTCGCGGCGCGGTCCTCGGGGCGGGCCGCATCGCCAAGCAGGCGGCCGTACAGCTGCCCCGGCGCAACCGAGGCGATGACGGACGGCGCCGCGATCTCCTCTCCCGAGGCGGTGACGACGCCGGTCACGTGGTCTTTCGACGTCAGAATCCGGGTGACGTCGGTGCCGGTGCGGATGGTGCCGCCCTGCGCCTCGATCAGCGCGCGGAAGGCCCGTGCGACGGCCCCCGCGCCGCCCTTGGCAACCGGCGCCCCCGCGGCCTCCAGCGCGAAGGCGATGACCTTGCCCATCTGGCCGGAATAGGCGGACTCCGGCGTCAGCCCGGCATGCAGCACCCAGGGCGCCCAAAGGGCCTGCACCATGTCGGAGCGATAGCTCGTCTCCAGCCAGCCGCGCGCTGGCACCAGCGCGCGGCCGACCCAGGCGGCCAGCCCGCGCGGGCCGCGCCGCCATGCCTCGCGGGCGACGAGCTTCAGTGTCGGCCAACTCCAGAGTTCACCGCCCAACAGGGAGAACAGAAAAGGAGCCTCCGCCTCGACCCCGCCCACGTCTTCGGCATGGGCCGCACCGTCGCCCGGCGACAGCGCATCGAAGGCGGCGACATTCGCCGCCCGGTCCATCGTCAGCACCAGCGCCCGCCCGTCCGGGCGCAGTACGGCGGTCGGATGCGGCGTCTGGCAGAACTCCAGCCCGTGCCGCGCCAGCGCAGGGCCAAGCGCAGCATGGGCCGGAGAGGTCAGGAACAGAACGAAGGTGGCGGCCATCACGTCATGCTGGAAGCCGGGCAGGGTAATCTCGGCCGTCTTCATGCAGCCGCCCACCTCGTCCTCGCGTTCGAGGACGAGGACGCGGGCCCCCTTGCCGGTCAGCAGCGCCGCGGCGACAAGCGCGTTGATGCCGCTGCCGATGATGACGTGATCCCAGCCTCGCATGTGCCTAGCGGGCCACCAGGGCCAGTGCGCGGATCGGGCTGCCGGTGCCGTTCACCAGCTTCAGTGGCGCAACGATGAGGATCGCGCCCTTGGGCGGCAGCTTGTCCAGATTGGCGAGGCTGGCAAGGCCATAGCGGTTTGCCTTGTGCAGAAGGTTGTGGGCGGGGAAGGGCGGTTCCATCCCGCCGGCCTGGCCCGCATCCGTGCCGATGCACTGGGTGCCCCAGCCGATCACGCCCTTGGACAGGATGTATTCGATGCAGTCCGGGGTCGGGCCCGGGGAATGCGGCCCTGTCGCGTCGGCATTCAGGTAAAGCTCTTCGGAATGCGCGCGCTTGTCCCAGTCGGAGCGCATCACAACCCATTCGCCGGCCTTGATCTCACCGTGTTCGGCCTCCCAGGCCTTCACGCCCTCGGCGGTCAGCAGGAAGTCATTGTCTTTCGCCGAGGCATCCGAGCAGTCGATGACATTCACCGGGGCCACGAAGTTCTTCACTGGGATCGTGTCGGTATAGCCGTCGGGGTAGTCCTTGCCGGTAATCCAGTGATGCGGCGCATCGAAATGCGTTCCCGAGTGCTCGCCGATCTTGAGCCAGTTCCACGCCCAGAACGGCCCGTCCTGATCGTATTCCGAAATTCTGTGAACTTCGATCTTGGGTGTGTCCACCGCCAGTTCCGGCGGCAGTTTCAGCAGTGGCGTATCTGGCCCGAGTAGGCCGGAAAGGTCCACGACCTCGACCTTGCCCGATACGAGCATGGCGGCGAGTTCATCAAGTGTCGCGGCGGCGGTCATTTCGTTCTCCCTGTTGCCTTGCGCCGCCCCACTTGGCCGGCGCGGGTTTCGCTGCCGATGATGCTAGACAAATTTATTTGCGTTTGCAATTATACTCTGACGTTGGCGAGGGGAAGAGATGACGTCCTCCTATGACGCGGTCCTGATCGGTGCCGGGCACAACAGCCTGGCTTGCGCGGCGCATCTTGCCGCGAAGGGGTGGCGCGTGTGCGTGGTCGAGCGGTCTTCCCTCCCCGGTGGAGCCGTCAAGACGATGGAGCTAACCACCCCCGGCTTTCGCCATGACTGGGGAGCCATGAACCTGTCGCTTTTCGCCGGATCTCCATTTTTTAAGCAATATGGCGAAGAACTGGGCCGACATGGCCTGGAATTCGCGCCGGTTCAGAAGTGTTTTTCGTCTGTCTTCCCCGATGGAAAGTGGATGGGCGTCGGGACGGATGTGGATGCTACCCGTCGCCGCATCGCAGCATTGAACCCTGCGGACGCGGATCGCTGGGATGCTCTTCTGGCCGGGTTTCCGGATCGGGCGGGCGATATCTTCGCCCTGCTTGGCAGTCCGATGACAATGCGTGCATTAGCAACTTTTGGATTTAAAGTATTGCGGCGAAAGGGGTTGGCGGGCAGTCTGGACCTGATCCGCTTCCTGCTTTCATCGCCGCGCAGGTGGCTGACTGAAACCTTTGCATCTGCAGAACTCCGGGCGACGCTCGCGGCATGGGGCATGCATCTCGATTTCGCCCCGGACATCGCGGGGGGCGCGATGTTCCCCTATCTCGAAGCGATGGCGAATGAGTCCTTCGGGATGGTCCTCGGAAAGGGCGGGGCGGATGCCATGATCGCATCCCTCGTTCGGATGATCGAGGCGCGCGGCGGAACGATCGAGTGCAATGCCGAGGCCGCGGGGATCGTTCACAAGCATGGCCGTGCAACCGGTGTTCGGCTGGCCGATGGGCGCATCCTGACCGGCACACGGGCGGTGATCGCCAATGTGGCCCCGGGCGCCCTGCCGGGTCTTCTCGGCGGCACGACCGGGGACGCACGGGTCGATGCGGGCCTGTCCGGTTACGCCCACGCGCCCGGCACGCT
The DNA here is from genome assembly GCF_004010155.1 of Solirhodobacter olei. Classification (GTDB taxonomy): domain Bacteria; phylum Pseudomonadota; class Alphaproteobacteria; order Rhodobacterales; family Rhodobacteraceae; genus Solirhodobacter; species Solirhodobacter olei. The sequence continues at coordinate 283,021 of NZ_RRYH01000002.1, read as the reverse complement.
CATGATCCATCTCGCGATGGAGGATTTGCCGGACTGGCAGGCGAGTGCCGAGTTGCGTGAATTCGCCTATGTCCACCTCGCACCCTCGCTTGACCAGATGGCGCGGACCTACCAGCAGGCACGGGCGGGTCTTCTTCCGGACGAGCCGATCGTGGTGGTCGGTCAGCCTACCGCCATCGACCCGACACGCGCACCCGACGGAAAGCACATCTTGTGGATGCAGCTTCGGATGGTGCCGGCCGAAATCCGTGGCGATGCCGCCGGTCAGATCGCCGCGACCGACTGGGACGTGGTGAAAGAGGCCATGGCAGATCGCGCGCTGGACATCCTTGACCGCTATGCGCCCGGGGTGCGGGCCAAGATCATCGCCCGGCGCGTCGTCAGCCCGCTGGAGTTGCAGGCGGACAATCCCAACCTGGTGGGGGGCGACCAGGTCTGCGGCAGCCATCACCTGTCGCAGAACTTCCTGTTCCGGCCGGTGCGTGGCCACGCGGACGGATCGACGCCCATTCGAAACCTTCACCTTACCGGCGCGGGTGTCTGGCCCGGTGCCGGGGTAGGGGCGGGGGCCGGCTTCTTGCTGGCCCGCCGCCTCGCCGGGAACTGATCCAGACCGAATAACGCAGAAACACAAAACAACAGGGAACACGTCCATGCCTAATTTCTCGCGGAGATCGTTACTGAAGCTGTCCGGCGCTACGCTGGCCCTGAGCTCCGTAGGCCTGCCCGCCTTCGCAGCGCCGATCGACGAACTCGTCATCGCCTACAACGTCAACCTGCCGAGCTGGGACCCGACCGTCGGCCCATCTGCGGTGAACCCGACGATCCAGGGTGTCTACCAGTCGGTCTTCGACCAGTTCATCCTTCAGAAACCTGACCTGAGCTTCGCCCCCGGCCTTCTGACCGAATGGGGCTGGAATGCCGACAAGACGCAGGTCCACATGACCGTTCGCGACGGCGTGAAATGGCACGACGGATCGCCCTTTACCGCCGAGGATGTGGTCTGGTCGCTCCAGCGCGCCGCCGATCCGAAGACCGGCAACCCGATCCAGTTCACCTGGAAGAACCTGGCCAACTTCAAGGCCGACGGCAACAAGATCACCGCTGATGTCGTGCAGTTCGATCCCACCATCTTCAAGTGGATGTCGTTCCTGACCGGCTACGTGATGCCGAAGGCCTATTATGAAAAGGTCGGCGCCGCCGGGTTCGAGGCGAAGCCGATCGGCACCGGACCCTACATGGTCGATCACTTCGAGCGGAATTCCTATGTTCGCCTCAAGGCGAACCCGCATTACTGGGGCGGCAAGCCGGAATTTGACACCGTCACGATCAAGTTCGTGCCCGACTCCGCCAGCCGCGTGGCCCAGGTCGAATCCGGCAATGCCCATGTCACGCTGGAAGTGCCTTACGAGGAGTACGACCGCCTGAAGGGCAAGGCGCGCCTGCATGGTTATGCGCACCCGATCACCGATATCGGCATGATCTTCCTCAACAACGACAGCGTGATGAAGGATCCTAACGTCCGTCAGGCGGCCTGCCACTCGGTGAACAAGAAGCTGATCATCGACCGGCTGTTGTCAGGCTACGGAGTGCCTATCGATACGCTCGAGGCGCCCGGTTACGCGGCCTATGATGCCTCGATCAAGGTGCCCTACGATCCGGCCCTGGCCAAGAAGAAGCTGGCCGCCTCGGGCTATTCGACCAAGAAGCCCGTGAAGTTCAAGATCCAGACGACCAAGGGCTACAAGCCCAAGGATTACGAGATGATCCAGGCGATCGTCGGCATGTGGCGGAAGGTCGGGATCGAGGCCGAGATCGAGGTGTACGAGATCGCGAAGCACTTCGAGCTGCGCGCTGCGCACAAGCTTGCGCCCGCGGCCTTCTACGACTGGGGCAACTCGATCGGAGATCCCACCACGTCGACCGGCTTTGCGATGTTCGGTCCCTCGCCGCATTCCTCATGGAAGACGAAGGACGTGGACGCCCGCATCGGGCCGCTCTGGTCCGAGAAGGACGAGGCGAAGCGGATCGCGGGCTGGAAGGCGGTGGATCGCTACATCGCGGAACAGTGCGACGTGCTTCCGCTGCTCCAATACGTGCAGCCGATCCTCGCAGACAAACGCGTCAAGGTGGTGCCGCACGGGTCGGGGGCGCTGCTGCCCGCGCTGATGACGCGCGCCTGAGCCTTACCCGTGGTATCGGGGCTGCCCATCGGGGCAGCCCCGGCTGATCCGGACCGCATCTCTTGGACCTGCTTGCTCGCTTTCTCATCCGGCTTTTTTCGACTGCAATCACGCTGTTCGGCGTCGCGGTCATCGTCTTTACCGTGGTGCGCGTTGTGCCCGGCAACCCGATCGCCATGATGCTGCCACCCGGGGCGACGCCGGCCGACATCGTGCGGCTGAAGGCGCTCTACGGCCTGGACAAGTCAATCCCGCAGCAGTTCGTGATCTGGTTCTGGGGTGTGCTTCATGGCGACTTCGGCACCTCGATCTCGTTGCGCCAACCGGTGCTGGGGCTCGTGCTTGGCCGGCTTCCTGCCACGCTGGAACTGGCGACCATGGCGCTGGTCATGGCCATTCTCATCGGTGGCGCGTCGGCGCTGACGGCCGTGCGTTTTCGTGGCACGCAGATCGAGACCGGCATCGACGTGGCGAACGGCGCGGCGCTGTCGATCCCAGATTTCCTTTGGGGGCTGCTGCTCATCATCTTCTTCGGCGTTCTGATCCCGTTGTTCAGCATATCGGGGCGGATCTCGCCGGACCTGCAGCTGAACTTCGAAACCCAGTTCTACCTGATCGAGAGTATCGTCCGTCTGCGCTTCGACGTCACCGCCAACCTGTTGGCCCATATGTTCATGCCTGCGCTTGCCCTGGCGTTGCCGCTGGCGGCGATCATAGGGCAACTTCTCAAGCAATCCCTGAAGGAAACGATGGAGCTTGACTACGTCACGCTGGCCCGGACCAAGGGCTACAGCGAAACCCGCGTCATCCTGCGCGAGGCACTGCGCAACGCGATCCTGCCGACGCTGACCCTGACCGGGGTGCAGTTCACCTTCCTGATCGGCGGCACGGTAATCGTCGAGCGACTCTTTTCCTACGAAGGGCTGGGCAACATGGCGATCGACGCAGTCGTCAACCGCGATTTGCCGCTGATCCAGGGGATCGTGATATGCTTCGCGGTGATCTTCACCGCCGTGAACCTTGTCGTCGATCTCACCTATGCCGCCCTGAACCCGAGGCTGCGCCATGCTTGACGGGCGCGGTTCGATCAATCGGCGGGTCGGGGCGCGTCTCTGGCTGTCGGGGGGATGGCTGCTGATCGTCTGCTTGGCGTCTGCCTTCGCCCCGATGATCGCGCCTCAGGATCCGCTGGCGCAGGATCTCATGTCGGGGCAACTCCCGCCTTTCTGGGTGCATGGAACCGAACCGGGCTTCTGGCTTGGCACAGACAGTCTCGGCCGGGATGTCCTCAGCCGGATCATCTGGGGTGGACGTATTGCGTTGCAGGTAGCGCTCATTGCCGGCACGCTGACGGCGCTGGTCGGATCGACCCTTGGCCTTGTCGCGGGCTTCTATCGGGGCTGGGCGGATCGCATCATATCGCGCCTGGTCGATATCTGGATGGCTTTCCCGCCGGTTCTGTTTTCAATCCTGCTGGTTGCGGTTCTGGGCACGGGGCTGCGATCGATCATCATCGCCATCGTCGTGATCGACTGGACCCGCTTTGCGCGCGTGATCCGCGCCGAGGCGATGAACCAGGGCGCAATGGATTACGTTGCCGCAGCGCAGGTTGCGGGCTTTTCCCGCCAGCGCACGATGCTGACGGAAATCCTGCCAAACGTGCTGCCGACGATCGTGGCGCTGCTGTCGTTGGAGATGGGGATCGCGATCATCGTCGAGGCGATCCTGTCCTTCGTGAACCTGTCGATTTCGACCGACGCCCCGACCTGGGGCGGCATGATCGCCGAAGGGCGCACGACGATCTATCAGGCGTGGTGGGTGCTCGTCTTCCCGCTCATCGCTCTCTTTCTTACCGTTCTCAGCTTCAGCCAGTTCGGCGAAGGGCTGAAGGACCGCTTCGACCCGGTGTTGCGATGACGGCTCTTCTGGAAATCGAAAACCTCAGCGTCGCGCTGAAGAATGGCCCGCGGTTGCTGCGGTCGGTCTCGCTTCGGCTCGACAGGGGCGAGGTGCGCGGGCTGGTAGGGGAAAGCGGCGCGGGCAAAAGCATGATCGGCAAGGCGGTCCTGGGCATCCTGCCGCGCTCCGCCGAAGTGGTGGAGGGGCGCATCCTGCTCGAGGGCACGGACATTCTGACCCTGCCGCCGGCCGAACGGCGTCGCCGGATCGGGCGGATCGCGGCGCTCATCCCGCAAGATCCCCTGACCGCGCTCAACCCCTCGCATCGTATCGGGCCCCAGATCACGGACCGGCTTGTCGATATCCTCGGCTGGAAGCGCGAAAAGGCTGAGGCGCGGGCGCTCGAATTGCTGGCAGAGGTGAATATTTCCGCCCCGGCCCGCGTGATGCGCAACTACCCGCACGAGTTGTCGGGCGGGATGCGGCAGCGCATCCTGATCGCATCCGCATTCGCCGCCGAGCCCGCCCTGATCATCGCTGATGAGCCGACGACCGCGCTGGACGTGACGGTTCAGAAGCAGATCTTGAAGATCATCGCGGGAATGCAGGCCCGCCACGGCACTGCGTTGCTTTTCGTGACACATGATCTGGGCGTGGTGTCCAAGGTGTGCCAGAGCCTCTCGGTGCTTTATGCCGGAAAGGTTCTCGAAGATACGCAGGTCGCCGACTTCTTTCGCGCTCCGGGCCACGCCTATTCGGCAGCGCTGCTTGCCGCCACGCCGAAGTATACCGATCCGGAGGGAAGCCTGATGCCCGTGGGCCCGGAGGTTCTGGCCGCGGTGCAGGCCGAGGTGGACGCCGCCGACAGGGAGTGGCGCCATGTCTGAGCAATCGCTGTTCCGGGTCGAGGACCTGCGCCTGTCGTTGCCCGACCTCGTGGGCAAGTCCTTTGTCGGTCTGGCCGCGCGGATCGAGATCCTGCGCGGCATCAGCTTCACGATCCAGCGGGGCAAGGTGCTCGGCATCGTTGGCGGATCGGGATCGGGAAAATCCACTCTTGCCCGCGCCCTGGTGCGGCTGCTGGAACCCACGTCCGGACGGATCGTCTTCGACGGGCAGGACATCAGTCATCTGGACGAGCAGGCACTGCGCCCCCTGCGGCGTCGCTTCCAGATGATCTTCCAGGACCCGATGTCCTCGCTCAATCCGCGGCGCCGGGTGAAGGGCATTATAGCCGCCCCCTTGCGTCTGCACGGATTGACCGGGATCGATCGCCGGGTGGACGAGGCATTGGATCACGTCGGCCTGCCGCGCGGCTTCCGCAACCGCTATCCGCATGAGCTGTCAGGGGGCCAGCGTCAGCGCGTTGGGATTGCCCGCGCAATCGCCCTGCGCCCGGAATTCATCCTTGCGGACGAGATCGTATCGGGGCTCGACGTCTCCAGCCAGGCGCAGGTTCTTCGGCTTCTGGAGGGACTGGTGGCAGAGTTGGGTCTGACACTTGCCTTCATAAGTCACGACCTCTCCGTGATCCGCCGGCTCTGCGACGACGTCATGGTTCTTCGCGCCGGACAGATCGTCGAGATGGCACCCTCGGCCGAAATCTTTGCCGCGCCCAGGCATTCCTATACCCGCGGACTTCTGGATGCCATTCCGTTGCCCACTCTCGATCAGCCAGGCTGGAACTGAGCGGTCGAACCGCAGATGTCGGCAGGCATCCGCAACAAGCCGGCAGAATGGCGACCCCGGAAGGAATCGAACCCTCAACCTCGGACTTAGAAGGTCCTTGCTCTATCCAGTTGAGCTACGGGGCCGCACGGGCCGCTTGATAGACGGTTTGCGCCGCTCTGCACACCGAAAAAATGCCCGTGGCGCGTGCCGCGCGCCGGGGCAGGGCGCTCAGGCCTGGGCCCGGGCGCCGGGCTTGCAGAACATGTCGTAGAACAGCGCGATGGTGCGGCGCACCTTCTCGTCGGCCAGCGAATAATAGATCGCCTTGCCCTCGCGCCGGCAGGCGACGAGCCCCTCCAGCCGCAGCCGGGCAAGCTGCTGGCTGACCGCCGCCTGGCGGGAGGCGAGCAGAAGCTCCAGCTCGGTCACCGATTTCTCGCCCGAGGAGAGGTGGCAGAGGATCATCAGCCGCCCCTCATGCGCCAGCGCCTTCAGGAAGTTCGCCGCCGATTGCGCCTGGCCCGCCATCTCGTCGATCGAGAGCTTGGCGCAATTGTCGAAATCCTGCACCTGCGGTGGGACCGGGGTGCTGTCGTCCTCTCCGCCGATACGGGCTGTCGCCTGGGAGTTCATGCGCGCGTCTCCTTCCGCCGCGCCGCCCGTTGCCGCAGGAAAACGGGACCGGCGCCTGCCGATACATCATCCTATCTTAATGTGATGATGCCTTAAGGACAAGGCTGCGCCCAGCTCGGGCGTGCGCCAGGGGCCGCGGCGCCAGCCGTTCTGCCCGCTTTCTGCGATTACGGCAAGGGGGCGAGGGCACCGTAGCGGCCCTGCGAGAAGACCAGCGGCACGCCGTCGCGGAACCGCGCGCGCAGCACCCGCCCGATGACGATGACATGGTCGCCCGCGTCATGGGTCGCCTCGGTGCTGCATTCGAAGCGCGCAAGTGTGCCCTCGATCAGCGGGATCCCCTCTGGCGAGGTGGAGCAGTCGAGCCCGGTGAAATGATCGTCGGGCTGGGTGAAATGGCGGCTGATCTCCAGCTGGTCGGCGGCCAGCACATGGACGGCAAAGGCCCGGGCCTCGGTGAAGGCGCGGCAGCGGCGCGAGGATTTGGCCGGCGACCACAGCAGCAGCGGCGGGTCCAGCGAGACGGCGGCGAAGCTGTTCGCCGTCACGCCCACCGGCCCGGCCGGGCCATGGGTGGTCACCACCGTGACGCCGGTCGCGAAGCGGCCGAGCGCGTCGCGGAAGGCGCGGGCCGTCCCGGGCCCGGGGGTGAAGGCGGTTTCAGTCGCGTCGCTCACGGCGGCTCCGTTGGCAATCGGGGCGGCGTTCCGGCCGCCCATGGTTCCATCTATTGCGCCCCGGCGCCCGGCTCAACCCGCTCAGCGCCTCGGGCCGGTGCCAAGCGGCGTCGCGGGCGTGGACGCCGGCACCCGGCCATAGGCATGGGGAAGCGAGCAGGTCTTCAGCTCGGGCAGCACCTTGGTGCCGAAGTGCCGGGCCTCGTCGAGATGCGGATAGCCGGAGAAGATGAAGGCCCGGATGCCCATCTTCTGGTAGGCCTCGATCTCGCTCAGCACCTGGTCGGCCGATCCCACCAGCGCCGCCCCGCAGCCGGAGCGCGCACGGCCGATCCCGGTCCACAGATGCGGCTCGACATAGCCGAACTGGTCCGCGAGCTCCCGCGCCCGCGCCTGATGCGAAACGCCGAGGCTGCCGCTGTCATGCGCCCGTTCGCGGATCAGCCGGCCGTATTCGTCGTCGAGCTTCGAGGTCAGCTCCTCGGCATATTCCCGGGCCTCGGCCTCGGTGTCGCGCACGATCATGTGGACGCGCAGGCCGTAGTCGAGCGTGCGGCCATGCGCCTCCGCCCGGGCATGGACGGCGCGCATCCGTTCGGCCAGCTGCTCCTTCGGCTCCGGCCACATCAGGTAGACGTCGCAATGCTGGGCGCAAAGCTCCAGCGCGTCGGGGGAATAGCCGCCGAAATACATCAGTGGCCCGCCGTTCTGCTGGTAGGGCCGGGCGGGCTCGGTCGGCACGTTCTTGAAGCTGTAGATCTGCCCCTCGTAATCGATCGTGTCGCGGGTCCAGGCCTGGCGCAGGATCTCCACCACCTCGCGGGAGCGCTGGTAGCGGAAGGCGCTCTCCGCCTTCTCGCCGGGGAAGTCGGAGGAGATGATGTTGAGGATCAGCCGCCCCTCCAGCATGTGGTCGAGCGTGGCGATGGTGCGCGCCAGCATGATCGGCTGCATTTCGCCGCAGCGCACCGCCGCCAGCAGGTTGATCTTCGATGTGATCGGCGCGCAGCCGGCCACGAAGCTCAGCGTGTCCTGGCCCACCTGATAGGACGAGGGGCAGAGGATGTTGCGGAAGCCCAGCTCCTCTGCCGTGGTCACGATCTCCGAGCAATGCGCCCAGGAGGAGCGCAGCCTGCCGTCGGGCACGCCCAGGTAGCGGTAATCGTCCGAGCAGAGCGCGGAGAACCAGGCGATTTCGGCGGCCTCGAGGCCTTCGGATGTGATGGGGACGATGCTCATCGATTCCTCCCAGAATTTTCACTTGCGTAGCAGGCTGGAAAATGTAGATCAATAGTGTATCAATTATCGCCGCCCCGCTTTCACCCCGCTTTCGGACCCCCATGCCCCGCACCGGATCCCTTCCGATCTACCAGCAGATCAGCGAGCTGATCGTGCGCGATGTCGCCTCGGGGCGGCTGGCCGACGGCATGAAGCTCGCCCCCGAGCGCGAGATGGCGGCGGAGCTGGGCATCGCCGTCGGCACGCTGCGCAAGGCCCTGGCGGATCTCGAGGAGAAGGGCATCCTCGAGCGGGTGCAGGGCTCCGGCAACTACATCCGCGCAAAGGCCGATGTCGACAGCCTCTATGCCTTCTTCCGGCTGGAGCGGCCCGAGGGCGGGGGGCTGCCCACGGCAGAGGTCCTCTCTGTCACCCGGATGGAGAAGCCCGCCGACCTGCCGGCCTTCGGAACCTCGCCCGAGGCGCATCGCATCCGCCGGCTTCGCCGCCTTTCCGGAGAGCCCGCCGCGGTGGAGGAGATCTGGCTCGACGCCTCCTACGCCACGCGGATCACGGCCGAGGAGCTTTCTGAATCGCTCTACCTCTACTACCGCCGGACCCTCGGCCTCTGGGTGCAGCGGGCCGAGGACCGGATCGGCCTGGGCGAGGTGCCTGACTGGGCGCCAGCGGCCTTTGGGCCGCGCCCCGGCGCCGCCGCCCCGGTGATCGAGCGGCAGAGCCGGGCGCAGGACGGCCGCGTGGCGGAAGTCTCGCGAAGCTGGTTCGATTGGGAAAAGGCGCGCTACGTGGCGCGGTTGAAATAGGGACGAACGGACATGCTGAACTACGGGCTGATCGGCTGCGGGATGATGGGGCAGGAGCATCTGGCCAATATCGCGCTGCTGCCGGACACGCGGGTCACCGCGATCTACGAGCCGGACGCGGCCATGCGGGCGAAGGCTGCCGCGCGGGCGCCGGAGGCGCGGATGGTGGATTCGGTGGGCGAGCTGCTGGCGCGGCCCGAGCTCGACGCGCTGGTGATCGTCAGCCCCAACCACATGCATCTTGGCCAGCTGGAGGAGATCGCCCGAATCCGCCCGCTGCCGGTTCTCTGCGAAAAGCCGCTGTTCACCGACCCGGGCGACGCGCCCCGCGTCGCGGCCCTGCGCGCGGCCTATCCGGCGCCGATCTGGGTGGCGATGGAATACCGCTACATGCCCCCCGTCGCGGCCCTGCTGTCCGAAGCCGAGGCAGCGACCGGCGGCATCCGCATGCTGACGATCCGCGAGCACCGCTTCCCGTTCCTCGAGAAGGTCGGCGACTGGAACCGCTTCAACGCCAACACGGGCGGCACGCTGGTCGAGAAATGCTGCCATTTCTTCGACCTGATGCGCCGCGCGCTGGGGTCGGACCCGGTCCGCGTCATGGCCTCTGGCGGGCAGGCGGTGAACCATCTCGACGAGACCTATGGAGGCCGTATCCCCGATATCTGGGACAATGCCTATGTCATCGTCGATTTCGCCTCGGGCGCGCGCGCGATGCTGGAGCTTTGCATGTTCGCCGAAGGCGCGCGCTATCAGGAAGAGATCTCGGCCGTCGGCCCCAAGGGCAAGATCGAGGCGCTGGTGCCCGGGCCGGGGCGGTTCTGGCCGGACCGTCTCGGCGCGCCGCCGGTGCCGCAGCTGATCGTCAGCCCGCGCGACCCGAAGGGCCCGAAGGCGGTAGAGATCCCGGTCGACCCCGCGCTACTGGCGGCAGGCGACCACAACGGCTCCACCTTCTACCAGCACCGCGGCTTCCACGGCGTCCTGCACGGCTGCGGCGCGCCCGAGGTGACGCTGACCGACGGCTGGTGGGCTGTCGCGATGGGCATGGCGGCACAGAAATCCGCCGCCACCGGCCGCGCGATCGTTCTGGCCGAGGAGGGCTACGCCCCGGGCTGACCCGGGCCAGACTTGGTATGAGCCCCGCTCGCGAGGCGCGACCGCCCCGGAAGAAACACCCGTTTGTCACGAATTCTTCCCGTCACGGTCGCGTTCCCGTCGCGGAGTTGGGCCAGGATACTAGCGTCCTGACGGCTTGGAGGCCTGAGGACATTGTTTTCAGCACGAGTGCGGGCGGGTTCCGGTTCCGGGGCCCGCCCGTTTCGTTTGCGCGCTCCGGGGTTCGTGCCTATTGCGGATAAAAAAGATCCAGGATAAAAAGTAGACAGAATCGGAGGCGCGCATGAAACTCGGCGATGGCGTGGAAGCGGCGGTGCATTGCGCCGCGATGATGGTGGGGCTGGAGGGCACGGCGGTGCTGCCGGCGCAGGCGCTGGCCGAGTATCACGGCCTCAAGCCCAGCTACCTCGTGAAGCATCTGCAGGCGATGGTGGGGGCAGGGATCCTTGCCTCCGTCCCGGGCCCCGCGGGCGGCTACCGGCTGGCCCGTCCGGCCGATGCGGTCACGCTGCTCGACATCGTTCTGGCCGTCGAGGGGGCCGAGCCCGCCTTCCGCTGCGGCGAAATCCGCCAGCGCGGCCCCGGCGCCCTGCCGGCGGAGTGTTTCCGGCAGGCCTGCGGCATCAACCGCGCCATGCTTAAGGCCGAGCGCGCTTATCGCGCCGCCCTGGCCGAGGTCACGTTGGCCGAAATCGTCACCGGCTTTCTCGCCGAATCCGATCAACGCTCCATCGCTCGCGGCGCGGCCTTTGTCGCCGCCAACCGGCGCGGCGCGGCCTGATCGCCTCTCACACTCTCCCAACCCCTCACTCTCCCCGAAAGGACCCCAAGATGGAACCGAGGCTCAATTTCTTCGCCGCTGCCCCCGATCTGCTGAAGCAGGTGGCCGCCCTCAACCAGGCCGTCGAGGCCTGCGGGCTGGAGCGCAGCCTGCTGCATCTCGTCAAGCTCCGCGCCTCGCAGATCAACGGCTGCTCCTATTGCGTCGAGATGCACAGCCGCGAGGCCCGCGCCGATGGCGAGAGCGAGCAGCGCCTCTACCTCGTCGCCGCCTGGCGCGAATCGCCGCTCTTCACCGCCCGAGAGCGAGCGGCGCTGGAATGGACCGAAGCCGTCACCCGACTGTCCCAGGCCGGGGTGAGCGAGGATCTCTTCCGCGCCACGCGCTTCGAGTTTTCCGAGACCGATCTGACCCGCCTCACCGTGGCGATCGGGATGATCAATGTCTGGAACCGGCTCAGCGTGCCGTTCCAGGCGATCCACCCGGTCGCCCGGGCCGCGGCCTGATCTATTCGGCCGCCACCGCCAGCGCGCGCGGCTGGTTCTGGAACCGCCGCGCCGCCTCTCCCGCCAGATGGGTCAGCCGTCCGCCCGCGATCACTGCCTCCACCGCGCGGCTCTCGGCATTCACCGCGACGACATCGGAGCGCAAACCGGGCGTCAGCGCGCCGCGGTCCGGCATCCGCAGGATCTCTGCCGGCCGGGCGGAGATCAGCGCCCAGGCGCGGGGCAGGGTGAGGATCCCCTGCTCGACCAGCGCAAAGGCCGCCTCCGCCAGCGCCCCGGGCCGCCCGGCCGAGACCAGCGCATCGCAGAGCCCCTGACGGATCAGGTCACGCCGGGGGCATTCGCCCGGCCCGGCGATGCCGTCCGCGGGCAGCAGCACCGGGTTCATCATCGCATGGGCGGCAGCGGCGGCCTTGCGCGTCGCCGGGCAGTCGGCCACCCGCGCGCCGATCATGGCGAAGCCTTCGCGGGTCTCGCCATCGGCATCGCCGTGGCTGCCGTAGACCAGGCCCAGCCGGTCGAACGCCTCGGCCAGCCGGCAGAGATGGCGCGGCACCTCGCGTGCGCGTCCCCGGGCCGCTGCCGCCGCCGCCAGATGCTCCTCCGGCGTCCGCCCCGCCGCCCAGGCACGCAGAGCGAAGCCCGCGGGATCGGCGTGCCAGGCCTCCTCCGCCCGCTCCGCCGTGTCGCGGAAGACGACATAGCCGCCGCCCGCCGCCTCGATCATGGACAGAAGCGCCGCGCCGCTGTCGGTCAGATGGGTCTCGCAATCAAGCCGCAGCCGCAGGTCGGCCGCCAGGCTCTGTCGCGTCCGGGCCAGCTCGGCCCCCACCGCCGCCGCGCGGGCGGGCGCCCGGGGGCCGCCCTCCCAGCTCCAGCCCTGGGCAAGAAAGCCGGTGGTGATCCCGGCCGCGGCCGCGGTCCGCCCGGCCGCCTGCAGCGCCCGGGACAGCGCCGCGCTGCCCCCGGCGGGTGCGTCGAAGCAGAGATCGACGATCCCCGGCATCAGGAGGAAGCCGCCGAGGTCGACCTCCGGAAACGGCCCGGGCGCGATCCGCCCGTCGGCCAGCCCGAGAGAGCGGCGCTGCATCTCGCCATCGCGCAGGATCGTCGCGCCAGTCAGGCGCAGGGGGGGCAGGTAGACCATCGGGAAACCAGGGAACAGAGGGTGGATCTCCCCTGTGGATAACCCGAATCTGTATCGTCGTTATGACAAGGAAATCAGGCGCGAACGGGGAAATGCTGATGCGCGCGCCCGCGGCTCACCCGCCCGCCAGCGGATAGCGCCGCAGAAGCCGGAAGTAGCCGTCCGCCGCCTCGCCGAAAAGGCAGAGAGAGGAGATCGGGAAGGGCCGCGGCAGCACCGGTGCCAGCCGGGGCGCCAGCGCCGCCTCCACCGCCTCCGCCTGCCCGGGCGGCAGCCGCGCGGTCAGCGTCAGGTGGAAGCGGAACTCCTCCATCACGAAAGGATAGCCCCAGCGGTCCAGCAGTGCCTTCTGCCGCGGGCTCAGCCGCTCCGGGCGCCGCCGCGCGACCTCCTCGGGCTGCAGCGGGGCGCGGAAGCCGTCGAGTTCGCGCACGGTCTCTGCGGCCAGCCGGTCGAGCGCGGCCGTCTCCCCCTCCGCCACCAGCGCGACGAAGGCGCCGAGCCGCGCCAGCCGCAGCCCCTCCAGCGCAACCGGCGCCTGCGCGGCCGCGAAGGCCGCCAGCGCCCGGTCGAGCGCATCCGCATCCCGCCCCGCATCCAGCCGGAACGGCGCCTTGATCGTGGCGTGAAAGCCGTAGCGGTCCGGCCCCGCCACCAGCTCCTCGGCCGGGCAGGGCAGGCCGGGCACCACCTCCCGCGCCTCCGCCGCCGCGCCGCGCGTGGCGTCCCAGCCCAGCCATGCGGCGCCGAACGCCCCCAGCGCGCCCTCGGGCGCGGCATAGACCGCGTAGCGTCGATATCCCACCATGCGCGCCCTCTCCCCTCGGCCCGGAGGCGCAGGATAGCCCAGCCCGGGGACGAAGACCAAGCCGGGCCCGCGCGGCCCTCCGCCGCCACCGCACGGGGGAACCGTCCCCGCCACGGGCCGGGGCTTGCGCGCCGCGCTGATCCGTGGTGAGCCTGTCGGCGAAAACGCCCGCCGTCCGCCCCGAAGGGCCCCCGGCGACCGAGCCTTATGCCGAACAGGACGACCCCCATGACCACCACCTCGCCCGCCACCGATGCCTTCACCGCCCCCGGCCGCTTCTGGCGCGGCAACCTGCACACCCACTCCACCCTCTCCGACGGGGTGCTGGAGCCGGAGGAGGTCTGCCGCCGCTACCGCGCCGAGGGCTATGACTTCCTGGCGCTGACCGACCATTTCATCGGCCTCTTCAACTACCCGATCGCCGACACCAAGCCCTTCCGCGAGGCCGGCTTCACCACCATCCTCGGGGCCGAGCTCCATTCCGGCCCGACCTCGAACGGCTCGCTCTGGCACATTCTGGCCGTCGGCCTGCCGGAGGATTTCGCCCCCGCCAACGCGCCGAATTTCTTCCCCGTCGAGGGCGCCGAGACCGGGCCGGAGATCGCGAAGCGCGCCGTCGACGCCGGCGCCTTCGTCGCGATTGCGCACCCGCAATGGTCCGGCCTGACGCTGGCCGACGCCCGCTCGATCGAGGCCGCCCATGCGGTGGAGATCTACAACCACGGCTGCGCCGAGGGCTGCGACCGGCCCGACGGCTTCGCCATTGCCGACCTGCTCCTGTCCGAGGGGCGCAGCCTGACCATGGTTGCGACCGACGACGCGCATTTCTCCGAGCCCGACCACTTCGGCGGCTGGGTCATGGTGAAGGCAGAGGAGAACACGCCCGAGGCGCTGCTTGCCGCGCTCAAGGCGGGGCATTTCTATTCCTCGCAGGGACCGGAGATCCGCGGCGTCTCGATCGGCGAGAAGGCGGTGGAGGTCGACTGCTCCTCCGTCCGCTCGGTCATCGTGCAGGGCCACGGGCAGGCGGCGACGGCGGTGCATGGCCAGTCGCTGACCCGGGCGCGGGTGCCGCTCGACCGTTTCGCGAAGTCGAAATGGCTCCGCGTCACGGTGATCGACCATGCCGGCCGGCGCGCCTGGTCGAACCCTTACTGGCGCTGATCCCGCCCGCCGGGCGTCCGCCGCGCGGACTTACGCCTATTGCCGCGGCATAAGCGCCGATTGGCCGCACTGTTCCGTGAATAGTCACGCGGGGGGCTTGCGGCAGATCGAGGTTTGATATGGTAACTTCGCGCGCCGCGATGCGGCGAAATGGGGCCGGCAGAAGCCGGGAGCCCGAACCACAGGAGCGTACTGCCTTGCATCCCCGTATGTCCGTGCCGCCGCGCCGCGCCACCCGCGCCGCCCTGGCGCTTGCGCTGATGGCGGCCTCTCCGGCCCTGGCCCTGTCGGCCGGCAGCCAGGTGGCCGCCACCGCCCCGGCCCCGGCCACCCCCGGCGCTGCCGCATCCGCAGCCGTGGCACCCGCCCCGGGCGCCGATCCGGCCGTGCTGGCGAAGCAATGGGCCGAATACCAGGCGGTGAAGCCGAAATCGGTCCTCGAACTGCAGCCCTACCGGCAGGAAAGCGACGCCACGCTCGCCTCCGGCGCGAAGCTGCGCTTCGTCTCGCTGAACCCGAACGTAGACGCATGGTTCCTGGCCAGCGTGACGCCGAAGGATGGCGGCACGCCAGCCGCCTACCACCTGGAAAACCCGTTCCCGGCCCGCCAGAAGGTCGCCTTCTCGGGGGGCGACGCACCGGCGCTGCAGATCACCGCCCCCGACGGCAGCACCACCAGTTGCACGCCCTGGGCGGGCGACCCGTCCGAGCTGTCAAAGGCGCAGGACGCCGGCATGCCCTTCGCACCGATCTGCGGCGGCCGGCTCTACCTGCGCAACCGCTCGGTCGGCGCCAGCTCGACCCTCGAAAGCGTCACTGACTTCCTTCGCCACAACGTCTGGGGCGGCGACGCGATCGTGAATTTCGTCAAGGACAACTTCTACCAGGACGCCTTCGCCCAGACCGGCAAGGTCACCGGCGATGCGGCCGCGGCCCCCGACGCGGGCCCCGGCCACGCGGCGGTAGAGACCGCATCCGCCTCCGCGCCCTCGATCGCGGGCCGCACCGGCCTCGTGCTCACCGGCACCAGCGGCGGGCGGATGGAGCTGGGCGCCTGGTACCCGGTCACCGATCTTCCCGGCGTCTTCGCCAGCGCGATGGAGCCGGCGCTGATCGCGCCCGAGATCCTGCACGGTCCGGGCAAGACCAACCCGCTCGACAAGGTCGAGGCCCGGGCGATCGACTATTTCGTCGCCTTCGACCTGGCGAAATTCAACATCGGCTATGCCGTCGGCACGGCGCATCCGGCCGTCGACTGGTCGCCGCGCCCGCCGGCGAACATGCAGAACGCGGACCTGCCCGGCCCGGACGGGATCGGCAACACCAAGCCGCTGGTCCGGCTTGGCATGATCGATCCCAAGCTCGCGCCGCTTGCGGTCGCCACCTTCACCGGCGGCTACAAGCGTGAACACGGCGCCTTCCACCGCGGCCCGCTGGCCGAGGTCAACGCCGGCTCGCACTACGGCTTCATCGAGGAGGGGGTGATCCTCTCCAAGCTGCAGCCCGGGCTCTCGACGATCTACGTGCTGGCCGACGGCACGATCGGGATGAAGACCTGGACCGCGGCGGACAACGCGATGCTGCCGAAGATCCGCTATGCCCGCCAGAACGGCGTGCCGATCCTCGAGACCGACCCCGCCACCGGCCGCGGCGTGCCCGGGCAGTTCGTGACGAACTGGGCCGCGGGCAACTGGTCTGGCTCGGCCGAGGCGCAGCTCAGGACGCTGCGCGGCGGCGCCTGCATGAAGGTGACGCCCACGACGCGCTACCTTGTCTACGGCTATTTCTCCACCGCCACCCCCTCGGCCATGGCGCGGAGCTTCGAGGCCTATGGCTGCTCCTACGCGATGCAGCTCGACATGAACGCGCTGGAGCACACCTACCTGGCGCTCTACGTCCACCATGCGGGCGAGGTGCATATCGAGCACCTGATCCCCGGCATGGCGGCGGTCGACAAGAAGGGCAAGGGCGGCGTGCCGCTGCCACGCTTCATCGCCTTCCCCGACAATCGCGACATGTTCTTCCTGACCCGGAAGACCAACTGACCCTGTCGCAGGAAAGGGCCGCCCCCGCGGCGGCCCTTGCTTCTTCCTGGCTGAAATACTCCGACACGGCCCGGGCCAGAGGCCGGGCCGCCCCGTTGCGCAAACCGACCGACCACCGTCCCGGAATACGGTAAGTTACGGTGCTAAAGCGGTGCTGAAACTGTGCTGAATCGGTAAGAGGATTTTCAAGCCGTCCCAGACGCTTGCCGGGAAGGCCTTACTCTCCGGTTTGCTTCCGTCAAAGATCCTTCACCAGCCGCAGCGCATCGTAGATCGCCGCGTGGGTGTTGCGGGCCGAGACAGCATCGCCGATCCGGAACAGCTGGAACGTACCCTCCGGATTGCTGCGCACCGTCTGCGGCCGCCCCTCGATCAGCGCCTCGTAATCGACCTCTCCCAGGTTCGAAGATCGCGGCCTAAGCTCCTGATAAAGCTCATCAAGCGGGACGGTTCCGTGGTTCACCACGACCTGGTCGACGCTGCGGCGTTCCTCCACCGCGCCATAGTCCGACCCGATGAGGGCCGAGAGCGCGTTGCCCGCCTTCTCCACCGCCTTCAGCCGGTAGGTGACGGTGAACTTCACCGCCTTTCCCTGCAGGGATCGCATGTAAGGAACGAGGTTCATCCCCATGATTTCAGGTGCAAAAGTCCGGTCTCTGGTCATCACCTCGACGCTTCCGCCGGCAGCCGCGATCACCTCTGCCGCCTGCAGCGCCGGATGGTCGCCCGCGTCGTCGTAGATCAGCACATTGGCGCCCGGCTTCACGTCGCCCGCGATGATGTCCCAGGCCGAGACGACCAGATCCTCACCAGCCTCCAGCCCGCCGGTGTCGGGTAGCCCCCCGGTCGCCACGATCACCACCTCCGGCTCCAGCGCCAGCACGTCGTCGCCCTCGGCCCATGTGTCGAACCGGAACTCCACCCCCCGCGCCGCGCATTGCGCCATGCGCCAGTCGATGATCCCGATCATCTCCCGCCGCCGGGGCGAAAGCGCGGTCAGCCGCACCTGCCCGCCGGGCTGGCTCGCCGCCTCAAACACCGTCACATTGTGGCCGCGGGCGGCGGCGACGCGGGCGGCCTCCAGCCCCCCGGGTCCGGCGCCGACGATCACCACGCGGCGGGGTTTCTCCGCTTTCTCAATCACATGCGGCATGGTCAGCTCCCGCCCCGTCGCCGCGTTGTGGATGCAGAGCGCCTCGCCGCCCTGGTAGATCCGGTCAAGGCAATAGGTGGCGCCGACGCAGGGGCGGATGTCCTCCTCGCGCCCCGCCATGATCTTCTTCACGATATGCGGCTCGGCGATATGGGCGCGGGTCATGCCGACCATGTCGAGAAGCCCCGCCGCCACCGCGTGCCGCGCCGTCGCCACGTCGGGGATCCGCGCGGCATGGAACGTGGGCAGGCCGACTTCCGCCCGCACCCGCCCCGCGAAATCGAGGTGCGGGGCGGATTTCATCCCCTGCACCGGGATCACGTCGGTCAGCGCCGGATCGGTCTCCACCCGGCCACGGATGACGTTGAGGAAATCCACCATGCCGGACGCCTTCAGCCGGTGCCCGATCGCCAGCCCATCCTCCACCGTGATCCCGCCATCCGCCAGGTCGTCGGCGGTGTAGCGCAGCCCGACTATGAACTCCGGTCCGGTCTTTTCCCGAATGGCTGCAAGCACATCGAGGGAGAACTTCATCCGCGCTTCCAGGTCGCCGTTCCAGGGGCTTTCCAGCGCGTTCTGCCGCGGCGCCCAGAAGGCGTCCATCAAATGGCCATAGGCCTCCAGCTCGATCCCGTCGAGGCCCGCGGCCTGCATCCGCTCGGCCGCGGCGGCATAATCGCGGATGATCCGCGCGATGTCCCAGTCCTCCAGCACCTTCGGGAAGGCCCGGTGCGCCGGCTCGCGCATGCCCGACGGCGCCACCGCCGGCAGCCAGTCGCCCCGGTTCCATCCGGTGCGCCAGCCGAGGTGGGTCAGCTGGATCATCACCGCGCAGCCCTCGGCGTGGCATTCGTCCACCAGCTTGGCCATCCACGGCACCACCTCGTCCTTCCAGGCGAGGATGTTGTTGAACGCGGGCGGGCTATCGCGGGAGACCAGCGCCGATCCCGCCGTCATCGTCATGGCGATCCCGCCCCGGGCGCGCTCGACGTGATAGCCGCGGTAGCGGTCCTTCGGCAATCCGTCCTCGGGGTAGGCGGGCTCATGGCTCGTCGTCATGATCCGGTTCTTCAGCGTGAGATGCTTCAGCCTGTAGGGTTGCAGCAGGGGATCGTTCGACGGCATCGGCTCCTCCGGGTTCTGTCACCTCTCAGTCTTCACGCGGCACCCCGGGCGGGCGCAACCGTTTCCGACCGCCGGGGTTCGTGGGGGCGACATTTTCGCCCGTGATGATTGCGCGATGCGGGAGGACGCTGCATCCTCGGGCAGGGCGCGGGAAGGCGCCGAGGGGAGGAGAACGACGATGTCGGAGGTCTATGACTATCCGCTGCTGGTCAAGCAGCTCCTGCACAGCACGCTGCAGAACCGCGCGGCGGAGGAGATCATCTACCCCGGCGTGATGCGCTACAGCTACCGCGACTGGTACGCCCGCCTGCAGCGCGCGGCGAATGCCTATGCGGCGCTCGGCCTCGGCCCCGGATCGGTGATCGCGGTGATGGACTGGGACAGCCACCGCTATTTCGAAAGCTTCTTCGCCGTGCCGATGATGGGGGCGGTGCTGCACACGGTGAACGTGCGCCTCTCGCCCGACCAGATCGTCTACACGATCAACCATGCCGAGGATGACGCGATCCTGGTTCACCGCGATTTCCTGCCGCTTCTGGCGCAGGTCCGGGACCGGATTACCCGGCCGGTGAAGCTGATCCTGCTGCAGGACGCGCCCGGGGACCTGCCCGAGGGCTTCGACGGCGAATACGAGGCGCTCCTCGCCGCGGCCAGCGACCAATACGCCTTCCCCGATTTCGACGAGCGCACCCGCGCCACGCTCTTCTACACCACCGGTACCACCGGCAATCCGAAGGGGGTCACCTTCACCCACCGGCAGATCGTGCTCCACACGCTGGCGGGGGCCAGTGGCGGGCTGATGCGGCGGCGCGACGTCTATATGCCGATCACGCCGCTCTTCCATGTCCATGCCTGGGGCATGCCGTACATCGCCACGCTCTTCGGGGTGCGCCAGGTCTACCCGGGGCGGTATGAGCCGGCGCGGCTTTTGCGGCTTGTCGACGAGCATCGCGTGACCTTCACCCATTGCGTGCCGACGATTCTCTCCATGCTCCTTGCCGCGCCCGAGGTGGACGAGGTCGACCTGACGGGCTGGCGCGTCATCATCGGCGGCTCGGCCCTGCCGGAGGGGCTGGCCGCGGCCGCCGCGGCGCGCGGGGTGGACGTGATGTCGGGCTACGGCATGTCGGAGACCTGCCCGCTTCTGACCACCAGCGATACCGCCGCGATGGAGGCGGGCGCGACGATCGGCCAGCGCACCGCCACCGGCATCGCCGCGCCGATGGTGGAACTGCGCGTGGTCGACGGGGAGATGCGCGACATGCCGCCGGGCCGGACCTCGCCCGGCGAGGTCGTCGTCCGCGCGCCCTGGCTGACCATGGGCTATTTGAAGGATGCCGAGAAGACCGCGGACCTCTGGCGCGGCGGCTACCTGCACACCGGCGATGTCGGCTATCTCGACGCGGACGGAACGCTCCATATCACCGACCGGATCAAGGACGTGATCAAGTCGGGGGGCGAGTGGATCTCATCTCTGGATCTGGAAAATATCGCCAGCGTCGTACCCGGCGTGGCCGAGGTCGCGGCCATCGGCCTGCCGGATCCCAAATGGGGCGAGCGGCCCTGCCTCGTGGTGGCGCTCACCCCGGGCGCACGGATCGAGACCGTCGAGGCCGGGCTTCGCGCCGCGGTGGAGGAGGCGATCCGCGGCGGGCACCTGTCGAAATGGGCCGCGCCGGACCGGGTCGAGGTGGTCGACGCGCTGCCCAAGACCAGCGTCGGAAAGCTCGACAAGAAGGAGATGCGGGCCCGCCTTTCCGGCCCGCGGAAGGCCGCCGGGTGACGGCTTTGTTGATCCCGGTGTCGGCCACGTGTTGCATCTGCCCGGGTGCTGGTTCTAATGTCGGCCCCGGAACCTGAGGAACACTCGACAGGAAGCCGATCCCGATGCGTTATGAAAAACCCCAGACGGTGGCCGAGGCCGCGCGTCTTCTCTCGGCCGAAAAGGGCGTTGCCCGAATTCTGGCCGGCGGCACCGACATGCTGGTGCAGATGAAATCCGGCATGGTGGAGCCCGATCTCCTTGTCGATATCAAGGCGCTGCCCGGCACGCGCACCATCGTGAAGGAGGCCGGCGGCTTCCGCATCGGTGCAGGCGTCTCGGGCGCACAGCTCTCCGAGGATGCCGATCTGAAGGCGGCCTGGCCCGGCGTGGTCGAGGCGGCGAACCTCATCGGCTCCACCCAGGTGCAGGGCCGCTGCACCATGGTGGGCAACCTCTGCAACGCCTCTCCGGCTGCCGATTCCGTGCCCGCCCTGGTCGCCGCCGGCGCCAAGGTGCGCGTGGCCGGCCGTGGCGCAGGTCGCGACGTCGCGGTGGAAGAGATCCCCGCCGGCCCCGGCAAGACCAAGCTGAAGAAGGGCGAGTTCATCACCTCGGTCTTCCTGCCGGCGCGCGGTGCGCGCTGCGCGGATGCCTATCTCCGCTTCATCCCGCGGACCGAGATGGACATCGCCGTGGCCTCCGCCGCGGTGAACCTGTCGCTGGACGAGAAGGGCGTCATCAAGGATGCCCGCGTCGCCCTGGGCGCCGTTGCGCCGACCGTCGTGCTCTGCGAGCCGGCGGCGAAGGCGATCATCGGCACCCGCCTCGACGATGCCGCGCTGGAAAAGCTGGCCGCCGCCTGCTCGGCCGCGGCCAAGCCGATCGACGACAAGCGTGGCTCCGTCGAATACCGAAAGGATGTGGTGGGCGTGCTGGCCAAGCGCGCCGCCCGCATCGCCTACACCCGCGCCGGAGGCCAGAAATGAGCGTCACCGTATCCACCACCGTAAACGGCGATTCCGTCGATTTCGTCTGCGCCCCCGACGAGACGCTGCTGGACGCGCTGCGTGGCCGGCTGGGCCTGACCGGGGCCAAGGAAGGCTGCGGCACCGGCGACTGCGGCGCCTGCTCGGTCACGCTGAACGGCCGCCTGGTCTGTTCCTGCCTCGTCCTCGCCGTCGAGGCCGAGGGGCAGGAGATCGCGACCGTCGAGGGCATGGCTGCGGGCGAGACGCTGCACCCGCTGCAGCGCGCCTTCATCGACCATGCCGCGCTGCAATGCGGGATCTGCACCCCGGGCATCCTCGTCGCCGCCAAGGCGCTGCTGGAGAAGACCCCCGACCCGAGCGACGAGGAGGTGCGCTACTGGCTGGCGGGCAACCTCTGCCGCTGCACCGGCTATGACAAGATCGTCCGCGCGGTTCAGGCCGCGGCGGCTGAGATGAGGAGAGCGTGACATGGCCTTTGATGCTTACGTGAAACGCGAATTCAAGCAGGTCGGCACTCGCGTCGCCCGTCCCGACGGGGTCGACAAGGTCACCGGCCGGGCGCTCTACGGCGCCGACATGGTGGCGCCGGGGATGCTGGTCGGCCGCGTGCTGCGCAGCCCGCATGCCCATGCGCGCATCGTCTCGATCGACACCTCGGAAGCCGCGGCGATGCCCGGTGTGAAGGGGATCGTGACGGGCCGCGACTTCTCGGTGCCGAAGGACGAATTCCTTGCCGATGTCGCGGTGAACTGCCTGGCGCAGGACAAGGCGCTTTATGACGGCCATGCCATCGCCGCCGTCGCCGCGATCAACGCCACTGTCGCCCGCGACGCGCTGAAGAAGATCAAGGTCGAATACGAGGTCCTGCCGCATGTCACCGACATCGACGTGGCGGCGAAGCCCGACGCGCCGGTGGTGCTGGAGGGCAGGGCGCTTGAAACCGTCCCCGCCGGCATGGGTGCGAACGTGACCCACCGCTGCGAGTTCGGCCATGGCGACCTCGAGGCGGGCTTTGCCAAGGCCGACAAGATCGTCGAGCGCAGCTTCCGGACCGCGGCCACCCACCAGGGCTATATCGAGCCGCACGCCTGCCTCGCCTCCTTCACCACCGACGGGCGGGCCGATCTCTGGGTCTGCACCCAGGGCCATTTCTACTTCCGCACCCTCTGCTCCGAGATGCTGGGGATGGAGGCGAGCCAGCTGAAGGTCACGGCGTCGGAGATCGGCGGCGGCTTCGGCGGCAAGACGACCGTCTATCTCGAGCCGGTGGCGCTGATGCTGTCGAAGAAGACCGGCCGGCCGGTGAAGATGGTGATGACCCGCGACGAGGTCTTCCGCGCCACGGGTCCGACCGTCTCGACCTCGATCGACGTAAAGATCGGCATGACCAAGGACGGCCGGATCACCGCCGGCTGGGCCGACATGCGCTACTCGGGCGGCGCCTTCCAGTGCCTGACCTGCGAGATGGGCGCCCAGGCCGCTTTCGCCGCCTATGATCTGGAAGCAGTGCAGACGGTCGGCTGGAACGTCATGACCAATCGGCCGAAGGAAGCCGCCTACCGCGCCCCGGGCGCGCCCCAGGCGATCTACGCGGTCGAAAGCGTGGTGGACGAACTCTGCCAGGGCCTCGGCCTCGACCCGCTGGAGGTGCGCATCAAGAACGCCGCCAAGAAGGGTACCAAGGCCTCCTACGGGCCGACCTTCGACGATATCGGCCTGCTGGCGACGCTGGAGGCGGCGAAGAAGCACCCGCATTACACCGCGCCCCTGGCCGAGGGACAGGCCCGTGGCCTATCCTGCGGCTTCTGGTTCAACTTCGGCGGCAACACCTGCGTCACGATGAACGTGAACACCGACGGCACCGTCGGCATCGCGGAGGGCAACCCCGACATCGGCGGTTCCCGCGCCTCGATCAGCCTGATGGCGGCCGAGGAGCTGGGCATCCCGTACGAGAAGGTCCGCACCATCATCGCCGACACCGCCTCGCTCGGCTATGCCGACACGACGGACGGCAGCCGGGTGACCTTCGCGGTGGGCATCGCCACCATCAACGCCGCGCGCGACGCGATCCGGAAGATGTGCAAGCGCGCCGCCATGCTCTGGGGCATCGACGAGGATGCGGTGGAATGGAAGGACGGCGCGGCCCATCCCGCCGGGCCGAACGCCGGGAAGTTCCCGCCGATGAGCCTTGCCGACATCGCGGCGAAGTCGTTCCAGACCGGCGGGCCGATCGCCGGCCATTACGAGGTCAACGCCGACGGGGCGGGGGTGAGCTTCGGCGTCCACCTCTGCGACGTGGAGGTCGACAAGGAGACCGGCGCGACGAAGGTCGTCCGCTACACCGTGTTCCAGGACGCGGGCAAGGCGGTGCATCCCGACTACGTCGAGGGCCAGATGCAGGGCGGGGCCGCCCAGGGCATCGGCTGGGCGCTGAACGAGGAATACATCTACGGCGCCGACGGCCGCCTGCAGAACCCGGGTTTCCTCGACTACCGCATCCCAGTCGCCTCCGACCTTCCGCCGATCGAGGCGGTGATCCTCGAGATCCCCAACCCCGGCCACCCCTACGGCGTGCGCGGCGTGGGCGAGACCTCGATCGTGCCGCCGCTCGCGGCGATCTCCAATGCGATCTCGCGCTCCATCGGGACCCGGCTGCAGGAACTGCCGATGTCGCCGCCGCGCGTGCTGAAGGCGATCAAGGGCGCCGCCTGACGTGGTCAAGGTCCTGCTCTGGGGCTCGCTCCGGGCCCATACCGACGGGCAGGCCGAGGTCGAGGTGGAGGCCAGCACCTTCAAGGAGGTGCTCGACAAGCTGGCGGAGGCCTATCCCGGCCTCCGCCCCCAGATCGAGCGTGGCGTCTCCATGGCGATCGACGGCCGGATCTATCGCGAGGCCTGGTTCACCAGAATCAGTCCCGAGAGCGAGGTCGTGGTCATGCCCTACATGACCGGCGGCTGAGCGTGGCCGGGCCCGCCATGCGTCTGGCGGCTCAGGCCGACCTGTCCGCCGTCGCCGCTATCTGCCGCGACGCCTATGCCGTCGGCTACCTGCCGCTCATCGGCTCGCTTCCAAAGCCCGCGCTGGAGGATTACGCCCCCCGCATCGCGCGCGGCGAGGTCTACGTCGCTGAGCGCGACGGCCGTCCCGCCGCCGTCCTCGTCCTGACCGCCGAGCCACCAGTCCTCAAGATCTACAACATCGCCGTCGCGCCCGAGAGCCAGGGCCAGGGCCTCGGCACTGCCTGCCTCGCCTTCGCCGAGGCGGAGGCGCGCCGCCGGGGCCTCACCAGGCTCTACCTCCACACCAACACGCGGCTTGACGCCAACATCCGCCTCTATCGCCGCGCCGGGTTCATCCCCTCCGGTGAGCGCCCGCACCCGAGCCTCGCCGGGGAGCGTCTGATGATGCTGGAACGCGCGCTCCCGCCGAACTGAGGCGCCTGCGCCCGGACTTTTCCCTGGCCGAAATACTCCCGCCGGAGGCGCCCGGCCTGTCCGGCGGGCGCCTCCTTCGGCGATGGTTTCATCTTGATCTCAGTGCGCTCAGTGGCGCCGCAGGCTGCGCCCGTCGGCGTCGAAGACATGCGCCTCGGCCATGTCGGGGGAAAGCGCGATCTCGGTGCCCGGCTCCACCCCGGTCTGGCCGGGGCTGTGGACGGTGATCGCGCTGCCGTCGGGGGAATGGCCGTAGAGGTAGGACTCGCCCCCCAGCCGCTCCACATCGGCCACGGTCAGCGTCAGCCCCGCCGCGGCGGGCTTGAGCGCGTTGGGGCGGATGCCCAGCGTCACCTTCGCGCCCTCGCGCAGGTCGAACCGGCCCTCGGGCAGCGCGAAGGTCGGCCCGGCGGCAAGCTTCAGCGCGCCAGAGGCGACCTCGGCTGCAAAGAAGTTCATCTTCGGACTGCCGATGAAACCCGCGACGAAGAGGTTTTCCGGGCGATTGTAGAGGTCGAGCGGCCGGCCGAACTGCTCCAGCCTGCCGTCGCGCAGCACGGCGATCTTGTCGGCCATGGTCATCGCCTCCACCTGGTCATGGGTGACGTAGATCATGGTGTTGCCGATCCGGCGGTGCAGGCGCGAGATTTCGCCGCGCATCTCCACCCGAAGCTCGGCGTCGAGGTTTGATAGCGGCTCGTCGAACAGGAAGATCCGGGGCTCGCGCACGACCGCGCGCCCGATCGCCACGCGCTGGCGCTGGCCGCCGGAAAGATCCTTCGGCCGCCGGTCCAGAAGCTGGTCGATCTGCAGCATCTTCGCCGCCGCGCCCACCCGTTCGGCGATCTCCGCCTTGGGGGTGCGGGTGTTCTCCAGCCCGAAGGACAGGTTCTGCCGCACCGTCATGTGCGGGTAAAGCGCGTAGGACTGGAAGACCATGGCGAGCCCCCGCTCGGCCGGGCCCAGATGGTTGACGACATCGCCAGAGATCTTCACCTCGCCGCCCGAGATCGGCTCCAGCCCCGAGATCATCCTAAGAAGCGTGGACTTGCCGCAGCCCGAGGGGCCGACGAAGACGCAGAACTCGCCCTCGGCCACGTCGAGGTCGATCCCCTTGATCACCTCGGCAGCGCCATAGGCCTTCGTCACGGAACGCAGTTGCAGGT
This sequence comes from Solirhodobacter olei, assembly GCF_004010155.1. GTDB lineage: Bacteria > Pseudomonadota > Alphaproteobacteria > Rhodobacterales > Rhodobacteraceae > Solirhodobacter > Solirhodobacter olei. The sequence continues at coordinate 256,713 of NZ_RRYH01000002.1, read as the reverse complement.
CGGCCATTGTCATTTCCCTCCGGTCGTGGCGATGCCGGTGGCGATGTATTTCTGCAGGAAGGCGAAGACCGCGACGATGGGCAGGAGCGTCAGCACCGTCATCGCCAGAAGGCTCGCCCAGTCGGTGTTGAACTCGCCACGGAAGGAGTTCAGCGCCAGCTGCAGGGTGAAGAATTTGGACTGCGTCAGCGCGATCAGGGGCCAGAGGAAGTCGTTCCAGCGCCACATGATCGAAAGGATCGCCAGAACCGCGATGGCCGGCGCCGAAAGCGGAAGGATGATGCGCCAGTAGATCTTCCACTCGGAGGCATTGTCCATCCGCGCGGCGTCGAGGATCTCGTCAGGGATCGTCAGCATGTACTGGCGCAAAAGGAACACGCCCGTGGGCGTCGCGGCCCCCGGGATGATGACCCCCCATAGCGAGTTGATCATTCCCAGGTCCCGCACGACGAGGAAGAGGGGCACCAGCACCACCGTCTGCGGGATCATCAGCGTGCCGATCACCAGCGCCATCACCGTGCCTCGGCCGCGAAAGGCGTATTTCGACAGGGCGAAGGCGGCCATGGAGTTGATCACAAGCGTAATCGCCGTGGCGACGACGGTGATGAAGGTGGAGTTCCAAAGGAACCGCAGGAAATCGAACCGCTTGAAGAGCTTGACGTAGTTCGAGGTGGCGAGCGCCACATGCTCCACCGGCTTGCGGTCGGCGATCGGCAGCTTGACCAGCTTGCCGGGTTCGTCGGGCCGCACGACCTGGGCGACCAGGCCGATCCGGCGGACCTGCGCCACCTCCTGGCCTGCAAGCGCCCCCTTGGTGACCTTGAAGATGGGCAGGGCGCTGTCGTAGCCCGGGATCTTTTCGGTTTTCTGGATGTAGGGCAGCAGCCGTGGCGGGTAGTGCTGCAGCTCGGCCTCGGTCTTGAACGACGACAGCGCCAACCACAGCACGGGCCCGAACATCACCACCACGCCGAACAGCAGATAGGCGTAGGACAGCCAGTCCGTCCAGTGCAGCCGCTCCTTGCCGCGGGTCCGGGTCAGGAAATTAGCCATTGGCGTTCCTCCGCGTCACCCAGAGCTGCACGGCCGTCAGCGCCACCAGCACCAGCGCCAGCAGGATCGAGGCGGCGGCAGCCAGCCCGAAGAGCCGCGGCGCGCCGGCAAAGCCCGTCTCGTAGATATACTGGATCATCAGCGTCGTGGCCGAGCCCGGCCCACCGCCTGTGAAGGCATAGAGCTCGTCGAAGGTCTGCACGCCCTTGATGAGGGCAAGCACCAGCACGACGATCATGGTCGGCATCAGCAGGGGCAGGGTGATCTTGCGGAACACCCGCCAGGGCGAGGCCGCGTCCATCGCCGCCGCCTCGTAGACGTCGCGCGGGATCGCCTGCAGCCCGGCAAGCAGGATGAGCGTGTAGAAGCCCATGTGAAACCAGACCGTCAGGAAGACCGAGAAGCCGAAGGCCCAGCTCGGGTCCAGAAGCCAGTTGTAGGGCTGGTAGCCGAGGCTGCTCAGCACCCCGTTCAGCGCGCCCTGGTCCTGCAGGATCCATTTCCACACCAGCGCCACGACGACAGGCGACAGCAGCACCGGGAAGAAGAACACCGCCCGGAAGAAGCCGCGGGCGCGGATCTTGCGGTTCAGGATCAGCGCGGTCAGCAGCGAGAAGCCGACCATGAAACCGATCTGGAGCACGATGAACCAGACCGTGTTGTGAACCGCCCGCCAGAACACGTCGAGCTGGCAGGAATTGGGGTTCAGGTAATCCTTGCAGTTCGTCAACTGCGCGAAGTTCTGCGCGCCGACGAAGGGCCGGTCGCGCAGCAGGATGTGCTCGGACCCGGTCATCGCATAGGCGAAGTTCAGGATCACCGGCAGGAAGACGAACAGGCCGAAGAGCGCCAGGTTCGGTGCCAGGAACACCCAGGCGAGCCTGCGCTGGCCGAAGCGGCTCTGGAAGGCGCGCATGGGCCAGTCGACCAGCTGCATGAGCGGCGAGATGAGCTTGTACATCGGGCCCTCCGGTCCGGGGCTGCCGGGGGCGGGCACGCCGCCCCCGGGGCAAGGTCTCGGCTCTGGGGTTACTTGGACGCGGCGACCGCCTGCTTGAGGTCGTCGCCCATCCGCGCCAGCGCCTCCTTCAGCGACAGCTCGCCCACGATCGCCTGGGTCAGCCGGGTGACGGTGATGTTGAACATCGCCCGGTTGCCGGCGTAGCCCTGATAGGCGAAGCCCACCGGAGAGATCGTCGGCACCTGCGCCGCGAAGGCGTTGAGCGCCTTGGAGGCGGCGGCGTCGGCGCCCTCGTATTTCACGCCCTTGGCGGCGACCACGGTATTGGCCGGGATCGACAGCGACTTGGCCTCAAGCACCTCGTAATTCGCGGGCTGGGCGAGGTAGTCGAGAAGCTCGGCCACGGCCTTCGGATGCTTGGTCTGCTTGAAGCCCACGAAGCCCGCGCCGCCCGGCATGCCGGAGCAGCTGCCCGCGCCCGCCGGGCCGCAGGGGGCGGGCACCACTTCCCAGTCGAAGGCGTCGCCGATCTGCTTGTCGAACTTCTGCACCTGCCAGGACCCGGAATAGTAGAACACCAGATCGCCGCTCATGAATTCCTTGGTGGCATCGGCATAGCTCGCCCCGCCCTGGCCAGCCCAGACCTGGCGGTCCATCGTGCCGTCCTTGTTCCAGGCAACGAACTGCTTGGCGGCGGCGGCGAAGCCCGGGTCGGAGAATTCGGGATTGCCCTTGGCGTCGAAATACTTGGCGCCATAGGGGATCGCGAGCCCGGCGAAGCGGTGGCCGGAGCGGTCCATCGCCATCGGGTACTTGGTGCCGGTGGCCTTGGCGACTTTGCGCGCGGCCTTGGCCCAGTCGGCCCAGGTCGCGTCCTTGCCGGGCACAGGCACCTTGGCTTGGTCGAAGAGCGTCTTGTTGATGAAGGCGCCGGTGATGGTCAGCTGGGCATGCATGCCGTAGATGCCATGGTCATTCGGCCCGCCGCGATACCAGTCGAGCGTCTTGCCGAAGGCCTTGTCCCAATAGGCCTTGTCCACGTAGGGCGAGAGGTCGAGGTAATATTTGTGCAGACCCCCGAGGTCGGTGACCTTGGCGAGGTCCGGGCCGGTGCCGGCGGCCAGCTCGACCGGCAGCGTCTCGAGGATCGCCTTGTAGGGGACCGTGTCGACCTTGACGTTGATGTCGGGGTGCTTGGCCTCGAAGCCCTTCACCAGCTGGGTCAGGACATCGCACTGGTTGCCGTCCTGGTAGCACATGAAATGCAGATCGAAGGCCTGTGCCGCCGGGGCGAGCAGGGCCGCCGTGGCCGCGGCCGCGAATGCGGTTCTGAGTTTCGTCATCATCTTCCTCCCTAAAGATGCCGGGTTTCGGGTCCCGGCTGTTTGCATCAGGCGTGCTTGCCCGAGGGTACCCCCCCAGTCGTCGGCGTCCAGCCCGCATAAAGTGGCGCGTCCGGGCCGAGCGGCAAGCGCACGGCCCGCCCCTCGCGGGCGGATTGGTAGATCGCGGCCACCAGCTCGATCGAGCGGCGACCGTCCTCCGCGGTCACCTCCCGTCCCGGCTGGCCTGCGAGGGCCGCGGCATTCGCCTCCAGGAACCCCGCGAACCCGGCGGGCCCGGGTGAGACCCCGGCCAGCACCGCGTCCACGGCCGCCTGCTCGTGCGGCGCGCGGGCCAGAAAGCGCCAGTTGCCCGTCGCCGGCGCATAGGGCGCAGAGCCCGATTCCGCCGTCAGCCCCTCGAAGCAGAAACGGATGCGGGTCTCGTCCGTCGCCGCACCGAGCGTGATCGAGGAGGTGGCGAGCGCGCCGGAGGCCATCTCGAAGCTGATCGCGGCGCAGTCCTCCGTCTCGATCCCGTTCACCCGGGTCGCGGTAAAGGCCGAAAGCCGGCTGACGGGCCCCATGACCATCATCATCAGGTCGTGGTTGTGGATCGCATGGCCGAGGACGGCGCCGCCGTTCTCGCCTTTCCAGGTGCCGCGCCAGGGGTTGTCGTAATATCCCGCGCCGCGGTTCCAGTGGGTCTCAAGGCTCGCCGCATAGGCCTTGCCGGTCAGCCCGGCCTCGGTCAGCGCGCGCAGCTGCGCCATCGCGGGGCCATAGCGGTACTGGAAAACCGGCGTCAGCCGCTTGCCCGAGGCCGCCATCGCCGCCAGCAGCCGGTCGGCATCGGCAAGCGAGGCGACCAGCGGCTTCTCGCAGATCACATGCTTGCCCGCCTCCAGTGCCTGTACGGAGACCGGCAGATGCAGATGCGGCGGCAGGCAGACGTCGATCAGGTCGATCGCCGGATCTTCCATCACCGCCTCGATCCGGCTTTCGATCCGGATCGGGCCGGGACCCGCGACGGTGCGCGCGCGTTCGGTGTCGAGGTCGACCAGGGCTGCCACCTCGTAGAGCTCGGGCAGGGCGCGGTAGCCGGCCAGATGTTCGCGCCCGATCCCGGCACCGATGATCGCGACGCGGATCATTTCAGCCGCCCCTCGGCCATCATCTGCGCGGTGATAGCCAGCTCCATCACCTTGAAGGCATGGGCCTGCGGCATGGCGGTTTCGGTCCGGTCGCGGATATCGGCGGCGAGGCGGGCGAAATAGGGAAGGCCCGCGTCGCTGCACTGGATCTTCTCGCAGCGCGTGCCGTTGACGAGGATCAGGTGATCCGTCCCCTCGACCCCGCCGACGTCGACGTATTTCCTGAGCTCGATATAACCCTCGGTCCCGAGGATCGTGAGCCGCCCGTCGCCCCAGTTCGGCAGTGCGTCGGGGGTGTACCAGTCGACCCGGATATAGCCGTGGCCCTTGTCCGAGCGCAGCACGATCTCGCCGAAATCCTGCAAGCCGGGCCATTCGGGATTGCCGTGATTGGCGACCGTCGCCCATTCCACCTTCGCATCGGTCGAGCCGGTGAAGAACAGGAACTGGTCGAACTGGTGCGAGCCGATATCGGTGATGATCCCGCCATAGGCCTCGCGCCGGAAGAACCACTCGGGCCGGCTCGGCGCGTTCAGCCTGTGCGGCCCGATACCCAGGGTCTGCACGACCTTGCCGATGGCGCCCTCCGCCACCAGCTCGGCCGCCCGCGTCACCGCGGGCACCTCGAAGCGTTCGGAGAAATCGACCGACCAGATCCGCCCGGTCTCCGCCTGCACCGCCTTGATCTCGGCAAGCTGATCCAGCGTCACGCAGCCGGGCTTGTCGACCATCACGTCCTTGCCCGCCCGCATCGCGGCGACGGCCAGCTCGGCCCGGTCGGCCGGGATCGCGGCGACCAGGATCAGGTCCAGCGTATCGTCGGCCAGGATGTCTTCCCGCGAGGCGATCCGCGGCACGTCCGCGAAGCGCTTCTCGAAGCCCTCCAGCGTCTCCGGCGTGCCCTCCGTCCACCAGCCGACGAACTCCGCGCCGGCCTCCATCATGTTCTGCGCCATGCCGAAGATATGGCGGTGGTCGATGCCGAGGGCGGCAAAACGCAAGGGCTTCATCGGGTCTCCAGGGTTATGGCGCGGCCCTCGGCAGAGGAGGTGACCAGCGCCTCGATCAGGTCATGCACGGCCAGCGCCGCGCGGCCGCTGACGGCGGGGTCGCGGCCGGTTTCAAGGGCCCCGGCGAAATCCTCGAGGATCGCCTGGTGCCACTCATGTGTGAAGGCCATCGGATCGGCCCCGCCGCCAGTGCCCGCCGCCGCGCCGATCTGTTCCACGCGGCCATCACGCCAGGTGATCTCCAGAAGCCCGCCAATCAGCCGGGCCGAGCCCTCGGTGCCATGCAGCGTGATCGTCTCCGCGCCGCCCGGGTGGCTGGCGGTGGAGGCGAAGAGGCTGCCCACCGCGCCGCTTTCGAAATCGAGCCCGGCGGTGACGACGTCCTCCGATTCCATCCGGTGCAGCTTCGTCGTGCGCGCCATCGCCTGCACCCGGGCGACCGGGCCGGTCAGGCTCAGCGCCAGGTCGAGCGTGTGGATCGCCTGCGAGATCAGCACCCCGCCGCCGTCGCGGGCATAGCTTCCGCGGCCCGGCGCGTCGTAATAGCTCTGCGCCCGCCACCAGGGCACCATGATCTCGACCAGGCCCAGGTCGCCCAGCCGGCCCTCGGCCAGCATGGAGGAAAGCGCCTTGGCAGAGGCCCGCATCCGGTGCTGCAGCACGATGCCCAGCGGCACGCCCGCCGCCTCGCAGGTCTCCACGATCGCGCGCGCGGCCGCCGCCGTCCGCTCGATCGGCTTTTCCATCAGGATCGGCTTTCCGGCGCCGGCGAGAAGCGTCACCTGTTCCATCCGCGCATTCGGCGGTGTCGCGAGGATGACGAAATCGATGTCGGGATCGGCGGCGACCTCTGCGGTATCGGCATAGATCCGCGGGCTGGCGCCCAGGAGCGGCGCGACCTTGTCGGCGAAAGCTGCGGCCTTTTCGGGGTGGGCGGAGGAAACGCCGGCCAGCTCGATGCGGCCCGCGGTCGCGGCAATCGCCTCGACATGCGTATTGGCCACCATCCCCAGCCCGATCAGCGCGACCCTCATTGCTCCCCCGGTGCTTCGAATCCTGCTTGGTCACGGGATACCATACCGGTATACTGGTTGCAATTGTCCTGTATACTGGCATACTAGTCTGGTCCGGGGGACCTTATGCCTGAGAGCAAGTTGTTGGTATCAAACACGGAATCTGGACAGGGCGGCGGCGTTGCGGAAAGCGTGACGGCGGAGGCGCCGGGACTCGTTCTGCCGCGGCTCGACCCGACGCGGCCGGCCGGATCGCAGATTTTCGTGGCGCTGAAAATGGCCATCCTGCGGATGGACCTGCCCCCGGGCTGCGCGCTTTCTGAATCCGACCTCGGCACGCGCTTCGGCGCCAGCCGCACCCCGGTGCGCGAGGCGCTGGCCCAGCTGCGCGACGCGGGGCTCGTCACGACGCTGCCGAGCCGGGGCAATTTCGTCACCCGCCTGAACGAGGACAAGATCCGCGAGGCCCGCTTCCTGCGCGAGGCGCTGGAGGTGGCCAATGTCTCGCATCTCGCCTCCAAGGGGCTGACGGCCGAGGCCGCCGCGGGGATCGAGATCACGCTGGCCGCCCAGGCCGCCGCGATCGAGGCGGGCGACGATCTTGCCTTCCAGGATGCCGATGACGACTTCCATCTGGCTCTCGCCCGCGCCACCGGCTTTCCCCGCGCCGCCCACGTGCTGGAGCATGAGAAGATGCAGCTTGACCGGCTGCGTGTCCTCTCGCTGCGCGACCGCGGCCACCTGGGAGAGCTGCTGGCCGAGCATCGCGCCATCCTCGCCGCGATCCGTGGCCGCGACGGTCCGCGCGCGGTGGCTGCCGCGCTGACCCACATGCGCTCGATCCTCGGCGTGCTCTCGACCCTGGTCGACCGCCACGCCGATTATTTCGACCGCCCGGCCGCCCCGGCACCCCTCGGCGCTTGACCTCGGCGGCCCGAGCAGGCGGTATCGGCGCGCCAAGCCCATGAGAGACCAGATATGACCAGCACCAAGACCCCGGGGGCCCCGCGCGTCGCCTGCGTCGGCGAGGCGATGATCGAGCTGAGCTTCAGCGGCCCGGGCCAGGCGGACCCGCGCATCGCCTATGCCGGAGACACGCTGAACACGGCGATCTACCTGCGCCGCGCCCTGCGTGGCGGCGCGGTCGCCTATGTCACCGCGATGGGCACCGATCCGTTCTCGGACGCGGCGCTGGCCTTCATGGCCTCGGAAAACCTCGATGTCTCGCGCATCGCGCGCGACCCCGAGCGTCTGCCCGGCCTCTACGCCATCACCACCGATGCCGAGGGCGAGCGGAGCTTCCTCTACTGGCGCGAGACCTCCGCCGCGCGGCGGATGTTCCAGACGGCAGAGGGGATCTCCTTCGCCGCGCTGGAGGGGTTCGACGTGATCTACCTCTCGGCCATCACGCTGGCGATCCTGCCCGAGGCGGTGCGTGGGGCGCTGGCCGACTGGCTGGCCGAGGCACGGGCGCGCGGCGTGCGCGTCGCCTTCGATTCGAACTGGCGCCCCCGGCTCTGGCCCTCGGCAGAGGCCGGGCGGGACTGGATCGCCCGGTTCTGGCGGCTGACCGACATCGGCCTGCCCTCGATCGACGACGAGCAGGCGCTTTTCGGCGAAAGCGACGCAGCGGTGACGCTGGCCCGCCTGCGCACCTACGGCCTGCGCGAGGGCGCGCTGAAGCGCGGCGCCACGGGCCCCCTGCCGCTTGACCCCGCAATTGCGCCCGGCAGCTACGCCCCGGCCGAGACCGTCGTGGACACGACGGCGGCGGGCGACAGCTTCAACGGCGGCTTCCTCGCGGCCTATCTTGCGGGGCAGGGGGCGCAGGCGGCGCTTTCCGCCGGCCACGAGACCGCGCGAGAGGTCGTGGGCTTCCGCGGCGCCTTCCGCGAGGCGGGCTGAGTTAACCTCACCAATGGCCCGAGACAGCGGGCGCAGCCCGCCGGGCCAGCGCCTGTCCGCCCGGACGGATGGGCGCTTTTGATGGGTTCGCCGCCCCGGCAAACCTGAAGTGTTCTTCACGCCATAAACGGAAAGATTCACCGGGCCGCGAGCGCCCACCCGCGGACGGGCGCCGGCCCTCTTCCGCGCGGTGCGTCTAGGCGCGCTGCACGGACCAGTCTGCCGGGGAAAATGGTAGGCCCGGAGGGACTTGAACCCCCAACCAAGGCGTTATGAGCGCCCTGCTCTGACCAATTGAGCTACAGGCCCGGCGCGGTCTGCCTAGCCCCGGGTGGGGCGGCGGTCAAGCGGCTCAGGGCTTCGGCCCGCCGGCCCGCCAGGCGCGCACGCGGTCGGGCAGCCCGTCATGGGCCCCGAGCGGGCGCTGCGGCGGATCTTCCCACCAGTCGTCGCGGCTCGCTTTCTGCTCCGGGTTCAGCGGATAGTAGATCCGGTTCTCCGCTTTCGGCTTCTCGCCTACGACCAGAAGCGCCACGTCCTCCCCGGTGTTGTTGAGGAAGGTGTGGCAGAGCCCGGTCCCGGCCGGAAAGCCCACCGCATCGCCGGGCCCGAGCCGGTGCAGCACCCCGTCAATCCAGACATCGGGCGTGCCGGAGATCACGTAGACGAACTCCTCCTCTGCGCTCTCGGCATGGGGGTAGGAGGTGCGGTGCCCGGGCGGCAGCCGGTCGTGGTGAATACCCAGCCGGGTCAGCCCGAAGCGGCGGCCGAAATCGGCGTCAATCTCCATCGCCTCGTCGTCGCCGCGGTAGCTCCGCGCGGTCTCTGCCTCGATCTCGCTCCAATGCGCGATGCAGTCCGGTCTCTCGCTCATCTCCGCCTCCCCCCGTGTCGGTCTTTGCGCAAGCTATCGTTCCCGCGCCCCAAGGCAAGCCTGGCGCGTTGCAGCGGCGCGCGGGATCGTCTATGCGGGCGGCGAGACATGCGAGGGCGGGCGATGAGCGCGAAGAACGGTCTGACGTACTCTCAGGCGGGGGTCGACATTGACGCCGGCAATGCGCTGGTGGAGCGGATCAAGCCCGCCGCCGCGCGCACGGCGCGGCCCGGCACCATGGCGGGCCTCGGCGGCTTCGGCGCGCTCTTCGATCTCAGGGCCGCGGGCTACCAGGACCCGATCCTCGTCGCCGCGACCGATGGCGTGGGCACCAAGCTGCGCATCGCCATCGACACCGGCAACGTCGCCACCATCGGCATCGACCTCGTCGCCATGTGCGTGAACGATCTCGTCTGCCAGGGGGCCGAGCCGCTGCTCTTTCTCGACTATTTCGCCACCGGCAAGCTGGAGGTCGAGCAGGCCGCCTCCATCGTCGAGGGCATCGCCGAGGGCTGCGCCCGATCCGGCTGCGCGCTGGTCGGCGGTGAGACGGCGGAAATGCCCGGCATGTACGCCAGGGACGACTTCGACCTCGCCGGCTTCGCCGTCGGCGCGATGGAGCGTGGGGCCGACCTGCCCGCCGGCGTGGCGGAGGGCGACGTGCTTCTCGGCCTCGCCTCCTCGGGGGTGCATTCGAACGGCTATTCGCTGGTCCGCAAGGTGGTGGAACTCGCCGGCCTCGGCTGGGACGCGCCGTCGCCATTCGGGCCGGGCACGCTCGGCGCGGCGCTTCTCGCGCCGACGAAGCTCTATGTGAAGCCGGCGCTTGCCGCGATCCGCGCCGGCGGCGTCCACGGCCTCGCCCATATCACCGGCGGCGGGCTGACCGAGAACCTGCCGCGCGTCTTCCCCGAGGGGCTGGGGGCAGAGATCGACCTGGGCAGCTGGGCGCTCCCCCCGGTCTTCCGCTGGCTGGCGGAGACGGCGGGGATCGCCGAGCCGGAGCTTCTGAAGACCTTCAACGCCGGGATCGGCATGGTCGTTGTCGTGGCCGCCGACCGCGCGGCGGCGCTCGAGTCGCTTCTGACCGCCGAGGGCGAGACCGTCACCCGTATCGGCCATGTGGTGAAAGGGCAGGGCGTCCGCTACTCCGGCCGCCTGAAGTGAAGCGCATCGCCATCCTGATCTCGGGCGGCGGTTCCAACATGGTGGCGCTGGTCCGCTCGATGACAGGCGATCATCCGGGCCGGCCGGTGCTGGTTCTGTCCAACGATCCGGAGGCGGGCGGGCTGAAGAAGGCCGCCGAGATGGGCATCGCCACCGCCGCCATCGACCACCGCCCGTTCCGGGGCGACCGCGCGGCCTTCGAGGCGGCGCTGCTGGAGCCGCTTCTGGCGGCCGGGCCCGACATCATCTGCCTGGCGGGCTTCATGCGAATCCTGACGCCGGCCTTCATCGCCCGGTTCGAGGGGCGGATGCTGAACATCCACCCGTCGCTGCTGCCGAAATACCCCGGCCTTCACACCCACCAGCGCGCGCTGGACGCAGGCGACACCGAGGCCGGCTGCACCACCCACGAGGTCACGCAGGACCTCGACGCGGGCCCCATCCTCGGGCAGGCCCGGGTGCCCATCCTGCCGGGCGACACGGCCGACACGCTGGCCGCGCGGGTGCTGGTGCAGGAACACATCCTGTACCCCGCGACGCTGCGCCGCTTCGCCGCCGGTGATCGCAGCCCGATCTTCCTGCCCTGAGCGTTGAGCGGCCCTCCGCGCAGCCCGGCTGCCCGCGTGACCGGCCCGCGCAATCCAATGCTTTCAAGCTCTTCCCTTTCCGCCCGGCACAACCTATAGCGGGGCGGCGGGATGACCCCGTGGCCAACTCTTGCCGGAACCCGGATGCATCTGATCACCGAGACTGAAGACCTCGCCCGCTTCTGCGAGGCCGCCAAAGCCGCCCCCTACGTCACCGTCGACACCGAGTTCCTGCGCGAACGGACCTACTGGTCCAAGCTCTGCCTCATCCAGATGGCGATCCCCGGTGCGGAGGATACGAATGACGGCGACGCGGTCCTCGTCGACCCGCTGGCCGAGGGGCTTTCACTGGAGCCGGTCTACGACCTCTTCCGCCATGAAGGCACGGTGAAGGTCTTCCACGCCGCGCGTCAGGATCTCGAGATCTTCTATGTCGAGGGCAAGGTCTTCCCGAAGCCGCTCTTTGACACCCAGGTCGCCGCCATGGTCTGCGGCTTCGGCGAGCAGGTCGGCTACGAGACGCTGGTCAGAAAGATCGCCAAGCAGCCGCTCGACAAGACCTCGCGCTTCACCGACTGGTCGCACCGCCCGCTCAGCGAGGCGCAGCTGACCTATGCGCTGGCCGACGTCACCCATCTGCGCGTGATCTACGAACATCTCGCCGCCCAGATCGCCAAGTCCGGCCGCCAGAAATGGGTGGCGGAGGAGCTTGGCGTGCTGACCGATCCGGCGACCTATACCGTCGATCCGGCAGAGGCCTGGCGCCGGGTGAAGACCCGTACCAACTCCTCGAAATTCCTCTCGCTGGTGCGCGAGCTCGCGCGCTTCCGCGAGACCCACGCCCAGGCCCGCAACATCCCGCGCTCGCGCGTCTTCAAGGACGACGCGCTGCTGGAACTCGCCTCCACCCGCCCGACGACGCCCGAGGAACTCGGTCGTTCGCGGCTTCTGCTGCGCGAGGCGCGCCGGGGGGAGATCGCCGACGGCATCCTCGCCGCGGTGAAGGCGGGGCTTTCGGCGAAGCCGGACGCGATGCCCAAGGTGCCGAACGGGCGCGACCAGTTGCAGGTGAACCCGGCGCTGGCCGATCTTCTGCGCGTGCTGCTGAAGGCCAAGGCCGAAAGCACCGGCGTCGCGCCGAAGCTGATCGCCTCTGCCTCCGATCTTGACGCGCTGGCGGCGGGGGTGCGGGACCTGCCCGCGCTCGCCGGCTGGCGGGCGGAGGTCTTCGGCGACGACGCGCTGCGCCTCTGCCGGGGCGAGATCGCGCTCTCGGCCAAGGGCAATGACGTGAAGGTGGTGCGGCTCTAGGGCCGCGCCTGCCTCTGCGCGACGGCACGCCCGGGCCGCTCGCGTTCTTCCTGCAAACCTCGACGAATGGCGCCCGCCTGCCGGGCCCGTGCGGCTTAGCGCCGGGCGGTGCGCGCGTTGTTGGCGCCGGTCACGGTGATCGCCCGCACTCCGGCCAGCTGGAAATCGGTCAGATGCACCGCCACCGTCAGCTCGCGCGAGCGGGGGGTGGAGCTCGGCGTAGGTTCCGCTGGCGGCACGACGACGAAACGGAAGGTCAGGACGCCCTTCACCGGCTTGCCGTCATTCTCCGCCAGAAGCGCGCCGTCCCACCAGCCCTGCGTCGGCGGCAGGCCGGTGGCGCGCACGATCACGCCGCCCGGCACGGCTTCCACCCGCATCGTGGAGACATCGGCGACCAGACCGCGCGGGTCCGGCTTGGCCAGTGGTACGCCGGTCACCGGGTCGACCGTGCTGACCACGGTCTTCTTCGACGGCCCGAACCAGTTCACCGGGTTGAAACGCGATTGACCGAAGCCGCAACCGCTGACCACCAGGGCCAGTCCAAGCGCGCCAAGCAGCGGTTTCTTCATGCGTCTCTCCCCTCGCTCCGGCCTTGGGTAGCCCAATCCGCGCGAATTGAAAAGCGGCTCCGCGCGTCCGGGCCACGGGTTCCCCGCGCACGTCCCTGCGAGGGCACGGGCGCCGCCCAAGGGCACGCGGCCCGGCGAGGGCTGGACCTTTGGCCGCCCGCGGCTTACCTCAGGCCCAAAGACCGGAGAGATCATGGCCAGCCCCGCCTTCGAAGACATCGCCGACACCTTCGACTTCCTCGACGACTGGGAGGAGCGCTACCGCCATGTCATCGAGCTGGGAAAGGCGATGCCGCCGATGGACGACGCCCTGAAGGTGCCCGCGACCAAGGTGAACGGCTGCGCCAGCCAGGTCTGGATCCTGCCGCGGATCGAAGGGCAGGGCCCCTCCGCCCGCTTCGATTTCGAGGGCGACAGCGATGCGCTTATCGTCCGCGGCCTGATCGCCGTTCTCCACGCGCTCTACGCCGGGCAGACCCTGGCCGAGGTCACGGCGACCGATGCCGGGGCCGAGCTTGCCCGGCTGGGTCTGGACGAACACCTCTCCTCGCAGCGCTCCAACGGGCTGCGCGCCATGGTCCAGCGCATCCGCGAGACTGCCGCCGAGGCCGCTGCGGCCTGACCCCCTGTCCGGCCCGGCCCCCGGCCTTCAGACCCGCGCCAGCGCGCTGGCCAGATCGCCGTATCCAGTAAACCGCCGCTCATAGGCAAGGCCAAGCCGCGCCGCGCAGTCCCGCGCCTTCGCCTCCAGCGCCGGATCCTCGGTCTGCGCCTGGTAGACCAGCTTGGAGTAATTGCCGAACAGCATGTCGCGCAGCTCGGGATGGCGGCCCAGTCCCATCGGTTTCCAGACGAAGGCATCGAACTGGCGGACCAGGAAATCCGTCAGGTAGAAGGCGTCGAATTCATCCTCCGCCCGCTCGGCGAAGACGGCATTGCCCTCGAAGAAGGAATAGCAATGCGGCCCCTCGACCATCTCCACGCCCAGCTCTGCGCATTTGGCCTGCAGAAGCCCGCCGGTGCCGCAGTCGGCATAGACGACGAAGATCGTCTCGTAGGCGCCGCGGTGTTCTGCCACCGCCGCCTCCACGGCCGCGGGGATGCGGTCCGGCCAGAGGTGAAGCTTCGCGGGCAGGCACATCAGATCCAGATGCGTCCAGCCGTTCGCCCGCTTCAGCGCGAGGATCTCATGCGCCAGCGCCCCGCAGGCCAGAAGCAGCACCTGGCCACGGGCGCCGGCCCGGCCGGGGGCCTCGGGGGCAAGGCCCGTCTCGGTCAGCATCTGGTCGTCGGGCTCTGGCATGGTGCGTTCCCCTTTGCCTGTCGAGGTAGCCGTCCCGGGCCGTCCCGGCAAGTCAGCGGGCGTCATTCCGGATTTGATCTGCGTCATCGCGACTCGCCCCGTCCCGGCGCTACCCGTGCCGCAATGACAAGAAAGCCGTCCGCGGTCGAGGGCGCGGGTTCCATCTTTGTGCAAGGGCACTGCCAAGCGGGGCAGGACGCCCGAGGATACGGAGGACGAAATGGCAGAGAAATCCACGAAGCTTGAAGTCAAGACGGGCGGGCCGCCCGCCGCGCGCACGCCGGAGGTCTGGGCCCCGTTCGACGCGCTGCGGCGCGAGATGAACCGGCTCTTCGAGGACTACACACCCGGCTGGTGGCGGCCGACGGCGGCCATCCCCGCGACATGGCCTGGCCTGCCCGAATGGCAGCTTTCGCCGGCTGTCGACATCGTCGAGCAGGACGGCGGCTACCGCATCACGGCGGAACTGCCGGGGATCGACCGGAACAATGTCGAGGTGAAGGTCGCCGGCGGAGCGGTCACGATCAGCGGCGAGAAGACCGAGGAGAAGACGGAGGAAAAGACCGACTCCTACATGTCCGAACGCCGCTACGGCAGGTTCCAGCGCAGCTTCCTGCTGCCTGACAGCGTCGATGCAGACAAGATCGAGGCGAGCTTCGCCAACGGCGTGCTGACCGTGACACTGCCGAAGTCCGAAAAGGCCATCGCGAGCGAGAAGAAGATCGAGGTGAAGGCCGCCTGACCAGCCGGCCCTTCAGACGTAAAAAGGGCCCCGCGAGGGGCCCTTTCGCAAACCTTGAGTCAGCCGGCCTCAGGCCGTCTGGTTGTGCTTGCGGCTCATGAACTGCTTGGCGGTCTCGACCGCCACGGCCGCGTCGCGGCAATAGGCGTCGGCGCCGATCGCCTTGCCGAATTCCTCGTTCAGGGGCGCGCCGCCCACAAGAACGACGTAATCGTCGCGCATGCCCTTTTCCTTCAGCGTGTCGATCACGACCTTCATGTAGGGCATGGTCGTGGTCAGCAGCGCCGACATGCCGAGGATGTCCGGCTTCTCGGCTTCCAGCGCGTCGAGGTACTTCTCGACCGCGTTGTTGATCCCGAGATCGACGACCTCGAACCCGGCGCCTTCCATCATCATCGAGACAAGGTTCTTGCCGATGTCGTGGATGTCGCCCTTCACGGTGCCGATCACCATCTTGCCCATGCGCGGCGCGCCGGTCTCCGCCAGAAGCGGCTTCAGGATCGCCATGCCGGCCTTCATCGCGTTGGCGGCGAGAAGCACTTCCGGCACGAACAGGATGCCGTCGCGGAAGTCGTAGCCGACGATGGTCATGCCCGCGACCAGCGCCTTGGTCAGCACGTCATAGGGCGCCCAGCCGCGGCCGAGCAGGATGTTCACGGCCTCCTCGATCTCTTCCTTGAGGCCGTCATAGAGGTCGTCGTGCATCTGAAGGACGAGTTCGTCGTCCGATAGCTCCGACAGGATGATGTCTTCTTCGTCGGCCATGTCCCTGCTCCGAGATCGCGCTTGTCGGCCCTCAATGCGACCAAAGGTCCGATGCGACTGTCCGGATTACGACATGCACCGCGTCATCAACGACTTCAACTCCCCTGGCGGGCCGGATCGGGGGCAGGGCAGAGGAAACTTCTGGTGAAGGTTCCTCAAATGTTCCATATTTCGCCCATGCCCGACGAAGCCACGCTCCCTTCCCATCTCCGCCTGCGCGCCCGCGGCGCCGGCTCGAACGCCTCCGGGCGGTTCGAGGCCACGCGCCGGGTAAGTGAGCATGACGGCTGGGAGATCCCCGAGGAGGACCGCCTGTCGCGGACCGAGGTGACGCTGGAACGCCCGCGCTCGGCCATGTCGCGGAACGCCTCGCCCGACGTGCCCTTCGACCGCTCGATCAACCCCTATCGCGGCTGCGAGCATGGCTGCATCTACTGCTTCGCGCGGCCGAGCCATGCCTATCTCGGCCTCTCGCCGGGGCTGGATTTCGAGACCAGGCTGATCGCCCGGCCGGGGATCGGCGCAGTGCTGGCAAAGGAGTTCTCGGCCAGGCGCTACACGTCGAAGGTGCTTGCCATCGGCACCAACACCGACCCCTACCAGCCGATCGAGTCGCGCTACCGGGTGATGCGCGAGATCCTCGAGGTCCTGTCCGCCTTCAACCACCCGGTCGGCATCGTCACCAAGGGCACGCTGATCGAACGCGACATCGACATCCTCGCGCCGATGGCGGCGCGGGGCCTCGCCCATGTCGGGATCTCGGTGACGACGCTCGACCCCGCGCTCGCCCGCAGCATGGAACCCCGGACGCCCGCGCCGGCGCGGCGCCTTGCCACCATCCGGCGGCTGACCGAGGCGGGCATTCCCGTCCGGGTCATGGCCGCGCCGCTGATCCCGGCGCTCAGCGATCACGAGCTGGAGGCGATCCTGGAGGCCGGCCGCGCCGCCGGCGCCAGCACCGCGTCCTACATTTCACTGCGCCTGCCGCTGGAGGTCTCGGGCCTTTTCCGCGACTGGCTGGAAACGCATTACCCCGACCGCGCCGCCCATGTCATGGGCCGGGTGCGCGAGCTTCACGGCGGGCGAGACTACGATCCGGAATGGGGCAAACGGATGCGGGGCGAGGGGCTCTGGGCAGAGCTGATGGCGCAGCGCTTCGCGCAGGCGCAGCGCCGGCTCGGCTTCGACGCGAAGCAGGCGCCGCTCCGGACCGACCTGTTCCGCGTGCCCGCAAAGCCCGGCGACCAGCTCAGCCTCGATCTCTGAGCGGGCCGGAATACGGTCCGCACCGACTGCCACCGGCTTCGGGCCCGACGGCGCGGCACCCCGGCTGGGACGCAAGGCACAGGGCGCAAAGGAAAGGGGCAGGGGCCGTTCCCGGCCGCCCGCCCCCCTTGTCGTCCCTGAATGTCGTCCCTGAACCGGGCCTCAGCCGCGCCGGCGGCGGCGTTCGCGGGGCGCGCCCGCATCGTCGCCGGTCCCGTCCGAGGCAGAGGAGAACGGCCCGAGCACCTCGGCGATCCGCTCCAGCGTCGGGCGCGGACCGCGCGGGCGCTCGCTCAGCGCCTTGTGCATGGCCTTCAGGTGCTCCGGCATCGTGCCGCAGCAGCCGCCGATGATCTTCGCGCCCGCGTCGCGCGCGAGCACGGCATATTCCGCCATCAGCGCCGGCGTTCCGTCGTAATGGATGTGCCCGTCGTGGTATTTCGGGATCCCGGCGTTGCCCTTGGCGATGATCGGCCGCTCGGTGCCCTGCGCGACGAAACCCAGAAGCGTTCGCATCAGGTCCGACGCCCCGACGCCGCAATTGGCGCCGAAGGCCAGCGGCGGGTTCGGCAGCTTCTCGACCAGATCGACCATCGCGGCCGAAGTCACGCCCATCATCGTCCGCCCGGCAGTGTCGAAGCTCATCGTGCCGCACCAGGGCATGCCGGCCAGCCGCGCGGCCTCCGCCGCCGCGGCATATTCCTCGGGCGCCGAGATCGTCTCGACCCAGAGCACGTCGGCCCCGCCCTCCTTCAGCCCCTCGGCCTGCTCGTGGAAGATCTCCACCGCGGACTCATGCGTCAGGCTGCCCATCGGCGCCATGATCTCGCCCGTCGGGCCCATCGAGCCCGCGACGACGACCGGGCGGCCCGCCGCATCGGCGATCTCACGGCCAAGCTCGGCCGCGATCCGGTTCAGCGCGCGGGCGCGGCCCTGCGCGTTGTGCAGCTTCAGCCGCGCCGCGTTGCCGCCGAAGGAGTTGGTCAGGAAGATGTCGCTGCCCGCCTCCACCGCGCCCCGGTAGAGCGCGCGGATATTCTCGGGCTTGGCCTCGTTCCACAGCTCCGGCGCTTCGCCGGCCTCGAGGCCCATGTTGAAGAGATTGGTGCCGGTCGCGCCATCGGCCATAAGCCAGTCGCGCTCCGCCAGCAGCTTGGAGAGAAGATCGCTCATCGCGGGCCCCCGTTCATTGGGCGCCGGCCGCGCCCCGATTGACTGCGCACCCTCCTCGCATGGCGCGCGAGGGGGCGCAATGCCGCAATCCTCCTCATCATCATGCAGGGGACCCGATCATCGTGCAGCGGACCCCGGGGGGTACGGCCCGGCAGCCGGCCGGCCCGCGGCCCGCCGGCGCTTTACGGCCCGCAGGGCCGGGGCGGTCAGCCCTCGGAGGCGAGCTGCGCCTTGGCCTGGGCCAGGCATTCGGCACGCTTGAGGCGGATCGCGGCGAGGTCGGCACGATCGCCAAGCCCCTTGGCCACGAACCGGACCACGTCCTCTTCGCCGGCCTCGGCGAAATCGGATTTCACCACCAGCGCGGCATAGGCATCCGCCTCCGCGCCGGTCTTGCCCATCAGACCCGCGGCCCAGAGGCCGAGAAGCTTGTTGGCCCGCGCCTCGGCGCGGAACTGAAGCTCGCTGTCGAAGGCGAATTTCGCCTCGAAGGCGTTCTCGCGGTCGTCGAACGTGCTCATCGGTCCTCCTCCGGTGGATGTCACCTTCCGGATATGAGGATCGGCGCGCCGCCGAACAAGCCCGTCCCGGCGCTGATCGGACGGCCCCGCCTTCGCCTTGCGGCAGTCCCGGCCTTGGAATATAGCGTGCCACAGCGGCCGCACCCCCGGCGCGCGGTCATCCGGAGCACAAATGGCGCGGCGCAAGAAGATTTACGAAGGCAAGGCGAAGATCCTCTATGAGGGTCCGGAGCCGGGCACGCTGGTGCAATACTTCAAGGACGACGGCAACGCCGCCGCGCCCAACCAGCGCGACGTGGTCGAGGGCCGCGGCGTGCTCAACAACCGCCTGTCGGAATTCTTCATGACCGGGCTCAACGCCATCGGGGTGCCGACGCATTTCATCCGCCGCATCAACATGCGCGAGCAGCTGATCCGCGCGGTGGAGATCATCCCGCTCAAGGTCGTGGTGCGCAACTTCGCCGCCGGCGCGCTGTCGGAACGGCTGGGCATTCCCGTCGGCATGGCCCTGCCGCGCCCGGTGGTGGAATTCTACTTCAAGGACGAGAAGCTCGGCGACCCCCTGGTGACCGAAGAACATATCATCGCCTTCGGCTGGGCCGGCCAGCAGGACCTCGACGACATGGTGGCGCTGGCGCTGCGGGTGAACGACTTCATGTCGGGCGTGATGATGGGCGTCGGCATCCGGCTTGCGGATTTCTCCATCGAGGTCGGCCGGATCTGGGAGGGCGACTACCAGCGCCTGATCGTCGCGGACGAGATCTCCGCCGACAGCTGCCGGCTCTGGGACATGCGCGCCCCCGGCGCGACCGAGGACGAGCCGGTGGAACTTGGCGGCCCGCCCGAGGCCTATGCCGAGCTTGCCCAGCGCCTGGGCGTGCTGCCCGTCAACGTCACCCATTCCGGCAAGCCGACCCTGATCAACTGAGAGGCCCTGCGATGAAAGCCCGCGTCCACGTCATGCTGAAGGAAGGCGTCCTCGACCCGCAGGGCGAGGCGATCCGCCACGCGCTCGGCACGCTCGGGTTTTCCGGCGTCGAAGGCGTCCGCCAGGGCAAGGTGATCGAGCTCGACCTTGCCGCCACCGACCGCGCCGCGGCCGAGGCCGAGGTGAAGGCGATGTGCGAGAAGCTCCTCGCCAACACCGTGATCGAGCAGTACTCGGTCGAGCTCGCCTGAGATGCGCGCGGCGCTGCTGACCGGGTTCCGCGCGCCGCTCGAGATCGCGGCGCTGGCGGAGCCGGAATGCCCGCCCGACGGCGTGGTACTCAGCATCCTTGCCTGTGGCATCTGCCGCTCCGACTGGCACGTCTGGACCGGCGCCGACCCCTCGCCGCTGCCGCATGTGCCGGGCCATGAATATTGCGGCGTGGTGGAGGAGGTCGGCCCGCTGGTGACCGGCTGGCGCAAGGGCGACCGCGTGATCGCGCCCTTCATCCTTGCCTGCGGCAGCTGCCCGGCCTGCCGCGCCGGCCAGCAGACCACCTGCGCGACCCAGGTCCTTCCCGGCTTCAACGCGCCCGGCGCCTTTGCCGAGCGGATCGCCGTGCCGCATGCCGACACCAACCTCGCGCGGCTTCCCGAGGGGCTCGACCCCGCGCTTGCCGCCGCGATGGGCTGCCGGGTGACGACCGCCTGGCACGCGCTCACCGGGCGCGCCGCGCTGGCGCCGGGTGAATGGCTGGCGGTCCACGGGGCAGGGGGCGTCGGGCTCTCCGCGCTGATGCTCGCCAAGGCGATCGGGGCGAAGGTCGCGATGGTCGACGTGGTGCCCGAAAAACTCACCTATGCCGAACGCCTCGGCGCCGACGCCACGATCGACGCCCGCGCCGGCGACGCGGCCGCCGCGGTGCGCGAGATCACCGGCGGCGGCGCCCATGTCGCGGTGGAGGCGCTGGGAATCGAGGCCACGACCGTCGCCGCGATCCGCAGCCTGAGGAAGCTCGGCCGCATGGTGCAGATCGGCATGCCGGCGGGCGATCACCTGACCATGGCGATCCCGATGGACGCCGTCTATTCCGGCCAGCTCGCACTTTACGGCACGCGCGGAATGCCCGGCTGGCGCTACCCGAGCCTCTTTAGCCTGATCGAGGCGCAGAGGCTCGACCTCTCCCCCCTGATCGCCCGCCGCGTCGGCCTGTCCGACGCCTCGGCCGAGCTGGCCGCCTTCGACGGCCCCACCGCCCCCGGCGTCGCCGTCATCACGGACTTTTCGGCCTGAGCCACCCCACACCGAGGAGGGCCGGGGACCGTCCGCGGTTGGGCGCTCGGGGCAATGCGGATCTGTTTGTTTACGGTTTAACGAACCCTTTCGTCGCGCCCGATTGCTGGCTCACCAAACGCGCCCGGCCTCCGGGGCGGACGGGCGTTGGCCCGGCGGCGCTGCGCGCCTTGTCCCGGGCCGGGGGCTAACTGGACCTCTCCGGCCGATTTCCCCTAGCAGCTCCGCCCGTTTTGCAGTACCGCAGCCGCATCGGAGCACAGGGGAGAGCCGCCCATGAAAGCCGCCGTCATCACCTTCCCGGGATCGAACTGCGACCGCGACCTCGCCGGAGGGTTCGAGGCCGCCGGGATCGAGGTCTCCCGCGTCTGGCACAAGGACACCGAGCTGCCCGCCGGCACCGATATCGTCGGCATCCCGGGCGGCTTCTCCTTCGGTGACTACCTCCGCTGCGGCGCCATCGCCGCGCGCTCGCCGATCTCCTCCGCCGTGCTCGAACACGCGCAGAAGGGCGGCTATGTCCTCGGCATCTGCAACGGCTTCCAGGTCCTCACCGAATTCGGCCTCCTGCCGGGCGTGCTGATGCGCAACGCAGGGCTGAAGTTCGTCTGCCGCCGCACCGCGCTTTCCGTCTCCACCGCCGACAGCGCCTTCACCCAGGGCTGGAAGCCGGGCGACACCGTTTCGATCCCTGTCGCCCATCACGACGGCAACTACACCGCCGACGCCGAAACTCTCGCCCGGCTGGAAGGGGAGGACCGCGTGGCCTTCCGCTATGTCGACAATCCCAACGGTTCGATGGGCGACATCGCCGGCATCCTCTCGGCCAACCGCCGCGTCCTCGGCATGATGCCCCACCCCGAGCGCGCGATCGACCGCGCCCAGGGCGGCGACGACGGGCTGGCGCTCTTCCGCGCATTGGCCGGCGCCCTGGCGCCCGCCTGAGCCGAGGCCGCTTGAGGCGGCGCCCCGGGGGGCGTAAATTGCGGACATGAGTACCCCCGACAGCGAAGACGCTTTCCGATCGGACACCCGCCGGCGCCGCCGGTGGATCGCCCGCGGCATCGTCGGCGTCCTCGTCCTCGTCGCCATCGCGCTGGTCTACATCACCAACGCGGCGCTCACCCAGCGATTTACAGAGACCACGCGCAACCGCGCCCAGCTTCGCCTCGCGCTCTACTCCGGCAACGTGATGAGCGAGCTGCAGCGCAACTCCGTCGTGCCGCTCCTGCTTGCCCGCGACCCGGCGTTGATCAAGGCGCTGACCACGGGGGATTTCACCTCCACCTCGCAGCGCCTGATCTCGCTTCAGACCGAGATCGACGCCGCCGCGATCCTGCTTCTGGATGCCGACGGCCGCGTCGTCGCCGCCACCGACCGCAAGCGCATCGGCCAGAACCTGAAATCCACGCCCGCCTTCGTCGACGCGCAACGGTCTCAGGATTCAGTGTTTTCCGTCTATCCGCGCAAATCGGCCGGCTTCGAGTTCACCTATTCCCGGGCGCTCAGCAACAACAACAGCGTCATCGGCGTCATCGTGGTCGAGGTCGACCTCAACAAGTTCGAACGCAGCTGGGCCGGCTTCTCCGATGCCGTCGTCGTCACCGACAGCCAGGGCAAGGTGATCCTGTCGACGGAACCGCGCTGGCGCGGGCTGAAGCTGACCGACGCGCTCGCCGTGCGCGACGCGCCCTCCGCCATCGAGCGCGCCTGGAACGTCACCTCCGACTGGAACTGGACCCAGGTCAGGCCTGACGCCTACCTGCGCGGCCTCGCGGTGATGCAGAACTCAGCGGCGATCCCGTTCCGCGGCTGGAAGCTCACGTCCTTCACCCGCTACGACTCGATCCGCGAGCAGGTGAACGCCGTCCTCGCGCTCGAGATCATGGGATTCGCCATCCTGCTGGCGGTGACCTTCTATTTCCTCTCCCGCCGCGCGAACCGTAAGTCCGCGCTCTTCCAGAGAGAATCGGCGGAACTGCGCCAGCTGAACGCAAGGCTCCAGCGGGAAATCGCCGAACGCGAGAAGGCCCAGAAGGACCTCGCCGTGGCCGAGCAGACACTGGCCCAAAGCTCGAAACTCGCCGCCCTCGGCGAGATGGCCGCTGCCGTCAGCCACGAGCTGAACCAGCCGCTCGCGGCTATGAAGACCTATCTCGCCGGCGCCCGGCTCCTGCTCCTGCGCAAGCGGGCGGAAGAGGCGCTGTCGTCCTTCCAGCGCATCGACGACCTTATCGAGCGCATGGGCGCGATCACCCGCCAGCTCAAGTCCTATGCCCGGAAGGGCGGCACGGCATTCGAGCCGGTCGATGCAAGGCATTGTGTTTCAACGGCTTTGTCGATGATGGAGCCGCAGCTGAAGATCCGCGCCGTGAAGATCACCCGTACCCTGCCGCGCGAGCCGGTGATGGTGATGGCCGATCCCATCCGTTACGAACAGGTGATCATCAACCTGCTCCGAAACGCGCTCGATGCGACCAAGACCGTCGCCGAACCGCAGATCGACATCCTGCTGACGGCGGGCGAGACGGCGACGCTGACGGTCCGCGACAACGGCCACGGCATCAAGGATCTCGAGGCGCTTTTCGAACCGTTCTACACGACCAAGAAGCCGGGCGAGGGTGTGGGCCTGGGTCTTGCCATCTCCTCGGGCATCGTCAAGGACTTGGGCGGAAGACTGACCGCGCGCAACGCAGAAGGCGGGGGCGCGGTCTTCGAAATCCAATTGCCCATCCTCACCGAGGATGTGCAGGCAGCGGAGTAGGTACATGGCGCGTGCGATGAAAGTTGCGATCGTCGATGACGAGCAGGACATGCGGCAGTCGATCAGCCAGTGGCTGGCGCTCTCCGGGTTCGATACAGAGGCCTTCGGCAGCGCCGAGGATGCGCTCAAGGTGATCGGGCCGGATTTCCCGGGCGTCGTCGTCTCTGACATCAAGATGCCGGGCATGGATGGGATGACCTTCCTCAAGCGGCTCCTGAGCATGGACAGCTCCATGCCGGTCATCATGATCACCGGCCATGGCGACGTGCCGATGGCGGTGGAGGCGATGCGCCTCGGCGCCTACGACTTCCTGGAAAAGCCCTTCAACCCCGACCGGATGACGGAACTTGCCAAGCGCGCCACCCAGACGCGCAAGCTGACGCTCGACAACCGCGCGCTCCGTCGCGAGCTTTCCGACGGCACGGTGCTGATGCGCAAGCTGATCGGCTCCTCCGGCGTGATGGAGCGGCTTCGCGAGGATATCCTCGATCTCGGCCAGGCCGATGGCCATGTGCTGATCGACGGCGAGACCGGGACCGGCAAGACGCTGGTCGCCCACGCGCTTCACGCGGTCGGCCCCCGCGCGGGGCGCAAGTTCGTCTCCATCTCCTGCGCCGCCTATGCCGAGGACGCGCTCGCCACCCGGCTTTTCGGCCCGACCGAGGAAGGCACCGGCCTGCCGCTGGTGGAAGAGGCGCGCGGCGGCACGCTCTGCCTTGAGGATGTCGAGGCGCTGAGCCAGGGCCTCCAGGCCCGGCTTCTGACCTTCATCAACGATCAGGGCATGCCGGCCGAAACCCGGATCATCGCCATCTGCAATGAACATGCGCCGGAAAAGACGGTGGAGGACTCGCTCCGCCCCGACCTCTTCTACCGGCTCGCCGCGCTGAAGATCACCCTGCCGCCGCTCCGGACGCGGGGCGAGGACATCCTGACCCTCTTCACCCGGCTGACCGAGCAGTTCGCCGAGGAATACGGCTGCGCCGCGCCGCAGCTGACCGCGCAGGAGGCCGCCCAGCTTCTGCAGGCGCCCTGGCCCGGCAACGTCCGCCAGCTCGTCAACGTGGCCGAGCGCGCGGTGCTGCAGAACCGCCGCGGCACCGGCTCCATCGCCTCGCTTCTGATGGCCGACGACGACAGCCCGCAGCCCGCGATCACCACCGAGGGCAAGCCGCTGAAGGAATATGTCGACGCCTTCGAACGGATGCTGATCGACAACACGATGCGCCGCCACAAGGGCTCCATCGTCGCGGTCATGGAAGAGCTCTGCCTGCCGCGCCGGACGCTGAACGAGAAGATGGCCAAATACGGCCTGAGCCGCGCCGACTACGTCTGACGCGGCCGCGATTCGCGGACGTCTAAGCAATCCAGGGATGAACGAGCAGCCGGGGCCGCGCGCCCTGGCTGTCGCTTTTCGCGCAATTGGTGCATATCCGCATCGCCCGGCGCGTCAGCGCGCCGCCGCCAGTCACTGTTCCGCGTGCGACTCCGGAATTTGGGCGTGCGGGTGTATGATACCTCCCGTGATCCGTCCGGAGGATTGGGGGCCGGTGCGGGTTGTCATTGGTATTTCGGGATGGGTCTTTGTCATGGCACGCGATCGCGCAATTCGCGGCGTCCGTTGTCGCAACTGCGGACATGATACCAGGTTGTTTTCCTCCAGTTGCGGCCGGTGCGGACGACGCAAGACTTTCAGCCAGTCGTTGCCGGCCTATCTGGCGGGCTCCACGATGATGCTGGCGCTGCTCGGCGCCGCCTTTGCCACCGTGCATATCATGCGCTGATGGCCGCATCGCCGCGTCGGGGTAGGGCAGGGACCCGGGGCCGCACGGCCCCGCGCCCTGCCGGCGTATGCGCCGCGGGGCGGGGCGTCGAATAGCCATTGTCTTTTCCACATCCCCGCCCTTAATGTGACAAATCGGGAGGCTGCCACGACGCACCGCCCCCGACACATCGATTTCGCCGCTGATCCGGAGGCCGGGGCACCGCCCCAAGGGCCGGGGTCAGCCGGAGGATGGGCCGCAAGGCCGCAGAATTGCCCGGCCGCCAAGCGGCGGGCTCAAGTGGACGGCGGACGCGCAAGCGACGCCCGTATGGACAGAACCGCGATGGATTGCGCAGCACGGTCAGCTAGGGCGGCAGGGGGTCAGATCCGGCACTCCGCCCCCCGTTCCGGGCCGGCATCCGCGATCCCTCTCGCCTCAGCAAAATCCCCTCCGCAACGCTCCCGGCCGCCAGGAAATTCGTGGCGGTCCAACGTGTTGCAGCGGGACAATGGACCGACATGTCAACAAAGATGCTCATTGACGCCACCCACCCGGAAGAGACCCGGGTTGTGGTGGTCGACGGAAACAAGGTCGAGGAATTCGACTTCGAGACCGTCAACAAGCGCCAGCTCGCCGGCAATATCTACCTAGCCAAGGTCACCCGCGTCGAACCTTCGCTGCAGGCCGCCTTCGTCGATTACGGCGGAAACCGGCACGGCTTCCTGGCCTTCTCTGAAATCCACCCGGATTACTACCAGATCCCGGTCGCCGACCGGCAGGCGCTCCTCGAGGAGGAACGCGCCTATGCCAAGGCGATGGAGGAGGAGGAAAGCCGCCCCCGCCGCCGTAAATCCCGCGCCAAGGCCGAGCAGGCCAGCGGCGATGCCGTGACCACGGGCGAGATCGGCACAATGGATGTCGTCGACCTCGGCGAGGATCGCGGCGCCGACGCGCTGTTCGAGGCCGAGGCCGCCGAACCCGCGGCCAGCCCTGCGCCCGCCGAACCCGCCGCCGAGGCGGACGGCACCGCGCCGGAACAGGATCACGGCGCCGATCACCACCACCATCACGATCACGATCACGACGGCGATCACGATCACGATCATGCCGCCGCCGACGCGGGCTACCATGCGCTCGACCACGCCTCCGACACCGACAGCGAGATCGAGTCGATCGCCGAGGAAGACGTGGCCGAAGAGATCCGCCAGCCGCGCAAGCCCCGGCCGCGCCGCTACAAGATCCAGGAAGTCATCAAGGTCCGGCAGATCATGCTGGTCCAGGTCGTCAAGGAAGAGCGCGGCAACAAGGGCGCGGCGCTGACCACTTACCTCTCGCTCGCCGGCCGCTACTGCGTGCTGATGCCGAACACCGCCCGCGGCGGCGGCATCTCCCGCAAGATCACCCAGGCCGCCGACCGCAAGAAGCTGAAGGAAATCGCGTCCGAGATCGAGGTGCCGGAAGGCGCCGGTCTGATCATCCGTACCGCCGGCGCCAAGCGCACCAAGGCGGAGATCAAGCGCGACTACGAATACCTCATGCGGCTCTGGGAACAGATCCGCGACCTCACGCTGAAGTCGATCGCCCCCGCGCCGATCTACGAGGAAGGCGACCTCATCAAGCGCTCGATCCGCGACCTCTACAACCGCGAGATCGAGGAGGTCCTGGTCGAGGGCGTCGACGGCTACCGCACCGCCAAGGACTTCATGAAGATGATCATGCCGTCCCACGCCCGGGCGGTGAAGCAATACACCGATCCGCTGCCGCTCTTCGCGCGCTTCCAGGTCGAAAGCTACCTCACCGGCATGTTCAACCCGGTGGTGCAGCTGAAGTCCGGCGGCTACATCGTCATCGGCGTCACCGAGGCGCTGGTCGCGATCGACGTGAACTCCGGCCGGGCCACCAAGGAAGGCTCGATCGAGGATACGGCTCTCAAGACCAACCTCGAAGCGGCTGAAGAGGTCGCCCGCCAGCTGCGCCTGCGCGACCTCGCGGGCCTCATCGTCATCGACTTCATCGACATGGAAGAGCGGCGCAACAATGCCGCCGTCGAGAAGCGCCTCAAGGACAAGCTGAAGACCGACCGCGCCCGCATCCAGATAGGCCGCATCTCGGGCTTCGGCCTTCTGGAGATGTCGCGCCAGCGCCTGCGTCCGGGCATGCTCGAGGCCACCACCGCCCCGTGCCCGCATTGCCACGGCACCGGCCTGATCCGCTCCGACGACAGCCTCGCGCTCTCCATCCTGCGCCAGCTGGAAGAGGAGGGGACGCGCAAGCGCACCCGCGAGGTGCTGCTGAAGGCGCCGATCGCGATCGTCAACTTCCTGATGAACCAGAAGCGCGAGCATATCGCCCAGATCGAGCAGCGCTACGGCATGTCGATCCGGATCGAGGCCGATCCCACGCTGATCAGCCCCGATTTCGTCATCGAGAAGTTCAAGACCGCGACGCGCCCGGTGCCGGAAGCGCCGCATGTCGTCTCGATCGACGCCTCGGTGATGGAAGAGATCGACGAGGAGATCCCCGAGGAGATCGAGGAGGAAGAGGCCGAAGCCGAGGCGGCAGAGGCCTCCGAGGCCGCGACCGCCGAGGCCCCCTCCGGTCCGAAGAAGAAGCGCCGCCGGCGCCGTCGCCGCCGTGGCGGCGGGCAGGGCGGGGCCGAGGGCCAGGCCGAAGGGCAATCCGCTTCGGACGACCAGGGCAGCTCTGACGAGGACGGCGCCGAAGGCGCGGGCGAGGAGGTCTCTGCCGAGACCGCCGCAGAACCGGTGGCCGAACCGGCCAGCGCCGAGGAGGCTCCGGCCGCCGAGGTCGAGGAGGCCCCGAAGAAGCCCGCGCGCAAGCGCACCCGCAGCCGCAAGAAGCCGGCCGCCGAGGCCGAGGGCGAAGCGGCAGCCGAAGCCGCGCCCGCCGAAGCCGAGGTCCCTGCGGCCCCGGCCGAAGCCGAACCGGCCGCCGAGGCCGCGCCGGGACCCGAGGCCGAAGCGCCGAAGAAGCCGCGCCGCCGTCGCACCACCAAGAAGGCGGCCGCCGAGGCCGAGGCTGAAGCAGCTCCCGCCGAGCCGGAAGCCGAAGCCAATGCCCCGGCTGAACCGGCCCCGGCGCCCGAACCGGCCCCCGCCGCCCAGCCCGCCGAAGCGGCTGAGGCCGAGGTGACGACCGCTCCGGCGCCCGAACCCGCGCCCGCCCCGGAACCGGCCCCGGCCGCGGCGGCAGCCGAACCGGAGGCTGAGGCTGAGGCTGAGGCTGAGGCCGAAGGCGAGGGCGAACCCAAGCCCAAGAAGCGCGGCTGGTGGTCGCTCGGCCGCTGAGCCGGTCGGACAAGGACATCAAAGGGCCCGGCGCACCCCGCCGGGCCCTTTTCGTTTCCATGACCGGATCCTCGTAAACTGGCGGCCGCGCGACGCGGCTTCGGCCTGTAGGGTGCGCATTCATCGCGCACCGTCGCCCCGGCGTCTCACCCCCGTTGCGCAAGCCGGCCTACCACCGTCCCGAAATACGGTACATTACGGTGTCAAAGCGGTGCGAAAGCTGTGTCAAATCGGTTCCCCGATTTCCCAGCCATTCCAACCCCCTGCGCCCGCACCCTCACCCGGGGCGCGAGCCGCTTCCCCGCCGGATGAAAAACACCTCGCAGGCCCCCTCGCGGCTCTGGGCCAGAAGCTCATGCCCGGCCTCGGCGCAGAAATGCGGCACGTCGACGACGGAGGCCGGATCGGTCGCCAGCAGCCGCAGCACCGCCCCCTCGGGCAGCGCCATTAGCCGCTTGCGCGCCCTCAGCACCGGCAGCGGGCAGATCAGCCCCGCCGCATCCTCTTCCGCATCCCAGTCCATGCCCCCTCATTAGCCCCCGCACGCGCCGCCCGTCCACGGGCTTTTGAGGCGCTGTAACGCGGGACCGGGTGACGTGTCCCTCGAAATGGGCTATCCGGCAGAAAAGGAAGCGGAAATGTTCGGGACACATCTGATCGATGCGGGCCTTTTGCCGGCGATGGCCATCGCCCTGGCAGCCGGTGTCCTGTCGTTCCTGTCGCCCTGCGTCCTGCCCATCGTGCCGCCCTACCTCGCGTTCATGTCGGGCATCTCGATGGCCGATCTCACCGGCGCCGAAGGCCGCCCGCGCAAAAGCCCGATCGTCCCGGCCGTCGCCTTCGTTCTCGGCCTGTCCACGGTCTTTCTGTTCCTCGGCTTCACCGCCTCCGCCTTCGGGGCGTTTTTCCTGAGGAATTCCCAGACCTTCGCCGATCTCGCCGGGATCATGGTGATGGTCTTCGGTGCGCATTTCCTCGGCGTCATCACCATTCCTTTCCTGAACCGCGAGGCCCGCATCGACGCCGGGGACCAGGGCGGAACCACCTTCGGCGCCTATCTGCTCGGCCTCGCCTTCGCCTTCGGCTGGACGCCCTGCATCGGCCCCCAGCTCGGCGCGATCCTCGCGCTTGCGGCCAACGAGGCAAGCCTCACCCGCGGCACGCTGCTGCTGGCCGTCTATGCCCTAGGGCTGGGCATCCCCTTCCTCCTCGTCGCGGCCTTCCTGCCGCGGCTCGCCGGGCCGCTGCGCTGGTTCAAGGCCCGGATGGAGCGGATCGAGCGGATCATGGGCCTTCTTCTGTGGACCATCGGCCTTCTGATGCTGACGGGCGGCTTCTCCAGTTTCTCCTATTGGCTGCTCGAAAACGTCCCGGCCCTTTCTTCGCTCGGATAATGTTCCGATAATGCTCGGATGATCCCTCACTTTCGCCGAATTCAGCCCCCATCCTGACATCGAGGCAGTACCAGGAAGGGCAAGGATCGTGTACGGACGTGTAGCGCGGCGGCGAGTGTTCTATGTGCCGGGCTACGATCCCGTCCCGGCCCGCAGATACCGCGAGATCTATCGGCGCGAGGGTGCCGCGCAGGCCCGCATCTCCGGCTACGACATCGCCCTGAAACCCCGCCACGCGACCGGCGGCCCCTACGGCTGGCACGTCAGCGCGACGATCGAAGGGGCAGAGGTGGAGGCCGAGGTCGACATCCTCGCCTGGTCCGACATCGTGCGCGACTCGATGGCGCGCGGCGTCTTCGCGACCTACCTCCAGCTCGCCCGCACCGCCTGGACCTATGCCCAGTCCGGCGCGTTCCGCCGGCTCATGCGGCTGCGCAGGGGTCCCGTTCTCGCCGCGCTCTACCCGGTGGGGATGCTCCTGGTCCAGCTCGCCATCGCCATTGCCGCGGGGATCGCGCTCGCCAGCCACGCCGCGCCGGTCCTGCCGTGGGAAGCGGCCGCGCTCGCCGGTCTCGCCGTCACCGCGCTGATCCTGCAGGCGTTCCAGCGGCTCGACCGGCGGCTCTACGCCCATTACCTGATGCACGACTACGCCTTCACCGCCCGCCACGGCGGCGAGATCCCGCCCGAGCTGGACGAGCGCCTCGTGAGCTTCCGCGAGGCCATCGCCGCGGCGCTGAAAAGCGACGTGGACGAGGTGCTGGTCGTCGGCCACTCCTCCGGTGCGCATCTGGCGGTCTCGGTGCTGGCAGAGCTGATCCGCCGCGGCGAGGTCCCCAATACCGGACCCGCGCTCTCGCTTCTGACCCTGGGCCATGTGGTGCCGATGGTCTCCTTCCTGCCGCGCGCCTGGCAGCTGAGGGACGACCTGCACTACCTCGCATCCCGAAGGGAGCTCGCCTGGGTCGACGTCACCGCCCCCGGCGATGCCTGCGCCTTCGCGCTCTGCGACCCGGTCGCGGTCTCCGGCGTCTGCCCGAAGGAGAAATACTGGCCGCTCGTGGTCTCCGCCGCCTTCAGCCAGACGCTCAGCCGGTCGCGCTGGCGGCGGCTGCGCTGGCGCTTCTTCCGGCTGCATTTCCAGTATCTGCACGCCTTCGACACGCCCGGCGATTATGACTACTTCCAGATCACCGCGGGGCCGAAGACGCTGGGCTCGCGTTTCGCCGGCCGGCCGCCGTCCAGAAGCCGGATCGAGCGTTCCGTTTCACCCTATACAAGCCGGGCCGCATGATTCCACCCAAGCCCGAAGCCCGGCCTGACCAGGTGGCCTTCTGGCGCCATGTCCGGCTCTTCCGGCAGGATATCCTCTCGGCCCAGCCCGCGCGGCTCTACCGCGCCTGGATGGCCGAGTACCGCACGCCCTTCTTCCGCTCCTTCCTCTGCAACGACCCGGGCCTCGTCGCCCGCGTCCTGTCCGGTCGCCCCGGGGATTTCCCGAAGTCGGGGAGGGTGGGTGAGGGGCTCCGCCCGCTTCTCGGCCAGTCCGTCTTCCTGACCAACGGCGCGACCTGGGAACGCCAGCGCCGGATCATCGACCCGGCGTTCGAGGGCGGCCGGCTGCGCGACACCTTCCCGGCCATGCTGGCGGCGGGCGAGGCCGCGGTCGCCCGTCTCGCCGAGGGCCGGCAGGAGATCGAGGCGCCGATGAGCCACGCCGCCGCCGACGTGATCTTCCGCACGCTCTTCTCGATCCCGATCGAACACGAGGTCGCCTCGCAGGTCTTCGCCGCCTTCCGGGACTACCAGCGCAGCCAGCCGATCCTGAACCTCGCCGCCTTCCTGCCGCTGCCGGGCCTCCTGCCGCGCTTCCACCGGGCCGAGACGCGGCGCACCGCGCGGGCCATCCGCGCGCTGATCACCCGCCTGACGGCAGAGCGGGCCGAGGTCATCGCCGCGGGCACCGCGCCAGACGATCTTGCCACCAAGATCATGACGACGCCCGATCCCGTGACGGGCAGGGCCTTCGGCACCGCCGAGATGGTCGACCAGGTCGCGATCTTCTTCCTTGCCGGGCATGAGACCTCTGCCTCCGCGCTCGCCTGGGCGCTCTACCTTCTCGCCCGCGCCCCGGAGGTGCAGGAACGGGTGGCAGAGGAGGCCATGGGCCTTCCCGAAATCCCTGCCTTCTCCGACCTCTCGAAGCTCCGCCTGACCCGCGACGTGTTCCGCGAGACGCTCCGCCTCTACCCACCGGTGCCGATGATGGTGCGCCAGGCGGCGCGGGCGGAGCGCTTCCGCGACCGCCCGGTCCCGAGGCGCGCCCAGATCGTGCTCAGCCCCTGGCACCTCCACCGGCACGAGCGGCTCTGGGAGCGCCCCGACGCCTTCGACCCCGACCGCTGGCAGCGCGACGAGGCCCGCCGCTCGGCGCGCGAGGCCTATATTCCCTTCTCCGCCGGCCCCCGCGTCTGCACCGGCGCGGGCTTCGCGATGGCGGAGGGGACGCTGCTGCTCGCGCTCCTCGCGCGCCGCTTCCGGTTTTCCCCCGTCGCGGGGCGGGATCCGGTGCCGGTCGCCCATCTGACCGTCCGCGCGAAGGATGGCATCTGGCTCGACCTCGCCCGCCGCTAGGTCAGCCGCGCCCGATCCGCCCGCCCGATCCGCCGCTCACAGACCATTCGACGGCGAATCCGGCGCGGCACGCCCGGCGCCCGGGGCTATCCTTCCCTGCAAAACATAAGGGAGATGACCGGATGCCCAACAGCGATGCCCCCGCCCGCCCGCACCGCGCCGGCCGCGCCGCCCGCCGCGAGGAGCGCAGCCACCGCGGCGAAGGCCTCGGCCGCCCCTACATTCAGCGGGGCATCCCGACCTATGACGTGCTCTCCGAGGAGAACCTCCTCCGCATCGAGGCCGCCGCCGACCGCATCCTGGCAGAGACTGGGATCGAGTTCCGCGGCGACCCGCCGGTCCTCGACCACTGGCGCCGCGCCGGGGCAGAGGTGACGGGCGAACTGGTCAGGTTCCCGCCCGGCCTCTTGCGCGAGATCCTGAAGACCGCGCCCGCGCGCTTCACCCAGCACGCCCGCAACCCGGCAAATTCGGTGGAGATCGGCGGCGGAGCTGTGGTTTTCGCCCCGGCCTACGGCTCTCCCTTCGTCATGGACCTCGACCGGGGCCGCCGCTTCGGCACGATCGAGGACTTCCGCAACTTCATCAAGCTCGCCCAGTCCTCGCCCTGGCTTCACCATTCCGGCGGCACCATCTGCGAGCCGACCGACGTGCCGGTGAATAAGCGCCACCTCGACATGGTCTATTCCCACATCAAGTTCTCGGACCGCGCCTTCATGGGCTCCGTCACCGCCGAAAGCCGGGCCGAGGATTCGATCGAGATGGCCCGCCTCGTCTTCGGGCGGGAGTTCGTGGACGCCAACTGCGTCATCCTCTGCAACGTCAACGTCAATTCGCCCCTGGTCTGGGACGCGACCATGACGACCTCGTTGCGCGCCTACGCCCGCGCGGGTCAGGCCGCCGTCATCGTTCCCTTCATCCTCGGGGGCGCAATGGGCCCGGTGACCAACGCCGGCGCCATCGCCCAGGCGCTGGCCGAGACGATGGCCGGCTGCGCGCTGACGCAGCTCGAACGCCCCGGCGCGCCGGTGATCTTCGGCAATTTTCTGTCGTCTATGTCGCTGCGCTCCGGCGCGCCGACCTTCGGGACGCCCGAGCCCGCCATTGGCTCGATGGTGGTGGGCCAGCTCGCCCGCCGCCTGAACCTGCCGCTGCGCTGTTCGGGCAATTTCACCACCTCGAAACTGCCCGACGCGCAGGCGATGACCGAAGGCACAATGTCGATGCTCGCCGCCGTGCAATGCGGGGCGAACTTCATCCTGCATTCGGCGGGTTTCCTCGACGGGCTTCTCAGCATGTCCTACGAGAAATTCATGCTCGACGCCGATCTCTGCGGTGCGCTCCACTCCTACCTCGACGGGGTGAAGGTGGACGACAACCAGCTCGCCGTCGATGCCTTTGCCGAGGTGGGCCCGGGCAACCATTTCTTCGGCTGCTCGCACACGATGGCGAATTACCAGTCCGCCTTCTGGGACTCCGAGATGGCCGATAACGAGCCCTTCGAGAAATGGGAGGCCGCCGGCAGCACCGACACCGCGACCCGCGCCAACAAGGCCTGGAAACGCGTGCTGGCGGAGTACGAAGCCCCGGCGCTCGACGCGGGTATCGACGCCGCGCTTCAGGATTTCGTCGCCCGGCGGAAGGCCGAGATGGAAGACGCCTGGTATTGAGGGGATGGGGGGCTCTGCCCCCCGCCTGCGGCTCCCCGGGGATATGTCCGGACGGAAGAGAGGGGGCGGTTTCACCCTCCGTCCCTGACGATCCCTCGGGGGGAAAGCGCC
Source organism: Solirhodobacter olei (assembly GCF_004010155.1). Taxonomy (GTDB): domain Bacteria; phylum Pseudomonadota; class Alphaproteobacteria; order Rhodobacterales; family Rhodobacteraceae; genus Solirhodobacter; species Solirhodobacter olei. The sequence goes on along the minus strand of NZ_RRYH01000002.1, from coordinate 222,146 downwards.
CCGGGCGCCGCCGCTCATTCGGGCCAGAGCTCTGCCAGAACCGCGGCCAGGTCCGTCTCGTCCCGGGCGCCCATCGTGGCTGGCAGGACCCGCGCCGGGATCGCGCCGTGACGGGCATGGAGCCGCGCCACCGTTTCTTCTTCGCCGGAACCGGTGAGTACGGCGTCGGGCGCGATGCCGATCTCGTCGATCAGCGCCAGCGCCTCGTCCCCGCTGCGCGCGTCGAGCACGCTGACCCCAAGCCGCTCCAGCATCTGGCCGAGCGCGAGGCGGCGGCGGTCGTCGCGCTTGACCAGCAGCACGATCCGGTCGCGTGGCGCGGGCGGCTGGCGCGCGGACCGCGTGTCGGGGCGGGCAAGGCCCAGGCTCACCGCGAAGCAGGTGCCGTCCCCGGGGCTGGAGCTGAGTGTAAGCCGGTGGCCGAGCAGCGCGCAGGCCCGTTCGACGATGGCAAGGCCGAGGCCCATCCCCTCAGCCGCCGAGGCGGGCGCGTTCAGGCGGTGGAACTCCTTGAACACATTGGCCTGCTCGTGCGCCGGGATGCCAGGGCCGGTGTCATGCACCTCGATCCTCAGCGCCCGGCCGATGTGGCGCGCGCCGACCAGCACCCGCCCGCGCTCGGTATAGCGCACGGCATTGCCGATCAGGTTCTGGAGAATCCGCCGCAGGTAGGTCGGGTCGCTCGCCACCTCCGCCCGCGCCGGGATAAGCCGGAAATCCAGCCCCTTCGCCGCCGCCAGCGGTGCGAACTCGTCGCTCAGCTGCGCCATCAGCGGATGCAGCTCGACGGGCCGCATCTCCACCTCGGCCCGGCCCGATTCCAGCCGCGAGATGTCCAGAAGCGCCGTCAGGATCTGCCCCACGCTTTCAAGCGCGTTCTGCGCCTTCTCCACCGTGGCCCGGCTCGCCTCCGGGATCGGATCTTCTGCCACCTGGGCTAGGAAGAGCTTCACGGCAGAAAGGGGTTGCAGCAGGTCATGGCTTGCCGCCGCCACGAAGCGCGCCCGCGCCGCGCCCGCGCGTTCCAGCTGCGCATTCGACTGGTTCAACAGGTCCAGCGTGCGTTCGAGGTCCCGCGTCCGGTCGCGCACCTGCTCCTCCAGCAGTGCGGCGCGCTGAAACTGGGCATAGGCCGCGCCGGAGGCATCCGTCGCCTGCTCGACCCGGTTCATCAGCACCTCGGCGATCTGCGTCAGCTTCTCGATCTGCCGCTTCGGTGGGTCTGTGGAGTTGATCAGTGTGAAGCTCATGGAGCAGGCCGGTAAAGGGCGACGCCGGTCAGCGTCTGGTTCACATGCATCCCGCCAAGCTGCTCGCCATAGGTCGAGAAGCCCACCACGTGATGGCGCCGGAAGAGGGCGGAGATCGCGCCGGTCATCTGTTTCTCCTCCGCCTCCATCCGCCGCAGGATGCAGTCGCAGGCAAGGATCGCCTCGGGCGGGCCGGGATCGGCCAGCGCCGACAGCGCGCGGTCCAGATGGCGCACCATGTCCTGCGGCTCGGCCAGCGTCAGCACCAGCCCCTCGTCGATGGCAGAGAAGAAGATCAGCTCGCCGTTCGGGGCCACCTGCTGGATCGCCCGCACATGATGGCGTCCGCCGATCCGCACCACGACCGGATGGGCGGCGAAGGTGAAGGGGGTGAGCTGACCCGGGTCCTTGCCCAGGATGCGGGCGTATTCCTGCGCCGCCGGCTCTGCGTTGATGCGGCTGACGCTGCGGCGGGCGGGATCGGCCTCGGTCACGACCATCCGCACCGCCGTCGGCTGCAGGTGGTCGAGGTTGAAGACCCGCACGGGGCATTCCGTCCGCACGAAGCTCAGCGTCGCGGCATTCCTGTGCATCCGCCCCTCATGCAGCACGAAGGTCGCGCCGAACCGCCGCCCGTCCCCCGCCGAGCCGCCGAACAGTGGCACCGGGCCAAGGCCCGCAGCCAGCACCGCCGTCAGCTCGTCCTCGCGGACCGAGAGGCCGTCGACCATCAGAAAGGCGAACTCGTGCTCCCATTCCGGCCGGGCGGCGCCGAGCATCTGTCGGGCGCGGATCAGCCGGGCGATGATCTCCTGCGGTGCGAGCCGGTCTAGGTTCTCGATCAGCAGGGTCTCGGCGGCGAAATGCCGGGCTGGCAGGGCGGCGGCCACGATCGCGCCCTCGGCATAGCCCTCAGCAGAGATCTCGCCGCCAGTGGTGCAGCCGACCACCGTGGCGTCGGGAAAGCAGCCGGGCAGCGCGGCCGTCAGCCCCTCCAGATCCGCCTCGGGAGAGATGAAGAGGATGACGAGCGCATGCGGCCCCGGCCCCAGTTCGGCGCGAAGGCGCACCGCCGCATCCCCGGCCCGCGCCGGCACATGCGCCGTCCGGATCACCGGATCGGCCGTCTCGGCCCGGGCGATCCCGCCGTCTGCGTTCATTGCGGCCCTCCAACCCTGCCGGAAACCGTAGGCAGGGCTCAGCCTGCTGGCAAGTCCCGCCCGAAATCCGCCTCGCGCGCGACAAGCACGGCCTGGGTGCGGCTCAGCACCCCGAGCTTTCGCATGATCGCGGTGACATGGGCCTTCACCGTGGTCTCGGCGATGGAGAGCTCGTAGGCGATCTGCTTGTTCAGCTTGCCCTCGCAGATCAGCTGCAGGATCACCGCCTGCTGGCGGGTCAGAAGTTTCAGCCGCGCGATCGCATCCTCGCGCCGCCCGGCGTCTGGCGTCTCGGATGGGCTGAAGCCCTCGGGTAGGTACGGCCGCCCCGCCGCCAGCGCGGCGAAGGCCGCCCGGAAGATCTCGCGCGTCGAATGCTTTGGCACGAAGCCCGCCGCACCGGCGGCAAGCGCGGCCGAGATCGAGCGGTTGTCGGCCAGAGAGGAAACCACGACCACCGGCACGTCCGGCGCCGCGGCGGAGACCCGGATCAGCCCGTCGAAGCCGGTCACGTCGGGCAGGTTGAGGTCGAGCACCACAACGTCGGGCCGCGGCTCCCGCCCCATCCGCTCCAGCGCCGTCTCCAGCCGCCCGACGGTCTCCACGGCGCCGATCCCGGCCACCGCCTTCAGCGTCAGCGCCAGCGCCTCGCAGAACAGCGGGTGATCATCGACCACCAGCGCCGTGGCGAAGGCAGGGCGGGGGCGGGCGGTCTCGGTGCTCTGCATGTCCATCAACCCGTTTTGGCAAGGCTAGCAAAGCCCGCGCCCCGCCGCTACCGCGCGCGGCCCCGGCTACGACTTTGGTCAGATGGCGCCGCGGCCCGGCGCCCCGTAGACTCGGTTGCATAGGGAGTGAGGGTTCATGGAACTGGAAGGCACACGCCAGATCAGGGCGGCCCCCGATCTCGTCTGGGCGGCGATCCTCAACCCGGAGGCGCTCAAGACCTGCATCCCGGGCTGCGAGTCGCTGACCGGCTCGCCCGAGGAAGGCTTCGAGGCCGTCGTCGTTCAGAAGGTCGGGCCCGTGAAGGCGCGCTTCAACGGGCAGGTCACGCTCTCCGACATCGTCGAGGGCCAGTCGCTGACGCTGACGGGCGAAGGCAAGGGCGGCCCCGCGGGCTTCGCCAAGGGCGGCGCCAAGGTGCGGCTCGAACCCGAGGAGGGCGGCACGCTGCTCAGCTACACGGTGGAGGCCAAGGTGGGCGGCAAGCTCGCCCAACTCGGCAGCCGCCTGATCGACGGCTTTGCGAAAAAGCTCGCCGAGGATTTCTTCGAACGCCTCAAGACCGCCGTCGAACCGCCGGAGGAGGCGAGCGAGGCGGAGAAAGAGGCCGCGGAGGACAGCGAAGGCACCGGCCCGGGCGACACGCCCGAGGGCGGGCGCAAGAAGGGTTGGTTCAAACGCATGATCGGCTGAGGCCCCGGCCTCTGCCAGTCCGGATCAAGGGAGGAAGACATGCCGAAGGTGGCCATGCGCGTCAACGGGCGCGCGGTTTCGGGAGAGGTCGAGGGCCGGACGCTCCTCGTCCAGTTCCTGCGGGAGGGGCTGGGGATGACCGGCACCCATGTCGGCTGCGACACCTCGCAATGCGGCGCCTGCGTGGTGCATGTGAACGGCGTTCCGGTGAAATCCTGCACCGCCTTCGCGCTGGACCTCGACGGCGCCGAGATCACCACGATCGAGGGCATGGCCAATGCCGATGGCTCGCTCGGCCGCGTGCAGCAGGCGTTTCAGGATCACCACGGGCTGCAATGCGGCTTCTGCACCCCCGGCATGGTGATGAGCGCGGCCGCGCTTCTGGCGGAAAACCCGACGCCCAGCGAGGCGGAGATCCGCACCTATCTCGAGGGCAACATCTGCCGCTGCACCGGCTACCACAACATCGTCAAGGCCGTGCTCGCGGCCTCCGGTCAGGACCCTGCCACGATCGCGGCGGAATGAGCGGCGATTTTCACGCATCCAGGATGCGCCGCGCGCGCATCGCTTGAGGGAGGAAAACATGCCCAAGGACGGCATTGGCGCCCCGATGAAGCGGCGCGAGGACCTGCGCTTCCTGGCCGGAGACGGCCGCTACACCGACGACATCAACCTGCACGGCCAGGCCTATGTCTGGTTCCTGCGCTCCGACGTGGCCCACGGCCGTATCACGCGGCTCGACACCGCGGCAGCTGCGGCCATGCCTGGGGTGCTGCGGGTGATCACGGCAGAGGATTTCGCCCATGCCGGCGGCATGATCACCGCCTGGCAGGTCACCAACCGCGACGGCACGCCCCAGGCCGAGCCGAAGCACCCGATCCTTGCCGAGGGCAAGGTCCGCCACATCGGCGAGCCGATCGCCGGGGTGGTGGCGGAAACGCTTGAACAGGCCCGCGACGCCGCCGAGGCGATCGAGCTGGAGATCGAGGAGCTTCCCGCCGTCGTCGACATGGCCGCCGCGCTGGCGCCGGGGGCCCCGAAACTGCACGAGGACATCGACTCCAACCTCTGCTTCGACTGGGGCTTTGTCGATGACAACAAGGCCAAGGTCGACGCGGCCTTTGAGAGCGCGCATCACGTCACCACGCTGGAACTGGTGAACAACCGCTGCGTCGCCAACGCGATGGAGCCGCGCGCGGCAATCGGCCTCTATGACCGGCCGATGGACCATTACACGCTCTACACCACCAGCCAGAACCCGCATGTGATCCGCCTGGTGATGGGCACCTTCACGCTGCAGATCCCCGAGCACAAGCTGCGCGTCGTCGCCCCCGACGTCGGCGGCGGCTTCGGCTCCAAGATCTACAACTACAACGAGGAATGCTTCGTCACCCATGCCGCCAAGCTCGTCGGCCGCCCGGTGAAATGGACCGCGACCCGGTCGGAGGCCTTCATCTCCGACGCGCAGGGCCGCGACCATGTGACGAAGATCCAGCTGGCGCTCGACAAGGACGGCATGTTCCTGGCCTTCCGGACCGAGACGATGGCCAATCTCGGCGCCTACCTGCGCCTCTTCGCCACCGTCACGCCGACCTACCTGCACGGCCCAGCCGCGGGCGGGCCCTACCGCACGCCGGTCGCCCATGTTCATGTGAAGGGGGTCTTCACCAACACCGTCCCGGTCGACGCCTATCGCGGCGCGGGCCGGCCGGAGGGCAGCTACCAGCTCGAACGCGTGGTCGACAAGGCGGCGCGCGAGATGGGCATCGACCAGGCAGAGATCCGGCGGCGCAACTTCGTGAAGCCGGAGGAGTTCCCCTACCAGACGCCGATGGCCGTGGTCTATGACAGCGGCAATTACCACGCCACGCTCGACAAGCTGCTGGAGCTGTCGGATTACGCGGGCTTCGCCAAGCGCCGGGCCGAAAGCGAGGCGCGCGGCAAGCTGCGCGGCTTCGGCTTCTCGACCTGGGTCGAGGCCTCCGGCCTCGCGCCCTCGCGGCTGATCGGCGCACTCGGCGCCCGCGCCGGGCTCTACGAAAGCGCGACGGTGCGGGTGAACCCGACTGGCGGCATCTCGGTCCTGACCGGCACCCACAGCCACGGGCAGGGGCACGAGACAGTCTTCGCCCAGATCGTTGCCGACAAGCTCGGCATCGACGCGGGGCTGGTGGATATCGTCCATGGCGACAGCGACAAGACCCCCTTCGGCATGGGCACCTACGGCTCGCGCTCGGCGGCGGTCGGCGGATCGGCCATCGCCAAGGCGACCGACAAGATCATCGCCAAGGCCAAGAAGATCGCCGCCCATCTGCTGGAGGCCTCGGATGCCGACATCGAGGTGGCCGACGGTAAGTTCACCGTCGCCGGCACCGACAAGGCGGTCGACTGGGCCACGATCTGCCTGACCGCCTACGTGCCTCACAACTACCCGATGGAGACGCTGGAGCCCGGGCTGGAGGAGACCGCCTTCTACGATCCGGCGAATTTCGTCTACCCCGCGGGCGCCTACGGCTGCGAGGTCGAGGTCGACCCCGACACCGGCGCCGTGACCGTGATGCGCTTCGTAGCCGCCGACGATTTCGGCGTGGTGCTGAACCCGGTCGTGGTGGCAGGCCAGCAGCACGGCGGCATCGCCCAGGGCATCAGCCAGGCGCTGCTGGAACACACCGTCTATGACGAGAGCGGCCAGCTCGTCTCCGGCTCGCTGATGGACTACGCCATCCTGCGCGCCGGCGACGTGCCGGGCTTCACCGTGGACCATTCCTGCGTCACCCGGTGCGAGCACAACCCGCTCGGCGTGAAGGGCTGCGGCGAGGCCGGGGCCATCGGCGCGCCCCCCGCGGTGGTCAATGCCGTCGTCGACGCGCTTCAGGCCGGCGGCTACGGGATCAAGGACATCGACATGCCGCTGACCCCCTCGCGGGTCTGGGCGGCGATGCACGAGGGATGAGGAGAGAGCCATGTACGCGTTCGACTTCGTAAGGCCCAAGACCGTGGCCGAGGCCGTCAAGGCGCTCGCCGCGGAGGACGCCCAGGCCCTCGGCGGCGGCCAGACGCTGATCCCGACGCTGAAGCAGCGCCTCGCCGCACCCGCGGTGCTGGTCAGCCTCTCCGGCATCGCCGAGATGTCGGGGGTCAGCCTGTCCGGCGGCACGCTGACCATCGGCGGCGGCACCCCGCACGCCACCGTGGCGAAGGAGGCCCGCGCCGCCTATCCCGCGCTTGCGGCGCTGGCGGGCGGGATCGGCGACCCGGCGGTGCGCAGCCGCGGCACGATCGGCGGCAGCCTGGCCAACAACGACCCCTCGGCCTGCTACCCGGCCGCGGTGCTCGGCTCCGGCGCCACCATCGTCACCGACCGGCGCGAGATCGCCGCCGACGACTACTTCCAGGGCATGTTCGCCACCGCGCTGGAGCCGGGAGAGATCATCACCGCCGTCCGCTTCCCGGTCCCGGAAAAGGCGCATTATGAGAAGTTCGCCCAGCCCGCCTCGCGCTTCGCCCTTGTCGGGGTGTTCGTCGCCAGGACCGGGCAGGGCGCGCGCGTCGCCGTCACCGGGGCCTCGGCCGACGGCGTGTTCCGCTGGGCGGAGGCGGAGAAGGCGCTATCGGGCGGCTTCTCGGCCGCCGCACTCGCGGGCCTCGCCCCGCCGACGGGCGACATGATCTCCGACCTGCACGGCTCGGCCGAATACCGGGCCCATCTGGTCAAGGTTCTCACCGGCCGGGCGGTCGCCGCGGCCTGACCGGTTTCGTAGCGAGTACGGGGGCTTCCGCCTGGCGCGGGAGCCCCCATAGTACCTTGCCCCGCTGGGGGAGACCATTGGCGGGAATATCTGCACACGGATGTAAGCCGGTGCGTTGCCCGTTCACCGGGCAACGCGCTCAGGGCAGGGCGGCGAGGTAGGCGGCACAGCCGGTCAGGGCGGCGTAGTCGTCTTCGATGATCCAGACCGGGAAATTCTGCATGAAGCCGGCGAAGCGGCCCTTGTCGCGGAAGGCCTCGGTGAAGCCCATCGGGCCCAGATGCGCGGTAAAGGCGCGGGCCACGCCACCGACCAGGAAGATCCCGCCGAAGGGCAGGTGGGTCAGCGCGAGGTTCCCTGCCTCCGATCCGAAGAGCCGCACGAAGGCCCGCGCCGCCGTGGCGGCAAGCGGGTCGCTGCCATCCTCCAGCGCGGCCATGATCTCGGCGGCCTTCTTCTCCGCGGGACTGCCGGCCTCCGAGGCGACCCAGGCGTAGAGCCGTTCCAGCCCGCGGCCCGACAGCACGTCCTCGACGCCCGGGAACCCATGCGCGGTCTCGACGAAATGCGCCAGGCGCAGATCCGCCTCGGTCCGCACCGGCATGTTCACATGCCCGCATTCCGAGGCCGCGACGATCCGGCCCCCCGGCGCCTCGTGCACCGGGGCTGCGTTGAAGCCGGTGCCAACCCCGATGACCAGCTTGGCCGCATGTGCCGCCGCCTGCGGCCCCTCGACGACGGGCCGCAGGCTTTCTGGCGCCAGCGCGCCCAGCGCATGGCCCTGCGCCTGCAGGTCGTTGAGGATGGCGACCTTCTCGGCTCCCGCCGCGCGCGCCAGCATCGCGGGTTCGATGGTCCAGTCGAGGTTGGTCATATGGGCGACCCCGTCCCGCACCGGCCCGGCCGCGGCGACGCAGGCCCCGGCGCAGTCGACGCCCTCCTCCTCCTCGATATAGCGGCGGATGACGCTTTCGAGCCCGGGGAAATCCGTGTTGCGGTAGCGCCGGATCGAGCCCGGCTTCAGCGCCGTCCCCTCCGCAAGGGCCACCCGCGTGTTGGTCCCTCCGATATCGGCGACCAGCGAATAGGTGTTCGGGGGGAGCATCTCGGCCTCCGGATCAGCGCGCGAGCGCACGGGCGAGGGCGTGATAGGACGCTTTCGGGGTGCGCTGCAAGCTCTCGAAGTTGACATGGACGAGACCGAAGCGCTTCTCGTATCCCAGCGCCCATTCGTAATTGTCCATCAGCGACCAGATGTAATAGCCCGCGACCGGCACGCCCTCTGCTATGGCGCGGCGCACCTGCGCCAGATGCGCCTCGATATAGGACAGGCGCTGCGGATCCTCGACCGCCCCTGCGACCAGCCGGTCGGCGTTCGCCATGCCGTTCTCGGTGACATGAATCGGCAGGCCCCTTGCATGATCGCGATGGGCGCGGATGAGGAATTCATGGAGCCCCTCGGGGTAGATCTCCCATCCCACCTGGGTCTTCGGCAGCGGGCCTTCGACCTCGCGGTAATGCGGCCAGGGCCCGGGATCGGGGGCGATCAGCTTACGGGTGTAGTAGTTCAGCCCCAGCCAGTCGAGCGGCTGGCCGATGGTGGTGAAATCGTCCTGCCAGCCCGCCGGCAGATGCGGCTCCAGCCCCTCCAGTGTCTCGGCCGGGTACTGGCCGTTGAAGATGCCCGAAAGGAACCAGCGGTTGTAGATCGCGTCATAGCGCGCGGCGGCGGCCCGTGCCTCGGGCGTATCCTCGGCGGGCGTGGCGTATTCGAGATTGCAGACCGCGCCGAGGTTGGTCATCCCCAGCCCCCGCATCGTCTCGATCGCGCGGCCATGGGCCAGAAGCACGTGATGCATCGCCCGCGCGGTGGCGCGGATGTCGCGCAGCCCCGGCGCGTGTTGCCCGAGGAAATGCGACAGCCAGCCCACGCACCACGGCTCGTTGATCGGCGCGGCCGACCAGAGCCGGTCGCCGATCCGCCGCATCAGGACCTCGGTGAAATCGGCGAACCAGCCGGCGATGTCGCGGTTGCGCCAGCCGCCCAGATCGGCAAGCGGCGATGGCAGTTCCCAGTGATAGAGCGTCGCCGCCGGCTTCAGCCCGCGCGCCAGAAGCCCGTCGACCAGCCGGTCGTAGAAGTCGAGCCCCTCGTCATTGACCGCGCCGCGCCCCTCCGGCAGCACCCGAGCCCAGGAGGTGGAGAAGCGGTAGAGGTCGAAATTGGCCCCGGCGACGAGGTCCAGATCCTCCTCCATCCGGTGATAGTGGTCGCAGGCCACCGCGCCGTTCTCGGACCGGACGACGTTGCCCGGGGTGGCGGCGAAATCGTCCCAATGCGTCCGCCCGGCGCCACCGAAGGCATGGCCCTCGATCTGATAGCTGGAGGTCGCGGCCCCGAACAGGAAGCCCTCGGGAAAGTCCTTGCGCGTGAAAGTCATGTTTATCCTCTGGCGGGGGCGGGCCCGGTGGACATGCCCACCATCAGCTCGGCCTCGAACATCCGTGTCAGCGGCTCTTTCGCCGGGTCCTCGATCAGGTCGATCAGCATCGCCGCCGCCTGCCGCCCGGCCTCGCGGACGGAGGATCGGGTGGCGGTGAAGATCGGCAGATCCTCCCCGTTCCTGAGGTAGGAGAGTTCGTCGTCGAAGGTGATGACCGAGACGTCTCGGCCAAGTTTCAGCCCGCGCTCCTCGATCGCGCGGCGCACGCCGATCGCCGGGATCATCGAGGAGACGAGGAAGGCCGTCGGCGGGTCGGGCTGGGCCAGCAGCTCCAGCGCGGCGCGGTGGCCGTAGGTCTCGGTCATCTCGTCGGACCGCATCAGCGCGGGGTCGGGGACAAGGCCGCGCTCCTGATGCGCGTTCTCGTAGCCGGAGCGGCGGCGGATCGCGAAATCCATGTATTCGAGGCCGTTGATCAGCGCGATCCGGCGGTGCCCGAGGTCGATCAGGAAGTTGGTCGCGCGCTGGAAGGCGCGGCGGTTGTTCACGTCGAGCCAGGAATAGGGCTCCGCCGCGCCGGTCGCCCGGCCGTGGACGACGAAGGGCAGGCCGATCTCGTGCAGAAGCCCAATGCGCGGATCCTTGGCCTTGGGCGTGTGGACGATGATGCCGTCCACCGTGCCCCGGCTCTTCAGCTCGCGATAGGCGCGCGGCTCGTCTGCGTCGGTCACCACCGTCAGCAGCATGTCATAGCCGCGGCGCAGGTAGGTCTCGCCCGCGCCGGCGATGAAATCGGCGAAGATCGGGTTCACGATCTCGTGCTTGGTCGAGACGGTGATGACATGCCCGATCGCCATCGCCCGCCCGGTGGCGAGCCGGATCGCCCGCGTGTTCGGCTGGTAATGATGCTGGCGCGCCGCCGCGACGACGCGGGCACGGGTGGCCTCGTTCACCTCCGGATACCCGTTGAGCGCCCGCGACACCGTCGTTGGCGAAAGCCCGAGCGTACTGGCAAGTTCCTTCAGGTTCATCGGGGCGAAATCGTCCAAAGCGTTTTCAAATGTCGTCGGACTGTACCCAGCCCCGGCGGGGGCGTCAAAGCCATTTCCCATCGGCGGGCGGTGCTGCGCCCGCGAAAAATCCCTTGTGGCGCTGCAGCATCCGCGCCGCGGGGCCGGGCTCACCGGGCAAAACATTGACTTGTGAAGCCGGATCGGCGACGGTGGGGCACCCAAAGCGGTTTGGGAATGATTCCGAATTCACGCGCCTCGGCACGAACCGGCGCGGCACGGCATAAAACCGGGAGGAGAATTTATGTTCGGTAAACTGATGACGGCGGTTGCAGCCCTCGGGCTCGCGGCCGGCGCGGCGGGTGCGGTCGATCTGAAATACAAGGTCGACAGCCAGCCCAACCGTTTCGACTGGAGCAGCTATCACGACTTCGCCAAGGCGCACGACCTGAAGGGCCAGACCCTGACGATCACCGGCCCCTGGACCGGCGCCGACAAGGACCACGTCGAGATGATGCTGGACTATTTCCGCGCCGCGACCGGGGCGACGGTGAACTACTCCGGCTCGGAAAGCTTCGAGAGCGATATCGTCATCGCCGCCAAGGCCGGCACCCCGCCCAACATCGCCGTCTTCCCGCAGCCGGGTCTCGCCGCCGACATGGCGCGCCAGGGGTTCCTGACGCCGCTGCCGAAGGATGACACCGCCTGGCTCCAGAACAACTATGCCGCGGGCAAGTCCTGGGTCGACCTGAGCACCTACAAGGGCCCGAAGGGCGAGTCCAACCTCTACACCTTCCCCTACAAGGCGGACCTGAAGTCGCTGGTCTGGTACGTGCCGGAGAACTTCAAGGAAGCCGGCTACAAGATCCCGCAGACGATGGAGGAGCTGAAGGCGCTCACCAAGAAGATCGTCGCGGACGGCGGCACGCCGTGGTGCATCGGTCTGGGCTCGGGCGCCGCGACAGGCTGGCCCGCGACCGACTGGGTGGAAGACATCCTGCTGCGCCAGCAGCCGCCCTCGGTCTATGACGGCTGGGTCACCAACAAGGTGAAGTTCACCGACCCGCGCATCATCGACGCGATCAAGGAATACGGCTGGTTCGCGAAGAACCCGAAGTTCGTCGCCGGCGGGCCGCAGTCGGCCGCGACGACCGACTTCCGCGACGCGCCGAAGGGTCTCTTCACCTTCCCGCCGAAGTGCTACATGATGAAGCAGGCCTCCTTCATCCCGACCTTCTTCCCGAAGGGCACCCAGGTCGGCCGGGACGTGAACTTCTTCTACTTCCCGCCCTATGCCTCCAAGCCCGACCTCGGCAAGCCGGTGGAGGGCGCGGGCACCCTCTTCGGCATCACCAAGGACAACAAGGCGGCCGATGCCTTCATCCAGTGGCTGAAGACCCCGATCGCGCAGGAAGTCTGGATGGCCGACGGCGGGTTCCTTACGCCCGACAAGCAGGTCAGCCCGGCGGCCTACAAGGACGACACGCTGCGCCACGAGGGCAAGATCCTGACCGACGCGACGACCTTCCGCTTCGACGGCTCCGATCAGATGCCGGGCGAGATCGGGACGGACGCGTTCTGGAAGGCGATGGTGGCCTATACGACCGGCGACAAGTCGGCCGAGCAGATCGCCAAGGACGTCCAGGACCGCTGGAACTCCATCAAGTGATGATCTGAACATGCGCCCCGTCCGCGGCAGACCGCGGGCGGGGTCGACCTCGGGGGGAGGACTCGGATGTCGCCACTGCTTCAGGGGGCCATCACCATCGTGCTCGGCGTGGGCGGATGCGTGGCCTATTTCTACCTGTCGAACATCCTGCTCGACACCGTCATCTTCCCGGCCCGCGGGCGCGATCCGGGGCGCAACATCAACAGGGCGAACATGGTCCGGCCCTGGCTGTTCCTGGCGCCCGCGATCTTCGCCGCCGGCCTTTACCTGGCCTACCCGGTCTTCGGCTCGTTCTACCGCTCGCTCTTCAACCGCGACGGGAACCAGTTCATCGGGGCGGGCAACTACTTTGCGCTCTGGGGCGACCCGGCCTTCCGGCGCGCGCTTCTGAACAACTTCCTCTGGGTGCTGGTGGTGCCTGCGGCGGCGACCTTCCTCGGGCTGCTGGCCGCCCAGCTGACCGACCGTCTGCGCTGGGGCAACATCGCCAAGTCGCTGATCTTCATGCCGATGGCGATCTCCTTCGTCGGCGCCTCGCTGATCTGGAAATTCGTCTATGCCAACAATTCGCAGATCGGCCTGATCAACGCGATCCGCGCCTGGCTCGGCTTCGGCGCGCCGATCGACCCGCTTCAGATCCCGTTCTGGAACAACTTCTTCCTGATGGTCATCCTGATCTGGATCCAGACCGGCTTCGCCATGGTCATCCTCTCGGCCGCGCTGCGCGGCATCCCGGAGGAAACGGTGGAGGCCGCGGTGATCGACGGCGCCAACCCGTTCCAGATCTTCTTCAGGATCAAGGTGCCGCAGATCATGCCGACGATCATGGTCGTCTGGACCACGATCACCATCCTCGTCCTGAAGATCTTCGATATCGTCTACACCACCACCGGCGGCAACTTCGGAACCCAGATCCTGCCGTCGTACATGATGTCCTACATGTTCCGCGATGACGGCCGCGCCACGGCGGTGGCCATGGTCATCATGGTCGTCGTCCTGCCGGTGATGGTCTGGAACATCGTTCAGGCCCGCAAGGAGCTGCGCTGATGGATGGTATCGCCGGACAGAAGTCGTCCCTCACCTGGGCCGTCAACATCTCCGTCTTCGTGATGGTCGTGCTCTGGCTGATCCCGACGGTCGGCCTGCTCGTCTCCTCTTTCCGCACGCCCGACCAGATCGCGCGCACCGGCTGGTGGGACGCAGCCTTCCCGGTGAAGCAGGCCTTCCGGACCGAGGCGAGCATGGACAGCCTCAAGCAGGCCGCCGACGGGTCCTGGGTCTTCACCGGCAACGTGCTGAAGGACGGCCACAACAAGCTGAGCGGCGCGGATGCGGTCTCTGCCTTCGGCATCTCGGGCTTCAAGCCGGCCGAGTTCGCGCCCGGCAAGACCGCCAAGATGCGCGACGGCAGCCTGCTGACCGTCAAGCGCGACGGCAGCTTCACCGTCACCCAGACCGACAAGCCCGAATACGCGCCGCGGATCTACTTCCAGGTCGCCGTCCCGCCCAGCCTGACGCTGCAGAACTACCGCGAGGTCCTGTTCGCAGACGGCATGGGGCAGGCCTTCATCAACACCTTCACGGTGACGATCCCGGCCACGATCATCCCGATCCTGATCGCGGCCTTCGCGGCCTACGCGCTGGCCTGGATGGACTTCCCCGGCCGGGGCCTGCTGATCGCCGCGATCGTGGGGCTGCTGGTGGTGCCGCTGCAGCTGGCGCTGGTTCCGCTCCTGCGGCTCCACCAGGACGTGGGCATCGGGCAGAGCTTCCTCGGCATCTGGTTCGCGCACACCGGCTTCGGCCTGCCGCTCGCGATCTATCTCCTGCGGAACTACATGGTCGGCCTGCCGCGCGACATCATAGAAAGCGCCAAGGTCGACGGGGCGACGGATTTCCAGGTGTTCCGCCGGATCGTCCTGCCGCTCTCCTTCCCGGCGCTGGCGAGCTTCGCGATCTTCCAGTTCCTCTGGACCTGGAACGACCTGCTCGTCGCCAAGGTCTTCCTGCCGGCCAACACCGACACCAAGGTGATGACCGTCAAGATCGCCGACGACCTCCTCGGCTCGCGCGGCGGCGACTGGGGCGTGCTGGCCTCCGCCGCGTTCGTCTCGATCGCGGTTCCGCTGATCGTGTTCTTCGCCCTTCAGAAATACCTCGTGCGCGGCCTTCTCGCCGGCTCGGTGAAATGACGGAAAATGACTGATTTGACGACAGAGAAACGGCTTGCCGCCGGTGACTGGTGGCGCGGCGCGGTGATCTATCAGGTCTACCCGCGCAGCTTCCAGGATTCGAGCGGTGACGGCATCGGCGACCTCAAGGGGATCACCGCCCGGCTCGACCATATCGCCTCGCTCGGGGCCGAGGTGATCTGGATCAGCCCCTTCTTCCCCTCGCCGATGAAGGACTTCGGCTATGACGTCTCCGACTATTGCGATGTCGATCCGATCTTCGGCGCGCTGGCCGATTACGACGCGCTGATCGCCCGCGCGCACGAGCTGGGGCTGAGGGTGCTGATCGACCTAGTGCTTTCGCACAGCTCGGACCGGCACGAATGGTTCCGCGAAAGCCGCTCCAGCCGCGACAATCCCAAGGCGGACTGGTACGTCTGGGCCGACCCGAAGCCCGACGGCACGCCGCCCAACAACTGGCTGTCGATCTTCGGCGGCTCGGCCTGGGCCTGGGAAGCGCGGCGCGAGCAGTATTACCTGCACAACTTCCTGTCCTCGCAGCCCGACCTCAACCTCCACACCCCGGCGGTGCAGGACGCGCTGCTGGATGTGGCCCGCTTCTGGCTTGCCCGCGGCACCGACGGCTTCCGCCTCGACACGATCAACTTCTACTTCGCCGACAAGTACCTGCGCGACAATCCCTCGCTCCCGAAGGAGCTTCGCAACAATTCCATCGCGCCCTCGGTGAACCCCTACAACCACCAGCTCCACCTCTTCTCCAAGAACCAGCCGGAGAACCTGGAGTTCCTCAAGCGCTTCCGCAGCGTGCTGGCGCCCTTCAACGCGGCCGCCGTGGGCGAGGTCGGCGACGCCCAGCATGGGCTGGAGATCATGGCCGAATACACCTCGGGCGGCGACAAGGTGCAGATGTGCTACCCGTTCGAGCTGCTGCAGCCGAGCCGGCCCACCGCGTCGTTCCTGGCCGAGACCTTCACCCGGCTGGAGGCCGCCTCTGCCGATGCCTGGCCGTGCTGGTCCTATTCGAACCACGACGTCATCCGTCATATCAGCCGCTGGAACCTCGGCCCGGCCGAGGCACGGCTCTTCACGACGCTGCAGATGTGCCTGCGCGGCTCGGTCTGCCTCTATCAGGGGGAGGAGCTCGGCCTGCCCGAGGCGGAGCTCTCCTTCGAGGATCTGCAGGATCCCTACGGCATCGAGTTCTGGCCGGAGTTCAAGGGCCGCGACGGCTGCCGCACCCCGATGGTCTGGCAGAAGGACAACGCCAGCGGCGGCTTCTCCGCCGCGCCGCGAACCTGGCTGCCGGTCCCGTCCACCCATCTGCCGCTCGCCGTGGCCGAGGAGGAGCGCGATCCGGGCGCCCTCATCCACCACTACCGCCGCGCCATCGCCTTCCGCCGCGCCCATCCGGCGCTGATCCGCGGCAGCTCCGAGGGGATGCGGGCCGAGGGCGACGTTTTCAGCATCCTGCGCCGGGACGGCGGCGAGGCAATCTTCTGCGCCGCCAACCTCGGCGATGCGGCGGCAAGGGTCGCCCTGCCGAACGGGCGCTGGCAAGCTGTCGGCGCCGATCTCGGCGCGGTGACGGATCTGAGCGGAAATGAAGCTGCGCTAGGGCCATGGCAGATCTGCCTGGCCCGGCGGGAGGGGTGAGGGGGAGGAGGCCGAGATGGCTGATCTGATACTGAAGGACGTGGCCAAGTCCTATGGCGAGGTCCAGGTCCTGTCGCACATCGATCTGGACATCAAGCAGGGCGAGCTCATCGTCTTCGTCGGCCCCTCGGGCTGCGGGAAGTCGACGCTGCTGCGGATGATCGCGGGGCTCGAGAAGATCACCGGCGGCACGCTGGAGATCGACGGCATAAGGGTGAACGACATGCCGCCCGCCCAGCGCGGCATCGCCATGGTGTTCCAGTCCTACGCGCTCTACCCGCACATGACGGTGCGCGACAACATGGCCTTCGCCCTGAAGATCGCCAAGAAGTCGAGGGCGGAGATCGACGCCGCCGTCGACAAGGCTGCCCGCATCCTGCAGCTGACCCCCTATCTCGACCGGCTGCCCAAGGCGCTCTCCGGCGGCCAGCGACAGCGCGTCGCCATCGGCCGCGCCATCGTGCGCGACCCGAAGGTCTATCTCTTCGACGAGCCACTCTCGAACCTCGACGCGGCGCTGCGCGTCGCGACCCGGATCGAGATCGCGCAGCTGAAGGAGAACATGCCGGACTCCACCATGATCTACGTCACCCACGACCAGGTGGAGGCGATGACGCTCGCCTCCCGCATCGTCGTGCTGGCGGGCGGCGGTATCTCGCAGGTCGGCACGCCGCTCGAGCTTTACGAGCGGCCGGAAAACGAATTCGTCGCCCAGTTCATCGGCTCTCCGCAGATGAACCTGCTGGACGGGGAGATCCTCGAAACCGGCGCCGAGACCAAGGTCAGCCTCGCCTCCGGCGGCGTCGTCCGTGCGGCGATTCCGACGCAGGACAGCGACAAGGGCCTGAAGGTCCGCCTCGGCGTCCGGCCCGAGGACATGGTGCCGACCGAGGGCGAGGACCACGTCTACGAGGGCAGGGTGGACATCATCGAGGCGCTCGGCGAAGTGACGCTGCTGTACTTCGAGACCCTTGGCGAAAGCGATCCGGTGATCGCCAAGCTCCCGGGCATCCACTCCGATCTACGCCACAAGGTGATCCGCCTTGCCGCCGATCCGAAGAAGGTGCACCTCTTTGCCAACGGCCGCTCGCTCCTTTACCGCTGAGCCCGATTGACAGCGGAAGGGCGCAAGCCCACATCTTCCGCGAAGGAAGCGCGCGGGGGACGCTTCGTCCTCCGCATCCCGGCGCGCCCTTTGCCCTGCCGCCCATGGGGGCGGACCGGGGCCCAGGCCGGGGAAGGCATGAGCAATGGCCAAGGGTCAGATGCACGGCAACCGGGAAGCGAAGAAACCGAAGAAGGAAAAGCCGAAGGTCCTGGCGACCGCCGGCATGGGGGCCACTGCCAACAGCGCGACGCGCATCACCGAGTCGCAGCAGAAGGGCAAGAAGTAAGCCCCAGCTTGGGCCGGTTCCGTTTCTTCCTGGCCCATTACGCACCGTGGCCCGACAGATCGGGCGAAGCCCGCCGGGCCAGCGCCCGTCCGCCCCCCAGGGGCGGACGGTCTTAAGCTCGCGTTAATGCACCATCCCGAAATACGGTACACTTACGGTGCGAAAGCGGTGTCAAATCGGTGCTGAAACGGCAGGGCGTTTTTTCTGCAATGCTAGGCCATTACCGGCCGATCTTTATCTCCGGCCCCTGGCATGGAAGATGAACCCCAGGAAGTTCAGAAGCACCTGCGCCGCCAGGATCCCGGTCGATCCCGTCGGATCGTAATCCGGTGCGACCTCGACGAGGTCTATGCCCACCACCTCGTGTTCCCGGGCCACGCCCTGAAGGATTTCAAGCACTTCGTAGTACAGAAACCCGCCATGGCTCGGCGTCCCGGTCCCCGGCGCGATCGAGGGGCAGAAGCCGTCGATATCGATCGTCACATATAGCCGCGCCCCCTTCGGGATCCGCGCCAGAACGGCTTCCGTTCCCAGCTTCCGGACCTGCCGCACGGACAGGAAATCATCCCCCATCCGCCGCGCCGCCTCGTACCCTTCCTTCGCCGTCGACGACACGTTGCGGATCCCTAGGGCCGTGATTCCGCTCACATATTCCTTCTCTGCCGCGCGCCGCATCGGGTTGCCGTGACCATGGCGGACACCGTGACGCACATCGACGAAATCGAGATGCGCATCGATCTGCAGGATATGGATCGGCCCCTGGTCGTCGAAGGCCCGGATGCAGGGAATGTTGACCGAGTGATCGCCCCCCAGCACCACCGGCAGCGCCCCCGCCTTCAGGATCGCGCGAACCCCGGTCTCGATATTCGCATGGCTCGCCTCGGTGTCGGTATGGACGATATCGGCATCCCCGATATCGACGATCCGCACCTCCGGGCCAAGGTATGTCGCGTCGTCCTCGTGGTCGTAAGCCCCTGCGTGGCCGAAGGAAAACAGCGTCGAGGCCTCGCGGATCGCCCGCGGCCCGAAGCGCGCGCCGGCGCGGAATTGTGTGCCGAAGTCGAAGGGCGCGCCAAGCACCGCCACCTCCGCCTCGATCGCGGACCAGTCCTCGACATAGGGCCGCTTGCCGAAGGTCGAAATCCCCACGAAGGGCAGGTTCAGCCGCCCCTGTTCATAGCCATGTGCCATCATGCGCCTCCCTCTTTGCCGCCAGACTGGTCCAGCAGGCGGGCCCCGGCAAGGGCCCCGTCAAACCGCAAGATTTGGGGCTTTCCTTTCCATCCCATGCGTGAAATAGGGAACCGCCAAACGAACACTCCCCAGGAGGCTCCCATGGAGATTCGCGAGGCGCTTACCTTCGATGACGTGCTGCTGGTGCCCGCCGCATCCTCCGTCCTGCCTTCGGACGCGGATACGGCCACCTTCGTCACACGTTCGATCCGCATGAACATCCCGCTTCTGAGCTCGGCGATGGATACGGTGACCGAGGCCCGGATGGCCATCGCCATGGCCCAGGCCGGCGGCATCGGCGTGATCCACCGCAACCTTGGACTGGAGGAGCAGGCCGACGAGGTCCGCCGCGTCAAGCGCTTCGAATCCGGCGTGGTCTACAACCCGATCACGCTGACCCCGGACCAGACGCTGGCGGACGCCAAGGCCCTGCAGGCCCGTTACAATGTCACCGGATTCCCGGTGGTCGACGCCGCCGGCCATCTCGTCGGCATCGTCACCAACCGCGACATGCGCTTCGCCTCCGACGACAAGACACCCGTGCGGGTGATGATGACGGCCGACAACCTCGCCGTGCTGCGCGAGCCGGCCGACCTCGACCAGGCCAAGAGCCTGATGAAGGCGCGCCGGATCGAGAAACTCCTCGTCACCGACGGCGAGGGTAGGCTCACAGGCCTTCTGACCCTGAAGGACACCGAGAAGGCCGTCCTGAACCCCCATGCCTGCAAGGACGAGCTTGGCCGCCTTCGTGTCGCAGCCGCCTCCACCGTGGGCGATGCAGGCTTCGAACGCAGCCAGGCGCTGATCGAGGCCGGGGTGGACATGGTCGTGATCGACACCGCCCATGGCCATTCCGAAGGCGTGGCTCGCGCGGTGGAACGCATCAAGGCGCTGTCCAACGCCGTACAGGTGGTTGCCGGGAACGTGGCGACCGCAGAGGCCACCCGCGCCCTGATCGGCGCCGGGGCGGACGCGGTGAAGGTCGGCATCGGGCCGGGCTCGATCTGCACCACCCGCGTGGTGGCGGGTGTCGGCGTGCCGCAGCTGACCGCGATCATGGATGCAGCGGGTGCGGCCGGGGACATCCCCGTTATCGCCGATGGCGGCATCAAGTTCTCCGGCGATTTTGCCAAGGCGATCGCCGCGGGTGCCTCTTGCGCAATGGTCGGCTCCGCCATCGCCGGGACCGATGAGAGCCCGGGGGAACTCATTCTCTATCAAGGCCGTAGCTACAAGAGCTACCGCGGCATGGGCAGCCTCGGCGCGATGGCCCGCGGGTCGGCAGACCGCTACTTCCAGAAGGATGCGGCCTCCGACAAGTTGGTGCCGGAAGGGATCGAGGGCCAGGTTCCCTACAAGGGTTCCGCCGCCGCCGTGGTCCATCAGCTCGTCGGCGGGCTGCGGGCCGCGATGGGCTATACCGGCAACGGCACGGTCGAGGCGATGCGGAAGAACTGCCGCTTTGTCCGCATCACCGGGGCTGGCCTGCGCGAAAGCCATGTGCATGACGTGCAGATCACCCGCGAAAGCCCGAACTACCGGGTCGGTTGAGGGTGTATAAGTCTTCGGTGTCAACGGCCTGCCCGGCGATCTTCGGGTCGGGCCCATGACGCCGGCCGCCCGCGTCCAGGCCGCCGTCGAGATCCTCGACACGATGCTCGCCGGTGCGCCAGCCGAGCAGGCGCTGACCCGCTGGGCCCGGGCGAGCCGCTTCGCCGGATCCTCCGACCGGGCGGCGGTGCGCGATCATGTGTTCGACGCGCTGCGCTGCCGCCGCTCCTTCGCCGCGCTCGGCGGGGCGGAAACGGGCCGGGGCCTGATGCTGGGCGCGCTCCGCGGCCATGGTGAGGGGCCGGAGGCGCTCTTCACCGGCGCGCCGCATGCACCCGCACCGCTGACCGGGCCGGAAAAGGCGCATCTTGCCAGCACTCTGTCGCTTGATCCCGAGGTGGCGCTGGATGTTCCCGCGTGGCTCGCGCCCGAGCTGAAGCAGAGCCTGGGCCCGGATTACCAGGCGGTGATGGAGACCCTGCGCCACCGTGCGCCGGTCTTCCTGCGGGTCAATCTCGCCCGCACGAGCCGCGACGCGGCACAGGCCGCGCTGGCCCGCGAGGGGATCGAGACGATGCCCCATCCGCTTGCGAAGAGCGCGCTGGAAGTGACTGCAGGGGCGCGGAAAATCCAGAACTCGGAGGCCTATCGCAACGGGGTTGTGGAGTTGCAGGACGCGGCCTCGCAGGCTGTGGTAGAGATGTTGCCACTCGCGCCGGGCAACCGTGTTCTTGACTATTGCGCCGGCGGCGGCGGCAAGAGCCTCGCGCTCGCCGCCCGGGCGCCCGTCCGGATCTTCGCCCATGATGCCGACGCGGCCCGCATGCGCGACCTTCCCGCCCGTGCCGCACGGGCCGGGGCGGAGATCGAGACCGTCGGGACGGCAGGTATCGCGGAACGCGCGCCCTTCGATCTTATCCTGGCCGACGTCCCCTGTTCCGGAAGCGGCAGCTGGCGCCGCGCGCCGGAGGCGAAATGGCGGCTCTCGCCCGGGCGGCTGGATGAGCTTCGGGGCATACAGTACGAAATCCTTGTGAAAATCGCGCCGTGGGTCGCGCCGGGTGGCTGGCTGGCCTATGCCACCTGCTCGCTGCTCGACAGTGAGAATGCCGACCAGATCACGGGGTTTCTTTCCGCTCATCCCGGCTGGCGGCTTGAGCGGCAGCGTCGCCTGACCCCGCTGGACGGTGGCGACGGCTTTTATTGCGCACTGATGCGACGCGATAGCGCTTGATTTGTGCAACCTTTGCGTGTGAGTTTTCCGTTAATTGAGGCTTAAGCTTTTTGCCGCCGAATGGGCGGGCTCGATTCTTATAACGGAGCAAGGCACGTGTCGCACCCGGCGCTTCCTCAGCTGTCGCCGGCCGGCCCCACCGAGGGGATGATGGCCCGGCTGCGCTGGGTGGCACTGCTGGCCGCCGTCTGTCTTGGCGGGGCCGTTCTTGTCGAAAATCCGATTGGCCGGTTGGCCTTCGCCTCCACCGGCGGGGTCTTTTTGGCCATCGCCCTGCTGGCCTCGGGACTCGGGATCCTGCGCCGGCACAGCCGCCTGAAGTTGCAACGTCAGGTCATGGCCATTGTCGAGCATGACGCCGCACCCACGTTCGGCACCGATGCCGACGGTGCCGTCCTGTTCGAGAACCGCGCCGCGCAGGAGCGCTTCGGCCGTTTCGACGGGCAAAGCTTCACGCGTGCCACCGGTAACCTCTTCACCAACCCGTCGGCGGTAATGTTTCGCCTTCAATCCAAAGCCGGCGCCGTCGGTGCCGCACGCGAGGATGTCGTGACCCGCCGCGGCCATGCCCGCCTTTCGGTCCACCGTATCGCGCGCGGCAGTTTCCTCTGGCGGCTGGAGGAGATGCTGGACCGGTCCGGGGGCGTGCGCGGGGCAGAGGCGGTCGGCCTGCCGATGCTGATCGCCGAGAAATCCGGCAAGATCCTTTACATGAACGACGCGCTGCGCCGTCTGGTGGGCGGGCGCCCGAAAACGCTGGACCGGATCTTCCGGCAGCTGCCCCTTCGCAGCGGCGAGGAGGCGGTCGTCTCCACCACCAGCGGTGCCTTGCGCGCACTGGTCGCCGAGGTCGAGGGCGCAGGCGACCGGCGCGAGATCTACCTGCTGACGGCCTCGGCCATCGGCGAACGCGCGCTCGGCCCGGAAGAGGCGATGTTCGAGGAGCTTCCCGTTGCCCTCGCACGGATCTCGGCCGGGGGCGCGCTCCGGGCCGCAAACCGTCTTGGGCGAGAGCTTCTCGGCCTCGCGCGGGACGAGGCGCCGATGTTTACCGACCTGGTGGAGGGGCTGGGCCGGCCGGTGGCGGACTGGCTGACCGACACCGCCGCAGGCCGCGGCCAGAACCGGTCGGAAGTGCTCCGCGCGACCCGGTTGGGCGAAAACCGCTTCCTGCAGATCTCGCTGCGCCGCACCATCGATCATGGCACGTCCGGTATCCTCGCCGTGCTCAGCGACGCGACCGAGCTGAAGACGCTGGAGGCGCAGGTCGTCCAAAGCCAGAAGATGCAGGCGATCGGCCAGCTCGCCGGGGGCGTGGCACATGACTTCAATAATCTTCTTACCGCAATTTCAGGTCATTGCGACCTGCTCCTGCTGCGGCACGAGAAAGACGACCCGGACTATGGCGACCTTGTTCAGGTGCGCCAGAACACCAATCGCGCGGCCAGCCTGGTGCGCCAGCTTCTGGCCTTCTCGCGCAAGCAGACGATGACGCCGGAGGTGCTGGACCTTCACGACGTTCTCGGCGATCTGACACATCTTCTGAACCGGCTGGTGGGGGAGAAGGTAACCCTCGTGCGTTCCTACGACGACAGCCTTGCGCCGATCCGGGCGGACAAGCGGCAGCTGGAACAGGCGCTGATGAATCTGATCGTGAACGCGCGCGATGCGATGCCGGCGGGCGGGCGGATCTGGATCGAGACGGAAAGCCGGGAGCTGACGGAGGATCTGCATCGCGACCGGGCGGTGGTGCCCGCGGGCGACTATACCGTGGTGCGGGTGAGGGACGAGGGCAGCGGTATCGCGCCCGACCGCCTTTCGAAGATCTTCGAGCCGTTCTACACCACCAAGCGGCCGGGCGAGGGCACCGGCCTCGGCCTCTCCACAGCCTATGGCATCGTCAAGCAGACCGGTGGCTTCATCTTCGTTGACAGCATCGTCGGTACGGGCACGACTTTTTCGCTTTATTTCCCGACCCATGACGACAGTTCGGCTCCGAACCCGGGGGCTGGGCAGGAAGACCCCGCGCGCACCCCGCTGCCGGAACTGGAGGAGTGCCTCGCCGGCGGCAGCGTGATCCTACTGGTGGAGGACGAGGCGCCCGTGCGCGCCTTCGCCTCGCGCGCGCTGCGGCTCAGGGGCTACACGGTGCTTGAGGCGGAGAATGGCGAACAGGCGCTGGAGATGCTCTCCGATCCGGAGCTGAAGGTGGATGTCTTCGTCTCCGACGTGATCATGCCGGGAATGGATGGGCCAACCTGGGTGCGCGAGGCGCTGAAGAAGCGGCCCAAGGTGCGGGTGGTCTTCGTCTCGGGCTATGCGGAGGATGCCTTCTCCGACACCCAGGCCCGGATTCCGAATTCGGTCTTCCTGCCAAAACCGTTTTCGCTCAGCGAGTTGACAGCGACAGTGCAGGGGCAGGTTCACTGACCGGCAGGGCGGGGGCAGCGCCGGGGCGATCGGGCGCGTGGCCTAGTGGCCGAGCAGGCGGATTCCGCGGTTCAGCCCGTCGAGGGTCAGCGGCACCATCGCGCCACCCATCAGCGCCTGGATCATGCCGATGGAGCGGGTGAGGCCCCAGTAGGACTCTGGCACAGGGTTGATCCAGAGGCTGGCCGGCCAGTGGTCGTGCATCCGCTGCAGCCAGGCCGCGCCGGGTTCCGCATTCCAGTGCTCGGCCGCGCCACCGGCATGGCTGATCTCGTAAGGCGACATGCTGGCATCGCCGACGAAGATGCATTTCGCGGCGGGGCCGTAGCTGTGGAGGATGTCCTCTGTCCGGATCTGCTGCTCCCTGCGGCGGGCGTTCTCGCGCCAGAGGCTCTCGTAGGGGCAATTGTGAAAGTAGAACACGTCGAGGTACTTGAACTCCGATCTTGCGGCACTGAAGAGCTCTTCGACCAGCCGGACATAGGGATCCATGCTGCCGCCGGTGTCGAGGAACAGGAGAACGCGCACCGCGTTGCGCCGCTCTCGCCGTGTCTTGAGGTCGAGCCAGCCGCGCTCGGCCGTGGCGCGCACCGTCCCGTCAAGGTCGAGCTCTTCGGCCGCGCCCTCACGGGCCCAACGGCGCAGGCGGCGCAGGGCCACGCGGAGGCTGCGGGTCCCGATCTCCACCCCGTCGTCATAATCCCGGAAGGCGCGCTGGTCCCAGACCTTCACCGCACGGCCATGGCGGCCGGCGTCCTGACCGATCCGCACGCCCTCCGGATTGTAGCCATGCGCGCCGAAGGGCGAGGTGCCGCCGGTGCCGATCCATTTCGATCCGCCCTCGTGCCGCTCGCGCTGCTCGGCCAGCCGCTGGCGCAGCGCATCCATCAGCGCCTCGAGGCCGCCGAGCGCCTCGACCCTGGCCCGCTCCTCGGGGGTGAGGGCCAGCTCCCGCGCGCGCTCCAGCCAGTCGGGTGGCAGAGCGAGGGCCTCCAGCACCGCCTCTGGCGCGATCGTCTCCAGCCCGCGGAAACAGGCGGCGAAGGCGCGGTCGAAGCGGTCGATGTGACGCTCGTCCTTGACCATGGTCAGCCGGGCGAGGTGGTAGAACGCCTCCGGCTCCCCGACCGCAAGATCGGCGCGCAAGGCCGCAAGAAAGCTCAGGTATTCGCGCAGGCTGACCGGCACGCCGGCGCTGCGCAGGGTTTCCAGGAAGGGCGCGAACATCGGGCCTCTCCCCGCCGGACGACCGGCGTGATGGTCCTGCGTTTCTTGCCCGGGCGCAACTCCCCGGGCGTCAGAAATAAATCCGCTGCAGGACGATCGTCAGCACCATGCCGATCAGCCCGAAGAGGATCAGGTAGACCCCGGCATATTGCGCGATGTCGAGCCGGTTGCCCTTGCGCCGCCAGGCGCGCCAGCCCCCGAAAATTGCCCCGAGGAGCATCGCGGCCAAGACGATCATGCGTTCACTTCCCCCCCTGGCCCGCGGGTGGCGCGGGCGCGCGATCGGCGGTGAGGTCGAGGATCTCCGCCTCCTGTGCCCGCACCGCCTTGTCCGAGCCGAAGCCATAACGCGCCCAGCCGAGGCTGTCGAGCCAGAGCGCCTTTGCTGCGGCAGCACGTCCCATCCCGTCCAGCGCGCGGGACTTCAGCATCATGAAGGAGGACATCAGCGCCGCGTTCTGCGCCCGCCGCGCCGCCGGCAACCACCGGTCAGAGAGCTTGGCCGCCACCTCCCATTGATGCGCGCTCAGCGCGAAGGCCGCCATCTGCAGGGCGATATGGGCGCGGTGGATCGCGGTGGAGGGGAGGCGCGCATAGATCGTGTCGGCCTCCGCCAGCGCGGTCACCGCGGTCTCGGTCTCCCGCGGCAGGGCAAGGCGGGCGCGGACATACCAGCTGAAGGCCATCCGCGCATCGTCGAGGTGGTTGTCGAGCGCGATCCGCAGTGCGTCGCGGGCAGCGAGGTTGCGCTGCCGCACCGTACCGCGCGGCCCGAGCGCGGCCTCGATCGCATATTTCCAGCCCGGGGGCGAGGGCGGTGGGGCGGCGGTGCCGGGCTTCTCGCCCGCCGGGTTCAGCCGCGCGAGGATCGCCGGCAGCCGCGCCGCGACCTCTGCCCTGGTCATGCCGTTCGCCAGCTCGGGGCTGTTGTAGACGCGCAGCATCAGCATGTCGAAGCCGGTCAGGACGGAGTTGAAATTGTCGTCGTTGAACACGCTGTCGGGCAGGCGGTAGAGGTCGTTGACCGGGCCCATCGCCTGGGCGATCTCCTCGTTCAGGCAATCGCGGATGTCCTGGGGCGAGGTGTCGGCGGGGATGAAGACGGCGAGATGGGTGCGTCGTTTCAAGGCGGCCCAGTCGGCGCGGCGCGTGTTGCGGCTGGCCCTGTAATCCGCCCAGGAGGTTGCATTGGGCGTGACGAAGCAGGCCGCCTGCGGCACCACCGCCTGCATTGTCGCCCGCGGCAGGTATTCGACCCGGATCGAGGCGTCGCTGCCTTTCGGGGCCATTTGGATGTCAAGATGCGCCTCGCGACGGAACCGGTCGAGCAAGGCGGCCAGGTCGCGGTCGGCTATCGCAGGGTGGCGGCCGGTGACGGAAAGGGTGATCGGCCCGTCGAACCGGGTCAGGATCGGCAGCGTCCGCCCGCTCTCCAGCCGGAAGGAGAGGTCGAGAAAATCCCGGGCCATGTCGGAATTCGCCCGCTGCGGCGGCTGGGTATGAACCGGGCCGAAGCTCTTCATGGGCGGCAGCGGCTGGGCCGCAAGAGCCGGGGGCAGGGCGGGCGGCGGGCGCACGGGCTCGGGCGGCGCGGCGCATCCGGCGAGCAGCGCAAGCGCCGCGAGGGATGCCGCCCGCCTCACGGGCGGCTGTACTTGATGAAGGGCGTCAGCGTGCCGATCCGGTCATAAAGCCGGCGGGCGGTGCCGTTGAACTCCTGCGTCATCCAATAGACGGCAGGTGCGCCCTCGGCATCGGCGGCGGCATAGACCGCCTCGATCAGCGCGCGGCCGACGCCTTTGCCGCGCACCTCCGGATCGGCGTAAAGGTCCTGCAGGTAACAGACATTCTCCACCTTCCAGCCGTGGCGGTGGAACAGGTAGTGGACCAGGCCGCAGGGCCTGCCGTCGACCTCTGCGATCAGCCCGCGAAACTCGCCCGCCGCACCCGAAAGCATGCGGGCGAAGCTCGTGGCATAGACCTCCTCGGGCACCTTGCTCTCGTAGAAGTCGAGATAGGCGGTCCAGAGCCGGCGCCACTCGGCCTCGTCCCGGGCTTCGAGCGGGCGGATGGTGACGGCGGGCATGGGCATTCTCCGAACACAGGGCAGGGCGGCGCGCACCCCGGCGTGGCGTCAGCAGATCACAACCGCCCCGTTCGGGGAAGGGGCCGCTTTGCCGTGACGGGGTTTATGCGGCTAGCGCTGGCCGCGGGCGAGGAAGGCGAGCCGTTCGAAGAGATGCACGTCCTGTTCGTTCTTCAGAAGCGCGCCGTGCAGCTTAGGCAGCAGAGTCCGCCCGTCGGATTTCAGGTCTGCGGGCGAAAGATCCTCGGCCAGAAGCAGCTTGAGCCAGTCCAGCAGTTCCGAGGTGGAAGGCTTCTTCTTCAGCCCGGGCGTCTCGCGGATCTCGAAGAAGCGCTCCAGCGCGGCGGCGAGCAGCGCGGGCCTGATGCCGGGGTGGTGGACCTCGACTATCCGCCGCAGGGTCTCGGCCTCGGGAAAACGGATGTAGTGGAAGAAGCAGCGGCGCAGGAAGGCGTCCGGCAGGTCCTTCTCGTTGTTCGAGGTGATGATGACGACTGGCCGCCGGGCCGCGCGCACCGTCTCTGCTGTCTCGTAGACGTGGAACTCCATCCGGTCGAGTTCCTGCAGCAGGTCGTTAGGAAACTCGATATCGGCCTTGTCGATCTCGTCGATGAGGAGGACCACGCGAGAGGGCGCCTCGAACGCCTGCCAAAGCTTGCCCTTGCGGATGTAGTTGCGCACGTCATGTACCCGCTCGTCGCCAAGCTGGCTGTCGCGTAGGCGGCTGACGGCGTCATATTCGTAAAGCCCCTGCTGGGCACGGGTGGTGGATTTCACGTGCCATTCGATCAGCTCCAGCCCGAGGCTGGCGGCGACCTGCCGCGCCAGCTCCGTCTTGCCGGTGCCGGGCTCGCCCTTGACCAGCAGAGGCCGTTCAAGCTGCACCGCGGCATTAACGGCAAGCGTCAGATCCTCGGGGGCCACGTAGCGGTCGGTCGATGTGAATTTCATAACTGTTGCCGGGAGTTCGCCAATTTGCCTCACCCGGTTCTAGCACAGGGCGAAATTGCGGCAATGCGCTGCTTGCCCTAGTGACAACCCCCCCTCCATAGGTTATGGGAGCGCCGTAGAGGTGCCGGATGCCAATCGACCATATTTCCGCTGATGCCGGCCACAAGGAGAGGGCTGACATGAAAGCTGAGGTTTTTCTTCCTGAAGATTACCGTCCGGCCGAAGACGAACCCTTCATGAATGAGCGTCAGCTCGAGTACTTCCGCCGCAAGCTGATGATGTGGAAGGCCGACCTGATGAACGGCAGCCGGGAGACGATCGAGGGGCTGCAGGACAGCGCCCGCAACGTCCCCGACCTGGCCGACCGCGCCTCCGAGGAAACCGACCGTGCGCTGGAGCTTCGGACCCGCGACCGGCAGCGCAAGCTGGTGGCGAAGATCGATTCTGCGCTGCGGCGGATCGAGAACGGCGAATACGGGTATTGCGAGGTGACTGGCGAACCGATCAGCCTCAAGCGCCTGGACGCGCGGCCGATCGCGACCATGACGTTGGAAGCGCAGGAGAAGCACGAGCGCCGCGAACGGGTCCACCGCGACGACTGACGATGCGCCGGCTCCCCCCGGGGGGCCGAAAGGGATGATCCGCGCCGGGGCCGAGAGGTTCCGGCGTTTTACTTGGGCGGGGCAGGGATGTCGCTGATCGGACAGAGGATCACGGTGCTGGGCGGCGGCGTTGCCGGGTTGGCCGTAGCGGTGGCGCTTGCACGGCGGGGCGCGCAGGTCACCGTTATGGAACAGGCCGAGGCGATCGCAGAGGTCGGCGCGGGGCTGCAGATCTCGCCCAATGGCGTGGCGGTGCTGAAGGCGCTGGGGCTGGGAGAGGCTCTTGCGGCGGTCGGCACCCGCGCGGTGGCCGTGACGTTGCGCGACGGTCCCACGGGCGAGGCCGTCCTGCGGCTGGATCTCGCCCGCCAGAAGCCCTCGGCCGAGTATCTGTTCCTCCATCGTGCCGACTTGATTGCCCTTCTGGCAGAGGCCGCGCGCGGCGCGGGAGTGAGGATCCGCCTGCTGCAGAAGGTGGAGACGGTCACGCTCGGCGCGCATCCGCCGCGCCTGACAACCGCGCAGGGGGCAGAGATCGAGGTGCCGCTGCTGATCGGGGCGGACGGCCTCCATTCCCGCACCCGCGAGGCGCTGAACGGCCGCGTCGCGCCGTTCTTCACCCATCAGGTCGCCTGGCGGGCGCTGATCCCCTGCGAGGCGGGGGCGGAGCCGGTGGCGCAGGTCTTCATGGGGCCGGGGCGGCACTTGGTCAGCTACCCGCTGCGCGGCGGGCGGCTGCGCAACATCGTGGCCGTCGAGGAACGCCACCGCTGGGCGGAGGAGAGCTGGTCGGCCACCGACGACCCGCTGGCGCTTCGCCTGGCGTTCGAGGGTTTCTCCGGCCCGGTCCCCGGCTGGCTGGAGCAGGTGGAGGCTGTCAACCTTTGGGGCCTCTTCCGCCATCCCGTCGCCGCCCGCTGGCATGGGCACGGTGCCGCGATCCTTGGCGACGCCGCGCATCCGACGCTGCCCTTCCTCGCGCAGGGTGCCAACATGGCGTTGGAGGATGCCTGGGTGCTGGCCGCGATGCTTGCCGGCCACGACAGCGCGGAGGCCGCCTTTGCCGCCTATCAGCAGGCCCGCGCGGCGCGCGTGACCCGGATCGTCGCCGCCGCCAATGCCAATGCCCGCAATTACCACCTGAAGGGTCCGATGCGGCTGGCCGGCCATCTGGCGCTGCGGCTCGGCGGGCGTATCGCCCCGGGCCTCGCGCTCAGCCGGTTCGACTGGCTTTATGATTTCGACGTGACGGCTACGGGCTAGGAGGCGTCAGAGCGGCAGTTCCGTCGTTTCCTTGATCTCCTCCATCACGAAGCTGGCGGAGACATCTGCCAGCGCCACCCGCTGCACCAGCGCCTGGTAGAGCCGGTCGTAATCCTTAACATCTGCCACCCGCGCACGGATCAGGTAATCGAGATCGCCCGTCATCCGGTAGGCACCGAGGATCTCCGGCATGTCGCGCGTGGCCTTGGCGAATTTCTGCAGCCAGTCGGGCGTATGCGTGTCGGTGCGGATCAGCATGAAGACGGTGAGGCCAAGGCCGACGGCTTCCGGCTCCAGCAGCGCGACGCGGGCGCGGATCACGCCGGCGGCCTCCAGCGCCTTCACCCTGCGCCAGACGGCGTTGCGGGACAGACCGACACGGGTCCCGATCTCCTCCAGCGCCAGCAGCGCATCGGCCTGAAGAAGGGCGAGGATCTTGCGATCGAATGTGTCAAATCTCTCCATGCAGGAAAGACTAATGGGAAAACATCCACGCGACCAGCAGCAATACATGAAAATTTGTGACCGAATCCCGCAGCGCCCGTACTATGCTTTTGGCAGGTGAAATGCCCGGAACGGGCAGCATAGATAGGGGCAGGTCTTGCTGGGAAAACTCTTTCTCGATCATCCGCGGTCGGTCAATGAAAGCTATCTGGAGCATGCGGCCTTTGCCGGGCGCTTCTCGCTGGCGCTCTTTGCCGCCGGCTGCGCGGCCCTGGTCCATGCACTGCTGCCGTTCTGCTTCGAGCGGACGGCAAGCAAGGCGGTCGCGCGGCTCTATGCCCGCACCCATAACCGGGGGCATTGAATGTGCCGCTGGGCCGCCTATATCGGCGCGGCGATCTTTCTTGAGGATATCGTCATCCGGCCGGGCCATTCGCTGATCGCCCAGAGTCATGACGCCGTAGAAGGCAAGACGGCGATCAACGCCGATGGCTTTGGCGTCGCCTGGTACGGCGAGCGCGATGAGCCCGGGCTTTACCGCGACGTCTATCCCGCTTGGTCGGACCCGAACCTGCGCTCGCTGACGGCGCAGGTGCGCTCCCCGCTGTTCCTCGCCCATGTCCGTGCCTCGACCGGCACCGCCACCAGCCGCAACAACTGCCATCCCTTCGCGGTGGGGCGCTGGTCCTTCATGCACAATGGCCAGATCGGCGGCTACGAGCATTTCCGCCGCGACGCCGACATGATGGTGCCAGAGGCGCTTTACGGCCACCGCCGTGGGGCCACGGACAGCGAGGCCCTCTTCCTCGTCGCCCTCGGCGAAGGTCTGAATGCGGATCCTGCGGGCGCACTCGCCCGCGCGGTTGCCCGGTTCGAGGCGCTGAGCCGCGCCAAGGGCGGCACGCCGCATGTCCGGCTGACTGCTGCGCTGTCCGATGGAAAGCGCCTCTATGCCGTGCGTTACGGCACCGATGCTCACGCCCCCACCCTCTATCACCGATGGAGCGCCAGCCGCGGCGGCCGCGCCGTTGTGTCCGAGCCGCTGGAGACGGGCGAGGGCGGATGGGAGCCGGTGCCCCAGGGATCGTTCTGCACTTTCGAGGGCGAAACGGTCCGGGTGGAGCCTTTCAGCCCAAAGCCGATCTCGGTTGCGGCCTGAAAAACTCAGGGCCGCGCGCCCATCCGGCCGCGGCCCTTTTTTCTTTAAAGGCAATCGGTTGCCGGCGCTGCTTCAGCCGGTGGTGCGGGCCTGGCGCTTACGCTCATGCGGGTCGAGGAAGCGCTTGCGCATCCGCACGATCTTCGGCGTGACCTCGACCAGCTCGTCGTCGTCGATATAGGCGATCGCCTCTTCCAGGCTCATCCGCACCGGGGTGGTCAGCCGCACCGCCTCATCCGTGCCCGAGGCGCGGACGTTGGTCAGCTTTTTGCCCTTGAGCGGGTTCACCTCGAGGTCATTCTCACGGCTGTGCTCGCCGATGATCATGCCCTCGTAGATCGCCTCCTGCGCGCCGATAAAGAGGCGGCCGCGTTCCTCGAGGTTCCAGAGCGCATAGGCGACGGAGGTGCCGTTTTCGATCGAAATCAGAACGCCCGCACGACGGCCCTGGATCGGGCCCTTGTAGGGCGCCCAGGCGTGGAAGATTCGGTTCAGAACGCCGGTGCCGCGGGTGTCGGTGAGGAATTCGCCGTGATAGCCGATCAGCCCGCGCGAGGGGACATGGGCCACGATGCGGGTCTTGCCGACTCCGGCCGGCTTCATCTCGACCAGCTCGCCCTTCCGCTGACCGGTTAGCTTGTCGATGACCGCGCCGGTGAATTCGTCGTCGACGTCAATGATGGCTTCCTCGATCGGTTCCATCCGCTGGCCGTCTTCCTCGCGGAAGAGGACGCGGGGGCGGGAGATCGACAGCTCGAAGCCCTCGCGGCGCATGTTCTCGATCAGCACGCCCATCTGCAATTCGCCCCGGCCGGCGACTTCGAAGGCCTCGCCCGAGGGGGTGTCGGAGACCTTGATGGCGACGTTGATCTCGGCTTCCTTCATCAGCCGCTCGCGGATGACGCGGGATTGCACCTTGTTGCCGTCGCGCCCGGCAAGCGGGCTGTCGTTGATCCCGAAGGTGACGGAAATCGTCGGCGGATCAATCGGTTGCGCGGGAAGGCTCGCGTCGACCTCCAGCGCGCAGAGCGTGTCCGCAACGGTGGCCTTCGACATGCCGGCGAGGGTGACGATATCGCCCGCCTCCGCCACGTCGATCGGCGCCTGTGAGAGGCCGCGGAAGGCGAGGATCTTGGAGACGCGGAACTGCTCCAGCCGGTCGCCGGTGCGGCTGAGCGCCTTGATCGTCTCGCCGGCCCGCAGCGTGCCGGATTCGACCCGGCCGGTCAGGATGCGGCCAAGGAACGGGTCGGCGGAGAGCGTCGTCGCCAGCATCCGAAACGGCTCTGCCCGGCGCGCGACCTGGGTAGGCGCGGGGACATGGGCCTGGACAAGATCGAAGAGCGCGGAGAGATCCTTGCGCGGGCCGTCGAGGTCCGTATCCGCCCAGCCGGCACGGCCGGAGGCATAAAGATGAGGGAAATCAAGCTGTTCGTTGTCGGCGCCGAGGTTGGCGAAGAGGTCGAAGACCTCGTCGAGGGCGCGGTCGGGTTCGGCGTCGGGCTTGTCGACCTTGTTGAGGACGACGATGGGCCGCAGGCCGAGGGCGAGCGCCTTGGAGGTGACGAATTTCGTCTGCGGCATCGGGCCTTCGGCCGCGTCGACCAGCAGCACCACGCCGTCGACCATGGAGAGGATCCGCTCCACCTCGCCGCCGAAGTCGGCGTGGCCGGGGGTGTCGACGATGTTGATCCGCGCGCCCTTCCATTCCACCGAGGTGCACTTGGCGAGGATGGTGATCCCGCGCTCACGTTCGATGTCGTTGGAATCCATGGCCCTTTCGGCCACCGACTGGTTTTCGCGGAAAGCGCCCGACTGTTTCAGGAGCTCGTCGACCAGCGTCGTCTTGCCGTGGTCGACGTGGGCGATGATGGCGATGTTGCGCAGGTCCATGGGTCATCTCGTATGGTTCGGGCGAGGCGATAGCCGAGGTGGGGCGGAAAGGCCAGAGGAGATCGGCAGGCGGTTTTCTGCGCTGCGGCGGGAATGTCGCAGCTTGCGCCCGTAAGCGTCGAAGAAGGCTGGGAAAAGCGAATACCGTAAAAGCACCGCTTTCACACCGCTTTTGCACCGATTTGGTTTTTTGAATGTGTCGGTGCGCTTGAGCGGTCGTCGCGGGCCGGTTATGGCGGGGCATGGCGGACGATGTTCAGACCCTGCCGGTGGTGGCCAGGCTCTTCCCGGAGATCCTCAGCGGCGAGAAGACCTCGACCATCCGCTGGCGCGAGGAGGTGATCCGGCCGGGTGCGCTGCGGTTTGTCTGCGAGGGCGCGTCGGGGCGGGTTGCCGACGTCATGGTGATGCGCTGCACGGATATGCCGCTGTCGGAGGCGGCAGCGTTCGTCGGCCGCGCGGCGGACTGGCCGGACCCGGTGATGCTGGACGGGATGCGGGAGCATTACCCGGAGATCACGCTGGCGGATATCGTGCAGGTGGTGGAGTTCCGGCTGGCGGATCGAGCCTAACCCGGCCCGAAGCAGCGGTTGCTGGCCCTCTCTTCGGTCTGGCACACGAAAAACCCCCCGCCTTGCGGCGAGGGGCGTGGTCTTCCGGACTCTTGCGGCAATCAGCCGGCGAGCGCGTTGTTCAGGTATTCGTCGACCTTCTCCAGGTAGCCCATGGTGGTGAGCCACTTCTGGTCCGGCCCAACGAGCAGCGCGAGGTCCTTGGTCATGTAGCCGTCCTCGACGGTCTGGACGCAGACCTTCTCGAGCGTCTGAGCGAAGTTCAGCAGCGCCGCGTTGTCGTCGAGCTTGGCGCGGTGCTTCAGGCCGCCGGTCCAGGCGAAGATGGAGGCGATCGAGTTGGTCGAGGTCTCCTTTCCCGCCTGGTGCTGGCGGTAGTGACGGGTCACCGTGCCATGCGCGGCTTCGGCCTCCACGGTCTGCCCGTCGGGCGTCATCAGCACCGAGGTCATCAGGCCGAGCGAGCCGAAGCCCTGCGCCACCGTGTCGGACTGCACGTCGCCGTCGTAGTTCTTGCAGGCCCAGACGTAGCCGCCGGACCACTTCAGCGCCGACGCCACCATGTCGTCGATCAGGCGGTGTTCGTAGGTGATGCCGGCCTTCTTGAACTTGTCGGCGAATTCCTCGTCGAAGACCTTCTGGAACAGGTCCTTGAAGCGCCCGTCATAGGCCTTGAGGATGGTGTTCTTGGTCGAGAGATACACCGGCCAGCCCTTGACGAGGCCGTAGTTCATCGAGGCGCGCGCGAAGTCGATGATCGACTGGTCGAGGTTGTACATCCCCATGGCAACACCGGCGGCGGGAGCGTCGAAAACCTCGCGCTCGATCACCGTGCCGTCCTCGCCGACGAATTTCATCGTCAGCTTCCCCTTGCCGGGGAACAGGAAGTCGGTGGCGCGGTACTGGTCGCCGAAGGCGTGGCGGCCGACGACGATCGGCTTGGTCCAGCCCGGCACGAGGCGCGGCACGTTCCTGCAGATGATCGGCTCGCGGAAGATGACGCCGCCCAGGATGTTGCGGATCGTCCCGTTGGGCGAGCGCCACATCTTCTTGAGGCCGAATTCCTCGACGCGGGCCTCGTCGGGCGTGATGGTCGCGCATTTCACGCCGACGCCATATTTCGCGATCGCGTTGGCCGCGTCGACAGTGATCTGGTCGTCGGTGCGGTCGCGCTCCTCGATGCCGAGGTCGTAGTATTTCAGATCGACGTCGAGATAGGGCAGGATCAGCTTCTTCTTGATGAAGTCCCAGATGATCCGGGTCATCTCGTCGCCGTCGAGCTCGACGACGGGGTTGGCTACCTTGATCTTGGTCATGGGCCCCTCTCGGTTGTGCCGTGGATTCGTTGCGGCGGGTCTTAGCGGAAAAGGGGGGCGATGGGAAGGCGGTATGCGGTTGTATACCGTTTCGTTCAGAGCGCCGCTTCAACCCCGGGCGAAGACCTGCCGCAGCCGGGCGTGGAGGTGGGTCCAGATCGCCGGCGCGCCACGGGCGATCTTGACGCCGACGCGTGTCTCGATCTGGGGCAGGGTGACGCCGTATTCCGTCCAGGAGCCGCCGCCGGAGGCGAGGTTCTGCAGCACCGGCTGGGTCCGGTCGAGCGATTTGGCGAAGACGGCGTCGGGCGTCTCGGCGGCCTCGAACTCCTGCCAGAGGGCGAGGAAGGGCGCGCCGATGTCAGGCGGCAGCAGGCCGAAGATCCGCGCGGCGGCCTTCGCCTCGGCCTCCTGGATCTCGGCCGAGCCATGGGCCTGGCCGTCCTGGGAATGCAGCGGCACGTCGCCGACGTCGATCTCTACCAGGTCATGCAGGATGAGCATGCGCAGGACGCGGTTGATGTCGACCTCCGGCCCCGCCTGATCGGCAAGCGCCATGGCGTAGAGTGCGAGGTGCCAGGAATGCTCGGCCGAGTTCTCGCGGCGGGAGGCGTCGGCGAGGGGGGAGGCGCGCAGGACAGATTTGAGGCGGTCGGCCTCTGTCAGGAAGGCGAACTGGGCGGTGAGGCGGCTGGCCTGTGGGTCCGGGGTGTCCATTGGCGGGTGGCCTCCTGCGCTTTCGGGTCTGGGCGGGATGTAGCGCGGAACGGGGGGAGGGTTAAAGGCCGGAGGCTGTGGGTGGAGGCCTCGGCCCGAAACAGCGGTGCGCAGCACCGCCGGGCCAGCGCCCGTCCGCCCGGACGACTGGGCGCTGGCCCGGTGCCGTGATGGGGGCTTAGACGCTGGTGTCCCGGGGGGCTTCGGGGGCGGCGCCGTCGCCGCGATGGGCGGCCAGGGCGCGGTCCAGGAAGCCGTGGCCGCGGCGGGAGGCCAGGCTGAGGCGCATCGCCGTCATGTAGGCCTCCTGCAGGGTGGGCGAGAGCTCGCCGATGACGCGGCTGACCTTTTCGTGGAAGCGGTCGTCTCCCATCTCGTCCATCGCCGCCATGGTCTTGCGGGCGAGGTCCTCGGCCAGTTCGTCCATCAGCGCCATGGCGGCCTCAGCGGGAGGCTTCGCCGAGCCGGCGCTTCACGTAGGAGGAGACGGTGGAGATCATCGTGTCCATATGCGGTTCCTCGAAGAAATGGCCCGCGCCCTCGACTTCCTCGTGGGTGATGGTGATGCCCTTCTGCTCGTGCAGCTTGTTGACCAGCGCCAGCGTGTCCTTGGGAGGCGCCACGCGGTCGGCCGAGCCGTTGATGATCAGGCCGGAGGCCGGGCAGGGCGCGAGGAAGGAGAAGTCGTACATGTTCGCGAGCGGCGCCACCGAGATGAAGCCGGTGATCTCCGGCCGCCGCATCAGAAGCTGCATGCCGATCCAAGCGCCGAAGGAGAAGCCCGCGACCCAGCAGTGCTTGGCGTTCTGGTTCATCGACTGAAGGTAGTCGAGCGCCGATGCGGCGTCGGAAAGTTCGCCGATGCCCTGGTCGTATTCGCCCTGGCTGCGGCCGACGCCGCGAAAATTGAAGCGCAGGACGGTGAAGCCCAGGTTATAGAAGGCGTAATGGAGGTTATAGACCACCTTGTTGTTCATCGTGCCGCCGAACTGGGGGTGCGGATGCAGGATGATGGCGATCGGCGCGTCCTTTTCCTTCTGCGGGTGATATCGGCCTTCGAGCCGGCCTTCCGGCCCCGGAAAAATCACTTCGGGCATTGCGTGCCTGATCTCCTGCGTCCCTGAGCTGCCGTCATTCTTGACGGAATTGCTCGGACTTCCTAGAACCATTCCAAACCGGATCGCGCCGGGTGGCAAGGAGGTAAGGGGCCTTGCCGCCCGCGTCAATGGATTTGGCCATATCGGCCGTGGTTTTGGCCGGTCAATCTGCGGAGGAAGGCATGAAACTCTCCACCAAGGGGCGCTATGCGATGGTCGCGCTGACCGATCTGGCGCTGGCGCCGGCAGATGAGCTGGTGGCGCTGGCGGCGATCGCGAAGCGGCAGGACATCTCGCTGCCCTATCTCGAGCAGCTCTTCGTCAAGCTGCGCCGGGCGGATCTGGTGGTGTCGGTGCGCGGGCCGGGCGGCGGCTACCGCCTCGCGCGCGAACCCGCGGAGATCCGGGTGAGCGAGATCCTGGAGGCGGTGGACGAGACCGTGAGCGCGATGCACCAGGGCGCGGGGGCCTCGGGCGGGATCTCGGGCTCGCGGGCGCAATCGCTGACCAACCGGCTGTGGGAGGGGCTGTCGGCGCATGTCTACGTCTTCCTGCACCAGACGCGGCTGGCGGATGTGGTGAGAAACGAGATGCGGCCCTGTCCGGCGGTGCCGGCGCTGTTCCGGGTCGTGGACGAGGACTGAGGGATCGGGTCCTGGGGCCGTCTGCCCCCGGATCCCCGAGGATATTTCTGGACAGAAGAAGCGGGCGCGTGGCGGAACGGCTTTACCTCGACTGGAATGCGACGGCGCCGCTGAGGGCCGAGGCGCGGGCGGCGATGCTTGCGGCGATGGAGGCTGTCGGCAATCCGTCCTCGGTTCATGCTGAGGGGCGGGCGGCGCGGGCCATCGTGGAGAAGGCACGGGGGCAGATCGCGGCGGCGCTGGGGGCGGATGGGGCGGATATCGTCTTCACCTCCGGCTCGACCGAGGCGGCGGCGCTGGCGCTTGCCGGGCGGGGCCTTGCCTGTGCCGGGATCGAGCATGATGCGGTCGCCGCATGGTGCGAAGGCGCGCTGCCCGTGGCGAGGGACGGGCGGGTGAGGGTGGCGGAACCGGCGCGGGCGACGCTGCAACTTGCCAATCCCGAGACCGGGATCCTGCAGGATCTGCCCGAGGGGCTGGCCGTCAGTGACCTGACGCAGGGCTTCGGCAAGGTGCCCGTGGCCTTCAACTGGCTCGGCTGCGAGATGGGGTTCGTCTCGGCCCACAAGCTGGGCGGGCCCAAGGGCGTGGGGGCTCTGCTGCTGCGGCGGGGGCTTGATGTCGAGGCGCGCATCAGGGGCGGCGGGCAGGAGATGGGCCGCCGCTCGGGCACCGAGAACATCATCGGCATCGCCGGTTTCGGCGCCGCGGCCGAGGCGGCGGCGCGGGACCTGGCAAACGGAACCTGGGAAAAAGTTGCCGAAGTTAGAAATATTCTAGAAGACGCATTGGCCTCGGCCGGAAAGACGACTATTATTGTCGGGAAAGAGGTGCCGCGGCTTCCGAACACGATCTGCGCCATCACCCCGGGCTGGAAGGGCGAGACGCAGGTCATGCAGATGGACCTTGCCGGATTCGCGGTTTCGGCCGGGTCGGCCTGTTCGTCCGGCAAGGTCCGGCCGAGCCGGGTGCTGCGGGCGATGGGCTATGAGGACGAGGCCGCGGCCTCGGCCCTGAGGGTTTCGATCGGGCCCGGGGTGGAGCGCGAGGATGTGCTGCGCTTCGCCGAGGCCTGGGGGGCGCAGGCGCAGCGGCGCTTGCGCAAGACATGAGGTTCTGGGCGCAAGCCCATGATGTATGAAGGAAAAGATATGGTAGCTCTGGACAAGTCCGAGGTGCGCGAAGGGGTCGACCGGGAGACGATCGAGACCGTCAAGGCGATGTCCGGCACCTATAAATACGGCTGGAACACCGAGATCGAGACCGAATACGCGCCCAAGGGCGTGAACGAGGATATCGTCCGGCTGATCTCGGAGAAAAACGGCGAGCCGGAATGGATGACCGACTGGCGCCTGAAGGCCTTCCGCCGCTGGGAGCAGATGGAAGAGCCGAAATGGGCGATGCTCAACTATCCGAAGATCGACTATCAGGACCAGTATTACTACGCCAAGCCGAAGAGCATGGCGGAGAAGCCGAAGAGCCTCGACGATGTCGATCCGGCGCTTCTGGCGACCTATGAGAAGCTGGGCATCCCGTTGAAGGAGCAGATGATCCTCGCCGGCGTCGAGGGCGCGGCGGAGACGCCGGCCGAGGGGCGCAGGGTGGCGGTGGACGCGGTCTTCGACTCGGTCTCGGTCGGCACCACGTTCAAGGAAGAGCTGAAGAAGGCCGGCGTGATCTTCATGTCGATCTCGGAAGCGATCCGCGAGCATCCGGAGCTGGTGAAGAAATACCTCGGCTCGGTCGTGCCGCAGTCCGACAACTTCTTCGCGACGCTGAATTCGGCGGTCTTCTCTGACGGGTCCTTTGTCTACATCCCGCCGGGGGTGCGCTGCCCGATGGAGCTTTCGACCTATTTCCGCATCAACGCCGAGAACACAGGGCAGTTCGAGCGGACGCTGATCATCGCAGACAAGGGCAGCTACGTGAGCTACCTGGAGGGCTGTACCGCGCCGAAGCGGGACGTGGCACAGCTTCATGCGGCGGTGGTCGAGATCGTCATCCTCGAGGACGCCGAGGTGAAGTATTCCACGGTGCAGAACTGGTTCCCCGGCGACGCCGAGGGCAAGGGCGGGATCTACAATTTCGTCACCAAGCGGGCCGACTGCCGTGAGGCGCGGGCCAAGGTGATGTGGACGCAGGTGGAGACCGGATCGGCGATCACCTGGAAATACCCCTCGTGCCTGCTGCGCGGGGACGACAGCCAGGGCGAGTTCTACTCGATCGCCATCGCCAACAACATGCAGCAGGCCGATACCGGGACCAAGATGACCCATCTTGGGAAGAACACCCGCTCTCGCATTGTTTCAAAAGGGATTTCGGCCGGCAAGGCGCAGAACACCTATCGCGGTCTAGTCTCGGTCCATCCGAAGGCCACGGGCGCGCGGAACTACACGCAATGCGACAGCCTGCTGATCGGCGACAAGTGCGGGGCGCACACGGTTCCCTATATCGAGGTGAAGAACAACTCCTCGCGCGTGGAACATGAGGCGACGACCTCGAAGGTGGACGACGACCAGCTGTTCTACTGCCGGAGCCGCGGCATGGACGAGGAGGAGGCGGTGGCGCTTGTCGTCAACGGCTTCTGCAAGGAAGTGCTGCAGGCGCTGCCGATGGAGTTCGCGATGGAGGCGCAGAGCCTTGTCGCCATCAGCCTGGAAGGCAGCGTGGGCTGACGGCGGGGCGCGGTTCCCGACAGGATCAAATGCCCCGCGGGGCGCAGTTTCACCCATGCCGCGCGCATGGAGCGGATGAGGAAAAGATGCTTGAGATCAAGAACCTGCATGTAAAGCTCGAGGAAGAGGACAAGGTGATCCTCAAGGGCGTCAACCTGACCGTGGAGACCGGGAAGGTGCATGCGATCATGGGGCCGAACGGCTCGGGGAAGTCGACGCTTTCCTACGTGCTTTCGGGCCGGGACGGATATGAGGTTACCGACGGTTCGGCCGTGATGGACGGCGAGGAGCTTCTGGAGATGGAGCCGGAGGAGCGCGCGGCGGCGGGGCTGTTCCTGGCGTTCCAGTATCCGGTGGAGATCCCGGGCGTGGGCAACATGACCTTCCTCAGGACCGCGGTGAACGCCCAGCGCAAGGCGCGCGGCGAAGAAGAGATGAGCGCGGGCGAGTTCCTGAAATTCGTGCGCGAGAAGGCGAAGGCGCTGAAGATCGACGCCGAGATGCTGAAGCGGCCGGTGAACGTCGGCTTCTCGGGCGGCGAGAAGAAGCGCAACGAGATCCTGCAGATGGCGGTCCTGGAGCCGAAGATGTGCATCCTCGACGAGACCGATTCGGGCCTCGACGTCGATGCGATGAAGCTGGTGGCCGACGGGGTGAACGCGCTGCGCTCGGAAGGGCGGTCGTTCCTGGTCATCACGCATTACCAGCGGCTTCTGGACCATATCGTGCCGGACGTCGTGCATATCATGGCTGACGGGCGGATCGTGAAGACCGGCGGGCCAGAGCTGGCGCTGGAAGTCGAGAAGAACGGCTATGCGGATCTCCTCGCGGAGGTGATGTGATGGCGCTGGCGCAGGCGAAGCGCGCGGCGACCGAGGCGCGGCTGGAGGGGCTTTCGCTGCCCGCCTCCGGCGCGTGGCTGGCGCAGGCGCGGGGGGCGGCGCTGGCGCGGCTTTCCGAGATGGGGTTGCCCGGGCGGCGCGACGAATACTGGCGCTGGACCGACCCGACCACGCTGGCGGCCGCAGAGGCCCCGGCGGCGGCGCTCTTCGACGATGGCGGCGAGCGGCCGGCCTTTGACAAGATCGACCGCGTGACGCTGGTCTTCGTCGATGGCGTCTTCGATGCCGCCGCTTCGGACGATCCGGCGGCGGCCGAGGTGGAGATCACGCGGCTGGCCGAGGCCGGGGCGCAGGACATCCACTGGGCCAAGGACCTCTACGGCGCGCTCGAGGCGCGGGGACAGGCGCCGGTCGCGCGGCCCTTCGCAGCGCTGAACACGGCGATCGCCACCGATGGCGTGCTGATCCGGGCGACGGGCAAGGCCGCCAAGCCGGTGAGCCTGGTTTATCGCCACGCTTCGGAGACATCGGACGCGATCCTCCATCACTGCGTGAAACTGGAAGAAGGGGCAGAGCTGACGCTGCTGGAAAGCGGCCCCGGGGCCGCGCGCTTCTCTACCGTGCTGGAGGTCGAGGTCGGCGATGGCGCGGCCTTCCACCACATCCGCACCCAGGGCCGCGACCACGAGCGGCGCGTGGCGGCGCATCTCTTCGCCCGCCTCGGCGCCGAGAGCCGGTTCAAGACCTTCACGCTGACCGCCAACGGCGTTCTGACCCGCAACGAGACGGTGGTGGAGCTGACCGGCGACGACTCGGTCGCGCATATCGCCGGTGCCGCGATGGGCGATGGCGGTTTTCATCATGACGACACCGTCTTCATCACCCATGACGCCGAGCGCTGCGAAAGCCGCCAGGTCTTCAAGAAGGTGCTGATGAACGGGGCCGAGGGCATCTTCCAGGGCAAGATCCTGGTGAAGCCCGGCGCGCAGAAGACCGACGGCTACCAGATCAGCCAGTCGCTGCTGCTGGACGAACGCAGCCAGTTCCTCGCCAAGCCGGAGCTCGAGATCTACGCCGACGACGTGCAATGCTCGCATGGCTCGACCTCCGGCGCGATCGACGAGACGGCGCTT
Source organism: Solirhodobacter olei (assembly GCF_004010155.1). Taxonomy (GTDB): domain Bacteria; phylum Pseudomonadota; class Alphaproteobacteria; order Rhodobacterales; family Rhodobacteraceae; genus Solirhodobacter; species Solirhodobacter olei. Next base: position 179,137 of record NZ_RRYH01000002.1, on the reverse strand, counting down.
TACTACCTGCGCTCGCGCGGGGTGCCGGAGCGGGCGGCGCAGGCGCTGCTGGTGCAGGCCTTCCTTGCCCAGACGATCGAGGAGATCGAGGACGAGGCGCTTTCCGAAGACATCCGCACCCGGCTGGAGGCCTGGCTCGCGCGCAGGTTGGGGTGATGTCGGTCAGCGCGGATATCCTGAGAAGCTACCGGCAGCCGCGCGTGGTCATGCGCGGCCTGCTGGCGATGGGGCCGCGCGAGGATCGGGCGCTGGTGTTCCTGGCGATGGCGATCGGGATCGGGTTCCTGGCGCAATGGCCGCGGATGGCGGAGATGGCGCGTGCGGCGCCCGAAGCGGGGCTTTCGGGTTTCGCCGCGGGCGAGGTCATGGCGATCATCATCCAGGCGCTGTTCGCCTACGGGCTGGCGGCGCTGGTGCGGCTTGGCGCCAAGGCGTTTCGCGGCCGGGGCAGCTGGTTCGGCGAACGGCTGGCGCTGTTCTGGGCGATGCTGGCGACGAGCCCGCTGATGCTGGTCTGGGGCGCGGTCTACGCGATCTTCGGGCCGGGGATGGTGCAGGAGGCGGTGAGCTGGATCGTGCTGGCCGCGTTCCTCTGGATCTGGATCGGCGGCATCCGGGCCGTCGAGGGGAGAGCCGAATGAACGCGCGGACCGACTGGTGGGGACTGGCGCGGGAATCGCTGACCAGTCCGCGGGCGGCGGCGCGCGCGATCCTGAACATGAAGCTGAGCGACCTCGTGCTGTGGGAGGGGATGGTGCTGGTCGCCATCGTCTCGGTGCTGATGATCTTTGCCGAGATCTACATCGGTGGCGGCGCGCGCGGCGCCTTCGTGGTGATCGCAGGGGCGCCGCTTTTGATGGCGGCGATACAATTCGCGACGCTGGTGCTGACGGTCGCGGCGCTGGCCGGGATCGGGCGGGCCTTTGGCGGGCATGGCGACTGGTCCGGCGCCATGGCGTTGGTGGTCTGGCTTCAGGTCATCATGCTGGGCTTCGCGGCGGCGCAGACGGTACTTTACCTGCTGCTGCCGCCCCTGGCGGACATGCTGGGGCTGCTCTCCATCGTCGTGCTGCTGGGGCTTCTGACCAATTTCGCCGCCGAGCTGCACGGCTTCACCAATATCTGGAAGGTCTTCGCCGGGGTCATCGGCGCGGGCGTGGTGCTGATCCTGACGATCAGCTTCCTGATCTCTCTCTTTCTTACCGGCCTTCCGGGAGGGGCATGATGTACGACGTGAACGCGATCCGGCAGGATTTCCCGATCCTTGCCCGCCAGGTGAATGGCCGCCCGCTGGTCTATCTCGACAACGGCGCCTCGGCGCAGAAGCCGAAGGTGGTGATCGACGCGATCACCCAGGCCTATTCGATGGAATACGCCAATGTTCACCGTGGTTTGCACTACCTGTCCAACCTCGCGACCGATAAATACGAGGCCGTGCGCGGCATCATCGCCCGCTTCCTGAACGCGGCCACCCCGGAAGAGATCGTCTTCACCTCCGGCACGACGGAGGGGATCAACCTCGTCAGCTACGCCTGGGCGGCGCCGCGGCTTCAGGCGGGCGACGAGATCGTCCTGAGCGTGATGGAGCATCACGCCAATATCGTCCCCTGGCATTTCCTGCGCGAGCGGCAGGGCGTGGTGCTGAAATGGGTGGAGATCGACGCGAACGGCGACCTCGATCCGCAGGCGGTGCTGGACGCGATCGGGCCGAAGACGAAGCTGGTCGCCATTACCGAGATGTCGAACGTGCTGGGCACGCGGGTGGACGTGGCGGCGATCTGCAAGGGCGCCCGGGCGCGCGGCGTGCCGGTGCTGGTCGACGGCAGCCAGTCGGCCGTGCATGGCCCGGTCGACGTGCAGGCGATCGGTTGCGATTTCTACGCCATCACTGGCCACAAGCTCTACGGTCCCAGCGGCTCCGGCGGGATCTATATCCGCAGGGAGCGGCAGGCGGAGATGCGGCCCTTTCTTGGCGGCGGCGACATGATTCGCGAGGTGACGCGCGAGGCAGTCAGCTACACCGACCCGCCGATGAAGTTCGAGGCGGGCACGCCGGGGATCGTCAACCAGATCGGCCTCGGGGTGGCGCTGGAATACCTGATGGGTCTCGGCATGAAGAATGTCGCGGCGCATGAGCGGGCCCTGCGCGACTATGCGCGCGAGCGGCTCGGCGGGCTGAACTGGCTGCAGGTGCAGGGAAATTCGGCCGACAAGGGGGCGATCTTCTCCTTCACCCTCGACGGGCCGGCGCATGCGCATGACATCTCCACCGTGCTGGACAAGAAGGGCGTGGCGGTGCGCGCGGGCCATCACTGCGCTCAGCCGCTGATGGAGCATCTGGGCGTGACGGCGACCTGTCGCGCCTCCTTCGGGCTTTACAACACCGAAGGAGAGGTGGACGCGCTGATCGATGCGCTGGAGCTGTGCCGGGACCTCTTTGCCTGAGGCCCGGCCATGCGCGGCGCCCCGGCGCTGCCGATGCGCTGAAGCAGGACGGAACGGGGGCCGGAACGGGCGACCCCCCGTAGCCTGCGCCGGGACGCGGAATCATCCAATCGAGACGCTGTTCTGCGGTTTGAGGGGAAGTGGCGCACCCAAGAGGAATCACATACAACTAATGCGAGAGTGATCCTGTCACCGCTCGTGACATTTTTCGCATTATATAACGGTATGTTAGACCGTTACGGTTGATCTGGACAACGCCCCCGTCAGGGGGTACAGGTGCGAATAAGTACAGAAATAAGTACAGAAATGCGGGGGTAGAATGGGTGCGCTCAACCGCCTCAAGGACAGCCAGCTACGCGGCGATGGAAAGAAGGACATATGCGACGGTGGAGGCCTCTGGTTTGTTCGCGAAGGGCCCAATTCAGCAAGCTGGTACTTCCGCTGCCAGCGTCCGGGGATGCCATCCAAGACCGGACTTGGCCCGTACCCTGCGGTCTCCCTTGAACGCGCCCGACAGATCGCCGCCGACTGCCGCGCGGCGGTGGCGGCAGGTCAAAGCCCGCGCGACGTGGTTGCGAACATCAGGGGGCGTGGCCAAAAGTTCCTGACGTTCAAGGAAGCCGCCAACTTAACGTATGAGTCAAAGAAGCCCGGCCTACGAGGCAAGAACCAGTCCGGCGAATGGCTGCGCACCTTGGAGCTACATGCGTTCGGCCGCCTTGGAAAATTGCGATGCCGTGACATCACGGTTGATGACGTGGAGGCCGTCCTTAGGCCGCTTTGGCATGACAACCAGCCTACGGCTAAGAAAGTGCGTCCCCGTATCAAGGCCACATTAGAATTCGCGAAGGTGCGCGACCCCGCTGTCAACGCGAACGTCACGGACGATGTAGCAAAGCTGTTGGGGAACCACGGGCACAAGCCAGCGCACCACGCTGCCCTAAACTATTTGGACGCTCCGAAGCTCTACAAGAGCCTGTCCGAGAGCCTCGAGCACTTGGCGTTCAAATTCTACCTCTTGACTCTCCCTCGCATTCGTCCGGTCCGCACCATGACGTGGAAGGAAGTCGAAGGCGACGTGTGGTCCATGGGTGAAGGCCGGATGAAGAGTGGCAACCCCTTCGCTGTGCCGCTGTCATCGGCAGCGCAAGTGCAACTCGAACTAGCGCGGTTGCAGACCAAGAGGTATGGCCCAGATGAATACGTCTTTCCTAACTCGAAGGCGTACAAAGCTGGAATCATGACGGAAAACGTGTTCAACAACTGGCTCAAGAACTCGGGCATCCCTTCTACTGCTCACGGTTTACGCTCGACTTTCCGAGACTGGGCGGGCGAGACGGATGCCTGCGACAGGCTAACAGCGGAACTCGCCCTAGACCACAAGGTCAAAGGGGGGGTGGAGAAGGACTATTTTCGCTCAACTCTGTTTAATAAGCGCCGGGAAGTCATGGAAAAGTGGGGACAATTTGTCTCAGGCATCGACGCTGACACCCCGTTCCTGCTTCGGGCCGATCAAGACGACGCGGACCAGTCCATGTCACTTAACGACATCAAGGCCGAACGGGAATTCATTGAGAATGCAGACAAAAAGCGTCGCAATGCGGAGTGGGCCAAAGACGGCGCGGCTGTGGCGGCTTGGTATCGCGAGTCCGGCGCCGAATAAGCCGATCCTCCCGCTTCTCCCTAACACGGCAAGGTTGCATAGATGGGGGCGTTCCGACACCATGGCCATACGTTCGTAGGAGGTACGCCATGCTGTCGGACAAAGTCGTCGCCGTTTTGCGCAAGAAGGAGATTCCCGAAACCCCGGAGATGACCGAAGCCGAGGCATGGGCACTGATCAGCCAGCATGACAGGCGCCTGCGCAAGCCCAAGCCTTCAGTCAGTGTTTGCTTTTCCGGATTCACGGATGCGGAAGCCAGCGAGCTTAAGGAGGCGGCGAAGGCCAGCGGCTTCGGCGTGAATTCCGGTATCGTCCGCAGTACCACCCACCTTTGCTGTGGTCCCCTCGGCGCTGGCCGCTCGAAGCTTGCGAAGGCCGAAGAGCAAGGGGTGCGCGTCGTTGGCGCAGAGGAGTTTCGGCACATGCTGAACACTGGTGAAGTTCTGTAGGCGCCGATGCGCCTCGTCGCAGAGTCGATGAGGGCCGAGGCTGCTGCCCTCTGAATTTAGCAGGAGGTGATGTCCCTCAGCGACCGATGCAGGCGGAAGCGGTCAGGTCAAGCCCATGAGCTTTGTTCCAGCGCATACATGAGTGGTATGAGCTAAAGTAAACCAAGATCACGGCGGCGAACACGATGCACAAGCCAAGAATGATCGCGGCCTTTGTCGGGTCGCCCATCATTCGCCCACCGCATCTTTCCAGCCTTTTTGGTAGGCGGCGCGCATCAAGTTCAGGAGAGTGCCCATTCGCCGCCTTTGCTGTGCTGTGGGGTTTGGCCTCACAAACTGTGCGTCAAAGTAGGCTTTAATTTCTGGGCTCACTGGGACCTCTACTTGCCGATCATCGAGCCTGAAGCGAATAGTCGCCATTGGTCCTGAGTCGAATACCACTTCAGTGATGCTGATCTTGATCTCACCGGCCATTCCGTTCGCTCCGCCCCATTCGACTAAGGCAGCATGCCCGCAAAATTGAGCATCGGCAACTGGACACAACTTGCGGCATCATTTGGCCGCTAGCGGCGGCGACTAACCGTTCCAGCGTTGCGCCCAAGCGTCTCAGTATCCGATCACATGCGCGAGCACACTCGTGACCCGTTCTGTCCGTTTTCTTGACTTCGCGAGTGAAGTGTGAGAGAAAGGTCACACAAATACCTTGACATGGACTGCTAAATATTGCAGCCGAGTCAGCCGAATCGCTGCCGGGGGTGGCGATCTTCCCTGAAAACATAGCCCGCAAGGATCACCCCGTGCCCGGTCTCTTCACCCTAAACGTTGATTCTGTAACCGAAATCTTGAACTGCAACCCCATGACCGTGCGGCGCGCGACGGGTGATGCGCCATTTCGTCGTGCTGCCCGGGGTCGCAAGCACTGGCGCCTCAGTGAACTGACCTGTGGGTTCCGCCAGCCCCACCGCAGGGGGTTGTCTGGTGGTGACTTGCGCGAACTGGCGGTATTCGACGCCGAGGGGCGCGCGCCAGACCTCGTGGGTCGGTGGGACCTCTATGTTGGCGATCAGCCCACGGTCGCCTTGCATAGGGTCCTCACCGACCCCGAGCGCGCGCGCTTCGCCGACGTGCGCCGGGCGCTGCGCCGTGGCGCGCTGGACGCGCTCTGGACAGGTGCCGTGACAATCCCCGAGGCCGTATGGGGTCAGGCCCTCTGTGCCCCGTCAGTGCTGCGCTACGTTCTCGGCGACGACGCATCCGAGCTGCCCCGCGATTGGGCGCGGGCAGCGACAACCTTCGGCCTTCTTCATGCACCGGAGGTGATCAAGGCGATCCCCCCGGCGCCAAGGTCGGCGCCCCACGTGTTTCTCCGGCGTGGGGCGCCGGCTCAGGTCTCATCCTTCAATGAAAGTGTACAAAATGTCTGACTTCGATCTCGCCCGCCTCGTAGACATCATGGGCGCCACCACAGCCGCAGTGATGACCGACGCTGTAAACGTCGCGTCTAGCGCTGCTGCATCCCTCGGCGTCCCGGTGTCGACCGACGAGATTTTGGCCTGCCCGAGTGTTCGCACCCACATCATGACCGATGGTTCTTACCCGCTCGATACGGCGCACGTCCTATCCGAGCTGCGCTCTAATGAAGCCGTGGCACTCCGTCTGCGGGAGCACCACGAAGACGCCAAGAGCGCTGCTGAGATTGGCGCCCACGCCGCGACCATGAATCCGACCCGCAGGTTGACCTACGGCAGGCAATTGGCTGGCGACGCGCAGGCGCGGGCCAACAGCGCCAAGCGCCACCAGATCAACAGTTCCTTGCTATCGCCCGAGGCCCAGCGCGAGCGCGCCGCCGATCTGAACTCCCGATCCCCAAGGAGCCGGGCTCAAAGGATAACCGAACACCGCCGGGGGCAGGAAGCAGACCAGAAGTGACCGACCGCGATCACTCCGGCCTTCTCAGCACCTTTGAGCACGTCCTCAGTATCGCCCGGCAAATCTACGACGCGGTGTCGGCGCCGAACAGCGGCGCCACTTCTAGCCTCGTGAACCGCAGCCTCGCCAAGGTGAGTGCTGGGGCGCACCGATACCATGAACTGCGGCGCTCACTGGTGGCAGTCGATGCCGCCCTCGCCGGACCAGAAACCCCAAATGCCGCTGGCGTGCCGAGCGCCGCAGAAGTGATGAGCACGATCTTGGACGTCTACCGTGGCTGATCTGCGCCAGAGAAAACTCCGGTACGTGCCCGCCTCGAATGGTGATGGGCTTATGACTGCGCGACCGGCTGACTCCGGCTGGGAGGAAGGTCTCGATGCATTTCTTTTCACCGCGCACGAGAATGCGCGTCTCGCCGAGACCAATCTAGCCGAGGGCAAGTACAACGCGGCAGTCACAAACGTGGAGGCCTCGCTCAATGCCTGCATCTTGGCGGCTGGATACGTGGCCGAGGAACAGGCCCGGCGGAACGAGGCTGAGCGGGCTGCCGCGCGAGATCATCAACCGCGTCAGCGGGGCGAATTTCCACCGGTAGTGATCTGGCTCGGCTTCCTCGCCGCTGTCGAAGAGGAGCTGGCGCGGGACGGCCTGCACTTGCCGCCGAGACTCATCGCAGACGGCGGCGACATGCGCAAAATGATCGGCACCGAGATGGCTGCCGAGCGGCGAAACCGCATGGCCGCTGCTCTGGCACACCAGTTCGCCCGTGCCGGGCAAGAAATCCCAAGAGAAGACGAAGAAGATGACTGACCTTACACCGCTCCAAGCGTCGAAGCTGCTTTGTGCTGCGACCGACGCCCTCGACATCAACGACGCGCCCCGGCGCGGCCACCTCCTCTACGACCGGGCATGGATGGCCCGTCTGGAGGCAATTGTGACACTCCCATTCGCCGATTTCGCCGAAGCCTGCTCCTGCGTTCTGGATGTTGTCGCGGCAAATGTGCCCGCGTGGCGAACCAGCGTGTCCGCTGCATCGGTCGCATGGGGCGTTAGGTCCCACATCGCAGAATATGCCATCCGAATGACCGGTGCAGAACACCTGCCGGCGCACGGCGTCTATCAGTTCCGCCCGGGCGTCGAGAAGGTAGTTGACCTGTTCCCAAGGCAAAAGGCGGCGTGATGGCGAACGGCGAAAAAGAAAGCGCCCTTCGCGACATCTTCCCAAACAATCGCACAATTTCAGAACACTATCCCGGCAAACTCCGCTTGAAGCGGAGTTTGCCGGAACCGCAGACTTAAGTTATATTAAGCAATTTCAAGCACTTGTAAGACTTTGTCTCCCGTCATAACTTCCCCCGCTACAAGGACGGAAATCCCTATGGCGCGTAAGAAAGGAGGCACAATTGACGATGGTGAATAGCGTGGGAGCGACGCACCCGCGTGAGATGGCTCACGTATGAGCTGGAAGAACGTCCGAAGGCGCGGGCGGGCGCTTTTCGGCACGGCCAAGATGGAGCGGTTCGGTACCAAAACCAGCTCGACACCGCCGCCTAGAAATTAATCCAATCGCCCCCGCGTGGGGTGAGATGTTGATTGGCGGGTGTTGGCCCGCTGAGATCGATTGAGTGTGAGTAACCAGCGGGCGGTGCGGCCCGATGCCTCATGACGGGGCACCCCGACCAAGATCGGCGGGGAAACCAAAAAGGAGAAAGCCATGAACACGATCACCAGCAACAACTACGGAGAAAAAACGAATGACTGTTACGTCCACCACGAAGACCGCCGCTGAACTTGGCGAAGTTCATCAAGCCGCACTGACCGACAAGGCCCTTGTCGAGCAGCCGACGCAGAGCGAAGCTAAAGCCCCTACCGCTGGCGCAACCCCAATCCCGTTCGACCGGCTGCCGGTGGACAAGGTCTTTGGAGCGCCCCCACCCTGTTCCCTCTACCACACCCGTCGAGCCGCAGACGCGCGTGAGCGCGCGGTGCAGGCGCTTCCTGACCGTCTGGATCAGGCACGGGACGTTCTGCACGCAGTCGGCGGCAAGCGCGTGAATGCTGCATACGCCGATGTGTTCGACCACAACACGATGACGCTGGCATACGCGCTGGAATACGCCAACCACGGACTGACTGTCGTCGACTCTCACGCCGTCTACCCCAACAGTGGCGAAGGCACGGGTATGATCGACGGCAAGCATACCGCGAAGGTGCCACGCGGCGCGGGTTGGCAGGACCGGGCGACCATTATCGAGGATGAGATCACCGACGCATGGATTGGTGAGGGCGAGTACCCGCCGAACAAGAAGGGTAAGGCGTACCCGTACGCTAAGCCCGGCGCGCCGCGCAACGTCTCCATCGTCTTCCAGCAAGGATGCCACATGTTCGCCCTCGATGAGGATGGCGACGAGGGCATGGAGGCGGTGCGCAAGCTGGAGGCAGAGCATGGCCCGCTGCCGAAGACGGCGACATCAGTTTCCGGCTCCGGCAAGGGGCAGCACCGCCTTTTCCGGTGCAAACGCCCGATCCTGAACACCGGCGGTAAGATCGCGCCTAAGGTCGATATCCGTGGCGAAGGCGGGCAGATCATCGCTGCGCCTTCGGTCCACGAGTCCGGCGGCTACTATCAGTGGAAGCCCGGATGCGCGCCGTGGGAATGCGAGATCGCAGACGCCCCGGAATGGCTCGAAGAGCAGGCATTCGAGTGCTCGAAGGTGAGCACCGGCAAGGCAAGTACAAGTACGGGCACCCGCCGGGCGAGCAACGCCGCTCCGCGCACCTATACACCCGGTGATCGCGTCTACGGTTTTGACGCGAAGCTCGCCATCATTGGCGACGGAGACGGGCTCTGTGGCTTCGACGGGCCTATCTACAGCGCCGCCTGTTCGTGGTTCCGTAGTCGCCCACACGGCGACCCGGTCGAGCTGTTCGACATCCTGCGCAACGCCATCCTTGCGGCGCCTTGTGACGATGATCGAGCCGAGACCCGCTACGCAACAGACGAATATCTATGGCGCCGGATCGAGCAGGCGCAAGACTGGGGTGGAGTGATCACCGACGAGGCCGAAGATGAAGCGGAGGAAGCCGCGCCAGAGGTCGAGAACGTGCGGGGGCAAGCGGATGGCACCCAAACCCTAGCCGCCGGCTCACAGCCCGAGGACGCCGAGAGCGCCGCAAAGGAGGCTGAGGAAGCTGAGAACACTGGGTTGGTGCTGGATGAGGCGGAAGCGGCCGCGCGCGCGGCGGCCAAATTCGAGGCATGGGCAAAGGGCACTACCCGCAACACGCCCGAAAGGGAAATGAGGGATCGGATAGCCGAGGCCTTCGCCGCCGGGGTACCGCTCGACGCTTGGGGGAGGGCGAAAGATGATCTCGCCCGGCACAAGATCATCAATCGCAGGGTTCTTCAGAAGATGTGGGACGTCCACGCTGACGCTGCTGAGGCGCAAGAACAGCGGGAAGCCAAGACTAGGGAGAGAAACAAGCGCCGTGCTTCCGTCCGTTCAGAGCTAGTTCGCATGATCGACCTCGACGGCAAGGTGTTCCGCGTCGTCTGTGACAACGTTGCGGCAATTATGGCGGATCAGGGCGACGACCCCGAGCTGTTCCACAGCATGGGCCGCATCGTGGATGTGCAAGAAAACGAGCACGGTCTGATCCGCATCAAGAACGTCGATAAAGAGCGCTTCAAGGCCAAGATCGAAGCCCGCGTGGACTTCTTCAAAGACGACGCATCGGTTCCTGCTTCCAAAGACCTCACAAATAACGTGTTCAACCGGGACAAGACGGCGTACCCGCCGCTGCTGCGCGTGATCAGCTCGCCCGTGTACAGCGAAGACAAGTCGCTGGTGACCAAGACCGGCTACCACAAGAGCGGCCTGTACTATCAGCCTGTCGCGGGGGTGGAGGCGCTGGACGTGCCTGACGAGCCAACTGAGGCGCAGGTCAAGGAGGCGGTCACGAAGCTCGTGGATCTCCTTGCCGATTTTCCTCTGGACGCGCTGAGCCGCGAGGAAATGACCGGTCTCGACCGGGGCGGCAAGCAAACCGGCCCCGGCATCGTTGGGGGGCTGGTGTCACCGTCATTCGCACACGCTATGTCGATGGGGCTGACGCCCCTGTGCCGCGAATTCATCAACGGTCCAACGCCCGGGCATCTGGCGCGGAAAGATAAGCCCCGAACTGGGGCCAGTAAGCTGATAAGCACGGTGTCATACATCGCCACGATGGGCTACGCCGCTGCGCAGTCACTGCCTGACAGCAAGGACGAAGTCCGTAAGACCATCGTTACCGAGCTGGACAAGGGCATGCCGTTTATCTTCTTCGACAACCTGCCTGCTACCGGCAAGGTGGACTTTGGCGAGTTGGCGGGGGCGATGACGGCGTGGCCCTACTACTCGGCACGGCGTCTCAACACCAATGACACGATTGAGGCGCGTGTGAGGGCGACGTGGGCGTTCACCGGCATCCGAACTATGCTGTCCGAGGAGCTTTCTGAGCGGATGTTGCTGATCGACCTCGATCCGCAGATGGAGAATCCCGGGGATCGCCCGGAATCGATGTTCAAGTACGACCTCGAAACCCAGATAGCCAAGCGTGGCCCCGAATATCTTCGCTGCCTGCTTGTCCTCGTACAGAACTGGATCGCCGTAGGATGTCCCGAGCGGAAGGAAAAAGGGCTCGCCGGATTCGAGCGTCACTCCAAGATCATCGGTGGTATTCTCGAAGCTGCAGGGATCAAAGGCTTCCTCGGTAACCGTGCCAAGCTCCGCTCGACCACGACCACGGAGACGCCGGACACGGGGTTGATCGACGCAATGATAGCAGAACAGAAGGTGGAGGCGACGTTGTTCCGTATCAACAGCACGGAGAGGGCGCCCCAGTTTCTCAAGTCGGGTGGCGAAGGCAAAGAAAAGGCCAAGCCTTTCCCGTATGCCGGGCACCGCGTTTTGTCGATTATCGGTATACTGACGGACGAGGAGATTGCGCTGCCGGGATGCGGTTACGTCTGGGACGGCGACGCGATCAGGTATGGCGGGAAGGCGATTAACGCAGTGTCGCAGAGGATCACCAGCATGGTCGGCACGGTGCGCGAGCATGATGCCGACCATGAGGAGAGCGAAGACAAGCAAGGGCGATACATCCTGACGAAGGTTCACGCCGACAAGCACGGCGCGCTCTACGCGATGGAGCGGAAACCGCTGATCAAGGGTGACGGCGTCGAAGCCGAAACGTGACTTGGGGCGGTGGAACGGGGGCGCGTCAGCGCCCCTGATGCCGTTTCTGCTGGTAGGGCCAGAGGCCTGTCACCGACCCACCACCAGAGCGCCTTCACGTAATGCATTGATATCCAATGGATATTCTTGACGTGGTGAAGGGTCTGTGAACCGGCCACCACCCATCATCGCCCGTAAAGAATTGATAATAAAGGGTATTATTTGGACTTGGTGGCAGGACAAAAGATAAATGGTCACAAGATTCCATATCGGGAAGACATGTTCATTCGCTCCCATCCTCGGTCGCCTGAACAGGCGACGCGCGAATATGTGTGTATCTCTCCACGGGGTTGGGGCGAGACCGAAAATCGAGTCCCCATCATCCAACCCGAGAAATATGACATAAAAGTCATAGGCTTATGACCGATGATAGGCTGGTGGCAGGCGGTCGCAGGTCGATTTTTCCCTTTGTTTTCAATGCCCCCTTGCACCGACCCACCACCAGCCCATCACCACAACCGCCGCTCCGGCGCCTGCCGACGACGATCAGTTTCACTGCCCAAATCTCTCGCATTCTGGCATCAGCTCACCCTCCCGCGCCTCGGGACGTCGATGCGCCACAGCCTTCAGAAAATCGAATCAAACACTTGAAAAGGTTAGAGAATCATGCGTTTCGGGCGTAGATTTCTCGTGCAGAATCTCGACGTTCGTAGAAGGAATGGAAATGAGCCCTGATCATCGCATCGCCGGACCATTCGTTCTGTATTTTCGCGTCTCGACCAAACGGCAGGGTGCGACCGGATACGGACTCGACGCGCAGCGCCGGGACGTTCAGCTTTTCCTCGATCACTACAGCGCGGGCGCGGCCATCGGCACCTTTCAGGACATCGAGTCCGGGAAGCACGATGATCCTCGGCGCCGCCCCGGTCTCGCCGCAGCGCTGGACCTGTGCCGCGCGCAGAAAGCGACGCTGCTCGTGGCCAAGCTCGACAGGCTATCGAGAAAAGTCAGCCATATCGCGCAGCTCTTGGACGACAAGACGGTGCCATTCAAGGTCGCGTCCATGCCCTTCGCCGACAATTTCCAACTGCACCTCTACGCGGCCCTCGCCGAACAGGAGCGCGAATTCATCTCCCTGCGGACCAAGCAGGGCCTCGCCAGCGCCCGCTCACGCGGGCAGACGCTAGGGGGCCATCGTGGCGGCGCGGAAGCTCGGCAGCGGGCTGTGCAGGCCATTGCCGACACATCGGCTCTCCGGATCGCAGACCTTGTTCTGCCGCTGCGGGCAGGCAACGCGACGTTGCAGCAAATCGCGGATGCGCTGACCAAAGCAGGCATCGAGACGCCACGAGGGAAGAAGGTGTGGCACCCGTCGAGCGTGAAGAACGTGTTGGACCGGCTAGCGGCATAGCGCTGGCCCGCGTTAGCGGGCAATTAGCGCCTTCTGTGCTGCCCGTGCCTGAGCCGACCTTAACCAGATTTCTGTCCCCGCCAGAGCGAGGGCCCCAAGGCGTACGCCACTCTTCGACGCGTCAGACCCCCTGCTACTAGCAGGCGACGCGTCGCCCGAATCCCGCGTTTCTAGCGCAGGTAATTTGAGGATTCCTGCCCGTTTCGCTCGGCTCTGTGGATTCCCCACGCTTGCCCGCTTCTCGGGGTTAGCCATCCGTGAGGCGCTTTGATGTTTCGTCAATGTGGTCATGAACCGCTTTGGTGAGTGCATCGCATATCTTCGTTATGAGGAAGTCAACGCTTGCACCCCACTCCAGCGTGTACCAGCGGCGCACGACCTCGCGCCCTTCAACGTCGAAAGCGTCCCAGTTGGTCCTAGGATGCTGCGTCACCATCTCGAAGATGTAGCACTGGTTGAGGCTCGGCGCGCAGCTTAGAACAAGCTGGAGTTGTTGGAGCGCCCTGTACTTGGGGGTCAAGGTCAGCTTCAACTGCGCCCGTGACATGGTGCAGTTGAGTGCGAGGTCGTAGGTCTCGGTCCACTCCTGATTTAGCGACGCCATGAAACCCAACATCGCCCGCTCCACCGGGTTCACCTTCTTGGCGGTGCGCTTGATCTCGGCGGTCACGAGCCGATCGGGGCGCGTCTCGCCCGACAGCACCCTGATCATGAATTCCCGTATCACCGGTTCGTGGTAGTCCGAGTGCACGATGGTTGAGGTCTCGAAGAACTCGGCGAACTCAGTGTCACTGAACTTCCCGATAAGCCCATCGAACAAGTTGTCGATCAGTTCCTCGGCTTGTTCCGGTCCGCCCATACGCTTCTCCGCTACCATGAGTAGTTGAGCAGGTGTCAACGGCTCACCGGTGGTACTGGTGTTGTCGGCGCCGTTGCTCTCGTCGCCTACGTCTCCAGTGGTGCCCCAACGGCGTGCAAGCTCCGCCCGAAAGGCGGCGAGCTTCTTGGCGTCGTCTACCAGTACCTCTCGCCCGGTACCTTGATTGACGAAGAACGGGGTTTGGGCGTCGTTTCCTAGGAAGTCATCCCGCAAAGTGTTCGATATGTCGGTATAGTAGATCGTGCCATCCGTCTTGCGCACGCTAGCCTCTAGGAACGCGCGGGTGAACGCGCTCAGGCTCTCACCGCTGAGCGAAGTCTGATCGTCCATTGATGACGAAAACTGGAGAATGTTCCTCAGCCCATCCCTCACCACGGGCGGCAGCGGCAAAGAGCGGTCGCCCTTCACCAACAGCGCGCCCGAATAACACGCGTCGAAGACGGCGACTAACACCTCGGGTGCGGCAGCACGGAAGAGGTCCATTAGGTCGCCGTGCGCAAGCCCTGTCTCGTTCGGCCGACTTTCGTCAAAAGTAGTGCCCCAGAAGTAGAGACCGGGGTCAACATACTGGCCATGCCCCGAGAAATAGAAGAATACCTCGTTGTGCGTGCCGTCAGGCGGCAACGCGTCCCGAACGGCGTCGCGCATCTCATCGGCGTCGAGGTCCACGTATGCGTGGATGTTTTCGAACCGACCGGTGGCCTCCAGCAGCGCTCGCATGGCGTCAACGTCCGCGCAGCAGCACGGCAACGGGTTCCCTTGGTCGTACTCGGCATTCCCGATCAGGATCGCAGTGGAGGTCATGTTCACCCTTACAGATGTTCGAGTTTCGGTGGCTGGCGAGACTAGGGCCTTGTGAAGCACTAGACTAGGCGCGGTTGGCTGGAATCTTCCTTGGGCGTCGAAGCCCCCTGCGGTATCGCCGAATTCATCTTGACCTCGCATGCGCCCGGGTAGGATTCCACCCTTTCTTGCGATACGTCAAAACGATGACCTATCCCGACAAGCTCGCAGTTGGGCGGATGGCCCGTCGTCTAGCCACTGGCTACTACACTTTTGCGGTGGCTAATCATGTGGCAACGAACCCACTGGCCAGCGCGCTACTGCCGCCACCGCAACGCCTCGGGCCAACCCTAATCAAATATCCCACTACTGAGATCAAACGCAAAGATGGTACACACCATGGGGTCCATATGCTTCGTCACCTCGCCTTGCTGCGCGAGGATCGGGACCTGCAGGCGGACTTCCTACGCGCGTGGGCGGGAGGCGCGCTGCTAGCACTGGGTGACGAACTCAAAGTCCACAACTATTTCGATCACGCGCCGGTCCTCGAACTTGTCTACCACTTGCGCAACGCTGTCGCCCATGGCAACCGGTTCGCAATCAACGAGAGCGGCAAGAAACGCCTCGCGCATTATCCGGCCCACAATCGCCAAGCAGTGCGGAGCCCAGCAGGGACCGTGTTCGAAATCACGCCGACCACATCCGGTCCAGTTCTCTTCGATTTCATGGGCGCAGCTGATGTGATCGACCTCTTGCAAGCCGTTGAATACCACCTGACCGGCTAGGCCCAGCCATCGGCCTAGGCCTTAACGACTCGAAACCCAAATATCTTCCGCCCCTGCCGCGACCTCATGTTGATGAAATCGGTACGGAAGACATCAACGCCGTTGGGGCGTTCATCAATTGTAACCGTCTTGATGCCTGCGCGCCCAAGCGTACCTAGGATCACGCCGGGAACTTCGGCCGCAGACATGGGTCCCTCTACCCGGAGCACCTTTAGGGACTGTAGGTACACGTGGACCAAGTAGGAGCTGCCCGGATCAAGGCGCGGAGCGAGCTGCGCTGCAAGGTTCGATGGGGTTGCGTAGCCCGTTTCAGGGCGCCCCCGCGCCTGCTGGTTCGCGGTGAGGTTTGAAGGTACCCCTTGCCCCAGTTCGCGCGGGGCCTGCGCCTTTTTCTTTGCGTCCCCGTCGTACGAAGCACCGATCGCGACCACCGCGACCATCAAGAGAACACCGATGATAATTCCCGCCGTGTGGTCCTTGTGACTCTTGGCCAGCGCCGCTGTGGGCGTGAGTACCAGAACAAGCACGATCAACAGTCTTCTAATCGCCCCTTTCGAACCGACGAGCGCACCCAATGCAGTGATGATCGTTGCCCACATGCGGCTACGGTATCAGCACCCATGCAGCTCTGGCGAGCACGAATCCGGCGCCACTCGCGCCATGCCTTCACCAGCCAATAAGTACAGAAACCAGCACGGAAGCTGGTGGGATCGGATATTTATCCTTTAATTCAAGTGTGTTACGGGATGTGGTGGCGCACCCAAGAGGATTCGAACCTCTGGCCTCTGCCTTCGGAGGGCAGCGCTCTATCCAGCTGAGCTATGGGTGCCGGTCCGCGTCCTATAGCGGCAGGCTGCGGCGCGTGCAACGGGCAATCTCGCCGAAAGGATCCGCGAGGGCTGGGCCGGCCGGTGCGACTTGGCGCGGGGGCCACAGGTCCGGCCTCGCGGTGGCGCGCATGCCTGTTCCGTTTGCCTTGGCGGGGCGTCGATGATGTAGTTTCAGGCGGCAATCTTTTTCGTCGCTGGGAGCCGGGCATGACCGGGGCGTCGGGACCAGGGAGGCAGGCCGGGCCGCGGGTGCTCTTGCTCTGCGCGCAAGCCATGCTGACCGTTTCCGCGCTTTACTGCCTGAACGGGATGGGGGCGGAGATCGTCGCCGTGGGCGACCCCTGGATGGGCTTTCTTCAGTTCTCGCGCTTCTGCCGAAGGTTCGAGCCCTGCGCGGTGAAAGAGACGACGCCCGAGGCGCTGCTGGCGCGGCTGGAGGCGCTGCTGTTAGCCTACCCGGCGGATGTCGTCGTACCCGCCGACAATGACGCGCAGCTGCAGCTGGCCCGGATCGGCGGGGCGCTTTCCGTGCCGGTCTTCCCGATGCCGTCACCCGCCGCGCTGGCCGAGCTAAACGACAAGCAGAGTTTCGACGCCACCTGCCGCGCCATCGGCGTGCCGGTGCCGCAGGCGGAGTTCTTCGCCGACAAAGGCGCGCTCGACCCGGACGGGCTTGGCGCGCGCTTCGGGTTCCCGCTGATCGTGAAGCCGACGAACTGGGGCGGGTCGGACGGGGTCGTGCTGGCGCGCTCGGCCGAGGACCTGCGCCGACGGGTGATCGAGGACCCGGCCTATGTCTTCCATCCGCTGGTGGTGCAGGAGTTCATTCCCGGCCGCGACGTGGGCTTCAACGTGTTCGCGCTGGAGGGGCGGACCATCCTTGCCTCCGCCCAGACGCGGGTCGGCGAGGCGGTGCATTACCTCGACAACGACGCGCTGATCGGCTTCGGCAAGCGTTATGTGGAGGCGGTTGGCCTGACCGGGATCGCCAATCTCGACGCGCGGGTGGGGCCGGACGGGCGGATCACCTTCTTCGAGTGCAATGCGCGGATCTGGGCCTCGATCTGCCACGCCCATTGGTGCGGGGCGAACTACGTCGCCGCCGGCGTGCGCCATGCCCTTGGGCGGCCGCAGGTGGAGGCAGAGCCGCTGGCCGGGCGGTCCGTCCTTTCTCCGGCGCGGCTGATGCTGCAGCTGGCGCGCGGGCAGCGGGCGCCCTGGCGGCTGAGTCGGGCCGACCGGCGGGCGCTGGCGCAGGGGGCGGCCGATCCGGTGCTGCTGCTCCGGCGATACCACGAACGGCGCGCGCGGGCGGGCTGATGCCGGCCGCCCGCCCCGGACCGGCCGGGCAGGGCCGGGCGGGGCAGGCGGGCCGTACCGGCGGCCCTATGCGCCGAAGGCGAGGTTGGTCGACTCCGCGGCGGCGCGGACGGCATGGGCCTTGTCGATGGCGCTGTCCATCGCCAGCCGCAGGACCTTCAGCACCCCGTCGCCCGAGCGGAACGGCCCGCCGCGCAGCAGCGCGCCGCAGCAGACCGTGAGCCCTGCCGCCGCGGTCTTGCCGCGGATCTTGAGGGTGCGGTTCACATGCGCCTCGATGTCAGCCGGGTCGTGATCGCCCTGCAGTCGGGCGGAGCAGAGGAAGACCCCCTCGCCAGCGTAGGCGAAGCAGAAGGAGGCGCTGTCGAGGCAGGAGGAGATCGCCTCGGCCACTTCCTTGAGCACGGCGAGGTAGTCCTGCGCGGAGGAGGAGGCGTAGACCCGGCCGATGCCATGGATCTTGATGCCGAAGAAGCGGGTGCCGAGCAGGTGGAGCCTAGGCAGGTGCAGCGCGTTGTCGACCAGCGCGTTGTAGCTGCGGGCGGAGGGCACGTCCTGGATCGTCACCGGCGCGGCGAACTCGATCCGGGCAGGATCGAAGGCGATGCCGTTGGCGGCGGCAAGCGCCGCCGCGGCGCGCGAGGAGCTGCGCGCGGTGGCGCGTTGCGCGGCCGCAACGCGGGCGCAGAGCTGGTGGACTTCGAAAGGCTTGGCCAGGTAATCCGACGCCCCGGCCGCGAAGGCGCGGTCGATGTGCAGCTTGTCGGATCTGGAGGTGACCATGAGGATATGGGTATTGCGGTAACGGTCTTTCGCGCGAATCCGGCGGCAGAGATCGATCCCGTCCACGTCGGGCATGACGATGTCCAGCAGCATGCAGTCGAAATCCGCCTCGTCCGAGGCGAAGATCTCTTCCAGCTCTTCGGCAGAGCCCGCGAGGGTGATGTCGTCGTAACCGACCTCGGACAAGGACCCGCTGATCAGCGCCAGCATTAAAGGGTCGTCATCGACCGCTAGAATTCTCACGGATTGTCCTCCTGCCTCTGCCCCGGCATGCGCCATGTGGATACGTGAGCTGATGTCACAGTTTACCACCTTCAGTTGAAGATCTAATCCTTAATGTATGACCAAAGATTGTTGGAATTAGGAAACTATACGACAAATATTGCGGCAAATGTCGCCCTCTGCGGCAAGAATGCCGATCGGAACCGCCCGGAGACACGGGATTCGCGCCTGTGATGCGGCGCGAAGGCGTCGATTTCACGGCTTTGCGGCCGCGATCCCGGTCGGCTTGCCGTCGATGGACGTGGTGTTCTTCTCGGTCCAATAGGCCGCGACGCCCGCCGGGCCCTTGTTTTCCGCCCAGGTGTTCAGCGTCGGACGTTCCTCGCGGTACTCCATGAACGGAACAGCGTAGCCGCAGGAGGTCTGCACCAGGTCGATCTCCAGGTCGAAGATCTGCCGCGCGCCAGGCAGGGCGGGCAGGCCCGCGGCGCGTTCGGTCCAGCCGGGGGCGCCGAAATGGGTGACGCTGGCGGTGCCGAAGGAGCGGAGAATCAGCGGACGGGTGGTGAAGGAGCACCACATCAGCGTCAGCCGCGGGTTTTCCAGAAGATGCGCCGCGGTTTCGTTCCCGGAGCCGGTGACGCTGAGCCAGCGGATATGGCTGGGGGAGAGAACCTGCAGCGTGTCCATGCCCTTAGGGGATATGTTCACGCGCCCCTCGGGGCCGGCCGAGCCGGTGAAGAAGATGTGCTGCTCGGCGATGAAGCGGATCTGGTCGTCCTGCAGGCTGTCAAATTGCTTGGCCATCATTCCACCGTCACGGACTTCGCGAGGTTGCGGGGCTGGTCCACATCGGTGCCTTTGGCGATTGCGGTGTGATAGGCCAGAAGCTGGGCGGGCACGGCGTGGAGGATCGGCGCGAATTGCGGGGCGACCTCGGGCAGGGTGAG
Source organism: Solirhodobacter olei (assembly GCF_004010155.1). GTDB lineage: Bacteria > Pseudomonadota > Alphaproteobacteria > Rhodobacterales > Rhodobacteraceae > Solirhodobacter > Solirhodobacter olei. The sequence goes on along the minus strand of NZ_RRYH01000002.1, from coordinate 159,471 downwards.
GGTCGTCCAGGTGCCCGCGCCGGCCTCTGCCACCCCCTTCGCGTCGGAGACGAGGAGCACCCGGCCCTGGCGGGCCATGACCTCTTGCATGTTGGAGATTGTCTTGTCGAAAAGCCCGTCATGCGGGGCGAAGACGACGACCGGCACATGTGCGTCGATCAGCGCGATCGGGCCGTGCTTTAGCTCGCCAGACGCGTAACCTTCGGCGTGGATGTAGCTGATTTCCTTCAGTTTAAGCGCGCCTTCCAGCGCGATCGGGAACATCGGGCCGCGGCCGAGGAAAAGCACGTCCTGCGCCTCCGCAAGGCTTGCTGCGATCTCGGCGATGCGGGGGCCGAGGCGTTCGGCATGGCTCATGAGGCCCGGCAGGGCGGCGAGCGCGTCAAGCTGGGCGGCGATCTGATCGGGGGTCATCCGCCCCTTGTCCTCTGCCGCCTTCAGCGCGAGGAGTGCGAGCACGGTCAGCTGGCAGGTGAAGGCCTTGGTGGAGGCGACGCCGACCTCGACGCCCGCATGGATTGGCAGCACGAGATCGGATTCGCGGGCCATCGAGGAGCTCGCGACATTCACCACGGAGACGACCTTGGCGACCTTCTCTGCTGCGTAGCGCAGGGCGGCGAGCGTGTCCGCCGTCTCGCCCGACTGGCTGACGAAAACGGCCCATGAGGTGGGCGAAAGGGGCGGCTCGCGATAGCGGAACTCGGAGGCGATATCGACATCCACCGGGAGGCCGGCGAATTGCTCGAACCAGTATTTCGCCACCTGGCAGGCGTAGCTGGCGGTGCCGCAGGCGACGAGGACGAGCCGGTCAACGTTGGTGAAATCCACGCCATCCGGCAGGGTTAGACGGCGATCCTGGAGCGAGGCGTAATGCGAGATCGCCTCGGCCACGACGACGGGCTGCTCTGCGATTTCCTTGGCCATGAAATGCTTGTAGCCGGCCTTCTCGATCCGCGTGGCCTCAATCTGGATGCGGGTCAGGGCGCGGTTGGCGCGGCGGCCGGCAGCGTCGAAAATCTCCACCCCCGCGCGGGTGACGAAGGCGTAGTCGCCTTCTTCCAGGTATGTCACACGGTCGGTCATCGGGGCGAGCGCGATGGCGTCGGAGCCGACGAACATCTCGCCATCGCCATGACCGATGGCGAGCGGGGACCCCTTGCGGGCGGCGATCATCAGGTCCGGCTCGCCGTCGAACAGGAAGAGGAGCGCAAAGGCGCCCTGCAGCCGGCCGAGCGTCTTGGCCGCGGCTTCGCGCGGCGAGAGGCCGGAGGTGAGGTGATGCGCCGTCAGTGCGGCCACGGTTTCGGTGTCGGTCTCGGAATCGAAGGTGAGGCCGATTGCGCTAAGTTCATCGTGCAACTCCCGGAAATTCTCGATAATTCCGTTGTGGACCACCGCGACAGGACCGACCCGGTGAGGGTGGGCATTCTTCACCGTGGGGCCACCATGGGTCGCCCAGCGGGTATGGCCGATCCCGGCGCGGCCGGCCAGCGGCTCATGCACCAGGAGGTCGGAGAGATTGGCGAGCTTTCCCACCGCGCGGCGGCGATCAAGCCGACCGTCGCGCACTGTCGCGATGCCGGCGCTGTCATAGCCGCGGTATTCGAGGCGTTTCAGCGCCTCGAGGATGATCGGGGCGACCTCGTGGTTGCCGAGGACGCCGACAATGCCGCACATCAGCGGGCTCCTTTCGCCTTGGCTTCGCGAAGCCTGTCAAAGAATTTCTTTGCAAATCCGTATTTTACAACCTGTGGCGCACGTCCGATGGCAAGCGCCTCGGCCTCCACGTCGCGTGTTACGACGGAACCGGAGGCCGTCATCGCACCATCGCCGACGCGGACGGGCGCGACGAGCATCGTGTCCGATCCGATGAAGACGTCGCGGCCGATCTCCGTCCGGTGCTTGAAGACGCCGTCGTAATTGCAGGTGATGGTGCCCGCGCCGATGTTGGTGTGCGCGCCCACATGCGCGTCGCCCAGATAGGTGAGGTGGCCGGCCTTGACCCCTTCGTCCAGCACGGAGTTCTTGATCTCGACGAAATTGCCGATGTGGACGTCCTCGGCCAGCTCCGCGCCGGTGCGCAGGCGGGCGAAGGGGCCGACGGTGGCGCCCCGGCTGACGTGGCAGCCTTCCAGGTGGCAGAAAGCCCGGATCTCGGCCCCGGATTCGATGGTGACGCCGGGGCCGAAGACGACGTTCGGGCCGATGATCGCATCGCGGCCGACGACGGTGTTGAAGGCAAAATGCACGGTGTCGGGGGCCGTGAGCGTCACCCCGTCCTCGAGCGCGGTGGCGCGGGCGCGGGCCTGGAAAGTGGCCTCTGCCTCCGCCAGTTGCGCGCGGGTGTTCACGCCCATTGTTTCCGCCTCGGCGCAGGTCACGATGCCGGCGGAAAGGCCACGGTCCCGGGCAAGTTCCACGATGTCGGTCAGGTAGTATTCACCGGAGACGTTGTCGTTCCCGACCTGGGAGACGAGATCGGCCAGCAACGCCGCATCGGCACAGATCACGCCGGAATTGCAGAGAGTTATGGCGCGTTCCTCAGCAGTCGCATCCTTGAATTCGACGATCCTGGAAAGGCTCTCACCCTCGGTGATCAGGCGACCGTAGCGGCCCGGGTCGCGCGCCTCGAACCCGAGGACGACGATGGCATGGCGGGCGCGGGCCTCCTGCATCGCCTCCAGCGTCTCGGCCCGGATGAAGGGGGTGTCGCCGTAAAGCACGATCGCGTCGCCCGAAGCGCCGGAGAGCGCCGGGGCCGCCTGGGCCACCGCATGGGCGGTGCCAAGCTGTTCCTCCTGCACGACCACCGTCGCCGTCTCGTCGAAGTCGAGCGCGGCCTTCGTCACCGCTTCTGCCCCGTGCCCCGCGACGATCACGGTGCGCTCGGGGCCGAGGGCCGCGCCCGCGGCCATGGCGTGGATGAGAAGCGGCGCGCCGGCCACCTTGTGCAACACCTTGGGAAGATCGGAATTCATCCGCGTGCCCTGGCCGGCGGCGAGGATGATCAGGGAAATGGGCATCATAACGCTTTCTTGTTCACCTTCGGACGGTTTTAGCCGATGGGCAGGGTGTCACAAGGGCGGGTTTTATCACATGTCCTTTCAGCGTGTTGCACCTGATCGGAGGAACGCGCAATTTGCGGCGCGGGGAGGATGCGATGCGCACCATTATCTTCGATCTGGACGGGACCCTGGCCGATACATCGGCCGATCTGATCGCGGCGGCCAACCTATGCTTCCGCGATCTCGGCCATGGGGATCTGCTTTCGCCCGAAGCCGATGCGCTGATCGCCTTCCACGGAGGCCGCGCGATGCTGCGGGCCGGGTTCGCCCGCACTGGCGAGCCCTGGAGCGAAGAGATGGTGGATGCACAATATCCATTGTTCCTGATGGCTTACGCAGAAGACCTCGACCGAAACACAAGGCTCTACCCGGGGGCGGAGGCCGCCGTGGCCCGGCTGAAGGGTGCAGGCTGGAAGACCGGGGTCTGCACCAACAAGCCGGAGGTTCTGGCGGAGGAGCTGCTCAAGCGGCTCGGCATCCGCGAGGCCTTCGATGCGCTGATCGGCGCCGATACGCTGCCGGTGCGCAAGCCCGATCCGCTGCCGCTGCACGAGACGGTGCGTCGGGCCGGCGGCCTCAAGGGCCGGGCGCTGCTGATCGGCGATACCGAGACCGATCGCGAAACGGCGCGGCGGGCGGGGGTGCCTTCGGTCCTCGTCACCTTCGGGCCGGAGGGGCAGGGCGTGGCGCGGCTGGCGCCGGAGGCGCTGCTCGATCATTATGATGCGCTCGACGAGGTTGCGGGGCGGCTTTTGCCCCTGTGAGGGATCAGCGATGGATCAAGCCGTGCCCGAGGTGTTCACCGGAAGCTTCACCCAGCAGGAACCGATCCCCGAAGAGGCGATCGAGGCCGCCGTCGCGGTGATGCGGCACGGGCGGCTGCACCGCTACAACACCGTTCCGGGCGAGGCGGGCGAGGTCGCGCTGCTGGAGGAGGAATTCGCGGCAGCCATGGGGGCGAAATACTGCCTCGCGGTGGCCTCGGGCGGCTATGCGCTCGGCTGTGCGCTGCGGGCCGTGGGGGTGGCGGCGGGCGACCGGGTGCTGACCAATGGCTTCACGCTGGCCCCGGTGCCGGGGGCGATCGCGGCGCTTGGCGCGGTGCCGGTCTTCGTCGAGGTGACGGAGGATCTGGTGATCGACCTCGACGACCTTGCCGCCAAGGCCGAGGCGAGCGGGGCGCGGGTGCTGATGCTCAGCCACATGCGCGGGCATCTCTGCGACATGGACCGGCTGATGGCGATCTGCGATACGGCCGGCGTCACGGTCATCGAGGATTGCGCCCATACGATGGGGGCGGCCTGGCGCGGGGTGGCGTCGGGGCGTCACGGGCGGCTTGGCTGCTACTCGACCCAGACCTACAAGCACATGAATTCCGGCGAGGGGGGCTTCATCGTCTCTGACGATGCCGAGGCGATGGCGCGGGCGGTGCTGCTGTCGGGCAGCTACATGCTTTACCCCCGCCACCGGGCGGCGCCGCCGGTGGAGGCCTTCGAGGCGGCGAAATGGGTCACGCCCAATGTCTCGGGCCGGATGGACAACCTGCGCGCGGCGATCCTGCGGCCGCAGCTGGCGCGGCTGTCGGAACAATGCGCGGCCTGGACGGCCCGGTACCGGGTGGTGGAGGAAGGGCTGCGGGATCTGCCGGGCCTGACGCTGATCGCGCGACCGGAGGCGGAGGATTTCGTCGGCTCCTCGTTCCAGTTCCTGCTGCCGGACTGGGCGCCCGAGGCGGTGCAGGAGGTGGTGCGCCGCTGCGCCGCGCGGGGGGTAGAGGTGAAATGGTTCGGGGCGGAGGCGCCCGTGGCCTTCACCTCGCGCTACGACAGCTGGCGCTATGCGCCGGCGCAGAGCCTGCCCAGGACGGACCGGGTGCTGGCGGGGCTTCTCGACATGCGGCTGCCGTTGACGTTCAGCCTGGAGGATTGCGCGGTCCTGGCGCGGATCATTCGGGCGGAGGTTTCGGCGGTTTACCAGCGCGGGGCGTAGGCGGGCCGGGCGGGCGGTGCGCAATGAATGCGCACCCTACGCGGGGGCGGGGGGCCCCTGCGGGAGGCTTGACGCGACTCGCTTTCGCGGGCATGGAAATGAACGGGTGTTCAAATAATCTCCCGGGAGGATCGCCATGTTCACCGCCTCGATGACCTTCGACCTCGGCGAGGATGTGGCCGCGCTGCGCGAGGGCGTGCATCGTTGGGCGCAGGAGCGGGTCAAGCCGCTGGCCGCGGCGGTGGATCGCGACAACGTCTTTCCCGCCGCGCTCTGGCGCGAGATGGGGGACATGGGCCTTCTGGGCATCACGGTGCCGGAGGAGTTCGGCGGCGCGGGCCTCGGCTATCTCGCCCATTCCGTGGCGATCGAGGAGATCGCGCGGGCCTCGGCCTCCGTCGCGCTCAGCTACGGCGCGCATTCCAACCTCTGCGTCAACCAGATCCGGCTCAACGGCACGGATGAGCAGCGGCGCAGCTACCTGCCGAAGCTCGTCTCGGGCGAGCATGTCGGGGCGCTGGCGATGAGCGAGGCGGGGGCGGGCTCTGACGTGGTGGGCATGAAGCTCCGCGCCGAGAAGCGGAATGGCTATTACGTGCTGAACGGCACGAAATACTGGATTACCAATGGGCCGGATGCCGATGTGCTGGTGGTCTATGCCAAGACCGATCCGGAGGCGGGGTCGAAGGGGATCACGGCCTTCCTTGTCGAGAAGACCATGAAGGGGTTCTCCACCAGCAAGCATTTCGACAAGCTCGGGATGCGTGGATCGAACACCGCCGAGCTGGTCTTCGAGGACTGCGAGGTGCCGTTCGAAAACGTGCTTGGCGCGGAGGGCCGCGGCGTGCGCGTCCTGATGTCCGGCCTTGATTACGAGCGCGTGGTGCTTTCGGGGATAGGCACCGGCATCATGGCCGCCTGCCTCGACGAGGTGATGCCCTACATGCGCGAGCGCAGGCAGTTCGGCCAGCCGATCGGGAATTTCCAGCTGATGCAGGGCAAGATCGCCGACATGTACACGGCGATGAACACCGCGCGGGCCTACCTTTACGAGGTCGCCAAGACCTGCGACCGCGGCGAGGTCACGCGGCAGGACGCGGCGGCCTGCGTGCTTTACTGCTCGGAGCAGGCGATGGTGCAGGCGCACCAGGCGGTGCAGGCGATGGGTGGGGCCGGGTTCCTGAACGACTCCGTCGTCAGCCGCCTTTTCCGCGACGCCAAACTGATGGAGATCGGCGCGGGCACGTCGGAGATCCGCCGCATGCTGATCGGGCGGGAGCTGATGGGGGCGGAGGCGTGAAGCTCGCCTCCTCGATCCTGCCGTCTTCCGAGACCTTCCGCGCCAATCGCGCGGCGCAGGAGGCGCTGCTCGCCCGTGCCGCCGAGGCCGCGGCGCTCGCGACGGCCGGCGGCGGAGAGAAGGCGCTTGCCCGCCATGTCTCTCGCGGAAAGCTGCCGCCGCGGGAGCGGGTGGGGGACCTTCTCGACCCCGGCTCGCCGTTTCTCGAAATCGGCGCGGTGGCGGCGCATGGCATGTATGGCGGCGCGGCCCCCGGCGCGGGGATCATCGCCGGCGTCGGCCGCGTCGCGGGGCAGGAGGTCATGGTCGTCTGCAACGACGCGACCGTGAAGGGCGGCACCTATTACCCGGTCTCGGTGAAAAAGCACCTGCGCGCGCAGGAGATCGCGGCGGAATGCCGGCTGCCCTGCGTCTACCTCGTCGACAGCGGCGGGGCGAACCTGCCGAACCAGGACGAGGTTTTTCCGGACCGCGACCATTTCGGTCGAATTTTCTACAATCAGGCGCGGATGTCGGCGGCGGGGATCCCGCAGATCGCGGTCGTCATGGGCTCCTGCACCGCCGGCGGGGCCTATGTGCCGGCCATGTCGGACGTGACGATCATCGTGAAGGAACAGGGGACGATCTTCCTCGCCGGCCCGCCGCTGGTGAAGGCCGCGACGGGCGAGGTCGTCTCGGCCGAGGCGCTTGGCGGTGGCGACGTTCACACCCGGCTTTCGGGCGTGGCGGATTACCTGGCGGAGGACGACGCCCATGCGCTCGCGCTGGCCCGCCGGGCGGTGGCAGGCCTGAACCGGCGCCGGCCCGAGACGGTGGCCTGGGCTACGCCGGAGGCGCCGGCCTATGATCCGGACGAGATGCTGGGCGTGGTGCCGGCCAGCCTCAGCACGCCCTACGACATCCGCGAGGTCATCGCGCGGATCGTCGACGGCTCGCGGCTTGACGAGTTCAAGGCGCGCTTCGGCGAGACGCTGGTGACGGGCTTCGCCCATGTCGAGGGCTGCCCGGTCGGCATCGTCGCCAACAACGGCGTTCTCTTCTCCGAAGCCGCCGTGAAAGGGGCGCATTTCGTCGAGCTCTGCTCGCAGCGCGGCATCCCGCTGGTCTTCCTGCAGAACATCACCGGCTTCATGGTCGGCCGGAAATACGAAAACGAGGGGATCGCGCGGCACGGCGCCAAGATGGTGACGGCGGTGGCGACGACCGAAGTGCCGAAGATCACCATGCTGGTCGGCGGCTCCTTCGGAGCGGGGAATTACGGCATGGCGGGCCGGGCCTATTCGCCGCGCTTCCTCTGGACCTGGCCGGGCTCGCGGATCTCCGTCATGGGCGGCGAGCAGGCAGCGGGCGTTCTGGCCACCGTCAAGCGCGACGGGATCGAGCGCGCGGGTGGCAGCTGGTCGGCGGAGGAAGAGGCCGAGTTCAAGCGCCCCACCATCGAGATGTTCGAACGTCAGTCGGATCCGCTCTACGCCTCCGCCCGGCTCTGGGACGACGGCATCATCGACCCGCGCCGCACGCGCGAGGTGCTGGCGCTGAGCCTTTCCGCCGCGCTCAACGCGCCGATCGAACCGACACGCTTCGGCGTGTTCAGGATGTAGTTTTCTTGCCTCCGGCGGGAGTCTTTCGGCCAGGAAGAAGCGGATCGTGTTTTTTCTGTCCGAAAATATCCCGGGGTCCGGGGCAGAGCCCCGGCTCCGGCCGGGCCACGAGGAGCAGGCGATGTTCGCGAAGATCCTGATTGCCAACCGCGGCGAGATCGCGTGCCGCGTGATCGACAGTTGCCGTAGGCTGGGCGTTGCCACGGTCGCCGTCTATTCCGAGGCCGACCGCGACGCGCGTCATGTGGCCATGGCCGACGAGGCGGTGGCGATCGGCGGCGCGGCCCCGGCGGACAGCTACCTGCGGGGAGAAGCGATCATCGCGGCGGCCAGGGCCTCGGGGGCGGAGGCGATCCACCCGGGTTATGGGTTCCTAAGCGAGAACCCGGAGTTCGTGGATGCGGTCGAGGCGGCGGGGCTGGTCTTCATCGGACCTTCGGCGCGGGCGATCCGGGCGATGGGGCTGAAGGACGCGGCCAAGCGGCTGATGGCGGAGGCGGGGGTTCCGGTCGTGCCGGGCTACCATGGCGCGGAGCAGGCGGAGGCGCATCTGGCGCAGGCTGCGGCCGATGTAGGCTACCCGGTCCTGATCAAGGCCGTCGCGGGCGGCGGCGGCAAGGGCATGCGCCGGGTCGACCGGGCGGCGGACTTCGCGGATGCGCTCGTCTCCGCGCGCGGCGAGGCCAGGACCGCCTTCGGCAACGATGCCGTGCTGATCGAGAAATACGTCCGTGCGCCGCGGCATATCGAGGTGCAGGTCTTCGGCGACGGCTCTGACGCGGTGCATCTGTTCGAGCGGGACTGTTCGCTGCAGCGCCGCCACCAGAAGGTGATCGAGGAGGCCCCCGCGCCGGGCATGACGCCCGAGATGCGCGCGGCGATGGGCGAGGCTGCGGTGCGCGCGGCGAAAGCCATCGGCTACAGCGGTGCCGGCACGGTCGAGTTCATCGTGGATGGCTCGGCCGGGCTTCGCCCCGACCGGTTCTGGTTCATGGAGATGAACACCCGCCTGCAGGTCGAACATCCCGTGACCGAGGCGATCACCGGAATCGATCTGGTCCAATGGCAGCTTCGCGTCGCCTCGGGGGAAGGCTTGCCCTGCCGGCAGGAGGATCTTTCGATCACCGGCCATGCCTTCGAGGCGCGGCTTTATGCCGAGGATGTGCCGGCGGGGTTCCTGCCTGCGACCGGGCGGCTGTCGCATCTGCGCTTCGCGGAAGCCGCACGGATCGAGACCGGCGTGCGCGAAGGTGACACGATCAGCCCCTGGTACGATCCGATGATCGCCAAGATCGTGACCCACGGCCCGACGCGGGGCGCGGCGCTGCGCCAGCTCGCCCGGGCCATAGAGGCGACGGAGGTCGCCGGGACGGTCACCAACCTGCGGTTCCTCGGCGCGCTTGCGCGGCACGCGGGGTTCGGGCGGGGCGAGGTGGATACCGGGCTGATCGAGCGCGACCTTGCCAGCCTTGTAGCGGAGGCGGAGCCGGGCCGGGCGGCGCTGGTGGCCGCGGTACTTGCAGCGGCGGGGCTTTGGGAGGATGCGTGGCGGCTTTCAGGCTTCACACTCTGGGCGCCGCTGCCGCGACGGATCACGCTCCGTCGGGGCGAGGCGGAGACAGCCGCCGTGATCCGCGTCGAGGGGCCGGACCGGGTGCGGGTGGAGATCGAGGGCCGCGAAAGCCTTGCCGAGCGGCGCGGAGACTGGTGGATCGACGGGGCCAAGGCCCCGGGGGGCGTGGTGCGGCAGGGCGCCCGGGTCGAGGTGTTCGCGGGCGGGGCCTTCGGATTCGATGTCGTCGATCCGCTGGAGCGCGACGTGGCGCATGGGGCAGGGGCGGACGTGACGCTTTCTCCGATGCCGGGTCTGGTCAAGGCGGTCTTCGTTAAGGCCGCGCAGACGGTGGCGCGGGGCGACCGGCTGGCCGTGCTCGAGGCGATGAAGATGGAGCATACGCTGACCGCCGCCCGCGACGGGGTGGTGGCGGAGGTGCTTGTCGCGGCCGGGGCGCAGGTCGAGGCCGGCGCGGCGCTCGTTCGGCTGGAGGCGGAAGCGTGATCCGTCTGCATCACGTGCCCCAGGCGCGCTCGTTCCGGGTGCTGTGGCTGCTGGAGGAACTGGGGGAGACGTTCGAGATCGTCCCGCATTCCTTCTTCGACAAGTCGCTGCGCTCGCCCGATTACCTCGCGCTCTCGCCCGCCGGGCGAGTGCCGGCGCTGGAAGTGGACGGGCAGATCCTCTTTGAAAGCGGGGCGATCCTCGAATGGCTCTGCGAGACGCGGGGGCGGCTCTGGCGGGCGCCGGGGGATGCGGAGCGCGTCGAATGGCTCGAGTGGCTGCATTTCGCAGAGACGGCGGGGCAGCATCTGGCGAACCTTACCCAGCACCATATCGCGCTGCGTGAGGACTGGATGCGCAGCCCGACGGTGATGCGGCTGGAGGCGAAGCGGCTGGAGAAGGTGCTTCAGGTGGCCGACCGGGTGCTGGCGCGGCACGACTGGCTGCTGCCATCCGGCTTTTCGGCGGCCGACGTAGCGATGGGTTTTTCGGCGCTTCTCGGGCGGCGCTTCGTGCGGTTCGATGGGATGCCGGCGCTGGCGAGCTGGCTGGAGCGGATCGCGGAACGGCCGGCCTTCCGCCGGGCGATGGCACGCGACGGGGCGGCCGAGATCTACACGCAGGACTTCTATGAGGCGCCGGATGTCTGACCGCGTCGAGATCTTCGAGGTCGGTCCCCGCGACGGGCTGCAGAACGAGGCGCGGGCGATACCGGCTGCGGCCAAGATCGCGCTGATCGACCGGCTGTCGGGGGCGGGGTTTCGGCGGATCGAGGTGGCGAGCTTCGTCAGCCCGAAATGGGTGCCGCAGATGGCCGACAGCGCCGAAGTGCTTGCCGGGATCCGGCGGGCGGAGGGCGTGCGCTACGCGGCCCTCGTGCCGAATATGAAGGGGCTGGAGGGCGCGATCGCGGCCGGGGCGGACGAGGTGGCGGTCTTCGCGTCCGCCTCCGAGGGGTTTTCGCGGGCGAACCTCAATTGCTCGATCGCCGAGAGCCTGGAGCGCTTCGCGCCGGTGATGGTGGCGGCGAAGGCGGCGGGACTGCCGGTTCGCGGCTATGTCTCCTGCGTCACGGATTGCCCGTTCGACGGGCCGGTGGCGCCGGGGGCGGTGGCGCGGGTTGCCGCGGCGCTCAGGGATCTGGGCTGCTACGAGGTGAGCCTTGGCGATACGATCGGCCACGGCACGCCGGAAACGATCCGCGCGATGCTGGAGGCGGTGCTGGCGGAGCTGCCGGCGGCGCGGCTCGCCGGGCATTACCATGACACCGGGGGCAGGGCGCTTGCCAATATCGAGGCCTCGCTGGGTTTGGGGCTGCGGGTCTTCGATGCGGCCGTCGGCGGGCTCGGCGGCTGCCCCTATGCGCCGGGCGCGCCGGGGAACGTGGCGACCGAGGCGGTCGCGGCGCGGCTGGCGGCGCTGGGGTTCGAGACCGGGCTAGACGCCCGGGTGCTGGCGGAGGCGGGCGCGCAGGCGCGGGCGCTGCGGGCCGGCTAGGGGAGAGAGGCGATGGGCGAGACGGTCGGGATCGAGATCGACGGGCGCGGCGTGGCGCGGGTCACGCTGCAGCGGGCGGAGAAGCACAACGCGCTCTCGGCCGAGATGATGGACGAGCTGACCGCGGCGGCGGCGCGGCTTGGCGCCGATTCCTCGGTTCGGGTCGTGGTTCTGACCGGAGCGGGGGAGAGCTTCTGTGCCGGTGGCGATCTGGGCTGGATGCGGGCGCAGGCGGAGACGGATGCCGCGGGCCGGGCGCGCGAGGCCGGGCGGCTCGCCGGGATGCTGAACGCCCTGAACCTGCTGCCCAAACCGCTGATCGGGCGGGTGCAGGGGCAGGCCTTCGGCGGCGGGCTCGGCCTGATCTCGGTCTGCGACGTGGCCATTGGCGTGACGGGACCGAAGTTCGGCTTCACCGAGGTCCGGCTGGGGCTGATCCCGGCCACGATCGGGCCCTATGTTGTGGCCCGCATGGGCGAGGCGATGGCGCGGCGGGTGTTCTTCTCGGCCCGGGCCTTCGGGGCGGAGGAGGCGGTGACGCTCGGCCTTCTCGCCCGCGCCGTGTCGCCCGAGGCACTGGATGATGCGGTCGAGGCCGAGGTGAAGCCCTATCTCTCGGCCGCGCCGGGGGCCGTGGCGGAGGCGAAGGCGCTGGTCCGCCGGCTTGGGCCGCTCGTTGACGAGGACGTGATCGCCGGGACGATGGCCGCGCTTGCCGCCCGCTGGGAAAGCGCGGAGGCGGCCGAGGGCATTGCCGCCTTCTTCGACCGGCGCAAGCCTGGTTGGGCGGGCTGAGTCGTCCTTTCGGCCCGCACCCGCCTTCCGATGGTGCTGCGGCGCAGCTTTGGCGCTAACGCAAGCCTACGCAATTGTATGCGAAGGCGAAAATCCCAAGCTCGCAAGGCTGCATTTCCGCCCGGCTTTGGTTGACCGCGCCAAGGTGCGGGAGTAAACGGTGCCGAGCCCATGGGCGGGCGCTCTTATGTCGCGCCGCTGGAGCCTTGAAGCCGAGAAGGAGCCGGATGTGGATCATCTGCTGAGAGAATACCTTCCCATTCTAATCTTCCTGGTGATCGCCGTTGCGCTCGGCCTCGTGCTGGTCCTGGCCGCGGTCGTCCTAGCGGTGCGGAACCCGGATCCCGAGAAGCTTTCGGCCTATGAATGCGGCTTCAACGCCTTCGACGATGCACGGATGAAGTTCGACGTGCGGTTCTACCTCGTGTCGATCCTGTTCATCATCTTCGACCTCGAGGTGGCCTTTCTCTTCCCCTGGGCGGTGGCCTTCAGCGGGCTGAGCCTGGTGGCGTTCTGGTCGATGATGATCTTCCTCGCCGTGCTGACGGTGGGCTTCGCCTATGAATGGAAGAAGGGGGCGCTGGAATGGGAGTGATGGCTGGAGCCAACACGGCCGGGGCAGACAAGGAAGTCGCCACCGAGGCGTTGAACCGCGAGCTGCAGGACAAGGGGTTCCTGCTGACCTCGACCGAGGACATCCTGAACTGGGCGCGCACCGGCTCGCTGCACTGGATGACCTTCGGGCTGGCCTGCTGCGCGGTCGAGATGATGCACGTTGCCATGCCGCGCTATGACGTGGAACGGTTCGGGACCGCGCCGCGCGCCTCGCCGCGCCAGTCGGACCTGATGATCGTCGCTGGCACGCTGACCAACAAGATGGCCCCGGCGCTGCGCAAGGTTTACGATCAGATGCCGGACCCGCGCTACGTGATCTCGATGGGGTCCTGCGCCAATGGCGGCGGCTATTACCACTACAGCTATTCGGTCGTCCGGGGCTGTGACCGGGTCATTCCGGTCGATGTCTACGTGCCGGGCTGCCCGCCGACGGCGGAAGCGCTGCTTTACGGCATCCTGCAACTGCAGCGGAAGATCCGCCGCACCGGAACGCTGACGCGCTGAGGAGAGACTGATGTCCGAAGCCCTTGCCGAGCTTGGCGCGAAGATCCGCGCGGCCCGCCCGCAGATGGTGCACGAGGTCGAGGTCGCCTTTGGCGAGCTGAACCTCACCGTGCGGGCCGATACCGTGCCGGTGCTGCTCGACTATCTCAAGACCGATCCCGATTGCCTGTTCTCGACCCTGGTCGACATCACCGCGATCGACCATCCGGAACGCCCGAAGCGGTTCGACGTCGTCTACCACCTGCTGTCGATGTACAAGAACCACCGCATCCGCCTGAAGGCGGCCGTGGACGAGGACGAGATGATGCCGTCCTCGGTCGAGGTGCATCCCTCCGCGAACTGGTTCGAGCGGGAAGTGTTCGACATGTTCGGCATCTTCTTCTCGGGCCATCCGGACCTGCGCCGGATCCTGACGGACTACGGCTTCCGCGGCCACCCGCTGCGCAAGGACTTCCCGACCACGGGCTATGTCGAGGTGCGCTATGACGAGGCGCAGAAGCGCGTGGTCTACGAGCCGGTGAAGCTGGTTCAGGACTACCGCCTGTTCGACTTCATGAGCCCGTGGGAAGGGGCCGAATACATCCTGCCGGGCGACGACAAGGCCGGTGACAAGACGGGGGCCAAGGCCTGATGGCGGATGAGCCGGCCCTCCTTCTTGGCGTCGGGGCGACGAAAGCCGGGACGAGCTGGCTTTACAGCTACCTCGCCGGCCATGCGGATTGCCGTTTCCGGGCCGTGAAGGAATTGCATTTCTTCGACGCGCTGGACGACGGATCCCGGGAGCGCCAGATCGCGCAGCTGGAGGCCGCGCGCGACGCCGCGGTGTCGAAGCAGGCCAAGGCGAAGGGCGCAGCGCGTGCTGCGCTGGAGGCGCGGATCGCCGATTTCAACGAGATGATCTCGGTCCACCGCGCCGGAAGCGAGGCGGAGGCGCTGAAGCGGTACATGGCTTATGTCATGCGCGACCGTGGCGCGGCGAAGGTGGTGGGCGACATCACGCCCGCCTATGCGCTGCTGAGCGGCGAGCGGCTGTCGATGATGGCCCGGCTGACGCCGGCGACGCGGCTTCTCTACCTGATGCGCGACCCGGTCGACCGGCTGTGGAGCCATGTGCGGATGCATGCCACCCGCTCGGCCGCGCCGGGCGAGGATCTGGCGGGCCGCGCGGTTGCCGTGTTGCGCCGGGTGCTGCGCAAGGATGCGCTGCCGGCTGTGACTCGGCGGGGCGATTACGCTGCGGCGCTGACCAAGCTGCTGGCCGCCGTGCCGGGGCCGCGGCTTTTCGTGGATTACTACGAGCGGCTGATCTCGGACGAGGGCATCGCGCGGCTCTGCGGCTTTCTCGGCATCGGCCATGCGCCGGCGCCGGTCGCCAAGCGCGTGCATGCCGGCCCGGCGATCCCGCTCGATCCCGAGCTGAGGCTCGAGGCGGCGCGGATGCTCGCGCCGCAATATGATTTCGTGGAACGGACCCTGGGCCCGCTGCCGGCGCGGTGGCAGGCCAACCGGATGGGGGAATGAGGATGGACGGCGATTTTCAAGACGCTCAGACGGGCGAGCAGAAGATCCGCAACTTCAACATCAACTTCGGGCCCCAGCACCCGGCGGCACACGGCGTGCTGCGGATGGTTCTGGAGCTTGACGGCGAGATCGTAGAGCGCTGCGACCCGCACATCGGCCTGCTGCACCGCGGCACCGAGAAGCTGATGGAGAGCCGGACCTACCTGCAGAACCTGCCGTATTTCGACCGGCTCGACTACGTGGCGCCGATGAACCAGGAACATGCTTGGTGTCTCGCCATCGAGAAGCTCACCGGTACGGTTGTGCCGCGCCGGGCGCAGCTGATCCGGGTGCTTTACTCGGAAATCGGCCGGGTCCTGAACCACCTGCTGAACGTCACGACGCAGGCGATGGACGTGGGCGCGCTGACGCCGCCGCTCTGGGGCTTCGAGGAGCGCGAGAAGCTCATGGTCTTCTACGAGCGCGCCTGCGGGGCGCGGCTCCACGCCGCCTATTTCCGCCCGGGTGGGGTGCACCAGGACCTTCCGCAGAAGCTGATCGAGGATATCGATGCCTGGGCCGAGGCCTTCCCGAAGGTGCTTGACGACATCGACGGGCTTCTGACCGAGAACCGGATCTTCAAGCAGCGCAACGTCGATATCGGTGTCGTCAGCGAGGCCGAGATCCGGCAGTGGGGCTTCTCCGGCGTGATGGTGCGCGGCTCGGGCCTGGCCTGGGACCTGCGGCGCGCGCAGCCCTATGAGTGCTACGACGAATTCGACTTTAAGATCCCGGTCGGCAAGAGCGGCGACTGTTTCGACCGTTACCTCTGCCGGATGGCGGAGATGCGCGAGTCGACCAAGATCATCCGCCAGGCGCTGGCCAAGCTTCAGGAGCCCGACGCCAAGACCGACGTGATGGCGCGCGGCAAGCTGAGCCCGCCGAAGCGGGGCGAGATGAAGCAGTCGATGGAAGCGCTGATCCATCACTTCAAGCTCTACACCGAAGGCTTCCACGTGCCGGCGGGCGAAGTCTATGCCGCCGTCGAGGCACCGAAGGGCGAATTCGGGGTCTATCTGGTCGCCGATGGGTCCAACCGGCCCTACCGGGCCAAGATCCGCGCCCCGGGGTTCCTGCACCTGCAGGCGATCGACCATATCGCGAAGGGTCACCTGCTGGCCGACGTCTCGGCCATCATCGGCACGCTCGACGTCGTCTTCGGGGAGATCGACCGGTGAGGATCAACGCGGCCCTCCTGGCTGCCGGCCTGGCCCTTGTCGCGAGCCACGCGCTCGCCGAGGGCGGGCCGCGGCCGGCCGAGATCGACGCCCTTGTGGCGGCGATCGTGGCCGCGGGCTGCGTGGTCAACGACGCCAACCAGGCCGCGGTTCTGCGCGCCTCGGGGCTGAGCACGGACGTGGCCGCGGGGGTCCTGCAGCGGCTCTCCGGCAAGGGCCTTGTCGAGACGGTGGCGGGCAGCCATGCGCTCCGCCTCAAGACGGGGGGGTGCAAGTGACGGAGCTTGGCATCATCGCGCTTGCGGGGTCTGCCATCGGCGTTGTCGCCACGGGCGCTCTGGCGGTGGCCTTCCTGCGTGACCCGGTGAAGGCGCTGGTGAAGACGACGCATCGGATGGCGGACCTGCCGAAGGTCATGACGAACCGCTACACGGCCTTCACCATGCTCGCCTGCGGCGCCACCGCCTATCGTGACCTGATGGTGATCGCCTTCCTCTTCGCCGTCTTTGCCTTCCTTGGGTTTGCCGATGCCTGGGTCTATGCCCAGGGTGGCGCGCCCTATTCGAAACATCTGATCGCCGGGATCGCGGCGGCGGCCGTCGCCGGCCTCGCGATCGCCGCGATCCTCTTCCAGCCGGGAGCTTCCGCCTGATGCTACGTCGCCTGTACCACGACCAGCCCGAAAGCTTCGCCTTCACGCCGGCCAACCAGGCCTGGGCGGAGGCGCAGATGACGAAATACCCGCCCGGGCGGCAGGCGTCGGCGATCATCCCGCTGCTGTGGCGCGCCCAGGAGCAGGAGGGCTGGCTATCGAAGCCCGCGATCGAGTCCGTGGCCGACATGCTGGGCATGGCCTATATACGCGCGCTTGAAGTCGCGACTTTCTACTTCATGTTCCAGCTGGAGCCGGTCGGCTCGGTCGCGCATATCCAGATCTGCGGCACGCTGTCCTGCATGCTCTGCGGTTCCGAGGATCTGATGGAGGTCTGCAAGAAGAAGATCGCCGCCAAGCCGCACACGCTGTCGGCCGACGGCAAGCTGAGCTGGGAAGAGGTCGAGTGCCTGGGCGCCTGCGCCAACGCGCCGATGGCCCAGATCGGCAAGGATTACTACGAGGACCTGACCGCCGAGCGGCTGGAGGAGATCCTCGACGAGATCGTCGCCGGCAAGGTGCCGGTGCCGGGCCCGCAGAACGGCCGCTATGCCGCCGAGCCCCTCTCGGGGCTGACCAGCCTGACCGGGCACGAGGCCGGCAAGCCGGAGCATAACGTCTCTGTCGAGCTGGCGATGGACAAGGGCGATACGTTGAAGCGGATCGACGGCAGCGAGGAGCCGCTGACGACGGCCTGGCTGGGCAAGTCCGCTGGCGCGAAGACCGCCGCGGCGCCGAAGGCCAAGGCAGAGCCGAAGGCGCCGGCAAAGGCGAAGGCCGAGAAGGCAGAGCCGGGCAAGCCCGAGCAGCTCAAGGCCCCGCGCGGCGGCAAGGCCGACGATCTGAAGAAGATCAAGGGTGTCGGGCCGAAGCTGGAGGCTGCGGTCAACGCGCTCGGCATTTATCACTACGACCAGATCGCCGGTCTGAACGAGGCGCAGCTCGCCTGGCTCGACGACAATCTGGACGGCTTCAAGGGTCGCGCAAGCCGCGACGACTGGATTTCGCAGGCCAAGGCGCTCTTGGCCGGCGAGGGTTGAGCGCGAGCGCTCGGCCCGGGAAGACGAAGACGAGGACGGCCGATCCTCCGAATGCCGCGCCGGTTAGAGTTGGTGCGGTTGGGGAAAAGGCCGGATAGCCCGGATTCGGGGCGCGTAACGAGGTGAATATTGGCTATGGCTGGAGAACCGACGGACGAAGAGCAGCATCAGGTGGTCCAGGCCCGGCTGGCCGCGATCGTGATCGTGGTGGCAGCGGTGGTCTGGGTGTGTGGCAATTTGCTTGGCCGGGCTTTCGGCTGGGCGCCGCGCTTCGCCTTCCTGCTCGATTTTGCGGCGATCGCCGCGTTTGTCTGGGCTTTGATCGTGGTCTGGCGGGTGTGGCGCCGCCGGGGCAACTGAGGAACCGAATATGCTGACGGATCAGGACCGCATCTTCACGAATATCTACGGGATGCACGACCGCACCCTGGCCGGCGCCAAGAAGCGCGGCGCCTGGGATGGAACCAAGGAGATCCTTGGCCGCGGCCGTGACACGATCGTGGAGCAGGTCAAGGCGTCGGGGCTGCGCGGCCGCGGCGGTGCGGGCTTCCCGACCGGGCTGAAGTGGTCGTTCATGCCGAAGCAGAGCGACGGCCGGCCGGCGTACCTGACGATCAACGCCGACGAGTCGGAGCCCGGCACCTGCAAGGACCGCGAGATCATGCGCAACGACCCGCATACGCTGGTCGAGGGCGCGCTGATCGCCTCCTTCGCGATGGGGGCGAATGCCGCCTACATTTACATCCGCGGCGAATACATCCGCGAGCGCGAGGCGCTGCAGCGGGCGATCGACGAGGCCTATGACGCGGGGCTGATCGGCAAGAACGCCTGCGGTTCGGGCTATGATTTCGATCTTTACCTGCACCACGGCGCCGGCGCCTATATCTGCGGCGAAGAGACCGCGATGCTGGAAAGCCTCGAGGGCAAGAAGGGGATGCCGCGGATGAAGCCGCCGTTCCCGGCCGCCGCCGGCCTCTACGGCTGCCCGACCACCGTGAACAACGTCGAGAGCATTGCCGTCGTTCCGACCATCCTGCGGCGCGGCCCGGAGTGGTTCGCGGGTATCGGCCGGCCGAACAATACCGGCACGAAGCTTTACGCGATCTCGGGCCATGTGAATAACCCCTGCGTGGTGGAAGATGCGATGTCGATCAGCTTCGAGGAGCTCATCGACAAGCATTGCGGCGGGATCCGCGGCGGCTGGGACAACCTGCTGGCGGTGATCCCGGGCGGGTCCTCCGTGCCCTGCGTGCGCGGCGAGAAGATGCGCGACGCGCTGATGGAGTTCGACTATCTCCGCAACGAGCTCGGCTCCGGTCTCGGGACCGCGGCGGTGATCGTGATGGACAAGTCCACCGACATCATCAAGGCGATCTGGCGGCTCTCGAAGTTCTACAAGCACGAGAGCTGCGGCCAGTGCACGCCCTGCCGCGAAGGCACCGGCTGGATGATGCGGGTGATGGACCGGCTGGTGCGCGGCGAGGCGGAGATCGAGGAGATCGACATGCTCTTCGACGTGACCAAGCAGGTCGAGGGCCACACGATCTGCGCCCTCGGCGACGCGGCGGCCTGGCCGATCCAAGGCCTGATCCGCAACTTCCGCGACGAGATCGAGGACCGGATCAAGGCGAACCGCACCGGCCGGACAAGCGCGGTGGCGGCGAAGTAAGTGCAACCGGCGGGCCATCATATCGCCGAGCTGAACCTGGGGGTCCTCCGCTACGATTGGGACGATCCCCGGGTGAAGGATTTCGTCGACGGGCTCGACCTCGTGAACGGGGTGGCGGAGCGCAGCCCGGGGTTCGTATGGCGAATGGACGAAGAGGCGATGGGGACCGCGCAGAACGATCCGGCCGGGGCGCTTGGGGGCAATCCGCGCATGGCTTCCACGATGTCGGTGTGGGAGGACGTGGCCTTGCTGGAGGCCTTCGTCTGGAACACCGTGCATCGGCGGTTCTACGAGCGCCGGGCGGAATGGTACGACGCGGTCGAAACGCCGCGGCTGGTGATGTGGTGGGTTCCCGAAGGACACCGACCGGATATCACCGAGGGAACGGAGCGGTTCCAGCACCTCGAGGCGCATGGCGATAGCGACCATGCCTTCGGCTGGTCCTACCTGAAGGAAGCGCAGTTGTGGCGGG
This sequence comes from Solirhodobacter olei, assembly GCF_004010155.1. Taxonomy (GTDB): domain Bacteria; phylum Pseudomonadota; class Alphaproteobacteria; order Rhodobacterales; family Rhodobacteraceae; genus Solirhodobacter; species Solirhodobacter olei. The sequence goes on along the minus strand of NZ_RRYH01000002.1, from coordinate 139,475 downwards.
TCCGCAACTGCAACGCGATGGCGGCGGAGTGAGACATGGCTGACCTGAAGAAAATCAACATCGACGGCACCGTGGTCGAAGTCGACGGCGCGATGACGCTGATCCAGGCCTGCGAGATCGCGGGCGTAGAGATCCCGCGCTTCTGCTACCACGAGCGGCTCTCGATCGCCGGCAACTGCCGGATGTGCCTGGTGGAAGTCGTCGGCGGGCCGCCGAAGCCCGCGGCCTCCTGCGCCATGCAGGTGCGTGACCTTCGGCCCGGCAAGGACGGCGAGCCCCCGATGGTGAAGACCAATTCGCCGATGGTGAAGAAGGCGCGGGAAGGGGTGATGGAGTTCCTGCTCATCAACCACCCGCTCGACTGCCCTATTTGTGACCAGGGTGGCGAATGCGACCTGCAGGACCAGGCGATGGCCTATGGCGTCGACTTCTCGCGCTACCGCGAGCCGAAGCGCGCCAACGAGGACCTCGACCTCGGCCCGCTGGTCGACACCTGCATGACGCGCTGCATCTCCTGCACCCGCTGCGTGCGGTTCACGACCGAGGTCGCGGGCATTACCCAGATGGGCCAGACCGGGCGCGGCGAGGATGCGGAAATCACCTCGTACCTCAACGAGACGCTCGATTCGAACCTACAGGGCAACATCATCGACCTTTGCCCGGTGGGCGCGCTCACCTCGAAGCCCTACGCCTTTACCGCGCGCCCCTGGGAACTGACCAAGACCGAGACCATCGACGTGATGGATGCGCTCGGCGCGGCGATCCGTGTCGACACCAAGGGCCGCGAAGTGATGCGGATCATCCCGCGCAACAATGACGGCGTGAACGAGGAGTGGATCTCGGACAAGACCCGCTTCGTCTGGGACGGGCTGCGCCGTCAACGGCTGGACACGCCCTATATCCGCGAGAACGGCAAGCTGCGCAAAGCCTCCTGGGGCGAGGCGCTGGAAGCTGCCGCGGCGGCGATGAAGGGCAAGAAGGTCGCGGGCCTGATCGGCGATCTGGCCCCGGTCGAGGCCGCCTTTGCGCTGAAGAACCTCGTCGAGGGGGTGGGCGGCAAGGTCGAATGCCGGACCGACGGGGCGAAGCTGCCCGCCGGCAACCGCTCGGCCTATGTCGGGACCGGCCGGATCGAGGATATCGACGCCGCCGGGGGGATCTTGCTGATCGGGACCAACCCGCGCGACGAGGCGCCGGTGCTGAATGCGCGGATCCGCAAGGCCTGGTCGCTTGGCGCGCAAGTCGGGCTGATCGGCGAGGCGGTGGACCTGACCTATGACTACCACCATTTCGGCACCGACCGGGCGACGCTGGTGGCGCATCTGAAGGCCGCCAAGGAGGCGCCGGCCGATGATATGCCGGGCCTCGTCATCGTCGGGCAGGGCGCGATCAACGAGGCGGATGGCGAGGCGGTTCTGGCCTATGCCATGCAGATCGCCGAGGCCCGCAAGGCGAAGCTCCTGATCCTGCACACCGCGGCGAGCCGCGTCGGTGCGATGGACGTGGGTGCTGTCACCGAAGGTGGCATGGCTGCCGCGATCGAGGGTGCGGAGGTGATTTACAACCTTGGCGCCGACGAGGTCGAGATCGCTGCCGGGCCGGTGGTGATCTACCAGGGCAGCCACGGCGACCGCGGTGCGCACCGGGCAGATATCATCCTGCCGGCCGCCGCCTATACCGAGGAGGCTGGGCTTTTCGTCAACACCGAGGGCCGGCCGCAGCTTGCCTTCCGCGCGGGCTTCCCGCCGGGTGCGGCGAAAGAGAACTGGGCGATCCTGCGGGCGCTGTCGGCCGAACTGGGCGCGACGCAGCCCTGGGACAGCCTGGTGCAGCTGCGCCGCGCGCTTGTGGACGCGCATCCGGGGCTGGAGGCGATCGACGAGGTTGCCGAGAACGCCTGGCAGCCGCTGCCGCTGAAGGATCCGGCCAAGGCCGAATTCCGCAACGCGGTGAAGGACTTCTACCTGACCAACCCGGTCGCGCGCGCCTCCGAGCTGATGGCGGAGCTGTCGCGCGCCCAGGCGGAGCGGCGCGCGGCGCCGATGGCGGCGGAGTGATGATGGCGATGCACCTTCTTCCGGCGATGGCCTGCCTGACCGCCTTGGCGGTCCTGTCGGGCTGCGCCGGGGATGCGGGGGGTGCATCGGCGAGAGCGGGGTTCCATCCGACGTATCTGGGCATCAAAACGGTGTTACTGGAGAACGATCTGGTGGACTTCATCGTGTCCATGAAAGGGGCGCGGAACACCGCGGATGTGGAGGCCTATGCGCGCTGCGCGGCGGCCCAGTACGCGCTGATCCGCGGTTACGGATTTGCCCGCCACGTGCGCACGAATGTGGCCAAAGAGGGTGGCATTTGGCGCGGAGATGCGGTTTACACCGTGTCGGCCGCGTTGCCCCGTGGTTACAAGACGATAGACGCCGAAGTCACGGTGCGCGACTGCGGGGCACAAGGGATACCGACGATATGAGGGCCGGTCTGAGGATGGGGCAAGATGGCTGATTTTCTGCACACAGATCTGGGCATTGCGGTACTGATCGTGCTGCAGGCGATCCTGGTCATCGCCTTCGTGATGATCTCGCTGCTGTTCCTGGTCTATGGCGACCGGAAGATCTGGGCGGCGGTCCAGATGCGCAAGGGGCCGAACGTCGTGGGGGCCTTCGGGCTGCTGCAGACTGTCGCCGACGCGCTGAAATACGTGGTCAAGGAAGTGATCGTGCCGTCGGGCGCGGACAAGTTCGTGTTCATGCTCGCGCCGGTTCTGAGCTTCGTGCTCGCCATGCTGGCATGGGCCGTGATCCCGTTCGAACAGGGCTGGGTCCTGTCGAACATCAACGTGGCGATCCTGTTCCTTTTCGGCGTCTCCTCGCTCGAGGTCTACGGCGTGATCATGGGCGGCTGGGCCTCGAACTCGAAATACCCGTTTCTCGGCTCGCTGCGCTCGGCGGCGCAGATGATCTCCTACGAGGTGTCGCTGGGGCTGATCATCATCGGCATCGTCATCTCGACCGGTTCGCTGAACTTCACCGACATCGTGATGGCGCAGAAGGGGCATCTGGGCCTGCTGAACTGGTACTGGCTGCCGCATCTGCCTATGGTGGTGCTGTTCTTCGTCTCCGCGCTGGCCGAGACCAACCGGCCGCCGTTCGACCTGCCGGAGGCGGAATCGGAGCTCGTCGCGGGCTATCAGGTGGAATATTCGTCGACCCCGTTCCTGCTGTTCATGGCGGGGGAATATATCGCGATCTTCCTGATGTGCGCGCTGATGAGCCTGCTGTTCTTCGGAGGCTGGCTGAGCCCGATCCCGGGGATCCCGGACGGGGCGCTGTGGATGGTCGGGAAGATGGCGTTCTTCTTCTTCCTCTTCGCCATGGTGAAGGCAATCGTGCCGCGGTACCGCTACGACCAGCTGATGCGGATCGGCTGGAAGGTCTTCCTGCCGATGTCGCTCGGCTGGGTGGTGCTGGTGGCGTTCCTCGCGAAATACCACGTTCTCGGCGGTCTCTGGGCCCGCTACGCGATCGGAGGCTGAGATGGGCATCGATATCAACCGTGCCGTCAAATACTTCTTCCTGACGGACTTCATAAAAGGCTTCGGCCTGGGCATGCGCTACTTCTTCGCGCCGAAGGCGACGTTGAACTACCCGCATGAAAAGGGCGCGCTGAGCCCGCGTTTCCGGGGGGAGCATGCGCTCAGGCGCTACCCTTCGGGCGAGGAGCGCTGCATTGCCTGCAAGCTTTGCGAGGCGATCTGCCCGGCGCAGGCGATCACCATCGACGCGGAACCCCGCGACGACGGCTCGCGCCGCACAACGCGCTACGACATCGACATGACGAAATGCATCTACTGCGGCTTCTGCCAGGAAGCCTGCCCGGTGGATGCTATCGTCGAGGGGCCGAACTTCGAGTTTTCGGCGGAGACCCGGGAAGAGCTGTTCTTCGACAAGGCGAAGCTGCTCGACAACGGCGACCGCTGGGAAGCCGAGATCGCCCGCAACCTTGAAGCGGATGCGCCCTACAGATGAGCGAGGATTTCGGCAAACTGTTCCAGGCGATGGTTGAGCAGGGCCAGGAGATGGTCCGCTCGTTCAACCCTGCGCTGGAGAACATGCAGCTGAAGGGCTTCGACGCGCTGATGCCCACCATGTCGAAGGACATGATGGAAATGTGGTTCGGCCGGACCTTCAACCGTGAAGGTCTGGACGCGAAAACGCGGCTCCTCGTGACGCTGGCGGCACTTACCGTGCTGGGCGCGCAGGCCGAGCCGCAGATCCGGCTCACCATCCGGCATCTGCTGGAAGTGGGGGCCACGAAACGGGAGATCGCCGAGGTGATCACCCAGATGAGCCTTTTCGGCGGCGTGCCCGCCATGACCAAGGCGCTGGAGATCGCGCAGGGCGTCTTCGGCGAAAACGAGGAGGACAGCGCGTGACTGTCGCAGCCTTTACCTTCTACCTCTTCTCGATCGTGACGATTGCCTCCGGGCTGATGGTCGTCACCGCGAGAAACCCGGTGCATTCGGTGCTCTGGCTGATCCTCGCGTTCCTCTCCTCTGCCGGGCTGTTCGTGCTGTTGGGGGCGGAATTCGTCGCCATGCTGCTGATCATCGTCTATGTCGGCGCCGTGGCGGTTCTGTTCCTCTTCGTCGTCATGATGCTCGACGTCGACTTCGCCGAGTTGAAGGCCGAGATGGTCCGCTACATGCCGGTGGGCCTGCTGATCGGGGTCGTGCTGCTGATCCAGTTCTTCATGGTGCTGGGCGTGTGGAAATCCGCCGCCGGGGCCGAGGGGCTGCGCCGTGCGATCACGCCGGATCCGGCCAAGATCCACAACACCCACGCGCTTGGCCTGGTGCTCTACGACAAATACGTCTTCCTCTTCATGCTGGCCGGCCTCGTGCTGCTGGTCGCGATGATCGGGGCGATCGTGCTGACCATGCGGCACCGCAAGAACGTCAAGCGGCAGAACGTTCTGGAGCAGATGTGGCGCGATCCGGCCAAGACGATGGAACTGACCGACGTGAAGCCGGGGCAGGGGCTTTAAGGCCCGGCCCGGGCGGGACATTGGACTGAGGCCCCGCCGTGCGCGGGGGCGACAACGGAAAGAAGCGGGCGACCGGCCCGGAGGGACGATAATGATCGGATTGACACAATACCTGACGGTGGCGGCGGCCTTATTCGTCATCGGCATCTTCGGGATCTTCCTGAACCGGAAGAACGTCATCGTCATCCTGATGTCGATCGAGCTGATGCTCCTGGCGGTGAACATCAACCTCGTCGCCTTCTCGTCGTTCCTCGGCGACTTGGTGGGGCAGGTGTTCACGATGTTCGTGCTGACTGTCGCCGCGGCCGAGGCCGCGATCGGCCTCGCGATCCTGGTGAGCTTCTTCCGCACCCGCGGGACGATCGACGTCGAAGACATCAACGTGATGAAGGGCTGAGGCCATGATCGAACAAGTCATCCTCTTCGCCCCGCTCGTCGGCGCCATCATCGGCGGCTTCGGCTGGAAGGTGATCGGCGAGAAGGGCGCGCTGCTGCTGACCACGGGGCTTCTGTTCCTCGCGGCGCTGCTGAGCTGGATCGTGTTCCTCACCTTCGACGGCGCAACCCAGCATATCGAGATCCTGCGCTACATCTCGTCGGGCAGCCTCGACACGTCCTGGGCGATCCGTCTGGACCGGCTTACGACCATCATGCTGATCGTGGTCACGACGGTCTCCTCGCTGGTCCATCTCTATTCCTGGGGCTACATGGCCCATGACGAGAACTGGACCCACGACGAGCCCTACAAGGCGCGCTTCTTCGCCTATCTCTCGCTCTTCACCTTCGCCATGCTGATGCTGGTGACGGCCGACAACCTCGTCCAGATGTTCTTCGGCTGGGAAGGCGTGGGCCTGGCGTCCTACCTTCTGATCGGCTTCTACTACAAGAAGCCCTCGGCCAACGCGGCGGCGATCAAGGCCTTCGTGGTGAACCGGGTCGGCGACTTCGGCTTCATGCTGGGGATCGCGACGCTGTTCTTCCTGACGGACTCGATCAACTTCGACACGATCTTCACCCATGCGCCGGCGCTGGCGAAGACCAACGTCACCTTCCTCTGGAGCCAGTGGAACGCGGCGGATCTGGTCGGCGTGCTGCTGTTCGTCGGTGCCTCGGGCAAGTCGGCGCAGCTTTTCCTGCACACCTGGCTGCCGGACGCGATGGAAGGCCCGACGCCGGTTTCCGCGCTGATCCACGCCGCCACCATGGTGACCGCGGGCGTGTTCCTGGTCTGCCGGATGTCGCCGATCTACGAATTCGCCCCGGCGGCGAAGGAACTGGTGCTGATCATCGGCGCCACCACCGCCTTCTTCGCGGCGACGGTCGGTCTGGTGCAGAACGACATCAAGCGCGTGATCGCCTATTCGACCTGCTCGCAGCTTGGCTACATGTTCGCGGCGGCGGGGTCGGGCGTCTATTCGGTGGCGATGTTCCACCTGCTGACGCATGCCTTCTTCAAGGCGCTGCTGTTCCTTTGCGCGGGCTCGGTCATCACCGCGATGCACCACGAGCAGGACATGCGGAACTACGGCAACCTGCGCAAGAAGATCCCCTTTACCTTCTGGATGATGGTCGTCGGAACGCTGGCGATCACCGGGGTCGGCATCCCGTTCTCCAAGGAGCTCTTCGGGATCCCGATCGGCTTCGCGGGCTTCGATTCCAAGGACGCGATCATCGAGGCGAGCTATGCCGCGGGGTCCATGTACGGCTTCTGGATGCTGGTGATCGCCGCGGTCTTCACTGCCTTCTACTCCTGGCGGCTGATCTTCATGACCTTCTACGGTCCCGAGAAGGGCGACCACCACAAGCACGAGCATGCGCATGAAAGCCCGATGGTCATGCTGATCCCGCTTGGGGTCCTCGGCCTCGGCGCTGCCTTCTCGGGGATGGTCGGCTACAACTACTTCTTCGGCAACGAGCATATGCTGGGGCAGTTCTTCAGCCTTGGCGAGCATGGGGCCCCGGGGACCGGCGCGATCTACATGGGCGCCACGAACCATGTGATCGAGACCGCGCATCACCTGCCCGAATGGGTCGGCGTCTCGGCCTTCATCGCCATGCTTCTGGGCTTCGGCGTCGCCTGGGTGATGTATATCGCCAGGCCCGACCTGCCCGCCCGGATGGCGGCGGCGAACCGGCCGCTTTACCTGTTCCTGCTGAACAAGTGGTATTTCGACGAGATCTATGACGCGATCCTGGTGAAGCCCGCCGTGGCGCTTGGCCGGTTCCTTTGGAAGAAGGGCGACGGCGAGGTCATCGACGGCACCATTAACGGCGTGTCCATGGGGATCGTTCCCTGGTTCACCCGGCTCACGGCCCGCGCACAGTCCGGCTATCTGTTCCACTACGCCTTTGCCATGGTGATCGGGATCGGCGTCCTGATGACCTGGATGACGCTCACCGGAGGGGCGCATTGATGCACGATCTTCTGTCCATCATCACGTTCCTGCCGGCGCTTGCCGCGCTGGTCCTGCTGGTCTTCCTCAGGGGCGGCACGCCCGAGGCGGCGCGCAATGCCCGCTGGCTGGCCCTGGCGGCGACGGTGCTGACCTTCCTCGTCTCGCTGAAGCTGCTGTGGAACTTCGATCCCTCGAACACGGGCTTCCAGTTCGTCGAGGACCGGCCCTGGATCCTGGGCATGCACTACAAGATGGGGGTCGACGGGCTCTCGGTGCTCTTCGTCATGCTGACGACGGCGCTGATGCCGCTGACGATCGGTGCCTGCTGGTCGGTCGAGGTGCGGGTGAAGGAGTACATGATCGCCTTCCTGCTGCTGGAAACGCTGATGATCGGCGTCTTCACCTCGCTGGACATCGTGCTCTTCTACCTGTTCTTCGAGGGCGGCCTGATCCCTATGTTCCTGATCATCGGGATCTGGGGCGGGCAGAACCGGATCTATGCCGCGTTCAAGTTCTTCCTCTACACCTTCCTCGGCTCCGTCCTGATGCTGGTCGCAATCGTCACCATGGCGGTGCAGGCGGGCACGACGGATATTCCGACGCTTCTGCAGTTCAAGTTCTCGGCCGGGCCGATCGACCTACTGGGCTGGCAGATCGCGGGCGGGCTGCAGACGCTTCTCTGGCTCGCGTTCTTCGCCTCTTTCGCGGTGAAGATGCCGATGTGGCCGGTACACACCTGGCTGCCCGACGCCCACGTTCAGGCGCCGACGGCGGGCTCCGTGGTGCTGGCGGCGATCCTGCTGAAGATGGGCGGCTACGGCTTCCTGCGCTTCTCGCTGCCGATGTTCCCGATCGCGAGCCACATCCTCGGGCCTCTGGTCCTGTGGCTTTCGGTGATCGCGATCGTCTACACCTCGCTTGTCGCGCTGGTGCAGGAGGACATGAAGAAGCTGATCGCCTATTCCTCGGTCGCACACATGGGCTTCGTGACCATGGGGATCTTCGCGGCGAACCAGCAGGGGCTTGATGGCGCGATCTTCCAGATGCTGTCGCACGGCTTCGTCTCGGGCGCGCTCTTCCTCTGCGTGGGCGTGATCTACGACCGCATGCACACCCGGGAGATCGCGGCCTATGGCGGCCTGGTGAACCGGATGCCGAAATACGCGCTGGTTTTCATGTTCTTCACGATGGCGAACGTGGGCCTGCCGGGCACCTCGGGCTTCGTGGGCGAGTTCCTGACGATCTTGGGGATCTTCCAGGTCAACACCTGGGTGGCCGCCTTCGCCGCGACCGGCGCGATCCTGTCGGCGGGCTATGCGCTCTGGCTCTACCGCCGGGTCGTCTTCGGCGATCTGGTGAAGGAGACGCTGAAGACCATCACCGACATGAACCTGCGCGAGAGGGTCATCTTCGCGCCCCTGGTTGCGATGACGCTGATCCTGGGGGTCTATCCGAGCGCGGTGACCAATATCATCGGGCCGTCGGTGCGGGCGCTTGTCACCCATGTCGACACCCAGCTCGCCGATGCGGGCGTCAAGACCACCACAATCCAGCTGGCACAGAACTGAGGACGCGGACATGAACCCTGGCGATCTTTCCACCGCCCTGCCGGAAGTCCTGATCTCGGTCTATGCAATGGCCGCGCTCCTCTTCGGCGTCTACACCGGCAAGGACCGCACGGCGGGCCTGCTGACCTGGACCACCGCGGCCGTCTTCGTGCTGGTCGCGATCTGGATCGGCACGATCTCGGGGCACCGCACGGCCTTCGACGGGCTCTTCATCGACGACGGCTTCGCCCGGTTCGCCAAGGTGACGGTCCTGCTGTCGGCCGCGGCGGTGCTGGTGATCGGGCATGACTACATGAACCGGCGCGGGCTGATGCGGTTCGAATATCCGATCGTCATCGCACTGGCCGTGATCGGCATGATGGTGATGGTCTCGGCAAACGACCTGATGTCGCTCTACATGGGGCTGGAGCTGCAGTCGCTGTCGCTCTACATCGTCGCCTCGATCCGGCGCGGCGATGCGAAGTCGACCGAGGCCGGCCTGAAGTACTTCATCCTCGGCGCGCTGTCCTCGGGTCTGCTGCTCTACGGGGCGTCGCTGACCTATGGCTTCGCGGGGACCACGAGCTTCTCCGGGATCCTGTCCACGGTGCAGCAGGGCGCGATGCCGATCGGGCTTCTCTTCGGGCTCGTCTTCCTGCTGTCCGGTCTGGCGTTCAAGGTTTCGGCCGTGCCGTTTCACATGTGGACGCCCGATGTCTACGAAGGGGCGCCCACGCCGGTGACGGCCTTCTTCGCCACGGCGCCGAAGGTTGCGGCCATGGCGCTGATCGCGCGGCTGGCCGAGGGTGCCTTCGGCTCGGCGCCGAAGGACTGGGGGCAGGTGCTTGCGCTCCTTTCCGTCGCCTCGATGTTCTGGGGGGCGATTGCGGCGATCGGCCAGCGCGACATCAAGCGTCTGATGGCCTATTCCTCGATCACCCACATGGGCTTCGCGCTGATGGGGCTGGCGGCCGGGACCGCGGGCGGCGTGCAGGCGATGCTGATCTACATGGCGATCTACGTGACCATGAACGTCGGCACCTTCGCCTTCATCCTGTCGATGCAGAAGGACGGCGAGCCGGTGACGGATATCGACTCGCTCCGGATGTATTCGCGCCGCGAGCCGCTGAAGGCGCTGGCGCTGCTGGTGCTGATGTTCTCGCTGGCCGGCGTGCCGCCGATGGTCGGCTTCTTCGCCAAGTTCTACGTGCTGAAGGCCGCCGTTGACGCGCATATGGCCTGGCTCGCCATCCTCGGCGTGATCGCCTCGGTGATCGGTGCCTTCTACTACCTGCGCATCGTCTTCTACATGTACTTCGGCGAAGAGCGCGAAGGCATCGACGCGGGTGGGATGAGCGCGGGCGCCTGGGTTGGCCTGATGGGGTCTGCCGCGATCATGCTGCTGGGGGTCGTCAACCTCTTCGGCATCGGCAGCCTGGCGCAGGCCGCGGCGGCGACACTTGTCCACTAGCGGCTGGCCCGAAGGTGTTGCCCGGCATGTGCTGGCGGTCACCGACAGCACCAATGCCGAGGCGGCACGGCTTGCCCCGTCGCTGACGGGGTCCGCCTGGATCCTTGCCCACCGCCAGACCGCCGCGCGCGGCCGGCGGGGCCGTTCCTGGGCGATGCCAGAGGGGAACTTTGCCGCCACGCTCGTGATGCGGCCGAAGGAGGCCCCGGAGGCGGTTGCCCTGCGGAGCTTCGTCGCCGCACTGGCGCTTTTCGACGCCTTCGTGGGGGCCAGCGGGCGCGCCGAGCCCTTTGCGCTCAAATGGCCGAACGACGTGCTGCTGAACGGCGGCAAGGTCGCCGGGATTCTGCTGGAAAGCATGGGGCAGGGGGCCGGTGTCTCCCATCTCGCGATTGGGATCGGGGTGAACCTCGCCGCCGCGCCCGGCGCCGACCAGGTGGAGCCGGGGGCCGTCCGCCCCGTCAGCCTTCTGGGCGAGACCGGCGCGCGGGTGACGCCCGAGGAGTTCCTCGACCTGCTCGCGCCCGCCTATGCCGGGTGGGAGAGCGTCTTCACCGGCCAGGGCTTCGCGCCAATCCGCGAGGCCTGGCTGGACCGGGCCGCCCGCATCGGCGAACCGGTCACGGCGCGGACCGGCACCGCCACCCATCTTGGGACGTTCGAAACGGTGGACCTCGCGGGTGCGCTGGTCCTCAGGACGGCCGAGGGACGGCAGGCGATCCCCGCGGCCGAGGTGTTCTTCTGACGGGAGGCGCGCATGCTTCTTGCGATCGACTGCGGCAATACCAATACCGTCTTCGCGATTTGGGATGGGGCGCATTTTCTTGCCGACTGGCGAATCGCGACCGACCATCGTCGCACGGCGGACGAGTATTTCGTCTGGCTGTCGTCGCTGATGAGCCTGAACAAGATCGACGCGATGATCACCGAGGTCATCATCTCCTCCACCGTGCCGCGGGTGGTGTTCAACCTGCGCGTCCTCTGCAACCGCTATTACGACTGCCGCCCGCTGGTCGTGGGCAAGCCGGAGTGCCGCCTGCCGGCGCCGCCGCGGGTGGACGTGGGCACGACGGTGGGGCCCGACCGTCTGGTCAATGCGGTGGGGTCCTTCGACCGGTACGGCGGGAACCTGATCGTCGTGGATTTCGGCACGGCGACGACCTTCGACGTGGTCGACACCGATGGGGCCTATATCGGGGGGGTGATCGCGCCCGGCGTGAACCTGAGCCTCGAGGCGCTGCACATGGCGGCCGCGGCGCTGCCGCATGTCGATGTGACCAAGCCTCAGAGCGCGATCGGCACGAACACGGTCGCCTGCATGCAATCGGGGATCTTCTGGGGCTATATCGGCCTTTGCGAGGGGATCGTGCGGCAGATCCGCACCGAAAGGGAGGGGCCGATGCAGGTGATCGCCACGGGCGGGCTTGCGCCGCTCTTCGATCAGGGCTTTACGCTGTTCGACAAGGTCGACAGTGACCTGACCATGCACGGCCTGACGGTCATTCACCGCTTCAACAAGGATACGGAAACCGCATGAGCGAGGCCCGCCTGATCTATCTCCCTCTCGGCGGCGCGGGGGAGATCGGCATGAACTGCTACGTCTACGGCTACGGGCCGGAGGGGCGCGAGCGGCTGATCGTCGTCGATCTCGGCGTGACCTTCCCGGACATGGAGACGACCCCTGGGGTGGAGCTGATCCTGCCCGACATCTCCTGGCTGGAGGCGCGGGCCGACCGGATCGACGCGATCTTCCTGACCCATGCGCATGAGGATCATGTCGGCGCGCTCGGCCATCTCTGGCCGAAGCTGCGCGCGCAGGTCTATTGCCGCTGCTTCACCGGCGTCATTGCCAAGCTGAAGCTCGAAGAGCACGGCCATCCCGGAACCGCCGTGACGGTCGTGGAGCCGCGGCCGGAGGCGGTGCAGGTGGGCCCGTTCCGGGTGCAATTCCAGCCGGTGGCGCATTCGATCCCCGAAAGCTCGGCCCTTATCATCGACACGCCGGCGGGGCGGATATTCCATTCCGGCGACTTCAAGCTCGACCCCGGTCCTGTGGTGGGCGAGCCGCACGACCCGAAGGCGATGGCCGAGATCGGGGCCGAGGGCGTGAAGGTTCTGACCTGCGATTCCACCAATGTCTTCAATACCCATGAGGGGCGAAGCGAAAGCACGCTGGCCGAGCCGCTGCGCGATCTCGTCGCGGCGGCGCCGGGGATGGTGGTGGCGACGACCTTTGCCTCCAACGTCGCCCGTCTTGTGACGCTGGCGCAGGCGGGACATGCCGCCGGCCGCTCTGTCTGCCTTCTGGGGCGCGCGATGAAGCGGATGGTCGCGGCGGCCGAGGAGTCCGGCGTCCTGCCGGCCTTCCCGCCGATCATTCCGCCCGAGGCGGCGGTGGAGGTCCCGCGCCAGAACCTGATGCTGATCGTCACCGGCAGCCAGGGCGAGCGGCGCGCGGCTACCGCGCAGCTGTCGCGCGGCAAGTACCTCGGGCTGGAGATGAAGGAGGGTGACACGTTCCTCTTCTCCTCCAAGACCATCCCGGGCAACGAGCGCGGCGTGATCCGGATCATGAACGCCTTCTCCGAGAGGGGCGTGGAGGTGGTGGACGACCATGGCGGGCTCTACCATGTCTCCGGCCATGCCAACCGGCCCGACCTGGAGCGGGTGCAAGAGGCGCTGAAACCGCAGATCGTCATCCCGATGCACGGCGAGCACCGGCATCTGCGGGCTCATGCCCGGCTGGCCGAGGCGCGGGGCCGGATCTCGGAGGTCGCGACCAACGGGATGATGCTGGACCTGACCGGCGACGTTCCCAAGGTGGCCGAGTATATCGAGACTTCGCGCGTCTACCTCGACGGCACCGCCATGGTTGGCGCGATGGACGGGGTGATCCGCGACCGTCTGAGGATGGGGATGAACGGGCTGGTGCTCGTCACGCTGATCCTCGACGAGGACGACCAGCCGCTGGGCGAGGCCTGGGCGGAGCTGTTGGGCCTGCCGAAGACCGGCCGCACCGGGCGCAATTTTGCCGAGGTGCTGGAGGCGGATCTGGCGGAATTCCTTGACCGGGTCGACGCGCGGACGCTGCGTGACGACGACCGGCTGGACGAGGCGCTTCGGCGGCTGGTCCGTCAGGTCGCGGTCGAGGAGGTCGGCAAGAAGCCGGAAGTGACCGTCGTCCTCAGCCGGCTTTCGGCGGAATAGGGCAGCCGCGGCCTAGAACGCCACCGTGAGGCCGAGCACGGCGCTGACCGAATGGGCGCCGGCGACGTTGCCGGCGTTCATCGCATAGGCGAAGCCGCCGCGCAGTACGGCGCCTGCATGCAGCGGGCGGGAATATTCGAAGCCGAGGTCGAGCTCGCGCGCCGAGGGGCTGAGGTTGACCGGCGTGGCCGAGAACTGCGGGCCGCTCAGCGCGAAGGAGGTCGGCAGCTCCAGCGTGGCCGCGCCGCTGGTGATGGCGACCGGCGTGCGGGCAAAGAGCGTCAGCACGTCGCCGGGCCGGGCGAGGTCCGCCTCGTCCAGCGCGAGGCCCACACGGTCATAGCCCACCGTCCCGAACGAGGTGATCACCCCGCCGGGCGTGCCCTTGGCGAGGCCGAACTCCCCCTCGGCCCGAAGCGAGAGACCGCGGGCGAGGGGGGTCGCGTAGCTGAGCTGCACCGAGGCCGCATGCGACGAGATCGCCGCCGCATCGCCCGGCGCGGTAACGCCAAGCAGGCCGCCATTCTCGACGAAGCCGGTCACGCCGAGCCGCAGCGCGCCGTTCCCGGCGGGGAAGTCCGTGGCAACCCCGAGGCTGGTCAGCTGGCCGTCGCTGCGGCCCACCGTCAGCCGCAACCCGCGCCAGACAAGGCTGCGCTGCGTCGCGCCGGAGTAGAGCGTCGCCGCATCGGGCGTGTCCATCAGGTCGGCATGGTTCAACATCGCCTCGGCCGAGCCCGTCTCAAGCGCCGCGGCGTAAAGCCCGGCCTCCCGCGCGTCGGAAGGGGAGCCGAGCACGCCCAGTTGCAGCGTGGCGGGGTCGACCTTCACGGGTGCTGCCGCGAAGGAGGCGGCGGGCGTCTGGAAGCTGCCGCCCATCTGGTCCATCACCACCACCTTCACGCCGGCAAGCGAGGAGGCGATGGCATTGCCGCTGGCAGGCGAGGAGGCGACGAGCGCCTGATTGGCGGGCAGGCTCGACCCGCTCGCCGTCGGCACGCTGGTCTTGCCGATCGGAAGGAGCGCGGCCTTGAGGTCGAGAAACCCCATTCCGAATTCGCTGTTATAACCATGCACGATCCCCGGCGCGAAGGTGACCGTGCCGGTGGCGGTATAGAAGCTGTTGTTGGCGGTGACGAGCAGCCGGTCGCGCAGTTGCTGGGGGGTGAGGGTGGGGAAGGCCTCTGCCAGCAGCCCGAGGGCGCCGGTCACCTGCGGCGCTGCGAAGGAGGCGCCGGCGCCGATGCCGTAGCCCGAGCTTTGCGAATAATCAACGATCCTGGTCTGACCGTTGGCGGCGATGCAATAGGTCGCCGCCTCGGCACAGGGGGCGGAGATGCGGTCTGCACCGGTGATCGTGTCGCCGTTCATTGAGGGGATGGCGTTGATCACGGCCAGCCAGCTGGTCTTGAGATCCGGGAAGGCGGAGGGCAGGCCGGCGAGCGCCGAGATAGACGTGGCGTTATAATCGTTCTGGGCGGCAACCACGACGACGCCGGACTGAATGTAGCTGCGCACGTCGTTCAGGTAGGTGGCCGGCCCGCCGGAGCCGAAGGCGCTTTGCAGGTCGGTGTTGGCGACCGTCGCCGTCGCCCCCGAGGCGGTATCGAACCCCCAGGAATTGTTGACCGCCAGCACGTTCTGGGACTTGGCGTCCAGCATGTATTGCCCGACTTTCGCCCAGTCGAGCGCCGAGGTGTAGCTGATCGTCCCGGCAAAGAGGTTCGAGGCCGGCGAGAAGCCGGTCATCTGCCCGTCAGAGCCATTGCCCACCATGACCGAGGCGACGCCGGTGCCGTGTCCGTCCGATGCGGGCGTGCCGGTCGACCCGTCGAGAGTGATCGTCTTGCCGGAGAATTGCCGGCTCGAGGTTCCGATCTCGTCGTCGATCATCCCGAGCGTGATGTTCTTGCCCGTCAGCCCGGTCGAGAAGGCATAGTCGAGATGCGCATCCTCCAACGCATTCGACGTCGTCACCTTGCCGTTGGCATAGGCGGGCGGAAGGGAGTCGTTCGGGTTCGAGGGCGTCGGGAAGCTGTAGGTGATCGTTGAGTTCTGGAAGGCCTGGCTTGCGCGCACGGCCATGACCTTGGCCATGTCATAGGCCTGGACGTAATAGGTGTTCCAGAGGCTTGCCGGCGTGGAGCCGCCCGACACGGTCGGCAGCGCGGCCGTGCTGTTGGAGGAGGTCCCGCTACCCGATCCGCCGCCGCCGCAGCCGCTCAGAGAGGCGAGCGCCGCGAGGAGCAGGCCAACGCGAAGACATGAAGACAAGGGTTTACCGCCCATGTGCCCTGCATTCCTTCACCCCCACGCACAGGATGGCGGGCAGGGGGCGTTGGTGCAACAGGCAAGCGCCGCCCGGCGGGGCGGCGCATAGCGTCTGTGTCCTGAGGGGCTCAGTCGGCGGAGGAGTCGCGCCGGGCGAAGCTGCGGGTCAGAAAGTCGGGCATATGGTCGCCCATGCCGACGACCTGCTCGTCCTTGCGGCGCGGTTCGGAACCGCCCCGGCGACGGTCAGATTTGTCGCCGCGCTCGGAACGCTCGGACTTCTCGCCGCGCTCGGAGCGCTCGTTGCGCTCGCCGCGGTCGGCCTTTTCGGTGCGCTTCCGCGGGCTCTTGGGCTCCTGAGCGGGGGCGGGCTGGGCCTCGACCACGGTCTTGGCGACGTCCAGCGGCTCGGTCGGCGCGGTCTCGTTATGCGGGGCGACGGGCCGGGGAGGGGTGTCGCGGCGCGGGCGGCGGCTGCGTTCCTCGCTGCGGCGGCCCTCGCGGGCCGGGCGTTCGGGGCTGGCCTCGTATTCCGGGGCGGCGCCGGGCGGGATCGGCTTTTTCAGCAGGCTCTCGATCTGGGCGACGTACTTGTCGTCGGCGGGCACGGCGATGGTATAGGCCTTGCCCTCGCGCCCGGCGCGGCCGGTGCGGCCGATGCGGTGGACGTAATCCTCAGGATGGGTCGGCACGTCGAAGTTGAAGACGTGGGAGACCGCCGGGATGTCCAGCCCGCGCGCCGCCACGTCGGAGGCGATCAGCAGGTGGATCGAACCGTCGCGGAAGCCGTCAAGCGTCTTCATCCGGGTCGACTGGTCAAGGTCGCCGTGGATCGGGGCTGCGTTGAAACCGTGCGTTTTCAGGGACTTGGCGACAACGTCCACGTCCATCTTGCGGTTGCAGAAGACGATGGCATTGGTGCAGGCCTCGCCCTCGGCCTGGATCAGGGCGCGCAGGACGGCGCGCTTCTCGGAGAAGCCGCGATCCTTGCGGGTGGGCTGGATCCGGATGAGCTGCTGCTCGATCGTTTCAGAGGCCGTGGCCTGCCGGGCGATCTCGATCCGCGCGGGGGCGTGGAGGAAGGCATTGGTGATGCGCTCGATCTCCGGGGCCATGGTGGCGGAGTAAAAGAAGGTCTGCCGCGTGAAGGGCGTCAGCGAGAAAATCCGTTCAATATCAGGGATGAAGCCCATGTCGAGCATGCGGTCGGCCTCGTCCACCACCATGATCTGCACGCCGGTCAGCAGCAGCTTGCCGCGCTCGAAATGGTCGAGCAGGCGGCCCGGGGTGGCGATCAGCACGTCGACGCCGCGGTCGATCAGCTTGTCCTGCTCGCCGAAGGACACGCCACCGATCAGCAGCGCCTTGGTCAGCTTGAGGTGCTTCGTGTAGACGTCGAAGTTCTCGGCGACCTGGGCGGCCAGTTCGCGGGTCGGGCAGAGCACCAAGCTGCGCGGCATACGGGCGCGGGCGCGGCCCTTGGCCAGCATGGTGATCATAGGCAGCGTGAAGCTCGCTGTCTTGCCCGTGCCGGTCTGGGCGATGCCCAAAACGTCTTTGCCTTCAAGGGCATGCGGAATGGCCTGGGCCTGGATTGGGGTCGGGGTCTCGTACCCGGCTTCTGCAACGGCTTTCAGGACCCGGGGGTCCAGCGCAAGGTCGGAAAACTTCGTCATCGGCGTCCTATCGGTCGCGGCATCGGGCCGCGAGAATGTCATGGGACGCGTCTATCCGGGCGCCCCGGCGTCAGGCCGTTCCCCGTCCGGGAACCAAGCGGCCATAGCTGAAATCCGCAGCGGGGTCAATTGGGCGTGACATGTTACGCCGGGACGTGACAAGGCGTTGCCGCCCCGGCGGGACCGGCGCGCGGTGGGCCGGGCGGGCGGCCGGCGGGAACATAAGGGACGCCGCGCAACGGTCTGGAAAGGAATAAGAATCCGGCCACCGTTTTCGCACCGCTTCAGCACCGCTTTCGCACCGTAAGAGACCGCAAATAGGAACGGTGGGGCGGGGTTTCGCGCAACGCCCCGAAGCCCGCGGTCAGCGGCCGTGGGTGGAGCGGTGCCAGGCCAGCGCGTCCTCCAGCCGGTCGTCCCCCCAGAAGAGCTCGCCGCCCACGGCGAAGGTCGGCGTGCCGAAAATGCCGCGGGCGCGGGCCTCGTCCGTTGCGCGGGTGAGCGCGGCGGCGATATCGGGCCCGTCGGCGCGGGCGGAGGCCGAGGCCGGATCCTGGCCCACCTCGGCCAGGCTTGCGTTCAGGTTGTCGGCGCCGCCGGCCTCCTTTCGCTGATGGAACCAGCGGCGGTAGACGGCCCGGGTGAAGGGGCGGCCCCAGCCTTCCTGCAGGCCCAGCAGCGCCAGACGGTTGGCGCGGGCGGCATTGCTGATCGGGTAGGGCGCGGGCAGGCGGGCCGGATAGCCATGCGCCGCCGCGCGCCGCTCCAGATCGCGCCACATGTAGGCGAGCTTGGGCGGCTTGTCGGCGAAGGGGACGTTCTGCATCTCCTGCATGATCTTGCGGACGTTGAAGACGCGCCAGTTGAAGGCGATCCCGGTCGCCGCGGTCACCGAGTCCAGCCGCATGATCGAGAGATAGCTGTAGGTGCTTCCGACCGAGAACCAGAAATCAATCGCCATGCAGGCAAGACTAACACGGGTGGGTGATCTCGCAACAAAGGTTCATTTCGGGTCGCGGCAACAGCGGATCCTCGCGGATCGGGTGCGCCGCGGGCGGGACATCGGGGCGCGATGCGCTATGTTGGCGGTCGGGGCGCGTGAGCCCGGGCAACTGGATGAGGAGAGGACCATGATCCGGAAATCGGCATCGGCGAACTGGGACGGCGGGCTCAAGGGCGGCAGCGGGACGATCTCTACCCAAAGCGGCGTTCTGAAGGATGCGTCCTACAGTTTCGCCACGCGTTTCGAGGACAAGGTCGGCACCAATCCCGAAGAGCTGGTCGGCGCGGCCCATGCCGCATGCTTCGCGATGTTCCTGTCGGCGCTGATGGAGGGGGCCGACGTGGCCGGCGGATCGGTCAAGGCAAAGTCCACCATCACGCTCGATCCGTCGACCGAGGGCAGCCCGACGGTGACCGCCGCGCACCTGGACGTGACGATCATGGGCGACGCACCGGACGCGACGCTGAAAGAGCTGGCGGACACAGCAAAGGCCGGCTGCCCGATCTCGAAATTGCTGAAGGCGGAAGTCACGATGACGGTGACGCTGGGCTGAGCCGCGCCACACGCCGCAGGGGGCCGTGGAGAGCGATCCGCGGCCCGGGGGCGGGTGTCCGGCGTTGGACATCCGAAATGCCTATAATCGATATTATGTAATATACTTGTCTGCCAGAGGCATAGCGGATGCTGTTACGGCATTGTGGTTTGCGCCCCGCCTGGCCCAGTGCCAGCGCGCCTCTGTCGCGGGTCGAAGGCTGGACGGCGGGCCGCGTTTCGCGCTAGAGGCTGGGCACATCCGGCTGTCATGCAGGACTGCCAAGGAGGACGCATGAGCTTCGACCGTTCGATCAGGATCGCGCCCTCGATCCTTTCCGCCGATTTCGCCGACTTCGGCCGCGAGATCCGCGCCGTGGAGGATCAGGGTGCCGACTGGGTGCATGTCGACGTGATGGACGGGCATTTCGTGCCGAACCTCACCTTCGGTCCGCCCGCCGTGAAGGCGTTCCGTCCTCATGTGAAGACAGTGATGGACGTGCATCTGATGATCGCGCCGGTGGACCCGTATATCGAGGCCTATGCCGCGGCTGGTGCCGATGTCATCACCGCGCATCTGGAGGCCGGTCCGCACGTTCACCGCACGCTGCAAGCCATTCGTGCGACAGGAAAAAAAGCCGGACTTGCGCTGAACCCCGGAACCGGGATCGAGGCGGTGGAATACCTTCTGGACATGGTCGATCTGGTGCTGGTTATGACCGTCAACCCGGGTTTCGGCGGGCAGAAATTCATCGCCCCGCAGTTGGAGAAGATCGCGAAACTCCGCGCGATGATCGGCGACCGTCCGGTGCATATCCAGGTCGACGGTGGCATTACGCCGGAAACGGCGCCGCTCGTCGCGGCGGCGGGCGCCGATGTGCTGGTGGCGGGATCGGCCGTCTTTACCGGCGGCTCGGTTTCGGCGCCGGCGCCCTATGGCAACAATATCCGGGCGATCCGCACGGCGGCGGAAGCGGCGGTTGCGGGAAAGGCTGCGTGATGGCGGCGGTGGCCCCGGTCTGTGATTTTGGATGGAAAGCCAAGGAGTTCCGGCTTCCTTCTACGGATGGGCGTGAACTTTCCCTGGCCGATGTAGCCGGTCCGCGCGGCACGCTGATCATGTTCATCTGCAACCATTGCCCCTATGTCAAAGCCGCGCTCGACCGGATCCTGCGCGATGCCCGGGCGTTGCAGGAACTGGGCATCGGCGTTGCCGCGATCTCGTCGAACGACGCGGAGGCTTATCCGCAGGACAGCTTCGCCGAGATGAAGGCGCTGGCGGAGGCTAAGGGGTTCTCCTTCCCCTATCTCTACGACGAGAGCCAGGAGGTTGCCCGCGCCTATGGCGCGGTCTGCACGCCGGATTTCTTCGGGTTCGACGCGAGTTTCGGGCTGCAATACCGCGGAAGGCTTGACGCTTTCGGCCGCAACCCGGCCCCGCCCGACGCCCGGCGCGAGCTTTACGAGGGCATGAAACTGGTGGCCGAGACCGGACATGGCCCGGCCGACCAGGTGCCCTCCATCGGCTGCTCGCTGAAGTGGAAGGCATGAGGGCGGTCTTCGATCTTGACGGGACGCTGATCGATTCCGCGCCCGATATCCGCGAGGCGGTGAACCTGGCGCTGGCGGAACTGTCGCTTGAGCCGCTCGACCTGTCCCGCGTCATAAGCTTCATCGGCGACGGGTTGCCCACGCTCTGCGATCGGGTGCGCGCGGCGCGGCAGGTGGAGGAAGCCCCTGCCCGGTTCCTGGCCCGGGTCCAGGTGCATTACGACCGGATCGCAGCGACCTCCGGGCGGATGTATCCCGGCGCGCAGGACGCGCTGGAGGCGCTCCGCGCCGCGGGCTGGACGCTCGGGCTTTGCACCAACAAGCCCTATGACGCGACGCTGGCCGTGCTGAAGCATCACCGGCTGGATGGGCTCTTCGCCTCGGTGATGGGCGGCGACAGCATGGAGCAGCGCAAGCCCGACCCGGCGCCCCTGCGCGCGGTGCTGGAGGCGCTTGGCGCGGGGCCAGCGGTCTATGTGGGCGACAGCGAGGTCGATGCCGAAACGGCGGCGCGCGCGGGCGTGGCCTTCGTTCTGCACACCGAGGGCTATCGTAGGACGCCCGAGGCGGAGCTTCCGCATGACGCGGGGTTCGCGGATTTCGGGCTGTTGCCGGCGCTTCTGGGCCGGATCGCGCGCTGATCGCGCCATCGGATCGGCGGCCTCGCGGGCGGCTTAGGCTCGACAAATCCCGTTTTCACTGGCAGTGAATATAAATGGGATGGGGTAGTACGGGCCCGCACGGGCTCGCGGTGCGGTAGTACGATGTTGGCAACCTTCGAACGGATGCTCGAGGCCGGAACGGTGCCCGAGGTCTGGCAGCTCTATCTGGAGACCGTGGCCGGCTTCGGGTTCCAGAGGGTTCTCTATGGCTATTCGCTGGACCAGCAGGGCGATCCCTACGGGCTGGACAACGCGGTCTACCTCTCGAACCACGAGGCCGCCTATATGGACACCTTCATCGGCAAGGAGATGTACCGCGACGCGCCGATGGTCCGCTGGGCGGCGGAGAACGTCGGTGCGCAGAGCTGGCGGCATGTGGCGAGGGCCTATGCCGAGGGTACGCTCAGCCCTGCGGCGCGGCGGGTGATCGAGTTCAACCGGCTCATGGGCATCGTGACCGGATATACGGTGAGCTTCAAGGACGTCTCCACCCGCTCGAAGGGCGCGATCGGCCTGGTCGGCGGGCCTGGGATGAGCCAGGACGCGGTGGACGAGGTCTTCGAGTCCAACAGACGGCATCTGATCGCACTCTCCACGCTGCTGCACCTGAAGGTGACGAACCTTCCCCGGCAGGGTCCGCGCGCCCTGACCCAGCGCCAGCGCGAGGCGCTGGAATGGGTGGCAGAGGGCAAGACGACGCAGGATATTGCGGTTCTGATGAACATCTCGACGGCTATGGTCGAGAAGCACCTGCGGCTGGCGCGCGAGGCGCTGGATGTCGACACAACCGCGCATGCGGTGGCTAAAGCCTCGCGACTCCATATGATTTTCTCCTCCGACGCGTAAGAGCCGGAGGCGGATCAGCCGCAAGGTAAGGAATCCCGGACTATCCTGACGTAACGTAAATGCGCACTTTGACAGCGTTCCGAGAGTGGTGGCTTTGGCCAAGGAACGTGACGTCGGGCGTGTTGGGATTACAGCCGGCCGCCGTCGCAGCCGATCGGGGGCCGGCGCATAGTCCACCGGTCCCCGTCGGCGCGTATCTGTGCTCTTACTTCATCCCCAAACGAGCGGGCACAGGGGAACGGTGTGGCCGGCCGGCCCACCGTTCCCACTCTTTTTCGAAGGTGTCCTGCGTCCTGCCCCGGCCTTCCTTCCTTCCCGACCTGAGAACGAAAAAGGCCGCCCCGGGGGGGCGGCCTTTCGTCAGTCTCTGGTGCCGGGATCAGCCGCCGAGGGTCTTGGCGACTTCCGCGGCGAAATCCTCTTCCTTCTTCTCGATGCCTTCGCCGACGGCGAGGCGCGCGAAGCCGGTGATCTCCACGCCCGCGTCCTTGGCCGCCTGGGCCACGGTCACGTCCGGGTTGATGACGAACTTCTGGCCGAGGAGGGTGACTTCCTCGAAGAACTTCTTCATCCGGCCTTCGATCATCTTCTCGATCACCGCTTCCGGCTTGCCGGATTCACGGGCCTGTTCGGACAGCACGGTCTTCTCGCGTTCGATCAGGGCCGGGTCGAGGTCGGCTTCGCCCAGCGAGGCCGGGTTGGTCGCGGCGACATGCATCGCGAACTGGCGGCCGATCTCTTCGGCCTTGGCGGCCGGGCCCTTCAGCGCGACGAGCACGCCGATCTTGCCGAGGCCGTCCGCGGCGGCATTGTGGACGTAGGAGACCACCGTGTCGCCTTCCAGCACGTGCAGCCGGCGCAGGGTCATGTTCTCGCCGATCCGGGCGATCGACTCGTTCAGCACGTCCTCGACGGTCTTGCCGTTGAGGTCGGCCGCCTTCACGACCTCCACCGAGTCGCCGACCTGGTGGGCAACGCGGGTGATTTCGCGCACGAGGTTCTGGAAGTCCTCGTTCTTGGCGACGAAGTCGGTTTCGGAGTTGATTTCAAGCGCCACGCCGCGGCCGTCGGAGACGGTCACGCCGACGAGGCCTTCGGCGGCGGTGCGGCCGGCCTTCTTGGCGGCCTTGGCCAGGCCCTTGGTGCGCAGCCAGTCGACGGCGGCTTCCATGTCGCCTTCGGTTTCGGTCAGGGCGCGCTTGGCGTCCATCATACCGGCGCCGGTCGAATCGCGCAGTTCCTTCACCATCGCGGCGGTGATCGTCATCACGGATCTCCTAAGGTTCTCGAATGAGTATTGCGGGCGGGGTTATCACCCCGCCCGGTCACATGACGATGACGGGGGGCCTCAGGCCTCTGCCGCGTCTTCCTCGGGGGCCTCTTCCAGGGCGCCGAGATCGACGCCGGCGGCGCCGAGCTGGGCCGACATCCCGTCGAGCGCGGCGCGGGAGACCAGATCGCAGTAGAGCGCAATGGCGCGGGCCGCGTCGTCGTTGCCCGGGATGACGTAGTCAACGCCCTTGGGCGAGCAGTTGGTGTCGACCACGGCGACGACCGGGATGCCAAGCTTCTTGGCTTCGAGGATCGCCAGGTCTTCCTTGTTCACGTCGATGACGAACAGAAGGTCCGGCACGCCGCCCATCTCGCGGATCCCGCCGAGCGAGGACTGCAGCTTCGCCTGCTCGCGTTCCATGCCGAGGCGTTCCTTCTTGGTCAGCCCCTCGGCGCCGGCGCCCAGGACCTCGTCGAGGTTCTTCAGGCGCTGGATCGACTTCGAGACGGTCTGCCAGTTGGTCAGCGTGCCACCGAGCCAGCGGTGGTTCATGTAGTACTGCGCGCATTTCTCGGCGGCGTCAGCGATCGGCTTCTGGGCCTGACGCTTGGTGCCGACGAAGAGAACGCGGCCACCCTTGGCGACGGTCTCGCGGATCACGTTCAGCGCGGCGTCGAGCATCGGCACCGTCTGGGTCAGGTCGACGATGTGGATGCCGTTGCGGTCGCCGTAGATGAACTCCGCCATGCGCGGGTTCCAGCGCTGCGTCTGGTGGCCGTAGTGAACGCCAGCTTCCAAGAGCTGACGCATCGAGAATTCGGGGAGCGCCATGTCCATGTCCTTTCCGGTTTGCGCCTCGGCGGGGTTTTGATACCGGATCGCTCCGGCACAACCGGCGGACCTTCGGGGATTTCTCCCGCTCGGGCCCAGCCCCGCCTGTGAAGTGAGCGCCGTCTATAGCGGACCGGGGCGCTTTGCAAGCCCCCGCCGCCGTTGCGCCTGTGGCGGGAGTATCCGGGGCAGGAAGACGCCGGGGGCGCGGAGCCTGGGAAGCCGTGCCCTCTTGCCAGAGGCCCCCGCGCCGGGGCAGAGGAAAGCGATGAGCGAGACCCCTGCCCTGCCCGACATCCTCTGCATCGGCTCCGTCCTGTGGGACATCATCGGCCGGGCACCGTTTCACATGCATGTCGGGTCCGACGTGCCGGGCCGGATCGAGCGGCTGCCGGGGGGCGTGGCGATGAATATCGCGATGACGCTGGCGCGCTTCGGGCTGCGTCCGGGGCTTCTGACTGTGGTCGGCCGGGATGCGGAGGGCGAGGAACTGATCGCGGCCTGCCGGCATCTGGGGCTGGTGACGGATCACGTCTACCGCTCTGCCGACCTGCCGACCGACCGCTACATGGCCGTCGAGGGCGCGAACGGGCTGATCGCCGCGGTCGCGGACGCGCATTCGCTGGAGGCGGCGGGCGCACGGATCCTGGCGCCCCTGGAAGACGGGCGGCTGGGCAGCGCGGGCGCGCCCTGGGCCGGGCCGGTGGCGCTGGACGGGAACCTGACGGTCACGCTTCTGGCCGAGATCGCGGAGAGCCCGCTTTTCGCCGCGGCCGACCTTCGGATCGCGCCGGCCTCCCCCGGCAAGGCGGAGCGGCTGAGGCCGCTGATCGGGCATCCGCGCGCGGTGCTCTACGTCAATCTGGAGGAGGCCGGGATCCTGTGCCAGACCCGGTTCGCCGAGGCCGCCGCCGCCACACAGGAGCTGTTGGCACGGGGCGCGGCGCGGGTGCTGGTCACCGATGGCGGGCGGCCCTGCGCGGAAGGCTCCGCCCGCGGGATCACCGTCAAGGCGCCGCCGCCGGTGATGGTGACGCGGGTGACCGGCGCGGGCGACACGTTCATGGCCGCCCATGTCGTGGCCGAACTGCGTGGCGCGGGGCCGGAGGAGGCGCTTGACGCGGCGCTGGCCGCGGCGGCGGATCACATCTCGGGCGATACCGGCTGAGGCCTATGCGTCGTCGTCATCGTCCTTGCGGGACGGGCCGGTAAGCAGCGTCAGCGCGAGAACCGCGAGACCCACGAAAAGCGCCGGCGTCGAGCCGCGCAGCGAGGGCAGCAGGCTGAGGATCGCCGCGTCGATCGTGCGGCGCCGCTCTGCGGCGCGAAGGGCGACGCGGCGAGCATGGCCGCGGGCCTCCAGCTTCAGCGCGATCAGAAGGATCAGGCAGATCAGGATCGAGACCGCCAGCGCAACGGCAAGCGCGCCGGCGGGGCCGAGCCAGAGCGCCAGCGCATAGATCCCCAAGGCGATCGCCAGCCCGAGGGCCAGCGCCGCGAAGGCTGCAGCCGCGATCAGAAGCCCCATCCGGCGCCGGGCATGCCCGCGCCAGAGGTCAAGCTCCGCGCCGAGGCCGGCGCGCAGGATCCGCCAGAGCGCCTTCATGCCGCTCAGCGCCGCAGCACGAGGCCCAGGACCAGCCCGCCGAGGGCCGCGAGACCGAGGACGCGCCAGGGGTGATCCCTGGTCTGGGCGAGGATCTTCTCCTCCACCCCGCCGATCGCCTCGGCGCCCTCGTGAATCCGGCCTTCCGCCGCGCCGCGCGCGGTGGCCGCACCGGCGCGGCCGATGCGGGAGACGGTGCCGGCCAGCGCCTCGATCTCCTTGCGGAGCGTCGCGATCTCGGCGCTGAGATCCGGGCTGTCGGCGGCTTTGCTGCCATCTGCCATCTGAGATCTCCTTTTCTTCTTCATCGGTACTTACTTAGGCAAGGATTGCGAAAACCCCACCCCTTGCGCAGCAGTTCGCCGCTTGGGATATGCGGGACACGTTCGAGAAACCACGAGGCAGGCATGGACATTCGATATTCCCCCGAGGTGAAGGAGGCCCGTGCCAACGGCGCGCCGCTGGTCGCGCTGGAATCGACGATCATCACCCACGGTATGCCCTGGCCGCAGAATGTCGAGACTGCGCGTAGCGTGGAGGCGGAAGTGCGCGCGTCGGGTGCGGTGCCGGCCACGATCGCGGTGCTGGACGGGCGGCTGCACGTGGGGCTGACCGGCGCGGAGCTGGAGGCGCTGGGGCAGGCCTCGGGCGTGGCGAAGCTCTCGCGCGCGGACCTTGCGGCCTGCATGGCCTCGGGCGGGACCGGGGCCACGACGGTGGCGGCGACGATGATCGCGGCGCATCTGGCGGGGATCGCGGTCTTCGCCACCGGCGGCATCGGCGGTGTCCATCGCGGGGCGGAGCGCAGCTTCGACATCTCCGCCGACCTGCGCGAGCTTTCGGAAACGCCAGTTTCGGTGGTTGCGGCGGGCGCGAAGGCGATCCTTGATCTGCCGAAGACGCTGGAGGTGCTGGAGACGCTGGGCGTGCCGGTGATCGTGGTCGGCCAGGACGAGCTGCCGGCCTTCTGGTCGCGCAGCTCCGGCCTGCCGGCGCCCTTGCGCATCGACACGGCGGCGGGGATCGCCGCGGCGCATCTGATGCGCGGGCGGCTGGGGCTGCCGGGCGGGCAGCTGATCGCCAACCCGATCCCGGCCGAGGCCGAGATCGCCCGCGAGGTGATGATCCCGGTGATCGAACAGGCCCTGGCGGAGGCCGAGGCAAAGGGGATCGCGGCGAAGGCCGTCACCCCCTTCCTGCTGCAGCGGATCTTCGAGCTGACCGAGGGTCGGTCGCTGGAAGCCAATATCGCGCTGGTGCTGAACAACGCCCGGCTGGCGTCTGCGATCGCGGTCGCCATCGCCGCTGCAATCCCCTCCGGGGTCGCGGATTGAGAGCGGGTGCAACACGCTGGAGTTGCATCCTTACCATCAACACCTTAGCGTGACGCGCGCTGACACGGGGGTGCCGGTCGAATGAGCGACGAACAGGATCACAGCCATCGCCGCGGCATTCTCGCGCGGCTGCGTGCCAATTTCCTGACCGGTCTGGTGGTGATCCTGCCGATCGCCCTGACACTTTACCTGATCTGGTCGGTGACCGGGCTGATCGACAGCTGGGTGCTGCCCTTCGTGCCCTACTCCTATCGCCCCGAGGTCTTCATGCGGCGGTATTTCGGCCCGGGGGCCGAACTGCCGATCCGGGGCCTGGGCGTCATCATCTTCCTGGTCTTCACCGTCGTCGTCGGCTGGCTGGCCAAGGGGCTGATCGGGCGCTCCGTGATCCGCCGGGCCGAGCGGCTGGTCGACCGGATGCCGGTCGTCCGCTCTGTCTACAGCGGTGTGAAGCAGATCGCCGAGACCGTCTTCGCCCAGTCCGAGAAGAGCTTCGAGAAGTCCTGTCTCGTCGAATACCCTCGCAAGGGGATCTGGGCGATCGGCTTCGTGTCCACCGCGGCAAAGGGCGAGATCCAGGAAAAGGTGCCGGGGGACGAGCAGATCCTTTCGGTCTTCCTTCCGACCACACCCAACCCCACCTCCGGCTTCCTCCTCTACCTGCCGGCCTCCGAGGTGGTGATGCTCGACATGACCGTCGAGGATGCCGCGAAACTGATCATTTCGGCGGGGCTGGTCTATCCACCCCCGAGGCAGCAGCTTGAGGAGCGGGGACGCGAGGCGGCGCGGCGGCGCGGCAAGGCCCCCGAGCCCAAGTCCGAGGAGGAGCTTTAGGGCAGGTGATGTTCGGTGCCTATGTAACTGGTTTCGCGACAGGATTTTCCCTTATCATGGCGATCGGGGCGCAGAATGCCTTCATGCTGCGGCAGGGGTTGATGCGCCGGCATGTGCTGCCGCTGATCGTGCTGTTCGGCTGTTCCGACGCCGTGCTCGTCTCTGCCGGGGTGGCCGGGTTCGGGGCGATGATGCGGTTGGTGCCGGAACTGCCGGCGGTCTTTTCCGCCGTCGGCGCGGCCTTCCTGGTGATCTATGGCGGCATGCGCTTCCGCGCCGCGCTGAGGGGCGACGGGGCGCTGGCGCTCGAGACCGACGGGCGCGGGCTGAAGGCCACGTTGATGGCCGGGCTGGCCTTTACGTGGCTGAACCCGCATGTCTACCTCGACACGCTGGCGCTGATGGGCGCGGTTTCCACGCATTTCACGGGGATCTGGCCCAAGGCGGCCTTTGCGGCGGGGGCGACGACGGCCTCCTTCGCGTTCTTCGCCCTGCTGGGCTACGGCGCGCGGCTGGTGGCGCCCTATCTGCAGAGCCGGCGGGCCTGGCGGGTGCTCGATTTCCTGATCGCGGTCATCATGTGGTCGATCGCGGCGAGCCTGGTGACCACCGAATTCGCCTGGGCGGCCCTGCACTGAGGGCCGCCCGGACGTGCTTCACATCGCGGTCCAGCCGCCGTCGACGGAGATCGTCGTGCCGGTGATCTGCGCCGCCGCGTCGGAGCAGAGGAAGACCGCGGTGCCGCCGATCTCCTCCACCGTGGCGAATTCCTTGGAGGGCTGGCGGTCCAGCATGACCTCGCGGATCACCGTCTCGCGGTCCATGTTGTGGGCCTTCATCTGGTCGGGGATCTGCGCCTCGACGAGGGGCGTCAGCACGTAGCCCGGGCAGATCGCGTTGCAGGTGATCTTGGCCTCTGCCGTTTCCAGCGCGACCGTCTTCGTCAGCCCCACGAGACCGTGCTTGGCGGCGATATAGGCGGCCTTGAAGGGCGAGGCGCGCAGCCCGTGGGCAGAGGCGATGTTGACGATCCGGCCCCAGCCGGCCTCGCGCATCCCCGGCAGCGCGGCGGCGATGGTGTGGAACGAGGCGGAGAGGTTGATCGCGAGGATCCCGTTCCATTTCTCGACCGGGAACTCCTCGATCTTCGAGACGTATTGGATGCCCGCGTTGTTCACCAGGATGTCGCAGCGGCCGGCCTTCTCGATCAGGGCGCGGCAGTCGTCGCCCTTGGACATGTCGGCCGCGATGTAACGCGCCTTCACGCCATGCTCCCGGCCGAGTGATTCGGCGAGCTCGTGATCCTCGTCGCGGTCGGTGAAGGAGTTGAGGACGACATCCGCCCCGGCCTTGGCCAGTTCATGGGCGATCCCGAGCCCGATGCCGGAGTTCGATCCGGTGATGACTGCGGTTCTTCCTGAGAGCGTCATGAAATTGCCTTTCCTGATACGGCTGCCTGCGCGAGCCTACGCAGATCACATGTCCACCGCCAGCCGTGGCTGCCAGCCCGGGTCGCAGAGACGTGACGCGACAGTGGCGGGAAAGCGGGCCAAAAAAAACGCCCGCACGAGGCGGGCGTTCAGTTATTGAGGCAGGTTTCATACAGGCAAGAAACCTATCGAGCAGTGCCCCTTTTATACGCACAACTGATCGGGAATGGAAGCTAGAAGTTTGAATTTCCACGAAAGCGCGGTTAGTCAAAGCAGCAGACAGGCAAGGGCGAAAGGAATTGTAGCCGTGATGAAGCCACTGAGTTTCCGCCCCGGCCGGGTCTTTCCGGCGCTCGCCCTCGCCCTTGCGCTGCAGCCCGGATGGGCCGGCGCGGACACGAGCTATGGCATAGCTATGTATGGCGCCCCGGCGCTGCCACAGAACTTTGTGTCCCTGCCCTATGCCAACCCCGACGCGCCCAAGGGCGGCACGCTGGTGATGGGCGATGTCGGCGGCTTCGATTCGCTCAATCCCTTCATCATCAAGGGCCGGGCGCCGTACTGGCTTTCCCCCCTGACGGTGGAGAGCCTGATGGGCCGCAGCTACGATGAACCCTTCACGCTTTACGGGCTTCTGGCCGAATCGATCACCACCCCGCCGGACCGCTCCTGGGTGGAATTCACGCTGAACCCGAAGGCCCGATTCTCCGACGGCAAGCCGGTGACGGTGGCGGACGTGATCTGGTCCTTCAAGACCGTCGGGACGGAGGGCGACGAGCGCTACCGCACCGCCTGGCGCCAGGTCTCGGGGATCGAGCAGACCGGGCCGCGCTCGCTGAAGATCACCTTCAAGATCAAGGACCGGGAACTGCCCTTGCTGATGGCGCTGCGCCCGGTGCTGGAGAAGGCGCAATGGGCGGGCAAGGATTTCACCGCCACCTCGATGACCCCGCCGATCGGCTCGGGCCCCTATGTCGTCGACAAGGTCGACCCGGGGCGCGAGATCACCTTCAAGAAGAACCCCGACTGGTGGGGCAAGGACCTGCCCTTCAACCGCGGCCAGTGGAACTTCAACGAGATCAAGGACGAGTATTTCGGCGACGGCAACGTGGCCTTCCAGGCCTTCAAGGCGGGCCTTCTGAACATCTACCGCGAGGGGAACCCCGCTAAATGGGCGAATTCCTATGATTTCCCGGCCGTCCGCTCCGGCGACGTGGTGAAATCGGAGATCCCGAGCCAGCGGCCCTCCGGCATGGCGGGCTTCGTGATGAACACCCGCAAGCCCCTGTTTTCGGACTGGCGGGTGCGGCAGGCGATGATCGACGCCTTCAACTTCAAGTTCGTCAACAGGACGCTGAACGGCGGCGCCCTGCCCCGGATCACCTCCTATTACTCGAACTCCTATCTCGGGATGGATCACGGGCCGGCCAAGGGCCGGGTGCTGGCGGATCTGGAACCGTTCAAGGCGAGCCTGTTCCCGGGCGCGATCGGGGGTTATTCGCTGCCGAATTCCGACGGGACGGAGGCCAATCGCCGCAACCTGCGCGCGGCGATGCACCTGCTGTCGGAAGCCGGCTGGAACGCCGATAACCAGGGTGTTCTGCGCAATGCCAAGGGTGAGGCCTTCGATTTCGAGCTGCTTCTGCCGCAGGGCGATGCGGACATGGTCTCTGCCGCGCAGATCTATGCCTCTGCCCTGAAGCGGCTGGGGATGACGATGCACATCACCTCGGTCGATTCCGCGCAATACGTGCAGCGGACGCTGAAATACGATTTCGACATGACCAACTATACCCTGGCCCTGTCGCTTTCGCCGGGCAACGAGCAGACGCTCTACTGGGGTTCTGAAGGCGCCAAGACGCCGGGCACGCGCAACCTGATGGGGGCAGACCAGCCGGCGATCGACGCGCTGATCGCGAAGATGGTCAGCTCCACCAGCCAGGAGGATTTCACCGCCGCGGCGAAGGCGCTGGACCGGGTGCTGATGGCAGGGCGCTACGTGGTGCCGATCTGGTATCGCCGCAGCTCCTATCTTGCCCACGCAAAGACGCTGCATTATCCGAACAAGCTGCCGATCTACGGCGACTGGCCGGGCTTCATGCCCAATGTCTGGTGGTACAAGGGATAAGCAGATGCGGATCTTCGTGCTGATGGCGCTGGTTGCGGCCCTGGGCGGCTGCAACACGGTCGCGGGCGTGGGCCAGGATATCTCCGGCGCCGCCCATGCGGTGCAGAACTCGCTTTGATCGGCGGCCCGGCGCCGTCCGGGCCGGTCAGACCAGCGACGTGACCCAGAGGATCAGCGCGTCTTCCTCCGAGGTGGAGATGACGTTGTGGCCCATTGTGGCGTCGTAATAGGCGCTGTCGCCCCGGCGCATGTCCTGCGGCTCGTAGAACTCTGTATAGAGCCGGATCGTGCCGGTCAGGACGTAGAGGAACTCCTCGCCGTCGTGCCTGACCCAGCCGTCGAATTCCTCGACCGAGCGGGCGCGGACCCGGGCACGGTAGGGCAGCATCTGCTTGGCGCGCAGCTGGCTTGCCAGAAGCTCGTGCTCGTAGGTGGCCGTCGCGTGGGCCTGCCCCTCGCCCGAGCGGGTGAAGGCCATGCGGCCGTTCACCTGGGTGTTCGAGGGCGGCGTGAAGAGCTGCGGCACCGAGATCGACAGGCCGAGCGCCAGCTTCTTCAGCGCGTCATAGGTGGGCGACATCTGCCCGTTCTCGATCTTCGACAGCGTCGAGCGCGCCAGCCCGGCCTGGACCGCCGCCTGTTCCAGAGTCCAGCCACGCTCTTTCCTGAGCTCGCGCACCCGGTGGCCGAGGTCGAGCGGCGCGGGCGTCACCTCGGCCCCGCTTTCGCGGGCGATACGGATGATGGCGGTGGGATCGGGCTTGGTCATGCAGGCTCAAATACGCCATGCGGGGGCAGGCTGGCAAGAAATCGCGCGCGGGCGGGGTTTGCCGATCCCGCCGCCCTGCCCTACAACCGGACCAGCAATGAAACCGGCCGGCCCGCGGCCGGATGACGAGGCCCTGCATGATCAAGCTCGATATCTTCTCCGATCCCGTCTGCCCCTGGTGCTATATCGGGAAGACCTATCTCGACCGCGCGCTGGAGGCCGAGCCGGGCCATATGTTCGAGATCGAGTGGCATCCGTTCCAGCTGAACCCCGACATGCCGGCGGGCGGCGCGGACCGGGCGAGCTACCTTGCCGAGAAGTTCGGCGGGCGCGAGCGGGCGGCGGCGATCTACGACCGGATCGAGCATGCCGCGCGCGAGGCGGGGATCGAGATCGACTTCTCGCGCATCACCCGCACGCCGAACACGCTGGATGCCCACCGCCTGATCCATTGGGCGGGGCTGGAGGGGCGGCAATCCATGGTAAAGGGCGCGCTGTTCCGGGCTTATTTCCGCGAGGGCCGCGATATCGGCGACCGGGCGGTGCTGGCCGACATCGGCGCGGCCTCGGGCCTTGATCGCGAGATGCTGGTGCGGCTGCTGGACAGCGACGCCGACCGCGAGGGCATCCTTGCCCGCGACGCCCACGCCCGCGAGCGCGGGGTAAGCGCGGTGCCGACTTTCGTCATCGCCAACCGCTACGTGCTGCAGGGCGCGCAGCCCGCCGACCTCTGGCGCAAGGCCATCGCCGAGCTGGCCGAGCAGGCGCAGGCCGAGGCGGAGGGGCCTTCGGAGGGGCCTGCAGAGGGGACGGCCCAGGGCTGATCCCGGCCGCGGTCCCGATCTTGGCCGCCGGGGCGTTTTTGCTCTGGCGGTGCCCGGGATCGGCCTGTAGGTCTCGCCAAAGACCAATCACTTTTTCAGGATAGGGATGCGGAGTTTCGCCTGCGGGCCTTCCCGCCCCAGGACAGAGACATGCCGACGCGCCCGATGAAGCAGCCGGAGTTCATCACCCTGATGGCGATGATGTCGGCCGTGGTTTCCTTCTCCATCGACGGGATGCTGCCCGCCCTGCCCTCGATCGCGGCGCAGCTTACGCCCGAGGACGTGAACCGCGCGCAGCTGATCGTCACCTCCTTCGTTCTGGGGCTCGGGGTCGGCACGCTCTTCGCCGGCCCGATCTCGGACACCGTGGGGCGCAAGCCGACGATCCTGGGCGGTGTGGCGATCTATGCCATCGGGGCGGCTCTGGCGGCCTCGGCCCAGTCTCTGGAGATGCTTCTGGCGGCGCGGGTGCTGCAGGGGCTGGGATCTTCCGGGCCGCGGATCGCGGCGCTGGCGCTGGTGCGCGACCTGCATTCCGGCCGCCACATGGCGCGGATCGTGTCGTTCATCATGATGGTCTTCACGCTGGTCCCGGCCATCGCACCGTCGGTCGGCACGGTGATCATCGCGGCCTTCGGCTGGCGCGGGATCTTCGGCGCGCTGATCGTCTTCGCCTTCACGATGGCGAGCTGGATGACCCTGCGCCAGCCCGAGACGCTGGCCCGCGACAAGCGCCGCCCGCTGCGCCTTGGCCCGCTGGCGGCGGCGTTCCGCGAGGTGATGACCCATCGCCCGGTGGTCACCGCCACCGCGGTGCAGACGCTGGTCTACGGCGTTCTTTTCGCCACGCTGTCCTCGACCCAGCAGATCTTCTCCATCACCTTCGGGCGGGGCGCGAGCTTCCCGTTCTGGTTCGCCGCCATCGCGCTGAGTTCGGGCGGGGCGAGCCTTCTGAACGCGACCTTCGTGCTGCGGCTGGGGATGCGGCACCTGATCACGCTGGCGCTGGGGGTGCAGGTGGCCTTTTCGGCCGCGCTGGTGGTGGCCTTCTCGCAGGGGCTTCTGCCGGGATGGCTGGCATTTCCGGCCTACCTGGCCTGGAACACCGGCGTCTTCATCATGGCGAGCCTGACCATCGGCAACCTCAACGCGCTGGCGCTGGAACCGCTGGGCCATATCGCGGGCATGGCGGCCTCGGTCAACGGGGCGATCGCGACGGTTGTCTCTGTCGGGATCGCGGTGCCGATCGGGCTGGCCTTCGACGGAACGCCGGTGCCGCTGATGGCGGCGACGGCCGGGCTGGCGGTGACAGGGTTCGGGCTGATGAAGACCATCCCGCGGTGAGGCCGGAGCGGCCGGGCGTCAGCGCGCCCCGGCCTTCGCCGGCTTCTGGTTGGGTTTGACGACCTTCTCGGCAAGATCCCTTGCGATCGCGAAGGCGCCCTTGATCCGCTCGCCCTCGCCAGGGAATTCGCGGGCGATGACGATCTTGTTGTCCTTGATCCGCGCGGCCCCGCCCTGCGCCTGCATGAATTCGACCAGGCCGGCCGGGTTGGCGAACTTGTCGTTGTGGAACTGGATCGTGGCGCCCCGCGGGCCCGCGTCCAGCCGCGAGATGCCGGCGCGCTTGCACATCGCTTTGATCCGGACGACGAGCATCAGCGTGTTCACCTCGCGCGGCAGCTTGCCGAAACGGTCGATCAGCTCGGCCGCGAACCCCTCCAGTTCCACCTTCGTCGTCAGGCCCGAGAGCCGGCGGTAAAGGCCGAGGCGGATGTCGAGATCCGGCACGTAGCTTTCCGGGATCAGCACCGGCACGCCGAGGTTGATCTGAGGCGCCCATTGATCGTCGGAGCCGCTGAGCCCGTCGATCTCGCCCGATTTGATGCGCGCGATCGTCTCCTGCAGCATGTGCTGGTAAAGCTCGTAGCCGACCTCGGTGATATGGCCGGACTGTTCCTCGCCCAGGATGTTGCCCGCGCCGCGCAGGTCGAGGTCCTGGCTGGCAAGCGTGAAGCCCGCGCCGAGGCTGTCGAGCGAGCCCAGAAGCCGCAGCCGCTTCACCGCCTGCGGCGTGAGCGGCGCGCGGGGCTTGGTGGTCAGGTAGCAGTAAGCGCGGGTCTTGGACCGCCCCACACGACCGCGGATCTGGTAGAGCTGCGCCAGCCCGAAACGGTCTGCGCGGTGCACGATCATCGTGTTGGCTGTCGGGATGTCGAGGCCGCTTTCCACGATCGTGGTCGACAGCAGCACATCGTACTTGCCGTCGTAGAAGGCGTTCATCCGGTCGTCGAGATCACCCGCCGCCATCTGCCCGTGCGCCACGACGAAGGTGACTTCCGGCACATGGTCGCGCAGGAAGGCTTCCATGTCCGGCAGGTCGGCGATGCGGGGGACGACGAAGAAGCTCTGCCCGCCCCGGTAATGCTCGCGCAGAAGCGCCTCGCGGATCGTCACCGTGTCGAACTCGCTGACATAGGTGCGGATGGCGAGGCGGTCGACCGGCGGGGTGCCGATGATCGAGAGATCCCGCACCCCGGTCAGCGAAAGCTGCAGCGTGCGCGGGATCGGCGTGGCGGTGAGCGTCAGGACGTGGATGTCCGAACGCAGCTCTTTCAGCCGTTCCTTGTGGGTGACGCCGAAGTGCTGCTCTTCGTCGATGATCAGAAGGCCAAGGTTCTTGAACTTCACCGCCTTGGCGAGCACCGCATGGGTGCCGACGACGATATCGACCGTGCCGTCGGCCAGCCCGGCCCGCGTCGCCGTCGCGTCGCGGGCGGAGACGAAGCGGGAGAGCGAGCGGACGGCGATGGGAAAGCCGCGGAATCGCTCGGCGAAGGTGCGGTAGTGCTGGCGGGCCAGCAGTGTGGTGGGGGCGACGATGGCGACCTGCACGCCGGCCATTGCGGCCCCGAAGGCCGCGCGCAGTGCCACCTCGGTCTTGCCGAAGCCCACGTCGCCGACGATCAGCCGGTCCATCGGGATGCCGCGGTCCAGATCTTCGGTTACATCGGCAATGGCGGCGAGCTGGTCGTCCGTCTCCTGGTAGGGAAAGCGCGAGGCAAAGGCCTCCCACGCCTGGTGCGGCGCCTCCAGGATCGGGGCGTGGCGCAGCTGGCGCTCGGCCGCAACGCGGATCAGGCGGTCGGCGATCTCGCGGATGCGGTTCTTCAGCCGCGCCTTCTTGGCCTGCCAGGCGACCCCACCCAGCTTGTCGAGAAGCCCCTCCTCATGGCCATAGCGGCTGAGAAGTTCGATGTTCTCCACCGGCAGGTAGAGCCGCGCGCCCTCGGCATATTCGAGCGCGATGCATTCGTGCGGCGCGCCGAGGGCCTGGATCGTCTCCAGCCCCGTGTAGCGGCCGACGCCATGTTCGACATGGACCACGAGGTCGCCCGGGGAAAGCGACTGAGCTTCGGTCAGGAAGTTCTCGGCTTTCCTGCGTTTTTTCTGGCCGCGGATGAGGCGTTCACCCAGCACGTCCTGTTCCGAGACGACCGTCAGGCCCGGGCTTTCGAATCCGTGTTCCAGCGCCCAGATGGCGAGGAACAGCCCGCCCTTGCCCTCGGGGATGGCGCGAATGTCGTCGATCTCCAGCGCGCCCTCGACGCCCTGATCCTCCATCAGCCCCTTCAGCCGCTCGCGCGCGCCCTCGGAATAGGAGGTGACGACGACCTGCCCGACCTTGCGTTTTGCGCGAAGATGATCGGCCAGAGCACCGAAAAGATTGATGCTTTCAAGCTGCCGTTCGGGGGCAAAATTGCGCCCGATACGGCCGCCAGCGTCGGCCATGCCGGGACCCGCCGCCTGGGGCAGCGGGCTCAGCTGCACGACGCGCTGGCCATCGAGCGCGGCCTCCCAGGCCGCATCGTCGAGGTAGAGGAGGCCCGGCGGACAGGGTTTGTAGACGCTGTCGATGCGGCCCTTGGCGGTCATCGCCTCGCGCCGCGCCTCGTACTGGTCGGCGATCCCCTCCCAGCGGGACAGCCGCGCCGGCGTGACCTGGTCGTCGAGCAGGACCGAGGCCTCGGGCAGGTAGTCGAAAAGCGTCTCCAGCCGGTCATGGAAGAACGGCAGCCAATGCTCCATCCCCTGGTGCTTGCGCCCGGCAGAGACGGCCTCGTAGAGCGGATCGTCGGTGCCCGCGGCGCCGAATTCGATGCGGTAGTTCTGGCGGAAGCGGGTGATCGAGGGCTCGTCGAGGATCACCTCGGACACGGGGGCG
The DNA here is from genome assembly GCF_004010155.1 of Solirhodobacter olei. Taxonomy (GTDB): domain Bacteria; phylum Pseudomonadota; class Alphaproteobacteria; order Rhodobacterales; family Rhodobacteraceae; genus Solirhodobacter; species Solirhodobacter olei. The sequence continues at coordinate 102,017 of NZ_RRYH01000002.1, read as the reverse complement.
AGCTCTACCACCGAAAGCTTCTCGGTCGTGCGCTGGGAGACCGGATCGAAGCGGCGGGCGCCGTCGAGCACGTCGCCGAAGAGGTCGAGCCGGACCGGGCCGCCCTCGCCCGGCGGGTAGATGTCGATGATGCCGCCGCGGATGGCGTAGTCGCCGGGTTCGGAGACGGTGGAGCTTTGCGAGAAGCCCATGCGGGCGAGGAAGTCGCGCAGCGCGGGTTCGTCGATCCGGTGGCCGACGCGGGCGGAGAAGGAGGCGGTCCGCAGAAGGTCGCGCGCCGGAAGCCGCTGGGCGGCCGCGTTGAGCGTGGTCAGAAGGACGAAGGGCCCGGGGACGCCATGGGCAAGCGCGGCCAGCGTTGCCATGCGGGCGGCCGAGATCTCGGGGTTGGGCGAGACGCGGTCGTAGGGCAGGCAATCCCAGGCGGGAAGGGTCAGGACGACCGCTTCGGGCGCGAAGAAGGCGAGCGCCGTGCGCATCGCTTCCAGCCGCTTGTCGTCACGGGCGACATGGATGACCGGACGGCCGGTCTTCTCCGCCTCGCGGGCGAGGAGCCGGGCGTCGAAGCCCTCGGGCGCGCCGCCCAGCGTGATCCTGAGGTTGTCCGTCATCCGGCCTGAGCTAGCCGACGGGGCCGCGGTGTCAATCGAAATTGACGCCAAAGGGTTGCGCCTGTCCTTCCTGGGGGCGCAGCCCCCGCCCGATACGCGGTGCGCAGCACCGCCGGGCAGCGCCCGACCGCCCGGACGGGCGGGCGCTTCTTCACCCGCAACGGCGAGAATGCCGTCGGGGGACCTTCGCCATAAACGGACAGACCGATTACGCCGCCGCGCCCACCCGCGGTCGGGTGCTGCCCTCTGCCGCGACCCGGGTTTAGTGCCCGAACATGCTCATGTTGATGTTCTGGTACATGCCCCACATGGCGGTGACGAAGATCGCGAGGATACCGATGAACTGCGTTGTCATCCGGTGAATGTGCAGCCTGTGCTGCAGCTTCTCGCCGCTGTCCTCGCCCGCCTCGATGAAGCGCGCCGTGCGGATGCTGAGCGCGCCGACGCCGCTCAGCGGCGCGCCCAGCAGGAACACCGCCTGGGCGAATTCCACCCGGTAGTAGAAGCCCAGCACGACCAGCGTGGTCAGCACGAAGAACAAGAACGCCATGAGCCAGATCCCGGAGGTTCGGGCGATATAGAGGATCCGGTTCACGTTGATCCGGGTGATATCCTCCAGGTCGGTCAGTGCCTGTCCGCCCTGCCGCTTCGCGCGCAGGACCATGTCGTAGGGAACGCCCAGCACCCAGTGGCTGGTCGAGGACCATGCCACCGCCAGAGCGATCCAGAACCACAGATTGGAGAACGACCTGAGGTCGATCAGCTGGAAGACCATCTGGTAGAATTTCACCGCCGCCCGTCCCCTGCCTGCTGCTTGACTGTTCACCGGCGGCCCTGTGGCGCCTTGTCTCGCTACCCTATGCTTGAGATACGCCGAAATCCGTGCCACGCAAACCCTTGACATCCCTAGAGCCGAGCAAGCCGATGCCGCATTCCCCTGCCCCCTTCCCCGCAGCCCGCCTCCGTCGCATGCGCGCCAGCGCCGCGCTGAGGGACCTGGCGCAGGAAAACCGGCTGACGGTGAAGGATTTCATCTGGCCGGTTTTCGTGCGCGATGGCGAGAATATGGAGGAACCGATCGCCTCCATGCCCGGGGTCAACCGGCTCTCGGTCGACCGCGTGGTGGCGGCGGCGGAACGCGCGGCGGGTCTCGGCATTCCCGCCATCTGCCTGTTTCCCTATACCGATCCGGCGTTGAAAACCTCGGATTGCGCCGAGGCCTGGAACCCCGAGAACCTCACCAACCGGGCGATCCGGGCGATCAAGGCCGGGGTGCCGGAGATCGCGGTGATGACCGATATCGCGCTCGATCCCTACAGCGTCGACGGCCATGACGGCTTCGTGGTGGACGGCGAGATCGTCAATGACGAGACGGTCGAGGCGCTGGTGAAGATGGCCCTGGCGCAGGCCGAGGCGGGGGCGGATATCCTCGGCCCGTCCGACATGATGGACGGGCGGATCGGCGCGATCCGCACGGCGCTGGAGGCCGGCGGTCACCGCAATGTGACCATCATGTCCTATGCCGCGAAATACGCCTCGGCCTTTTACGGGCCGTTCCGGGACGCGGTCGGCGCCTCGGGCGCGCTGAAGGGCGACAAGAAGACCTATCAGATGAACCCCGGCAATTCGGACGAAGCGCTGCGGCTCGTCGCGCGCGACCTCGACGAGGGCGCCGACATGGTGATGGTGAAGCCCGGGATGCCCTACCTCGACATCTGCCGCCGGGTGAAGGACACGTTCGGCGTGCCGACCTATGCCTACCAGGTCTCCGGCGAGTACGCGATGCTGCGGGGGGCGGCGCTGAACGGCTGGGTCGATGGCGAGCGAGTGATGATGGAGAGCCTTCTGGCCTTCAAGCGCGCCGGCTGCGACGGAATCCTGACCTATTTCGCGCCCGAAGCGGCGGCGCTGATGGGCCCCGCGGCCTGAGCTTCGGCAAGGCCCCGCCGGCCCGGGCCGCGCGCGCGGAACATGATGACAGGGGCGCGCAAACGCCCTATCCTTGGTGGATAAGCCGGGCAACGGCGCAAGATCGGGCGGTTCGCCCAGAGGCAGATCAGGCATAGAAACGGGTAAGCAGATGACGACGGATCTCATGAACCTAGTGACACGGCGGCGGTTCCTCGCCAGCGGCGGTGCCGCGGCGAGCCTGGCCACTCTGGCCGCCTGCGGCAACGGCATCGGCAACTCCAACGGCGCGACGATCGACGCGCGGGTCAATGCCGAGGTGCAATATCTTCACCAGCATTTCCCCGGCACCGACGAGCTGACGCGCAAGGCGGTGGGCGTGCTCTACATGCCACTCATCACCCAGGGCGCATTCATGGTGGGCGGCGCCTACGGGCGCGGCGCGCTGCGCATCAACGGCGTGACGGTGGATTACTATGCCGCCACCCAGGCCTCCTTCGGGCTGCAGATCGGCGCGCAGCAATATGCCCATGCGCTGTTCTTCATGACGCAGCCTGCGCTGGAGGACTTCCGCAGCTCCAACGGCTGGACCGCCGGGGCGAATCTCACCTATGCGCTGAGCGACAAGGCCGGCAATGCCGGCGTCTCCACCACGACCGAGATGGCGCCGGTGGTGGCGCTGGTCTTCGGCCAGGCCGGGCTGATCGCCGGGGCCTCGCTGCAGGGGACGAAATACACCCGGATCATCCCGTAAGGGGCGAAACCGCGGGGGTCAGGCCCTCGCACCCCCGGGATATTTGCGGACGGAAGAAGGGCAACGGAAAAAAAAGGCCGGTCGCAAGACCGGCCTTTGGCGTTTACGGCCCCCCGGGGCCTCAGCTCATCCGGCGCAGGCGCTCGATCAGCGAGGAGGTGTCCCAGCGGCTGCCGCCCATGGCCTGGACCTCCTTGTAGAACTGGTCGACCAGCGCCGTGACCGGCAGCGGCGCGCCGATCTCGTCGGCGGTGGCAAGGCAGATGCCGAGGTCCTTGCGCATCCAGTCGACCGCGAAGCCATAGTCGAACTTGCCATCCAGCATGGTTTCGTGGCGGTTGGCCATCTGCCAGGAGCCGGCCGCGCCCTGGCTGATCACCTCCACCACCGCGCGGCCGTCGAGCCCGGCCTTCTCGCCGAATCGCAGGGCCTCGGCGAGGCCCTGGACCAGGCCCGCGATGCAGATCTGGTTCATCATCTTGGTCATCTGCCCCGCGCCGCTTTCGCCGATGCGGCGGCAGATGCGGGCATAGGCGTCGATCACCGGTTCGGCGCGGGCGTAATCCGCCTCCGCCCCGCCGCACATGACGGAGAGCTGGCCGTTCTCCGCCCCCGCCTGCCCGCCGGAGATCGGCGCGTCGACGAAGCCGATGCCCGCTTCGCCCGCCGCTGCCGACAGTTCCCGCGTCACCTTTGCCGAGACCGTGGTGTGGTCGACGAAGACCGCGCCCGCCTCCATCCCGGCAAAGGCGCCGTCATCGCCGAGGCAGACTGCGCGCAGATCGTCGTCATTGCCAACACAGGCCATCACGAATGCGGCACCTCTTGCCGCCTCCGCCGGGGTTGCGGCCATCGCCCCGCCATGCTTCTCCACCCAGGCCTTGGCCTTGGCTGCGGTGCGGTTGTAGACCGTCACCTCATGCCCGGCGGCCTTCAGATGCCCGGCCATCGGGAAGCCCATGACCCCGAGTCCCAGAAATGCAACCTTCGCCATGACTTCCCCCCTCCGGCGCTTTCGATTAATCCTCGACCCTACCTAACCGCTTCCCCGAAGCCGTCAAGCCGAGGCCCTCTTGATCATCCTGTTCCGCTGGCTCCTGCGTCTTTTCACGGGGATCGTCATTCTTGCCGTGGCCGCCGGCGCGCTGGCCTATTACTTTCTGTCGCGCTCGCTGCCGGATTACAACGCTTCCTATGCCGTCGCGGGCATCAATGCGCCGATGCAGATCGTGCGCACCAATGCCGACGTGCCGCATATCTTCGGCCAGACCGATGCCGACAGCTTCTACGGCCTGGGCTTCGCCCATGCCCAGGACCGGCTCTGGCAGATGACGATGATGCGGCGAACGGCGGAGGGGCGGCTTTCCGAGCTGTTCGGCAAGCGCACCGAGAAGATCGACGAGCTGATGCGGCGGCTGGACTTCTACGGACTTGCCCAGAAGTCCCTCGCCGCGCAGGACCCGGAGACCCGGCAGGCGCTGGAAGCCTATGCCGCAGGCGTCAACGCCTGGATCCATATCGTCAACACCCATGCGCTTGGCCGCGGCGCGCCGCAGTTCTTCCTGTTCTCGAACCGGATCGCGGTCTGGACGCCGGCGGATTCGCTGGCGATTCTGAAGCTGATGTCGATGCAGATCTCCTCCGGCCTGGAGAAGGAGGTGCTGCGCGCGCGGCTGTCGCTGATCCTGCCGCCGGCACGGGTGCAGGACATCATGCCCACCGATCCGCAGGACCCGGTGGCGGCGCTGCCGAATTATGCGAGCCTGTTCCCGAAGGTACAGAAGAGCTACGCCGCGCTGGACATCTCTCCCGATCCGCTGTCGCCGGTGAAGGACCGCGCCTTCCTCGGCGCCTCCAACGCCTTCGCGGCCGCGCCAGCGCGTTCTGCCGCGGGCGGCTCGCTGCTGGCCAATGACCCGCACCTGGGGTTCCAGGCGCCGACGCTCTGGTATCTCGCGCGCCTGCACCTGAAATCGGGCGACGTGATCGGGGCGACGATCCCGGGCATGCCGGTGGTGCTGCTTGGCAGGTCGGACAAGCTCGGCTGGGGGCTGACGACGACCGGGCTCGACGACCAGGACCTGCATATCGAGCAGGTGAACCCCAAGGATCCGACCGAATACAAAACACCGGACGGCTGGAAGCCCTTCGTCACCCGCAAGTCGATTATCCGCATCAAGGGCGCGGCGCCGAAGACGCTGACGCTGCGCTGGACGGACAACGGGCCGGTGCTGCCGGGATCGCTCTACAACCTCGGCGAGATCACCCCGCCGGGGGACGTGATGTCGCTGTCCTGGACCGCGCTGAGCCCGGATGACACCTCGATGACGGCGGCGATCCACCTGATGATGTCGCAGAACATCGACCAGGCGCTGAAGGCCGGCAGCCTGTACATCGCCCCGGCGCAGAACCTGATGCTGGCCGACAAGCACGGCATCGCCATGCAGGTGATCGGGCGGATGCCGAAGCGCGACGCCCGCAACACCACGCAGGGCCGGATGCCGAACCAGGGCTGGCTGCCGCAGAACCGCTGGCTGGGGATGTATCCCTATTCCGACAACCCGCGCTTCGTCGATCCCGCCTCGGGCATCCTGCTGAACACCAACAACAAGGTGGTGGACCGGCCCTTCCCCAACAACCTGACCTTCGACTGGGGCGACACCCAGCGCATCCAGCGGCTGCTGAAGCTGATGAAAAGCCGCGACGTGCAGACCCGAGAGAGCTTCATCGAGGCGCAGCTCGACACGGTCAGCCCGACGGCGCGGCACCTCCTGCCGCTGATCGCGCGCAACCTTTGGTACGAGGGCGAGCAGGCGCCGGCGGGCACGCCGAAGGCGATGCGGCAGAAGGCGCTCGCGCTGCTTGCCAACTGGAACGGCGACATGAACGAGCATATGCCCGAGCCGCTGATCTACGCGACCTGGATGTGGTTCCTGCAGGACCGCATCATCCGCGACGAGCTGGGGCCGCTGGCCGACAGTTTCCGCCATCTCGACCCGATCTTCATAGAGCGCGTCTTCCGCAACACCGATGGCGCCGCGGTCTGGTGCGACGTGAAGCAGTCGACCAAGGTCGAAAGCTGCGACGATGTCGCCAAGATGTCGCTCGACGATGCCCTTCTGTGGCTGAAGCAGCGCTACGGGCCGAACATCGAGAGCTGGCGCTGGGGCGACGCGCATCAGGCGGCGCATGACGATCCGGTGCTGGGCAAGATCCCGGTGCTGCGCTATTTCGTGAACATACGGCAGTCGGTGTCGGGCGGGGACAACACGCTGGACCGGGGGGTGTCGAAGGGCTTCGGGCCGGATCCGTTCCTCGACGTGCATGGGCCGGGCTATCGCGGGGTCTATGACTTCGCCGACCCCGACAGCTCTGTCTTCATCACCGCCACCGGGCAGTCGGGCCAGCCCCTCAGCCGGTTCTACGACAACCTCGGGGAACTCTGGCGGCGGGGCGAGTATATCCCGATGTCGCTCGACCCCGGGCTGGCGCGCGCGGGCGCGATCGGGATCACCCATCTGAGGCCGGAGAAGTCGGGGGGCTGAGACGGCCTCAGAGCCGGGCGAAGTCCGCCTTCTGGCGGGCTGTCCAGCGCAGGACCATGCGCCAGCCGTCCTCGCCCCGCTGTTCCGCCGTCACCGCGTTCTGTGCGTGGAGCCAGGCGTGGCGGCGACCGTCCGAGAAGGGCAGCTCCAGGACTTCCTCGATCCGCTCCTCGTCAAGCCGGGCGGAGATCGCGGCCAGAAGCGGGTCGAGCCCCTCCCCGGTCAGGGCGGAGCCGGCATAGACGTTCTCCGTCCGCGCGGCCTGGGTTTCGAGCGCGGCGCGCGCCTCGCCCCCGACCAGGTCGATCTTGTTCCAGAGTTCGAGCTGCGGCACCTCGGCATCAACGCCGAGACGGGCGAGGATCGTCCTCACATCCTCCGCCTGCTCCGCCGTCTCGGGATGCGAGATGTCGCGGACGTGCAGGATCAGGTCTGCCTCCAGCACCTCTTCCAGCGTGGCGCGGAAGGCGGCGACGAGTTCGTGCGGCAGGTCGGAGATGAAGCCCACCGTATCCGACAGGATCACCCGGCGGCCGGAGGGCAGCTCGATCCCCCGCATCGTCGGGTCGAGCGTGGCGAAGAGCATGTCCTTCGCCATCACTTCCGCGCCTGTCATGCGGTTGAAAAGCGTGGATTTCCCGGCGTTGGTGTAGCCCACGAGGGCAACCACGGGGAACGGCACCTTGCGGCGCGCGGCGCGGTGCAGTTCGCGGGTCTTCACCACCTTGTCGAGCTGGCGGCGCAGGCGCGTCATCTGCTCGTCGATGGCACGGCGGTCGGCCTCGATCTGGGTCTCGCCGGGGCCACCGACGAAGCCGAGCCCGCCGCGCTGGCGTTCGAGGTGGGTCCAGGCCCGCACCAGCCGAGTGCGCTGGTAGGAAAGCGCGGCAAGCTCGACCTGCAGCACGCCTTCACGCGTGCGGGCGCGGTCGGCGAAGATCTCGAGGATCAGCCCGGTCCGGTCGAGGAGCTTGAGGCCCCATTCCTTTTCGAGGTTGCGCTGCTGGACCGGGGTCACAGGCCCGTCGATCAGCACCAGGCCGACCTCCTCGGCCTGCAGCCGGTTCTTCAGCTCCTCCAGCTTGCCCTTGCCGAAAAGCGTGCCTGGCGCGACGCGCGCAACACGGACGATCTCGGCCCCGCAGAGCTCGAGATCCGGCAGGGCCTCGGCCAGCGCCACGGCTTCCGCCAGGGCGAGCGAAGGTTCCCGGCGGGAGCCGCCGGATTTCAGGTCTGGATGCAGGACGTAAGCGCGCATGCGCGGGATCTATCCCCGGCGAAGGCCCGGTTCAATCCTCGCCGTCATAAAGACTGATCGGCTGGCCCGGCATGATGGTCGAGATCGCATGCTTGTAGACCAGCTGCGACTGTCCATCGCGGCGCAGCAGGACACAGAAATTGTCGAACCAGGTGATCACGCCCTGCAGTTTCACCCCATTGATCAGAAAGATCGTGACAGGGATCTTCGTCTTCCGGACGTGGTTAAGAAAAGCATCCTGCAAATTTTGTTTGTCGGCGGCCATGTTATCTTAAGCCTTTTTCTTGGAACGCGCGGCAGCAACCATGCCGAAGCCAATGGTCTCCGGACAGAGTATGAAGCGGGAAGGGTCGAGATTCCAGCCCCAAAAACAGCCCGTTACAGCGCGGGCCTTTGACGGGGCCGGATCCTCAGATCTCGGACGTCTCCTCCTCCTCCGAATCGAGATGGGCCACACGGCCGCCGGATTTCGCCGTGGTGACCACGCCGAGCGACTTCAGCTTGCGGTGGAGGGCCGATCGTTCCATGCCCACGAAGCTCGCCGTGCGGCTGATATTGCCGCCGAAACGGTTGATCTGGGTCAGCAGATATTCCCGCTCGAACAGCTCACGCGCCTCGCGCAGGGGCAGCGTGGCAAGCCCGCCTGACAGGACCACCCTGCCCTCGCCCTCGGTCGGCTGTTCGCGGCCCGGCAGCTCGCGCGCCTCGATCGGGCCTGTGCCGTCGCCGAGGATCAGCACCCGCTCGACCATGTTCTTCAGCTGCCGGACGTTGCCGGGCCAGGGCATCGTCTGCAGCAGCGCGGTCGCCTCGTCGGAGATCTCGCGCAGCGGCAGGCCCTGGGTCTTGTTGAACATTTCCACGAAATGGCCGACCAGCTCGGGGATGTCCTCGCGCCGCTCGTCCAGCGAGGGGACGGTGATCGGCACGACGTTCAGCCGGTCGAAGAGTTCCTGCCGGAAGCGGCCGGCGGCGATCTCTGTCTTCAGGTCGCGGGTGGTCGATGAGATCACGCGCAGGTCGACCCGCACCTTGTCGGCCCCGCCGACGCGGGTGAACTGCTGTTCGACCAGCACGCGCAGGATCTTCGACTGGGTGCCGATGGGCATGTCGGCCACCTCATCGAAATAGATCACCCCGCCATGCGCCTGTTCCAGAAGCCCCTTCTCGACCCCGCGCTCCGGCGTTTCGCGTCCGAACAGCACCTCTTCCATCCGCTCCGGCTCGATCGAGGCGGAGGTGACGGTGACGAAGGGCGCCGCGGCGCGGTTCGACTGGGAGTGGATGAACCGCGCGGCCACCTCCTTGCCGGAGCCGGGCGGCCCCCAGAGCATGACGCGGCCGTTCGACTTCGTCACCTTGTCGATCTGGGCGCGCAGCGTCTTGAAGGCCGCGCCCGAGCCGATCATGTCGGCCGCCGTCACGTCGCGGCGGCGCAGGTCGGAGTTCTCGCGCCGGAGCCGCGAGGTTTCCATCGCGCGCCGCACGACGACCAGCAACTGGTCGATGTTGAAGGGCTTCTCGATGAAGTCATAGGCCCCCTGCTTGATCGCGGCGACCGCGATCTCGATGTTGCCATGGCCGGAGATGATGACCACGGGGACGTCCGGGTTGTCGCGCTTCACCGTCTTCAGGATGTCGATCCCGTCCATCCGGCTGTCCTTCAGCCAGATGTCGAGGATCATCAGCGCCGGCGCCTCCTCGTTGATCGCGTCCATGCACTCCTCGGAATTCGCCGCGAGTCGCGTCACGAACCCCTCGTCGCGCAGGATGTCCGAGATCAGTTCCCGGATATCGCGTTCGTCGTCGACGATCAGAATGCCGCTCATTGTCCTGTCTGCTCCTCTCTCTTATCCCGCCTTTGCCCGCGCTTCGGGGTCCGCCCCGTCCGCGGGGGCGGCGCTTGCACCCTCCGCCCGGCCGGTGGCCGGAAGCGGAAGGCGGATTTCGGCCATGGCGCCGGGCCGGGCGCCGTCGCCGAACGGCGGGGCATCGACCAGGTCGAGCGTGCCGCCATGTTCCTCGATGATCTTCTTGACGATGGAAAGCCCCAGGCCGGTGCCCTTCGCCCGTGTCGTCACATAGGGTTCGAACAGGCGCGAACGGTCCTCCGGCAGGCCGATACCGTTGTCGGCGATCCGGATCAAGACCATCCCTTCTTCCTCGGCCAGGCTCACGCGGACCTCCGGCGCAAAGCCCTTCGGCGCACCCTTTTCCTGCAGGCTTTCAATCGCTTCCCCGGCATTTTTCAGAAGGTTGGTAAGCGCCTGCGACATCAGCGTGGCGTCGATCTCCATCATCAGCGGCGCCTCCGGCAGGCTGGCGGAGACCTCGGCGCCATGCATCGCCTGCTCCTGCAGCACCACCGCGTCGCGCAAGAGCCGCACCAGATCGTGCTCGGCCCGTTCCGGCTCCGGCATCCGGGCGAAGCGCGAGAACTCGTCGACGATGCGGCGCAGGTCGCCGGTCTGGCGGATGATGACGTCGGTATATTGTTCCAGGTCGCCGCCCGCCTCGCCCACCATGGGGCGGAACTTGCGGCGGATGCGTTCGGCCGACAGCTGGATCGGCGTCAGCGGGTTCTTGATCTCATGCGCGATGCGGCGAGCGACATCGCCCCAGGCGGCCATCCGCTGGGCGCTGACAAGCTCTGTCACGTCGTCGAAGGCCACCACGTAGCCCTCCAGCCGCCCGTCCTCGCTGCGGCGCATCGCCATGCGCACCAGAAGCCGCTCCAGCCGGCCCTTGCGAGAGACCTTGATCTCCTCCTGCACCACCGCGCCGCCGCCCTCGCGCAGCCGTTCGTAGAGATGCAGCAGTTCCGGCGCGGCCTGGGCCAGCTCCAGCCCGTGGTCGCGCGATTCCTCCAGCGCCAGCAGCCGCTGGGCAGAGCGGTTGATGAAGTCGATGCGCCCCTTGGCGTCGAGCCCGATCACCCCGGCGGTGACGGAGGACAGGACGGAATCGAACTGCCGCCGCCGCTGCTCGGTCTGGCGGTGGTTGCGCATCAGCGCCTCGCGCTGGCCCTTCAGCTGGCGGGTCATCTGGTTGAAGATCCGGCCCAGCATGGCGATCTCGTCGTCGCCCTCCTCCTCGATCACCTGAACGTCGAGGTCCCCTGCGCCCACGCGCTGCGCGGCCCCGGCAAGCCGGCCCACGGGCTTGGCGAGCCGCTCCGCGAACCAGAGGCCGAGCCAGATCGAGGCGAGGATCAGGATCAGCGCGAAGCCGAGGTAGAGAAGCCCGAACTCGAACAAAAGCGTGCCGCGGTTCTGTTCCAGCTGCTGGTAGAGGTGGACGGTCTGCGTCGTTTCATCCAGCAGTTTCAGAAGGTTGCCGTCGACGGTGCGGGAAACGTAGAGGTATCGGTCAAGATAGGCCGGCAGCGCGATCAGCGCGCGAAGCTCGTTGTTCTTCCAGTCGTCGATCAGCACCACCTGACCGCTTGCCGCCTTGGCGATGTCGGCCTCGGTCGGCGGGTCGTAGTTGAACAGGTAGGAGCGGTCGCCACGGGCCCGGATCTTGGCCGTGCCATCGATGATGTAGGCGCCGCGCAGCCCGCGCTGGATCTGTGCCTCCCCCGTGCTAAGAAGCTGGCGCAAGTCACCGTCGTCTATGAAGAAATTCGTCTTTTTTGCGCCGTCGATGAAGATCGCCAGCGCCTTGATGTCGGTGGTCAGGTCCTTGCGGTGCTCGCCCTCGTAGGCCTGCGCCGCGGTCAGCGAGGAGGAGACCACCTCCCGCACCCGGTTGGAGAACCAGCCCTCCAGCCCGACGTTGACGGTCAGGACCGCGAAGATGGCGACGAGGATGGTCGGGATCAGCGTGATGATGACGAAGACGCCGGTCAGCCGCATGTGCAGCCGCGACCCCGCCGATTTCGACCGGCGTTCCGAGATCATCCGCGCGATGCGGTTGAGAACCAGCGCCGCGACAAGCAGCACGTAGACAAGGTCGGCCAGCAGCACGACGCGCAGCTGCGGAGAGCTCGCGACATGGCTCAGGGGCCCGAAGGTCAGATAGGTCGCCAGCGCAAGGCCCGGCCCCAGCACCACCAGAGCCAACGTCGCCGCGGTCTGGATCCGGCGTTGCCTGCGAAGCCGGTTCAACCGCTGCAGGGAAAAAGAATGCGCCGCCCGCTGCACGGGATAAATCCCCGATTTGGAGGGTGGGTTAGCCCCCGCCACCAGATTTGGATGCCGCCGAAGCGGCTGGCGCCGAATTGCAACGCCGCTGTTGCTCTTTTACATCAATTTGCGGCGCCGTGTCACGCGAATATCCAGATCTGTGATCTTTTTACGCAAGGTATTGCGGTTGATGCCGAGGAGATCGGCACATTTTGCCTGATTTCCGCCGGTTGCGTCGAGCGCGATCTCGATTAGCGGCAGTTCCACCTCGCGCAGCACACGCTGGTAGACGCCGGGCGGCGGCAGCGCGCCGCCGTGCAGATCGAAGTAGCGCTTCAGGTGGCGGGCGACGGAAGCCGAGAGCTTCTCGCCCTCCCCGCCCCCCCTGAGCGGCTCCATCGCCGGCTGGTTGCCAAGGACCTGCTCCACCTCGCCGCGGGTGATCTCGACCTCGGACGAGGTGACGACCAGCCGCCGCACGGTATTTTCCAGCTGGCGGACGTTGCCGGGCCAGGTGTAGGCGCGCACCAGCTCCATCGCCTCGGGCGAGAAGGTGCGCCGCGCGCCGGCCTCGCGGTCGCCGCGCAGCAGGAAATGCTCTGCCAGCAGGGGGATGTCGTCCACCCGCTCGCGCAGCGCCGGCACCGCGATCGCCACGCCACCAAGGCGGAAGTAGAGGTCGCGGCGGAACTTACCCCCTTCCATCTGCTGGCCGAGGTCGGCCTGGCTGGTGGCCATCACGCGCGGCGAGAGATCGCCGAGCTGGTCCAGCAGGCGGACGATCCGGGCCTGCGCCTCCTCGGTGTAATCCGCGACCTCGTCGAAGACGATAGAGCCGCCGCGGGCGCGGCTCAGCACGTCGCTCGCGCCCTCGGGCGTCGAAAGATCGGCGTTGGAGACGATGACGAAGGGCTGGCTGCGCCGGTCAGAGAAGTCGTGGATGGCCCGCGCGATCAGCGATTTGCCGGTGCCCGATTCGCCGGTGATCAGCACCGGCAGGTCGGTGTTCATCACCCGCGCGACGAGGCGGTAGAGCGCCTGCATCTGCGGCGTGCGCCCGACCAGCGGTAGGTCCTCGCCCTCCTGCGGGGCCGGCGCGGGGCGCGGGGCGACGCGGCGCTTGGTCTCCAGCGCGCGGGCGGCGCGTTTCATCAGGTCCGGCAGGTCGAAGGGCTTGGGGAGGTAATCGTAGGCCTCCGCCTCCGCCGCCTGGATCGCGGTCATGATCGTGTTCTGGGCGGAGATCACGATGACCGGCAGGCCGGGCCGCTCTTTCCCGATTTTCGGCAGCATTTCCAACCCGTTGCCGTCCGGCATTATGACGTCGGAGATGACGAGGTCGCCCTTGCCCTCCTCCACCCAGCGCATCAGGGTCGTCAGGCTGGAGGTCGCATGGACCTTGCAGCCGGCGCGGGTCAGCGCCTGGGTCAGTACCGTGCGGATCGTGCGGTCGTCGTCCGCGACCAGGACCGTGCCGTCCATCACTCCATCTCCATGCTCTTGGGAACCACCGGCAGCGACACGCGGAAGGCGGTGCGGCCGGGTTGTGTGTCGACGGCGATCCAGCCGCCATGATCGGTGATGATCTTCGAGACGAGCGCGAGGCCAAGCCCGGTGCCGTTCTCGCGGCCCGAGACGAAGGGCTCGAAGATGTCCGCCGCGATCTCGGGCGGGATTCCGGGGCCGTCGTCGATGATCTCGACCTGAAGCGGCAGCGCGTCGCGGCTGCCGTCGGGCCGGCGCACCCGCAGGGAGGGATCATAGAAGGTGTGAAGCCGGATGATTCCACCTTTTGGGCCAGCGGCTTGCGCAGCATTCTTCAGAAGGTTCAGGAAGACCTGCACCAGCTGGTCGCCATCGGCCCAGGCCGGCGGCAGCGAGGGGTCGTAATCCTCGACGATCTGCATCTTGGTGGCGAAGCCCACTATGGCGGACTTGCGCGCGCGGTCGAGTGCGTCATGCAGGTTCACCGGCCGCCGCCCCGGCGGGCGGAGATTGCCGAACTGCTCGACCTGCTCGAGCAGCTTCACGATCCGCTGCGTCTCTTCCACGATCAGGTCGGTCAGCTCGCGATCCTCGTGCGAAAGCCCCATGGAGAGAAGCTGCGCCGCCCCGGCGATGCCCGCCAGCGGGTTCTTGATCTCATGCGCCAGCATCTCGGCCATGCCGATGGCGGATTTGGCGGCGGATTTCACGTTCATCGCCCGGCCGAGCCGGTCGGCGATGTCGCGCGGCGCGATCAGCAGCAGCAGCGTGCTGGGCGCGTCGCTGAGCGGGGCGACCTGGATGTTGCATTGGACGCTGGGCCGGTCGCCCTGCCCCACGTCGACATCGTTGATGAAAAGCGGCGACTGGTTCTCTCGCACCCGCTCGAAGGCCTCGGTCAGCGGCGCGTCGATGGTGAGCCGGTCCAGCACCTTCATCCCGCGCAGCGAGCGGTCGGAGCTGTTGAGGAAGATCTCGGCGGCCGGATTGGCGTGGCTGATGGCATTCTCGGGATCGATCAGCAGCGCCGGCACCGGCAGCGACGACCAGACGATGCCGGGCGCGGGCGGCTGTGTCATGCGGCCACCCGTCGCGGCGGTGCGAAGGCGTCGCGGATGAGCCGGGCCACGGTGGCCGGCTCCTCGGCCGTCAGCAGCGCCCGGCGCAGGCCCGCGGGGTCGCCTGCCGCGTCGAGATACCAGCCAAGGTGCTTGCGCGCGACGCGCAGGCCCAGCTCCTCGCCATAAAAGTCGAGCATGGCGGCGTGATGTTCGGCCACGAGATCGGCCAGCGCCTCGCCCTCCGGTACCTCGGGACCCCGCTGGCCCGTAAGCCCCGCCGCGATCTCTGCCAGAAGCCAGGGGCGGCCCTGGATGCCGCGGCCGACCATGACGCCATCGGCGCCGGAAAGCCGCAGCGCCTCGCGCGCGCTTGCGGCGTCGGTGATGTCGCCATTGGCGATCACCGGGATCGTCACGGCCTCCTTCACCCGGGCGATCGCAGCCCAGTCGGCGCGGCCCTTGTAGAACTGGCAGCGGGTGCGGCCGTGGATCGTGATCATCCGCACACCCGCGGCCTCTGCCCGCCGCGCAAGCTCGGGCGCGTTCAGCAGGTCGTCGTCCCAGCCGAGGCGGGTCTTCAGCGTCACCGGCACATCGACCGCGCCCACCACCGCCTCGATCAGGCTGACGGCATGGTCCAGATCGCGCATCAGCGCCGATCCGGCCAGGCCGGAGGTCACGCGCCGCGCCGGGCAGCCCATGTTGATGTCGATGATCCGGGCCCCCTGCCCGGCCACCAGCCGCGCGGCCTCGGCCATCCAGTCGGCCTCGCGCCCGGCGAGCTGGATCGCCGTCGCGGCCTCGCCAAAGCCCAGTTCGGCCCGGGCGCGCGCCTCCGGCCGGGCGGTGACGACCTCGCGGCTCGCCACCATTTCGCTGACAACCAGCCCCGCCCCGAAGCGCGAGACGATGCGGCGGTAGGGCAGATCGGTGATGCCGGCCATCGGCGCCAGAAGCACCGCCGGATCGATCGAAACCTCTGCCAGATGAATCGCCAACTGCCTAATCCTTATGCGACACCCTAGCAGCTAGTCCCTCCAGCCGAGGATAGCAATCTGGCGGCCGGGCGCTACCGGGCGGGAAACCGGCGCCGCTCAAAATTTGGGCAGCCCTGCCCGATCTGCTCGCAGCGTTGTCATGGCCCGGGCCTCGGCCTATGGAGGGGGCGACAATCAGCGGTGAGGGGCATGAGCACGGTCGCCATCATCACAGCCGCCGGGCGCGGCATCCGTGCCGGGGACGGCGGGCCGAAGCAGTGGCGCGCGCTGGCCGGCCGGCCGCTTCTGGCGCATACGCTGGAGGCGTTCCGCGCGATCCCGGAGATCGACCGGCTGATCCTCGTCGTCCACCCCGAGGACGCGGCGCTGGCCGCACCGCTGCTTGACGCGCGCACCACGACGGTCATCGGCGGGGCCAGCCGCGATGCCTCGGTCCGCGCCGCGCTGGAGGCGCTCGAGGGCAGCGACGCGACCCGCGTGCTGATCCATGACGGTGCCCGCCCGCTGGTCTCCGCCGCCGTGATCCGCAGGGTGCTTGCGGCGCTGGACGGCGCGCCGGGCGCGGCCCCGGCAGTGCCGGTCTCCGACGCGCTCTGGCGTGGCGAGGCTGGCCGCGTCACCGGGCTCGCCCCGCGCGACGGGCTGTTCCGGGCCCAGACACCGCAGGGCTTTCACTTCCCCGCAATCCTCCACGCCCACCGCGCCCATCCCGGCGGCGCCGCCGACGATGTGGAGGTGGCGCTGGCCGCCGGCCTTGACGTCGCCATCACCGAGGGCGAAGAGGACAACATCAAGCTCACCTGGCCCGGCGATTTCGCGCGGGCGGAACGCATCCTGAGGGGCCGCGCCATGGATATCCGGATCGGCAACGGCTTCGATGTCCACGCCTTCGCGCCCGGCGATCACCTCTGGCTCTGCGGCGTGAAGATCCCGCATGACAAAACGCTTCTGGGCCATTCGGATGCCGACGTGGGCATGCATGCGCTGACCGACGCGATCTACGGCGCGCTGGCGGAGGGCGACATCGGCCGCCACTTCCCGCCCTCGGATCCGCAATGGAAGGGCGCGGCGTCGGACATCTTCCTGGCCCATGCGGCGGGGCTGATGCGCGGCCGCGGCTACCGGCTGGCCAATGCCGATGTGACGCTCCTCTGCGAGCGCCCGAAGATCGGCCCGCATGCCATTGAGATGCAGCGGAAACTGGAGGAGATCATGGAGGTGGAGATGGGCAGCGTCAGCGTCAAGGCGACGACAACCGAAAGGCTCGGCTTCACCGGGCGCGAGGAAGGCATCGCGGCGCTCGCCACGGCCACGCTGGTGCGGGCATGACGGGCGGGGTGAGCCGGATGCTGGCCACCGTCTTCGGCGTGGGCTACCTGCGGCCGGCCTCCGGCACCTGGGCCTCGGCGCTCGCGGTCGTGCTGGCGATGGGTCTTCACGGTGTCGGCGGCTTTCCCCTGCTGCTGGTCGCCACGCTTCTTGTCACCGCGCTCGGCTTCGCCGTGGTGAAGGCCGATCTCGCCACCCGCGCCCCGGGCGACACCGACCCGTCCGAGATCGTGATCGACGAGGTCGCGGGCCAGTGGATCGCGATGTGCGCGCCCTCGGCCGGGTTCTGGTTCGCGGGCCTGCCCAACTGGGACATGCCCTGGCCGGGCCCCCTCACCGCCTTCATCGCCTTCCGGCTTTTCGATGTGTGGAAGCCGTGGATCGTCGGGCGCGCCGACGCGCGCGGCGATGCGGCGGGCGTGATGCTCGATGACATCTACGCCGGGATCATGGCGGCCGTGGTGGTGATTGTCGCCGCCGGCATCGCCCACGGCATCTTCCACGCATGACCGCGCCCGAGCGCCTCCTCGCCGCCGCCCGCGCGAAGGGCGTGCTGATCGCCACGGCGGAAAGCTGCACCGGCGGCATGGTGTCGGCCGCGATCACCGACGTGCCCGGCTCCTCCGACATCTTCGAGCGTGGCTTCGTCACCTATTCCAACGCCGCCAAGGAGACGATGCTGGGCGTCCGGGCCGAAACCCTCGCCGCTCATGGCGCCGTCTCGGAAGAGGTCGCCCGCGAGATGGCCGAGGGCGCGCTTGCCCATTCGCGGGCCAGCCTCGCCGTCGCCATCACCGGCATCGCCGGGCCCGGCGGATCGGAACACAAGCCCGAGGGCCGGGTCTGCTTCGCGCTGGCCCGGAAGGGACAGCCGACGGTCACGCAAACCCGGGAATTCGGCGCCCCGGGCCGCGCCGCGGTCCGTGCGCGCTCTACCGAACATGCGCTGGACCTGCTGCTTTCATCCCTGGGCTGAGCGCCTCCGGCGGGAGTATTTCGGGCCAGGAAATGCCCGGGGATCAGGGCAGGCTGCGGGCGCCGTAAAGCTCTACTGCGCGGCGTTCGAAGGCGGCGACGACGCGGTGCATGGCCTCGTTGAAGACGACGCCGATGATGCGCTGCAGCACGAGGTTCTTGAACTCGAAGTCGACGAAGAACTCGACCTCGCACCCGCCCTCCGGCCGGTCCCGGAACGACCAGTTCGAGCGCATGTATTTGAACGGCCCGTCAAGGTATTCGGTGTCGATCTTCATCTGCTCGGGCCAGAGCGTGACGCGGCTGCCGAAGCGTTCGCGGAAGACCTTGAAGGAAATCACCAGATCCGCCTCCATTATCTCTCCGCCGCCGTCGCAGGGCGTGCGCGAACGGATCCGGGCAGCCGCCGTCCAGGGCAGGAATTTCGGATAGCTGGCGACGTCGGCCACGAGGTCGTACATCTCCTGGGCCGAATAGGGCAGCGGGCGGGTTTCCTGGTGTTTTGGCATGGATCCGATGGGTTGGTGACTTGGCGCGCGAACTTCTGTAACTCTGGCGCCGAAATCAAGGGGCCCTCATGTCAACGCAAGCATATGTCATCGACGAAATGATCTCCGCCAAGGCGATCGCCGCCCGGGTAGAGGCGCTTGCCCGGGAAATAAGCAGCTATTTCGCCAGCACGGAGAAGCTGGTCGTCGTTGGTCTCCTGCGCGGCTCTTTCGTCTTCATCGCCGATCTCGTGCGCGAGATCGACCTGCCGATCGAGGTCGATTTCCTCGAGGTCTCGAGCTACGGCAACAGCACCGAAAGTTCGCGCGAAGTCCGTGTGCTGAAGGACCTGCGCGGCGAGATCGCCGGCCGCGACGTGCTGGTGGTCGAGGATATCGTCGATACCGGCTACACGCTCGCCCATGTCCTGAAGCTCCTCGAGACGCGGGGCCCGGCGCGGATCGAGGCCTGCGCGCTGCTCGACAAGCCCTCACGCCGCGAGATCCCGGTGGAGGCGAAATGGACCGGCTTCACCATCCCGGACGAATTCGTCGTCGGCTACGGCATCGACTATGCGCAGCGCAACCGCAACCTTCCGCATATCGGTAAGGTCCGGTTCCTGCCCGAGGCGAAGTGAACCTTCTCTTCTGGCTGGTCAGGATGTCCGGCTGGGCGCGCCGCCCGCCCGCGGCGCGGCGGCTGGCCGTCGTGCTTGCAGTGATAGCCCTCTGCCTTGTGCTGGCAGGGATCGAGAAATACGTCGGCTGGCCCGTCTGGCTGGGCGTCAACCCGCCCATCCGCCGGGTTCCGCTTCTGCGCTGAGGCGCGATCAGGCCCGGGCCAGCTTCTCCAGCCGCGCGGTGCGGAGCCGGGCGAAGTCGTCGCCCGCGTGGTAGGACGAGCGCGTCAGCGGCGTGGCGGAGACCATCAGGAACCCCTTGCCGAAGGCCGCCCGCTCATAGGCCGCGAATTCCTCGGGCGTGACGAAGCGGGCCACCGAATGGTGCTTCGGCGTCGGCTGCAGGTATTGCCCGATGGTGAGGAAATCGACATCGGCGGAGCGCAGGTCGTCCATCACCTGCCCCACCTGCTGGCGCTCCTCGCCAAGCCCCACCATGATCCCCGACTTGGTGAACATCGCCGGGTCCAGCTCCTTCACCCGCTGCAGCAGGCGGAGCGAGTGGAAATAGCGCGCGCCCGGCCGCACCTCGGGGTAGAGCCCCGGCACGGTCTCAAGGTTGTGGTTGAACACGTCCGGCCGCGCCTCGACGACCTTCTCCAGCGCCTCCGGCCCGCAGCGCAGGAAGTCCGGTGTCAGGATCTCGATGGTGGTGTCGGGCGAGCGGTGGCGGATGGCGCGGATGGTCATGGCGAAATGCTCCGCCCCGCCATCGTCGAGGTCGTCGCGGTCGACCGAGGTGATCACGACATGGTTCAGGCCGAGCTGCTCTACGGCATGGGCCACGCGGCCCGGCTCGAAGGTGTCGAGCACGTCCGGGCGGCCGGTCGCCACGTTGCAGAAGCTGCAGCCGCGGGTGCAGATCTCGCCCATGATCATCATCGTTGCGTGGCCCTGCGACCAGCATTCGCCGACATTGGGGCAGCCCGCTTCCTCGCAGACCGTCACCAGCTTCTGCTCGCGGATGATCTCGCGCGTCTGGCGGTAGCCGGCGGAGGTCGGCGCCTTCACGCGGATCCAGGCGGGCTTCTTCGGCTGCACGGCCGCATCGGCACGGTGGGCCTTTTCGGGGTGCCGCTCGGCGGGGATTTTCAGATCACGCAAGGGCTCGCTCCTCTCAGCGCCTTTCAGGGTGACATATCCCTCGAAGGCCCCGCAGGCAACGCCCCGCAGGATCAGCCCCGCCATGCGTCTGGCACAAGCGAGGAATGCCCGCCCGCGTCGGGCGGGCCCGGGGGCAAGGCCCCCGCCCTTCCCCTACCCGATCAGCGGCCCGGCGATCCCGCCGTTCTCCTCGTAATGCCGGCGAAGCCGCATCAGCGCGATCCGAAGCACGATCTTGCCCGAGCGCGCCGACCAGCCCATGCGCCGCTCGGCCATCTCCAGCCCTTCCAGGAAGCAGCAGCAGCGCAGCGCCATGTCGCCCAGCCCGGGCCCGAGGTCGCGCAGCGCCGCCGCCACCCGTTCGCGCGCCGCCCGCGGGCCTTGCGCCGGCCCCGCGTCGGATCCGAAGCCGCCGCGCTCGGCGCCGGTCAGAAACCGGTCCCAGTTCTGTGCCACGCGGGGGCCCATCTGGCCGATCTCGAAATCCTCGCGCAGCCGCTCGGCCGCGGCCACGAGGTCGGGGGAGAGGAAGGGCTTGCCGTCCTTGTCGCGCCGCCGCCACAGCGCAACGATCGGGCTTTCGGCAAGGTTGCAGCGCACCCGGCGCGGTGCCTCGCCGCCCTCGCCCTCCACCTGCCGCTCGGCCCAGATCCGGTGCTGGTCGCCGAAGGCGGCACCGGCCTCGGCCATGCCGCGGGGCCGGCCGTCGGCGCCCAGAAGGCGCTTCAGCGCGGCGCGTCCGGCCGTGCTGAGAACGTAGGTCGAGACGCGCCCGGGCTTGCGGCAATCGATCCAGTCCTTCACCACGAAGGCCTGCGCCACGGCGCGGTCGACCACGGCCGTGCGCGCGGTGCGCCCGTCGGGGAATTCACGCAGCACCACCGCCTTTTCCATGTCGGCGGCGACGGCCAGCATCGTGTCGGGCTCCGAGAGCCGGCGCAGGATGCGGCGGGCCTCGCGGGCCAGGGCGGCCTCGTCGGTCAGGGGTGTATCTTGCGGCTTGTGGGGGCGCGGGTCTGCTCGCATCGCGGGGTCGTCCTTTCCATGCGGGGGGCAAATCCGGGCCGCATGCAGGCGGCCCAGTCGGGCCAGCGCCTCGTCCATCAACGGATCGTCGCGCCGGTTCTCGTAACGGCGCACCTGTCTGAGCACGGTGGAGGCATGGCATCCCTCGCGCCGGGCCAGCGCCCGAAGAGAGATCCCGTCCGAGGTATGTTCGAGATAGCGCCGCACCGCGTCGGGAAGCCATCCGGGATAGCCCGTCTCGATGCCCAACCTTGACGTCATGCGCGCCTCGCCTCCCACCTGGCCGATCGGTGCCGTCCGGGCCGCACGCAACCGTCGGTTGTCAAGGTTACCTGACCGTTAACATGCGAACCGGCGGATAGATTTCGTTAAGAAACCTAAAGAAATCTGAAACGGGCGCACGCCGAACGGCGCGCGGCGCAACGCCGGCCCCCCGCATGCCAGAACCCGAAGCGGATGCGACCGGAGGATGCGATGACCGATCTTGCCATGAGTTTTCAGCGCTTTGCCCGCCCGCGCCTGCTGATGCAGGCGGCCCGCTCGGGGCTCGGCGACTATCGCCGCGAACGCGACCTTCTGCGCATCGCGGGCGATGCGGCGCTGGCGCCGGAGCATGCGATGGGCCGGCTGATCGCGCTCGAGGCCGGGCATGAGGCGACCCGCCGTGCCGGCGACGCCGCCTATAGCGCCGCCGCCCATGTCGAGGTTCTGATCGCACTTCTGGCCGAGGCGCGCACCTCGGCCGTCTGAGCCGGCCTCAGTTCCCGGCCGATTCCATCCTGCGATGGGCCAGGACCTCCTCCAGCCAGCCGAGCCGCATTTCCGGCACGGAGGACAGCAGGAGATCGGTGTAATCGTCGAAGGGCGGGCTCAGCACCTGGCTCTTCGGTCCGTAGCGCACCACCTCGCCGCGATACATCACCGCGATGGAATCCGCGATCGCCTTCACCGTGGCAAGGTCATGGGTGATGAAGAGATAGGCCACCCCCTCGACCTTCTGCAGCTCCTGCAGAAGCTTTAGGATGCCATCCGCCACCAGCGGGTCGAGCGCCGACGTCACCTCGTCGCAGATGATCAGCTTGGGCTTCGCGGCCAGCGCCCGGGCGATGCAGACGCGCTGCTTCTGCCCGCCTGACAGTTCCGCCGGATAGCGGTCGATGAAGCCCTTGCCCATCTCGATCTCGTCAAGAAGCTGCTGGATGCGCTTGCGCTTCGCGTCGCCCTTGAGGCCGAAGTAGAACTCCAGCGGCCTGCCGATGATCGTGCCCACCGTATGGCGCGGGTTCATCGCCACGTCTGCCATCTGGTAGATCATCTGCAGTTCGCGCAGATCGTCGCGCGTCCGCCCGGCGAGCGTCGCCGACAGCTCGCGCCCCGCAAAGTGGATGGAGCCCTTCGTCGGCGGCAGAAGCCCGGTGATCGCCCGCGCCAGCGTCGACTTGCCGGATCCGCTTTCGCCCACCACGGCCAGGGTCTGACCCTGCCGCAGCTCGACCGAGATGTTCTTGAGCACGTCGAAGTTGGTGCCGCGGTAGCGCGCGGTCACCCGGTCCACCTCCAGCACCACGGGTGCGTCTGCGGGTTTCTCCGGATGCTCGATCTGGCGAACCGTCACCAGCGCCTTGGTATACTCCTGCCGCGGCGCGTTGATGATCTGATCGACGGGTCCGTATTCCACCATCTTGCCGCCGCGCAGCACCATGATCTCGTCAGAGACCTGGGCCACCACGGCAAGGTCGTGGGTGATGTAGAGCGCGCCGACGCCGGTATCGCGGATCGCCTCCTTGATCGCGGCCAGCACGTCGATCTGGGTCGTCACGTCCAGCGCGGTCGTCGGCTCGTCGAAGATCACGAGGTCCGGCTTCGGACACAGCGCCATCGCCGTCATCGCCCGCTGCAGCTGCCCGCCCGACACCTGGTGCGGATAGCGGTTGCCGAAGCGTGTCGGGTTCGGCAGGCCGAGCGTGTCGAACAGCCAGACCGCCCGCTTCTCCGCCTCCGACCGGCCCATGATCCCGTGCTGGAGCGAGGTCTCGATGACCTGATCCATCAGCTTCTTGGCCGGGTTGAAGGCCGCCGCCGCCGATTGCGCGACATAGGTCACGGTATGGCCGCGGATCCGGCGCAGCTTGCCCGGCCCCGCGGTGCGGATCTCCTGCCCGTTCAGCAGGATCTTGCCCCCGGTCAGCCGCACACCGCCGCGCCCATAGGACATGGCGGAAAGCCCGATGGTGGATTTCCCCGCCCCGCTTTCCCCGATCAGGCCCAGCACGCGGCCCTTCTGCAGCTGCAGCGAGACGCCGTCGACAATGGTGATGTCCTGCGGCGGCTCGCCCGGCGGGTAGGCCGTGGCCTCGATCTTGAGGTCGGTGATCTCCAGGAGAGCCCTGGCCCCTTGGTCAGCCATTGCGCCCTCCCTTCAGGCTGGTGGTGCGGTTCAGAACCCAGTCCGCGACGAGGTTGACCGAGATCGCCAGCGTCGCGATTGCGATCGCCGGGTAAAGCGCGGCCGGAACGCCGTAGACGATGCCGTCCTTGTTCTCCTTCACGATCCCGCCCCAGTCCGTCAGCGGCGGCTGCACGCCAAGGCCGAGGAAGGACAGCGTGGACAGCAGAAGCACCTGAAAGATGAACCGCATCCCCATCTCGGCGACGAGCGGCGAAAGCGAGTTCGGCAGCACCTCGCGGAAGATGATCCAGATCCTGCCCTCGCCCCTCAGCCGGGCGGCCTCGACATAGTCCATCACCACGATATCGGCGGCGACGGCACGGGCGAGACGGAAGACACGGGTGGAGTCGAGAAGCCCCATCACCAGGATCAGCGTCACCACGGTGACCGGCATAACCGACAGCACGACCAGCGCGAAGATCAGCGACGGGATCGACATGATCAGGTCGACGAATCGCGACAGGGCCTGGTCGACCCATCCGCCCACGACCGCGGCGGTGAAGCCGAGGATCGCGCCGGTGGTAAAGCTCAGCAGCGTTGCCACCGTGGCGATGGCGATGGTGATGCGCCCGCCCCAGATCAACCGGCTCAGCAGGTCGCGGCCGATCGAGTCGGTGCCGAGCCAGAACTGCGCCGACGCCGGTTGCCAGGATCCGCCGGGCGTCGCCCCCATCGGATAGGGCGCGATCAGCGGCGCGAATATCGCCGCGAGGAAATAGGCAGTGGTGATGGCAAGCCCGATGAGGGCCAATAGCGGTATGCGTTTCATTTCGGATGCCTCAGCCGCGGGTTGGCGAGGATCGAGACGACGTCCGCCACCATGTTGAGCCCGATGTAGACGGCCGCGAAGATCAGGCCCACGGCCTGCACCACCGGCACATCACGTTTGGCGACGTGGTCGACCAGATACTGCCCCATGCCGGGATAGACAAAGACCACCTCGGTCACGACAACGCCGACGACGAGATAGGCCAGGTCCACCATCAGCACGTTCACGATCGGAGAGATCGCGTTCGGGAAGGCATGCATCAGGATCACCCGGAAGGGCCTCAGCCCCTTCAGCTCGGCGGTCTCGATATAGGCCGATTGCATGACGTTCAGGATCGCCGCCCGCGTCATCCGCATCGTATGGCCGACCGAGACCATGACGAGCACCATGACCGGCAGAATGATCGCGTGAAGTTTCGCCCAGAAGCCCATGGAATCGTACACGGTCGAGACCGAGGGCGCGATCGGGTACTCGACCGCGAGGAAATAGATCAGGATATAGCCCAGCAGGAACTCCGGCAGCGAGACCCAGGCCAGCGTGATGCCAGAGAGCACCTTGTCCGGCCAGCGGCCCTCGTAAAGCGCCGAGATCAGCCCGAGGATGATCGACATGGGCGCGATGATCGCCGCCGAGACCCCGGCGAGGAACAGCGTATTGGCCAGGCGGCCCTGGATCTCGGTCGCGATGTCCTGACCATTGGCCAGCGACTTGCCGAGATCGCCGTGCATCGCGGCGAACAGCCAGTGCAGGTAGCGGATGTAATAGGGCTGATCGAGCCCCATCTGGGCCCTGAGGTTGGCCAGCGCCGTGGGCGTTGCCTGCTGGCCCAGGATGGCCTGGGCGACGTCTCCCGGCAGGATGTTGGTTCCGACGAAGATCAGAACCGAGGCCGCGATCAGCAGGAGCAGGCCCAGCGCAATGCGCTGAGCCACAAGTCTTACGACGGGATGCATCCCCTCACGCCTGCCAGCACAGGACGGCCGCTTTGCCGTTCATCATGTCCTGGTTCGGGTTGTCGTGCCAGCCGGCGACCCGATCGCTGCGATAGGCGTTGATGAAGTTGTTGAACATCGGGTTGATGAGCCCGCCTTCATCCCTCAGCAGCATGTTGGCCTCGTGATACATCTCCTTGCGCTTGGCCTTGTCCAGCTCGCCGCGCGCGTCGAGCACCAGCTTGTCGAACTTGGGGTTCTTGAAGCGGGTGTCGTTCCAGTCGGACGTGGAGAGATACGCGGTGGAGAACATCTGGTCCTGCGTCGGACGGCCGCCCCAGTAGGACGCGGAGAACGGCTCCTTGTTCCAGACGCTGCTCCAGTAGCCGTCGTTCGGCTCGCGCTTGATGGTGATGTTGATCCCGGCCTTCTTTGCAGACTGCTGGAACAGAGAGGTCGCATCGACCGCACCAGAGAAGGCGGCATCGGCCGTGCGCAGCAGGATATCGCCGCTGTAGCCCGACTTCTTGAAGTGGAACTTTGCCTTTTCCGGATCGTAGCTGCGCTGCGGCATCGGCTCGAACATCGGATAGCTCTTGTTGATCGGCGTGTCGTTGCCGACCGAGCCGTAGCCGGCGAGGATCTTCTTCACCAGCTCCTCGCGGTCGATGGCGAGCTTGAGCGCCATGCGAAGGTCGTTGTTGTCGAAGGGCGCGGTGTTGCAGAACATGTTGAAGCAGTAGAAGCCGCGCCCGGCGGACGCATCCACCGTCACATGCGGCGCGCGCTTCAGAAGGTCCGCGACGCGCGGCTCGACCGAGTTCACCATATCGACCTGGCCCGACTGCAGCGCCGCGTTCCGGGCGGTGGAGTCGTTGATGACCAGCATCACCACCGTGTCGAAGTGGCCGACATTCGGATCCCAGTAGTTCTTGAACTTCTCCATCTCGATCCGCACGCCGGGCTCGAAGCTCTTCAGCTTGTAGGCCCCGGTGAAGATGCCCGCATCCGGCTTGTCGAGGCCGCCGTTCGGCTGGATGACCAGGTGATAGTCGGCCATCAGATACGGCAGGTCGGCGTTGGCCGACTTCAGCGTGACGACGAAGTTGTCGCCGTCGACCTTCATCTCCTTGATGCTCTGGAGGATGCCGAAGGCGCCGGATTTCGACTTCTTGTCGGAATGGCGCTGGATCGTCTTGAGCACGTCATCCGGCGTCATCGTCTTGCCGTTGTGGAACTCCACGCCCTTGCGGATCTTGAAGGTCCAGGTGACGGCGTCGGGCGTGCTTTCCCAGCCGGTGGCCAGTTCGCCGACGGCTTCGCCGGTGGGCGAGACGGTGACGAGCGTGTTGCCCATCGTGCCCATGTACATGAACGGCACCTGGCTCGCGTCCAGCGCCGGGTCGAGCGAGTTGGTGCTCTCCCCCCCGCCAAGACCCATTTTCAGCGTGCCGCCGTTCTTCGGCCCGGCAGCCCGCGCGGCCGTGCCAAGCAGCGTATCCGCCATGGCGGCGGTCGCGCCAACCGCGGCGGCCCGGCCCATGAAGGCGCGGCGGCTCATGAGGCCGCGTGCGGCGCGCGCGGCAAGGTAGGCGAGTTCGTCGGACATCTGTTACTCCCTGGTAGCGTTTTTGTTGACTACTGAATCAATAACCCGCATTTGCCTTGTCGGGCAACGCTTTCTTTGCGTTCGTCCCACGCGGCACTCGCGGATGCGATGATACGCGATCACAGGTGATCGCGCGGCACCTCCTCGCGCAGCTCGCGCGTCAGGACGGCGACATCTCCTTCATAAGCTTCAAGCGTGGCGCTGAGGTGAAACGTGGTGGCATCCGCCCACATCGAACAGCGGGCCTCGGTGCGCAGGTGGATCCCGTCCCGGATCACCTCCTCGGTCCAGTGGCAGCTGCCCGTGGCCGTCAGCGGATCGTCGGGATGGATCTCCCAGCGTTCGCGGGCGACCGAGCCGGTGATCAGCCCGTGGTCGAGGTTCTCGGCCATGCCGAAGTCGTCCTCGATGACAAGGCTCACCATGCCGGTGCGCTGGTCGGTCTCGCTGCGGCGCACATGCGCTGGGGCGCGAATTTCGCGTGTCCGGAGCGCGGGCGCCGCCTCGGCCTCGGGAAACTCCCATTCCGCACCCGCCGCCACCGGGCGCACCGGCAGCTCCAGCGCGCCGCCGGTCAGCGTCAGGGTCGCGGCCTCCGGCGCGGGCCAGATCATCGGCCAGTAGCTTGACGAAACCGCGACCCGCAGCTGGTGCCCTGCGGGCAGCCGGTAGGCGATATGGTCGAGGGCCAGCCGGATCTCCATCTCCTCGCCCGGCACCAGCGCCTCCGGTTCGGCGTGGCTTGCGTGGTGGCTGAGGTTCAGCACGCCATAGGTGATCCGGGTCGAGGCGCCATCGGGATGCACATGGTTCAGCCGCACCGCGATCTGCGCCTGCGGCTTGTCCGAGCGCAGCTTCAGCCGCAGCACCGGCGCGCCGACGATGTCGGTCTCTTCCATCGGCGCGCTGTCGAAACAGGCCGAGAGGGCGTCGTCGCCGCGCTGATCCCCGGGCATCTCGGGCCCAAGCCAGATCGCGCAATACTCCCCGCCGCTTGCGCCGCAATGCTGAGGCGACGCGAGAGGGATCTCGAACCCCTCCCCGGCCCCGCCCAGCCGCCCGGGCCCGAGCGGCAGAACCTCCGTCCCGATCCCCGGCGCGGGCCAGGAGCCTTCCGCGATCCAGCGGCCGGGCCGTTCGGTATACCACGAGGCCGGGCGCACCCCGTCCATCAGGTACATCCGGTAGGCCGGGTCGTCCTCGACCCCGCTCTCGTCATCGCGCAGCCACCGGCCCCACCAGCGCACGGCCTCCTGCAGGAACCCGATCCGCGGGCCCGGCACGGCGAAATGCGGATACTTGTGGATCCAGGGCCCGACGATGCCCTTCACCGGCGCCTCGATCTTCTCGACCAGCTGCGGCACCGCGTTCTTGTAGGCATCGCCCCAGGCGCCCACGGCCAGCACCGCGGCCCGAATCGCCGGGAAATCCTCGCAGACCGAGCCATGCCGCCAGTAGGCGTCGCGCCGCTGGTGGCGCAGCCAGACCGCGGGCAGGAACGGCTCCTTCTCCAGCCGCTCCAGCCAGACCGCGCGCCAGTCGTCGCGCAGCGCCGGGTCCGGCGGACGCGAGGAATAGCCCCACATCGTCGCCCCCCAGCCGAGGTTCTCGTTCAGAAGGCAGCCGTCCTTGTAATGGATGTCATCGGCATAGCGGTCGACGGTGGAGCAGAGCGTGATGATCGCCTTCAGCGGCTCCGGCTGCAGCGCGGCCACCTGCAGCGAGTTGAACCCGCCCCAGCTGATCCCCATCATGCCCACCCGGCCGTTCGACCAGTCCTGCGCGGCGATCCAGTCGATGACCTCGCAGGCGTCGGACAGCTCCTGCGGCGAATATTCATCCTCCATCAACCCGTCGCTGTCGCCATTGCCGCGCATGTCCACGCGCAGGCAGGCAAACCCGTGACCGGCAAAATAGGGATGGGTCAGCGCGTCGCGCGCGGCAGTGCCGTCACGCTTGCGGTAGGGCAGGAATTCCAGCACCGCCGGAAACGGCCCCTCGCCCTCCGGCATCCAGACCCGCGCCGACAGCCGGCAGCCGTCCTTCAGCACGATCCCGAGGTCCTCGGTCTCCTGCACCCGGTGCGGAAATTCGGTGATGGTTTTCATTCAGGCCCCCCTCATTGGCGTCAAACCAACCCGATCCGCACCAAGTGTCAACGCCTCTTCCAGGCCTAAAAGCGTCACTTTCAGGCTAGACGCATCCCCTCCGGCGCCCGCACAAGGGCAGCGAAGTCGCATGCGAGGAGGCCCCGATGACCCGTCCCAACATCCTGATCCTGATGGTCGACCAGTTGAACGGGACGCTGTTCCCCGACGGGCCCGCCGACTGGCTCCACGCCCCTAATCTCAAGGCCCTCGCGGCCCGTTCGGTGCGCTTTGCCAACGCCTATACAGGCTCGCCGCTCTGCGCCCCGGGGCGGGCCTCGTTCATGTCCGGCTCGCTGCCCTCGCGCCACCGCGTCTACGACAACGCGGCAGAGTTCACATCCGACATCCCGACCTTCGCGCATCACCTTCGCCGCGCCGGGTATGAGACGTGCCTGTCAGGAAAAATGCACTTCGTCGGCCCCGATCAGCTGCATGGATTCGAATCACGCCTGACGACTGACATCTACCCGGCGGACTTCGGCTGGACCCCGGATTACCGCAAGCCGGGAGAGCGAATCGACTGGTGGTACCACAACCTCGGCTCCGTCACCGGCGCCGGCGTGGCCGAGATCACCAACCAGATGGAATATGACGACGACGTCGCCCACCAGGCCTGCCAGAAGATCTACGACCTGTCGCGCGGCGCCGACGCGCGGCCCTGGTGCCTCACCGTCTCCTTCACCCACCCGCACGACCCCTACGTCGCCCGGCGCAAGTACTGGGACCTCTACGAGGACTGCGAGCATCTCGACCCCGAGATCCCGGCGATCCCCTATGACGAGCAGGACGCGCATTCCAAGCGCCTGATGGACAGCTGCGACTGGCGCGCCTTCGATATCACCAAGGATCAGATCCGCCGCGCAAGGCGCGGGTATTTCTCGAACATCTCCTATATCGACGACAAGATCGGCGAGGTCCTGCAGGTGCTGAAGGACACCCGGCAGGAGGCCGTGATCCTCTTCGTCTCCGACCATGGCGACATGCTGGGCGACCGCGGACTGTGGTTCAAGATGTCCTTCTTCGAGGGCTCTTCCCGCGTGCCGATGATGCTCGCCGCCCCGGGCCTTTCGCCCGCGCGGATCGAGACGCCCGTCTCCACCATCGACGCGACGCCGACGCTCTGCGATCTGGCCGGTGTGTCGATGGAAGAGGTGATGCCCTGGACCGACGGCGAAAGCCTGGTGCCGCTGGCCTCGGGCACGCCCCGCACCAGCCCGGTGGCGATCGAATATGCCGCCGAGGGCAGCTGGGCACCGCTGGTCTGCCTCCGCGAGGGCCACTTCAAATACACCGCCTGCGGGCTTGATCCGGAACAGCTTTTCGATCTCTCCTCCGATCCGCACGAGCGCCGGAACCTTGCGCATGAACCGTCCCATGCCAGCACGCTGGCCGCCTTCCGCGCCCAGGCCGAGGCGCGCTGGGATCTCGGCCGATTCGACGCGGCGGTGCGCGAAAGCCAGGCCCGCCGCTGGGTGGTCTACGAGGCGCTCCGCAACGGCGCCTATTTCCCCTGGGACTTCCAGCCGCTGCAGAAGGCCTCCGAACGCTACATGCGCAACCACATGGACCTCAACGTGCTGGAAGAGAACAAGCGCTTCCCGCGCGGCGAATGACCGGGGGCCGACGCTGAGCCTCCGCCAACCCTCCCCGCGCCAGAGGGCCGGAACATGAGCCGCGCCGGAACCCCCCGGCGCGGCCGCGGCCGCTTTGCCCGCCCCGGGCGTGACCCCGGCGCAGGTCGCCCGCGCCGCGCTCTGGATGACCGGATCCATTGCCTCCTTCTGCGCCATGGCGGTGGCCGGGCGCGAGGTGCAGATCCAGCTCAACACCTTCGAGCTGATGACCTGGCGTTCGCTCATCGGCATTCTCATCGTCCGGACTGTCGCCACCTCCCGGGGCCGCCTGGGCGAGATCCGCGCCCGCCGCCCGGCCGAACATCTGGCCCGCAACGTCGCCCATTTCACCGGCCAGAACCTTTGGTTCTGGGCGCTGACGCTGATCCCGCTGGCGCAGGTCTTCGCGCTGGAATTCACCGGCCCGGTCTGGGTCGCGCTGATCGCGCCTCTTTTGCTGCGCGAGCCGCTGACCCGGTCGCGCGCCACGGCGGTGATCTTCGGCTTTCTCGGCATCCTGATCGTCGCCCATCCGTTCGGCGGGCCGCCCTCGCCCGGGCTGCTGGCCGCCGCGGCCGCCGCCGTGGGTTTCGCCTTCACCGCGATCTTCACCAAGCGGCTGACGCGGACGGAACCGGTGCTGTCGATCCTGTTCTGGATGACCGTGCTGCAGGCCGGCTTCGGCGCGCTCTGCGCCTTCGCCTGGGCGGGGCACCTGACCATCCCCGATGCCGCAACCGCGCCGGGGCTGCTGGTGATCGGCTGCGCCGGTCTCGCCGCGCATTACTGCCTGACCAGCGCGCTCTCCGTCGCGCCCGCCAGCGTGGTCATGCCGATCGACTTCACCCGCCTGCCGATCATCGCGGTGGTCGGGATGGTTTTCTACCACGAGTTGCTCGACCCTTGGGTCTTTCTCGGCGCGGCTGTCATTTTCATGGCGAATTTCTACAACATAAGGGTGGAAACCCGTGCAGGGGCGCCACGATCTAGAGTCAATTCGTCCTGACGCCGCGTTACGGATTGACGCAAAAACCCGCTCTCCCTACCGTTTTTCCAGCTGCCGTACGGGGATAACGGCGAAGGGAGAGACAATGAAAAAAACAACCATGATCGCCGCTGGGCTTCTCGCGGCCAGTGCAGGGACAGCGCTCGCCGGTGGCATCGACCGGTCTGGCCAGTCCGTGGCGCCGCTGTTCGAGAAGGGCAACTATGGCGAGCTGTCCTTCGGCTACGTCTCGCCCACCGTCTCGGGCACGCAGGAGCAGACGCTCAGCGCCTCTTCCACCGCGGGCGCGAAGTCAGGCGACATGGCGGGCAGCTACAACATGCCGGCCTTCGCCTTCAAGACCGACCTCGGCCACAACCTCGCCGGCGCGCTGATCTACGACCAGCCCTTCGGCGCAAATGTGGACTACCCGGCCGCGACCTCGCTGCCGGCCTATTTCCTTCAGGGCGCCCGGGCGACGCTGACCACCCACGCGCTGACCGGCCTGCTGAAATACCACTTCGAGAACAACGTCAGCGTCTATGGCGGCGTCCGCTGGCAGACCATGGCCGAGCATATCGACTCTCTGCCGCTCTCGACCCACACCTATGCCGCCCAGGGCAAAGGCCAGGGCGCCTTCGGCTATGTCGCGGGCATCGCCTATGAGAAGCCGGAGATCGGGCTGCGGGTCTCGCTGACCTACAACTCCAAGATCAAGTACAACACGCCGACGACCGAGATGCTGGACGGCGCTACGGTCTCTTCCTCCAACACGCCGATCACCACGCCGCAGTCGGTGAACCTCGATGCGCAGACCGGGATCAACCCGACGACGTTGGTCTTTGGCTCGATCCGTTGGGTGAACTGGAAGCAGTTCAACATCGACCCCACGTTCTACGAGTCGCAGGTGCATTCGCCCCTGGTCGCACTGAACGGCAACACCACGACCTACACGCTGGGCCTCGGCCACAAGTTCACCGATCACTGGTCCGGCGCCGTCTCGCTCAGCTACGAGCCCAAGGTCGGCGGCTTCTCCTCGAACCTCGCGCCGACGGATGGGCGCTCCGCCGTCGGTCTCGGGGCCACCTATACGGTGGGCAAGGTGAAGATCACCGGGGGCGTCCGGTACATCCTGATCGGCAGCGCCAATACGACCGTGGACAACACCAACACCGCCGCGCATTTCTCCGGCAACCACGCGATTGCCGCGGGTGTGAAGGTCGGCTTTACTTTCTAGACCGCAGGGTCACTTATCCCGAAAGGCCCCGCCCCCGCGGCGGGGCCTTTTGACTGCGGATGCGCAGGATACGGGTCGCGATAACGGCCCGCCTGCGTCAGGGAGGACAGATGACAGTTCAGAAGACCCTTTCGACCCGCGCCTGGGCCGAGCTCTTGCTGCTCGCGCTGATCTGGGGCGGCTCCTTCCTCGCCTACCGGCTGGCGCTGGCGGGGGTGGGCGTGCCCACGATCGTCGCCTTCCGCGTCATCGGCGCGGCCTCGGTGCTCTGGCTCTACGTGCTCGGACGGGGCCTTCCGGTGCCGCGCGGCCTGCGGATCTGGGGCGTCTTCCTGGTCATGGGGCTTCTGAACAACGCCATTCCCTTCTCGCTCATCGCCTGGGGCGAGATTCGCATCGCCTCCGGTCTCGCCGCGATCCTGAACGCCTCGACCGCGATCCTGGGCGTACTCGTCGCCGCCGCGCTCTTCAGGGACGAGCGGCTGACCGCCCGCAAGGCCGCCGGCGTCACGCTGGGCTTCCTGGGCGTCGCCAGCGTCATCGGCCTCGATGCGCTCAAGGGGATGGACCTCACCTCGCTCTCCCAGCTTGCCGTCCTGGGTGCGGCCTTCTCCTACGCGCTGTCGGCGGCCTTCGCGCGCCACGCGCTGAAGGGGATACGGCCCCAGGTCGCCGCCGCCGGCATGCTCACCGGCTCCTCCGCCATGATGCTGCCGATGGCGCTCTTCTTCGACGGGGTGCCGAGCTTTTCCTACGCGCCCTCGGTCTGGGGCGGTCTGCTCTACCTTGCGCTCGCGGCCTCGGCCTTCGCCTACCTGCTTTACTACCGCGTGCTTGCCATGGCGGGCGCAGGGAACGTCAGCCAGGTCACGCTGCTGGTCGCGCCGGTCGGCATCCTGCTCGGCGCGCTGGTGCTGGGCGAGCGGCTCGCGCCTTCCGCCTATCTCGGCTTCGTGCTGATCACGGCGGGGCTGATCGTGCTGGACGGCCGCCTGCTGCGCCGCCTCCTGCCCGCCCGCGCCGGAAGCCGCCCCAAGGACTCCACGCAAGAATCCGCGTGAACTTGCCGCCGCTTGCCGCTACCCATGTCCGGTAACGGCAAGGCGGCAAAGCGGGCGGCGATGATCTACCAAGGCGCAGAGGACTGGCTGGGAACCGAGAGCAAGCGCGTGCTCCTCTTCGGCATGTCCGGCCTCGGCAAGACCCATATCTCCAACATGCTGCGCGAGGGCGGCGGCTGGTTCCACTATTCCGTCGATTACCGCATCGGCACCCGCTACATGGGCGAGCTGATCGCCGACAATTTCAAGCGCGAGGCGATGAAGGTGCCGCTCCTGCGCGAGCTTCTGATGACGGACAGCGTCTACATCGCCTCCAACATCACCTTCGACAACCTCGCGCCGCTCTCAACCTATCTCGGCAAGCCCGGCAACCCGGCCCTCGGCGGCCTGCCCTTCGCCGAATACCTGCGCCGGCAGGAGGAGCACCGCCAGGCCGAGATCTCGGCGCTGCTAGACACCGCCCATTTCATCGAACGCGCGCGCGCGATCTACGGCTACGGCAACTTCGTCTGCGACAGCGGCGGGTCCATCTGCGAGGTCGTCGACCCCGACGATCCGCAGGACCCGGTGCTGACCGCGCTGGCCGAAAGCCACCTTCTCGTCTGGATCAAGGGCAGCGACCACAATACCGACGAGCTTGCCCGCCGCTTCGACCGCGCGCCGAAGCCGATGTATTACCAGGCCGGGTTCCTGCAGCAGATCTGGGCCGAATACCTCGCCCAGCACGGCCAGACGGAGGAGGAGGTCAACCCCGACGCCTTCCTGCGCTGGGGCTACGCGCGCCTGCTCGCCCATCGCCAGCCGCGCTATGCCGCCATGGCCGCGAAATGGGGTGTCACCGTCACGGCCGAGGAGGTCGCCGCTCTCCGCGAGCCGGCCGATTTCACCCGGCTCGTCGCCCGCGCCCTTGAGCGTCGCTGACATTCGCCCTACTTCCGCTGCCGGACCAACCGGAGTTTCCGATGCCGATCACACTGCCCGAGAGCCTGCCCGCCTATGACATCCTCGCCCGCGAAGGCGTGATGGTGATGTCCGAGATGCGCGCGGCCCGGCAGGACATCCGGCCCCTGCGCATCGGCCTGCTGAACCTGATGCCGAAGAAGATCCAGACCGAGACGCAGTTTGCCCGCCTCATCGGCGCGACGCCGCTGCAGATCGACCTGCACCTGATCCGGATGACCGAGCATCAGCCCAAGAACACCGCGCCCGAACACATGGAAGCCTTCTACCGCCCGTTCCAGGAGGTGAAGGCCGAGAAGTTCGACGGCTTCATCATCACCGGCGCGCCGGTGGAGCATCTCCCGTTCGAGGAGGTCTCCTACTGGGACGAGCTGAAGGAGGTGATGGACTGGACCCAGACCAACGTGCATTCCACCTTCGGCGTCTGCTGGGGCGGCATGGCAATGGCCTGGCACTTCCACCGGGTGCCGAAGCATATCCTCGACCACAAGGCCTTCGGTTGCTTCCGCCATCAGAACCTCGCCCCCGCCTCGCCCTTCCTGCGCGGCTTCGCGGACGATTTCGTGATGCCTGTCAGCCGCTGGACGGAGATGCGGCAGGAGGACATCGACAAGGTTCCGGCGCTGACGACGCTACTGACCTCGGCAGAGACCGGCCCCTGCCTTGTCGAGGACCCGGGCCACCGCGCGCTCTACATCATAAACCACCTCGAATACGACAGCGGCACGCTGAAGGAGGAATACGATCGCGACGTCGCTAACGGCACGCCGATCAACATCCCCGACAACTACTACCCGGACGACGACCCGACCAAGCCGCCGCGCAACCGCTGGCGCAGCCACGCCCATCTGCTCTACGGCAACTGGATCAACGAGATCTACCAGAGCACGCCCTTCGACATCTCCGAAATTGGCCGCCCTTGAGATCCTCGCCGCAGGCGCCGTCCTCGCCGCAGGCAGCGCCGCCACCGCCGCCCGTGCCCGCGCGCGCGAGGCGGCGGCCGAACGTGCCTTCCCACCGCTTGGCCGGCGGATAGATGTCGGCGGCCACAGCGTTCACGCGGTGACCGAAGGCACCGGGCCCGATCTCGTCCTCCTCCACGGCGCCTCGGGCAGCTCGCGCGAGTTCACCTGGAACCTGATGGGCCGCCTTGCGCCCCGGTACCGCGTCACGGCCTTCGACCGCCCCGGCCTCGGCTGGTCCGACGCGGTTCCCGGGGCGACCGACCCGCGCGTGCAGGCAGACGCGCTGCGCGCCGCCGCCGACCGGATCGGCATCAGGTGGCCGCTGGTGCTCGGCCAAAGCTACGGCGGCGCGGTGGCGCTGGCCTGGGCGCTGGCCGATCCCGCAACGGCGGGCCTCGTCCTCGTCTCCGGCGCCTCGATGCCCTGGAAGGGCGGCCTCGGCGCCTGGTACCGGATCGCCGAACGTCCGCTTCTCCGCCGCATGGTGATCCCGCTGGTCGCGGCCTTCGCCAGCGACCGCCGCCTTGCCGCCATCGTGGAGGGGATCTTCGCCCCCGACCCGGTGCCGCCCGGCTACGCCGAGGCCGCGGGCACGCCGCTCGCGCTCCGCCGCGCGACGCTTCTGGAAAACGCCGCCCAGGTGAACGGCCTCCTGCCCCACGTCCGCGCCATGTCCCGGCTCTACCCGGGCCTCGCCATGCCGATCGAACTGGTCCACGGCACCGCCGACACCATCGTCCCCCTCGCCACCCACGCCGAGCCGTTCTCGCGCCTCGCCCCCACCGCCCGCCTGAGCGTGATCGAGGGCGCAGGCCACATGCCGCATCAAAGCCACCCCGAGGCGGTCATCGCCGCGATCGACCGCGCCGCCGCCCGCGCCGGCCTCGACCCCGCATTGCGCTGAGCGCGCCATTCGCGATACTGGCATCCGGCAGAGCGAGGCGGACCATGGACCTTCCCTTCAACGGCGCGATCAGCAAGTACCTCGAGAAAGAGGCCCCCGACCATATCCGCAAGGCGATCGGCAAGGCCGACAAGAACGACATCTCCTCCAAGGCCTATCCCTACAAGGAGGAGATGAAGACCAAGGACTACGAGGCCCGGATGGCGGCGCTGCAGATCGAGCTGGCCAAGCTCCAGTCGCATATCCGCAAGACCGGCAGCCGCCTCGTCGTGCTGTTCGAGGGCCGCGACGCCGCCGGCAAGGGCGGCACGATCCGCCGGGTGACGGAAAACCTGAACCCCCGCGTCTGCACGGTCGCGGCGCTTCAGAAGCCGACGGACCGCGAAGCCCGCGAATGGTATTTCCAGCGCTACATCGAATGGCTGCCCGCGGGGGGAGAGATCACGCTCTTCGACCGCAGCTGGTACAACCGCGGCGTCGTCGAAAAGGTCTTCGGCTTCTGCACCGTCAAGGAGCGCGAGCATTTCTTCGCCCAGCTTCCCCAGTTCGAGGACATGCTGCTTGAAGAGGGCATGGTCCTGATCAAGCTCTGGCTCTCCGTCGACCGGGCCGAGCAGCTCAAGCGGTTCCTCGACCGCGAGCGCGACCCGCTAAAGCAATGGAAACTGTCAGAGATCGACGTGGAGGGCCTCAAGCGCTGGGACGCCTATACCCAGGCCATCGACGAGACGCTCTCCCGCTCCCATCGCGCGGCGGCGCCCTGGACGGTGGTGCTGTCGGACGACAAGAAACGCGCCCGCATCGCCGCGATCCAGACCATCCTCGGCCGCTTCGACTATGCCGGCAAGAACGCCGAGGCGGTGGGCGTCACCGATGTCGCGATCTGCGGGGGCCCGGAACTTCTGAATGGCTAAGGCCGGCTACCACCACGGCAACCTGCGTCAGGCGCTCATCGACGCCACGCTGCGCCTGATCGAGGCGCGCGGCCCGCAGGGCTTCACCCTGTCCGAGGCCGCCAAGGCCGCCGGCGTCACCCCCGCCGCCGTCTACCGCCATTTCGCCGGCCGCGACGACCTGATCGCCGAGGCGGCCCGCCAGGGCTACGAGATCTTCGCCAGCCTGATGGAATACGCCTTCAACGACGGCAAGCCCTCGGCCCTCGCGGCCTTCGAGGCGACGGGCCGCGCCTATCTCGCCTTCGCCCGCCGCTACCCGGGCCACTACATGGCGATGTTCGAAAGCGGCGTCTCGGTCAATTCCAACCCCTCGCTCGCCGCCGTCGCCGCCCGCGCCCGCGGCGTGCTGGAGGCGGCTGCGACCAAGCTTTCCGAACATATCCCGCCCGACCGGCGCCCCCCGGCTTCGATGTTCTCCGCCCATATCTGGGCGATGAGCCACGGCGTGGTGGAGCTCTTCGCCCGCGGCTCGGTCGGCTCCCAAAGCCCCTTCCCGCCAGAGGAGCTGCTGGAGGCCGGCATCGGGATCTACCTGCGCGGCCTCGGTCTGATCCCGCCCGATCGGTAAGCCTCCACCGGGCTGAAACCAAAAGAATATTCCTGGAATCGGCATTCTCGCGGTACGTCTTCCCGCGAGAATGCACCCTGCCGAACTCGCGTTCTCGTGAACATACGTCCCCGCTTTGTTCCCGGCGGCAGCCTTGACCTCACCTGACGCGGGGTCTCTGTTGGCGGCCAGCCGCACGCGGCCAAAAATCGCAACGAAACGACGGGGAGAACAAGTGTCCATGAAACATGCACATGCGCCTCTGAAACTCGCGACGGCAGCGCTCGCGCTGGCGGTCTACGCGCCCTTCGGCCAGCCCGCTTTCGCGGCCTCGCAGACGCCGGCGAACACGCTGATCGACGGCACCACCGACACGGTGACCGCGCTCGATCCGGCCGGCCAGTACGACTACGGCTCGGACACGGCGGACCGCGAGATCTTCCAGCACCTGATGACGATCCCGCCGGGCGGCGGCGCGCCGGTGCCCCAGCTTGCCACCTCCTGCTCGGCCGACGCGACCCAGGCCAACTGGACCTGCGAGCTGCGCAAGGGCGTGACCTTCCAGAACGGCGACAAGTTCACCTCGGAAGACGTGAAATTCTCGCTCGACCGCGTGGTGAAGATCCACGACCCCTCGGGCATCTGGGGGCTTCTGTCGAACCTCAAGAGCGTCGAGACGGACGGGCCCTACAAGGTGACCTTCCACCTCAAGCAGCCGCAGTCGACCTGGAACTACATCCTGACGACCGGCGCGACCTATGTGGTCGACCACAAGATCTACCCGGCCGACAAGCTGCAGCCCTCGACCAGCGCGCAGATCGGCACCGGCCCCTACAAGCTGGTGAAATACGCCCCCGGCCAGACCGCGGTCTACACCGCCTGGAAGGGTTACTGGGGTCCGCAGCCGAAGACGCCGAACCTCATCATCACCTATTTCTCCAAGTCCTCGACGATGAAGCTGGCGCTGGAGCGCGGCGAGATCGACATGGTCTTCCGCACCTTCACCCCGACCGAATACGCCTCGCTCGACAAGGAGAAGGACCTCCGCGTCGTGAAGGGTCCGGGCGTGTCGATCCGCTACCTCGTGCTCTCGACCAACCGCGCGCCGACCAACAAGCTCGCCGTGCGCCAGGCGCTGGCCTATCTCTTCCCGCGCGAGGCGATCGCCAAGGACGTCTACCACGGCTATGTCAGCCCGCTCTACTCGCTCGTTCCGGCGGGCCTGCCCGGGCATGAGGATGCCTTCTCCAAGCTCTACGGCGCCAAGCCCGACCTGGCCAAGGCCAAGGAAGTGCTGAAGAAGGCCGGTATCACCACCCCGGTCAACCTGACGATCTGGTGGACGCCCTCGCATTACGGCGCCTCCTCGGCCGAGGAATACACCCAGATCCAGCGCGCGCTGGATGCCTCCGGTCTCTTCAAGATCACGCTGAAGTCGGCGGAATGGGCGACCTACGCCAAGACGCTCGGCACCCAGTACAACGCCTTCCAACTCGGCTGGTTCCCGGACTATCCGGATGCCGAAGACTACCTGGTGCCGTTCTACGACTCCCACGCCAACTTCACGTCCAACGGCTATGACAGCAAGGCGATGGACACGATCCTGTCGAAGGAGAAGTCGGCCAAGACCGAGGCCGAGCGGCTCGGCTACGTGAAGCAGGCGCAGGAGCTGGCGGCCAAGGACGTGCCGATCATCCCCTACTTCCAGCAGTCGATGGTGGCCGTGGCCCGCAACGACGTTCACGGGCTGAAGCAGACCTTCGACACCGCGTTCCTGATGCGTTTCTGGCTGATCAGCAAATCCTGATCGGCACCCGGAAACGACAATCGACGTGCAAGACGTGACTTCGAAGGCTTGAGGGTGGATCATGGCAGCTAGCGGGTCCTCCCTCAAATCCTACCTTCTGGTGCGGATCGCGATGGTCATCCCGACCATCCTGATCCTGCTCACTCTGGTGTTCCTGCTGATGCGGGTGGCACCGGGCAACCCGGTCACCGCGGCGTTGGGCGGCCACGCCCCGCCGGCGGTGATCAAAGAGCTGACCCATCAGCTCGGCTACGACCGGCCGCTCTACCAGCAGTTCGGCCTTTACGTCTGGCATATCCTGCATGGGAACTTCGGCACCACGATCACCGACAAGCGGCAGGTGACCGAGATCATCCTTCAGAACGGCGCCGCGACGCTGGAGCTGACCGTGGCGGCCATGATCGTCG
Organism: Solirhodobacter olei; assembly: GCF_004010155.1. GTDB lineage: Bacteria > Pseudomonadota > Alphaproteobacteria > Rhodobacterales > Rhodobacteraceae > Solirhodobacter > Solirhodobacter olei. Next base: position 61,317 of record NZ_RRYH01000002.1, on the reverse strand, counting down.
CGCTTCTGGTCGGCGTACCGATCGGCCTTCTGGCCGGCCGCTTCCGCGACCGCCCGGTGGACGCCGTCACCCGGCTCTTCGGGGTGGTGATGTACGCCATGCCCGTCTTCGTGCTGGGGCTTCTGGCGCAGATCCTCTTCGGCTCGATCCTGAACTGGCTGCCGATCTCGGGCCAGGCCAGCCCGCTGACCACGGCCCTGATGACCACGCACACAAACATCCTGCTGATGGACGCGGTGATCGACGGCAACTGGCCGGCCTTCTGGGACGTGTTCGACCACCTGATCCTGCCGGCCACCACGCTCGGTCTCGTCTTCGCCGGGGTCTTCATCCGGCTCGTGCGGGTCAACGTGATCCGCACCCTGAAGGACGACTATATCGAGGCCGCCCGCGCCCGCGGCATCCGCGAACGCGCCGTGGTCTACCGCCATGCCTTCCGCAATGCGCTGGTGCCGGTCATCACCGTGATCGGGCTGGAGGTCGCGCTGCTGATGGGCGGCGCGGTCCTGACCGAGACCACGTTCAACTGGCCGGGCATCGGCCACGCGCTCTACATCTATCTCGAGAACCGCGATTACGCCGCCGTCCAGGGCATCGTGATCGTCTTCGGCCTCGTCGTCGTCGCCTCCAGCCTGGTGGTGGACTTCATCTCCGCGCTGATCGACCCGAGGATGCGGTACAAATGAGAAGGAACGCCTGATGTCGGCGGCCAGCCCAACGCCCTCCTCCGCCGCGGCCCGCCCGCGCCGGGCCCTTGCGCCCGGCCTCGGCCGCGCGCTGAAACCCATCGCCGAGGCGCGCGGCTTCGCCCGTGGCATGCTCTGGTCCGGCGCGATCCTCACCGGCGTCTTCGTCTTCATGGGCATCTTCGCGCCCTGGCTCTCGCCCTACCGCTACGACCAGTACCAGCTGAAGGGCGCGGCCTTCCCGCAGCTCGCGCCGCCCTCTGCGCTGCACATCTTCGGCACAAACGTGCAATCCACCGACGTGCTGGCCCAGATCATCTGGGGCGCCCAGACCGAGCTGGAGGTGGTCGCGCTCGCGCTCATCTTCGCGCTGACCATCGGCGTGCCGCTGGGCCTGATCGCGGGCTATTTCGGCGGCATCTTCGACCGGATCCTGGTGCTGATCATGGACGCGATGTACGCGATCCCGCCGCTGCTGCTGGCGCTGGTGATCGCGTTCCTGCTCGGCTCCTCGATCACCTCCGGCATCGTGGTCGCCGCCTGCGCCATCACCATCGTCTACGTGCCGCAGTATTTCCGGGTGCTGCGAAACCACGTGACCTCGGTGCGCGAGGAACCCTATGTCGAGGCCGCACGCGCCATCGGCGCCGGTCCCTTCACCATCCTGCGCAAGTACATCTTCTTCAACGTGATCCAGACCATTCCGGTGCTGGCCACGCTGAACGCCGCCGACGCGATCCTGACGCTGACGGGCCTCGGCTTCCTCGGCTACGGCGTCCAGCCGACGCAGGGCGCCGAATGGGGCTATGACGTCTCCCGCGCCGTGGGCGACGCCGCCTCGGGCATCTGGTGGACGACACTCTTCCCGGGCCTTGCCATCGTGCTGCTGGTCACGGGCCTCACCCTCCTCGGCGAGGGGCTGAACGAGACCATCAACCCGGTCCTGCGCCAGCGCGCCACCACCCACATGAACATGGACGAGGAGGATCCGGCATGACCGAACCCGTCGTCTCCGTCCGCGACCTCCGCGTCTATTACGGCACCCCGCGCGGCCCCGCCCGCGCCGTCGACCGTGTGGCGCTCGACATCGCGCCCGGCGAAACCCTCGGCGTGGTGGGCGAAAGCGGCTCGGGCAAATCCACGCTCGGGCGCGGCATCCTCGGGCTTCTGCCCGAAGGCACCGGGATCGCAGGCGAGGTCCTCTACCAGGGCAGGAACCTCGTCGGCATGTCGAAGGAGGAGCTGCGCCACATGCGCGGCCCCGAGCTCGGCCTGATCTTCCAGGAGCCGATGACGCGGCTCAATCCCCTCCTGCGTATCCAGGAGCATTTCGAGGAGACGCTGCGCCAGCATCACCCGAAGCTCGACCGCGACGAGATCCGCCGCCGCGCGCTGGAGGCGCTCGGCCGCACCGGCATCCCGCCGACCCGCTACAAGCAATACCCGCACGAGTTCTCCGGCGGCATGCGGCAGCGCATCATGATCGCACTGGCGCTGGTGCTGAAGCCGAAGCTCCTGATCGCGGACGAACCCACCACCGCGCTCGACGTGATCGTGGAGGCACAGATCATCCGCCTTCTGGCGGATCTGAAGAAGACCTCCGGCACCGCCGTGATGCTGATCACCCACAACCTCGGCATCGTCGCCGAGGCCTGCGACCGCGTCGCCGTCATGTATGGCGGCAAGATCGTGGAGGAAGGCGACGCCCGAAAGGTCTTCGCCAACCCCGTCCACCCCTATACGCGAGAGCTCTTGCGCTCGACCATCTCGCTCGAGACCAAGAGCCTGCACACCATCCCCGGCGCGCCGCCGAGCCTGATCACCCCGCCCCCGGGCTGCCTGTTCCACCCCCGCTGCCCGGACGCCATGCGCGTCTGCGCGCTGAAGGCGCCCATCGAGCAGCGGCTCGAGGACGGCCGCCGGGTGCAATGCTGGCGCCACGGGCCGGCCGAGGCGATCCCCGACGGGGGCACGGAGCCGCTGGAACGAGAGGAGATCGCGGTTGCCAACGAAGCCTGAATCCGAGGTCATGGACCGCCCTGCCGCCGAAGCTGCCGGCACCGCCGCCCGCGGCTTCATCTCCGTGCGCAACCTCAAGACCTATTTCGAGATCCGCGGCAGCGTCCTCGACCGGCTCACCGGCCGCGACGCCGGCACCGTCAAGGCCGTGGACGACGTCAGCTTCGAGCTGGCCCAGGGCGAGGTCCTCGGCCTCGTGGGCGAAAGCGGCTCGGGCAAGTCCACGCTCGGGCGCACGCTTCTCGGCCTCGCACCGGCGACGGGCGGCAGCGCGACCTTCCAGGGCCGCGAGATCGTGGGAATGGGCGAACGCGACCTGCGCGCGCTCAGGGCGCAGATGCAGATGGTCTTCCAGGACCCGCATGCCGCGCTGAACCCGGCGATGACGATCGAGCAGTCGGTCGGCCACCCGCTGATCATCCACAAGCGCGCGAAGGGCCGAGAGGAGATCCGCCGCCACGTCGCAGCCGCGCTTGACCGCGTCGGGCTTTCGCCGCCGGAGACCTATCTCGACAAGTACCCCAACGACCTCTCCGGCGGGCAGAAGCAGCGCGCGGTGATCGCGCGTGCGATCGTGCTCGACCCGGTGCTTCTGGTCGCGGACGAGCCGGTCTCCATGCTCGACATGTCGGTGCGCTCGAAGATCCTTCAGCTGATGATCGACCTGAAGGACAAGCTGAACCTCACCTATCTCTACATCACCCACGACCTGGCGACGGCGAAGTTCTTCTGCGACCGCATCGCGATCCTCTACCTTGGCCGGATCGTGGAGATCGGCGAGGCCTCGGCGATCTACGAGGCGCCGAAGCACCCCTATACGCGGGCGCTCCTGACCGCGATCCCCGATCCCGACCCGACCCGCGACATTCCCCGCGACCTGCCGCGCGGCGAGATCCCGGACGCGGCCAAGCCTCCCTTCGGCTGCGCCTTCCACCCCCGCTGCCCGATGGCCTTCGCGCCCTGCGGCTGGGAGATCCGCGACCTGCGTGATCTTCTGGAAGCCCGCTGGGCCGGCATGGCCGAAGAGGCCCACCAGGCCGAACGCGCGCTTTTGGGCACCATCGAGGCCCCCGACGCGCCAGAGCCGACCTCGCGCCTGTCCGCCGCCCCCGGTGCCACGGGCGAGGCGCTTCTCGCCCTTCTCGAACGTATCCGAAACGACGATCCGGCCGAACCCTTCTGGACCGGCGTCAAGGCCATGCGCGCGGGCGACGGCTGCGTGGAGATCGACTGGCACCCGCCGGAGCGGCCGGAGCTCCTCGACCTCGGCGCGGCCCATGCCGCCTGCCATCTGCATAACGCAGAGCTTCGGGCGCGCTACGGGAAGGCGGGGTAAAGACGGGCGGGCTCCGGCTCTGGCACAGGGCCGGCAGACGCGGACATCGCGCCCGGACAAGGGTCGCCTCCACTTTCGGCCCCATTTGCTGCCTTCCCCGTTCGGACTTTGAGCGGAAAGCCGGGAACCCCGCAGTATATCGCGGCCCGACCGGCCCGAGGCGCTTCGCGTATCGAAGACCGCCGGCCGGGGCGGTCTCCGATGACGCACCTCCGTGTCGGGCACCCGGAACTGCGCCAATTCGTTGCGATCCGTCACAGCGATCAGATCGGATCCGGGGCAAGGATTCGGCGTAACACGCTTGTCCGCGATCGTTGAGGCCATGCGAAACCGCGTCTTTCGAATTAGCACGTCAGTCTGTCTTTCACTCTCGTTCCTGCAGGCGCCGATTCTGCCCGCCTGGGCGGATCAGCCCGCGAACTGCGATGCGAACGACCCGAGCTGCTGGAAGTACAAGCCGCCTCCGGCCCCGAAAACGCGCGTTCCGTCGCAACGACAGGAACGACAGGTCACGCCCCCGGCCGTCGAGCCCCGGCAGAAGCCGCAGCCACAGATCACGCCGCAGCTTCGGACTGTCCCATCGCCGAAGCCTCCGGCAACAACCGCACCGATCCCCCAGCAGCCACGGCAGCAACCCGTCCCGCAGCCGCGTGTCCTTCCCCAGCAGCGCGTTCAGCCCAGCCCGGTCCCGCAGCAGCAACAGGCACCGCAGCCGGCCCAGCCCCGGCCCCAGCTGACGCCGCGGCCAGCATTGCCTTCGCAACCTTCCGTCCCGTCCCAGCGCGTCCCGACCGTCAGGCCCACCGTCCCGCAGGAGCCGGGCCAGCGGCCGCGTCAGGACCTTGGAAACCGCGAGCAGCTCGCGCCGCAACCGACGCCAGCTCCGCAGCCGAAGAGGGTTCCAGCCCCGCAGCCCAGAACCTCGCCCGCGCCATCCACCCCGCCCTCGGGACCCGTCCCGGGAACGGTGCCGCGCCCGCAGACCACCGGGCCCGTGCCTCCCGCAAGGCTGCCCCCGGCTGGCAGTGGCGCGCCGGCACCCCTGGCCAGCCCGCCGCTCGCCGCACGCCAGACCGACGTGCGCCCCGGCCCCGACACGCATGAGTACACCGTCCCGAAGGGGGGCGTTCCCGGCAGCCGCGACACCCGCAGCCTGCGGGTCTTCGACCGGTCTCGGGACGGGCTGAGTGATTTCGAGAAATTCGGCCTGATCGCTCTTGGCGCCGCGGTGGCGGGCAGCATCCTGTCGAATGGCGTCGAGGTGGTCCAGAATTACGGCGACCAGCTGATCTACCGTGATCAGGACGGCCATTACGGGCTTTATCACGACGACGATGTCCTGCTCCGCCGCCCCGGCGCGCGGGTGACGACAGAGGTCTTCCCGGACGGGTCTGTTCTGACCCGCATCGTGCTGGTGAACCGGATCATCATCATCACGCTCCGGACCCGTTACGGCCGCGTCCTGCGCCGCCACGTCTACTATCCCGACGGCCGCGCATACCTTCTTTTCGACGACACGCGCATCCTGCCTCCGCCCGTCATTGCCATCCTGCCGCCGCGCTCCCCGGTGCATGTCCTTTATACCGAGAACACCGGGCCAGCCCTGCTGCGCGCAGCCTTCGAAGCTCGGCCATTGCAGCCGCCCGGCCGGTACTTCACGCTGGAGCAGGTCCGCTCGATACCCCAGGTGCGCTACCTCGTGCCGGAGGTAGAGATCGCGACGGTGGACTTCCCGTCCGGCTCCGCCGAGGTTCTGCCGGAACAGGCCCGGACGCTGGGAACGCTCGCGCGGGTCATGACCGACATGATTGCAGAGAACCCTTCGGAAGTGTTCCTGATCGAAGGCCATAGCGACGCCGTTGGCGATCCGGCGATCAATCTCGCCCTGTCGCAGGCAAGGGCACAGTCCATGGCCCTGGCCTTGACGGAATATTTCGGCGTCCCGCCGGAAAACCTCGTCGTCAGCGGGTATGGGGAGGGCGATCTGCGTCAACCCACGCAGGGCCCTGATCCGGTGAACCGGCGGATCATTGTGCGCCGCATCACAGCACTGCTGCAGCCGACCGCGCCTTGAGAGGGGCCCATTTCAGCCGTGAGGCTTGACTGGGCTTCCCTCTGTTCTCCTGCCGAACCCGCCCGTCGCATGACATATGTGACCCACAATCCCGGCCGTTTTCGCCGGCCATATCGAACGGTGGCCTGCGGGCGCGCTTCCGGCGTCGGGAAAATGCGCAGGTGTCCGGCGCCGCGCACCCGGAGCAGTTGCCGCTCTCCGCTGCGAATGACATCGTGCCGTGAAACCCCTGCCTGCGAGTCCGCCATGCCGCCGTTGCCTTCGCTATGGGCCTCCACCGCCGAACCGGCGCCGGAAACCCCGCCGCTCGACGGCGAGCACCGGGCCGACGTTGCGGTCATCGGCGCCGGATTTACCGGGCTTGCCTGCGCCCTGCGCCTCGCCGAAGGCGGCGCCGGGGTGATCGTCGTCGACGCGGAGGCGCCGGGGTTCGGCGCCAGCGGGCGAAATGGCGGCCAGGTCATTCCGGGGCTCAAGCTCGATCCCGACGCCCTCGACCGCCTCTATGGCGAGGAGACGACGGATTTCGTCGGCAAAGCCGCTGACACGACATTCGCGCTGATCGCCCGGCTGGGGATCGACTGCGCCGCGCGCCGCGATGGCTGGGTCCAGGCAAGCGTAAAGCGCAGCCACCTTGCCACGCTAGAGGCCAGGGCGTCTGCCTGGGCAAGGCGCGGTGCCGCCGTCGACCTTCTCGACACGGCGGCGATGGCGCGAGCAACCGGAGCCGAGGGCTTTGCCGGTGGCTGGATCGACCGGCGCGCCGGCAGTCTTCATCCGCTGAACTATGCGCGTGGCCTTGCCCGCGCGGCGCAGGCGGCCGGGGCGAGCATCCACGGCGGCAGCCGGGTCACGCGACTGCGGCGGGACGGCAAGACCTGGCGGGCCGAAACGGCCCGTGGATCCATCCTGGCCGAGCAGGTCCTGCTTGCCACCAACGGCTATACGGACGCGCTCTGGCCCGGGCTGCGGGCAACGCTGATCCCGGCCAACAGTTTCCAGATCGCCACGGCGCCCTTGTCCCCGGATGAGCGTGCCGCAGTCCTGCCCGGCGCCGCGGCGCTGTCGGACACCAGGCGGATCGGCAACTATTTCCGGCTAAGCCCCGACGGCCGCTTCATGATCGGGGGGCGTGGCAGCTTCGCCGATCCCTCCGGCCCGGCTGGCTTCGCCCGTCTCGAGGCCGCGATGCACCGCTTTTACCCGAGCCTCTCCGCCACGCCGATCGCGTACCGCTGGGCCGGCCGCGTGGCGATGACGCCAGACCATCTGCCGCACCTTCATCGGCTGGCGCCGGGTCTGATCGCCTTGCTTGGCTACAACGGTCGCGGCGTCGCGCTGTCGACCGCGCTCGGCGCCGCAGTTGGGGCACACCTCATCGACTCCGCTGCACCTCTGCCGTTTCCCTTCGCATCGGTGGCGCCCATGGCGGCCCATCGGCTGCATCCGGTCTATGCCTCTGCGGCGATCTGGTATTACCGGCTGCGGGATGCGCTGGAGACTTGAGCAGCGATCAACTGTCGCGCCCTGCTGGCCGACCGGACGGCGGGGTTGTCGGGTTTGTTATCGGATAACAGCGCGCTGCTATTGAACGACGCAGGGCGCTGGCTTAGCGACGGCCCCAGGTTCTGAAGGCGGACGACCGCCCGTAATCAACCCAAGAGGTCAAACGATGTCCCCGTATCAAAAACGCGGAAATGCTGCTCTGTTCGGACTGGCGCTGGTCGCGACGGTTGCGATGGGCGCGCTTCCCCACCCGGCCTACGCCGAGCACGGACAGGTCACCCGGGGCGTGCTGTTGGGATTGGCCGCCGGATATGTGGGCAGCCAGATCCTGAACCACAAGAACACGCCCGCCGGCTCGACGGCCCAACCCGTCATCACGCCGCCTCCCGCCGCCGCACCCACCTATTCGGCACCGGCCTATTCCGCCAATTCGCCCGACAGCATCGTCTTCAGGAATGAAGACAGGCAGGTCCGCATGGCGATCCAGTACCATCTGATGCAGGACGGCTTTTACCGTGGCTCGATCGACGGGATCTGGGGTCCCGCCACTGAAAGCGCCGTCTATCAATACGCGAACGCTCACAACGAGGTTGGCAACCTGGTATCAAAGGCAGCGTCGCGCCAGGTGTTTGCGGACATCCTGAATTCGCACCCGGCGACGAATACGAACGGCGGCTAATTCCCAGCCGCCCGACCATCTGCCTTGGTTGCCCGGACCTGCGGCCGGCGCGAGCGTCGGCCGTCCGGGTTCTGCCGAAGACAACCCCGCCTCCGGCAGACTCCACGTGGCCCGGCCAGCGCGTGATGGCGTCCCGTTCACTCTGAGGTCAGCTCGTCACGCAGCGCCTCCTGCAGCGGCAGCGGCGCCAGGTTGGCGATATTGCGTGCCACCTCCCGGCTCACCGCCTGTCGCAGCTTCGGCGGCAGCGCCGCACGCCAAAGCCCCAGCATCTCTGGTGCCGCAACGACAACGAGCCGGTCGAATGCCCCGGCAGAATGCGCCTTCTCGACCATCTCGATAATACGATCCACGAAGGCCCGCTCCGCCTCGCGTTGGGGATCGCTTGGGCTGACCATCGCCGAGCGGCGGCCACCGCTGCCGATCGAGAAACTCCGCCCCGGCTTGTCGGCCATGATCTCGCCCGGCCTTTGCGGATGGGCCTCGATGGCCTGTTCGTGCGGGGCCGGGCTTCTGGGGGCCGCGAGCCCTTCAATCAGCCGCGCGTGCGCGGCATTCATGACCAGTATCCATTCGCTTGGTTTGCGCATGACGGTGCCTCCGTTCCTTCATGGCGGAACCTGCGCCAAGGCTCGGGCAGCGGCGTTGACAGTGATCAATTGGCCGGTGCGGCCGCTGGGCGGGGGTGCATCGGACGGCAGAAACCGACAGCTGGGTCAGGACCCCTGCGCCCCCGGGACACTTACGGACAGAAGAAAAGCCCCCAGGGCACGCATTCATTGCGCACCTTTTTCCTATCGCTTGGGCGAGGGCTTCCCCGTGTGCTTCCTCAGCCGCGAGGGCGTGTGGAACTTGCGTTCCTTGAACGGATTCTTGTCGCCCTGGCTGCGGAAGGTCATCCGGATCGGTGTCCCCGGCAGGTCGAAATCCGTTCGCAGCCCGTTGACGAGGTAGCGCCGGTAGCTCGCCGGCAGATCCTCGGGATGCGAGCACATGACGATGAAGCCCGGCGGCCGCGTCTTCACCTGGGTCATGTAGCGCAGCCGGATTCGCCGACCGCCCGGCGCCGGCGGCGGGTGCGCCTCGGTCATCGCCGAAAGCCACTGGTTCAGCTTCGCCGTGCCGATCCGCCGGTTCCAGGTGGTATAGGCCTGCAGGATCGCATCGTGCAGCCGGTCGAGCCCACGCCCGGTCAGCGCCGAAACGGTGACCAGCGGCGCGCCGCGCAGCTGCGGCAGGAGCTTCTCGAACATCGTCTTCAGCTCGGCCAGCTTGCCCTGCCGGTCTTCCTCGAGGTCCCACTTGTTCACCGCGACGACCACGGCACGGCCCTCGGTCTCGGCGAAATCGGCGATGCGGAGGTCCTGCGTCTCGAAGGGCGTGTCGACGTCCAGCAGGACCACCACCACCTCGGCGAACCGGACCGCGCGAAGGCCGTCCGCTACGGATAATTTCTCAATTTTGTCCGTAACTTTCGCGCGCTTCCTCATCCCCGCCGTGTCGAAGATCCTGACCGGCGTGCCGCCCCAGTCGGCGGCAAGCGAGATCGCGTCGCGGGTGATCCCGGCTTCCGGCCCGGTCAGCAGCCGGTCCTCGCCGACGATCCGGTTGATCAGCGTCGACTTGCCGGCGTTCGGCCGCCCGATCACTGCGATCTGCAGCGGCTTGGCGCGGGTCGGCTGCGGCACCGCCGCCTCCTCGCCGTCCTCGTCCTCTTCGCCAATGGCCACATCGACCTCCGGCGCCATCTCGGGGTCGAGCCGGGCCTTCTCGGCGAATTCATCGGCCAGCGGCTGCAGCGTGCGGTAAAGGTCGTCCATCCCCTCGCCATGCTCGGCCGACATCCGCACCGGATCGCCGAGGCCAAGCCCGAAGGCCTCCAGCGCGCCGGCTTCGGCTGCCTGCCCCTCGGCCTTGTTCACGCCGAGGATCACATGTGCATTCTTGCGCCTTAGAATATCAGCGAAAACTTCGTCGGCCGCCGTCACCCCGGCGCGCCCGTCGATCAGGAACAGGCAGACATCCGCCATCTCCACCGCCCGCTCGGTCAGCTTGCGCATCCGGCCCGGCAGGCTTTCGTCGGTGGCCTCTTCCAGCCCCGCGGTGTCGATCACGGTGAAACGGAGGTCCGCCAGCCGCGCCTCGCCCTCGCGCAGGTCGCGCGTCACCCCGGGCCGGTCGTCGACCAGCGCCAGCCGGCGGCCCACCAGCCGGTTGAACAGCGTCGACTTGCCCACATTGGGGCGTCCGACGATGGCAAGGGTAAAGCTCATGGACCTCTCCGGAACCGCGAAAGCGCCCGGTTACACCCTTCGGGCCTCAGCGGAAAGCCCGAAGTTTCCCGTCCGTGGTGACGACATAGAGCGTGCGCCCGGCCACCACCGGCTCGCTCGCCGCCCCCGCCGGCATCGACACGGAGGACAGCTCCCGCCCGTTCACCGGGTCGAAGCTCAGAATCCGCCCGTTGCCGGAGGCCACGATCAGCCGCCCGCCGGCCAGGATCGGACCGTAATCGGGATAGATGTCGCGGCGGTTCTTCTCGCGCCGCACCGGCACGTAATAGGGCAGCTGCACCGACCAGATCGGATCGCCCGTCGCCGCGTCGAGCCGCTTCAGCTTCGCCTCGTCCGAGATCAGGAAGACCGAGCCGCCCGCCGGCCAGACCGGGCTCACCACGCCCTCGCGCGCGCTCCAGATCCGGTTGCCGGAGTTGATGTCGAGCGCCATCACCCCGCCAGAGGCGTTGCCGACAAAGACCGTTCCGCCGTCGACCACCGGATCGCCGGTGATGTCGGTGAAGGAGGCATAGCCCTGCCCCAGCCGCCGCCCGGCGATCGTGGTGGCCCAGATCTGCGCCCCGCCCGGCTTCAGCGCGCCGACGAGCTGTCCCGAGGGGAAGGGCAGCAGCGCCCAGCGGGGCGAAAGCGCCGGACCGGCCGCGCCCGGAACCGCGGTCACCGTCTCCGTCCCGTCAAGCTGCCAGCGGATCTTGCCGTTGCTCGCCGCGATCGCCCAGGCGGTCGAGCCGCGGGTGATGACATAGACGATACCGTTCTCGACCGTGGGCGTGCCGCTGATCGCGGAATGGAACTTCTGGCGCCAGTCCACGTGGCCGGTCGCCGGATCGACGGCCAGCAGCTCTCCGAATCCCGTGGCGACGAAAAGCTTGCCCGCGCCATAGGCCAGCCCGCCGCCGGTGGCGGCATCGGCCCGGTCGCCGGCCGGCGTCAGGTCCGCGCTCCACAGCCGCTTGCCCTCGGTAGAGGTGGCTGTGACGGTGCTGCGGCTGTCGATGGTGAAGATCCGCCCGCCGGCGACGACCGGCTCCGCGGTGATCTTGTGGCGGCGGTCGTTCGCCTTGCCGATCGGCGCCTCCCAGGCCTGGGTGAGGCTGGTGGCAAGCGCAAGCGGCGGCAGGCGATGCGTCGGCCCGCCCATGCGCTGCGGCCAGTCGGCGTTGGCCACGCCCGCGGACAGCCGGATCGGCAGCGCGCGGTTCTTCGGCGTCAGCTGCGGCTGCGGCGCGTTCGGCTTGTCGGCATCCTTCATCACCTGGTCGAGCGGCGTGCGCGCGGGAAAGCGCGGGCCTTTCAGGATAAGCGGCTTGGGCCCGCAGGAGGCGAGCGCCATGAGGCAGGCCGACAGTCCCAGCACAGCGATCTTGCGTTTCACGTCCCTGCCCTTCCTCTCCCGCCCGGCATTCTGCGGCCAGGCCCCGGCCAGCCTTCGTCCCCGGACCGCCTCATTTCCCGGCTGGGTTGCCCCCCAGGGCGACAATCATCTCAGTCGCCCGCCGACGCAAGCCCGCGGTGTTGTCGGGCTCCTGCAAAAGCTCCTTGAACGCCTTCAGGGCCCCGGCCTTGTCGCCGGCCTTGACCTTCATCAGCGCCAGCTGCTCCAGCGCCAGCGGCCGATAGGGCCGGCCGGCCTGGGCGAGGCTTTCCAGCGCGGTCTTGCGCTGCGCCGCGGGCATGCTGTCGCCCGCGATCAGCACGCGCTTCAGCTCGGCCAGGTCGCGGAAGGTCTGCGGGGCAGAGGCGTCGTTCGCCACCTTGTCGAGCGCGGCGAGCGCGGCCTTGGTGTCCTTGGCCTCCACCGCGGCGGACGCGACGAGGAAATCGAGCACGTCGGCGCGGTCGCCACTGGCCTTGATCGCCTCCAGCGCCGTGACGCGCTTGGCGGGGTCGGAGACGGCCTGGGCGGTGCTCACGGCATCGCCGAAGCGGCGCGCGGCCAGGTCGTTCTGGGCCTTGACCCATTCGCGGTAGCCGGTGGTGCCGACGATCAGCAGGATGGCGAGGATGGCGATCCAGCCGTATTTCTTGAACAGAGCGAAAAGCCGGTCGCGGCGGACCTCTTCGGTCACCTCTTCGATGAAGCTGTCACTCTCGCTCATGGGCCTTCTTTCGTCTGTCGCCGGCCGCCGGGGCGCCCCGGCAGGTCCGGCCCGTCTTACACGCAAGCCCGCGGCCTTGCCAAGCCCCGCCCCGGGCCCTTCCCGCCTGCCGCTTCGTCTTTGCCCAAATACGCCCTTCGGCCCGAAACAGCGCCGCGCGCACCCCACCGGGCCGGCGCCCGCTCCTCCCCCTCGCCCTCAACCCGTTTCTACTTGACCTTGCGCCCCCGCCTGTCAAAACGGGCGCCACGATCCGCTGCCCGCCCGGCCATCCCCCCGCGGCCGGCTTCGCGGCACCCGAGCCCCGACCGAGCCCCGACCAAACGAGCCCCGACCGAGCGCATGAGCACCGCGACGCTGACCATCGACCTCGACGCCATCGCCGAGAACTGGCGGGCCCTCGACCGGTTGACAGACCAGGCGACCCAGACCGGTGCGGTCGTCAAGGCCGACGCCTATGGCCTCGGCGCAGGCCGCGTCGCCCGCGCGCTTGCCCGCGCCGGCGCGCGCCGCTTCTTCGTCGCCCTCGCCGAGGAAGGCGCGGAGGTCCGCCAGGCCCTCGGCCCCGGTCCGCAGATCTGCATCTTCTCCGGCCACATGGCGGGCGACACCGAGATGATCGGCGATCTCGACCTGACGCCGATGCTGAACTCGCTCGACCAGATGACCCGGCATCTGGAGGCGCTGCCCGACCATCCCTTCGGCATCCAGCTCGACACCGGCATGAACCGGCTGGGGATGGAGCCCGACGAATGGGCCGCCGTGGCCGAGATCGTGCTGCCGCTGAAGCCGGAACTGCTGATGTCGCATCTCGCCTGCGCCGACGAGCCGGGCCACCCGATGAACGCCCGGCAGCTGGCGAACTTCCACGCCATGACCGACGGCACCAACGTGCCCCGCTCGCTCTCGGCCACAGGCGGGATCCTGCTGGGCCCGCAGTATCACTTCGACCTGACCCGCCCCGGCATCGGGCTTTACGGCGGCATGCCCTTCGCCGCCGCCCGCCCGGTGCTGCGGCTGACGCTGCCGGTCGTGCAGACCCGTATGCTGGAGCCGGGCGAAAGCGTCGGCTACGGCTGCACCTGGACGGCGGAGCATCCCGCCAGCATCGCCACCGTCTCCGCCGGCTATGCCGACGGGATCCTGCGCGCGCTCTCGGGCCGCGCCACGCTCTGGGCGGGAGAGACGCCCTGCCCCGTCGCCGGCCGCATCTCGATGGACCTGATCACCGTCGACGTCACCCATCTTGACGAGCCGCCGCGCGAGCTGGACCTGATCTGCCCGGAACAGACCATCGACGCCCTGGCATCGGAGGCAGGCACCATAGGATACGAGATACTCACCTCCCTCGGCCCGCGCTACACGCGCCGCTACGGCGGAGCGCAGGCGTGATCCTGACCCGCCCCCTCTCCATCACCGGGCGGCTGACGCTGGGCTTCCTCGCCGGCATCGGCCGGGCCACGCTCTTCGCCGCCTCGACCGTCGCGAACCTCGTCCGCCCGCCCTTCTACTGGCGCGAGTTCCTGACGGCTCTGATGCAGGTCGGCTACTTCTCCCTGCCCGTGGTCGGCATGACGGCCTTCTTCACCGGCGGCGCGCTGGCGCTGCAGATCTATTCCGGCGGCGCGCGCTTCAATGCCGAGTCGGTCGTCCCCTCCATCGTCGCCATCGGCATGGCGCGCGAGCTGGGGCCGGTTCTGGGCGGGCTGATGGTCGCCGCCCGCGTCGCCTCCTCCATCGCGGCCGAGATCGGCACCATGAAGGTGACCGAGCAGATCGACGCGCTGGTGACCCTCTCGACCAACCCGATGAAATACCTCACCGTGCCGCGCGTGCTGGCCGGCACGATCGCCGTGCCGATCCTCGTCGCGGTGGGCGACGCGATCGGCATCTTCGGGGGTTATGTCGTCGGCGTGAACCGCCTCGGCTTCAACTCGTCGGCCTACCTGAAGAACACCATCGACTACCTGCAGACCTGGGACGTGACCTCCGGCCTCATCAAGGGCGCGGTCTTCGGCTTCCTCGTCACCCTGATGGGCTGCTACTACGGCATGAACTCCGGCCGCGGCGCCCAGGGGGTGGGTACCGCCACCAAGGCGGCCGTGGTCGCCGCATCGATCCTGATCCTCGCCTCCAACTACCTGCTCACAACCCTGTTTTTCGCGCAATGATCACGCTGAGCGATGTCCATAAGTCCTTCGGGGCCAACAAGGTCCTCCAGGGGGTGAACCTCACCATCCCGACGGGCGAGAGCATGGTGATCATCGGCGGCTCCGGCACCGGCAAGTCTGTGCTGCTGAAATGCATCCTCGGCCTCGTCACGCCCGAACGCGGCAGGATCGAGATCGACGGCGAGGACGTGACCCGCGCCGACCGCGACGCCTTCCTGGCCCGCTTCGGCATGCTCTTCCAGGGCGCCGCGCTCTTCGATTCGCTGACCGTCTGGCAGAACGTCGCCTTCCGCCTGCTGCGCGGCGCCCAGAAGCGCCCCAAGGCCGAGGCGCGCGAGGTCGCGATCGAGAAGCTCCGCCGCGTCGGCCTCAAGCCCGAGGTGGCCGACCTCTTCCCGGCCGAGCTTTCCGGCGGCATGCAGAAGCGCGTCGGCCTCGCCCGCGCCATCGCCGCCGAGCCCGAGATCATCTTCTTCGACGAGCCGACGACCGGCCTCGACCCGATCATGGCCGGCGTCATCAACGCCCTGATCCGCGAGATCGTGGTGGAGATGGGCGTGACCGCGATGACCATCACCCATGACATGACCTCGGTCCGCGCCATCGCCGACCGCGTGGCAATGCTGCATGGCGGTCTGGTGCGCTGGACCGGGCCGGTTGGAGAAATGGACGCCTCGTCAGACCCTTACCTAGACCAGTTCATCCACGGCCGGGCCGAGGGCCCGATCGAATCCGTCCGCTAGTCCCGGGGCCGCCGTCCCCGCGGCGGGACAAATGATCACGGCGGCGTGATTTTCGCTTGCCTTCCAGTGCTGGAAGCCAGGCAGAAGACGGGCCGTATCGCGCCCCAGGGCGCCCGTTCAAACCGGATGATTCATGCCCAGAACCGCCGCCGCGGGCCTCGTGCTCGCCAGCCTTGCCGCCACCGCCACAGCCCTTGCCCTGGGGGCCGCCGATCCCACCGCCTCGCGGGCCGAGACCGCACGCGGCGCGCCCATCGTCAGCGTCACCCCGCCGGAGGGCCTCGGCGACATGGCCAGGACCGGCCAGCGCATCTTCGCGGCGACCTGCGCCGCCTGCCACGGGCCGGATGCGGGCGGGCGCGAGGGCATTGGGCCGCCGCTCATCCATCCCTACTACCGCCCCGGCCATCATGGCGACGCGGCCTTCCTGCGCGCGGTGCGCTACGGGGTGCGGGCGCATCACTGGCGCTTCGGCGACATGCCGCCGGTGCCCGGGCTGACCGACGGCGACGTGAAGATGATCGTGGCCTATATCCGCGCCGTGCAGCAGGCCAACGGCATCCAATAGGCGGCGTTGCGCGTCGGGGGCGTTTCGGCCAGAAGAGGCCATGACCCGTCTGCTGCGCATCGCCAACCTGGCGCTTCTCGTCCTGTTCCCGGTCTCCTGGTACGCGCCGCTGCTGCGCGCCGGGCTGCTGCCGCTTTTCGGACTGCACGAGATCTCGGTGCTGACCGGCCTGCGATCGCTCTGGCGCACGGATATCGCGCTGGCGCTGCTGGTGACGGTGCTGGCGATCGTCGCGCCGTACCTCAAGACCATCGGCCTCGCCCTGATCCACGCGCGGCTCCTCTCGCCCCGCGTCCTGCCCGCGATGCACCTGCTCGGGCGCCTCGCCATGGCCGACGTCTTCCTGATCGCGCTTTACATCGTCGTGGTGAAGGGCGCCGGCATGGCGCGGATCGAGACCGCCTGGGGCCTCTACCTCTTCACCGGCTGCATCCTCGCCTCGATGCTCATCGCGCTGGCAACACCGAAGCGCTGACCCCTGCCGCGCCTCCCGGGCCGAAATACTCCCTTCGGCCCGAAACAGCGGTGCGCAGCGCCGCCGGGCCAGCGCCCGTCCGCCCCCAAGGGCGGGCGCTACTGGTGCCTCGCCGCCCCGGCAACCCGAAGGGGTTCTTTAAGCCATAAACGGACAGACCCCGCCTGCCGCGAGCGCCAACCCGCGGACGGCCACTGCCCCTGCTCACCGCGCAACACCCAACGTTCCGAAATACGGTACAGTTACGGTGCGAAAGCGGTGCCAAACCAGTGCTGAATCGGCACCCCGTTTTTCCTCTCCACGCCAGCCACTTGCCCGCCTCTCCTCACGCAATGCCCCGCCACGACCCGTCGACCCATTAACCCCGCCTTAACCCTCTGCGCCGCTTGCCCCCGCCGCGCCGCTCGGGCATCAAGGGCCATGGCCAAGCCGATGCTCTTCTCCTGCACCGCCTGCGGCGCCGCCCATTCGAAATGGGCCGGCCGCTGCGACGCCTGCGGCGCCTGGAACACCATCGTCGAGGAGGCGCCGCTCTCCGCCGGCCCCGGGGCCCGCGCGCTGACCGCCAAGGGCCGCTCCATCCCGCTCGGCACGCTCGCCACCAGCGACGCGCCCCCGCCCCGCACCGCCTCGGCCCTCAGCGAATTCGACCGCACGCTGGGCGGCGGCCTCGTCGAGGGCTCCGCCATCCTCGTCGGCGGCGATCCCGGCATCGGCAAGTCGACGCTTCTGCTGCAGGCCGCCGCCGCCTTCGCCCGTGCGGGGCTCAGCTGCCTCTACCTCTCGGGCGAGGAAGCCTCCGCCCAGATCCGCATGCGCGCGCAGCGCCTCGGGCTGTCGGATGCGCCGGTAAGGCTCGGAACCGAAACCAATCTTCGCGACATCCTGACCACGCTCGACGCAGAGCGCCCCGACCTCGCCGTGATCGATTCGATCCAGACGCTCTGGTCCGACACGGTCGAAAGCGCGCCGGGATCCGTCTCCCAGGTCCGCGCCTCCGCGCACGAATTGGTGAGCTTCGCCAAGCGCCGGGGCACCTCCGTCATCCTGGTCGGCCATGTCACCAAGGAGGGCCAGATCGCCGGCCCGCGCGTGGTCGAACACATGGTCGACACCGTCCTCTACTTCGAGGGCGAACGCGGCCACCAGTTCCGCATCCTGCGCGCGGTGAAGAACCGCTTCGGCGCCGCCGACGAGATCGGCGTCTTCGAGATGACCGGCGCCGGCCTCGCCGAGGTTCACAACCCCTCGGCGCTGTTCCTCTCCGAACGCGGCCAGGCCAGCCCCGGCTCGGCTGTTTTCGCAGGCATCGAAGGCACGCGGCCGGTGCTGACCGAGATCCAGGCCCTCGTCACCCCCTCCACCCTCGGCACGCCGCGCCGCACGGTCGTCGGGCTCGATAGCGGCCGGCTCTCCACCATCCTCGCCGTGCTCGAGGCCCGCTGCGCCGTCCCCTTCGCCGGGCTCGACGTTTTCCTGAACGTCGCCGGGGGGATGAAGGTCACCGAACCCGCCGCCGACCTGGCCGTGGCCGCAGCCCTGCTCTCGGCCCGCGAAGATGTTGCACTTCCGCCAGAATGCGTGGTTTTCGGCGAAATCTCTCTCTCCGGCGCGCTTCGTCCGGTGGGCCAGACCGAAAACAGGTTGAAAGAAGCGCGAAAACTTGGTTTCACCACAGCCATCGCGCCCGCACGGTCGAAGATCGGCGGTGGCGAGGGAATGAGGCTGCGCGAGATGGCCGACCTCACCGCCTTCGTGGGTGACATGTTCGGCGCGGGCTAGACCCGGAGGGAGTGCGGATGCAGGGTTTCACCATAGTCGACGGGGGTGTCGCCGTCGTCATCCTCCTCTCCGCGATCCTGGCCTATTCCCGAGGCTTCGTACGAGAGCTTCTGGCCATCGGCGGCTGGATCGTCGCCGCAATCGTGGCCTATACCTTCGCCCATCAGGCCGAGCCGCTGATCAGGGAGGTCCCGGTTCTGGGATCGTTCCTGAAGGGGTCCTGCGAGCTGTCGATCATCGCCGCCTTCACCGCGGTCTTCGCCGTCGGGCTGATCGTGATGAGCTTCTTCACCCCGCTCTTCGCCTCGATCGTGCGCAACTCGATCTTCGGCGGCATGGACCAGGGGCTCGGCTTCATCTTCGGCGCGCTGCGCGGACTCATCCTGGTCGCGGCGGCCTTCCTCGTCTACCAGCGCACCATGGCCTCCGAGCAGATCGCAGCGGTCGCCAAAAGCCGCTCCGCCGCGATCTTCGCCCAGTTCGAAAGCCAGATCACCGCCCAGATCCCGGCCGACGCGCCTGCCTGGATCGTGGCGCGCTACGAGAACCTCGTGGGCAATTGCGGTGCCCCGGCCGGCGGCGGCGTGACCACCGGCACCACGCCCCCGGCGGCGAGCACCAACGTCGCCCCGGTCGCCCCGGTCGCACCGTCGACCAACGGTGCGACGACCGGCGGCACCAGCGGTGCGACCACGGGTGGCACCACTGGCGGTACCAGCGGCTCGGTCACCGGCAACTGACCCGCGCCGGGACCGCCATGGCCCGGCAATCGCCTGAGGTGTGAGGCGTAAGCCTCGTCTCCCCCGTCCAAAGAAGTCGCCCGCCCCTGAAGGGGACGGGCGTCGGGCCGAACGTCCCGCCGGATGACTTACTGCTTCGCCACGAAGGCGCCGGTTTCCACGAAGGTCCCGGCAGAGGTGGTGTGGTTGATCTGCACCGCGCCCACGGCCTCGTTCCCGGTCGCGCCGCCGAACTCGCCGGTAAAGATCCCCTGCGAGGTCGTGTCGGTGAAGGTCGTCGCCGCACCGCCGGTCGCCGTCCCCTTGAAGAAGCCGTTGCCGTCGATCGCGCCACCAGAGAGCGACAGATCCCCCAGCGTCGCCGTCGGCGTCGAGGTGTCGGCATTGCCATAGAAGTTGCGGTTGGTGATCGAGCCGTTCACCGTCGCCGCCCCGAAGTCGGCCTGCAGGGCGACCGAACCGCTGACCGCGCCGTTGCCGTTCAGGTTGCCGCTCTGGTCGGTGATGATCCCGCCATAGGCGCCGGAGTAGCTTGCCGTGCCGCTCGACGGGATATTGGCAGAGCCGTTGCGATGGAATTCCACCCCGGCGACCTGCGAGCCGTTGTCGGTGACCGATCCGAAGCCTGCCCAGAGCGCCCCGGACGCGCTCGCGTCGCGCCAGTAGAAGCTGTTCGATCCGTCGGTATAGGCGTGGAAATCTCCCAGATCGACCTTGGTGTCGCGCGTCAGGTTGGTGCCGTTGCTCAGGCTGATCGAATCGTTGGTGCTGTCATATGTCACCGTCGGCAGGCTCTTGCCGCTTGGCAACGTCTCGATGCTCGTCCGCGTCGCCGCGGGCGTGCTGCCGCCCCCACCACAAGCGGCCAGGGCAAAGACCGTCATCATACTCAGAACACCCGGGCCGAAACGGCCGGTCAGTCGCGGAACTAGCATTTATTTCCCCTCACTTCTCCAGAAGGCTCCCGCACAGGCCCGCACGTCCGGCCGCTTCCGGGCCAGTTCTCCGCGCATAGCTCCGCCTGCATGAGAAGCACCGTCCAACTCCCATTCCCGACTAGGCATTTCCGGCGAAGGCGGCACGCAGCGATGCCCCCGCAAAAGGGAGTAGAACCCGCCCGCGGGGGGCCCGCATTGATTTTCCACAACGGATCGGGATCATCTCACGGCCGCTTGCGCGCCTTTCGATGCGATAGTTTCGTGACAGCCGGGGCCGAACGCACTACATGGTCGGGCGAAACCTCCTCTGGATTCGGAGCCCCTCCGACGATGCCAGCACAGCTGCCGCGCCACCCCTTCGAGCCGCTCGACGACAAGCTGAAGGAGGAATGCGGAATATTCGGCGTCCTCGGCGTTGCCGACGCGGCGAATTTCGTAGCCCTGGGCCTGCACGCCCTTCAGCATCGCGGACAGGAGGCCGGCGGTATCGTCACCTTTGATCCCGAGAGCGGCTTCAACTCCGCCCGCCGCTTCGGCTACGTCCGCGACAACTTCACCAAGGCCGACGTGATGGCGACGCTGCCCGGCTCGATCGCCATCGGCCACGTGCGCTACTCCACCGCCGGTTCCAAGGGATCCACCGCGATCCGGGACGTGCAGCCCTTCTTTGGCGAGTTCGCCATGGGCGGCTGTGCGGTGGCCCATAACGGCAATATCACCAACGCCAACCAGCTCCGCCGCGACCTGATCGAGCGTGGCTCGATCTTCCAGTCGAACTCAGACAGCGAATGCATCATCCACCTGATGGCCCGCTCGATGCAGCGCACCATCCCGGAACGGATGAAGGATGCGCTGCGCATGGTCGAGGGCGCCTTCTCGGTCGTGGCGATGACCCGCACCAAGCTCATCGGCGTGCGCGACGCGCTCGGCGTCCGCCCGCTGGTCCTTGGAAAGATCGGCCCGCGCGAGGCCGAGGGCGGCTGGTGCCTCGCCTCCGAGACCTGCGCGCTCGACATCATCGGGGCGGAGTTCATCCGCGAGGTCGAGCCCGGCGAGATGGTCGTCATCGACAGCCGCGGCCTCGAGAGCTTCCACCCGTTCGAACGGGCCGCCTCGCGCTTCTGCATCTTCGAGCATGTCTACTTCTCGCGCCCCGATTCGATCCTCGGCGGCCGCTCGGTCTACGAGACGCGCCGCCAGATCGGGGTCGAGCTTGCCAAGGAAGCGCCGGTGGAGGCGGATCTGGTCTGCCCGGTACCCGACAGCGGCACCCCCGCGGCGATCGGCTACTCGCAGCAATCGGGCATCCCCTACGCGATGGGGATCATCCGCAACCAGTACATGGGCCGCACCTTCATCGAGCCGACGGAGCAGATCCGCAACATGGGGGTCCGGCTGAAGCTCAACGTCAACCGGGCGCTGATCCGCGGCAAGAGGGTGATCCTCGTTGACGATTCGGTCGTCCGCGGCACCACCTCGATCAAGATCCGCGAGATGATCATGGAAGCCGGCGCGGCCGAGGTGCATTTCCGCATCGCTTCGCCGCCGACCGCCTGGCCCTGCTTCTACGGCGTCGACACGCCGGAGCGGGCGAAGCTGCTCGCCGCGACCATGACCGAGGACGAGATGCGCGATTTCATCGGCGTCGACAGCCTGAAGTTCATCTCGCTCGACGGGCTCTACCGCGCCGTGGGCGAGGCCAAGGGCCGCAATGCCCGCAGCCCGAAATACTGCGACGCCTGCTTCTCCGGCGAATATCCCGTGGCGCCTGCCGACATGATCGAGCGGGGATTCACGATGAAGGCGGCCGAGTAACCGGCCGCCTCCCTTCCTTCTGCGGGTGGAACCGGGCCCGAAGGCCCGGCCCGGTGCGGCGTTACCGCGCCGCCCCCTCGCGCTGCTTCACCGCGAATTCCTCCTCCGGTGAAAAGACCAGCGTGTTGCGGCCGTAGACGGCGAAATAGATGATC
This sequence comes from Solirhodobacter olei, assembly GCF_004010155.1. GTDB lineage: Bacteria > Pseudomonadota > Alphaproteobacteria > Rhodobacterales > Rhodobacteraceae > Solirhodobacter > Solirhodobacter olei. Next base: position 39,234 of record NZ_RRYH01000002.1, on the reverse strand, counting down.
GCCAGCGCGTACCAGATCGCCACGCCGATCACCCCCTGCCGGTAGAGCGGGTCGGTCAGCTGGAAGATGATGGTGACGATCGCGATGATCGCCGTCAGGCCGGCGCCGAGCCGGCCGAACGGGCTGCGATAGGGCCGCTCGATATTCGGGAACCGGCTTCTCAGCCGCAGGAAGGTCAGCGCCTGCAGCAGGTAGGAGAACATCGCCCCGAAGACGGCCATGTTCAGCAGCGTTCCCCCGATGAAAGTGCCCGCGGCCTGGCCGCCCTCGGCGAACCAGGTGATCAGCATCACCAGGAAGCCGACCACAGCCCCGGCGTAAAGCGCCACGTTCGGGGTCTTGTGCTCGCCATGCGTGACGGACAGGAAATGCGGGAAATACCCCGCCCGGCTCAGCGAGTAGATCTGCCGCCCGAAGGCGAAGATGATCGAGTGGAAGCTCGCCACCAGCCCCGCCACCGCGAAGAGCGCCAGCAGTTTTGCCCAGCCCGCGCCGTAGATCGCCGCGAAGCCGTCGAGGATCGGCTGGCCCGAGGAGCCATAGCCGAAGGCGCCGCCCGGGATGCCGGGGTTGATGATCAGGACGAGGAAGCCCAGCCCGATCAGCGTGAACATCCCCAGCATGATTCCCTTCGGCATGTCGCGCTTGGGATCGACCGACTCCTCAGACGCCAGCGGCAACTGCTCGATGGCGAGGAAAAGCCAGACCGCGAAGGGAAGCCCCGCAAAGATCCCCTTCACGCCCAGCGGCAGGAAGGATCCGCCGCCGCCCTTCAACTCCACCGCGTTGCCCTTGGCATCCGCGCCCACGTTCATCGCCCATCTGGCGAAGTCGAACTGGCCGGAGAACAGCGCCGAGAGAAGGAAGAAGACGAGGATGGCGATGGCGATCAGGGTGACGATGACGGTCACCTTGAAGGACAGCTCCACGCCCCGCGCGTTGAGGCCGACGAAGATCACGTAGCCCACCAGCCACCAGACGGGCTGCAACGCATCCGGCGTGCCGGTGATCTGCGTCATGTAGGTGCCGATGAAATAGACGACGACCGCCGGCGTCAGCACGTATTCGATGTTCTCGGCGATCCCGGTGATGAAGCCGCCCCAGGGCCCGAAGGCGGTGCGGGCGAAGGAATAGGCGCCGCCGGTATGGGGCAGCGCGGGGGACATCTCGGCAATCGAATAGGTCAGCCCGAGATACATGATCGCGATGATCACCGTGGCGATGAACATGCCGCCCCAGCCGCCCACGGCGAAGCCGAGGTTCCAGCCCGAGAAGTCGCCCGAGATGACCGCGCCCACCCCGAGCGCCCAGAGCGAGAAGACGCCGGCATGGCGTTTCAGCACCCGCTGCTCGAAATAATCGGCGCCGGGGATGTGGTAGCTCACGCCCCCCTCGTGCCGCTTGTTGGTGTCAGCCATCGGCACGCCCTCCCCGTTCGCGCGCCGGCCCGCCGGCGAAGTTCGAAGTCCTTCCGCTGTCCCTAGGCATGTTTGCCCCTTTCTTTGCTCGTTGTGCTTGTCGCTCGTGCTTGGTCTCTCCGTCTGCGAACCGGCAGAGGCCGAATGCGGCCCCTCCTGCGGTCATTTCCAGCGAAAGCTCCGGTTCTCGCGCCCCCGCCGGCCTGAAACGGGCAGGTTCCCACGGCATGATCCGCGCGCCCGGCCCTGCGGACATGCTACATCACGGCCCCCGTGAACGCCTACGGCGAAGATTCACCCCCCGCGTGCAGCCCCGCGCCCCGCCTCTCGCGCCCCGAAACGGTGGGCCCGGCCGCGACACCGCGCCCGCATTGACCCGGGCCCGGTTCTCGCCCACAACCGTCGCCGGACTTGAGCGGAGAAAGCCAATGCCTGCCCCCATCGCCCTCATCACCGGCGCCTCGCGCGGGCTCGGCTTCGCGCTGGCCGAGGCGCTCGGCGCCCAGGGCTGGCACGTCGTCGCCGTCGGCCGCACCGTGGGCGGGCTGGAAGATCTCGACGACCGGATACAGGCCGCCGGCGGCAGCGCCACGCTCGCGCCAATGGACGTGACGGTGCCGGAGGCCATGGCCCAACTCTGCCGCGGCATCTTCGATCGCTGGGGAAAGGCGGACCTCTGGCTTCACACCGCGATCCATGCCGCCCCCCTTACGCCCGCCGGCCATATCGACGCCAAGGACCTCGACCGCTCGCTGGCCACCAACGTCTCGGCCACCGCGACCCTGATCCGCATGGTCGAGCCGCTGCTGCGCGCCGCGCCAGAGGGCACGGCGATGTTCTTCGACGACCCGCGCGCGGGCGAGAAGTTCTTCGGAAGCTACGGCGCCACCAAGGCAGCCCAGATCGCGCTCGCCCGCTCCTGGCAGGCCGAGACCCCGCATGTCGGCCCCCGCGTCCTGATCGAGACGCCGCGACCGATGCGCACGGCCACCCGCGCCCGCTTCTTCCCCGGCGAGGAGACAGAGGGCCTGGCCCCGATCCGTGAAGAGGCCGCCCGGCTCCTCTCCCTGCTCTGAACCCTCTCGCCTCCGGCGGGAGTATTTCGGCCAGAAAAAAGCGCTCGCCCCGGCTTTCACCCCGGTCCGAATACCGCGGCCGGAGGCCCCCTTGCGCGCTGCGGGGCGCGGCGGTCCGGGCGATCGCGTAACTTCCCGGCCAGCCCGGCACGACCAGCCTTGTTCCTCGCCGCAGCCTCGACTAATCAGGGCCGAGGACGGGGGCTAGAATGCGTATTCTCATCACCAATGACGACGGCATCAACGCGCCGGGCCTCGCCGTGCTGCAGGCCATCGCCGAAGAGGTCGCCGGCCCCGGCGGCGAGATCTGGACCGTCGCGCCTGCGTTCGAGCAATCCGGCGTCGGCCACTGCATCTCCTACAGCCACCCGACGATGATCGCCGAACTCGGCCCCCGCCGCTTCGCGGCAGAGGGCTCGCCGGCCGATTGCGTGCTTGCCGGCGTCCATGACGTGCTGGTCGACCAGCACCCCGACCTTGTCCTGTCCGGCGTCAACCGGGGTAACAACGCGGGCGAGAACACGCTTTATTCCGGCACCATCGGCGGCGCGATGGAAGCCGCCCTTCAGGGCCTTCCGGCGATCGCGCTCAGCCAGTTCATCGGCCCGCGCACCCAGGTGCTGGACGATCCCTTCGACGCCGCCATCCATCACGGCGCGGCCCTCGTCCGCCGTCTGTTGGAGCATGGCCATTGGGACGAGGGCGCCTACCGCACCTTCTACAATGTGAATTTCCCGCCCTGCGCCGCGGCGGACGTCCGGGGCACCCGCGTCACCTCGCAGGGCTTCCGCGACTACACCACCTTCGGGGTGGAGCCGGTGCAATCGCCCTCCGGCCGCCGGTTCCTCTGGGTCCGCGGCGGGCGCCAGCACGAACCGACAGGCCCGGGCACCGACGTGACCGCCAATGTCGAGGGCTACATCTCCGTCACACCCATGCGCGCGGACCTGACCGCGCATGACATCCTCGACAGCCTGAGGGAGCGGCTGGAATGATCGACGCCGCGGAGCGGAAGATGCGTTTCCTCTACGCGCTCCGCTCCTCGGGCGTGACCGAAGCGCGCGTGCTCTCCGCCATGGAGAAGATCGACCGCGGCGCCTTCATTCGCGGCACCTTCGCCGACAAGGCCTATGAGGACATGCCGCTGCCCATCGCCTGCGGCCAGACGATCTCGCAGCCCTCCGTCGTGGGTCTCATGACCCAGGCGCTGGAACTCGGGTCCCGCGACAAGGTTCTGGAGGTCGGCACCGGCTCCGGCTACCAGGCCGCGGTGCTCTCGCAGCTCTGCCGCCGGGTCTACACCATCGACCGCCACCGGCGCCTTGTGCGAGAGGCAGAGGCCGTCTTCCGCGCCCTCGACCTCAGCAATATCACCGCCATGACGGCGGACGGATCCTTCGGCCTGCCCGAACAGGCGCCCTTCGATCGCATCCTTGTCACCGCCGCCGCGGAGGACCCTCCCGGGCCCCTCTTGGCGCAACTGAGGATCGGCGGTATCATGGTGCTGCCCGTCGGGCAGTCGGGGGCGGTCCAAACGCTGCTACAGGTCCGAAAATCCGAACACGGGCTGGACTATAACGAGCTTCGTCCGGTGCGTTTCGTGCCGCTGGTCGAAGGGCTCGCACAGGAATGACAGCTGAAGGCGAAACAAGGCCCGGGCCTACCGGGCGGGTTGGGGCAAGCATGGCAGGCAAACACTCGGCGTTTCACCGCAATCTCATCCTCTGCGCAGGCGTGGCGGCGCTCGCCTCCTGCGGGCAGGTGAAGGACTGGGACCTCAGGAACCTCTCCGGCGGCTTCAACACCACGAACGCCGCCGAGCAGGCGACCCTCAACCGGCCGACGCCCGACAGCCGTGGCGTGATCTCTTATCCCGGCTACCAGGTGGCCGTGGCCCGGCGCGGCGACACCGTCGCCTCCATCGCCGCCCGGCTCGGGATCTCGCCGGGCGACCTCGCCCGTTACAACGCAGTCCGCGTCGACGCCCCCCTGCGCGAGGGCGAGGTCGTGGCGCTGCCCGTCCGCGTCGCCGAAAGCGGTGGCGGCAGCACAGGGGCGGCAGGTGCGGCCGGGGCAGCCGGCGCCAATGCGGGCGGTTCGACCGCCAGCAACGGGCAGATCGACATCACCTCGCTCGCAAGCGGCGCCATCGACCGCTCGCAGGGCCAGGGCAACGCCGCCACGACCAGCGGCAGCGGCACCCGGGTCGCCGCCGCCTCGCCCTCGGGCGTGCAGCCGATCCGGCACAAGGTCAAACGCGGCGAGACCGCCTATACCATCGCGCGGCTCTACAACGTGCCCGTGCGCGCGCTGGCCGACTGGAACGGCCTCGGCCCCGATCTTTCGGTGCACGAGGGTCAGGTGCTGCTGATCCCGCCGGTCGATACCTCGGCCCAGGGCCAGTCGCAGCAGACGACCGCCACCACGGCCGCCGTCAGCCCGCCGGGCCAGCAGTCGCCCGCCCCGGAACCGCCGAGCGCCTCGCAGCCCCTGCCGGCGACCACGCCTCCGCCGGCAAGCGCAAAGACCAACCTGCCCGCTTCGCCCGACATGTCGAAGCAGCGGACCTCGGCCTCGGCCTCGAAATACATGATGCCGGTGAACGGCAAGATCATCCGGCCCTTCGGCGGCAAGAACCAGGGCATCGACATCGCCGCGCCGGCCGGCACCCCGATCCACGCCGCCGCCTCCGGCACGGTCGCCGCGATCACCCAGAACACCGACCAGGTGCCGATCATCGTGCTCAGGAACGACGGCGGCATTCTGACCGTCTATGCCAATGTCGGCGGCATCAAGGTGAAGAAGGGCGAGACGGTGAAGCGCGGCCAGACCCTCGGCTCGGTGCGGCCCGGCAACCCGTCCTACATGCATTTCGAGATCCGCAAGGGCTTCAACGCCGTCGACCCGACGACGCTGGTGCAGTAAGGCGGTCCTGCGCGCCGTCCGGCCAAACGGGCGGCGCGCAACCTCACCCGGCGTGTGAGGAAATAAACTTAAGCCATTGATAATAAGATATATTATTGCCCCTCCTGGCTGCGCCGCCCTGTCTTGACGCTGAAACACATTCAAAAACCAAAATCGGTGCGAAAGCGGTGCAAAAGCGGTGCTTTTTCGGTATCGCCTTTTTCACGCTTTTTCAGCGCATTGCGCGCACGGCATCAGACGCCCACCCGGTCTCGGGGACGCCGCATAAACACTTGCTTAAGGAAGCCGGCCGGGGCCGGTGTCAGATCACCACGCCCCGCCGCCCGGCGAGATCGGTGAAATACTGCCAGGCGACCCGGCCGGAGCGCGCCCCGCGCGTCGCCTGCCACTCGATCGCCTCGGCGCGCAGCGTCGCCTCGTCGATCTCCACGCCATAGGCGTCGCAATAGCCCCGGATCATGGCGAGGTATTCGTCCTGCCCGCAGGGATGAAAGCCCAGCCACAGCCCGAACCGGTCGGAGAGCGACACCTTTTCCTCCACCGCCTCGGACGGATTGATGGCGGTCGAACGTTCGTTCTCGATCATGTCCCGCGGCATCAGGTGACGGCGGTTGGATGTGGCGTAGAGGATGACGTTCTTCGGCCGCCCCTCGATCCCGCCGTCCAGCACCGCCTTCAGGCTCTTGTAATGCTCGTCATCATGGCTGAACGACAGGTCGTCACAGAACAGCAGGAACCGGGCCTTCGTGCCCCGCAGCATATTGAGGAGCCGCCCGACAGAGGGCAGGTCCTCGCGCTGCATCTCGACCAGCTTGAGGGGGGTGCCGCGCGCCAGAACCTCGGCGTGTACCGCCTTGACAAGGCTGGACTTTCCCATCCCCCGTGCCCCCCAGAGCAGGGCATTGTTGGCGGGCAGGCCGCGGGCGAACTGCAGGGTATTCTCCAGCAGGATGTCCCGGGCCCGGTCGATACCGACAAGAAGCGGCAGCGCGACGCGGTTGATCTCGTCCACCGGCTCCAGCCGATCGGGTTTCACATGCCAGACGAAGGCGTCCGAACCCGCGAAATCAGGCACCCGGCCCGGCGGCGGGCTCAGCCTTTCAAGCGCCGCCGCGATCCTTTCCAGCGGGTCGCTCATTCTTCGTCGTCGTCCAGCAGGCCCTCTTCGCGAAGCTGCTCATCGCGCTTCCGCTCGATCCGGCGGATCAGCAGGATGGAGATCTCGAACAGACCGTAGATCACCGTGAAGAGCGTCAGCTGAGAGACCACATCGGGCGGCGTCACCACCGCGGCCAGCACCAGGATCGCCAGCACAGCATAGCGCCGCACGCTCGCCAGCGCCTGGGCAGAGATGATCCCCGCCTTGCCCATCAGCGTCAGCAGCACCGGAAGCTGGAAGCACAGGCCGAAGGCGACGATGAAGGTGGTGGTGAGCGAGAGATAGGCCTCGATCGAGCCGTGGAAGGTGATCCCCGCCTGCGCCAGCGCCTTGCCGGTGCCCGCCGTCGCATCGCCCAGCCCCGGCTGCTGGAAGCTCAAGAAGAACCGGAAGGCCATCGGCAGGATCAGGTAATAGGCGAAGGCCGCGCCCAGCAGGAACATCGCTGGAGAGGCGATGAGGAACGGCAGGAACGCCGCGCGTTCCTTCTTGTATAGCCCAGGCGCCACGAAGCGCCACAGCTGGTAGGAGATGACCGGGAAGGACAGCACCAGCCCGCCGATCGCCGAGATCCGGATGGCGACGAAGAAGCCCTCCTGCAGCTTGATCATCTGCAGCCCGCACTCCTGATGGCGCGAGGCCATGGCATGGCAGATCGGTCGGGTCAGGAAGTTGAAGATCGGGTCGGCAACCATGTAGCAGAGCACCAGCCCCACGAGGAAGGCGCTGACCGACCAGATCAGCCGCTGGCGCAGCTCCGCCAAGTGTTCCATCAGCGGGGCGGAGGACTCGTCGAGGTCTTCTGTGCTCATGCGTCAGTGTTCCGGGACGCGGCGCGTTTGCGCGGTGTCTTGGGGGTCGCGGAGGCCGTCTCGTCAGCGCCATTGGCCCTGGTGGCCGCGGCCTTCGGCTTTGCTGCCGCCTTGGCACGGCTGCGCGGTTTCGAGGCGGCAGGCGCCTCGGCTTCGGCGGTTGCAGCCGTCGTCTTGGCCGCCGGCTTCCGCGCGGATTTTGCGGGGGTTTTCCTGGTCTTGGTAGCCGATTTTGATGCGGCCTTGGCCGTGTCGGCCGCCGCGTCTTCCGTCGCGGCTGCGGCCTTTGCGGCCGGCTTGGCGCGCGGTTTGCGGGCCTTCTTCGGCGCGGCATCCGCGCCAATGTCATGATGTTCGAACGTTGCCTCGGCCAGCTCCTCGGGCGTGGGCTTGTCGCGCAGCGCCGCCATCTCCGCCGCCCGGGCCTCGGCCTCGTCCGAGCCGGCCTTGACCTTGGCGGCGAGCGCGGCCGTTTCCGGCCCCATCTCCCCTTCGCCTTCGGTCTTTGCCTCGTCTGCGCCGGAATTCACCGCGCGCTTGGTCTGGTCCCAGGCATCGAGCTTCTTGCTGGCGCTCGAGAGCGCATCGAGCCCAAGCGACCGGGCGGAGGTCAGGTTCTTGATATCGCTCGCGACCTCATCGACCCCGGCCTCGCGCGCGGCCTGTTCCATGGCGTTCTGGAAATCCCGCGCCATGGCCCGCGCCTTGGCCGTGAACTGGCCCAGGGCGTGGAACATCTTCGGCAAATCCTTGGGGCCCACGAAAATGAGCGCCGCAATGCCGATCAGCATCAATTCGGACCAGCCGATATCAAACATTACGCGTCAGCCCGCCTCAGATTCCCGCGACCAGGCCCTCAGGCCTTGTCCTTCTCCTCGACCTTCTTGGTCTCGTCACTCGCCTGGGCGCCGTCGTTGATGCCCTTCTTGAAAGCGGTGATCCCCTTGCCGACTTCGCCCATCAGGTTGCTCACCTTGCCCTTGCCGAAGAGCACGAGGAACACCACCGCGATCAGGATCAGGCCGGGAAGCCCGATGTTGTTGAGCATGTCATCCTCCATCTCGGCACGAATTCTGCGCCCGTGCCTTCTTCTCTGACATATGGCCTCGGCGCGCCGGATCAAAGCCCGAATCCGCCGTGAGGCTGGGTTTTTTCCGCGCCCGCGTCAGATTGTTGCGTTCACCGCCCCGCCGTCGAGAAGGATGTTCTGCCCGACGATGAAACCGGCATGGACGGAGCAGAGAAAGGCGCACATCGCGCCGAACTCCTGAGGCGTGCCGTAGCGGCCGACGGGGATCGCGGCGGCGTTGGCGGCGGCCACCTCCTCGCGCGGCACGCCACGCGCCTCAGCCGCCGCGCCGTCCAGTTCCAGCGTGCGGTCGGTCGCATGGGCCCCGGGCAGGAGGTTGTTGATCGTCACCCCGCTCGGCGCCACTTGCCGAGAGGTGCCGGCAACGAAGCCGGTCAGCCCGGTCCGCGCCGTGTTCGACAGCCCCAGCTGCGGGATCGGCGCCTTGACGGAGCGCGAGGTGATGTTGACCACCCTTCCCCAGCCGCGCGTCATCATTCCCGGCAGGCAGGCCTGCATCAGCGCGATCGGCGTCAGCATGCTCTTGTCGAGCGCGTCGATGAAATCGGCACGGCTCCAGTTACTCCAGATCCCCGGCGGCGGGCCGCCGGCGTTGGTAACGAGGATATCCACATCCCCTGCCGCGGCGAGCACACGCGCCTGGCCCTCAGCCGTGGTGATGTCGGCGGCAACCGCGGTGACGCGCACGCCCTTGGCGCGCAGCCGCTCTGCCGCGGACTCGAGCGCCGCTTCGCCGCGGGCATTGATGACCAGGTCCACGCCCGCCTCGGCCAGCGCCTCGGCGCAGCCGTAGCCGAGCCCCTTCGAGGCCGCGCAGACCAGCGCGCGTCGGCCCTTGATACCAAGATCCATTCCGTCCTCCCGTCTTTTCCTCTGGCTAACACTCCGTCCGGGGGGCTGAAAGCCGGAAATCGGCGGGGGCAGATCCGGGCCCGCAGGTCTCTCAACACTTCGTTAACCTTGTTGCGCCAATCCTGCTCAAACACCTGCCGCCGACCCTGTCCGAGTTCCACGTTAGAAAGAGTGCCAAGTCCCCATGGCGGACCCATCCCATCCCGCAAGCCCCTTCGCCCTGCCACCCCGCCTCACCTGCCAGGTGTTTCCGTCCGAGGTGATCTCGGTCCGCGCCGGGGCCAATCTCGGCGATCCGCTGGGGGATCTCGAGACGCTCTGCCTCGGCGATGTCTACCAGCTCGCGGCGGGCGCGAATGCCCTGCGCCTGACCATCGCGGCGTCTGACGCATGCGTGGACAAGCGGCGACAGCCGATCGCGGCGGGTTCCGACGTTGGCCGGCCCGGCGGCTGGGTCGCGCTTTGCGCGCGGCTGACTCTGATGGCGCCGGAAGGCGACATGGTGGAACTGCTCCTCCTGTGTCCGGACGGGCCGGGGGGGCTTTACGCCCTGCCCCTTTCGCCGATGGAGCCGAAGGTAGACTACACCCTGATACGGGCGGAGGCCGATCCCGGTACCGCGCGGCTCTCCGACCTGATCTGCATCTCCTTCGGACGCGGGACGATGATCGCGCTGGCCGACGGCAGCCAGATCCCGATCGAGGGCCTGAAACCCGGCGACCGCGTGCTGACCCGCGATCACGGGGCCCAGCCGCTGCGCTGGATCGGCCGGGCAACGCTGCGGGCGCTCGGCAGCTATGCGCCCATCGTCATCACCGCCGGCGCGCTTGGCAACGCCGGCGACCTGATCGTCGGCCAGCATCACCGCATGTTCCTCTACCAGCGCGACGGCAACCGTCTGGCCGACACGGCGGAGCTTCTGGTCCAGGCCAAGCATCTGGTGGATGGCGAACGCGTGTTCCTGCGCCAGGGTGGCTATGTCGACTATTTCAGCCTGATCTTCGACCGGCACGAGATCATCTATGCCGAGGGCATCCCGGCCGAGAGCCTGATGGTCAACGACGCCACCCTCTCGCACCTGCCCGAGGCCCTGGCAGAGGAGCTCAGGACCCGCTTCCCCGGCCTCTCCCAGCGCCAGCATTTCGGGACGGAGGCCGGGCGTCGCGCCCTGACCATGCTCGGTGGCCCGGCGTTCTTCCAGCAGCGGAAGGCGGGGTGAGCGGCGTCAGCGGCGCGCCCGCCGCCCAACCTTCATTGCTTGGCGTATATCTGCACGCCGCCATCCACCTTCGCGCCATTCAGGGTGACCGTGCCGGTATTCGTGAGGAGCGTCACGCCCTGGGCCGAGGTGCCTTTGAAATCGCCCAGGGCCTGGCCGCTGACCGCGACCGTATTCCCGCCTCCTGTCAGCGTCCCCTTGTAGTTGGCGGAAACCTGGTAGGGCTGCGTCACGTTGGAACAGCCATTTGCAGTGCCAATGCAACCGTTGCTGACGGTCACGGTGCCAGCATAGTACTGGACCTTTGTCGTCGGCCTGCGGATCCCGGTCTTCGGATCGGGCGGACCGAAGGGCCCGCCGACGAAGTTCGTCGCAGACCCGCTCAACGATCCGTTGCCGAAATCCGCGGACAACTCGGCCGTTCCGGCCGCCACGATATTTGGCTGGGTGGTCACCGCGTTGTCGTAGTTGCCGTTAATTACCGCATAGCCCGTGTAGGTGGCCGTTCCGGTTGTCGGCATGGTGGTGGTGTTCGCCATCGCCGTCGCGCCGGTATAGGTATCGCCGTACAGCTCGTCGTGATAGCTGTTGTAGCCCGGCACCAGCACATTGGTGTAGTAGTCCACCGGGTCACTTGCCGCGGTGACCTGCGTGCTGCTGCCACAGCCGCAACCCGAACTCGCCGCACCCGCACCCGCCGTCACCCCCGACCCGCCACATCCCGCCAGAAGCAGCACTGCCCCGACGGCGGCCACGCGCAGGGCCGTCCTCTCGATCTTCGTCATCACTCGTCTTCTCCAAGCCCCGGCCGCAGCCGTTCCCCCGAGACCGTCCGGCCCGGGTCGTTTCAGTTCCTCTCTCTGGAAGGCGCCGCTGCATGCAGCGGCAATCGGGGGCGCGCCTTCGACCATTCCACCCACACGCTCGTCACCACCTACCGCCGAAGGCTCGCCTTCTCCGTGCCGCAATTAACCATGCTCTCGCCGCAGTTGAGTTGCACGAACCCGTGTTCACAACTCTGTTGCCAGCGGGGAAACATGCACCCGGCCCCGCGCGCATCGCGCCGCTTGCCGCCTCCCCGGCGGCGGGCTATAGGCCCCCATGCTCGACAATCGCCCCGCCCTTCCGCCCGAAATCGCCCGCCGCCGGACCTTCGCGATCATCTCGCACCCGGACGCCGGCAAGACCACACTGACCGAGAAGTTCCTGCTCTTCGGCGGCGCGATCCAGATGGCCGGCCAGGTCCGCGCCAAGGGCGAGGCGCGGCGCACCCGCTCGGACTTCATGAAGCTGGAGCAGGAGCGCGGCATCTCCGTCTCCGCCTCCGCCATGTCCTTCGAGTTCGGGAAGTACCGCTTCAACCTCGTCGACACGCCCGGCCACTCGGACTTCTCGGAGGACACCTATCGCACGCTGACCGCGGTCGATGCCGCGATCATGGTGATCGACGGGGCCAAGGGCGTCGAAAGCCAGACCCGCAAGCTTTTCGAGGTCTGCCGGCTCCGCGACCTGCCGATCCTGACCTTCTGCAACAAGATGGACCGCGAGAGCCGCGACACGTTCGAGATCATCGACGAGATCCAGCAATCGCTCGCCATCGACGTGACCCCCGCCTCCTGGCCCATCGGACAGGGGCGCGAATTCCTCGGCTGCTACGATATCCTGCGCGACCGGCTGGAGCTGATGGACCGGGCCGACCGCAACCGCGTGGCGGAGTCGATCAAGATCGAGGGTCTGGACGACCCCAAGCTTGCCGAGCACATCCCCCCGGGCCTACTCGACAAGCTCCGCGAGGAGGTCGAGATGGCGCGCGAGCTTCTGCCCGCCTTCGACCGCAAGAGCTTCCTTGAAGGGCATTTGACGCCGATCTGGTTCGGCTCCGCGATCAACTCCTTCGGGGTGAAGGAGCTGATGGCCGGGATCGGCGACTACGGCCCCGAGCCGCAGCCCCAGCGCGCCGCCGAACGCGAGATCGCGCCGGAGGAGAAGTCGGTTGCGGGCTTCGTCTTCAAAGTCCAGGCCAACATGGATCCCAAGCACCGCGACCGGGTGGCCTTCGTCCGGCTCGCCTCGGGCCATTTCGAGCGCGGCATGAAGCTGATGCATGTGCGCGCCAAAAAGCCGATGGCGATCTCGAACCCCGTGCTCTTCCTCGCCGCCGACCGTGAGTTGGCGGAGGAGGCCTGGGCCGGCGACATCATCGGCATCCCGAACCACGGCCAGCTCCGCATCGGCGACGCGCTGACCGAGGGCGAGGCGCTGCGCTTCACCGGCATCCCCAGCTTCGCGCCGGAACTGCTGCAGGGCATCCGCGCGACCGATCCGCTGAAGGCCAAGCACCTGGAAAAGGCGCTGATGCAGTTTTCCGAGGAAGGCGCCGCCAAGGTCTTCAAGCCGATGATCGGCTCGGGCTTCATTGTCGGCGTCGTTGGCGCGCTGCAGTTCGACGTGCTGGCAAGCCGGATCGAACAGGAATACGCCCTGCCTGTCCGTTACGAGCCGACGCAATTCACCTCTGCCCGCTGGGTCTCGGGGCCCAAGGCCGAGCTAGAGAAATTCGTCAACGTCAATAAGGGCCACATCGCCACCGACAATGACGGCGACCTCGTCTACCTGACGCGGCTGCAATGGGACATCGACCGGATCGGGCGCGACTATCCGGAGCTGAAGCTGACCGCGACCAAGGAAATGATGGTCTGAGCCGTCCGCTCCAGGCCTGCGACGGCCCAGAGCGTCGTCCTCAGGCGGCCTTCTCGGCGATCCGGTGGGCGACGATCTCTTCCGCCACCTCGTTCGGGCTGACCCCGGCCTCTGCCGCGCGGGTGAAGATCCTGTCCAGCGTCTCTTCCGCCGCGGCCAGCCCCTTGGCCACGAAACGGTCGCGGTCGCGGACCTTCAGGATCTCTGTTGCGACATTGATGATGCCACCCGCATTGGCGACGAAATCCGGCGCATAGAGGATGCCGCGCATCTGCAGCCGCTTGCCGTCGGCGGCGCTGGCCAGCTGGTTGTTCGCCCCGCCCGCGACGGCCGAGACCCGAAGCCGGGGAATCGTGGTTTCGTTCAGCACCGCGCCCACGGCGCAGGGCGCGAGGATGTCCGCCTCGGCCGCCAGGATCGCCTCTGGCGCGACGACCTCGGCGCCGAAGGCCGCCTTCGCGGCTTCGGCAGCGGCGGCATCGCTGTCGGCCACGATCAGGTCCGCCCCGGCGTCGGACAGCAGCGCGCAGAGGTGGAGCCCGACATGGCCCACCCCCTGAACCGCCACCCGGCGCCCCTCGAGATCGGCCGAGCCGAAGCGGTGGCGCGCGGTGACGCGGATCGCGTTGAAGATGCCCCGGGCGGTCACCGGCGAGGGGTCGCCACTGGCATAGGCCCCGTCGACCCGCCCCGCCACGAACCGCGTGCCATGCGCCACCAGCGCCATGTCATCGGGCGTCATCCCCATATCCTCGGCCGTCCAGTAGCGGCCGGTCAGGGTCTGGATGGCAAGGCCGAAGATTTCCAACAGACCCGTGGGCTTCTCCACCGCCGGATTACCAATGATCACCGCCTTGCCGCCCCCCAGGGGCAGCCCCGCGGCGGCGTTCTTGAAGGTCATTCCGCGCGAGAGCCGCAGCACGTCCTCGATCGCCTCGGCCTCGCTGGCATAGGGCCGCATCCTCAGCCCACCGGCCGCCGGGCCGAGCGCGGTCGAATGTATCGCGATGAACCCGACAAGCCCGACCGACGGATCCTCGACCCGCAGCACCTCCTCGTGGTCCGGTGCCGCTACAGGCGTCAGCTTCATGCTCGCTCTCCTTCTGTCCAGGCGCGCATAGTGCCGCTTGAGAGAGAGGGAAGGTCACCAAATGCACCTCCAAATTTGGCCAGAATTGGTGTATGACTCCAAAAATGGCGCCCCAACGTTCCCATGTCACCATGGACGACATCGACCGTCGAATCGTTGCGGCCCTTCAACGCGACGGCCGGATCACCAATGTCGAGCTTGCCGAACTGGTCGGCCTGTCGCCCACCCCCTGCGCCCGGCGCGTCGCCCGGCTGGAGGCGGAGGAGGTAATCACCGGCTACGGAGCGCGGGTTGATCCGGTCCGTGTAGGGCTGCCTGTGTCGATCTTCGTCTCGGTCGAGCTGGAACGGCAGGACCGCGAAGCCATCACGACCTTCGAACGCGCCGTGGTCACCCTGCCCGAGGTCATGGAGTGCTACCTTATGACCGGTTCGCGCGACATCCTGCTTCGGGTGGTTGCCGAGGATCTGACCACCTTCAACCACTTCCTTGAGGAACGGTTGATGCGGCTGCCGGGCATCCGCTCCATCCGCTCCAATTTCGCGCTGCGCACGCTGATCCGGCGCCAGTCCCTGCCACTCGGGCCCAACGGGTCCTGAGGCGAAGCCCCGCATTCGCTGTAGAGACGACAAAGGCCCGCCGCGGGGGGAGCGGCGGGCCAGGTTTAGGGGTTGCCCCCCGTGCGGCGCCTCAGCCGCCGCTTGCGGCGGCGGGCGCGCTTGTCTGGGGCTTGGCCGGCGCGTTAGCCGGCGTGTTGGTCGACGGGGTCTGGGCCACCGGCGTCTTGGTCGACGGGGTCGCGGCAGGCGCCGCAGCAGCTTTGGGGGCCGGCGGCGCGAAGGCCTTGTTGGCGGCGAGCTTTATCAGCCCCTTGGCCGAGTCCGGCGAGAGCTTCATCAACCGCGGCAGGTTCGAGGCGGCGAGGATGTAGCTGCCGTCCTTCTCCTCCATCACCCGGTAGTCGAGCGTTTTGCCGCCGGCGATCCCGATGGAAAGGTCGAGCTTTTCCTTCCCCTCCGGCGCGGAGGGCTTGCCGGGCGCCAGACCCTCGATCCAGAGGCTCCCGAGCTGGTCGGTCAGCGATTTGACCTCGGTCCCCGCCGGCACCGGGGCGGCGCTGCCGATCTGGACCTCCCAGCCGGGCGCGGGCTTGGCGGCCGGTTTCGCCGCGCTTGTCTTGCCGCCGGCGCCCTTGGCATCGGCCGTCTTGGTGTCAACCGGCGTGGTCCCGCCCGCCGTCCCCTCCGCCTTATGCGGTGTGCGGGTGATCTTCACGTCGCCCCACCCGATCGAGGTGATCTTCTTCGCGTCCACCTTCAGCGCGTTCGAATCCACCCAGTCGTTTGCGTTTGCGGAGACGAGGTAGAGGCCGAAGTCCATCGTCCGCACCCCTTTCTGACCGGCGCGGCGGACATAGACCTGCCGCACGCCCTGAGAATTGCCCAGGTAGACCGTGGCAAGCGGGCTCTTCTCGGGCCCGAGCACCAGCCTTCGCTCGAAGCCGTCCTGTGCCACCTTGAAGCGCTTGGGCGCGCCGGCGGTGGTGGCCACGGGCGGGCTCTCCTCGGCCTTGGCCAGGTCTTTCAGCACGGTATTTACCCGATGGCCGGCGGCCGGGAAGCCGCCCTCCTCCGGCAGGACCCAGCCCTTGTCCTTCTTCGCCAGCACCACCGTCTTGCCGTCCGCCCCGGTGATCGCCAGACGCGTGATCTTGGCGGTGGGCACGTCAAGCAGTTTGGTGCGCGCCGCCTCGCCCGCAAAGCCGCGCGAGGAGGTGTTCATCCCGATCGCCAGCGCCACCTGCGCGACCAGAAGGCCCGAGAGCGTGTAGATCGTCTTCTTCATGCCGACACCTCGTTCAGAATGCGCCCGTAGCGGGCCCGGTCGCGCCCGACGGTCCACCGCCGCCAGACCCAGACCAGGATGAGGCCGAGGATGGCGAAGGCGTAGTTCAGATACTCCCACAGCGCCTGGGTCGTGGGGGTCATCGGAAGTAGCGTGTTGGCGTATTGGGTCCGCCCGCGCAGCGCCAGAAGCGCGGGATCCTCCGTCGCCCAGTCGGCGACGTTCTGCAGGAAGTCGACCGGCTTGGTGTAGCGGGTCCCAAGCCCCTGCGAGGCCAGTGCCAGTGTCAGGTCAGACCCGAAGCTGGAGGAGGAAACCACAACCAGCTTGGCGTTTGCCGGAGAGCGGTCGATCACGCCCTGGAATTCCGGCGGCGGGGCCTTGGCGTCCTTTGCCGCCGGTTTCTTCGGCTTGACGTTCTTGTCCGGCTTGAACAGCAGGGGCGAGTCCTTGCCCGCGAAGGCAGACTTGAAACTGCCCGTCAGCGCCACCGCCAGCAGATCCGAACCGCGCGGACCCGTCACGGCGAAGCCGTTGTTGGGATGCGCCTGGTAATCCGGCGTCACGTCAAGCGTCGTCGAGGTCCAGCTTTTCGGCGAGGTCTTGACCAGCTGCACCGCCGAAAGCCCCTTCGGCACATCCTTCAGCGTGATCGGGGACGCCCAGTCCAGCGTCAGTTGCCCAAGGCTCGCGGTCACCGGGCTCGATTGCGAAAGACCGGCCCCGCGCACATCCGGGAAATGCGGATAGGGCATCATGTGGATCTCGCGCATGCTGAAGCCGCCCACCTGCTTCTCGACCGGAACCGGAAGCGAGGCGTTCTGCGGGTCAAGCACCAGCTTCTTGCCAATGTCGATCCCGTAGGTCTTCAGCCATTTGCCGAGGCCCGAGCTCTGGGGCACCACGCTCAGCGTGCCCTGTTCTGAGACCGCATAGGGCGAGGAGGCCAGCACTACGGTGCCGCCGCGCATCAGGAACTGGTCGATCGCGAAGCGGCCCTTAACGCCAAGGTTGGTCGGATCCATGACCATGAGGACATCGGTATCCGCCGGCACATGGCCGCTCGAGAGCTTCGCATCGATCACCCGCGCATCCTTGTCGAGTTGCGCCTTGAGCCGCGTGTATTGTGGCCCCTGCGGCTGCATGCCGGGGTACATCTGCTTCGGCGCAGGCGGCGTGGCGAGCGCGATGGTGTGCAGGAAGCCCGGTGCCAGGTGCTTGGCCGCGGTGAGGATGGCGCGTTTGAACGCCGCCTCGTCCAGCCCGCCCCCCTGCGGAAGCGTCACTGGCACGCTGTGCCCGCCCCCCGAAAGGCGGAGCGAGAACCAGAACGGATGCGGGTTCATCAGCCCGGCAACCTGCGGGCGCAGCCCGTACTCCTTCTCCAGCTTGTGCGCCAGCGCGCCGCCGTTCGCCTCCGGATCCTCGATCGAATAGGAGAACTTGCCGGCGGCAGCCACCTTCTCGGCGTCGATCGCCTTCATCAGCGCGTCATGCACGGGCGCAAGCCCCTGCGGCAGCTTCGACTCGTCGGAAAGATAGGCATGAAGCGTCACGCCCCCGGGGACCGAGGCGAAGGCGTCGCCGCCTGCGCGATAGGCCTGCGTCACCTTCAGGATCGCCGAGGTGACGGCGTATTCCGGATTCGCAAGGCCCACCTGCACATTGTTCATGCCGCGATCCTTCACCGCGATCAGATCGCGGAAGCCCAGCGTCTGGTCCTGCCCGCCATAGGAGATCGCGATGTCGAAATAGGAATTCACGATCGACGAGGAATAGCGGTTCGCGGTCTGGAACGGCGTCGGCCGGATACCGAATTCGGCCGCCGACTTCGCGGCCTTCGGATCCGTCGTCGGGTTCAGGAACTCGACCCGCACATTGCGCCCGCCCGCGGCAGCATATTCGCGCAGCAGGTTCCTGAGCTGCGGCACCAGCGGAGCCAGAAGCGGATGGGTCTTGGAGGAGAAATAGCCGCGGATGACCAGCGGCTCCTGCAGACCCTTCAGCGCGGTCTTGGTCGCGTCAGAGAGCGTGTAGCGATGGTTGGCAGTCAGGTCGACCCGGGCATTCGTCACCGGCGCAAGCCAGAAATTCGCCGCCAGCAGGTTCGCCGCCGCCAGCACGGCGGCCCCCACCGTCACCGCATGGGCCTTCCGGCCGCCCGGGTTCTTCGCCCAGCGAAGCCTGTGCAGTTGCAGCACGTTCAGAGCGAGGAACACGCCGACGATCGAGATGTAATAGTAGATATCCCGCAGATCGAGAACACCGCGCGTGATCGAGGCGAAGCGCGAGCCGGAGCCGAGTTCATCGAGGATCTGCGCCAGGTTGCGGTTCACAAGGCTCGTCAGCAGGTCGGAGCCTAGGAAGTAGAAGATCGCGCAGATCAGCACCGTCACGATCAGCGAGATCACCGAATTGTCACTCTGCGCCGAAACGAAAAGCCCGATCGCCACATAGGCGGCGGCCAGGCAGAGCGTGGCGACATAGCCGCCGATCACCGGACCCCAGTCGAGCGCGCCGAGATGGGCAACCGTGAACGGCAAGGGCAGCGTCAGCACCAGCGCCAATGCCACCAAGGCCTCGACGGCGAGGAACTTGCCGAAGACCAGGCTGATCGGGCGCACCGGCGTTGTCATCAGCGCCTCGAGCGTGCCGGCACGCCGTTCCTCGGCCCAGACGCGCATGGTCAGCGCACCGGCAAGGAACACCATCAGGACCGGCATCCATTGGAACATCGGCTCCACATCGGCGATGTTGCGGGCGAAAAAGCCCGCCACCCAGAACACGATGAAGAGTGTGGCGGCGAGGAAACCGCCGATGAAGATATAGGCCGCAGGCGAGGAGAAGAAGCCCCTGAACTCCTTGCGGGCGACGGCGAATGTCTCACGCAGCATGGGCGGCGCCTCCGTTCACTTCGGCAAAGACCGTTTCAAGATCGCGCCGACGCGGCTCCAGCGCGTAAAGCGCGGCGCCGCTGTCGCAGACGAGGCGCGCGACTGCGGGTGCGGCCTCTTCCGTCGCGTCGAGCCGGTAAGTGTAACGGCCGTTTGCCATCCCTTCGCGCGCCACCGCCGTGACGCCCTCGAGCGCGGCCAACGGCGCGTCGAGATCGCGGTCCGTCGCCAGCGTCAGCCCGCTGGCCCGCTCCAGCGCCTCGATCCGTTCGTCGACCTCAAGTCTGCCGGCACGCATGATCAGCACGCGCTTGCAGACCGCCTGCACCTCCTGCAGCACATGGGTGGAGACGATGACGGTAGAGGTCTCGGCCAGCTCCCGGATCAGCCCGCGCATCTCGCGCACCTGGGTGGGGTCAAGCCCGTTCGTCGGCTCGTCGAGGATGACGATCTCGGGGTCATGCAGGATCGCCTGGGCCACGCCGACGCGCTGGCGGTAGCCGCGCGAGAGCGTCTCGATTCGCGACGTGGCCTTGGCCGTCAGTGCCGTGCGCCGGATCGCACGCGCGATGGCCGCGTCCTGCTTCACCCTCGCCACGCCGCTCAGCTGCGCGTGATAGGACAGAAAATCGATCACCGTCATTTCCGGCCAGACCGGGCAGTTCTCGGGCAGGTAGCCGATCCGCGCCTGGATCGCCCTGGTATCTCGCCCCATCACCAGATCATCGACACGGATCGCGCCCGAGGTCGGCTCCAGGTAGCCGGTGAGCATCTTCATGATCGTGCTCTTGCCAGCGCCGTTATGGCCGAGCAGGCCAACGACCTCGCCCTTGCCGATCTCGAAACTGACCCCATCCACGGCGGTTAGCTCGCCGTAGACGCGGGTCAAGGATTCCACGCTGATCATGGATTACCTCCGTTGGCGTCGATATCTGGATTGTCGGTTTGCCGCGGCCAGCCGGCGGCTGGGCGCCCCCGCCAGAGACATCTCGCAGTCGCGTCGCAAATGTGCCGACTGGCTGACGGTGCGCTTATCGAGAAGGGCCGCTTGCATCCGGCTCGCTTGTAGAGACGGCCCGTAAGCTCTTCAAATCACACCTAGAACACGTGTGGGTGAGGGTTTCGGGAGCATCGTGAAGGGCGGTTTCCGCGCCCGCGCCAAATGGTTTTCGATGTCGCGATTGGCCCATGCGAAAAGAGCCCGGTGGATCGGGCAATCCTCTTCCGATGGGCCGTCGGATCAGGTCTGATCCGGCCGTAACTGCATCTCCAGCGCGTCGATCAGATAGGTCAGCGCTTCCACGCGACCCTCGTCGCTGTCGATCCCCGCGGGCGGGTGCAGTTCTTTCGAGAGCACCTCGTGCAGATCCTGCAGCACGATCTCGCGCACCGCCGGTTGGCGGGCCTCGATCACGCCGAGGAGCGAGACGAAGGCGCTTCTCAGCACCCCCAGCTCCGCCGCCCAGGCGAGCGTGGCGGCAATACTTCCCTTCTGGAGATCATGCAGCGCGCTCGCCAGCATCTCCGTCTTGATTTCGTCAGCTTCCAGCATGGCTCTTCCTCCACCACGCCGGCACCACAGAGCCCAACATCCCCAACCGTCGCGGCACCGTCCGGAGATTGGAACGAAGATCACGGGGTCTGGCGTTGATTTCCGTCATCAAATCCCGTGCCGATGCAGATTTCACGGCAGCCCGGGCGAAGTCTTGCCGAGGGTTCATGGGGAGATTCGCCTGAAACGTCCAAAACACTCTCACTGGGAGTATCTGGTGCACCTCATGCACTCCCTGGGTGCATCCCTCAAAGGCTGCCCGATAAAGATTCACCCACAGATTGTATTCTTCATCTTTTGTGACGACGCGGCGCGGGGCGAGGACGGCCCATACTGATCTCATGGCGACGCTGCTCGCCTCGGAAAAGCGGGCCGTGTGGTGGACGGTTCAAATTTTGATCCCTTCGCAATTAGGAGATGCGAAATGAAGTCCATGTTCAAGCACCTGAGCCGCTTCCGCAAAGACGAAAAGGGCACCACGCTGGTCGAGTACGGCATCGCCCTGCTCGTGGCGATCATCGTCGGCGGCGGCGGCCTCATCACGCTGGCGAATACTACCAACACCAATTTCACGAGCGCGAACACCGCTGCGACCCGGCCCTAAGCCGCTCCATCACCGCCCGCGCCGAAGCCGGCGCGGGCGTCCTCCGACAGCGTTTTTGACAGAGGTGTCCTCATGGCCATCCGCTCTATCCTCGTTGCCCTAGTCGGCGTTACGGTCGCGGGTGCCTCGGCGTTCGCCACACGCGAATACCTCAGCCTGCAATCGGCCCATGCCGCGACGGAGTCCAAGGCCGACCTCGGCACCGTTGTCGTCGCCGCCACTGATATTCCTTTCGGCCAGCCGATCCGGGCGCAATCCGTCGAAACGATCCCCTGGCCGCGTGAGGCGATCCCCGCCGGGGCGTTCCAGTCCAGCGCGAGCCTGCTGCCCTCCAATGGCAAGCCGCCGCGCCGGGCCACCCATGCCTTCGCCAAGGGAGATCTGATCCTAGGCTCGAAGGTCTCAGCCTTCGGTGCGAAAGTAACCCTGGTGCAGACCCTCAGCCCCAACGCCCGCGCCATGGCCATCAAGGTCAATGCCGTGACCGCCGTCGGCGGCTTCGTCACCCCGGGTGACCATGTGGACGTCGTCCTCACCCAGGGTCGCGACGCCAACCTAAAGGCCGTCACGATCCTGCAGGATCTCCGCATCCTCGGCGTCGACCAGGTCTCCGACCAGAACCACGACCGCCCGGATGTCGCCCGCACCGTCACCGTCGAGGTGACGCCACAGCAGGGCCAGATCCTGGCCCTCGCTCAGCAGGCCGGCATCCTGAGCCTGACGCTCCGCTCCGCCGCCAACACCTCGTCGGACACGCCGATCGCCTCGATCCGGCTGAACGACGTGCTGCGCGACAGCTCGCCCGTCGACAAGCCGCAGCCCGGGGTGACGATCAAGGTTCGCCGCGGCGACAAGCCGGTGGAGCTCGTCGAAGTCAAGTAACGCCAGACGGCGCCTGCAACGCCGCAAGCCCGGGCGCGGACCGCTCCGCCGCCCAACGGGAAAGGTCCGTGTCGATGAAACGCCACCTTCACAGCTTCGCCACCGAAAGCCGCGGGACCATTCTGGTCTTCTGGGCGATCGCCTTGGCTGCCGTGCTTGGCATCACGGCACTCTCCTTCGACATCGGCCGCGTCGCGTCCACCCATGCGGAGCTGCAGTCCTTCGCCGATCACGTGGCCCTGGCCGCGGCGGGCGAACTAGACGGAAAGCCCGATGCGATCACCCGCGCAACCAGTGCCGCCGCCGGTATGGTCAGCGGGTCGCAGAGCTTCGGTGACGGCAGTCACGCGCTCGGTGGGGCAAGCGACTATACGATCGCCTTCTACGCGACGCTCCCGCCGACCGACACCACCGCCCTCGGCACCGCCACGACCGACCCCGCCAAGGCGCAGTATGTCGCCATCACCGTCACCCCCCGCAACGTCGGGCTGACCTTCGCCCGCGCCGCCTTCGCGCTGCTGGGACAGACGGCGCCGAAATCGCTCGTCGGGGCCACGGCCGTCGCGGGCTTCACCCAATACGCCTGCGATATCACGCCGATGATGTTCTGCCTGCCGAGCCCGACCTACCGTGCCGACCAACACAAGGGCGACATGATCGTGCTGCGCTCGGGCGGCAACGGCGCGGCCTGGGGCCCGGGCGATTTCGGCTTTCTCGACCCGACCGGCTCCGGCATCACCGCCGACCAGTCCGGGCCCTGCGCCGGCCTCGCCCCCAACGGGGTGAAGTATTTCGAGTGCCTGCTCGCCGCCGAGGGCAATATCAGCCAGTGCTTCAGCCAGCGCGGCGTCGATACCGAGCCGGGCCAGAAGAACGGGATCGAGAACGCCGTCTTCAACGTGCGCTTCGACATCTACCAGTCCTCGATGAACGGCAGGAAGGCCGACAAGGCCTATCCGCCGGCACCGAATGTCATCAAGGGCAAGGTGCCGAAGGGGGGCGGCAGCTGCATCGGCCAGAACGCCGACTTGTCGCCGAACACCATGTCCCTGCCCCGAGACACATGCCTGAACGACGGCAGCTGCACCGACGGCGCGCGCTTCGGCAACGGCACCTGGGACTCGGCCGCCTACCTGGCAGAGAACTGGCCGAACGGCGCGCCGGGGGGCTGGACCAGCGGCAGCCGCTGGTCGCTCTACAACGCCGAGATCAACAACCCGACCGCCGCGAACTCGATCCTCGAGAGCGGCAAGGCCGAGACCGGCCTGCCCTCCTGCTCACCCAACATGTCGGCCTATCCGGAACGGCGGATGATCGTGGCGGCCGGCGTCGACTGCGGCGCGACCCAGATCAAGGGCAGCACCACCGACGTGCCCGTCACCGAGTTCTTCAAGATGTTCCTGACCGAGCCCGTCGGCCAGGACACCAGCTCGCCCCCGATCGTGAACATCTATGCCGAGATCATCGGCTCGGCCGAGGGCTATGGCGGCGCCGGCGGCAAGGGCGGGCTCTTCCACGACGTCGTGCAGCTTTACAGGTGACGCGGATGGCACGGCCCTCCCCCCAACCCCATGAGGCCCGCCCCCTCCGCCGCTTCCTGCGCGGCGAGCGCGGCGCGATCCTGGTGGAATTCGCCATGGTCCTGCCGATGATGCTGATCGTCTTCGCGGTGATCATCGAGGGCGCCCGGCTCCTCTGGTCCTATCAATGTGCCGTCAACGGCGTGCGCGAGGCTTCCCGCTACCTCTCCCGCATCGCGCCGGCGAATATCTGCGTGACGGGCGGAACCCTCGATGCCGATCAGGCCGCGCTCTTGGCCATTGTTCAGACCGGGATGGCAAATGCGGGCACGCCGCTTTTCCCGAGCGACGTCACCGTCGACACCGTTACCCCGAGCTACAGCTGCGATACCGGCACCTACCGCAACAGCCCGGTCGCCATCGGCTCGGTCCAGGCCGCGATCACCATCACCTATCCATTCGCGGCGATCTTCAACCTTGCCGGTGGCGCGCCGGCCTCGATCACCACCACCATCACCAACCAGTCGAGGATCTACGGGTCATGACACCGGACCGCCTGCGCAACTTCTGCCGCCGGACCGCCTCGCACGGGGCGGGCGAGGACGGCGCGGTGCTGGTCGAACTGGCGCTCGTGCTGCCGCTCTTTCTCTTCATCCTATTCGGGCTGATCGACTTCGGCCGGCTGGCCTATGCGCTGGTGATGGCGGAAAGCGCCGTCGACATGGCGGCGCGGATCGCCGTTGTGCGGGCGCCGGCCTGCGCCGGGGTGCCGACGGCGAACCTGCGTTACACTGGAAGCTCGGCGCCCGTCCCGGCGCCGCCCTATGGCACCAGCTGCAGCGCGGGCGGCAACATCTGCGCCGGAACCTCGGCCCCGCCGTGCACGGGAGTTCTCTCGAACACCACCGCTTCCGAGATCTGGAGCCGCGTCGCCCCGTTGATGCCGAGCGGCACGACCGTTGCCAACCTTCAGTTCACCTACACCTACGATCCGAAGCTGGGCTTTCTCGGGGGGCCTTACGTCCCAATGGTCACCGTCGCCCTTACGGGCGCCCAGTTCCAGTTCGTCACGCCCCTCGCAGGGCTGGCCCAGATGCTCACCGGCACGGGGCTCGGCTTCAACCAGATCGAGGATTTTCCAACCATCAGCGCCTCCCTGCCCGGCGAGGACCTCGCCCAGGGCCCGGGAACCTGAGCCATGACCGCGACCAAGGAGATCAGCCGATGACCGACCAAGCCCGATCCCTGCTGGTGATCGCGCCGGATCCCGGCCTAGCCGAGACCGTCGGCGCCGCCGCCGCAACGCTTGATGCCGTCCGCATTCAGACCGAGATCGGCACGGTTTCTGGCCTCAACGGCCGGGCGGTGACGCTTGCCGCGGGCCATGACCTCGTCATCTTCCAGTCGGACCCCGCCGACCCGGCGGAGATCGACGCCGTGCGCCGCATCGCCGCCGAAGGCCATGGCCGCACGACCTTCGTCGCTCTGGCCGACGAGCATACCTCGCTTGGCCAGATCCGGGCGCTGACCGAGGCGGGGGTGACCCAGGTCCTGCCGCTGCCCGCGGCGGCAGAGGATCTGGGCCGCGCGCTTGCCGCACTCGCGCCCCGTCCCGCGCCGGCGGCGCCCCAGCCCTCGGCCCGCGGGCGTCTCTTCGCCACGCTGCAGGCCCGGGGCGGCGTCGGGGCCACGCTTCTTGCGGTGAACCTCGCCGACCAGTTCGCCAGGGCCGCCAGCCGCCGCCAGGCGCCGCAGCGGGCCGCGCTGCTCGATCTGGACTTCCAGTTCGGCAGTACCGGCAACATGCTGGACCTTCCGGAGCAGAACACGCTGATCGACCTCGCCTTCGGCGACCGGATCCCGGACGCCCGTTTCCTTGATCTGGCGATGCAGGTGGTGCGGCCCGGCTTCTCGGTGCTGGCCGCGCCAAGCCGCCTTGGCCCTGTCGACGCGCTGAGCGCCAGACAGGTCGAGGCGCTCCTCGACCGCGCCCGCGAGCGGGCCGAGAAGGTCGTGGTCGACCTGCCCCGCCCGATGCTGCCCTGGATCGAGCCGGTGCTGAAGGCGGCCGACGCCGTGCTGCTGGTGACCGATCTCTCCGTCCCCTCGATCCGCCACTGCCGCCGGCTGATCGATTTCCTCTCGGCCGACCACCCCGGCTTGCCGATCCGGCTGGTGGTGAACCGCGAGCAGAAGCCGCTGTTCGGCGGTGCCGCGCAGAAGGAGGCGGCCCGCGCCCTCGAGCGCCCGCTCGACATCTGGCTGCCAAACGATCCCCGCGCCGCCCGCGCGGCCGGCGACCGTGGCCAGCCTCTCTCCCGCGCGGCATCGCGCGCGCCGCTGACCCGCGCGATCCGCCGCCTCGCCCGCCGACTGGAGGTCGAATTCCCCGCCGCCGTGTCGGCCCAACCTAACGCCTGAGGAGCCAGAGCCGTGTTCAAGCAATTCGTCAAACCCAGCCCGGCCCCCGCCCCGAATGTGGTGGATCTCGCCACGGCCGCGGTCAACCGCGACCTTGCCACCCCGGCACAGGATGCCGAGCTTCTCGCCCATCTCGACCTCAAGAGCCGTCTGCACGAAGTGCTGCTTGAGCGTCTGAACCTTGCTGTCATCGACAAGGTCGAGACCGCCGACCTGCGCCGCGAGGTCAGCACGCTGGTCTCGCAGGTGCTGTCCGAGGAAAAGCACCCGATGCGGGGCGAGGAGTTCAAGCAGCTTGTCGACGAGCTGCTCGACGAGGTCCTCGGCTACGGGCCGCTGGAGCCGCTTCTGGCAGATCCGACCATCACGGATATCCTCGTGAACTCCTTCCACTCCGTCTATGTCGAGCGCGGCGGGGTGCTGGAGCGGAGCCGCGCGCGCTTCCGCGACGAGCGCCATCTTCTTCGCATAATCGACAAGATTGTCAGCCGCGTCGGCCGCCGGGTGGACGAGAGCCAGCCCTGGGTCGACGCCCGGCTGGAAGACGGCAGCCGCTTCAACGCGATCATCCGCCCGGTCTCGATCGACGGGCCCTCGGTCTCGATCCGCAAATTCTCGAAGCAGCCCTACACGATGGACCGCCTTGTCGACATGGGCGCGCTGACCGGGCCGGCAGCGCTTCTGCTGAAAGCCTTCGTCGCGGCGCGGCTCAATGTGCTTGTGTCCGGCGGTACCGGTTCCGGCAAGACGACGATGCTGAACGCGATGTCCTCCTTCATCGGCGCACGCGAACGCATCGTCACCATCGAGGACGCAGCGGAGCTGCAGCTCCAGCAGGAACATGTGATCCGGCTGGAGACCCGGCCACCGGCCCCGAACGGCGGCGGCGCGGTCACCCAGCGCGACCTCGTGCGCAACGCGCTGCGGATGCGGCCGGACCGGATCGTCGTCGGCGAAGTCCGGGGCTCGGAGGCCTTCGACATGATGCAGGCGATGAATACCGGCCACGAGGGGTCGATGACCACGATCCACGCCAATACCCCGCGCGACGCGATGATCCGGCTGGAACAGATGATTTCGATGACCGGGATCGACCTGCCCGTCCATGCCATCCGCGGTCAGATCGCCTCGGCGCTGGATATCGTGGTCCAGCTCAGCCGGCTGAGCGACGGGCGCCGTCGCGTCATCGCGATCTCCGAGATCTCCGGCATGGAAGGCAATACCGTGACCATGCAGGACATCTTCGTCTACCTGCGTCGCGGCATCGGCGAGAGCGGCGAGGTGCTGGGAGAGTTCGTTCCCACCGGCGTCCGCCCGCTCTGCGTCGATCGGCTGGCCGCCGCCGGCGTCACCCTTCCGGGCGACATGTTCCTGCGCAAGGGAGTCCCGGCATGAGCGGGCTCGGAAATTTCGAAACCGGGATGCTGAGCTATATCGGGCTCTTCATCGGTGCGCTGCTGATCTATGAGGGACTCTGGCAGCTGCTGTCGCGGGCAGAGGCGCATGCCGCCACCCGCAACCGTCGCATGCGGATGATCGCGGCCGGCGCGAGCGCCGAGGAGGTCCTTGCCGTACTCAAGCCCGACGCGCCGGGCTGGTGGCTGGGCGGGCTGCCCTATCTCGGCCGCCTGCCCCAGGATATGCGCCAGGCGGGGCTCAGCTCCGACCCGACACTCTCCGCGCTGATCTGCGGCCTGGGCGCCTGCGCCACGGCACTCGCGGCCTCGCTCTACCTCTCGATCCCGGCGGCGGCGTCGATCGCCTTCGCCCTCTGGGTCGCGCTGCCGCTCCTGCTGCTGCGCCGCGCCCGGGGCCAGCGGTTCGACGCTTTCAGCCGCCAGCTGCCCGACGCGCTGGACCTGATGGCGCGCGGGCTTCGGGTCGGCCATCCGCTGAACGCCACCATCGCCTCGGTCGCAGAGGAGATGGCGGACCCGATCGCCAGCGAATTCGGCATCGCCGTCGACCAGATCGCCTACGGCGACACGCTGGTGGATGCGATGGCCGACCTTTCCCAGCGGATCCCGAACGAGGACATGCGCTATCTTTCCTCCTCGATCTCCATCCAGCACGCCACCGGCGGCGATCTCGCCCGTATGCTCGAGACGCTCTCGCGCGTGATCCGCGCCCGGATGGCGCTGCGCCGCAAGGTTCATGCGATCTCGGCCGAGGGGCGTCTTTCGGCGATCTTCCTCACCTGCATCCCTTTCGTGATGATGGGAATGGTCACCATCCTCTCACCCACCTATTACGGCGACGTCATGGGCGACCCGGCCTTCAAACCCGGCGCGGCGATCGTCTTCGGGCTGATCGCGCTCAACGCCGTCGTCCTGCGGCGGCTCGTGAATTTCCGCATCTGAGGAGGGTACGGCATGAGCCAGCTGATGACGCAATTTAACGCCTTTCTCGCCGGGTTGACGGCCCGTCCTGGCGATGTGACCACGCTCGCCATGATCGGAACCGGCTTCGGCGCTTTCCTCCTCGTCCTGGGCCTGGCTGGTGCCTTCGGGCGCCGCGACCCGGTGCTGCGACGGATCGGCGACAGCGCCCGTCCCCAGCGGGCCAGCGCGGAAACCGGCCTGCTGCAGGTCACGCCCAGCGACCCGCGCGGGATTTCCAAGGCCTTCGTCCCCTCCGACAAGGCCGAGCGCACCCGCGTCCAGCGCCAGCTGGTGCAGGCCGGACTGACCGGCCCGCACGCGCTCCGCAACTACTACCTGCTGCGCATCACCCTGGGCGTTCTTCTGCCCCTGGGGCTTCTGGCCCTGCTCATCGGTCTGCGTGCAAACGTCATCCCAGCGCCACCGCAGCTCGCCGCGCGGCTCGGCGGCCTCAGCCAGCTGGCCATGGTGCAGGTGACGGCGGTGCTGGTCGGGCTGGGCTTCTTCGGCCCGGCCTACTGGCTGCGCTCGCGCACCCAGCGCCGCCGCCTGGCGATCGAGCAAGCCTTTCCCAACGCGCTCGACCTGCTGCAGATCTCGGTCGAGGCCGGCCTCGGCCTCGATTCCGCGATGATCCGGGTGGCCAACGAGATCCGCGATGCCGCGCCCGAGATCTCTGCGGAGTTTCTTGCGGCCGAGCGCGAGATCCAGGCCGGCCAGCGCCGCGACAAGGCCCTCGCCGCCATGGCCGAGCGGATGCAGGTCGAGGAGGTCCGCTCCTTCGTCAACGTCGTCATGCAATCGGCGCGCTTCGGCACCAATGTCTCGGAAGTCCTGACGACCTATGCCACCGAGATGCGGAACGCGCGCGAGATGAAGGCGCAGGAAATGGCCAACAAGCTGCCTGTGAAGATGTCGGCGGTGCTGGCCTCGCTGATGCTTCCGGCGCTGATCATGCTTACGGTCGGGCCGGTGGTGCTGCGTTACATCCGCGCATTCGGCTGAAGGCGCGATTCGGCGCCGCGGAAAAGTTGACAGCGACGAGATACGTGAACAATCCACCGCATTTGGCTGGAATTTAACGAGTTATCGGTTCCAACCAGAGGCATATACGCCGCTATCAAGCCGCATTTCAGGCTCGTTGACGCAAAACAATGACGCCTTTCCGCCCCAATCGGAAGCTGGTCCATGAGGCAGGCGCATTCCGATGCGAACGATAAGAGGCAAGACCCGTCGCGCACCACAGGAAGTCACAGAACTTCGATAGGGGACGTGTAATGGGTGCATTCTTCGACGAGACCAAGGGGGGGACGGGCACCCCCGCACTCGCCGCGGCCTTCCCCCTCTGGGTGGAGGCCACCAGCGCCTGGTGCGCAGCAATCCGGGACGAGGTCGCGCTGGAGACGGCGCTGACAGAGCTTTTGGCCGCGGCCGGCGCGGAGGCGGGCATGATCGTCCGTACCCGCCGGCAGGACGGCCACCAATACCGGCTGGCTCTGAGCGATCGGATGGCCGCGGGCGCGATGCCGCTGCGCCAGTCCTATGCCGCTCAGGCCTTCGGGCATCACCTCGAATACGCCCGCGTCGGCACGGTCTGGGTGCAAAGCGCCTGCGACCCGGTCGAGGCGGAGACGCTGGCCAACTTCCAGGAGTCGCGGCAACTGCGCGATCTGGTGGTGCTGGTGCTCTCCAGCGGCCCCAGCCTGCGCGACCATATCGAACTGCACTTCCGGCATCCGGTGGACCCCGACATGCAGGGCCTCTTCGGCGGTGTTATGACGGTGCTGGCGCGGAACTGGGCCGGGCATAACCTGACGCTCGATGCGCGACCGCTCGCCGGGCCGGCGACGCTCTCCCGCATGCCGGCGCGGCAGGAGATGCCGAACATGCTCGCCCCCTCCAACCCCGCGCGGCTGAGCCGGGCAGAGTTCCGGGTCTGCCTGCTCCTCTCCCGCGGCCTCTCGGTGCAGGGCGTCTGCGACGCGCTTGAGCTGACAGAGGCGACGATCCGCTCCCATCTGCGCAACATCTACGCCAAGTCCGGCGCAGCGGGGCTGGTGGAACTGGTCTACCTGCTGACCTCTGACACCCGGGCGGATGCCCCCATGCCGCTGTCGCGGTCGGCCTGAGGCGGCGGAGATGGAAAACCTCGCACCCCTCGCTCTTGCCGCGCCCGTCCTGCTCGCCGCGGCGGTCTTCGACCTCAGGCACATGCGCATTCCGAACGCGTTGAGCGTTGTGCTGGCGACGATCTTCGCCGCCGCCTGCCTTGCCACCCTGCCCGGCGATTTCGCGATGCGGCTGATCGTGGCAGGAAGCGTGCTTGTCCTTGGCGCGGCGGCCTTTTTCGCCGGCCTCGTCGGCGCGGGCGACGTGAAGCTCCTGACGACGCTTCTGCTGCTGGTGCCGGCTGCCGGGATGCCGGTGTTCGCGCTGGAATTCTCGGCCGGGCTCGCCGTGACCATGGCCGCGCTCTTCTCGCTGAAGCGGCTCCCCGTAGTGGCCGGCCTCGGCTGGCGCGGCTTTGCCCCGGGGCGGGAGTTCCCGATGGGCGTCGCGATCGCCCTGGCGGGCCTCAGCCACCCCTGGGTGATCGTCGCCCTGTCCTGAGCGCGGGGCCCGAAGGCCCCGCCCCGTCAGCCCCCGTTGCGATGTGCGACGATGCTGTTGATCAGCGCGATGATCGCACCGCCGAGGAAGATCAGCGTCGAAAGCACGAAAACCTGCGGCGGAATCCCCGTCTTCACCGCGCCATAGACCCAGAGCGGGAAGGTCAGCGTCTGCCCGGCGACGAAGCTGGTGATGATCAGGTCGTCGATCGACAGCGCAAAGGCAAGAAGCCCGGCCCCCACGATCCCCGGAAGGATCAGAGGGAAGGTCACCGTCCAGAAAGCCACCCAGGGCGTCGCCCCCAGGTCCGCCGCCGCGCGGTCGAGCGAGCGGTCGAGCACCGAGACCCGCGCCCGGATCACCACCACCGCGAAGGCCACCCCGAAGGCGACATGCGCGATCAGGATCGTCAGCAGTCCGCGCGGCAGGTTCAGCGTCAGGAACAGCGACAGAAGCGAGGCGCCCACCACCACCGCCGGCGCCGCGATATCGGCGAAGATGACGATGTCGGAGGCCGACTTGCCCCGGAACCTGTAGCGCGCCAGAGCGATCGCAAGCGGCGTCGCCAGCACCACCGAGACGATCATCGACGCAAAGGCCACTTCCAGCGAATGCAGAAGCGCCCCGGTCAGATCCTCGATGGCGAAGGCATGACTGTACCAGCGCGTCGTGAAGCCCAGCCATTTCAGCGAGACCCGCCCGCTCGGGCTGTTGTTGAAGCTGAAGGCGATCATCACCGCGATCGGCAGCAGGGTATAGACCATGAAGCAGGCGGTGTAGATCACCAGGATCCTGCGGGCGAGGCCCTTGCCGGACCGGATGCCTTCTCCCAATGTGGCAGGTGCGCTCATGCCGCGTAATCCTGGATGGTTTCGGCCCCGAAGACGCGGGCGTAGAGGTAGATCGCCACAATCAGAAGGAACATGAGGATCGAGGACAGCGCGGCGGCCATCGGATAATCCTGGCTGTTGAAGAAGTTGTACTGGATCACGTTGCCGACCATGTTCGTGCCCGGCCCACCGAGGACGGCGGCGTTAACGAAATCACCGACGTTGGTGACGAAGACCAGCAGAAACCCGGCGAAAATTCCCGGCGCCGAGAGCGGCAGTACCACGCGCCAGAAGGCGCTCGCCGGAGAGGCGTAGAGGTCGCCAGCCGCCTGCACAACCCGCCTGTCCACCTTCTCCAGCGCGACATAGAGCGGCAGCACGTAATAGGCGACCGAGTTGTAGACCAGCCCGCCGATCACCGCGGTGGAGGTCGAAAGCACATAGAAGCTCCTGGGCAATAGGCCCGCGGATTTCAGCGTCCCCAGCACCAGCCCCTGGTCGGACAGGATGAACTGCCAGGCCAGCGTCCGGATCACGAAGGACACGAAAAACGGCAGCAGGATCAGGAACAGCAGGCTCGCCTTGTGCCGCCCGCCATAGAAGGCGATCCAATAGGCCACCGGGTAGGTGATGACGAGCGTGATGAAGGTCGAGAGCGCCCCGTACCAGAACGAGCGGACAAGCTGGTCCTGATAGCGCCCGATGGCATGGCCGAATTCGGCGAAATGCCAGGAGAAGACATAGCCGGTCAGCGGATTGCCGGTGGCCAGGGACATCGACAGCATGGCAACCAGCGGCACCACGAAGAATGCCGCCAGATAAAGCCAGCTCGGCAGGCCGAGCAGGAAGGGCGCCGCCCCCCTGCCCAGCCGCCGATGAGGGCGCGCCTCGCTCATCCCTGAACGATCGGACCGAAGGTATCCGTCCAGGCCTTGTTGTCGTCGTAGCTCTTGAAGACGTAGAAATCATGCACCTTCGAAAGCATTTCCTGCGACGGGAAGACCAGCGGGCTGTCGGCCACGGCCGCGTCCTTGATCACGTCCTTGATGTAGGCTTGGGCCGAGGGCACCGGGCAGATGTAGTTGACGTAATCCTCGATCGTCCCGGCGGCTTCCGGCGTGTAGTAGTAGTTCATCCACTCCAGCGCCGAGAGCGGGTTGGCCGCACCCTTCGGGATCAGCATGTTGTCGTGCCAGATCATCCCGCCCTGCTCGGGCACGATGAACTTCAGGTCCTTGAAGCCCTTGGCATGGGCCTGGAATACGTCGCCCGACCATGCCTGGCTGATCCAGGTGTCGCCATTCTCCAGCGCCGTGATGTAGCTCTGGTCGTAGTACTGGCGGACGATGCCCTTGTCCTTCTGCTCCTTCAGCGCGGCTGCGGCCTTCTTCCAGTCGTCCGGGGTCGACTTGGTCGGTTCGATCCCGAGCTTCAGCATCGCGGCGGAGCCGAGCTCGTAAAGGTCGCTCATCATGCCGACGTGGCCGGCGAACTTCGGATCCCAGAGATCGTCGAAGGATGTGATCTCGCGCCCGGTGAGCTTGGGATTGTAGGCGATGCCGGTGATGCCGGACTGCCAGGTCATCGTATGCTTGTTGCCCGGGTCATAGGCCGGGTTGATGACGCTCGGGCTCGCGTTCTTGAAGAAGTTCGGCACCTTCTCCTGCCACAGCGGCACGGCGAAGTCCTGCATCAGGATCTCGGTCAGAAGCCAGCCGTTGGTGATGACGATGATGTCGTTGCCGATCGACTGTCCGGCCTTCAGCACCGGCGCGATCTTGGCATAGAACGAGGCGTTGTCTTGGATCACCTCCAGGTATTTCACCTTGATCCCGGTCTTCTTGGTGAAGGCGTCCAGCGAAGGATGGTCGCCCTTGTCGGTCACGTCGATGTAGTAGGGCCAGTTGGCGAAGACGAGCTCCTTGGTGGGCTTCTGCTTCTTCCACCAATCGGCCCACTGCCCGCTGAGCGGCGCGGGAGAGGCGGCGCGGGCAAAGCGCGGCAGCGCCATCGCGGCCATGCCCATCGCGCCGGCGCCCAGCACGTTGCGGCGGGTGAAGCGCGACTGGGTCAGCCCGCGCACGATGGCCGGATCATCCAGCCGGTAACCGCTGTTGGTCTTTTTTTCGTCACTCATTATTCGTGCTCCCTTTGGTCCCTGTTGTGGTTGGTTTCACGACGAAAGTATGGTCCGGCCGCCAGGCGATGCGCACCACCTCGCCCTGCCCTGGCGGGCGGGCGTCACGGTTCTGGACATAGACGGTGAAGCTGCGCCCCTCGGCGTCGCGGATCGTGTATTGATGCCCGATGCCGGTGTAGACGCTCAGCTCCACCGTGCCCTCGAGGCTGTTCCAGTCCGCGCCAACCGACTCTCCTGACGGCAGCACGAGGATCTTCTCCGGCCGCACGCCCAGTCGGATGCGCGGGCCGCGCCCCTGCAACCGCGCGCTCGGCACCAGAAGCACCTGCCCGCCGGCAAGACGGACGCTGACATTGGCCCCGCTCTCGCCCTCGATATCGCCCGACATCATGTTGGAGGCGCCGAGGAACCCCGCCACGAACTCGGTGGCCGGGCTGTCGTAGACCTGATCGGGCGGGCCGACCTGCTCGATCTTGCCATTGGCCATGACGGCGAGGCGGTCGGACATGACGATCGCCTCCTCCTGGTCGTGGGTGACATAGAGGAAGGTGATGCCGACCTCCGACTGGATCCGCTTCAGCTCGATCTGCATCTGCTTGCGCAGCTTGAGGTCAAGCGCGCCAAGCGGCTCGTCGAGAAGGAGGAGCTTCGGCCGGTTCACCAGCGCCCGGGCCAGCGCCACGCGCTGCTGCTGGCCGCCGGACAGGAGCGCGGGCTTGCGCTTTTCGTAGCCCGTCAGGTCAACGAGCCGCAGGACGTCTTTCACCCGCGCCTCGATCTCGCTGTTGCCGACGCGCTTGCGGCGCAGCCCGAAGGCCACGTTCTCGAACACGTCGAGATGCGGGAAGAGCGCGTAGGATTGGAAGACCGTGTTCACGTCGCGCCGGTAGGGCGGCAGGTGGCTGACGTCGGTGCCCGAGAGGTAGATCGCCCCGCTCGAGGGTTCCTGGAAGCCGCCGATCATCGACAGGGTCGTGGTCTTGCCGCAGCCGGAGGAGCCAAGGAGGCTGAAGAACTCCCCACTCTCGATGGTGAGCGACAGATCGTCTACGGCGATCGTATCGCCGAAGCGTTTCGTGACGTTCTCTAGGCGGACGTCCATCCGCTCCTGCGAACGTCCGCGTTCGATCCGTCCGGGCGATTTCAGCTCCGCGCTGGGTGGTGTCATGATGCTCCCTGTCGCCGTTTCCCCCGAATCCGCCTGCAGGGCCGGCCGAATGCGCTTCTTTGCGTCACAATCGAAAGCCGGCCCATAGCCCGGGGCTTGGACCGATCTCATTATTCTCTGGCGCTTAGGTCAAGAGCCATCCTTGTCGAAGGCTCGCGGACCGTGCGATTCCGGTGGCAAAGCTGCACCCGGCGACGGAAAAGCACTGGCGCCGCGCGCCCTCAAGAATTCGTGAAGTGCGGCGGTTTTCTGACGAAGGATTCAAAATCGCAAGGCCCGCCACGCAGCGACCGGCCCGGAATCCGCGACACACCAGAGGGCCCGCAGCAAGGGCAAGCGGCCCGCCGCCGCCTGTCGCGGCACGGGAACGATCTGCCTCTTGCGTGGGCGTTCTGCTGAAAATCAGGGCGGCGCCGGGGCGGATCAGTTCCGCCCCGGCTTCAATCAGGCGCCGCCGCCCGCGGAAGCCATCCTGTGATCGGTGTAATCGGTGAGCATGGAAGCCATGTCCTGCTCCGTCACCGGCAGCCGTAACCCGTTCGCGCCGGTGTCCACGGAATGCGCGAGGATCGTCACGCAGAGCCTTGTCCCGGAAACCGATTTCAGCGGCACGAAGGTTATCTTGCGCGGCTTCAGTTTCGGCGAAAGCCAGGTCGCGTGGATCACCCCGATCGGGTGGCCGTCCTTGGAGAACAGGACCTGCCCGACGAAGGCGTCACTGTTGCCGAAGACGCCGCAAATCTGGTTGCGGGCCGCCAGGTATTCGCTCCTCGACGGTTCCGTCACCCCGACCAGCGAATTGCCGCCAGAGATCCCGAGGGTGCCGGTATCGGCCCCGCCCGTTGCCACGCCGCCCGAGCCGGTGCTGCCTGTGCCGGTGCCGGTACCGCCCGTCGATCCGCCGACCGAGAGCCCGGCGCTAACCCCGCCAGAGCCGATCGAGGCGCTGACGCCCACGCCGCTACTGCCGCCGACGCTCGCCCCGACGCTCGCGCCACTGCCACCGCCAAGGCTGGCGCTGGCGCTGGTGGACCCGACAGAGGCACCGACACTCGCGCCAGAGCCACCGCCGACCGACGCCCCGACGCTCGCCCCACCGACGCTGGCGCCGGCCGCGATGCCACCGGAACTCGTGCCGCCGACCGAGGCCGAAACCCCGCCCAGCGAAAGACTGAGCGCACCCGCCGCACCCGCCGCCGAAAGAACCAGCGCCCCGGACAGGGCGAGCCGCCCGGCCAGCCGCCGCAGCCCCAAATCGGCGGCTGCCTGATCCCCGTTACCGCTGTATCCCGGCATCGCGCGGGCGTTTTGAAAAGGAATTCTCATCTGGAATACTCCCATACATACCCCGGGTCCGGTCCGACGCTAATGGTTGTCGCGCAGCAACGACTCACACCCTAAGGGAGATTTTGCCAAGGCTTTGGGGCCGCTTTGTGGCCCTTCCACTCCGATTGACAGGCAGAATCCCGCGAAAGACCCCAGGTGATCCGATACCGGAACCGGCATTTGATGTGCATTTGGGTGGAATCCGATTTTTGCGCCACATTTCGCCATGAAATGAACGCCCTGTATTACAAATCGAGGCATCATACTTTCGTCCGATTGGCACCCAAGCGCAATTATCCTCGCTCTCCTTCCAAGTGATCCTGCACATGTCCGAGGCGATTATGGAATGCGCAACGAAACGGGCCAGGCCCGGCGCGCAATCCAAAGATCCTCGGGGAACGTCATCGCGGCCCACCCCCACCATTCCTTCGGAGGCGGAACCGCGATGGGTCTGGGGGCGTGCAAATAAGGCGTTGGAGACTTTCAATGATAAACTTCGGGAAAAGACAGGTTTCGGTGGTGTCGGTTGCGGCCGTCGCACTGGCATTCGGCGGGGCGTGGCAGGGCATGCCCGGCGCCGCCCAGGCGTTGACCCTCGGCCTCGGCGGCCTCGGAAGCGTCTCGGTCGGCGGCGGAGGCGGCGGGCTTAGCGTTGGCGCCACCGCCGCGGGAGAGACCGCCTCCGTCGGCGTCAACACCGGCGGCAATACGGCCAGCGTCGGGCTTGGCCCCTCGAGCGGCAGCACCAGCGGCGGCGGCACCGGTAGCGGGGGCAGCGGCACTGGCAATGGGGGCACGGGCAACGGCGGCAACGGTACCGGCAACGGAGGCACGGGTACCGGAAACGGCGGCACCGGCGGCGGGGGCAGTGGCACCGGCGGATCCAATGGCAGCGGCGGATCGAACGGCGGTAACGGATCGAACGGCGGCAACGGAACCAGCGGCACGGGCTTCACCGGCAGTGTGACCGACACCAGCGGGCACTCGGGCGGTGGCAACGGGTATCTCGTGCCTGGCGCGGACGGGATGCTCGCCTCCGCCAACGCCATGGTGCCGCCGCAGCAGATCTATCCGGTTCCCACCGGCGAAATGCACGGCAAGCTTGCCTGCAACGATGGCCGCGGCACTGGGCCGGCTTTCATCAACTACACCGTGCTTGATGCAGAGGCCCACCCGCTCGGCGTGGTGCAGGAGGCGCGGCTCTCTCAGACCGGCGCGATCAAGATGATCCGTTTCCTTGCCCTGCCGCAAGACACGCCGCGCTACAACTTCTGCGTGGCGATGAAGAACGACGGGGCCTTCCGCGTGGTCGGCGGCGCGGTGCAGGTTCCGCTGGACGGCGCTCGCGTCCGATCGATCATCCAACAGGCGCAGAACCGGTAGGGCGGCCTCCACTCTCCCGGGCGGGCCGCTGTCTTCCGGCCCGCCCGGCCCGCCTACCGGCCTTGCGCCAGAGCGCGGCCCGGCCTCGCATCCTTCCCCATCTGCCCGGCCGCGCTCTCCCCAAAACTTCGCTAGACCTCAGGAGAATAACATGACTTTCAAAACCGGATTTGTCTGCGCCGCGGCGCTGACCCTGTTGGCCGGAAGCTCGGCCGCGGCGACGCTGAACCTCGGCCTCGCCTCCGTTTCGGTTGGCAACAGCAGCGGGGGCGGGCTCTCCGTCGGCGCCAACGTCGGCCACTCCGGCTCCGTCGCCAATGCCGGCGTCTCGGTCGGCGGCGGGCAGAGTTCTGGGCTGGCGCACGCAGACGCCTCGGCCCTCGGTGGTTCGGTGAATGCCCACGTCGGCGCTTTGACCGGCGGCGCCGGCCAGGTCGACCTGCAGCATCTCGCCACCGGCAATGTCACCGTCAGCAAGCCCGGCACGCTGGCCCAGAGCCTGACCAACATCACCGACGCCGGGGGCCAGCTGGGCAGCGGCGGCGCATTGGCCGGCGTCGCGGGCGGCGCGCTTTCCGGTGTCACCGGCGGTAGCGGCACGGGGCTTGGCGGGATCGCCGGCGGCCTAGGCCCGATCGGGTCGCCGATCGACCTCTCCTCCGCGGTAACCAATATCACCACACCCGTGACCGCGGCCACGGGCGGCGGCACGCTTTCCGGTCTGAGTGGCGGCCTCTGACGAAACACAGCAATGCCGCCGGGGTTCCGGCCCGGTGCAGGACCCCCAACGCCATTCCACGCTTCGGGCCGGAGCTTTCCGCCTGGGCCGGCCTCCCCCAAGGGCCGGCCCATTTTTGACCGTACCCGGCCCTGGCCGCCTGCCGTCAGGTTTCGTCCTGAGACAGGGCTGCAAGGAGGTCTTCGATGACACCCGAGACGAGCTGCTGACGGCTGGTCAGCCCCGACTTCCTGAAGATCGACGTGACGTGCGACTTGATGGTGGATTCCGAGGAATTCCGCATGCCCGCGATCTCCCCGTTGCTGAACCCCTTTACGACGAGCAGCGCCACGCTCCGCTCGCTGGGCGTCAGGCCCCAGGCCTGGAACTGGCGCTCCACATGGCTCTGGAATTCACCGGCAACGGCAGAGATCTGATCCTCGATCCGGCGCGAGCGGCGCACCGTCAGCGCCAGCATGATAATGCTGCAGAGAACGCCGCACAGCAGGCCCAGGCTCGCCAGGATCTGCAGGATCTCGTAGGCTTCCCACGGGATGAACGGCACCCGGATCAGGAAGACGTCGGCGACGAGGCTGAAGACGAAGAAAAGCCCGCTGGC
>NZ_RRYH01000019.1 GCF_004010155.1 Solirhodobacter olei | reverse complement strand
CCCATTCATTGTGGCAATGTGACGACGAATTCATGCAAGATTGGGCAAGGGTTCCGCCTGCCCGCTGCCGCCGCCAAAGGGGGGACACACACCGACCGTCGTGAGCCTTGCACTGGGGATGCAGGCGGAACCGGACGGTCGTGGCCTCAAGCTGCGCGAACGGCTGCGCTATCGGCGCGCCCCTCGCACGCAGAGGCCAGACGACGACGCTGACAGCACTTGTAAGCCATGCTGGCAGCCGTGTCGTATGGCAGCTTCCGGGCGTTTCGCAAAACCACCTGAACGTCCCAAAAATGGGCGCGCGTTGCTGCCGCTCATGCGCCGCGGGGCGAAAGCCCGGCCCAAGCCCGTCTTCGTCGACCCCTTAGGGCCGTGACAAGAGTGTCCGTCGAGGCACTATCAGTCAGCGGATGTCGCCCCGACGGAGGCTATGATCCCCGAGATGGGCTCAAGGAACGGGATGGACCTTTGCAAAGGATTATTCGCGGCGCCCTTCCTTGATGGTCACGCCAGTGGCGTCATCGACGATGCGCCAGCATGCTCCCTCATCGATCTGGGTGCGGCCGATATCGGGATAGTGGCAGCGGTCGTCGCCCGGCCGGCTGCCGAGGATCAGGATGGTCGCGGGCCTATCCGAGCGGTTCTCAACTGTGTGGGCATTTGGCACTCCACCGGGCCAGCAGCAGATATCGCCGGGGGAGAGTTCGTGCGGGCCATCGTTCTCGATCACCGTGGGGGTGCCAGAGAGGACGTAGAGGAATTCGTCCTCGACCTCGTGCCAGTGGCGGGTCGAGGTGCGGGCGCCGGGCTCCAGCACCTGGCGGTACAATCCAAACTGCCTAAGGCCACCAGCGTCGGAAAGGTATTCGATCCCTATCAGGCCATATTCGGGGCGGTTCTCGGCCGGGGCCTTGACCGTCTTCACGGTTCCGTCGCGGATGATCATCCCGCGCCTCCTGTGGAGTTGATGGCCGACGTTCCCTAAGTGGCCTGCAGGTCGAACGGATGGTCGCCTGATGTTGGTTGCCAATCAAGCCTCTTGCGCTCAGGGAGCGACGTCCGCCTCGCCCGCTTCCTGGCCCTCCGAACCGACCGCAGCGAAGGGCAGTTAACAGGGAACACCTGCCCACCGTTGAACGGGCGGGATGGGGCGCGTCTCTGTCCTTAACGCTCAGCCGCGATGCCTCGGGGCAACATAATCCCAGGCTACGGGGAGATCTGCCCCTCAGTGCAATTCCTTCAAGCGCGGTGTATTTTGCGAGGCAGTAGGACCGAGCTGGACGATTGAGGGAGTGGTCAATGGAGCGGACCCCGGCCAAGCAGACCATGCGTGGGTCGTTGAGGCAATGAGCACGGCAGAGTTCAGGCGCGCCCGGGGCGACGAGATCTCGCTGATGCTCGACTGGGCCGCCGCCGAGGGCTGGAACCCCGGCCTGGACGATACCGAGGCCTTCCTTGCCGCCGATCCTGAGGGGTTCTTCGTCGCCGATCTTGAGAGTGTGCCGGTGGCTGCGATCTCGGTCGTCAACCATAGCCCCAGCATGGCGTTTCTCGGGCTCTATCTTTGCCTGCCGGAGTTTCGGCATCAGGGCATCGGCTACGGGCTCTGGCGCTACGCATTGACCCATGCGGGCGGGCGCACTGTTGGGCTGGACGGGGTTGCCGCGCAGGAACCGAATTATGAGAAGTCGGGCTTTGTCCGCGATGGCTCGACCCTGCGCCTTGAGGCGCCGCTTGCGCCGCGACCCGATTCCAGGGTCCGGCCCTCCAGCACCGCAGATGGTGCGGCTATCGCTGCGCTCGACGCTGTCGCCAACGGCTATACGCGCGCCGCCTTTCTCGAAGCTTGGATTACACCCGCGGCGACACGCCGCTGCGTTGTTCTGGACGAGGCGAAGGGACCGGAGGGCTTTGCCGTGATCCGACTTTGCCAGTCGGGCGCCAAGATCGGCCCAATCGTCGCGGCTGACGCTGGCCGGGCGCTCGTATTGGCGCGGGCGGCGGCGGCCCTCGTTCCGTCTGAGCGCGCGATCATTGACGTGCCAGCGCAAAACGCAGCCCTTCTGGCCCAGTTGCATGCAATCGGCTTCAGCAAAACCTTCGCCACCGCCCGCATGTATCGCGGGCCGGCACCGCAATCGGGCGGTCTTCTGCAGGCAATCGGGACTATGGAGCTTGGTTGAGGATCATCGATTCAGGTGGCGGAGGTATGCTAAGGGATACCGATCCATCGACCATGACCAGGTCTTTTCGGCCG
This sequence comes from Solirhodobacter olei, assembly GCF_004010155.1. Classification (GTDB taxonomy): domain Bacteria; phylum Pseudomonadota; class Alphaproteobacteria; order Rhodobacterales; family Rhodobacteraceae; genus Solirhodobacter; species Solirhodobacter olei. The sequence continues at coordinate 131,495 of NZ_RRYH01000019.1, read as the reverse complement.
CTTCGGGCTGGCTGCCGGCTTTGGCTGAGGCAGCAAGCTTCACTTTCTGTATCTCAGATACGATCGTGACGAGCGGCAGCTCACGGGTAGATTCGCCCCGGCGTTGAAGGTCCGAATTGGCGGCGCGTAGTTGCCGTTGGTGATCCGTCAGCCGCATTGCAGCTCCGGACCCTCTTGGACACCCAGTCAGCCCGGTAGCGTAACAATGATCGGCGCGCGATGTGTTGCGACGACAGTGTGTTCGTATTGAACGGTCATGGCACGAGGATGGCTGTATAGGGTCCACTCATCGTTCCCCTCGGTTGCCATGAGGCCGCCCGTCGATAAGAACGGCTCCACTGTCAGTACCATCCCACTGCGCATCCGGCGCTTGTCCCCGCGTGTTGGCCAGGTGGCGATTTCCTCCGGATACTCATGCAGCGAGCGACCGACACCATGGCTCGCAAGGTTGCGGATCAGGGTATAACCGCGCGCGGAGGCGAATTGGCCGATAGCCTGACCGATGCCAGCCAGCGGCCTGTCGTGGCCGACCTGAGCGATCCCGATCTGCATCGCGCGTTTACCGTCCTTGCACAGGCGATCGAGGGAAGCGCGCACAGGAGGAACCCGAACGGTCGCTCCCGCATCGGCGAAGAAGCCGGCTTTCGAGGCGGACACGTCGATGTTCACCAAGTCACCGGGAGCAATGACCTTCTCACCTGGGATGCCATGCGCGATCTCTTCGTTCACGCTGATGCAGGTCGTTCCAGGAAAGTCATAGGTGGATCGCGGGGCGGACAGGGCACCTTCGCAGTCCAGAACCTCGCGCCCGATCTCGTCGAGTTCGCGTGTCGTCATCCCGGGTTCCAACGCCTTTGACATCACCTTCAACGTGTTAGCCACGATCCGGCCGATGGCCTTCATCCCTTCGAGCTCGTCATCTTTCGTAATCGTCATGGCGAATGCTCTTACTCGTGGAGTTCGGTCTCTCCCACATAGCGACGAACGTCAGGATTGTCCCGCCTAAGTGATCCCGAATGACCGGTTCCAAGATAACCGCTCGGTCGGCTCAATGTCTGAGGGCGCTCAGCAGCCCTTCAAGCCGCGCGCTGCGAAGGGCAACACCAAGCCCAATTGAGACATCCTATTGCTCAACCAGCGGTCGCGGTGCCGCGAGTAGAACCGCTCATCGGGCTCCCCAGGTATCGCTCAGCCGATATCCCTGCGGCCACGGGTCTGAGGGATCCAATTGATGTTGATGGGTGCCTGTAATCCAACCCCTTCCACTGATTTCCGGAAGGACCGCTGACACCTCGCCCACCTTCGTCGTTCCCAGAATGCGCCCCGAAAAGGTCGATCCGATCAGCGACACCGTCGTCAATCGTTCGCCCTGAGCGATCTGTTTCCTGGCGTGCAGCACGGCCAGCCTGGCAGAAAGGGCTGTCCCGGTGGGCGACCGGTCCACCTTTCCTGGTTGGATCGCCACGGCCGATCCCGCATGCAGGCCCGCCGCGTCCCGCGTCACGGAGCCCGCGAACAAGCAGAAGGAAATATGCCGCCAGTCCGGGTTGGTCGGATGCGCGAAGCCGAGCGCCTCCGTCGCCGCCCTGGCGATCCTTGCGCCGAGTCGGGCAATGTCATGGGCCTCGTCCGGCACAAGGCCGAGGCCCATGGCCGGGGCATCGACGATGACGAAACTGTCGCCACCGAAGGCCGTGTCCACCATCAACGTTCCGAGCCCTTCGACTTCGAGCTTTGCATCCAGCCTTTGCACGAAGCTCGGAACATTCTGCACGTAAATCCGCTCCGCCTTTCCGTCCCGACAGTCTGCCCGCACCCGCACAAGCCCGCCAGGGGCTTCAAGCGTGAACTCTGTGACGGGCTCGTGCATTTCGAGAATCCCGCTTTCCAGAAGGACGGTCGAGACGCAGATCGAGTTCGACCCGGACATAGGGGGCGTGTCTTCCGGCTCCATGATGATGAAGGCGGCTGCGGCCTCGGGATGTTTGGGCGGAACGAGCAGATTGACATGTCGGAACACCCCGCCCCGCGGCTCGTTCAACACGAAGTTCCGCAGTGTCTGGTCTTCCGCGATCCAGCAGCGTTGTTCCCAGAGCGTTTCTCCAGGTGGAGGCGCGACGCCCCCGACGATCACATCGCCAACTTCCCCTTCTGCATGAGCCGAGATGACATGAATGGTTTTGCTGCTGCGCATGGCTTGCTCCAGTCATTCCGCATTTGGCCGCTTGCACATTGGGGCCTTTCCGCGCCTCTGTCTGACGTTAGCCTCGGGTAGACAGAAAGGAAGATCGAACTGAAAAACCAATGGCAGCGTTGTCTGCAATCTGGACCTCGGATCCGATCGCGGCGGATGCCAGCTAGCGGGGAGCACCGCCCGGCCGTCGAACGGCCGAATTAGGGCGCGTTACAGCTGTTGCGAAGGCAGGCGTCGAGGGCAGCGGCCGGAGCGCCTTGCCGCTGCTCTCTCGTTCTTCAGTTCCGTCCGAAGAGCCCCTCGCACCATGACGCAACGGCCTTTATCCGGCCGAGGTGGGAAAGGTCCTGGTGCGTCAGTATCCATACTTCTCGCTCGGGTGGGGAAGCCGGGTCGTCCGGCAGTCGGCTGAGGTCGGGAAGCGTATCGCCGATCGCAGCGGGAAGCAGACTGCGCCCGAGGCCGGACCGGACAGCCGACAGCAGACCATCTGCGTCGTTAAGCGCGATGTTTGCCAGGTCTCCGCCCGAGCGCCCGATCCCGTTGAGCCAGACAGCCTGCGGCAGTTCAGCCATTTCCGGCTCGTAGGTGATCCACGGAAGTTGTTCTGGGTTTGGAGCCCGAGCTGCTGCGTAGACCCCGTATCGCAAGGTGCCGATGCGCCGGGCAAGAAGACGGTTTCCCGTTTCCGCGGCAGGTCGGGCGAGTCTGATTGCCATGTCAGCGTCGCGCCGCGTGAGATTGAGATCGCGAGTGTCGGCGATAATCTCGAGGCGAAGCTGGGGATGACGCCGCAGGAGCGGCGCCGATGCCGGAATGAGAAGGTGATTGACGAGGATGGGAACAGCCGTAAGCCGCACGGTCCCTGTTGCTTCCGCGGTCGTGGCGCCAAGAAGGGCCTTCAGATCGCCGATCGTCGTCTCGACCGCTTCGGCGCGTGCGCAGACGAGGGCCCCCGCCTCCGTCGGGACCAGGTTTCCCCGGCTGTCGCGCGAGAAGAGGATTGACGCGAGATCCGCCTCCAACTGGGCCAGCCTTCGTCCGACCGTCGTCGGGTCGACCCGCAACTCTCGGGCCGCCGCCGCATGAGAGCCGCCGCGCGCCACGGCGATGACGAACCGAAGGTCGTTCCAATCTAGCCCGTGCATTTCTGCATGTCCGCTGGGTCAAAATACTGCTTATCCCAGACTTCATGCACGCCTAGGCTTTCGCAAGTCAATATCGAGGGAGTGACCATGCTTTTCGCTGTCTTGTTCGAGGACGATCCCGCTTGCGGCCCTATCGCCCGCAAAAGCCACATGGGCGATCATCTCGCGTTTCTCGCGGCTCATGCGGCACAAGTCCGTGCCGCCGGCCCGCTGCTGGACGATGGGCAGATGCCTACGGGCGGACTATGGATCGTCGAGGCCGCGGGGCCTGAGGAGGTCAAAGCGTTGGTGCATGCCGATCCGTTCTGGCCGACTGGCCTGCGGAAAGCGGTCGACATCAGGCCGTGGCGCCAGGTCTTCCCGCCCGCTGTCACGCAGTAATACCATGCAGTATTTGCCTCTGCTCGCGATGCTGTCCGGTGGCCTTTCGTCATCAAAGCTCGCCTTTGTTATTGCCGCCGCCGCCTTGGCGGGGCTTTCCCGCGGCTTCTCCGGATTCGGAGCGGCCCTGATCTTCATGCCATTGGCGAGCGCCGTGATCGGCCCGCAAGTCGCCGCCCCGGTGTTGTTGATCGTCGATGCCGTTGCAGCGCTGTCGCTGCTGCCGGACGCCTGGGGGAAGGCGGACAAGACCCGGGTCTTCGTCATGGCGGCTGGGGCGGTCTTGGGCATTCCACTTGGCACGGCCGCGCTGGTCTATCTCGACCGGATCACCATGCGATGGCTGATCTCGGGCGTCAGCTGCGCCCTCTTGGCGCTGCTAATCTCCGGCTGGCGCTACCATGGACGGCCGCGCACACTCGCAACGGTATTGGTCGGAACCATGTCCGGGCTTTTCTCCGGCGCCGCCGGTGCCGGGGGGCCGCCCGTCATCGCCTATTGGCTCGGAGGCGCCGAACCGCGCAGCTTCATCCGAGCAAACATCATCGCCTATTTTGCGGTGGCTACCGTCATCGCCATTGCCAGCTACAGCCTTGGCGGGCTCTTCGCCTGGCGTCTCCTCGCGCTTTGTCTTCCAGTCGGCGCTGTCTATGCCCTGGCACTCCAGCTCGGCGCAAAGTTCTTTCGCCTGTCCGGAGATACCAGCTTCAGATGGGTGTCTTACGCGCTCATCGCCGGCGCAAGCATCGGCAGCCTGCCGGTGTTCGATCAGATCTTTCGGTGATCTGCAGACACGTTGGTAGGACGAGGGAACGCAAACAATGCGCTAGCTCGCTGGAACGCTGGCGTTCGCACTGGCCCATTCCAGATATATGCGATACCGAAGCGCTTCCCCGCCCCCAACCGAGGCATGCTTGCGGAACCGTTCAACGAAACGGCCGCCGGCCTGAGATCCTATATGGTTTCGCCGGCGAGGGTCTCTATCAGACAAATCATTGATCCTCAAAGACCGCTTCGATGGATCGGCCGAAGAGGCGTGCAATCTTGAAGGCGAGCGGCAGGCTAGGGTCGTACTTGCCGGTCTCGATCGCGTTGACGCTCTGGCGCGAGACGTCGAGACGGTCGGCCAACTCCGCTTGGCTCCAGCCACATTCGGCGCGCAGTTCCTTGAGTCGGTTCTTCATGGACCGACGCCTCTAGCGCTTCGCTGCCCACCACCAGGCACGGGCGACCAGAGAAGAGAGTAACTGAGCGAACACGAGCCCGACCCATCCCAGCGCAAAGTAGATGCCTGGCGTGTGGCGGTGAACAAGTTGGGTGAGGAAGGCACCGCCGTTTTCGAGCCACAGCAGCATGATCGGCGCGGTCAGCAGGATGGCCGTGGTGGAGCCTATCAACCAGGAGAACTTGCGCGCTTCTTTCTCCCGCTCATCGAGCCGGGGCCAGATGATCATCCATCCGACCGCTGCCGCCCACGCAAGGCTCGCGACCTTGGCCAAAGCCAGCCAGGGCGCCGCAGCCTGCATGTCGTGGGCGAAGACTCCCAATATGATGGCCGCTGCGCCGAACCAGATGACGACAGTACCGACGATGGCGATCGCCAGAGCTTTCAGGAACGCAACTTGGCGGCCGCTGAGCATGATCGACTATCCCGTCCGAATGACAAGTATACTTGTCAGAGACAGGCGCCTTTGTCAAGTTTGCTTGTCATGCCGCGGTCAGGGCTAACAGCAAGTTCCAGGTAACTCGTGCGAAACCGGGAACAGCCGAATGAGGGCGCTTTGCGGCCGTCAGGGATGGTATTACGAACGGCAGCGACGAGGCCCATAGAGGCCAACAGATAACTGACGAACAATTTCAGCCAGGTGCTCGCAGGTCGCCTCGAAATCCGCATCATCGGTGCGGAGGATGAGGTCGCTAAAGCGTCTTCGACCGTATCCTTGGCTGATCATTTCCCGGCTTCGGGCACACTCGCCGGTGCTCAGCCTCCGATCTCGGCTCTCGATCGCGCCGCTGTCGGCAACCAGGCCGATGCAATGGCATGAGATACCCATTCGCTCGAAGGTTCGAAGGAAGAACAGCCAATTCGTGCAGCGCACCGGATAGGCGACGATCACCCCCGCACGCCCACTCAAGGCCTTCACACTCGCTCCGACGATTTTTCGACTAGTTGCCAGACTCGAACAAAACCAATGCCCAGGGCCGGAAAGATCGTCCCCGTCAATGAAGCCGAAACCCAGTTTCGCTGCTACAGACCGTCCCAGAGTGGACTTGCCGACGCCGATTGCGCCATCGAACAGGAATACAGATTTCTGCATCGGCTTCATCGAGTCCCCTGAAAAAGCCTCATAGCATCCGGGGCCGGCTTTGTCCGCACCGTGAACAGTGACGGATGATCCTGGCAATCACAGGTTTCGAGGCATGGAACCCGCGGCCTTGAACGGCAGGGATCGGGGTGCACCGCGGCCGTTCCCCCATACCGTTGACCCAGTCACAACGGGGCGGGAAGGAAGATTTCGCTGTGGTCCGGATGAACAGCCGGTTTGCGGCCGCGACGGCCGGACAGGGAGGTGCCCTCCAGCGCTAACCTCGGACCATCGCGAGCGCCGCAGCAAGCGTCGTGTCGCGGCCAGCGGCGAGATCGGCGCCGGTCGGTGAAGCGACCAGGTCGGGCGCAAGCGACCCGGCCGGTACCATCTCGCGCGCAATCTCCGGCGGCGTCAAAACGGCGTCGGCCTTGCCTTCGGCCCAATCGTGCCAGCCGTCCGAATAGCGGATCGAGAGGCCGGACTGGGGCAATACCTCGGTGCCGCCCTCGGCGTGAAAGGCGGCCGCGTCTCCCATCTCTTCGCCGACGAGACTACCGCCCGCGTGGAACTTCAGCAGCGCCGCGGCGACGAGCGCCGCAGAGAAGGTGAACTTGTCGACCAACACCGCGAGTGCCGCCCCGGGAGCGACCTCCGGCAGGTTGCGCGCGAAGGCGGCAGCACCGAAGAAGTCGCCGCCCGGATTCCCGCGCAGATCGACCACGAGACGGCGGGCACCCCGGATCTCCGTCGCGATGGCCGCGAGTTGTGCCGCCGTCACCGGGGGCGGAGCGGCGCTGAGATCGCCGATCCGGACATAGGGGACTTGCCCTGCAAGCTGACGGAGGAAGGTCCCGCGCCTTGCCTCGCCGCCATCGGTGATCCCTTGGCGGGCGATCAGGCAGTCTGCCACTCCGCGCTCCCACACGGGATAGAGCGACTCCGCCGGGACCGTATCGGCAGCGGCGAGCTCAACCCGGTCCCCGCCGACGGTCGCAAAGCGGTAGACCGGGGCAGTCGGCACGCCTGTTGCCAGCGCGACAGCCGGCGTCCAGGCCAACATGAACCCGGCCAGCGCCCGCGCCCTCTGATCCGTGCCGGCAAGGTAGGGGCGCAGCCTGGCGAAGATATCCGCGACCGATATGCCGTTCACCGCAAGAAGCCGCGCGCCCGCTTGAGGTCCCTCGACGAGGCAGGGCCCGTCTGCCAGCCACACCAGGCGTATAGGCGCCACTCGGACAGCGCCATTCGCAATGGCGCGGCTGTGGCCATTCCGGCCGAGCGCCAGCGTTCGCATCGCTTCCAGCCGGAAACCGTCTATTGTGGCTGCTTGGGCAAGACGCGCCTCGGCCGCATCGAGGTCAGCCGCGGCGACCCCCTGGAATGCGGTGTCCTTCGCAGCGATCTCTCGGATCCGGCGGGCTTCGTCAGCGAGCATGCCGCGTTGTAGGCATCCTCGGCGGAACTTTCCACCTCTCCGGCTCGATGCCCAACCCGACGGGCGCAAGACTTGTCGCGCGGCTCGCGTAAGGGTCGCGGTGGCGGCTCGCGCCTGGGGGTCTTGGGCGGGCAACGTCGCAAACGTTCGCGTCGTCCGCGTCGGCGTTACCGCGAGTTAGTGCAGAGGACGGTCGGAATGGATCTTTGCCGCCAGAGCTACCCTGAATGTCCAGGCGAAGCACCAGTGCATGCTGCTGTATCAAAGAGGCTCCGCTCCGACCCTAGATCATGTCTTTCTTCCGCGGTATCGCGCCGCCGTCAGCCCATCGATCGGGATTTCCGGCGAGCGGCCGAGAACAAGATCGGCAACCAGCCGTCCCGATCCGGCTGACATCGTCCAACCCAGTGTGCCGTGTCCAGTGTTCAAAAAGAGGTTGGGATAATCCGTTGGACCGAGAACTGGTGTGCCGTCCGGCGTCATCGGCCGAAGGCCTGTCCAGCCCTCCGCGCGGGTGAGGTCGCCACCATCGGGGAAGAGATCATTGACGACATATCGGACGGTATCCGTTGCGTGTGGGCCAAGACGGCCGGAATAGCCGGCTATCTCGGCTTGGCCCGCGACCCGGATACGATCGCCGAGGCGGGTGATCGCAACCTTGTGGGTCTCGTCCATGACGGTGGATTGCGGGGCGCCAGCGTCATCGATCACGGGCAGGGTGACCGAATAGCCCTTCACTGGGTATACCGGCAGGCGAATGCCGATCGGGTTCAGGACCCTCGGACCGTATGAGCCGAGCGCACAAACATAGGCATCGCCCGTGACGCGCCCGATCGGATCGGTGTCGATGCCGGCCACGCGGCCATTCTCGATCGCGATGGCGCGGATCGTCTGACCATAGTGGAAGATCACACCTAGTTCCGCAGCCTTCTCGGCCAGTGCCATCGTGAACTTGCGGCAGTCCCCAGTGCGGTCGGCGGTCAGGCGCAGGCCTCCGACGAACTTGTCGCGCACCCGGGCGAGTGCCGGCTCGGCGGCGATGCAGCCGTCGCGGTCGAGAAGTTCGAACGGGCTATCGAATTCGGCCAGCACCTCCTGATCTGCCTTCGAGCCTTTCAGTTGCTTCTCGGTTCGGAACAGTTGCAGCGTGCCCCGCTCTCGCCCGTCGTAGTCGATGCCGGTTTCGGCAATCAGGTCGGGCAGCACGTCGCGCGAATAGTTCGAGATGCGCACCATGCGTGACTTGTTCAGCCGGTAGCTCTCAGCATTGCAGTTTGCCAACATCCGCGCACCCCAGACCCACATGGTCGGGCTGATCAGCGGCCAGATGAAGAGCGGCCGCCGCTTCATGAAGAGCCACTTCACCGCCTTCATCGGGATGCCGGGCGCGGCCCATGGCGATGTCATCCCGTAAGAGAGCTCACCCGCGTTGGCGTAAGAGGTCTCAAGGCCGGGACCCTGCTGCCGGTCGAGGACGATAACCTCGGCGCCTTGGCGAGCGAGATACCAGGCGGTCGTGACACCGACGACGCCCGCGCCCATGACAACCACTCTCATTCGGCTCCCCTCCCCCACGTCGACGATGTTCCAAGGCGTCGGCGAAAGCGCCCGCGTGAGCCTCAGTCTGGCGAAACCAAGTGGATCAAGCAATTGGGCTTGCGCAGGTCAGGCTCAGGCCTACTGGGCTCAGTGATTACTGCCCCTCAGAGTACATAACCCCTTCGTTTCTTTCTAAAACATTGGCCGTTATAGCTCGCCAAGGGACGATCCTCGGAGAAGAAGCGATCACGGATCTTGCAGAACTGGGTCATGGCAGAAACCTTCCCTGAGTTGCGCGCATTGCACTTCTACGTCCATCAGCCACTGTTGGGCTGCTCTACCGACTGTAACGGCATCAGAGCGGAGTTCCGGCGACAACATTATTTCGAAACCGAAGAGCACGGCCGAAACACGCCAGAGATCTGCACCGACTGCGCCGCCACATCTACGCTGTGTCCGGCATCAGCGCCCGCGGCGACGCAGCCCACTTCAGGCCGGACTACCATTCGTCTCGAATGCCCTCGGTCCCTCCCGTCCGCATCCGCGACCTGTCGAGCTGGGCGGACCAATCTGTCGCCATACCACCATAAATTCCTGTGAGATTCTGAGCGATCTTCGTATGCAGCATCAAGCTTCTACAGGCGAAGCCGACAGTCCTGAAGGTGGCGACGCTCGGCCTGGCGAGATAGCCCAGCCTGCTCCCCCCTCCTTCACTGCTCCAGGGAGCCCAGAAGATGGTCCACGAACCGGGCGACGGCCGGGCGCTGCAGGGCGATGGAGGGGCAGCGCAGGAAATTCCCCCGCCCTGCCGTCAGGGGCGCCGGATGCGCCACAACGAGGCGTCCGTCCTCGAGCATTGGTCGGATCATATGACGCCAACCCAGAATGACACCCTCTCCCGCAAGCGCGGCTTCGATCAGAAGGGCCACCTTGTTCGTGGACAGGCTCGACGGGCCGCGCTCCCACCGGGCATTCTGGGCGCGAAACCATTGTTCCCAGCCGAGCGGCTGCCATCCGATCGCGTCGGCACTCCAGTGGCGTTCGTGCAGATGCAGGAGATTGGCCTGATTCAGGCTCTGTGGCGTCTCGAAGGGGCCATGCGCGGCGAAGTAGTCAGGCGAGCAGACAGGCTGGGCCTCCTCGGGAAACAAGAAATGCAGCTCCTCCCCCACCTCGCTGCGCTCGTTGCCGCAGAGGAGCGCAATGTCCACACCGGAGTAGTTGCGCAGCGTCCCATCCTCGTCGGAGGCGAGGATCACGAAGCCAATCGAGGGATGTTCTGCGCGGAAGGAATCGATCAGCGGCTTCAGCCAAAAGGCCGCCATTCCGTCCGTGGCCGAGATCGTGACGGCCTGCGGCTGGATGTCCGGCCGAAGCAGGGCGACGCCACCACTGATCGTGTCCAGCCCCGCCGAAACCGCTTCAAACAGGTCGGTCCCCGCCGCGGTCAGCTCCAGCGCATTATGCTTGCGGACAAACAGCGGCACCTCGAACGCCGTCTCCAGCAGCCGGATCTGCTGGCTGACCGCGCCTTGGGTGATGTTCAGCTCCTTCGCCGCCAGCGTGAAGCTGAGGTGCTTGGCGGCGACCTCGAAGGTCGCAAGCGCGCCGAGGGAGGGAAGATGTCTTCGGCGAACGGGTCTCATGCGCTCATTCCGCCCTGGCCTGCCATTCCTTCCAGCGAAGATAGGCATTTGCGCCGATCGTGTCGAACGGATGCGGCGGCAGCAGCGCTGGCTCGACCTCTGCGAGGAAGAAGCGGGTGATCTCCGTATTGTGCCTGAGTGCGAGGTCGGCCGCACCGATCCCGGTCAGCGTGCCGCGGGTGGTGCCGAGCCCGTTCTGGACACAAGCCGAGTAGAGCCCCGGCTCGAGCTCGCGCATCACCGAGACGGCGTTTTTCGACAGGCAAAGGTGGCCGGACCAGGAGTGCTCGAACGGAATGCCCCTGAGGGTCGGGAAGCGCCGGTCGAACTTCCGGCGCATGCCGTGCACGACGCGCGCCAGATCGGCGGCACTGGTCTGCATGCCGGGGCGGTAATAGCCGCCCTGGCGGATGACGATCCGGTTGCCGCCCTCTGCGGTGGAGATCCGGCGGACCGTGCTTCCCATCGGGTCGGACGGGGTGATGCCCCAGCTTTCCCGTCCGCCGAGCGCGCGCAGTGCCTCGGGCGGAAGCTCTGCCGTCATGCAGGCGTTCAGCATGATGTGCATCAGCCGGCCCGACTTGAAGCCGAAGCTTTCAAGATGGCCGTTGTTGGCGAGGATCACTCTCGCCGCGCGGATGCGCCCGGCCGGGGTGGTGAGGGTCCAGCCTCCACCGCCGCTCTCGAAGGCAGTGACCGGGGAGCCCTCGAAGATGCGGACGCCGCGCGCGGCAAGGCCGCCGGCGAGGCCCCTGATGTAACCCGCGGGCTGGATCAGCGCGGTGCCCGGGGTAAAGAGGCCGCCGGTGTAGTAGACCGAGCCCGTGACTTCGCGCATCGCCTGCGCATCGAGCATCTCGTGCGGTTCGCCCATCTGGCGCAGATGCTCGGCGTAGCTGCGGTTGGCCTGCTCCCCCACGGTCGAGGCGGCGCCGTTGATCTTGCCCGACCTTTTGAAGAAACCCGCCGGCAGGCCGTAGTCGGCCACCACGCTCTCCGCAAAGTCGATGGCCTGCCGGTTAAGCCGTGTCAGCACCCGATCGTGGGCCTCTCCGGCGCCGGCATAGTCGGAGCTGGTCAGCTCGTGCGGCAGGTCGATCATGAAGCCGGAGTTGCGCCCGGCCGAGCTTTCGGCCACCCGTCCGGCCTCGATCACCGCGACCGAAATCCCCGGTGCCTCGGCCAGCAGATGGCGGGCCGCCGAAAGCCCGGCGAAACCCGCCCCCACGATGGCCACATCGCATCCAGCCTCGCCCGCCAGCGAGGGGAGAACAGGGGCCGGCGGCAGGATCGCATTCCAGCCGGCGGGGCCGGTATGGACGGGTAGCCGGGCCACATTGCGAAGGGTCATCGCACGCCTCAGTCGATGGTGGTGTCGGAGGTGTCCGTCAGATCCAGCCAGATCGTCTTCAGCTGGGTATACTGGTCATGGGCGTGGATGGAATTGTCCCGCCCCCCAAAGCCCGACTGCTTGTAGCCACCGAAGGGCGTGGTGATGTCGCCCTCGCCGAAGCTGTTGACCGTGACGGTGCCCGCACGGAGCATCCGCGCGCCGCGGAGCGCCCGCTTGCCGTTCGCCGTGAAGATCGAGGCGGCGAGGCCGTATTCGGTATCGTTCGCCACCGCGATGGCCTCCTCGAAGCTCGCGACCGGGATCACCGTCAGGATCGGTCCGAAGATTTCTTCGCAGGCGAGGGGGGAGCTACGGTCGGCCTCGACGATGGTCGGCTCGATGTAGCCCTCGGCCGGCGAGGTGCCGCCCATCAGGACGGTCTTCTTCCCGGCGGCGGCGAGATAGCGCGAAACCTTCGCGAAATGTGCCTTGGAGACAAGCGCGCCGACCCGAACCTCGGGGTTCAGCGGCTCGCCCACGATCCACTCCCGGGCATGGGCACGGACCTTCTCGATCAGCCGGTCCTTGACGCCCTTCTGCACGATCAGCCGCGAGGCGGCCGAACAGTTCTCTCCCATGTTCCAGAAGGCGCCGTTCACCACATGGGCGGCGACTGCGTCCAGATCCTCTGCATCGTCGAGGACGATACAGGGGTTCTTGCCACCCATCTCCAGCACAACTTCCTTCAGGTTCGTGTCGGCCGAATAGTGCAGGAACCGCCGGCCGGTCGCGGTGGAGCCGGTGAAGGAGACCATGTCCACATCCGGGTGGCGGCCCAGCGGCTCGCCCGCCTCCGCCCCGCTGCCGGTGACGACGTTCAGAACACCGCGCGGCAGCCCGGCCTCGGTAGCCAGCTCGGCCAGCCGCAGCGCCGTCAGGCTGGTCTCGGCCGCCGGCTTCACCACGACAGAACAGCCGGCGGCCAGCGCCGGGCCGATCTTCCAGGCCAGCATCAGCAGCGGGAAGTTCCATGGCAGCACAAGCCCGACGACGCCGACAGGCTCCCGCAGGATCATGGCGATGTGGTCGGCCGAGGCGGGGGAGACCTGATCATAGATCTTGTCGATCAGCTCTCCGTGCCAGCGGATGACATGACAGGACTCGGGAATGTCGACGGTCTCGCAGTCGTAGATCGTCTTGCCGCTGTCGAGGCTCTCCATCACGGCGAGCTCGCGTGCGTTGCGCTCCATCAGCTTTGCGAGGCGCACCAGCACCTCCTTGCGCTCCCCCGGGTGCAGCCGCGACCAGCGGCCGTCCTCGAAAGCCTCGCGCGCCTTGGCGACGGCAAGGTCCACGTCGTCGGACGCGCAGGACGCCACGGTGCCCAGCACGGCACCGGTGGCCGGATTCACCGTTTCGAAGGTCTTGCCGGAAATTGCCGGACGGTAGCCACCGTCGATCCAGGCGTTCTGCGGCAGGTCCAGACCTGCGGCGATTGCCTTGTATTCCTCGTGGGTCAGAAGATCGCTCATAGCTCAGTTTCCTTCGCAGATCGCCTTGACGGTGGCCTTGAGCGTGCGGATCACCTGCTCAAGTTCGCGCTTCTCGTCCTTGTTGAGGCCCTTGAGCGGCGGGCGCATCGGCCCCGCCGTCAGGCCGGTCGTCTCGACCCCGTGCTTCACGCACTGGATGAACTTGCCGCCCTGCTCCAGAACGCGCATCAACGGCAGCATCGCCGTCATGATGCGGCGGCCCTTCGTGAAGTCGCCTTGAACCGCGCAGGCTTGGTAGAGCGCGATATGCTCCTCGGGCAGGAAGTTCGAACCGGCGCAAATCCAGCTCCGTGCGCCCCAGGCGAAGAACTCCAGCGCCTGGTCATCCATGCCGCAGGACATCTGGATATGCGGATAGTCGCGGGCCAGAAGGTGGACTCGGTTGATGTCGCCGGAGCTTTCCTTGATGCCGATCACGTTCTTCGACCGACCAACGCGATCGAGGAAGTCGCGCCCCATCTCGACGCCCATCCGGCCGGGGTAGTTGTAGAGGATGACCGGGAGATTGGCAGCGCGGTCGATGGCCAGTGCATTCAGGGCGTTTTCCCGCTCGGTCGGCACCGAGTAGGGTGGCGTGCCGAGGAGGATTCCGGTCGCGCCCATCTCGCGTGCGCCCTGGGCCAATGCAATGGAATCCGGCGTGCGCATCGCCCCGGTGCCGACGAAGACCGGCAGCCTGCCCTTCACACGGTCGACCACGAAGCGCGCGATCTGCAGGCGCTCATCGACCGTCTCGGCATAGTTCTCGCCGGTCGACCCTCCCGAGATCAGCCCATGCACTCCTGCGGCGACCAGACGTTCGACCAGCTCGCCGAGCGCATCGAATTCGATCTCGCCGTCCGCGTCGAATGGCGTGATGATCGGTGTATAGATGCCTTCCAGCTTGAACCGCTCAGCCATGAAAACGCCTCCCCAGCTCGCCCGCGCACCTCGCGGGGGCTGGGAGTACGCCTATTCTCGTGCCTATTTCCGCGCAAAGGAGAATGATCTGCGGCGAGGCATTAGGTGGACTAATGCCGGCCGCGGCTCATCGAGACGCGAGATGGTCCGCATTGCCCCAAGGTCATGGAGATCGACAACCCATCGCAAGGGTCTTCCTCTGTGAGGTCAAAGAGGAAGAGCCCTGTAACAGGCGCGTTGGGCTACGCCCTAGCTGTCGGTGACCAGCGATCTCCAACGGCGCATCAGCTTGGGCAGAAACCGCGTGGCGGCTTTGGCCACCCGACGGCGTTACACAAGGATCTCAAGCAAATCGCCTCTGGTGTCGACCACGCGCCGGAGTCAGTGCTTCCAGCCACGGATCGAGATCACGACCTGTTCGAGATCCCACTTGTCAGCCTCGGCAGGCCGATCTCGTCGGACAGCTGATCTGGTCCCAAACTGACCGGCGCGGTGCTCCGGGGGAAGCCAATAGTTCCTATGCCGAGCCTCATCGTACTATTTCGAAGCCGAGGTCAAACACGCTCAAAACCCGATGATCTGCCCCCCTCATGGCAGCAATCGACCTCGGTGCTCGGCGGCACTGGGACACAACGAAGGAATGTTTTCCCCGGCCCTGAAAACTCTGCGACAGGACCTCCTTAACGGCCCCCTTCGGCATTCGCCCCCTATTCGCGTGTCGGGATCGGGACGGCTCAGCCCTTGGGATCGTCCGGATGCCCACTTCCTGCGAAGCCGCCGCCCTGGAAACGCACCAGCGGGTCGGCCGGGTTCCAGTCCGGCTCCGCCGCGAGCATTTCCTCCCGCCAGAGGGCGGAGCTGTGCTTCGGTTTCCAGCCGAGAAAGGCCGCGCTCGAATTGTCCCACCAGCATTCGTCGTTGTTCGACACGCCGTAGACGATCGTGTGGCCCAGCCGCGGCGCGGTGAACGCCCGTTCGCACAGGTCGGCCAGATCCTCGACCGCAAGGTAGATTGCCTGGGTTCGCATGTCCTTCGGCTTGGGGAAGCACCAGCCGATCCGCACCGTCAGGCATTCCAGCTCGAACTTGTCGAAATAGAGGCTCGCCAGCGCCTCGCCGAAAGCCTTCGAGACGCCGTAGAGCGAATCCGGACGCACCGGCATCTGCGGGCCGATCCGCATCTCCCGGCCATAGTAGCCGGTCACATGGTTCGAGGACGCGAAGACGATCCGCGGCTTTCCGGAGAGCCGCGCGGCGTCGAAGAGGTTGTAGGCCCCCTCGATATTGGCGCCCAGGATCTGCTTCCACGGCCGCTCCAGCGAGATGCCGCCAAGGTGGATGATGCCGTCGACGCCCTCCGCCAGCGCCTCCACCCCCGCGCGGTCGGATAGCTCGCAGGCCTGGAAGCTCTCATGCGGCGCAAGCTCGCCCACCTCCACTATGTCCGAAAGAACCACCCGCTCCGCCATCCGCGAGAGATAGGGCCGGAGCGCTCTTCCGACGCCGCCGGCGGCCCCGGTCATCAGGAGTTTCTTCAGCATTGCAGGTCCTTCACTTCAACAGATGCGGCAAGGTCATCGAGACCGCCGGAATATAGGTCACCAGCATCAGGGCCACGAAGATGGCAAGGTAGAACGGCCAGATCGTCTTCACTGCCTGCTCGATCTTGATGTCGCCGATGACGCAACCGACGAAAAGGCAGGCCCCCACCGGCGGCGTGCAGAGCCCGAGGCCGAGGTTCATCATCAAGATGATCCCGAACTGCACCGGGTCCATCCCGAGGTTGACGACCACGGGCAGGAAGATCGGCGTGCAGATCAGGATCAGCGCCGCCATGTCCATGATCATGCCGAGACCCAGCAGCATCAGGTTCAGCATAAGCAGGATCACCCGCGGATCGTGCGAGATGTCTAGCAGCACGGTCGAAAGCTGCTCCGGCACCCGGTAGAGCGCCAGCAGATAGGCGAAGGCCGAGGCGCAGCCGACAAGGATCATCACCAGCGCCGTGGTCCGCACCGCGTTGGCGACGGCGTTCCTGAAGGCGGTCCAGGTCAGCTCACGATAGACGAGGCCGGTGACCACGATTGCGTAGATCGCGCCGAAGGCACCCGATTCTGTCACCGTCAGCACGCCGGAGAGGACGCCGCCCACGATGATCACGGCGGTCAGCAGACCCGGCAGCGACACGATGAAACTGATCAGCAACGCCATGAACCCCGGGAACGGCTCCGAGCCGTAACCGCGCCGCACGGCGACGATATAGGCCGCCACCGCCAAGCAGGCGCACATCAGGATGCCCGGCGCAATACCCGCGATGAAGAGCTTGCCGACAGAGATGCTCCCGCCCGCCGCCACGGCATAGAGGATCATGTTATGGCTCGGCGGGATCACCACCCCGGCGATGGAGGAGGTGACGGTCACGTTCACCGCGTAGTCGGCGTCATATCCCTTCTCCTTCATCACCGGCATCAGGATCGACCCCAGTGCCGAGGTGTCGGCCACGGCCGACCCCGAGATGCCCCCGAACAGCATGGAGGAGGCGACGTTCACCATCCCCAGCCCGCCGCGCATGGAACCGACGGCAGCGGCCGCCAGCCGCACCAGCCGGGCGGCGATCCCGCCATGCAGCATCAGCTCGCCCGCGAAGATGAAGAATGGGATCGCCAGCAGCGAATAGACCGAGACGCCCGAAAGGATCCGCTGGAAGGCCACGAAAAGCGGCAGCCCCTCGTAGATGAAGCCGCCCACCGCCGCGATGCCAAGCGCGAAGGCCACCGGCGCCCCCACGATCAGGCCGAGGAAGAAGAGACCGAAAAGAATGGTCAGACCCATGTCGCGTCACTCCCCACCGACCAGGCGCGCGAAAGCGCGATTGATGATATTGGACGCGGCGAAGGCAACCATCAGGACGCCGCAGATGCAGACCGGCAGCGCCCGCCAGCTTTCGGCGATATCCAGCATCGGGATCGGCCGGTCGGTGTTGAACATGACCAGCACCCAGCCCTCCCAGGCCATAAAGCTGCCAAAGACCAGCACGAAGAGATCGGACAGATAGCGCATCACCTCGCGCGGCAGCATCGGTAGGCCCTCGCGGATGAAATCGATGCTCAGGTGCGTATTGCGCCGCACCCCCACGGCCGCGCCGAGGAAGGTGATGTAGGAGACGAGGAGAAGCGAGAGCTGCTCCACCCAGGTCGGCGTGTCATCGAGGATGTAGCGGCCGTAGACCAGCCAGCCGAAGGTGACGATGATGACCACCAGCGCTATGCCCGCGACAAGCATGCAGAGCCAGGCGATTAAATCCAGCGCCCGCTCTACGGCGTTGGAGCGGTGAACGGGGGCGGGCGGCGCCAGCTCTCCCGTGTCGTCATGAACGTTTGCCAAATTCCCCTCCCCGCAAGACGGCCCCGGGCGCCGTGGCACCCGGGGCCTTCGTTCTTGTCTCCGGGCTTATTTCGTGGCCCGGATCTGTTCCACGAGCGGCTTGAGGCTCGGGTTCTTCTCAAAGAACTTCGTGTAGATCGGCTTCATCGCGTCCTGGAACGGCTTGAGGTTCTTGATCACGTTGATCTTCGCCCCGCCGGCTTCCACCGCCTTCTTGGCCTTCGTGGAGTCCTGCGCCCAGAGCTTGCGCTGCTCGATCGCCGCATCGATCGCCGCCTGGCGGACAATCTTCTGATCTCCGTTCGACAGCGCATCCCAGCTCGCCTTGGCGATGCAGAGGCATTCCGGAATGATCAGGTGATCGGTGGTCGAGTAGTACTTGGCCACCTCAAAGTGGTTGGTCTCGTCATAGGAGGGGTAGTTGTTTTCCGCCCCGTCGATGACGCCCGTCTTGAGCGCCTGGTAGACCTCGCCGAAGGCCATCGGGGTGGCGTTGCCGCCCATGGCGTCGATCATCTGCACGTAAAGATCGTTGTTCATCACCCGGATCTTTAGGCCCTTCACGTCGGAGGGCTTCGTGATCGGGTGCTTGGTGTTGTACATACTGCGCGCGCCGGAATCGAACCAGGACAGCGCGACGAGACCCTTCTTGGCCAGCGCGTCGCTGAATTCCTGCCCGATCTTGCCGTCCATCACATGGTGCATCTGCTCCACGCCGTTGAACAGGAACGGCAGCGACAGCACGTTGGTCATGGGAACGATCGGCCCCATCGGCCCCATGTTGAAGTTGGCGAAATTGAGGGCGCCGCTGCGGGTCTGCTCGATCGCGTCGGGCTGGTCGCCGAGAACGCCGTTGTCATAGACCGTCGCCTTGATGCGACCGTCGGTCTTGGCGGTCACCGCCTTGGCGAAATCGTGCATGGCGACCGTGTTCGGATAGCCCGGCCCATGAATGTTCCAGCCGCGCCAGGTCACCGCGGATGCTTGAGTGGCCATCGCGATCCCCGCGACGGCGCCGACGAAGAGCGTCGAGCGAAGGACATGTCCCAGTTTCATTTCTTCTCCTCCCTGGCCTGATGCACGGCCAACTTGTCATATGTCTAAGCGAGTGTCATCCTATAACCATTCGATGAGTCGTCAACTCATTTCTCGACTCGCCGCCCGCGGCACGCTAGGCAGGGGGTTACGCAGGCCGGTACCCGCGGCAATCCAAGGCTGGAGGCAAGAAGATTGGCCCGCTCACGCATCCAAGACTCCACGGCAGAGCTTCCGCCGGCCCGCCCCTCGGGCCGGCGGAACCTCGTCGGCATGGTGGTCGAGCAGCTGCAGGCGGAAATCCTCGGCGGCGCGCTTGCCCCCGGCGACAAGCTGCCCAGCGAGGCCGGCCTCACACAGCGCTTCGGCGTCAGCCGCACCGTGATCCGCGAGGCCATCGCCTCGCTGCGGGCCGATGGGCTGGTGGAGCCGCGCCACGGCGTCGGCGTCTTCATCCTCAAGCGCGAGGCAGAGCCGTCAATTCCATTCCAATCCATTGAAACAGCTAGAATTTCTTCGGTCATTGAGGCCCTGGAACTTCGCGCCGCGGTAGAGATCGAGGCCGCCGGCCTCGCCGCCACCCGCCGCTCCCCGGCACAGGAACAAACCATCCTCGAGCGCTACGACGACCTCGCCATCCTGATCGCCGAAGGCAAGCCCACCACGGCGGCCGACTTCGCATTCCACTTGGCCGTCGCCGATGCGACGAACAACCCGCGCTTCCGCGAGTTCCTGGAGATCATGGGCCGCAACGTGATCCCGCGCGCCTCGCTGCAGGAGGGTCTCGCCGAACGCGCCGAGGCCGGCTATCTCGAGCAGATCCAGGCCGAGCACAAACGCATTGCCGACGCGATCTCCGCCCGCGACGAGGAGGCCGCCCGCGACGCCGTGCGGCTGCACCTGAAAGGCAGCCTGGAGCGCTACCGGCGGATGATCCGGCGCAGCTGATCGCCATAGACATCATATAACAAGTTGACAGTGATCTGACAGGTCATATGATCTCTCGAAACCGACGAAGGATCTTAGTGACCGCCATGGAACCCATCGCCTTGAAAGCCGCGCTTGGCGCGGGCCTGCTTTCTTTCCCCGTCACGCCGTTCGACGCCGAGGGCGCGTTCAACGCCCGACCCTATACTGCTCACGTGGGCTGGCTCTCCGGCTTTGCGGCGAGCGCACTCTTCGCCGCGGGCGGCACGGGCGAGTTCTTCTCGCTGGCGCCGGAAGAGATCCCGGCCGTGGTGCGCGCCGCCAAGGCCGCGGCCGGCGACACGCCGATCATCTCCGGCTGTGGCTACGGCACCCGCATGGCGGTGGACATAGCGAAGGCCGCCGAAGCGGCCGGGGCCGACGGGCTGCTGCTGCTGCCGCATTACCTCATCGGCGCCTCGCAGGAGGGGCTCTTCGCCCATGTGAAGGCCGTCTGCGATGCGGTCCGCATCGGCGTGGTGGTCTACAACCGCGACAACGCCATCCTCACCGCCGCCACACTCGCACGGCTCTGCGACGCCTGCCCCAACCTGATCGGCTTCAAGGACGGCTCCGGTCAGATCGGCCTGGTGCGCGAGATCACCGTGAAGCTGGGCGAGCGGTTGACCTATCTCGGCGGAATGCCCACGGCCGAGCTTTTCGCCGATGCCTATCTCGGTGCCGGGGTGACGACCTATTCCTCCGCCGTGTTCAATTTCGTCCCAAAGCTCGCCGTCAGCTTCTATGATGCCCTGCGCGCCGGCGATCACGCGACGACCAACGCGATCCTGAAGGACTTCTTCTACCCCTTCATCGAGATCCGCGACCGCCAGGTGGGCTATGCCGTCTCGGCCATCAAGGCCGGTGTCCGGCTCATGGGCTTCGACGCGGGCCCGGTGCGCGCGCCGCTGACCGACCTGACCAAGGAGGAGATGGAGATGCTCGCCAACCTGATCGAGCCGCACCGCTGATGAAGATCGAGAGCGTCCGCACCCACCTGCTCGACCACAAGCTGGAGGCCGCCTTTGAAAGCGCCTCCATGCGCTTCGACCGCCGCCAGCATTGCCTGGTGGAGATCACCTGCGACGACGGCACCACCGGCTGGGGCGAATGCCTCGGCCCAGCGGGCCCGAACGCGGCCGTGGTCGCGGCCTACGCGCCCGCGTTGGTCGGCCGGGATCCGCTGGAGACGGAACGCCTCTGGCTCGATCTCTACCACCTGCTGCGCGACCAGGGACAGCGCGGGCTGACCGTCACGGCGCTCTCGGGCATCGACATCGCGCTCTGGGACATCAAGGGCAAGCATTTCGGAGTGCCTGTCTCCACCTTGCTCGGCGGCCGCTTCCGCGAGGAGATTGCGGCCTATGCCACCGGCGGCTTCCGCTGTGTCGGCGGCGACCGCATCGCCGACCTCGCGGCGGAGACCTCGGGCTATGTCGCCGAGGGCTTCCACGCGGTGAAGATCAAGATCGGCTTCGATCTGGCCGAGGACCTCACCGCCATCGCCGCCGTGCGCGAAGCGATCGGGCCAGAGACCCGGCTGATGATCGACGCCAACCACGGCTATGACGCGCTGGAGGCGATCCAGCTCGGCCGCAAGGCAGAGCGCTACGAGATCGACTGGTTCGAGGAGCCGGTGCTGCCCGAGCGGCTCGAACCCTACCTTGCCGTTCGCGCGGGCCAGCCGATACCTGTCGCCGGCGGCGAGACCTGGCACGGCCGCTACGGCATGCGGGAACCGCTCGCCCGGCAGGCCGTCGACATCCTGCAGCCCGACATCTGCGGCACCGGCGGCTTCAGCGAGATGCGCCGCATCGCCGATATGGCCGCGCTCGCCGGCACGCGACTGGTGCCGCATGTCTGGGGCACCGGCGTGGCGCTGGCCGCGAGCCTGCAATTCCTCGCGGCCCTCCCGCCCGATCCGCCCCGTCCCGCTGCGCTTGACCCGATCCTTGAATTCGACCGCACCCGGAACCCGTTCCGACAGGCTATCCTCACGCAGCCGCTCGACCATGTCGCTGGCAAGGTCGCCGTGCCGAACGCTCCCGGCCTCGGGATCGAGATCGACCGCGCAGCGCTGGCCGAATTCGCCCTCAGGGGCTGAACCGCATGATCCCGGCCAACACCCGCCCGCTCGACGGTCCGGCCCCGCGGCTGAAGGCCCCCGCCGGCAGCACCGACTGCCACATGCACTTCTACATGGAGGGCTTCGAAGCCCAGCCCGGCGGCCCGCCCATCGCCGAGCTTGCGACGCCTCAAGATTACGCCCGCGTCCAGCGGCGCCTCGGGCTGGAGCGGGTGGTGATCACCCAGTCGAACGCCTACCAGTTCGACAACGGCTCGACGCTGGCCGCCCTCGACATCCTCGGCCCGGAAAAGGCCCGCGCCATTATCGCGCTGAAGCCCGGCATGGCGGAAGCACAGCTCGCCGCGCTCCATGCCCGCGGCGTGCGCGGCGGGCGCGTGATGAACCTGCCTCAGGGTGCTACCCCCATCGCCGCGATGAAGCCGGTGGAGGAGATCTGCCGCGCAATGGGCTGGAGCCTCATCGTCCAGTTCAACGCCCGCGGGATCTCCGAGCACCTCGACGCGCTCCGCGCCATCGGGACGAATTACGTCATCGACCATTTCGGCAAGTTTCTTCCGCCCGTCCCCGACGACGACCCCAGGGTGGACGAGATCCTGCGCCTGATGGACCGCGGCAATGCCTGGTTCAAGCTCGCCGGCGCCAACGAGGTGAGCCGGACCGGCGCGCCCGATTTCGCCGATGTCGCCCCCCTCGCCCGCCGGGTGATCGACCACGCGCCCGAACGCATCCTCTGGGGCTCGAACTGGCCGCATGTCGGCACGCCCCGCACCGCCTATCCGGACGACGCGACACTCCTCGACACGCTCGCCGACTGGGCCAGCGAGGCTGAGCAGCGCAGGATCCTCGTCGACAATCCCGCGGAGCTTTACGGGTTCTGATCCCGGAGGGTCTGGCGGGGTTCGGTTGCAAAGACTGACTGGACGACAGTGAGCAGGTCAGAGACCGAAGATCCAAAGAATAGGGCTTGCCCATGATCCTGCCTCCTGAGGCAGAGAATCACGGCAAGCTCCACAAACTACTTTAACGCTATGCCCCACACCGTCGAAGAGATCGGCGGGAAATCGATGTCCGGCATCGATGTGCTGCGCGATACGCTGATCTTCGGGGACCGCACGCTCGACGCGCTATACGATCGAATCTTCCTTGTGTCTGCCATTGGCGGCATCACCGACCTGCTCCTGGAGCTCGGCCATTAACGGGTCGATCAGAGGCTTCAGCCAGAAGGTCGACATGGCGTCGGTGGCCGAGGTCGTCACCGTCTGCTGCAATTCCTTGCCCGCCGCGTAGACCGGCTCAAAAATAGGTGGTCGCGATCAGGCACAGCGCCTTGCCGCCGCCAAATCCGCTGATCCATTCAATGCCGACGCGAATATCTTACGCTGCTGGCACACTAGATCTCGGCCTGGGCGCCCACCAGCGCACATAGAAAGTGTACCATCCAAGGCTATCTCTGTGCCATGACCTGATCCTCCTGCTCAACAAATACCTCCGGCGCAAGCATAATCCTCATGCCCATTACGACCAGAAGGGCTGAGCTCGTCGAGAAGCGCAGCATTAGGGCGAAGGGACGGGAGTTTTCGGTAAACCAAAACGCTAACGTGGTTCGCGTCATACCAACGGCCCTATTGATTGACCTCTCTAGCGTATTCTCGGTCACTGATTGAACGGACGCGTTCCGGGTCGTTTGCGAAGAAGTTCCATGCGTTGCAGCATCGTGCGACGATATCGTCGTAGGTATCGAAGACGGAAATGGCGAGGCAGTTCGCGCGAAGATAGGCCCAGATGTTCTCGACCGGGTTCAGTTCGGGGGCGTAGGGTGGCAGCGTCACGATGGTGAGGTTTTTGGGGACGCAGAGCGCCTGTGATCCATGCCAGCCGGCACCAACCATGACCAGAATGACGTGGGCACCGGCTGCGACGGCCTTCGAGATCTCGATCAGATGGGCGTTCATCGCCTCGGTATTGGCAAAGGGCATGACCAGCGCGGCGGTTGCCCCACGTCCTGGACAGACGGCCCCGAAGATATAGGCCCATTTGAAACGGATGTCCCGGGGTGCCCGGGGGCGGGTTCCGCGCTCGGCCCAAGTCCGGGTGAGTGTGCCTTGCTGACCCACCCTGGCTTCATCTGAAAAATGAATATGCCATATTTCCACGTAGATGGTATAAAAATTCCACACAACAGATCGAGTCGGTCCGACGCGGGGGGAGACGATGGATGATCTCAAGTACGGTACGCGCGACAAGCGCGGCAACTGGGCACCTAGCATGCCGCTGAAGATCGCGCCGTTCTGGACAGGCAAGTTCGGCCAGCTCGGCAAGTGGCTGATCGCCTATCTCTGGCCGCACAACACGATCTTCATGGCCGTGACGATGGCCTACTGGTACCTCGTGCTGCCGGACTGGGCGGTGATGAAATCCTTTGCCTGGGGTTGGGCGCTCCGGCTCTATGCGGTCAACGCTGCGGGCATCTTCGTGATGTACGGCTCGATCGAGTTCTTCTACTACGTCCGGCGCATCCAGGGCACACGGTTCAAGTACAACCACAAGTTCCCCTCGGAGAATCCTTCGGACGTGTTCTGGTTCAAGAGCCAGAATATCGACAATTTCCTGCGGAGCTTCTTCGTGTCGATCCCGATCTGGACCATGATCGAGGTGGTCACGCTCTGGTGCTTTGCCAACGGCTTTTCGAACCGGATCGACCCGGCAGCGCACCCTGTCTGGATTGCCATCCTCATCCTGCTTGTCCCCGCCATTCACGAGGTGCATTTCTTCTGTGGCCACTGGCTGATCCACCAGGGCCCGCTCTACCGCTGGATCCACTCCGTCCACCACAACTCGATCAACCCGAGCCCGTGGTCGTCGATGTCGATGCATCCGGTGGAGTCCACCTTCTTCTTTTCGGAGATGATGTGGCACCTGCTCTTGCCCTCGACCCCCTTCGTCGCGCTGTTCCAGCTGACCAGCACCGCCTACGGCGCCATCGTCGGCCACATCGGCTTCGACAAGCTGGAACTGACGGACGAGCGGGCGATGGATAGCCACGCCTACACCCACTACCTGCACCACAAGTACTTCGAGGTGAACTACGGCGGCGACGGCCTCGTGCCGCTCGATAAGTGGTTCGGCACCTGGCACGACGGCACCAAGGAAGCCGACGAGCGCATGAAGGAACGGTTCCGCCGCAAGAAGGAGCGCATGGGCCGCAAGAAGGCGCCCGTCACTCCGGCCGCATAACCCAAGCAGACTCAACCCTGCCGACAGGCCCAAGGTGCCTGAAGGTGGAACCTCGCCGATACCCGCAGAAGCGCGGCCATCTCAACCCGACAAACATTGAAGGATCAGAATGACAGTTCGCATTGCGGTCATCGGCGCCGGCCTCATGGGGGCCGATCACGCGAAAATCGTAGCAGAAGATCTGCCGGGCGCCGCGCTCCAGGTGGTCTGCGACATGGACGGCGCTCGCGCCCGAAAGGTTGCCGACACGCATGGCGCCGCCGATGCCGCAAGCGATGCCGAAGCGGTGGTAGCCCGCGCCGACGTTGATGCAGTGATCGTCGCGAGCCCGGATTTCACCCATGCGCCCCTTTCGCTGGCTTGCATCCGCGCCGGCAAGCGCGTCCTCTGCGAGAAGCCACTGTCGCAATCGCCCGCCGAGTGCCGCCAGGTGATGGAGGCCGAAGAGGCCGCCGGCGCGCGCTTCGTCCAACTGGGCTTCATGCGCCGCTATGATCAGGCCTATGTCGAGATGCGCGAGGCTCTGGCCGGCGGCAAGCTCGGCCGGGCGCTGATGATGCACAATTTCCACCGCAATGTGGCGACGCCCGCCGCCGACTTTACCGGCGCGATGGCGATCACCAACTCCGCCCCGCACGAGTTCGACGTCGTCCGCCACGTGCTCGGCACCGAATACGCCACGATCTCCGCCTGGCAGCCGAAGCGGTCGGACGCGGTCGTCGCCCCGGTGGTGATGGTGCTGGAGACCGTCGCCGGCCAGGTCGTCACGGTCGAGATCAACAACAACGCCGCCTATGGCTACGACGTGCGGGCCGAGCTTGTCGGCGAGCAGGCCAGCATCGCGATGAACCAGGTCGCCTACACTCGGATTGACCGCGACCTGCGGCAGGCGACCGGCTATGACGCCGACTGGCGCAGCCGCTACGCCGAGGCCTACCGCCGCCAGAACCGCGCCTTCCTGCATTTCATTGAGACCGGCGCCTATCCCGCGCTCGCCGCGTCGAGCTGGGACGGCTACTGCGCCGCTGTCGTCGCCGAGGCAGGCGTCCGCGCGCTGAACGAGGGCCGCAGGGTCCCCGTCGAAATGATCGCCAGACCGGAGCTTTACGCATGAAACTGGGATTCGTATCCGACAGCCTCGGGGGACTTTCCTTCGAGGCGATGCTCGACCACGCCGCCCGCCTCGGCGTCTCCGGGGTCGAGGTGAACACCTGCGGCTGGTCCACCGCGCCGCATTTCGACCTGAAGGGGATGCTTGGCAATGCGGCGAAGCAGAAGGCGTTCCTGAAGGCCTTCGCCGACCGCGGGCTGGAGATCATCAGCCTCAACGCCAACGGCAATCCGCTGCACCCGACGGACCCGGCGCAGGGCGCGGGCCTCAGGGACACGATCCGCATTGCCGGCGAGATGGGGATCCGGACCGTCTGCACCATGTCCGGCCTGCCCGCGGGCAGCCCCACCGACACCATGCCGAACTGGGTGGTCTCCTCCTGGCCGCCGGAGACCCAGGCGATCCTTCGCTACCAGTGGGAGGAGAAGCTGGTCCCGTTCTGGACCGAGATCGCCGCGCTCGCAAAGGAGAATGGCGTCGAGCGGATCGCGCTGGAGCTGCACGGCAACCAATGCGTCTACAACGTCCCGTCCCTTCTGAAGCTGCGCGCGGCGATCGGCCCCGTCATCGGCGCCAACCTCGACCCGAGCCACCTGTTCTGGATGGGCGCCGATCCCCTTATCGCGGCCGAGGTGCTGGGTGAGGCGGTCTACCACGTCCATGCCAAGGACACTTTCCTCAACGCCCCATTGCAGGCCACCACGAGCCTTTTGGAGAATGGCACGCTGATGGATATCCCGGCGCGGAGCTGGTCCTACATCACCCTCGGCTTCGGCCATGGCGAGGAATGGTGGCGACAGTTCTGTTACCGGCTGAAGATGGCAGGCTACGATGGCTGGCTCTCGATCGAGCATGAAGACGTGCTCCTGAATTCCCTCGAAGGGCTGGAGAAATCTGTGGCCCTGCTCAAAGGCGTCATGCCCGCCGCGCCCGCAGACTTCAAACCACAGGATATCTGAAAGATGCATATGCGGGACTATGATCTGCTGGAAGGGGATGGCCCACGCGCGATCGCGCACGGCCTCGTCACCGAGGGCTGGTACCGCACGCCGATCCCACGGGCGCAGATGAAGGCGTTGATGCAGCGGGCGGACCAGCCCGCGATCCGCGATACGCTCTTGCTGTTCGGGCTGATGATCGCCTTCGCGGCCGCGGCCGTCGCCCTCATGCCCAGCTGGTGGTCGGCGCCGTTCTGGCTCGCCTACGGGGTCCTCTACGGCTCGGCCATGGATTCGCGCTGGCACGAGTGTGGCCACGGGACGGCCTTCAAGACACGGTGGATGAACAAGTTCGTCTACCAGATTGCCTGCTTCTGCATGTTGCGCGACCCCTCCTGCTGGAAGTTCAGCCATGCCCGGCATCATTCCGACACGGTCATTGTCGGCCGCGATCCGGAGGTGGCGATCATGCGGCCGGTGGTGGCACTGAAAGTGGCATCGAACCTGGTGGGGGTGCCGGATGTGGTCGACGGGCTGAGGCGGCTCGTTGCCCATGCCTCGGGGCGCATCCTGCCCGACGAGGCCACCTATGTGGAGCCGGTCTTCCATGCCACCGTCATCCGCACGGCGCGCGTCTGGCTTGCCGTCTACGTTGCAGCGATCGCCCTCGCGGTGGCGACCAGGTCCTGGATACCGGTCCTGCTGATAGGCCTGCCGCGGCTCTATGGCTGCTGGCACATGGTGATCTGTGGTTGGCTCCAGCACGGCGGCCTTGCCGACAACGTTCTGGATCATCGGCTGAACAGCCGAACCGTCTACATGAACCCTGTCAGCAGGTTCATCTACTGGAACATGAACTACCACGTCGAGCATCACATGTTCCCGCTGGTCCCCTACTACCGCTTGCCCGCCCTTCACGAGCTCTGCAGGGCCGACTTCCCGGCTCCCAGCGGGTCGATGGGCGAGGCACTCGCCGAGATGTTGCCGGTGCTTTGGCGCCAGCGCACCAACCCGGATTTTCATCTGCGGCGCCCACTGCCGCCAACCGCAAACCCCTACCAGGACGGACCCGAACCGAGCCCGGCCGCCTGAGACACCGAGGAGAAAGATGATGGCCCAGTGGATCGATGCCTGTGCCACGGACGACATTGAGGCCGAGGATGTGATCCGGTTCGATCACGGCCCCCGGACGTTCATCATCGTGCGCGATCATGCGGACAGCTACTACTGCACTGACGGGCTTTGCACGCACGAGAACATCCATCTGTCCGAAGGGCTGGTCGTGGAGGCGACTATCGAATGCCCGAAGCATTCCTCGATCTTCGACTGCCGCACCGGCGAAGTGGAAACGCCGCCAGCATGCGAGAACCTTCACACCTACCGCACGAAGGTTGAGAACGGCCGCGTCCTGGTCGAGGTCTGAGCGATGCAGCCCTTTCAGCTTGCAGCCTGCGCCGAGATGATCTGGCTCGATCACCCGATTGACTGGCGCGCTTCTCGCCTCAAGGAGATGGGCTTCGGCGTGGGCCTGTGGAACTGGCCGGACCATGACCTGACGAAGCTGGAGAAGACTGGCGCCAGCTTCACCATCATGAACGGATATCTGCGCGGCCGGCTGACCGACGATGAGGGGGCGGCGGAGTTGCTGACGACCGCGCGGGAGACCGCGCAGGTCGGCAAGCGGCTGGGCGTCGCGCGATTGAACCTCCACGGCACGGGGCTTGGCGAGGGTGGGTTGCCAGTGACTCCGGCGGAGGTGGTCACGGGGGCGATGTGGCTGAAGGCACGCGACACGCTCTGCCGGGTCTGCGACATGGCCGAGGAAGAGGGCGTCACCTTCACGCTGGAGAACCTCAACCTGCCGGTCGATCACCCCGGCGTGCCCTTCGGCCGAGCCGAGGACACGCTGGCGCTAGTTTCCTCGGTGAACCATCCCCGACTGCGGCTTAACCTCGACCTCTACCACGCCCAGATCGGCGAAGGGAACCTGATCGAGCTCTGCCGGAAATGCCTGCCCTGGGTCGGCGAGATCCAGGTGGCCGACGTGCCCGGCCGGATGGAACCCGGGACCGGCGAGATCAACTACCCCGCCATCGCCACAGCGCTGAACGCCATGGGCTATCGCGGGCCAGTCGGGATGGAGGCCTGGGCCTCGTCCCCTGAGGACACCGAACGTGCGCTCGAGGCGTTCCGCCGCGCCTT
This sequence comes from Solirhodobacter olei, assembly GCF_004010155.1. GTDB lineage: Bacteria > Pseudomonadota > Alphaproteobacteria > Rhodobacterales > Rhodobacteraceae > Solirhodobacter > Solirhodobacter olei. Next base: position 102,098 of record NZ_RRYH01000019.1, on the reverse strand, counting down.
CACACTCTGAGACGGAGAGAACGATGGGCATGTACCACAACCGCCCCCACGTCGCCGACATCCGCGCCATGAAGGCGCGCGGCGAGAAGATCGCGATGCTTTACGTCACCACCCATGACGAGGCCGCCGCCGCCGCCGCTGCGGGTATCCACATGCTATCGATCGAGGGGCGCTTCTTTGACGCCGAGATGCGCGAGGCGGCCGGCGACTGCTTCGTGCAGGTCGGCCTGCCTTATGGCGGCTGGGGCAGCTTCGCCGGTCGCCCGCTCGCCACGGCAGAGGACTACCTGCGTGCCGCCTATCACTATGCCGCCCTCGGCGGCGACGCCTACTACTGCTCGGCCTCCTACGACATCCAGAAGACGCTCTGTGACAACCACATCCCGGTGGTCGGCCACATCGGGCTGATCCCCTCCTACATCACATGGACCGGCTGGCGCGCCGTCGGCAAGACTGCAGACGAGGCGCTGGCACTCTGGCGGCACACGAAGAAGCTGGAGGAGATCGGCGTCTTCGCGGCCGAACTGGAGGTCGTGCCTGACCGGGTCGCGAAGGTCCTGACCGAGAACTCCTCGCTCGTGATGCTGGGCATGGGAGCGGGACGTCATGCCGATGCCCAGTACCTCTTCACCGAGGATGTCTGCGGCTACGGCAAGAACCACAAGCCGCGCCACGGCAAGGTCTACCGCAGCCTCGGGCCGGAGCTGGAGCGCATCCAGGCCGACCGGATAGCCGCATTCCGCGAGTTCCGGGCCGAAGTGACATCCGGCGCCTATCCCGAGCCGTCGCATGTCGTGTCCGTGGCGGATGCGGAGCTGGCGGCGTTCCTGAAGGCGACAGAAGGCTGAGGTACAGCCCTCAGAGTGCTCTATCCCTGAGTAAGCGCGAATTTCTCCGCACCTTTTGCCGTTAAGCGCTTTGCTCCATGAGGTGTCCACTTAGCGTAGGTGGACACCAAGTGATTGAGAGCGATGAACAGAGGCTGGTTGTAACGCGTGTTTTGCGCGACGGCCGCCGGCGATACGAGCCGGGGTCGAAAGCGCGTCTTGTTGCGGCCTGTCTTGAACCCGGTGTGTCGGTATCGCGGCTTGCGCTGGACAATGGGATCAATGCGAACCTGCTGACGAAATGGATCAAGGAAGCCAAGGCGGCCGATCCGGAACGACGGGCTGCACCATCAGCGTTTGTTCCGGTTGTGGCCGAGGATCGCAGCCTGTCGACGGACCTGGCTGCTATGCGTAGTGAAATGTGTTTGGCGCGGTCGGAAGGGGCCGGCCCTTTGTTCTCTCCGGTCCCGTCTCAGCCGGGATGGAAAGCTCGCACTGATCTTGGTACGGGACAAACGGCCCGAAGCATGAACCGGCATTGGCCGAGCCAATCACCATTAGGACCACGGAGCAAGTTGCGGATGAATTCCAGATGACCATGCTCGAAACCTTTCTCAAGCCGATGCACCGTGAAGGGATCAAGTTCGTCGCGATCTTTGGCGCCGTGACCCTAGTCCTTTTCCTCCTTTGGCCGCCGCTCGGTTGGTTGGGCGTCGGCCTCACCATCTGGTGCTACTACTTCTTCCGCGACCCGAAGCGCGCGACGCCAATTCGGGAGGGCCTGATCCTGAGCCCTGCGGATGGCGTCGTGTCCTTGATCGAGCCTGCGGTGCCTCCCGCGGAGCTTGGCATGGGGCCTGACGCCATGACCCGGGTCAGTGTCTTTATGAGCGTCTTCAATTGTCATGTGAACCGGTCCCCCGTCGCGGGCCGGATCGTATCTATCGCATATCATCCTGGGACGTTTGTGAACGCCTCGCTCGACAAAGCGAGCGAAAACAATGAGCGCAATGGCCTCTGCCTCGAGCTTGCCGACGGCCGCAAAATCGCCGTGGTGCAGATCGCCGGGCTCGTTGCGCGGCGGATCGTATGTTGGGCGGAAAAGGGCCAACCTCTAAGGGCCGGGGAGCGTTTCGGGCTTATCCGCTTTGGTTCACGCCTCGACGTCTATCTCCCGGAGGGCGTCGAACCGCTGGTGTCACTGGGCCAAACCATGATTGCAGGCGAAACGGTTCTCGCCGACCTCCATGCGGATGAGCCACGTCGTTTCGGGGAGGTGAGCTAGACCATGGGCCGACAGCCTGGAAAGCGAAGGGTTGAACTCCCGATCATCGCGCTCCTCCCCAATCTTGCAACAATCGGGGCCATTTGCGCCGGCCTCACCGCAATCCGCTTTGCTTTCCAGCAGGAGTTCGTTGTCGCTGTGCAGCTTGTGATCGCTGCAGGCGTTCTCGACGGCCTCGATGGACGCCTCGCGCGGATGCTGAAGAGCGAAAGCCCGCTTGGCGCCGAACTCGACTCTCTCGCTGACTTCCTCAACTTCGGCGTGGCGCCCGGCCTGACCCTCTACATCTGGGCCTTTCCCGGGATGCGCAACGCCGGTTGGATCGCGGTCGTCATCTATGGCCTGTGCTGCATGATGCGGCTCGCGCGCTTCAACGTCGATACCAAGTCTGCCGAAGACGGCCCTCCGAAACGCTTCTTCAAAGGTGTCCCGGCTCCCGCAGGCGCGCTTCTCGCCATGTTGCCGATGTTTGTGTCGTTCATTTGGTCAAAGACCCCCATCCTGCCTGCCCCGGCGATCGCCCTCTATCTCATCGGCGTTGGCCTTCTAATGATCAGCCGGATCCCAACCTGGTCTCTGAAATCGCTCACAATCTATCGGGAAAACGCACGGCCCTTTCTCATAGGTTGCGTGGCCGCAATCGCGGCCTTGCTCAGCTTTCCGTGGCTCGCCTTGACCGCGCTGGATCTTGCCTATTTCGCGGGGATTTTCTGGTCTTGGCGGGTTGCCAAATCGTTGACGTAGCGTCAACTTCCGCGCCATGGAGATCCAGGCGATTCAGAAGTCTTACGCCCGCTGGGCTCCGGTCTATGACCGGACCTTCGGGGCCGTGACCGAAGGCGGCCGCCGCCAGGCGGTGGAGTTCGTCAATGCACGTGGCGGCACGGTCCTGGAGGTCGGTGTGGGAACCGGCCTCGCCCTGCCGCGCTATGCGCCGGACGTCGAGGTGACGGGCGTCGATTATTCGGACGAGATGCTTGAGAAGGCACGCAACAAGGTCCGGGATCTTGGTCTGTCTCAGGTCAAGTCGCTCTTGCGGATGGATGCCCGCGAGCTGGACTTCCCCGACGCGAGTTTCGACACCGTCGTGGCCATGCATATCATGTCCGTCGTTCCCGAGCCGAAACGCGTGCTTTCCGAGATGGCCCGAGTCTGCAAGCCGGGTGGAGTCGTTCTGATTACGAACCACTTCGCCCGAGAGACCGGACTGCTCGCGACGATCGAGCGCCTCGCAGCGCCACTTTCCAACCTGATCGGCTGGCACTCTGACTTTCCGATTGCGACAGTGTTGGGCGAGCCATCGTTGACACTGGTCGAGCGAAAGGCACTTCCACCGCTTGGCATGATGACCTTTCTGGCGTTCCGCAAAGCAAGCTGATTGTGGCAGCCGCTATGGGCGCAGCCAGAAGGTGAGCCGTGTTCGTAAGCCTCGGCGATTGAGCAGACGCAGCAAAGTTTGAATCCTCGAGCCAATCGACCTGCGGGAACGAGCCATGGTCTGTTCGGTTATCTTCCGAGGTAGCTTGATGCCGCGGAGCGAGATGCAAATCTTAAGGAAACCCATGCTCAGCCGTCAGGACGCGTGCCGCGCCAGACCTCAATCACGCGTTCCGCCAGCGTCATTGGATCGAATGGCTTGGTCATCACCGCGTCGGCCCCGACCTCGCGAAGGATATCCAAGTCTCCCACTTGCGCCTTAGCCGTCAGAAAGATCATCGGTGTTGTCGAAAACTGGGACATCGCGCGCAGTGCATGAAAGGTCTCAACGCCTGTCATCCCCGGCATCATCACATCGATCACGAACACGTCGGGTTGCCAATCCGGGGCCATGGCGATCGCTTCTTCGCCGGAGGCGCACTGAACGACAGAAAGGCCACCTACGGTCTCCAGCGCAATCAGGGCGATTTCCCGAATGTCGGGTTCATCGTCGATGTGCATTACCCTCGGAAGGTCCATGTCCCATCCTCATCATGATGACGGTCTTAATCGGTACCTTACCCGCAGCCTGGGCGGAATCCTTCTAACCTATGCCGACACTCGGTAAGACTGAGGCATTGCCTGGGCCGACAACCATACCGGCCACGACCTCGCGACCGCGCCTATAGTATAACATGTTTCAATCAGTTGCGCAGGCTGGCTGGGTGGATACCCGGTCGGACTTGGGCAACTGTAATCTAACCGTGCGGGAGATGTAGTTAGGCCCAGTGCGCGGCGAGCAAATGGCCAATACCCCGTAGGCCCGTTGCAACGCACATCCGTGCTTGTTCCGCATTGACACTCAGGCCGCCGGCGTTGGGGCGCACTCCGCCGCGTCTTGCCGATGCCCTGGCGGCTTGGCCCATTCTTTCAGCAAAAAAAGGGCCTCGCTGTACAGCTTTGGGCTTGCGTTCCTTGCTGGTCTTACGGCCTTCCTAATTTTTTCTCCGACGGCAGTCGCAAATATTCTGGGAAAGGTCTTGGACAGTCCGCTTGTTTGATGGTTAGCGCATGCCTCTGCGGATCCAGATATGCACTAAGACTGAAACCGGGCCACCCGATGGGGCAAGGCCCGGTCGCAATCACGGCATTCATCTGATAAGTTTGGCAGTGAGAAACGGTGGGGCATGAAATGAGGTCGTCTGTTATCGCTCGACAGAAGAGAGGCCAGCGCGAGAGCTGGTGGTATCTTCATCAATCGGACGATGGATCTCTATGGGTGAGCTACGACACTGATGATGCCGACCGAAAGGGTTGGACGAAGTCGTTGCGCGATGTGTTGGTATCCGGGCCACCAAGCGCCAGATCACGCGCAGAATCCTGGATCGGGAACACGTTGGAGGAAAAAAGCACCCAAAGGGCGTAAAGGCCGCTTCCATGCCGTCGTTGTTGTCGCCTGGGTCCTCGCGGTTGCCAGCGCCATCATCTGTGGGATCGAACAAACCAAACGGGAGGACAAGGACCGAGGCAGCCGCGCGGCCCTACCGCCTGCCGATCGCCAATCGCGCCAATCCAAGCATGATTGCACTGCTGAAGACGCCGACGACGGCCATGGCCATACCATCACCCACGTCCCCCTGCAAAAATTGGTTCATCACATAGGTGGAGACGACTTCTGTTCCCGGCGGCTGCAGCATCACCGAGGTCACCAATTCCCGCATGGAGAGTGCGAATACCACTGATGCCGCTCCAGCCAAGGCGGGTGCAGCGAGGGGCAATGTGACTGTCACCAGCCTGCGCAGCGGGCCCGCGCCATGTACCGCTCCAGCGGCATTCAAGTTGCCTCCGCTCGCCGCAAGGCCGATCTGGGCATAGCGCAGCGCATAGGGGAACGTCACGGTCATATAGGAAACCACCAGGATGAGCGGTGTTCCATAAAGCGTGACCGGGTTCCAACGGGCGTTCCAAAACAGGACGAGTCCCACGGCAACGACGACTCCAGGCAGTGCGGTTGGCAATGTCGCCATGAGGTCGAGTCCGCGCGACCGACTGCCCGGACGGCGCAGCGCTGCGGCGACGATCAAGCCGGCAGCTACTGTGACCGCTGCCGTAACCAGACTAAGCCAGAGGCTGTTGGTGAAAGCCTGCAACCCGTCAGAGCCCTGAGTGAAGAGCGTTATGTAATGGGACCAGGTCAAATTCGCTTCGGCCAAGCCGTTGGTAACTGCCCTCATCAGCGACGTCGCAACAATGACGCCGATCGGGACGACATCGGCCAATATGACAAACGCAAACACCGGCAGAAAGGCAGACCAACCAGACTGACGCGCTTGCCTGTGCGGCGCATCACCGTCGAACGTTGCAAGCCAGCGGTAAGTGAGCCAGGCGAGGACGGCAAGCAGGCATAGCATCAGTCCAAGCGAGGCGGCCTTAGGCAGGTCGATTGGCCAGACGCTCACAGCCCCCTCGACCGACGTTGCCAGCACATTGATGCCGGCATAGCTGCCGATCACTGCCGGTACGCCGTATTCCTCGCTGCCGGCGAGGAAGGTCAGAAGAGCGGCGGCGCCGATCGCGGGGGCCAGTGACGGAAGTTCAATCAGAATAAGCGTTCGTAAACGGCCGGCGCCATGAACGCGGGCGGCCAGGGCCGGGGTGAATGCGCGTTGCAGCAGAGCGGCTCTCAGCATGAGATAGGTCAGCGGTGCGAGGTGGAGGGCCATGACCCAGGCCATTCCCGGCAGAGAATAAAGCGCCCGCCCGAGCGGGGCACAGGCAGCTCCCACAAATTGCGAGCAATAGCCCCCGGGCTGCAGCGCGAGGCTCCAGGATATGCCAGTGAGGTAGGGGGGCAGCAGGAATGGCGCGAGCAACAACGCTTCCCACAGCCATTGTGCCGGAAGCGGGCGTTCCACCACGAGCGAGGCCAAGCCTCCGCCGAGACCTACAGAGAAAACCATCGTCAGGAAGGCAAGGGTCAACGTACCTTGAAGAGCGCTCCAGAAGTCAGGGGTCCGCAGGGCGCCCCCAAGCCCACTGGCGCCCACACCCGCATGCGCCGGCCAAAGCGCCATCACGACGATTTGCAACAGAGGTGCGGCGACAAGGATCAATAGGATGATCCAAGCACCCAGGCCCAGCAGCCTGGGCAACCCGGTTCGGTGCATCGGTTACTGACCGAGCACGTCTTTACGGAACTTTGCCAGCACCTTCGCGCGCTCTCCCGCAAGCTTCGTCCAATCCGCGTGGATGAACTTAACGCTCGACAGATCAGGCCAGATCTTGGCCGGTTCGACGCTGGCCGCCGCCGGGATCAGGAGCGCCTTGGAGACCAGTTTCTGCCCAGCCGGGGACATGCTGTAGCGCACGAACGCCTTGGCCGCATCCATGTTGTGCGCTGACTTCAGAATGAAGATCGGGCGCGGGATCAGCACCGTCCCGGTCTTGGGAAAGACGAGGTCAAGCGCGTTCCCTTTCGCCTTAGCCTTAAGCGAGGTGTGGCCGACCGCGGAAAGCATGGCAGACCGCGCGCCGAGTTCGACCGGGCGCAGCGCAGCCGCGTTCGGACCGGGCCAGATCGTGCCTTCGGCCTTTAGCGCGTTGAAATAGTCCCAAGCCCTCTGGCCATACTCGGCCTGGAAGGCCAGCACGAAGTCTGAGGCCGTACCAGAGAGTAATGGATTGGGCATTGTCACCCGATCGTCCCAAGCCTTGCCGTTCAGCGCAAACCAGTCCGTAAGACTGCTTGGATCCGAGACCTTCTTGGTGTTGACCAAGATGGAGACGGTGTCGCCCCCGATCGGTAGGAACGGCCCGGCCGCGTCAAGTGACGGGCGAAGGGTCTTCACGATGTCTTCGGGACGGAACGTCTCGACGGGTTGCTGATCGGCAAGGGCGAGTCCCGCCGTCCAATTTGCGAGTATGACGACGTCGGCCTTAGGGTTGCCCTTCTCGGCAGAGAGGCGGGCAACCACCTTGCCGGTGCTCGCGGTATAGAGTTCAACCTTTGTGCCGGTGCTATGCTCGAAGCCCTTCGCCAGGGCTTTGGCCAGAGAGCCGGGGCCGGAGCTGTAAAGCACGAGCGTCTGGGCAGCATGGGCGGGCAGGGAAAATGCCACCAACATAGCCGTGGCTACGGGCAGGAAACGTTTCAGCATTCCGAAATCCTTTCTGATGGATCTGTCTACGGGATGGCCCAGGCGGACTCTCTGACAAGGCGAAGGGACAGCTGGTCCGACGGCGGCTGATTAAGGAAAACCGGCAGCAGGCCCGCCTGTTCGACCGCAACCTCGACAAGCCAGCGGTCGCCATGAAAGCGGGCTGAGGTCACGGCGGCGTTCAGCCCGTCGCATGACGGTGCCAACGCATCAGGCCGGAGCAGAAGGGAGCATGCGCCGGGTCTGACGTCAGGATGGGCCGGGACCCGAACGACCTGATCCATCCAGCGGATGTTTGCCTCTCGTCCATCGCTTTCCACGCAGTCGACGCCCACGATCCCGCACGGACCGGTGAGACGCGCCACGTTGCGGGTGGCCGGCTGCCGGTAGAGCGTCTCCGGTCGGTCCCACTGCACCAGACGTCCCATTTCAAGCACCCCGATCCGGGTGCCGAGCTGGAACGCTTCTTCGGGATCATGCGTAACGTGGAGGGCGGAAAACCGAAGTTCCCGAAACAGCTGGTGGAGATAGCCGCGCAATTCGTTGCGCATCGCCGTGTCGACCGCCGACAGGGGTTCATCGAGCAGCAGCAGCTTGGGATTTCCCGCGAGGGCACGGGCCAGCCCGACGCGCTGTCTCTGCCCGCCCGAAAGGGCGCCGGGCTTGCGCGCTTCGAGTCCGGCAAGCCCCATGCGCTCGATGAGCATGGCCAGGTCCTTTTGGTCGACTGTCTGGCGTCGTGCCCGGAGCGGAAACTCCAGATGGGCCTGCAGACTAAGATGCGGCCAGAGCGCCTGATCCTGAAACACCATGCCCAAGTGACGCGCCTCAGGCGGAAGCGAGCGACCGGCCCGCCCATCCGCGACGGTCAAGCCCCCGATTTCTATACAACCCCGCTGAAGCCGCTCTATCCCGGCAATCAGTTTCAGGAGCGTGGTCTTTCCGGAACCGGAATCGCCAAGAAGGCAGCAGTATTCTCCCTCAGGGAGGTGGAGCGTGAGATCCCTGAGGACGGGAGTTTGCTCATAGCTATGACCAAGCCCTCGAATGCGCAGCGCGGCCGATTTCGCCCCCGCGTCGTCGCGCAAGGTCGCAAGCGTCTCCGCTTCGGCTAATGAAGGGTCCAAGTCAGACAACATGGCGATCCGGATAGACGAGCGTCATGACGAATTTGTAACGGGGACCCTACAATTCGTTGTTGGGGTCGGAGGTGCGCCAACATTAGAATGTTCGGGGATCTGACACCGCGCTGAAGATCTGCGGCTGTGTGAGGGGCAAGCGCCAGGCGCGAATGTCCGATCTGTTGTGCCGCAGTGCAGCGTGTCGACAGGCGTGCAAACGGCAGTACTGGACCGCCCATGTCGAGCGGCCCGATCGATCAGATGTCTACCGCCTCGGCAAGTGCCAAGGCATCCTAAAGTTCCACGCCAAGGTAGCGCACCGTGCTGTCCATCTTGGTATATCCCAGAAGAAGCTGGATGGCTCTCAGATTACCGGTCTTGCGGTAGATTTGGGCTGGCGATCTTGGTCCGTCGGAGCCAGCTGGGTTTCGACGTAAAGCTCGAATAGCTCCCGGTTCATTGCCCTGTTGATGACCCATGATGCTTCAAGCCGGTCGCGCAGTTGGAAGATCATGCCGAGCCCTTGCTGTCCCGGCGTCTTCACCTCGACAAAACCCATGGTCGGTCGACTGGCCGCCTCTGTGATGGCCTCGGCGTCCGCCATATCGTTCTCCTGGTTCTTCAAATACGGCTTGACGAACTCCGGTGCGATCAGGCGCACCTCGTGCCCTGTCGCCGCCAACGTCCGCACCCAATGATGAGCCGCCGCTAGGCCTCCATGGCTGACGCTGCAAGCACTTCCGCTCCGGCGCGGAGGCCGGAAAGCAGGGCGCCGTGGGCGGTCGAAAAGTCATCTCGATGCGTGGCCTCTCCGGCGAAGAACACCCGGTCGTCGAAGGGTTGGGCGAGTGCACGGCGCGCTTCGGCCTTGCCCGGCAGGGCGTGGCTATACCCGCCTCCGATTTCTGCCGTTGTGGTCCAATTCGATGCGATCAAAGGCTTCAGATGGCGCTGAACGTCAGAGCCATAGATCGCTCTGAGCTGGTCCATGGCTCGGGCGAAGGCTGCCTCAGCGCCCTCCGTGGACGCCCGTCGCGCACCAGCACCGCCAAGAAAGCACTCTACCACAGGCTTACCCTGCGGACGGATATAGAAAGCGCCGGACGCTGGATCGCGCAAGTCGCCTGGGTAGTATGTCTCCACTTCGAATGGGCCTTCACCCAGAATCTCGAAATAGAGCTTCTCATCGTTGCCAAGGGGAAGGTCGGCGGCGGCCTCGCGCCACGGAGAAAGCTCTACGGGCCATGAGATGCTGTCTCCTGAAAGGACGTTCGTCGAGACGGTGACGATGATGGCACGGGCCCGAAGGGCGCCCTTGGTCGTATGAACCACCACGCCCGGGGTTTCGAGCCTGACGGCTTGGACAGGCGTGCCGAGGTGCACTTGCGCCCCGGGCGGCAGGCTTCCGGTTACCAGGGCTCCATAGCCGGCGGGAAGACGCCAGTTTGTATCGCTCGCCGCCGCATCGTAGGCGGCGTAGTCCTGAACCGAGATGCGCTCGAGTTCGTCGCCGCTGATATAACCGCTCATTGCCTGTAGGTAGGGGGTCCAGCGGGCGTCAGCAGGGTCCAAGAGATCGGCCGCGCAATCACTGGCCGGCCCGGGGCCGTGAATGCGGGCAGTCCAGCGCTCGAAGGCTTGGAGTGCTGCAACACGCTCGACGGCATGAACGTCTGAACTCCCGGGCTGCTTGTTCCAGGCGGGGGGGGGTACGGTCGATTTCGATGCCGGCCGCCTCAGCGATTGAAACCCAGGGATTGCGCTCTGCAGAGTGCAGATAGCCGCACCCCAGGTCGAGCGCCACGCCCGCCGCTTGCCGGGTCCACGCCCGGCCGCCTAGCCGTGGCAGCGCTTCCAACACGATGACAGACATACCAGAGCCTGCGAGCCCTCGCATCGCCCCGATGCCGGCGGCGCCGGTACCGATGATGACAACGTCAGCTTCCCAGGCCATGGCAAATTTCCTCTTCAGGGCTACCCGTATAATGTTGGTGGATACTGACGGTGCAAGACGGCATGTCCGTTGATGGCGCAATCGGGCGAGAGCGCATCCTGTCTTGCTGTCCGCATTCAGCGCGGCCCAAACGAAGCCTCGAGCCTTCTCACCATCGCCTTCTGTTCGCGGTGGAACGCGCGGGCGCGTTCGCGCCGGTCCTCGGGCGAAGAGGCGCCGGATGGCACGTGCTTCGAAAGCAGCGCAGCCATTTCCCTACTCATCCTGTTGCCCACTTCGAGGAAGCGGATAACGATGAGAAGCTGCTCCGGCGTCATTCGACCCATCAGCGCCTGGCCGAGCCGCCCTACCTCATCGAAAACCAATGTACCAAGCTCTTGCGCGGTCTCGGTCGCCTCGACGACGACCTTACGCCGGTCGCCAGGATCGCGCCGGCGGCGGACGTAGCCGGCTTTTTCCAGCCGGTCGACGACGGCGGTTACCGTTCCGGTGGTCAGCCCACTCTCTGCTGCCAATTGCCCGGCGGTCGGGTGGCCGTGCAGGTCGATGATGTCCAGACACCTCCCGTCGGTCCGATTGATCCCGAGGAGCGCCGTGAACGCCTCGTCCATGATGTCGCTGGCGTTCTGGTATTCCCGGATTGCGCGGGTGAGCCGGAAGGTCAGGTCGGCTTGGTTTTCAGGAGGCTGCACTTGACTTTACCTCGATTATCAAATATCTCGCATTTCAAGATAAATATGAACCCAGCCGAGTCAGAGGTCAAGATGGCGGTCGCCCCTGAGACGATGATCGAGGCGCACGGGTTGAAGCGCGTCTACCGAACGCGCGGCAAGGCGATCGAGGCGGTCAAAGGGATCGACCTTACGGTGAAGGCGGGCGAGATCGTCGGCTTCCTCGGGCCGAATGGCGCCGGCAAGACGACAACGCTGAAGATGCTCTGCACCCTTCTCGAGCCGACCGGCGGCACAGCGAAAGTGGCCGGACTTGACCTGCGCGCCGATCCTGTCGGCGTCCGGCGGCGCATCGGCTACGTCAGCCAGAGCGGATCGACTTCGGAGTTGGCGCGGGTCGGCAACGAAATCACGTGGCATGCTGAGCTTTACGGGATTGCACCGAAGGCGGCGCGGGAGCGGGCGGAGGAGCTCTTGTCCGCGCTCGACCTTGAGGATGTCTGGGACCGCAAATGCGCCGCGCTCTCGGGCGGGCAGCGGCGGCGGCTCGACATCGTGATGGGGCTGATCCATCGACCGCAGCTGGTCTTCCTTGACGAGCCCTCGACCGGGCTCGACCCGCAATCGCGGGCCAATCTGTGGACCCACATCCGCAAGCTCAGAGACGATTTCGGCACGACCGTCTTCCTGACCACGCATTACATGGACGAGGCGGATTCTCTCTCCGACCGGATCCTGATCATCGACCACGGAACGATCGTCAGAGAGGGCACGCCCAAGGAACTCAAGAAGCGCGTTTCGGGCGATGCGATCACTCTGACCCTTCGTGACACCGGCGATGCGGAAGCGGCGGCCGCGATCACCGGGGCGCTGGTCGGAGCCTCGGAGCCGAACGTCGAGGGCAATGTCGTGCGCATCCAAGTACAGGACGGGGCGGCGGCTCTGGCGAAGCTTCTCAAGGACATGAACTCGATCGGGGTCGAGGCGATCGGGGTCGAGGTGGCACAGCCGACGCTCGATGATGTCTTCCTGGCCCTCACCGGTCGGACCCTCAGGGATTAGGAACGCGATCATGCGCAGATATATCCACGACAGCCTGGTTGTCTTCCGCCGCTCGATGGTCATCTCACTGCAGAACCCGGTCTGGGTGCTGGTTTCGTTGATGCAGCCGATCCTCTACCTGGCCCTCTTCGGGCCTCTTCTGCAGGCGGTGGCAAAGACACCGGGCTTTCCGCCCGGGGACGCGTGGCAGGTGTTTGTTCCGGGACTTCTGGTGCAACTGGGGATCTTCGGTGCTGCCTTCGTAGGCTTCGGCATCATCGCCGAATGGCGGAGCGGGGTCATCGACCGGATGATGGTGACCCCGGCAAGCCGTACCGCGCTGATCACGGGTCGCGTGCTGCGCGATGTGGTGATCATTTGCCTTCAGGGGATCATCCTCATCGCTGCTGCTTTCCTCTTCGGGCTCCGGATCCCACTCGCGGCGATCTTCGGCGCGTTGATCGTGGTGGCGCTGCTCGGAGCGGCCTTCGCCTATCTCTCCTATGCCGCCGGTCTTGCCCTGAAGAGCGAGGACGCGCTCGCGCCGCTCCTGAATTCCATTGCCCTGCCGATCCTTCTCCTCTCCGGCATCCTGCTGCCGATGACGCTGGCGCCGCGTTGGTTGCGGATCCTGTCTGACCTCGATCCGTTCAAGTATATCGTCGACGCAGAACGGGCGATCTTCCGCAGTGAGTACTGGAGCCAGACGACCGAAATCGGCGTTGCGATCGCCATCGTCATCGTTCTGCTCTCGGCCTGGCTGGGCAACCTGGTGTTCCGACAGCAGACGAAATAGAGCCCGCTGCGGCTTCGTTAGCCGCCCGCCCACCATTCCAGTCATTCAAATGGTGGGCGCGTCGTGCCGTGAGTCGGTCGCTGGACGGAAACGCTCCTTGCATTGCTCGAACGCGAAGCTGAGTGACAGGCGTTGTCATATGTGGACGTATATGGACCCCAACCCTGTCCTCCGCGTCGACACCATGAACTTCGAACCCGCACTTCGCCAAGTCCAACCCAATTCGAACGATCTGCATAGGGTTCCTCCTTCTCAGCGGTTGCGTTCGAAGGCTCTCCCCCGGGGACGGCGGGGGCCAAACCATTGGCCCCGGTTTTGCAGGGGCTTTTTGATGCAAGGGCAGATGTGAGTGATCTTGATGCATTGAGCGCGCCTCCATAACTCACATTGAGCTTGTATTGTGAGTTATAGAATGGGATTCTATAGCTCATGCAGTGCAACTGGACTCAGCCCGACTGGCCGAGCTTTCGCTATGACGTCGGCGCGGTCGAACCTCTCGAACAGCGGTTTCTGCTGTCATCCGGAGAGATCCTCGGTGCCGTCTGCCATGTGACCAGCGCCGAGCGCGACCGCTTGCGCATCGAACTGCTAAGCGAAGAGGCGATGCGGACGAGCGCCATCGAAGGCGAGGTGCTGGACAGGTCCAGTGTGCAATCCTCCCTACGCCGTCAGTTCGGTCTGAGCGCTGACAGCGCACCATCGAGGCCCCGGGAGCAGGGCGTCGCGGAGATGATGGTGGACGTCTACTTGAACTACGCCACACCCCTGACACACGACACTCTATGTCGTTGGCATGGGATGCTCCTGTCCCACGACCGCGGCCTTGAAACCATCGGATCCTACCGGCGGCATGCCGACGCGATGCAGATCGTGTCCGGTCGCATCGACCAACCGACCGTGCATTTCGAAGCCCCGCCCTCGGCGCGGGTCCAGGGCGAGATGGACGTGTTCGTCGACTGGTTCAACCGCACGGCGCCAGAAGGGTCCGCGCCACTGCCCGCACTCACGCGCGCGGCGCTTGGGCATCTCTGGTTCGAGAGCATCCATCCCTTCGAGGACGGCAATGGGCGCCTCGGCCGCGCCTTGGCCGAAAAGATCCTCGCCCAGAACATCGGCCAGCCGAGTCTGATCGCTGTGGCCTACACGATCGAACGTGATCGGAAATGCTACTACGACCAGCTCGAAACTCACCAGAAGACGCTGGACGTCACCGGCTGGCTCCTCTGGTTCGCCGAGACCATCCTCCAGGCCCAGCAGGTCACACTGACCCGGGTCGCATTCTTCATCTCCAAGGCGAAATTCTACGCCCAGTTCAGCAACCAGCTGAACGACCGGCAGGCCAAGGTGATCGAGCGCATGTTCCGCGAGGGACCGGACGGATTCAAAGGGGGCCTCAGCGCCGAGAACTACATCGCCATGACCGGCACGTCGCGCGCGACCACGACCAGGGATCTGCAGTGCCTCGTCGAAATGGGCGCGCTCAGCCGAACCGGGGAGCGGAGGCATACGCGGTATTGGCTGGTAATCTGACTTACTGTGAACTTTGATAGAAAAAAGATCGAAGGCCGTCGGGCCTATCTCTCATTCACCCAATCTAAGGCCTGAAGCGCGTTGTCACGTTGACTCCGGCCAGTCGATTTTTCGACCTTTGCCGAGCGTATCAGGCGATGCCGGCGGTCACCTTCCGACTGTCGAATGCTTCCATCCGATGTTAGCGGATGGTCGGGGCAGCACGTCGGCGTGCTGGAACGGAGCAGCAGTTACACGGCGCGGCAAATTGATGCGCGGTCGTTGCTCGTTGCCCTGCTCTTCGGCGCCTACGATTGCTCCGCCACCCCGTCAGAGGGCGCAAGGCTTGCTGAGATCATGCCAAGCGCCCGCCATCTGAGGATGGAGAACCTCGGACATTTCCCAATGTGCGAGGAGCCGCCTGGCCATCTGAGCCCCTCGTCTGCCGACCAAACTTCGCGACAGATCCTCGATTTCTATCCAATTTCAGGCAATAGTGTCTCTGTCGGGATACCGCGCTTGTGCGCGCTCTCGCGCACCGCTTCCCTAAGCGCAGTGCTCTGGCGCAGAAGCCTGCGAAACCGCGTGTCATCCAAAACGAGAAAGGTCGACGGCGCGATGGCGCGCACCATGGTGCGGCGAGGCCCGTTCGACAGGATTGACATCTGCCCAAACATCTCGCCTCGCCCGAGGCGCCAGGTTTGTCCTGCCGTTTCGAGCTCAACGGCACCTGACGCGATGAAGAATACGCTCCTTGCGGTTGCGTCTCTGCGGAGGATCACCTCCCCCTCATTCGCATAGCGGCTCACCAAGGCCCGCGTCAGCAGCCGATGCGCCGTCTCATCAATCTCAGCGAAGAGTGGGAACTGGCGCACGAGTTCCGCCTTCTGCAGCGCAAGATCAAGAGCCGGCCGGTGCTCCGTCTGAGTCCGTTCCGCGGCGATCCGTGACATCAGGACGGTAAAGAGTTCGTCGCCAATAAGCCCATCCTCCTTGAGTGAGCCATACTCGTGCTCCTCGAGTCGCAGCGCGGTGCGCCGGACAAAGCGTCTCTCCACCTCTTCGGCATAACCGGGATACTGCAAACGAAGTCCGTCCAATGCGGTTTCGACCGCCTCGCGTCGGCGCGATAGCAGTTCATGGAGGAGCTCAGCCACTCGCCGGCCGTGGATGCGCAGGATGCGTCTGTCGATGAACCGGCCAAGATCGCGCAGGATAAGCCGCTGGGCAAGCAGCCGTTCGAACCGATCGACGGTCAGACGAGCGAGTGGGCTGGACCAGTGCAGGCGGTTATGGATGAAGAGGACAAGGCGGAAGCCGCGCCCATAGGAAATGCTCCGTCGAGCGGCACGCTGGTAGCCGATACGCCCCTCGGCGCGGACCGCCTCAATCAATCGCTCGGCATCCGAGAGCAGGTGTTCCGAAAGGCGCCCGGAAATGATCCGCTCCCGGACATGGTCGAGGATCCCATCGCGCTCGGCGGAGGTCAACGCGATGAGACCGAGAGCGATGCGATCGCGGTCGAGAATCTCGGCATCAGCCTCCGCGGCTTCTACAGCGCGGTCGAGCCGCTCGGCGAAGCGCTTGGCCTCCGATCGGGCAATCTCGCGCGTGAGTTCATAGTCCTCGGTTGTTTTGGCAACATCTTCGCGCACGGTCTGCAGCGCCACGGCGACGACCTGGTTTGAGAGCGCCTGGTCGATCGGGGACAGACGATCTAGCCCGAGCGCGCCGATGAGCCATCTCAGACTCGAGCCCTGCACGATCAAGGTGAAGAGCGTGTAGCCCGTGGCCAGAATTGCAACCACGCGTTTGACCTCAGCTGGTACGAAGAAGTTTTCTGTCACCGCGAGAGCCAGGGTGAGTGTAACAGCTCCACGCAGGCCGCCCCAAAGGATGGCACTGCGGTAGTTCCGATCGATCGGCGGAGACAGGCGCAGCGCAGTGAGAAGCGGAAGAAGGCCGAAGAGCATGAGTGCGCGGGCGGCAGTCGCAGCTATAATGACAATTCCGACCAGCAGGAAATCGTCAGCCCGAACCTCTTCCAGCAGACGCGGGACGAGAAGGGCGGCCAAGATGAAGATGAGGGCCCCGGACCAATGGGCGAGAAGATTCCACATCTCGCGCAATTTGGCCATGGCTTCGGGGGGAAGGCGGCCCGGCGCATGCAGGTTAAGCATTAGTCCTGTAGAGACAACGGCGATAACCCCCGAAGCACCGATGGCCTCCTCCGCGCCGATATAGGCTAGGTATGGAAGGGCCACAGTGATCGAGAGCTGTGCCAAGGGATAGTGTGTGGCTAACCTCATGACCGCAAGTCCGGCCCGAGCGACAATCCAGCCAGCGACAACGCCCCCAATGATCAGAACCGGAAAGTTCCGGAGAGCGGTGCCGAGCTGCGGCTCAGAGGAACTGAACATAACAGATCCCAGGAAGAGGCCAAAAAGAGCGATCGCAGCGGCATCGTTCAAGAGGCTTTCGCCTTCGATGATCCGCGTGAGGCGTTGGGGCGCGGAGATAGACCGGAAGATACCGACCACCGCGGATGGATCGGTTGTAGAGACAATCGCCCCAGTAAGAAGGCAGACGACCAGCGGCAACGAACTTGCCCAATGGAGCGCATAGCCGACTGAGACCGTCGCTGCGACGACAGCCAGGACAGCCATCACCAGGATCGGCACCCAATCATCGAACATACGCCGAATGTTCATATCCAGGGTCGGCTGGAAGATCAGGGTCGGCAGAAGGACATACAAGAAGACGTTCGACCTAATGGGGAAGCTGAGGATCGCCTCGGCAACTGGGTTCAGCGCATCTGTGAGGCTGGTACGCAGGAAGAAGATGGCGGCCCCACCAATCAATATGCCCAGCAGGGCAAGTATCACGGTGTAGGGAAGCCGCAGTCGCGCAGCCAACGGTTCGGCGGCACCGATGATCACGAAGAGTGACGCGATGATCGCGGTGACAATTACGATGTCCATCAGCCCCCGATCGCTGTGTGTTCAGTTCCCGCATCAGTGGAATCCGATTAACGATGAGTCAGTCCGGCCTTTGAGTCTAGAATAGGGAGATATTTTCCTGGGCCGTTAGAGGTTGAACGGCAGCAGCCGCATTGTCCTGACTGTTCAAAGGGCACGATCAGCCGCCCAGGCGAAGAGCCCTTTCACACGGCGCTTGGGGGGGTGGCAAAGGCGCTGCGCGCGCATTCCAAGATCCAGTGCCTGACGTTGCGCACCACGCTTCCCTTGGACAGCTGGCTGCCGAACAGATAATAGGTCCAAGGGCTCGGTGGGCGGATGCCCGGGAACGGCTCGGCCAGTAGGCCGCGCTCGAGATAAGTCAGGGCCAGGGACCGCTGGGTCGCGATCAGGCCGCAGCCGGTGGCGGCCAGTTCCAGCGCGATATTGGAGGCGTTGGTCGACAGCGCCTTGTCGTGCCCTCCGCTGTCGATGCCGAGCGCGGCGGCCATGCTGTGCCAGTACTCCTGCCGGCCTAGCACGAAGATCCAGTCGTGGCGCAGCACGTCGACTGTCTCGCGGATCGCTTGCGGCCCCTCAAGTAGGCGCGGCGCGCAAAGGAGCGTCAGCTGATCGTCCCAGAGTCGTATTCCGCCGTGCAGCCGGTCGTCCTCACGACGGATCGAAAGCGTGATATCGGCCGCCTGCTCGCCCAAGTCCTCCCAGATCGTTCCGTGCAGGACTACCTCGATCTCGGGATGCGCCCGACGGTATTCGGCAAGGCAGCCAGCGAGCCAGTTCTCGGCCAGGCTCATCGGACAGGAGACCACCACTGTACGGTTGCGGGCGGAGGCGACGATGGCCTCGGTCGCGTGGTCGATCTGGTCGAGCGCGGGGCGCAGCGTGGGAAGGAAAGCCTCACCCATCTCGGTAAGCTTGAGGCTGCGGGGGTTGCGATGGAAGAGCTGGCGACCGATGTAATGCTCGAGCGCTCGGACGTGGCTGGAGATCGCGGCCTGAGTATAGCCGAGTTCCTCCGCCGCAGCGGTGAAGCTTAGATGCCGGGCGGCGGCCTCGAACGAGCGGATATGGTTGAGCGGGGCTGGCGGCTTCATGGGCTGATCCTAGCTCTGTCGTGATGGGCCATCAATCGTTTCACTCATCTCCATGGCCCCAAAATATTTGGGCACGCTCCCTGATTGAATTTCGTGCGTTAGGCATGGTCTCGAATTAATTTTGGGGCGCGATCTGCAGGGAGCGGCGCAAAATGGCGGACACCGGCGGCACGAGCGCGGCAGAAACAGCGCTTGAACGGCTCACGTGCTTCACGCTCGGCCGGCCCGCTGAGGCTTTCCCCGAGCCTGTGATGGCGGCGGCGGCGCTCGCCTTCCTCGACACGCTCGGCATCGTCATCGCGGCGGGGCCGATGGAGGCCGGTATCATCGCACGCGAGACGGCCTGCCTCCTATACGGCGCGGGGCCAGGGGCAATCCCGGCGCGGATGCTCTTCGACGGGCGGCGTGTGAGCCTCGCCGGCGCGGCTTTCGCCGCGGCAACGCAGACCGACAACCTCGACGGCCACGATGGCTACAACCCGACGAAGGGGCATATCGGCGTGGTCGCCATGCCGGCGCTTGCCGCGCTGGCCGAGGGGATGCCGGAGCTGAGCGGGCCGGCGGCGCTTGCCGCGCTCATCACCTGCTACGAGGTCGCCGGGCGCGCGGCGATTGCGTTGCATGCGACGGTGAGCGATTACCACACCTCGGGCGCCTGGAACGCGCTCGGCGTTGCGGCGATGGCGGCGCGGCTGCGTGGGATGACGGCGCGCGAGCTGCGCGAGGCGCTGGGGATCGCGGAATACCACGGCCCCCGCAGCCAGATGATGCGCGAGATAGCGACGCCGACCATGCTGCACGACGGCTCCGGCTGGGGTGTGCTGGTCGGCCTTACGGCCGCGGTTATGGCCGAGCGCGGCTTTACCGGCGCGCCTGCGATCACGGTGGAGGCGCCGGAGGTGGCGGAGTACTGGGCCGACCTTGGGGCCTTCTGGCAGATGCAGCACCAGTACGTGAAGCCCTACCCGATCTGCCGCTGGGCTCATGCGGCCATCGACGCGACGCGGGCGCTGGTGCTGGCGGAAGATCTGCACCCCGAGGGTATCGCGGCGGTAGAGGTGGCGACCTTTCACAACGCCGCGCAACTCTTCCCCGGGATGCCGGACACTACGTCGAAAGCGCAGTACAGCCTGCCCTTCGCGGTGGCCGCCATGGCCGTGTACCGGCGGATCGGGGTGGAGCAGATTTCGGGCGTGGGGCTGAGCGATCCCGACGTGGCGGCCTTCTTGCCCAAGATCTCCGTGCGCGAGGAGCCCCGGCACGAGGCGCGCTTCCCCACCGGACGCTGGGCCGATGTGACGATCACCCTCACCGACGGGCGCGTGCTCCGCTCCGGCGACACCCATGCCCGTGGCGGGCCGGAGGCTCCGACGACGCGCGACGAGGTGATCGCGAAGTTCATGGATTTCGCCGCGCCGGTCGTGGGCCAAGTGCGGGCCGGGGCGATCCGCGACGCGGCGCTGGCCCTCATGGCTCCGGAAAGCCGGTTCGCGGATCTCGCCCACCATCTCTACGCTCCGGCCGGGGCCTGACGTGCCGCTGAGGCTTCTGAAATACGGGCTTAGCCGGCGCTACCCGGTCCGCGGCGATCTGCCGCCGACGCCGGATCTGCGCCCCGCCTATGACGTTGTGATCGTCGGCGGCGGCGGCCACGGGCTCGCCTGCGCCTATTACCTGTCGCGCTATCACGGCATCCGCTCGGTCGCGGTGCTGGAAAAGGGTTGGCTGGCGGGTGGCAACACCGCGCGCAACACAACCACGATCCGGTCGAACTACATCACCCCGGAGGGGATAGCCTTCTACCGCGAGGGCGTGCAGCTCTTCGAGGAGATGAGCCGCGAGCTCGACTTCAATGTGATGTTCTCGCAGCGCGGTCAGCTCACGCTCGCACACAGCGAAGCGACGCTTCGGAGCTTCCATTTGCGTGCGGAGATGGGCCGGCATCTCGGCACCCGGATCGAGGTGGTGGACACCAAGGGGGTGGAGGCGCTCGCGCCACTTCTGCACATGGACTACGGTGGCGCGCTGGAAATCGTCGGCGGGCTCTGGCACGCTGATGGCGGCACCGCACGCCACGATGCCGTGGCCTGGGGCTATGCCTCTCAGGCGGCGCGGCGGGGTGTGGAGCTCCACCAGCGGACGGAGGTGCTGGCCTTCGAACGGGTGGGCGAGCGGATCGGCGCCGTGCTCACCAACCGTGGGCGGATCGGATGCGGGAACGTGCTGATCGCCTGCGGCGGGATGAACTATCCGGTGGCGCTGAAAGCGGGGGTGGAACTCCCGATCCGCAACTTCCCGCTCCAGGCGATGGTGACCCAGCCGCTGAAGCCCTTCCTGCACAATCTCGTCTCGTCGGTGAGCCTGCACACCTATCTCGTGCAGACCGACCGGGGCGAGGTGGTGATCGGCGGTGGCTCGGATCCCTACCAGCTCTATTCCACCCGCTCGACGCTCGACATGAAGGAGCATCTGGCGGCCGGGGCGGTGCATCTCTTCCCCTTCCTGAAATCCGTCCAACTCACCCGGCAATGGGCTGGCATCACCGACATGACGCCCGACTACAGCCCGATTATGGGGGCGAGCCCGGTTGAGAATCTTTGGCTCGACTGCGGCTGGGGCACCTGGGGGTTCAAGGCCACGCCCGTCGCCGGCAAGCGGATGGCCGAGACCATCGCCACCGGCCGGGTGCCGGCGATCCTGAAGCCCTTCGCCCTCGCCCGCTTCGGCAGTTTCCGGCTGCTGAACGAGATGGGCGCGACGGCGGCGAGCCATTGAGGCCCACATGAAGATCCTGACCTGCCCGATGAACGGCCCGCGCAACATTGATGAGTTCCAGTCCTTCGGCCCGATGCGTGAGGCACCCGACCCGGAGGTGGCGAGCGATGCCGACTGGGCGCGCTACCTCTTCCAGGCCGAGAACCAGCCGGGGGTCGTCGTCGAATGGTGGCGGCATGTCCCCTCCAATTACTTCTTCCTGGCCGAGCGCGACATCGTGACCAATCGCGTCCTGCGGACCTTCGATCCCGGAGAGGCTGAATGAGCCGGCTGCCGGAGCCTTGGGGCACGCGGATCGACCGCACCCGGCCGCTACGTTTCCGCTTCGAGGGGCGCGAGGTGATGGGCTTCGCGGGCGACAGCATAGCGAGCGCGCTGGCGGCCGACGGGCAGTGGATGCTCTCGCGCTCCTTCAAGTATCATCGGCCGCGCGGCATCCTGTCCATGGCGGGGGCCGAGGCCAATACGCTCGTCCAACTTCCCGGTCAGCCCAACATGCTGGCCGAGCGGGTGGCACTCTGCGAGGGGCTGGAGGTTCGTGCGCAGAACGTCTCGGGCTCGCTTGCCCGGGATCGGGGAGCGGTGCTCGACCTGCTGGGGCGATTCCTGCCGGTGGGCTTCTACTACCGCAGTTTCATGGGCCCGGGGAAGGACGCCTTCCTGCGGGTCTGGGAGCCGATGATCCGCCGCCGCGCCGGTCTCGGCACCATCGAACCGGCCGCGACCGGCGGGGAGTTCATCGCCGCGCATCTCCACTGCGACCTCCTCGTGGTTGGCGGCGGGCTCGCCGGGCTCTCGGCCGCGGTGACGGCGGCGGAGGCCGGGGCCGACGTAATCCTCTGCGACGAGAACACAATGCCCGGCGGCGCGGCAACCTGGCAGCGGGAGGGGGCGGCGGCGCTCCCCGGCCTGCTCGCCCGGGTCGAAGCGGCGCCGGGGCTGCGGCTGATGCGGAAGACAACCTGCAACGGCTGGTTCGAGGACAACTGGCTGCCGCTGATCCGGGACGGGCGGCTCTGGCGTACACGGGCGCGGCAGGTGATCTTCGCGACCGGAGCGATCGGCCAGCCGCCCGTCTTCCGCAACAACGACCTGCCTGGGATCCTCCTCGGCAGCGCAGCGCAGCGGCTCATGGCGCACTACGCCGTGCGCCCGGGCCGGCGCGCGGTGGTACTAGCGACCGAGCCGGAGGGTTACCGCGTGGCACTGGACCTCGCCGAGGCGGGCGTCGAGCTGGCGGCGCTGGCCGATCCACGGCCGGGCGGCAGCGGCGGCCAGATGGCCGCGGTGCTCCGCCGGCGCGGGGTGGAGGTGATCCGAGCGACGGTCGAGGAGGCGCGCGGCCGGCGGCATCTGAAGGCCGTGCGCGTAGGTGGGCGCTGGATTGATTGCGACCTGCTTGCGGTCTCGGCGGGCGAGGTGCCCGCCTGGCAGCTCCCCTGCCAGGCGGGCGCGCGGCTCGGACATGACGAGGCCACTGGCCGCTTCCGGCTGTCGCTGCCCGAAGGGCCACTGGGCCTCGCCGGGGCGGTGAACGGCCGGGGCGGGGCCGAGGCAGCGCGGGCCGACGGGGCGCGGGCGGCGCTCGAGGCGCTCGCCCGGCTTGGTGGTCCTGCGCCGGCACCTGAACCTGCGCCGGAGACGGCGCCAGGGGCCTTCGCCCTGCCCGTCGCTGCGCATCCGAAGGGGCGCGATTTCGTCGACCTCGACGAAGATCTGCAGGTGAAGGATCTAATCCACACCGTGCAGGAGGGCTACGGCGAGCTGGAACTGCTCAAGCGCTTCTCTACCCTCGGCATGGGGCCGAGCCAGGGCCGCCACTCCGCCGCTGCAGCCGCGCGCATCCTCGCCCAGGCGACCGGGCGGACGGTAGGCGAAGTTGGGGTGACGACGGCGCGCCCGCCGGTGGGGCCCGAGCCGCTCGGCCTCCTCGCCGCAGGTGATGCCCCGGTGGAGCGGCGGACAGCGCTCCACGGTCGCCACCTTGCGCTCGGCGCGCGGATGCAGCCGGCCGGCGCATGGTGGCGGCCGTTCCAGTACGGCGACGTGGCAGACGAGGTGGCGGCGGTCCGCCAAGCCGCCGGGATGCTCGATGTCTCCACCCTCGGCAAGCTGGAGTTGCGGGGGCCGGAGGCCGGCGCCTTCCTCGACCGGCTCTACACCATGGCGCATGCGAACCAACCCATAGGTCGGGTGCGCTACTGCCTGATGCTGAACGAGATGGGCACCGTCATCGACGACGGCGTGGCCTTCCGGATGGCGGAGGACCGCTACTACGTCACCGCGACCACCGGCGCCGTCGCCCGGGTCTATGCTGACATGCTCTTCTGGAACGCCCAGTGGCGGATGAAGGTGGATGTGGCAAACCTCACCTCCGCCTTCGCCGCAATCAACGTCACCGGTCCCCGGGCGCGGGCGATACTGCAGGCGGCAGGGAGCAGCTTCGACCTTTCGACGGCGGCCTTCCCCCATCTCCACGGCCGCGAGGGCGAGGTGGCCGGCGTGCCAGTCCGCGCGATGCGCATCGGCTTCACCGGCGAGGTGAGCGTGGAGCTGCACTGCCCAGCTAGCCGCGCGGTGCCGCTCTGGGAGGCGCTAACCGAGGCAGGAAAGGCGGAGGGACTCCTGCCCTATGGACTTGAGGCCTCGCGCATCCTGCGGCTTGAAAAGGGCCATATCATCATCGGCCAGGATACCGATGCACTGACGACGCCGGACGAGCTCGGTATGGGCTGGGCGATCTCGCGCAGAAAGCCCTTCTTCGTTGGGAAGCGGGCGCTGGAGATGCGCCAACGACTCGGGCTCTCCCGGCGGCTGGTGGGACTCCGCTTTCCTGAGGGGGGGAAACTGCCGGGAGAAAGTTGCCTTATCCTGCGGAAGGGCACGCCGGTCGGGCATGTGACCTCCATTGCGCAATCCCCAACGCTCGGCCGCGCGGTAGCACTCGGCTACGTCCACCCAGAGGATGCGGTCGAAGGCACGCAAGTGACGGCGAAATGCCGCAACGGGACGCTCGTCGCCGCACAGGTGATGAACCATGTGTCGTTCGACCCCGATGGCCGACGGCAGGAGATGTGACCATGATACAGCAGGTTCATCCTCGCAATCCCGGCGGTGCAGCCGAGGGGCTGGCGCTTCCCAAGGGCCCGCTCGACCTCGCCGATCTGACGGCGGCGCCGAGGTTCGGGCTGAAGGGCCCCGGCAGCACCGACTGGCTCATTGGCCATGGCGCGGCGCTGCCGGAGGTGAACCGGCTTGCCGACTGGCAAGGGATGCGGCTCCTGCGGCTCGGGCGTGAGGATCTGCTGCTGCTGGCCGAGGGCGCTGGTGAGGCGCTCGATCGGACCCTCGAGAGTTGGCGTGCTCACCCCGGCCCGCGCGGTTGGAGCGCCTGGCGCGAAGAGGGCTGGGCTTGGTTCCGCCTCTCGGGTCCCGCGCAAGACGAGGCGATGGCGCGACTTTGCGCGGTCGATCTCAGGCCGACGATCTTCCCTGGGGACCGTATCGCCCAGACCCGGATCTGCGGGGTGGAAGCGGTGGTCTTACGCGGCGGAAGGGGCTTCGACATACTCTTCGATATCACCCTGACGGCACACCTGATCGGTCGGGTCGCTGCGGCGACCCATGACCTCTGCCAGAGAGAAGTGGAACCATGACGAAACTCGCTGGCGTCGTCTGCCCGCTCGTGACCCCCTTCAACGATGACGGCACCATCGCACGCGACCTCTACCTGAGCCACGCCCAGGCGATCCTCGCCGAGGGAGCGCACTACCTCTCGCCCTTCGGGACGACCGGCGAGGCGCTTTCCATCGGTATGGCGGAGCGGATGCAAGCGCTCGAATGGCTTGTGGAGGACGGGATCGCCGCCGACCGGCTAATGCCCGGCACCGGGCTCACCGCGCTGCCCGACACGGTGGCGCTTTCGGTCCATGCAGTTGGGCTCGGCTGCGCGGCGGTTATGGTGCTGCCCTCGTTCTTCTACGGCACGGTTGGCGACGACGGGCAGGCACGCTACTTCGCCGAGCTGATCAGACAGGTGGAGGACCCGCGTCTCCGGGTGATCCTCTAC
The DNA here is from genome assembly GCF_004010155.1 of Solirhodobacter olei. Classification (GTDB taxonomy): domain Bacteria; phylum Pseudomonadota; class Alphaproteobacteria; order Rhodobacterales; family Rhodobacteraceae; genus Solirhodobacter; species Solirhodobacter olei. The sequence goes on along the minus strand of NZ_RRYH01000019.1, from coordinate 76,405 downwards.
AACATCCCCCAGAACAGCGGCGTGCCGGTGACGCCGGAGCTAGCGGGTCGGCTTGGCGAGCGGTTTCCCGGGGCGGTGGTCGCCTACAAGGACAGTTCCGGCGACTGGGCGAACACCCAGGCGGTGATCGCGGCAGCGCCGGAGATCGCGGTATTCCCGGGCTCAGAGAGCTTCCTGGTACCTGGGCTCGCCGCAGGGGGCACGGGCTGCATCTCGGCCACGGTGAACCTCAACGCGCGGGAAATCCGGGCTGTCTACGACGGCGTCCGGGCCGGGCGCGACGTCGTGGCCGCCGAGGCCGTGATGAAGGCCAAGCGCCAGGCAGTGCAGAAGGCCGGGCTAATCGGCGGGATCAAGGCGGTTCTTGCCGTCCACTCAAACGACCGACGCTGGCTGAACCTCCGCGCGCCGCACCTCGATGCGACGTGGGAGTCGGGCCTCGAACTCACCACCCGACTGGACGCCTTGGGCTACGAAGCGGAGGCGCAACTATGAGCGATCGGCCCATCGTCCTTCTGCATACCGACGGCGGCGCCCGCGCACGGCAGTTGCTGGCGGAGACCCATCCCGACCTTTCGGTCCACCTCTGCGATAGCCACGAGGGAATGAAGGCGGCGCTGGCAGAGACCCAGGCCGAGGTGGTCTATTCCATGCGCTTTCCCGGCACGGCACCCTATCCGCGCGAGGCGCTGATGGCGGCGCCGGCCCTGCGCTGGATTGCCGTCGGCGGTTCGGGGACCGACCACCTGCGACCCTGGGATCCGGCGCGGATCACCGTGACCAATTCAGCCGGAGTGGCCTCTGAGATGATGGCAGAATGCGTTATGGGCGCAATGCTGCATTTCGCGCAGAACCGCCACGTCTTCGCGCAGGCGCAGCGGCGGCGGGAATGGCTCGCCCTCGGCGTGGAGCCGGTCGCCGGGCGAACGGCACTGATCGTTGGGCTCGGCAAGACTGGCGCTGCGGTAGCGCGGCGGGCAAAGGCTGCGGGGCTCGTCGTGCTCGGCTGCCGGGCGCGGCCGCGGCCGACACCTGATGTTGATGAGGTGCATGGCGAGGCCGACCTCCTCACGCTGCTGCCACGTGCGGATTTCGTTGCCGTCTGCGTGCCGCTCAACGAGTCGACGCGCGGGCTCTTCGGGCCGGAGGCCTTCGCCGCTATGAAGCCAGGCGCGGTCCTCATCGACGTCTCGCGTGGTGGCGTGGTCTCCGGCGCGGCGCTCGTCGCGGCGCTCGAGGGCGGCCGGCTCAAGGGAGCCGCGCTCGACGTCTTCGAGACCGAGCCACTGCCCCCGGAGGATCCGCTCTGGTCGCGCGAGAACGTGCTGATCACTCCGCATTGCTCTGCCGTCTACCCCGGCTGGGAGGAGGGCGCCTTGCGGATCTTCGCGGAAAACCTGCGCCGCTACCGACGCGGCGAGCCGCTCGAAAATATCGTCGATCCAGTGCGAGGCTATTGAGGGGATAGGAATGTCGAGCGAACGGCGTGGCGGCGGACGTAAGGCACGGGCAGGACGGAGCCATGAGGGCATCCCCCAGATGCCCTGGCAGCGGGTGGAAAACCCCTACCGGCCGATGGAGCTTCTCGACCCCGAGCAGATGGACCGGCTGCACGCGACCTCGATGCGCATCCTGTCGGAGCTGGGCATTCGCGTGATGGGGGCCAACGTGCTCGACCTCTTTGAGGAAGCGGGCGCAATCGTGGACCGCGAAAGCTCGGTGGTGCGGATCGACGAGAGCCTGGTGGCTGAGGCGCTGAAGACCGCGCCCTCGCGCTACACCCTGACCAGCCGCAATCCGGAGCGGGAGCTTCTCTTCGGCGGAAATGCGATGGTCTTCGGCCTCGTCGCCGGGCCGCCCAACGTGCATGACCGGGTGAACGGGCGTCGCTCGGGCAACCTCAAGGATTATGAAAACTTCATCCGCCTCGCCCAGCACTTCAATGTGATCCACATGATCGGCAACCAGGTGGTGGCGCCAGTGGAGCTTCCGGCAGGGAGCCGGCACCTGGATACCTACCGGGCCAATCTGACGCTTTCGGACCGCTGCTTCCACCTCTCTGCCATCGGCCGAGGCCGGGTGTTGGACGGCATCCGAATGACCGCGATCGCCCGCGGCATCACGCTCGACGAGATGCGTGCCTCGCCTGGCGTAACGACGATCATCTCGGTCAACTCCCCCCGGCTCTTCGACGAGCAGATGGGCGACGGCCTGATCGCCATGGCGGAGCACGGCCAGCCGGTCACGATCACCCCCTTCACGCTGATGGGGGCTATGACGCCGGTGACGCTGGCCGCGGCACTCGCTCAGCAGAACGCCGAGGCGCTGTTCGGCATCGTGCTGACCCAGCTCGTAAATCCAGGGACGCCCGTGATGTACGGCGCCTTCACCTCCAACGTCGATATGCGCTCGGGCGCGCCTGCCTTCGGCACACCGGAGAACGCGAAGGCCAATGTGGTCGGCGGCCAGCTGGCCCGGCGCTATGGGCTGCCCTACCGCACTTCGAACTCCAACGCCTCGAACGCGGTCGATCTGCAGGCGGCCTATGAGACGGAGATGGCCACCTGGGGCGCGGTGCTCGGCGGCGCGAACCTCATCTACCACGCGGCGGGGTGGCTACAGGGCGGGCTCACGGCGTCTTACGAGAAGCTGATCCTCGACGTGGAGATCCTCCAGAACATGGTAGAGTTCCTGAAACCTTTGGCCTTCGGCGAGGACGATCTGGGCTTCGACGCGATCCGCGAGGTGCCGACTGGCGGGCATTTCTTCGGTGCGGCCCATACGATGGCGCGCTATGAGACAGCCTTCTACCGGCCAATGCTGTCGGACTGGACGAACTACGAGAATTGGGAGATCGCCGGGGCTCATGACGCGCTCGACCGGGCGACATCACTCTGGCAGCAGGCGCTGGCTGACTATGAGGAGCCGGTGATGGACCCCGGGGTTCGCGAAGAACTCGACGCCTATGTGGCGCATCGGCGGGAGGAAATCGGCTTAGGGGAGCCATAAGGGCGGGCCCTGGCCCAGCGGGGCTTCGGCCCTAATTCCGGTTCAAGGATAGCTCCCTCACGCTACCGTCATCGGACTCCCGGTCCGTCGACGTTCCGCCCTCTCAGAACCTCGGCGATCACGGCCAGTGTACGTTCCATTGCCGGTTCCGGGCCGATGGTGGCACGCAGGCAGTGGCCGAGGCCGTAGCCCCTCATGCTCCGCAAAATGAGGCCAGCCGCCTTCAGCGCCCTGTCGGCGGCCGCGGCGGTCTCGGGGTCGGCGAAAGGGATTAGGACAAAATTCGTCCGGCTCTCCGGCGGCGTAAGCCCCAGAGCGCGGAGACCGGCGGCAAAGCGGCCGCGGCGGGCGGCGGTCACGGCCACCGTGCGGCGCATGTAGGCCTGGTCGGCCAGCGCGGCAACCGCCATCGCCTGGCTCGTCGCGGCAACATTGCCGGGGCTGATAAGCTTGCGCACCTCCTCGGCGATCTCAGGCGGGAAGAGCCCCCAACCGACCCGGGCCCCCGCGAGGCCGTAGGCCTTGGAGAGGGTGCGGATCACCACTGTGTCGCCGCGCTCCACCAGACGGAAGAGAGGCGCCGCGTCCTGCCCATCGAATTCCCCGTAGGCCTGATCGATGACGAGAAGTACGTCCCCAGCCAGTCGCTCGCGGAACCCGACGATCTCGGCATTCGCGATCGCGGTGCCGGTCGGGTTGCCGGGGTTGCAGAGAAAGACGATGCGGGTCGCCGGCGTCACCGCGGCGAGGAGCGCCGCAATATCCACCCGAAAATCGCGCTCCGGCGCGGTGACGTAGCGGGCGCCGGCCTGGGCGGCGGCGGTGGCGACGAAGATATAGCCCTGTGCCGGGGCCAGCACCTCGTCGTCTGGCCCGGCGAAGGCGCGGATCAGGGCGCCGATCAGCTCCATCGAGCCCGCGCCGCACAGAAGGCGCGCCGGATCGAGGCCGTGGGCCGCGCCGAGCGCGGCGCGTAGCGCGGTCCAGTCGGTGTCGGGATAGAGCTCCGCCCCCTCGGCGGCGCGGCGCAGAGCCTCGGCCACCGCGGGGCTCGGGGGAAAGGCGCTCTCGTTCTGCGACAGGGCGATGGAACCCGGCGGGGCCGGATCCGCCATCGGATAGGGCGAGAGCGCGGCAACGGAAGGGAGCGGGCGGATCATCGGTCCTCCGGGTCTATGGCCGGGCGAAGTAAGCCGCGAATGCGGGCCGTCGTCTAGCCCCGACCGTCGCAGCAGGCACGGGCGGCGCGGAAACGGGGGCCGGGTCGTATATAATTGATATAAAAGAGAACATCCGCTCTAAGGCCAGCCGAAACCGAGCCATGCCGGTCGGCTCGGTGCCGCCCGTTGGGCGCCAAAAGATTTCCGTTCCCCATGGCGTTGATTTTTTCAGCCATTCCAGCTGCCGTTTGCCCCGCCCGGACCGCGGGACGGCTTTACCGGCCTAGGGCCGCCTCCTACGATCTCAAGGCATCGCCCCCGGGGAGGACCAGGATTCATGCGCACTCACGCTCAGGCCGTTGTCATCGGGGGCGGGCTCGCCGGCTGTTCAATCCTCTACCACCTGGCCAAGCTCGGCTGGAGCGACGTCGTGCTTCTGGAGCGGAGCGAGCTTACCTCCGGCAGCACCTGGCACGCGGCAGCGAACATCCACGGGCTGCACGATTCCACCAACATCAGCCGGCTCCAGCACTACACGATGAACCTCTACAAGGAGCTGGAGGCCGAGACCGGCCAAGGCTGCGGCATCTTCCAGCCCGGTTCGCTCTACCTCGCCCAGACCGAGGAGCGCGAACATCAGCTCCGGCTCCAGGAGGCCAAGGCCCGGCGCTACGGGATGAACTTCCACGAGGTCAGCCGCGACGAGGCAGAGAGGCTGCACCCGCTGGTCGACTTCGACGGCATCCGCTGCATCATGTATGAACCCGATGGCGGCAATGTGGACCCCTCCGGAGTGACCCATGCCTATGCCGCCGGCGCCCGCGCCCGGGGGGCGGAGATCCACCGTTTCACCCCGGTGACCGGCACAGAACCACAGCCCGACGGCTCCTGGATCGTGCATACAGAGAAGGGCGAGATCCATACACAATGGGTGGTGAACGCCGCCGGGCTCTGGGGCCGCGAGGTGGCCGCGCTCGCCGGGGTCGACCTGCCGCTGATCCCGACCGAGCACCAGTATTTCGTCACCGAGACGATCGCCGAGATCGCCTCGCTCGGCCGCCGCCTACCCTCAGTCGCCGACCGCGACGGGGAGTACTACCTGCGCCAGGAGGGGCTCGGCCTGCTCGTCGGCGCCTATGAGCGAGACATGCGGTTCTGGGCGGAGAAGGGCACACCGCAGGGCTTCGGTCATGAGCTTTTCGCTGACGATCTGGAAAGGATCGAGCCCAATATGCTACGCGCCATCGCCCGGGTTCCTGCGGTCGGCACGGCGGGGATCAAACGGGTGATCAACGGCCCAATGATCTGGTCGCCAGACTCGGCGGTGCTTTTCGGACCGGTGCCCGAGCTGAGCAACTACTTCTGCTGCAACGGGTTGATCCCCGGCTTCTCGCAATCTGGCGGGCTCGGCAAACTCGCCGCGGAATGGATCATCCAGGGCGAGCCCACCCTTGATCTCTTCGGCTGGGACATGGCCCGCTACGGCGCCTGGGCAGGCAAGGAATTCACCAAGGCGCGAGTGCAGGACCAGTACTCCCACCGGTTCAAGATCCATTTCCCGAACGAGGAACGCGCGGCGGGCCGTCCAGTGAGGACCCGACCGGTCTACCGGATGCAGAAGGAGATGGGTGCGATCTTCGGGCTCAACTACGGCTGGGAGCATCCTCTTTGGTTCTCCACCAACGGCGAGCCACGGGAGGAGACGGTGGGCTTTACCCGCCAAAACTGGTGGGAGCCTGTCGGCCGCGAGGTGCGGATGTTGCGCGAGCGGGCCGGCATTCTCGATATCTCCAACTACGCCAAATACCAGGTGAGGGGGCCGGGGGCGGAGGGCTGGCTGAACGCGCTTCTCGCCAACCGGATGCCCTCGGTGCCGGGGCGGAGCTGCCTTGCCCCGCTAATCGGCAAGCGCGGCGGTGTGGCCGGCGACTTCACGGTGACAAACCTGGGCGAGGGCGAGTTCCTGATGGTCGGCTCCGGCATGGCCGAGCGCTTCCACCAGCGCTTCTTCAATGCCGTGCCGCTGCCCGATGGCACCACTTTCCGCTCGCTCACAGAAAGCCATTGTGGCTTCAACCTCGCCGGACCGAAGGCGAGGGAAATCCTTGCACGGCTGACCAATGCGGACCTCACGAACGAAGCCTTCCCCTTCCTGCGCTCGGCGCGCATCACCGTCGCGGGGATCGAGGTCACCGCCCTCAGGGTCTCGTTCACGGGCGATCTCGGCTGGGAGCTGCATTGTCGGGCCGTGGATCAGGCGGCGCTCTACACCGCGCTCATCGAGGCCGGCCGCGAGTTCGGCGCCGGGCCGGTCGGCTCGCGGGCACTCGCCTCTCTCCGGATCGAGAAGGGCTACGGAAGCTGGGGGCGGGAGTATTCGCCGGAATATTGGCCGCAGGAATCGGGGCTGGAGCGACTGGTGAAGCTCGACAAAGGGCCTTTCCTGAATTCCGAAGCTTACCGAGCCGTCGCCAGCAAGGCGCCGCGGGACCGGATGATCATGGTCGAGATCGAGGCAGTGGATGCGGATGCGACCGGCGGCGAGCCGATCTTCCTCGCCGACGGCACCCCGGTGGGCCAGGTCTCATCCGGCGCCTACGGCTACTCGGTGGGCAAATCGTTGGCGATTGGCTACGTGAAGGCCGATCACGCCCGGCCGGACATCGAGCTCTCCGTGGCGGTGCTCGGCCAGCCGCACCGTGCCCGGATCCTGGAGCGGCCGCCGTTCGACCCGGAGGGACTACGGCTGCGCGGCTAAGGGCCGGGAGAAGCGCCAGCCCTACCCCGCGGCGGCCTCCGCCTTCAGCCAGTCCACGTATTCCGCGAGCGTCTCGGCCATCGGACGCGGCGACCAGCCGGTATCGGCAGCCAGGCGCGCGGTGTCGTAGGCGGCGTATTTGCCGGTTCGGAGCGAGGCGGGCTGGGTGATCTCGGCCTCGGCCTCCGCCACCACCTCGACCGGACACCCGCCCGTTAGCGGAGCGAGAAGCGCCTGCAGTTCGCTGATGGTCGTCAGTTTGGCGTCGGCGATGTTGTAGACTGAATGCGCAAGCGTGCCCTCCGGCGCGGCGATGAGGAGGCGTATTGCCCGGGCCACATCGGTGACAGAGACGTAGTCGCCCGTCGCTTCGGCCGAAACGACGCGACTCGGCCGGCCGGCCAGTGCGTTCATGGCCAGGCGCTGCGGGATGCAGCGGACATGCCGTGCCCCGGTCGCGCGGTCCATCGCGCCGAAGACGCTCGACAGCCGCACCGAGACCATGGGCCGCCCGTAAAGCGCGCCAAACCGACGGGTCAGCCGCTCGCCGGTGTATTTCGTGATGTCGTAGAGTGCGTCGGGGCGGACATGATCGTCCTCGCCGACGAACTCCACGCCCGGCACCTCTGGAGCATAAACCGAGCCGGAGGAGAGATAGACGAACCGCCCGCCCCCAGGCTGGCCCCGCCACCAGTCGAGCAGCCGCGCCGTGGCCATGATATTGGTCTCGACAATGCGTAGTGGTGCGTCCCGCTCCGGCCAGTGCTCGGCTCCATCGGGCGCAGTGTAACGATGTGGGGTCATCGCCGCGCCATGGACGACGGCATCAGCGTCACCCGGCAGCGTCGCGTAGGTCGACGGGTCGTTGAGATCCGTCACCACGACCCGCATCCGCCCCTCGAGGCCGGCGAAGAAGCGTCGGGCGGGCCCGTCGAGCGCTGCGATATCGACAATGGTCGCCCGAGCCTCGGGATCAGCCAGCAGGTGCTGGCGCACGACATGGGCCATCACGAACCCCGTGCCGCCGGTGACGAGAAGATGCATAAAACCCCTCCGCTCCACACCCTAAGCATTGCCGCCCCCGTCCCCGAAGCAAGTGGAATCCGGGCTGCCATGACCATGTTTTCCTTGGGGAAAGGCGCCGAAGTAATCGCGTGTGCGGAGCTGAGGGACTCAGTACCATTATGAAAATCTCCGGTCTATTCAGCCGGTTAGCGTGGCTCCGCGCGTGGCGCCCCGGTTCGGTGCGGCATGACGCACCCCAGACAAAAAAACCACCAGGGAGACTGCGACTCATGGACGACGAGAACAAAGCCACATCCGGCCTTCACCCCGCGGTGCAGGTCTACGCCAAGGAGCATGAGGCCGGCGAGATTAGCCGCCGCGAGTTCCTGACCAGGGCCTCCGCGCTCGGCATCTCTGCGGCGGCAGCCTATGCGATGATCGGGCTGGACGCCCCTAAGGCGGCAGCGGCGGCAGCGACTCCCAAGGCGGGCGGCACGCTCCGTGTCGAGATGGAGACCCGGGCACTGAAAGATCCGCGCACCTGGGACTGGTCTCAGATTGCCAACTTTGGCCGCGGGTGGCTCGAATATCTCGTAGAATACAACCGTGACGGCTCGATGCGCGGGATGCTCCTCGAAAGCTGGGACGTGAACAGCGACGCAACGCAGATCACCCTTCACCTGCGAAAGGGCGTGACCTGGAATAACGGCGATCCCTTCACGTCGAAAGATGTGGCCTTCAATATCGAGCGCTGGTGCGACAGCGCCGTGGCCGGCAATTCGATGGCGACCCGCCTTCTCAGCCTCATCGATGAGAAAACCAAGAAGCTCGACCCGGCGGCGATGCAGGTGGTGGACGACCACACCGTCATTCTGAAGCCGAGGTATTCTGACATCACCATCATCCCCGGCTTCTCTGACTACCCGGCAGCGCTGGTGCACCCGAGCTACACGGGCGGCGACCCTTCGGTTAATCCAATCGGTACAGGCCCTTTCCTGCCCACAACCAACCAGGTCGGCGTGAAGCAGGTGCTCACCAAGAACACCAAGCACAAATGGTGGGGCACCGATACCGAAGGCTGGGGCGGCCCTTGGCTCGACGAGATCCAGTTCATTGATCTGGGCACCGATTCCGCGGCCTATATAGCGGCGGCGGAATCCGACGAGATCGACATGACCTACCAGACGGTCGGCGACTACGTGAAGATGTTCGGCAGCCTGCCCGACTGGAACGAGGCTCATGTTGTCACCGCGTCAACAATCACCGTGCGCTTCAACCAGGACTCGCCCGAGTTCAAGGACGTCAACGTGCGCAAGGCGATGGAGCTTGCCGTAGACAACAGCGTCGTGCTGAGCCTCGGCTTCTCCGGCCACGGCAAGGTGGCGGAGAATTTCCACGCCGCGCCGATCCAGCCTGCCTATGCGCCATTGCCTCCGGTGAAGCCCGACCCGAAACAAGCCAAGGCGCTGATCGAGAAGGCCGGGATGCTCGACCACGAGTTTGAGCTGATCTCGGTCGACACCAACTGGCAGGCGGCCACTTGCGACGCGGTGGCGTCGCAGATCCGAGATGCCGGGATCAAGATCAAGCGGACGATCCTGCCCGGCTCAACTTACTGGAACGACTGGACGAAATACCCGTTCTCCGCAACCGAATGGGGCCCCCGCCCGCTTGCCATCCAGGTGATGATCCTCGCCTATAAGACCGGCGTGCCCTGGAACGAGACGCATTTCTCCGATCCCGAGTTCGACCAGCTTCTGGAAAAGGCGATATCCATCGCCGATGCCGACAAGCGCCGGGTGGTCATGAAACGGCTAGAGGAGATTATGGTCGAAAAGGCCGTGACCATCATCCCCTACTGGCGGACGCTCTACAACAGTGCCCGCAAAACGGTACACGGCACCGAGATTCACCCGATGTTCGAGTTCCACATGTACAAATGGTGGATGGAGGCCTGAAGGCTCTCTGAACGATGCTCGGCCACGTCGAGGGGGGATCCGTCCCCCCTCTCCTTTTGTGCGAAATATCCCGCGCAGCTATGGCTACGCCCGCGGCAGCGTCGGCAGATCGGCGCAATGCTCAAGGACATGCCGGGCAATGTCGTCGCGCCGCATGATCGCCACCCCGGGCGTGGCGAGCGCATGTTCCAGGATCCGCCGCAGCCCCGAGGCGCGGTTCGGCTGGCCGGTCCAGCGGGCATGGACGGCGACGGTCATCATCCGGCCGCCAATCCGATCGGCTTCGGCAAGCAGGTAATCGATCCCAGCGATGGCATCTGCAGCAAAATCGCCAGGGTTGGAATAGCCTGGCGAGACCAGAAAACGACTGTCGTTGAAGGTCTTGGAATAGGGCACGACCAGCATCCGGCCGCGGGAGCTCCGGGTGAAATATGGGATCTCGTCGTTGCAGGGGTCGGAGGTATATAGAAAACCGCCCTCCTCAACCAGAAGATCGAAGGTGTTGACGGAGGGGAAGGAGCGTTGGTTCCAGCCGATCGGGCGATGGCCGAGAACCTCCCGGTAAAGCGCCACGGCCTTCAGAAGATGCTCGCGTTCTTCCTCGCGGCTCTGGTCCCAAGCCTCGAACCAGCGCCAGCCATGCCCTAGAAGGTCGTGCCCCGCCTCGATCATCCAGGCCGCAACTTCGCGGTTGCGGTCGAGCGCCACTGCGGTGGCAGAGACGGTGGCCTGCAGCCCAAGTTCCTCCAGCATCCGCGCGAGGCGCCAAATGCCAACGCGCGAGCCGAATTCGAAGTGGGTCTCGGTCCCAAGGTCGCGCAGATTGGGGCCCACTTGGGTGTTATACTCGCCCCAGCCCTCGTTACGCCCATGCCCCTCGGTGAGCGAATATTCCGACCCCTCCTCATAGACAATCACCGGGTTCAGGACGAGCTTCGCCCCGCCTGGCCAGTCGATCCTGGGCGGATGGCGGCCGTAGCCGATGAAATCGCGCTGGCTCTGCGGCGGGGCGGAATAGGAGAAGGTATTCATCGCGGCCTCGGGTCGGTTCAAGATGCAGCAAATCTAGCGAAAACGTCCGGCGGTGCAGGCCCAATTTTCCCGGACCGATGAGGCGGAAATAATCATGCGAGCCCATGCCGGAGCGAGGGCTAAAGTGCCCCTGTGAAGGCAAAGGAGAGGGCGATGATCGCGGCCGATCTGGTCATCAGGTCCGCGCGGATAGTGACGCCGGAGGGCGAGACCGCCGACGATCTGGCAGTCTCCGACGGCCGGATCGCAGCGATCGGCCGGGATCTCCCGGCCGGGCGGGAAGAGATTGATGGCCGCGGTCTTCTGCTCCTGCCAGGCGGGATCGATAGCCATTGCCACATCGCCCAACGTGCCATTGCGGGGGAGATCCCCAGTCCCGACAATTTCACCTCCGCAACCAGCGCCGCGGCTGCCGGCGGAGTGACCACAGTGCTCTCGCATTCCATGTGTGGCGCGGCGGAGGACCCCGAGACGGTGCTCGGCGAATATCTCGCCTCCGCAGAAGGTCAGGCGGTGATCGACTACGGCGTCCACCTCCAGCTCGGCCGGGCCGATCCGGGCTTTCTGGCCGACGGCCTGCCGCGGCTGGCCGAACGTGGCTTCACTTCGCTGAAGCTATTCACCACCTACGAGGGCTACGCCCTCGACGATGCCGCCGTCCTCGCAATCATGGCGGCGGCGGCGCGGTACGGGCTCCTCTGCCTCGTCCATGCCGAGGACGATGCGCTGATCAGCTTCTTCAGAGCGCGGGAGGCGGCGGCCGGACGGAACGGGCTGCCCGCGCAGGCGGCCGGGCGCCCGATCGCGGTCGAGGCGGAGATGATCCGCCGCATCGGCACCTATGCCGGGGCGACCGGCGCGCGGGTCCACATTTTCCACGTCAGCGGCGCGGATTCAGTAGCGGCGCTGGAAGGCGCGGGCGTCTCGGGCGAGACCTGCCCGCATTACCTCACCTTCACCGCTGCCGACCTGGACCGACCGGACTTCGAGGGGGCGAAATTCCTCGTCTCCCCCGCGCTCAGGACGAAGGTCGATCAGGCAGCGCTGTGGCGGGCGCTTGCAGATGGCAGGCTCACCATCTGGTCCTCCGACCACTCGCCGCAGAACCGGCTCGCCCAAATCGCCCGCGCACAGGAAAAAGGCGTGGGTCCCTATAGCGCCTTTTCCGGCGGAATGCCGGGGTTGCAGACGTTGCTGCCAATCCTTTTCTCGGAAGGCGTCGTGGCCGGTCGGATCAGCCTCCACCGGTTCGTGGAACTGACGGCCGGAGCGCCGGCAGCGCTCTTCGGCCTGGCCGGACGGAAGGGCGTGCTGGCGGTAGGCGCAGATGCTGATCTGGTGCTCTGGAACCCGGAAGCGCGCTGGGTGGTTCGGCAGGAGGATATGTTGAGCAACGTTGATTTCACCCCCTGGGAGGGGATGGAGTTGGTTGGGCGGCCGGTCCTGACCATAAGCCGCGGGCGGATCGTTGCACGGACCGGGCGAATTGAGCCTGGCGCAGTGGGGCATGGAGCGCTTCTCCGGCGCGGGCGGCCAGCGTGACGGCGCGCTGGATCACCTGCGCGGTGAACGGGTCGGTGATTGGGCGCGACGCCACGCCCCATGTCGCGATCACCCCGGCCGAAATTGCGGCCGACGCTTGCGCTGCCGCACGGGCCGGGGCGGCGGTGGTCCATTGCCACGTGCGCGATCCGGCGACGGGCCGCTCTTCCAACGATCCCGCGCTTTACGCCGAGTTGGTGGCGCGCATCCGCGAGGTGGACGAGGATGTGCTGGTGCATCTCTCCTCCGGCGGCGGCGGGACGCTGCCGGTGGCGCTGACCGCCCCCGCGGTGGCACCGGCGGATGCCGCGGCGATCCTGCCGCCGGAAGCGCGGATCGCCCATCTGGTGCCGGCGGGCGCCGATCTGACCGGGCTCGACTGCGGAAGCTTCTCCTACGGGACGGGGGGCGAGGTCTACCTGTCGCCGACCGACATGCTCTACCGCATCGCAGAGCTTCTGCGCCCGACCCGGGTATTGCCGGAGCTGACGGTCTTCGACCTCGGCCAGATGGCGCTTGCGGCCGAGATGCGGTCCCTGGGCGCGGTGCCGGAGCGGACCCCCTTCTCGATCGGCTTCGGCGTGGTCTGGGGCGCACCTGCCCGGCCCTCGGCGCTGGCGGCGATGCTGGACCTGATGCCCGAGGGTGTCGACTGGGGCGCAAGCTCGAAGGGCGAGACGGCGCACCGCGCCATCGCGCCCCTGGTCGTGGAGCGCGGGGGCGGCCTAAGGACCGGGATCGAGGATCACCCCACACTCGACGGCGAGCTGGTCGAGAATGCCCGGCTGGTGGAGGAGGCGGTCGCGGTGATGGCGCGCGTAGGGGTGGCGCCGCTCTCGGCGCGGGAGCTCCGCGCTCGGCTCGGGCTCGGGCGGGGCTAAGGTGATGGAGGGGCTTGCCGAGATGACCGGCTTCGCAGCGGCGCTTCTCGACGAGATCCGGGAGGCGAGCCTCGACCCGCCGGGGGTCACGCGCGCCTCCTACGGACCTGGGGAGCAGCGGGCGCATGACATTGCGGCCCGCACCGGCCGGGCGCTCGGCGCCAAGGCGCGAGTGGATGCGGCGGGCAACCTCTACCTCACTCTGCCTGGGCGCGACCCCAGCCTGCCCGCGCTTGTAATCGGTTCGCATCTTGATTCGGTGCCGCATGGCGGCAATTTTGACGGCGCGGCCGGGGTCGTCGCAGGGCTCGGGGTGATGGCGGAGCTGGCCCGGCGGGGAGTGGAGACGGAGCGCGACCTGATCGTGATGGCGGCCCGGGCGGAGGAGGCGGTGTGGTTCCCGCTCTCTTACCCTGGGGCGGAGGCGGCGCTCGGCCGCCTGCCCGTGTCCGCGCTCGATGCCCGGCGAGCCGACACAGGGCGGACGCTTGCCGAACACATGGCAGAATTGGGCTTCGACCCCGGCGCGGTGGGCCGGGGCGTGGCGCAGATCGCCCCCGACCGGATCGTGGGCTTCGTGGAACTTCATATCGAGCAGGGTCCTCGGCTGCTGGCGCGGGGCGAACCCTTGGGCATCGTGACCGCGATGACCGGTGGCTGGCGCTTTCCGAAGGCCCGCATCTTCGGCGCCTATGCCCATTCCGGGGCGGAGCCCCGGTTTTCCCGGTCGGACGCGGTGACGGGCTTCGCCGATCTCGTCGCCGCGACTGAGGCAATCTGGGACCAGCTGGAGGCCGAGGGGCGTGAGCTCACCATCACCTTCGGGCGGGTGGAATCCGATCCCACCCAGCACGGCGGCAGCCGGGTGCTAGGGGAGCTGGGATTCTCCCTCGACGTGCGCTGCGAGTTTCTCGAGGTGCTCAACCGGGTGGAGCGGGAGCTCCGCCAGGCCCTGGCCACGATCGAGGCTCATAGGCGGGTGCGTTTTGATCTCGGGCAAAGCTTCAACTGGGCACCCGCGCGAATGGACCCGCGGCTCATGGCTGGGCTTTCGGCGGCGGCGGGACGGCTTAGCATCCCGGCGGCTCCGATCCCGAGCGGAGCGGGCCATGACGCGGCAGCCTTCGCGGCGGCGGGGGTGCCGGTGGCCATGGTCTTCGTGCGAAATGCCAACGGCAGCCACAACCCTGACGAGGCGATGGAGGCGGAGGATCTGGGGCTCGGGATCGCCCTGCTCACCGAGTTTGTTCTGACGTTCGGTGCGGGCTAACAAGCCGGCCCCCGCCTTACCCACCGAAGATAGTTCTCCAAGGGGAAAGGGATCGGTGGTCAGGTGTTCAGCCGCGGGTCGGGACACTCTTTGGCCCAGTGAAGGGCGAGATCGGCGCGGCGGCAGATCCAGACATCGCCCCTCGCCTTCATGTGGTCGAGGATCCGGTGGAGCGCGCCAATCCGGCCGGGGCGGCCGATGAGGCGGGCGTGCAAACCGACGGTCATCATCTGGGGATGGCCAGCGCCCTCTGCATGAAGCAGGTCGAAGCTGTCGCTGATGTATTCAACAAACTCACCACCGACCTGATAGCAGCGCTCGGCGCGGCCGAAGCGCGAGTCGTTGGTGTCGAGGGAATAGGGGACCAGCAGGTGCCCCGGGTGGTCAGGCGACCAGTAGGGCAGGTCGTCGTTGTAGACATCCGAGTCGTAGAGGAAGGAGCCGGCCTCCACCACCAGGCGGCGGGTGTTCATCGAGGGAAGGCCCGCGTAGTAGCCGAGGGGCGCGCTGCCGGCCAGGCGAGTGGCAAGCGCGATCTGGCGGGCGATGTGGTCGCGCTCCTCTGCCTCGGAAAGCGTCTCCTGGTCGATCCAGCGCCAGCCGTGGAGCTGGAGGTCGAAGCCCGCCTTCACCATCTCGGCCACGGCGACGGGGTTCGCCTCGGCGGCACGGCCGACGAGGTTGACGGTGCAGGCGAGCCCGCGCTCGGTGAAGGCGCGCATGATCCGCCAGTAGCCGACGCGGGAGCCGTATTCATAGCTAGATTCAATGTTGAGGTCGCGCGCACCGATCCGCGCCTCCACCGCTACGTCGGAGATCCGGGTCTCGGACCGGTCGTCACCATTCAGGATGGAGAGCTCTCCCCCCTCCTCGTAGTTCAGGCAGAAGTTGACGGCGACACGGGCGTCGTTCGGCCAGTGGGCCGCGGGAGGTTCGCCGGCATAGCCGATGAAATCGCGGGTGGGGGCGATCATGGGCTTACTCGTGCCGCTGGGTGATCAGGCCGTAGGCCTCGGGGCGGCGATAGGTTTTGAAATCGAAGAAGCGCTTGTATTCTTGGGTAGCGTCGAGGTCGATGCGATAGGTGAGAAGCTCGTCGCCGTCGGTCGCAGAAAGGGCCACCACCTCTCCCGAGGGCGCGATAATGCAGGAGTGGCCCATCATGTGGCAGCCGCCTTCGAGCCCGGCCTTGGCGGTGGCGACGATCCAGAGGCCGTTCTGGTAGGCCGCCGACTGCATCGGCAGCAGATGGTGCATCTTGCGGAGCGCGTTCTGGGCGGGATTGTCAGGAAGCTGGGAGGGCGAGTTGTAGCCGAGCGCGACAATCTCCGCCCCCTGGAGGCCGAGCATTCGCCAACTCTCGGGCCACCGACGGTCGTTGCAGATGAGCATGCCGAACTTGCCGCCCATCGTCTCGGTGACCGGGAACCCGAGGTTGCCATCGTCAAAATACCATGGCTCGAGGTGCTGGAGCTTGAGGCTGGCATCTGGCACGGCGTTGCCCGGGACATGGACCTTGCGGTACTTGGCGGTGACGTTTCCAGCCGAGTCGACCAGGATCGCGGTGTTATAGCCCAGATGGTTGAGGCCCGAGCGGCCGGGGATCAGTTCGGCATAACCGAGGTAGAAGCCGATGCCGAGGTCGCGGGCGGTATCGAACAGCGGCCGGGTTTCGGGCCCGGGCATCGAGGCTTCGAAATAGGAAAGCACCTCATCTGAATCTTCGATATGCCAGCGCGGGAAGAAGGTGGTGAGCGCCATCTCTGGGAAGGCGACGAAGGAGACACCGCGGGCCTTCGCCTCGTGAAGGAGCGTCACCATGCGGGCGACGACGGGTACGCGGCCCTCGTGCCGAGCGATTGGGCCGAGCTGGGCGGCGGCGGCAACGAATGTGCGGGCCATTGGGCTCCCCGAGATGTGCAGCATGCAGAGACGCTAAGCGAATGGCGTCGCCGCGCAACTGGCGCGGCGAATTAGACGGGCCATGCGAGCGCAATATTTTCGAGGCCATCGGCGCAACAATCCCGGGGCTTGCCGCCCTGAACTGGAACATTCCGAGCGCGGCAAGCTGTTTCGACCCTTAGACCCCTATAAAATTTCGTGACTTCGTGGAACCGAGCTCCTTTTCTCGGGACTGCAATGAGTGGGTTCCCCGGGGAGACGGAATGACGGAGGGGAGGATCGAGGCTCTCTACAGCGCACGCACTGCACGGTCGGCGGTGCTGGCGGAACGGGCTCGGTCGGTGCTGCCGAGCGGGATCGTCCACGATTCCCGCCACTTGAGGCCGCATCCGGTCTATGCCACCCATGCCGAGGGCGCGCGGAAGTGGGACGCCGACGGCAATTGCTACATCGATTATTTCGGCGGCCACGGCGCGCTGCTGCTCGGCCACAACCCCCCCGATGTGATGCGGGCAGTCGCGGAGCAGATGGCCCGCGGCACCCATTTCGCCGCCTGCCACGAGGCCGAGGTGGCCTGGGCCGAGGCTATCGTCGCCATGGTGCCTTCGGCCGAGAAGGTACGCTTCCACGCCTCCGGCTCGGAAGCCACCCAGATGGCCGTCCGCCTCGCCCGTGCCTTCACAGGGCGGGACCGGCTGATGCGGTTTCACGCCCACTATCACGGCTGGCAGGACGACATGACTGCTGGCTATGCCTCGCATTTCAACGGCGGCACGGTGATCGGCGTGCCCGAGGCGGTGGCCGCGCAGACCGCCGCACTCGACCCCTACAACGAGGCGAGGGTTGAGGCGGCGCTACGGACGGGCGCCTTCGCGGCGGTGATCCTGGAGCCCCTTGGCGCCTGTACGGGGAAGATCCCGCTTTCGACCGACTTTCTCGCACAGCTCCGAAACTGGTCGCGCGAGACTGGCACGCTGTTGATCTTCGATGAGGTGATCACCGGCTTCCGGGTCAGCCCCGGCGGGGTGCAGGAGAAGACCGGGATCACCCCTGACCTGACCACACTCGCCAAGATCGTCGCCGGCGGGCAGCCGGGCGGCGCGGTGGCGGGGCGGGCAGAGATTCTCGAAGGGCTCGATTTCGAGGTCGCGGAGCGCGCCGGGCGACAGAAGATCTACCACCCCGGCACATTCAACGCGGCGCCGGCTTCGGCGGCGGCCGGGGTGGCCACGCTCGCCGCGATCCGGGACGGGGCACCGAACCGGCGGGCCGAGGCGCTGGCCGCCGACCTGCGGCGCGGGCTCGCAGAGGTGCTCGCCGCCAGGCAAGTGGCCTGGCACGTCTATGGCGAGGCCTCGGCCTTTCACCTGTGCACGGCGCCCGATCTCGCTGAGGCGCCGTTCGATCCGAGGCGGCTCGGACGTGCGGGGCTGCAGGCGCAGCCGCCGGGGCTCGCGCGACTTCTTCGGATGGCGATGCTCGTGAACGGCATCGATCTCAGCGGCTGGCCCGGCGGGCTTCTCTCCGCCGCCCATACGCCAGGGGATGTGGCGGTGACGGTCGCCGCCTTCGACGAAAGCCTTGGGATGCTGAAACGCGAGGGGATGCTATGAGCGGGGCTTGGGCAAGCGATGCACTGAAGGGACGGGTGGCAGTGGTGACCGGGGCCGGTAGCGGCATCGGCCGCTCAATCGCCGAGGCGTTGGCCGGGGCCGGGGCCGATCTGCTCCTCGCCGACCTGGCCGAGGCCGGCGCGGCCGAGACGGCGGCCGGCATAGCGCGTGGGGACATAAGGGTGGAGGCGGCGGCCTGCGACGTGCGCGATCCGGAGGCGAGCGCGGCGCTCTTCGCCCGGGCAGTGGAGCGGCTCGGCCGGATCGATGCCGCGATCTCCTCGGCCGGGATCGGTGGGCCGGCGGCGCTCGCCCACGAAATCACGCCCGCGCAGTGGGAGGCAGTAATCGCCACCAACCTGACCGGCTCCTTTCTTTTCGCCGCGGCTGCTGCGCGGGCGATGGTACCGCGGGGGGGCGGCTCGATCACGCTCGTCACCTCGCAAGTGAGCGAAGTGGCGCAGAGGAACTGCGCGGCCTATGTCGCCTCCAAGGGCGGGGCGAAAATGCTGGTAAAGGCGATGGCGCTCGACCTCGCTCCCTTCGGGGTGCGGGTCAACGCGCTGGCGCCGGGCTTCACCGATACGCCTATGACGCGGGGCGGCGACCCGGGTCATGCCGAGAGCCGCCGCCAGTCGCTCGCCCACATCCCGATGGGGCGCATGGGGCGGCCGGAAGAGGTTGCCGACGCGGCGGTGTTCCTGGCGTCCGACGCCTCGGCCTATGTCACCGGGACGACGGTGTTCGTCGACGGCGGTTATTTGACAGTCTGAACCGTCGCTGCACGCAGGTGCCGTTGTGACCACCGGACAACTTGGGATTGCCAAGTTGTTCCTGGGGTAGCGTTGTCTTAGGTGGCGAGGATGAAGATGCCTGACACCCTGCCGCGCCTGAAGGGCTATCGTCTTCCTCGCGAGATCGTGGCTTACGCGGTCCGGGCCTATCACCGGTTCGCGCTCAGTACCGGGGATGTCGAGGATCTGCTTGCCGAGCGCGGGGTGATTATCAGTCGGAAAACCGTGGGGCAGTGGGTGAACCGCTTCGGGAGCCACTTCGCCGCCTGCATCAGGCGCGACAGGCCGACCGCCAGCGACAAGTGGCACCTCGACGAGGTCGTCGTGCCGATCAACGGCGAGAAGTTCTGGTTTTGGCGAGCAGTCGACGCAAACGGCGATGCGCTCGACATCCTCGTGCAGAAACAGCGGAATGCGAAAGCAGCAAAGCGGTTCCTGAAGCGGCTGATCGGCCGGTTCGTCACTCCGCGTGTCGTCGTCACCGACAAGCTGCGCAGTTATACCAGACCGATCGGCCATCTCGCACCCGATGCGGATCACCGCGCGCACAAGGGGCTCAACAACCGCATCGAAGGATCGCACCGGTCGACCCGAAAGCGCGAGAAGATCATGGGGCGGCTCAAGTCACCCGGACAGGCCCAGAGGTTCCTCGCCGCACGTGACCAGGTCGACACGCTCTTCCGACCCCGCCGCTATCGTCTCTCCGCTCTCTCCTGGCGACACGCCAGATCCGACGCCTTCGATCTCTGGGCTATCTATGCCCTCGAAATGAGCGCCTGACGAACACCACTCAGGCCCATGCCGATTTCGGCCCAACAAATTGGCAATCCCCGCAGGATCTCGTTTCGAGCCGAGGCTGCAGGGCAGTCCTCTTTTCAGGCGCGCCCGTTGCGGCGGATTGGAATGCCGGCATGGGCACCGTGCGCGATGATCGCGGCGTGGCATCGTCGCGTGTCATAGGCACCATCCGCGGTGACGGTGGCGACCTCCTCATCCCCGGGGAATTGCGCCGGCAGTTCCGGTAGCAGAGGGCTGTCCCCTTGACGGCTCGAGGTGAACTTGACCGCGCGTATGTCGCCGGTCTCCGTATCCATGGCGATGTGGACCTTCCGCCATTGCCTGCGGCGGGAGGGCCCATGCTCGCGGGACAACTATTCGCCATCGCCCCGGAACTTCACTCCCCCCTCGCCGGTTCACACGAACCTCATCAGTGGCACGTACCGGCTGAATGTCGACAAGCAGGCTCAAGGTTTCCCCGTGCGGCGATAGGGGATCTGAACCCCGATCCGCGCTTGCCGCCTGCAAAGCGTCGAAAAGTCCCTAACTGGCCAGTCGAGCCCAGCCATCCGGATCGGGCTCTCGACCAAACCATCAGGCCATATTCGGGGCAGTTCTCGGCCGGAGCCTTGACCGTCTTCACGGTTCCCTCGCGGATGATCATCCTGCGCCTCCTGTGGAGTTGTTGGCCAACGTTCCCTGAGTGGCCTCCCACAGGTCGAACGGATGGTCGACTGATGTTGGTTGCCGATCAACGTCTTGCGCTGGGAGCGACGTCCGCTTCGTCCGCTTCCTAGACCGCTGAATGGACCGCGGCGAACGGCAGGTTCTACCGCGGCACCTGGATCATCGAACGTGCCAACGAAGCGCCCGGGATCATTAAGAATGGCTTCAAGTTCCTCTCGCACGGCTTCAGGTCGAAGATTGTCAGGAGACCACCCACGACACAACGCGTTGAGGTAAGCAGGCGGGCGATAGAAGCTGGCTCTCACAAGCTCCTTGCGCGAGACATTGCGCGACCTGCGCTCCGCATCAATATCCGCCTGGCACTGATGCCGCCACCGCGCGCCGGCGGCCAATGGTCCGCGCCAACGGGAAAGCGGCCAGACCGCTCCCAGGGTATTGAACTCGGGCGTGGAACAGCCGAGATGGGGCGCCTTGCCGCCGCTCGAGCAGGGCGCGGCAAAGGGTATCCGGCCTATGTCCTCCGCCGCGTCCCGCACCCTCAGCCTTCGCCAGATCTACAGGTCCGGCGAGAAAGTGCTTATCGCACGTTCTGCAAGATGCGTTGGGCTACAACATCAAGCTTGCAGCAGCAGAGCGAACGGCGCTTCGCGCTCTCGCCGAAGGCTGCGGCGAGGACAGAAAACCGTGCGGCTCGTCCGCTACCAGTTGCAGTGTGCAACACTCCGGCCGGCACGCGGCGAAGCGGTGGCTGTCTGCAACTAGGGGGTCCGCCCCTGCCCCTATGACGACCGTCTTCGCAGGCAGGCGAAACCCTGCTGACATTGGTGTGAACTCCTTGGCTGTCCCGATCAGACACTTGGGGTCGACCCGCCGATAGGCAGCCCCTATCGATCGTGCGTCCAGTCCCGCCGCGACAAGTGCGGGGTCGCCTTCATCGGGAGAGGGCGGTGTGCCGAAGATGCCGTAGAAGAGGAGCGCACCGGCGATCCTGTCTCGACGCGAAGCCGGAGCCGCGTGATACCCCCAAAGGGCCACGAGTGCTCCGGCGCTGTCGCCGGCAAGGATTACTGTGCCGTCGAACATCGCCTCGGCTACCTCGATTGCCGCGGCGGCATCCGCAGGTTGGTCAGGCAGGCAGTGCTCCGGCGCAAGGCGATAGGCTGCGGACAGAACGGGTAAACCAAGTTCCGCGCAGATAGTGGCTGCGACGATCCGGTGTGTGTGGGGCGAGCCTACGACGAAACCACCTCCGTGGAAGTGCAACACCATCCTAGGGTCAACGCGCTGGAATGGTTCAAAAAGAATACCGCCGCAAAATGCGCCCGCAGCCGGAACTACCTTCTCGCGCAGCCCCGTCGGCAGGATGGGGGAGACCACCTCCGGCTGCGCGTCGCGCCACGCCCGAAGCATGGCCGGGTCTCCCTCTGCCCAGTCCGGCATCGGAGCGTCACGCGCTCATCCAGACCAGGTCGAGATGCTGCTCGAAGGCCTGGTGCGCCGCGTAGCCATGCACGTTCGGTCGGTTGGATCGGAAGACCGACCGCCAATAGGGTTGAATGATGACGCCCGCGCCGCGGAGCCTGGTCTCCAGCTTCGCCATTACCGCCTGGCGGATCTTGGAGCTGGGGATGGCCTGGGCCTTGTCGAGCCACTTGTCGAACTGAGGATCGGCAAAGCCGCTCTCGTTCCATGCCGCACCGGAGCGATAGGCGAGAGACAGGACCTGTATGCCGAGAGGCCTGCCGGTCCATTCCGTCAGGGAGAACGGATACTTCGTCCAGTTTGTCCAGTAGACCGGCCCGGGCACTACGGTCCGCTTCACCTTGAGGCCGGCCTTGCGCAGTTGGTTGGCCAAAGCGTCGGCGGTATTCGTCTGCCAATCGGTGGCGACTGAGACGATATTATGCTCGAAACCCGTCTTGCCTGCCGCCTTGAGCAACGTCATTGCCTTTTTCGGATCGTAGTTGGCAGGTCCGACATCGGCATAATCCGGATGCATGGGACCGACATGGTGATCGGCGGCCACCGCACCCTTTCCGTCGATGCCGATATCGAGGAGCACCTCATTACGCACCGCCATCTGCACGGCCTGTCGTACCTTTTCGTCAGTATAGGGAGCGGTATTGACCTGCATCCGGGCGACGATGGTAGAGGCGGTGGCGATATCTGTCGTGGCGGCGCCGGCCTCCTTCATCATGCCGACCATGGATGCTGGCGTTTCGTAATTGGCGTCAATCTCACCGCTCTCATAGGCGGACACCATCGCGGTCGGATCCGTGCCAAGATCGTTCCATTCCGCACCCTCGAGCCAGAAGGAACCGTTCCACCAAGGTCGGGACGAGCGTTTTACGGAGGCCTTGTTGGCAGGCTCCCACGAAACCAGTTTGCACGGCCCGGTCGTGATCGCGAGAGCCTTCATCGGATCGCTGCCACCGTCATAGGAGCGGTGCATGATGAGCGCCGGATAATCCGCCATGCCCGCTATGAGGGTCACGTCTGGGTTGGGCAGGTTCAGCCGGACGGTCATGTCATCGACCTTTTCGATGCCGCCCTTCACTGCCTGCTTCGTCTTGGGGTCGATCAGGGTAGCCATGCGGCTGGCCATGGAATTGCCCGGGACGGTGGCGTCGCACCAGCGGGTGAGGTTGAAGATCACATCCGTCGCGTCGAATTTGTCGCCGTTTGACCAGGTGATCCCGGGGCGGATCTTGAGGGTCAGGGCCTTGGCGTCGTCCGAGGCTTCCCAGCCTGCAAGAAGCATCGGTTCAAAGCTGAAGTCCCGCTTCCAGCGCACAAGGTATTCGTTGCACTGGCGCGCGATGTTGGCCATCTCGGTGCCATCAAAGGTGCGCGGGTCGCGGAAAGGCTTCACCACCTGGCCAATGCGGAGGGTGCCCCCCTTCACTGGCGCTGTTTCTGCCCTAGCCGCCTCTGGTGCGATACCGCCGAGCGCGATGGCACCGGCAGCTGTGACGCCGACACCAGCCATTGCCGCGAAAAATTCTCGCCGCGATAGGGCGCCCTCTCGGTATTCGCGCGCGTAGCGGAGCGCGAAGGGATGGAGCTTTCGATCGGTCAGCATGAAGTTCTTCATGGTCGGTCTCCCTGTCCAGGTGGCCTCTTCCGAGGGCCGGTTCAGAGCGCGTCGTAGTCCCGCGCTATCGTATCGATCTCGAAGCGGAGGGGGGCGGAGCCCTGCAGCTGCCAAACCGGGCGGGTGGCGCCGGCAAGAAGGCCTACCGCAGCCTCGGTCACCGTCACTGCCCCGCCGTACATTCGGTTGACGAGGTGGAGCAGCGCTGTCTGATGCATCGTCGCCGTGCCGGAGCCACACGCGTCTTTGACCAGCACAACGCGCAGCCCCTCAGCCACGGCATCGCGGACGGTTGCGGCGATGCAGGCCTCCGTCCAGACGCCGCAGACGACGAGGTGGGTGGCCCCGATGCGAGTGACCTCGGCGAGGAACGCCGCGGCGCTGAAGCAGCTCGCGTCGTTCTTGCGCAGGACGAATTCGCCGGGCGCCGGCGCTACCTCTGGGCAGATCTCGGTCAGCGCATGGCCGAGCGGACTGAAGAGCGGCGTGCCACTGGCACCGAGCGGCTCCAGCTTGCGCGGCGGCACAAGCGTAAAGTCGCGTACATAGGCCGCATGCAGGACCGGCACTCCTGACGCCCGCGCGGCGTCGATCAACTGCGCCGCGCGGGCCAGGACAGATCCAAAATCCGCGACGAGGAAGCGTTGGTCCGCGCGATGTTCCTCCTGCAGATCAACGACGACGAGCGCCGTCTTTTGCAGCGGCAGGGCCAGCGGCTGGTGCATCAGAGTTCGCCCGACAGAAACTCTTCCTCGTATGGAAAGCGCGACAGCAGCTCGATGCCGGTTTCCGTCACCAGAACCTCGTCTTCAAGCTTCACACCCTCCTTGCCGCCCTTCTCGCCAATGTAGCTTTCGACCGAGAGGCACATGCCGGGCAGCAGGATGCCGTCGCGGCCGTAGGTGTTGTAGTCCATCGCATGAGCGATGAAGGGCGTTTCACCATGCATGCCAACCCCGTGCATCACCGAGGTGTAGCGCTGCTCCACGTATTTCTCCGGGATCTTCCATGCCTTATTGGCGATTTCGCGAAACTCCATTCCAGGCTTCATGATCGACATGTTGTGCTGCACCTGTTCCCACGCCATGCGGTAGAGCGTCTTCTGCTCGCGGGTGGGCGAGCCAGGGCCGCAGCGGAACGTCCGTGAGAAGTCGGAGAAGTAGCCGAAGCATCCGATCGTGTCGGTGTCGAGTGCCACCAGCTCTCCCGGTCGGACGACACGGCCCGACGCCTCGCCGAACCAGGGATTGGTGCGTTGACCAGACGTCAGAAGCCGGGTTTCGATGAACTCGCCACCCTGGCGGATCACCTCATGATACATGACAGCGAAGAGCTCCTGTTCCGTCACCCCTGGCTTGATCGCCTCGCGGACCGCAGCCACCGCGGCCTCGGCGCCGGCCATGGAGGCTTGAAGGCATTTTACCTCCTCCTTCGTCTTTACCGCGCGAACCTCCGTCAGGATCGCACCCGCGACGTCGACGACCTCGCAGCCCTCCTGTTCAAGCGCAACCGCTTGGATATGCGAGCAGCGATCCATCCCGATCTTCATCGAACCGTCGCCATGAGACTTCAGCAGGTCAGAGATCTCCTGCGCGAACGGACGTACCGTCTCACCGTCCTTGCCAGAGACAGCTGACCAGACGAGCTTTGACGGGCGGACCTCGTCCACCGTGTCAGCGGAGGCGGAGACATGATAGCTCTGCGGATAATCGAAGAGCACCACCGGGCCTTCCGCGGGAATGAAGAAGTAGCGGGTGGAATTCCTCAGGAAGTAACCGAACATGTTGCGCGTTCCGGTGGCATAGCGCTGGTTATACGGATCGAAGAGCACCACCCCGCCATAGCCGTCGCGCACCATCCAGCTCCGTAGTCGGGCCAGCCGCTCGGCCCGGAGCTTCACCGTATTGATGAAACTTGGCTCTGTATCCGAGAGCCACATGCCGCCGGCCGGGTCCTCTGCCATTGGATGACGCATCCGGTCCTTCCAGTCGACGTCATCAGTGTTGTCGGGATCGAATACGACGATGCTCATTGGAACCCTCCTGTCCGCGGGCCCAGTATCCAAATCGGCTGCGATTCGTTCGTGCCGTTTGCCGTGATTTCTATGCCGTTTGCCGTCCCACTACGTGATCAGCTGCGGCGGATACTGTCGGGCTGGACGCCGAACGTGGCACGGAAGGCACGAGCGAAGGCGGAGGGGTCGCCATAGCCGCAAGAGAGTGCCACTTCCCGCACGGGCAGGCGGGAGTGGATGAGCAGGTCTCGAGCACGGCGCATCCTGAGCTTGCGCATGTAACGTCCCGGCGTGTCGCCCAGTTCGGCGCGAAAGGCCCGCTCCAGACGGTCACGCGAGATGCCGCGGCGAGCGGCAAGTACACTGACGCTCAGGGCGTCCTCAGCCGAATTCTCCATGTCTTCGACGCAGGCCAGAACTATCTCGTCGCGAATCCCACTACGAAGTCGGAGCGGCATCTGGCTGCGATCGAGCGGCGATCGCAGGGGCGAGTGTGCGAACCAGTCCGCAACCGAGAGGGCCAGAGCGGTGTCGAAATCCTTCTCGATCAGGGCCAGCATCATGTCGAAGCTGCCCACACCGCCGATTGCCGTGAAACGGTCATGGTCGATTACGAAGAGCGAGCGGTCGAGCTCGACCCGGGGGAAAGCCTCGCCGAAGGCCGGTTGGCTGGTCCAATGCAGGGTGCAGCGGTAACCATCAAGCAGGCCGGCTCGCGCTAGAAAGAAGGATGCATCGGCGACCGCGCCCAGCTTAGCGCCGGCCCGCAGCGCCCGCCGGATCCATCGCAGCGAAGCTTCGGATTTGAGCGTATCGGCATCGCCGCCCGAGCACACAACGATCCGGTCGGGGATTGGCGCTTCCTTGACCGAATGATCGGGCTGCAATGCGTAGCCACTCGACGCCCGGATTGGCGCAGCCTCCGGCGCGACGATGGACCAAGAATAGCACTGTCGGCCGGAAATGACATTCGCGGCCCGAAGCGGCTCGATCACCGAGGCGAAGGCCATGAACGGAAAGCCAGCAAAAAGAAGCAGGCTGAAATGGATCGGTCGGCCCTCGATGGGTTCAGGCCGGCCTACGGGTGGTCCTTTGGTCCCCATATCATCCGTTTTGACAAACTCCTGTGTCAATGACCACTATTGATAATCGACTGAGCGCCTCAGCCGAACATGAAAGATGTACCGGGTCAGGGCTCCATCAAATAGACAACAGCGATCCCGCCCATGGAAGCAATCGGAGTGTCCGCTTGGTAGAAAACCGACCGCTGACGAGAGGGACTGCTGTAAGGGGCGAAGCGGATCCTATTCCTTCAGCCTCCTGTCAGTGCGCGCCGCGCGCGGGCCCCGCCACGCCGTCGTTTGGCGGGCATGGAGAGCGCCAACGGCGCAAGTGGCGATCGGATGGAGGTATTCACCAGGTCGCAGAATATGGCGATTGCAGGGGAAGTAACCGCGAATGGGCAAGCCAGCGAATAGGCCCGCTCGGCCTCCTGCCGGTAGCCTAGATTACCGGGCAATGCGCCCAGCCACTGCATATAGCCAAGCTGTCCAAGCTCGCGCGCCCGATCGGGGGGCACCAGTCCTATGTCGAGTTGCAGTATTGTGTGTTCCAGAAGCATTGCGCCCTCCGCACAGGTGAGCGGGCGCAAGCGAGAAGCAGCGATGTCGACAGGCCGTTGTGGTCCATCCAGGTCTCTCCCTCCCGGGGTGCCCCGCCCGGGTTCAAGTCGACTGCGGCGCGTCTGGCGCCGGAGATGGCAGGTCTCCTGACTTGCGGATCATCGCTTCCACGAACCTTCCCGAGCGCACGGCCCAGTGGTCAATCTCGCAGTCGCTCTCCGCTCACAGTTGCGGGGGCAGTCGCGGAATAGGGTCAAGACCCGCACCGCGTTCCCTTTTCAGCCGGTCCTGAAGAACCGGACACCATCAAGTTCATGACTGACACGCTGCGCAATTGTTGTCCATCATGGAAACGTTTTCTTTCACCGACACCATCAGCCCTGACACGTTGCCGTGACCCTTCAGCGATGCGAAGCTCTTGATCAAGGGTCGTGCTTCGACCAATGCTATGCCCCAAGAAAGGCGTATCAGCGGATTTTGCTGCCCTTCACGCCGCGCGCGGCGAAGGGCAACACCGAGCCCATTGTGTCGAATGCTGCGCAGCAGACGAGCGGCCGCGTCGGGCTATGACCCCATGAACCGCCGCCTTGCTTCCACGGCCATGTTGTAGCGCTGCTGGAGGTCAGCGATCAGAGCCATCGCAACGCGTTTGGTATCGTCGCCCTCTGCCTCCCTGTAGCTCTGCTTCGCTGCTTCCAGCAGCTTCTTGATTCTGAATTGCTCGGGCGATGCGCCTGCCTCGGCCATTATGCGGGCCGCCACTGCTGTCGCCGTGTCGATGAAAGCCTCGCCTGAGCGCTCGGGCAGTGGCTTCCCCTCGCCTTCGAGGCCGCGCAGCTTGCCCTCCGCGAGAGCCTTCTGGATTTGCCGCTCCACGAGGCGGTCAAAGGATTGGGCCATACTGTATTCCTGCCTTCTGACCGGCGCCGCAGAGACGATTAGGCGACGATCCGTTAAACTAGCCACTGGAAACAAGGTGGACACTCAAAATCCCGCACAGGACGACAGCTTCGTCCGCTGTTTGGACGGCGTTATCAGGCGTTATCATATGTGGACGTATATGGACCCCACGTGACTGCAACGGTCTGGCGGGTTCTGGGTTGAGCGTCACGATTGCTGACGTATATCCGGTTTCCTGATGCGGGCCGATACATCGTCGCCGCGAGCCCCGATGGGTTTCCGCACGCTTCGACCTCAACAGCCCCAAGACACCGGCGATCGCCGTGCCGGTTCACAAATCAGGTTCACGAAGCGACGGGCCGTGACCCTTTCACCATCTCCTGCCAGTGTGCTGCAATGTTCCGGAGCGAGACCTCCCGCGTTCTGTTTCTTCGCTGTTGCCCTCAGGCCACCTGAGCGGAGTGGCAATCATCTCCCCGCGACAGGATGGACCAGACGATCCTGGCGTTCTTGTTTGCGAGCGCGACGGTCACCACGTTCGGGTGACCCCGGTCGCGCATCCGCCCGATCCACTGGCTTCTCGGATCCTGCTTGCCACCGGCCTTGCCGAGGACAGCACGGGCACCGTGGATCATCAGCGTCCGCAGGTATCGGTCGCCCCGCTTGCTGATCCCGAAGAGCCGCGCCTTCCCTCCGCTTGATCTTTGCTTGGGAACCAGTCCCAGCCAGGCGGCGAACTGGCGCCCGTTCTTGAAGCAGGTCCGATCCCCCACTGCCGCAACCAATGCCGTCGCCGTCACCGGACCGATGCCCTCGATCCTGGCGATGCGTCGGTCCAGCTCGACCAACTCCTCGCGCACGTCCCGCGCCAGGTCCCGGATCAGATCGCCAAGGCCGGCATCTGCTCCATCAGCGATCTCCCCGAGGGCGCTGCGCAGGTGGGAGATGTCGCGCGCGATCACGATGCCATGCTCGGCCAGAAGGCTCCGGATTTGGTTCACCAGTCGTGTCCGGTCTGAGACCAAGCGCTGGCGGATGCGATGCACCGCCTGAAGCGCCAGCTGTTCGGGCGACTTTGGCGGCACGAACCGCATCGATGGCCGGCCGACAGCCTCGTAGATAGCCTCAGCATTATTGCGGTCGTTCTTGTTCGACTTCACGTAGGGCGTCGCGAACTGCGGCGAGATCAGGCGCACCTCGTGCCCGAGATCGGACAACACCTTTGCTCAGTAGTGGCCGCCGCCGCATGCCTCCATGCCAACGACGCAGGTCGGCAATTCGGCGAAGAATTGAGCGACCCCATCCCGTCGCAGCGCCTTCCGGAGCACAACCCTGTCCTCCGCGTCGGCACCATGAACTTCGAACACGTACTTCGCCAAGTCCGACCCAATTCGAACGATCCGCATCGGGTTCCTCCTTCTCAGCGGTTGCGTTCGAAGGCTCTCCCCCGGGGGCGTCCACAGATGACAAAGCCAGAAGTAACCCACTCTGCGAGGGAAACAGGCAAATGCGCCCTCGGCAACCGGAGGAGCGTCGCATGGGATTGATCTCCTCCGAAGCTGACGGCCGAACAGTATCATTGCCCGGTGGCCTGTCCCATCAGTGACCGCAGATGCCGGTCGGCGGCGGCGGATACCGGCATCATCGGCAGGCGCAGCTTGTCCTCGATCAGCCCTTCGATCGCCAGCGCGTGTTTCACCGGGCCGGGGCTTGGCTCCAGGAACATGGCCGCCGCGAGCGGCGCAAGGTGATCGTGCAGCGCCAGTGCGGTCTCGTGATCGCCGCTGCGCCAGGCCTGGTGCAACCGGACGACATCTCGCGGGCGCAGATTCGACAGGACCGAGGTCAGGCCGCAGGCGCCAAGCGCGTAGAACGGCAGCGCCAGCCCGTCGTCGCCGCAATGCACTGCGAAATCGGGCCCGCAAGCCGCCCGCAGCGTGGTGACCCGGCCGGGATCGCCGCCGGCCTCCTTGATCGCGACGATATTCCCGCAACTGCGCGACAGTTCCGCAGCGGTTTCTGCCGCAATTGTCACGCCGGTCCGGGCAGGAACCGAGTACAGCATCACATCCGCACGCGTCGTCGTCGCCACAGCCGTGAAGTGCGCAACCAATCCCTCCTGGCTAGGTCGGTTGTAGTAGGGCGTGATAAGCAGAACGCCGTCCACGCCGGCCTCGGTCGCCCGTCGCGTCGTGTCCAGCGTACGCGCCGTGTCATTGGTGCCGGCGCCCGCCATCACATAAGCAGCCCCATCGGCCCGGTTGACCACGTGCGAGATGACGGCGAGCTGCTCAGCCTCGGACAAGGTTGCCGCCTCACCCGTCGTACCGACGGGAACAAGGCCCGCGATGCCCGCCTCGATCTGCTGGACAACCAAACGGTCCAGCGCGGCCCAGTCGATGGCGCCGGCTGCGGTGAAGGGCGTAACGAGCGCCGTGAAAATGCCGTCGAAACGGGTGGGGGAAGTCATGGGTGATCCTCGCTCAGCATGTCGGAAGGGGTATAGAATCCGGCTGGCCGCCCACGCAGCCAGCGCGCGGCGGCCAGCGCACCGGCGGCATAGGCAGGGCGACCGGCCACGGCCATGCGCAGGGTGATTTCGGACACACCGAGATCACAGCGCAGCTCGGTAATGCCCGGCGTATCGCCGATGCGGTGAACCTCAACGTTGGCCACGCGATCCATAGCCGCCAAATCGGTCAGAAGGCCCCGCGTCGTGCCCGAGGGCTGCGGCTTCTTGGCGGCGTTATACGTTTCGGACAGCGCCAGCCGCGCCTGTGGCAACGCCACGGCAAGGGCCACCAAGGCAGCGCGAAACGGCCCAAAGCCGTGGGCGAAATTTGCCCCGACCAGCACCGGACGATGTTCCGCCTCGGCCCGAAGACGCGCGCTCTGTGCTTCCGAAAAACCGGTCGTGCCGATGACTAGGGCCAGGGAATGCGACGGATCCAACCGTTCGAGAAGCGCCATCACCGCGGCAGGTGTCGAGAAGTCCACCAGCAGCTCGGCACCAAGCCTCGCCGCTGCCAGGGCTGAGCCATCCCGCCCACCAATCGCCTCGTCCAAGGCAAGATCGCTTGCCGCCTCGATCAACGCGACAACTTCGCGGCCGACCTTGCCACTTGCGCCCAGCACCGCGACCCGCATCAGTCGATCACCACGCGGGTTTCGCTCATCTCACGCAGAGCGATGCGCACACCCTCACGCCCAAGACCTGACTGCTTCACGCCGCCGAATGGAACATGCTCGGCGCGGAAATCCGGGCCTTCGTTCACCATGAGCCCGCCCACCTGCAACTGCCGCGAGAGTTTACGGATCGCCGCATGGTCATTGCTGAAAATCCCTGCCTGCAAGCCATAGGCCGTGGCATTAACCTCTGCCGCCGCGGCATCGAGATCGGTGAAGCGCCGTATGGCCAGAACAGGTCCGAACGTCTCCTGGGCCCAAAGCCGCGCCTCAGGGGGGACATCCTCAATCAGGGTCGGCGCGATAAGGTTTCCGAGCCGGGTTCCACCCTGCACCAGCCGCGCGCCCATCGCCTGAGCTTGATCAAGCCGATCCATGATCTCTTGCGCGGCGGAGGCGTCGATAACCGGGCCCATTTCCGTGTCTTCGGCCATCGGATCGCCCGCCCGATGTGCGGCGACCATCTCTGCAAGCCGAGCGGTGAAGGCTCCGGCCACGGCCTGGTGCACATAGAGCTTCTTGACCGCCGCGCAGCTTTGGCCCGCGATCTCGAAGCGATGGGCGATGGCGGTGCGGGCGGCAGCCTCCAGGTCGGCATCGGGCATCACAAACAGCGGATCGTTCCCGCCCAGTTCCATCAGACAGCGCACAAGCCCCGATGCGCGCTTGAGCGCGAGGCCCGCCTTAGGGCCGCCGGTGAAGGACAAAAGGTCGATCCCGCCCTGCGCCAACGCCACCGCGGCATCGGCACCGCCATGCACGATCTGCACAAGCCCGTCGGGGAATCCTGCCTCGACCGTCAACCGCACGAGGTGATCGGCCGCCAGCGGCGCCTTGGGCGAGGGCTTGGCGATGACCGCGTTACCAGCGGCGATGGCCGGACCCAGCTTGTGGCAGAGCAGGTTGACCGGATAGTTGAACGGCGTGATCGCACCTACGACGCCCACCGGGACATAGGTCACTACCGCCTGCCGGTCCGCACCGCCTGACACAATGGCGCAATTCAGCACCTCGCCGTCCAGAAAGGTCGCCGCATCACCCGAAAGCCGCAGCGTGTTCTGCGCGCGGCGCACCTCGTTGCGCGCCTCCGTCAGGGTCTTGCCCATCTCTGCAGCGATCGTCCGCGCCATTGGCTCGGCATCGCGGGCAACAAGTGCAGCCAGCCGCTCCAGCAAAACCCGCCGCATGGCCGGGGTCGTGCTGCGGAAGTCTGCCGCTGCCCTGCGCGCCTCTTCGATGGCCTGGTCGATTCCACTGGCCGTGCTTTCGCGGACAAAGCCGACGGGACTCCCGTCGAACGGGTTGAACACCTCAAGCGTACCTGTTTCGGCAGCAAACCGGGAGGCGGCGGCTGTCATGGGGACTCTCCTTCTCTTGATTTCTGTGCGGCCAGCAGATCGGCAACGGTGATCGGGGCCGCGGGATAGCGTGCCGCCCCAATGCGGCGGGCCGGCCCGCTGCGTCCTGCCAGCCTTTGAACCCATTCGGCGCAGAAGCGGCCTTGGCAGGGGCCCATCGAAAAGCGGCCATCGAGCCGCAGCATCCTGTCGGTCGGCGCGGGGCCAAGCGCACGCAGGTCGTCCAGCGTGCGCATCTCGCACCGGCACAACACGGTATCCCCCGGCAGCGTGGCCAGCCGGTCGGCCCCGTCATTGGCGTAGATTCGAGCAAGCAGCCCCTGCGCTCGGCGCTGACGCTGCAACTCCTGAGACAGGGCGGGCGCAAGCGTACCGGAAAGCTGCGCCGCAAGACGTCGCCCGCCGTTGCGCCCATCGGCAAGCGCCGCCCTTGCGCCAAGCGCCTCGCGGCAGTCGCCTAAGCGCACGACGGGGATGGGCGCAATGTCGGGCAGGCCCGCGTCGTTCGGACGGATCCCATCGTGTAACCCGACGAGGTCGCAGGCAAGCCGTCGGCGCCGGGCGCCCCGCTCAATCTCGACCGTAAGTCCCGCGGCGTCTTCGCTGATACGGGTGACGTGGCTTGCCGTTAGAATCAGCACCCGCGCGACGACCAGGCGACGCATGTAGGCCGCCGCCTCGGCCAGGTACCCGGGCGGCAGGCGAAGCGCCGCGAGGGGATGGGCGAAGGGGCGGCCCGCCTCGATTACCGCGACGGGGGGCCGGCCAAGCGCGCATAGTTGCGCCGCGGCGGCCAGCAGCAGAGGGCCGGAGCCCGCCAGCGCGATCCGCCCGAGCGGCGGGGCGGCCTGTGTCTTCAGATAGGTCTGGATCGCCCCCACGGTCATCACGCCGGGCAGCGTCCAGCCAGGGCGCGGCTGCACCGCCTCGCGTGCGCCAGTTGCAAGGACAAGCGCCTTGGGCCGCAGAAAACCGGGCGCGGCGCCCGTCAGCAAGACTTCACCCGTAGAATCGATCCCGCCGAACCGGGTCTCGGTCCGGATCTCGATGCCCGCCGCCCGCACCTCGGCCATCAGGGATTGCCATCGGCGATGCTCGGCGGTCCGCGCAATCGACGGGCGACCCGGAAGCGGCTGACGATGGATCGCCCCGCCCGCCGCCTGGGTCTGATCCACCACAGTGACGCGCTGCCCTGCACGCACCAGTTCGACAGCGGCGCCAAGTCCGGCAAGACCGGCGCCGACCACAAGAACCACCTGTCCGGTCATCCTTCGGCCCCCATCTCAGGAGTGACCGACAGCCCCGGCGCGCACGGCATCAAACAGGCCTCGGTCACGCAGCCATCAACGGTCACCAGGCAGCACTGGCACTGGCCGATGCCGCAGAAGACGCCCCGGCGTTGGCCCCGGCTGCCCGCGCCGAAGTCGGCGATGCCCGCACGCGTCAGCGCGCCGGCGACCGTGTCGCCAACTTCGAACGGCACTATACGGCCCTGCCAGAGGATGCTTTCGGTCATGCTGCTCCCCACCTCGCGTGCTTGGTGAACCGTGTGGGCGAGAGGGCGGCCAGGTCGGCCTCCAGCCCCGCCGTCACACCATCGCCGCAGGCGATGCGCGCGGCCTCCCGCCCGATCAGCGCTGAAAGGCAGATGCCGTCGCCCTCAAAACCGGTCGCCAGCAGAACGCGCGGGCTGTCCGGCAGGGTTCCAAACACGGGCAGCCCGTCGGCCACGGCCGCCCGCACGCCGGTGAAGATACGGATGATCCGCCGGCCGAGAAGCGGGGGCCAGACGGCCGCCGCCCGCTCCATGAGGGCTGCGATCGTGGCGAAGTCGTTCAGGCGGGGATCGCCATGCGCCTCGCGGGTGGAACCGACAAGGTATTGGCCGGTCGAAAGAGGGTCGATAACCACCGGCGGGCGCGGCGGCGGCGCGCCATCGCGGGTCTTGGCCAGAAGATAGGCCGCGGCAGTCAGCGCTCCGGGTAGGACACCCGCTGGGCCGCTGTCGGTGACAATCAATTGCCCCGCCCGCGGAATCAGCGGCAGCTGCGGCCAAAGCTCTCCGGCGCCAAGCCCCGCTGCGACGATCAGGAAGCCTGCACGCAGCTGCGACATGCCCAGATCGAGAGTGACGCCCGTGGCGTCGGCCTCATGCCCCTTCAACCTCGCGGGCCAAATCCGTTGAACGCGATCACCCGCCGACGCAAGGTAGCCGTGCACCGCCTTGTGGCCGGGCATATGTCCCTCGCCCATCAGCCGAACGATGCGGTCCACGCCCATGCCGCATCCGGGAAGAAGCGCGGCGCCACCATCGTTTTCGACCGACACTGGCCCGCCGATCTGGGCCAGCTTCGCCGCGAGCGCATCTAGCGCGGCGGCCTCTTCCGGGCCCTGCCCAAACAGGAAGGACGGCCGCCGCCTGAAGGCGCGCGACAAGGGCCCCCCTTTGGCCAGGGTCGCCGTATGCGCCAGCGAGGCCGAGGCCAGCCGCGCCATCACGCCGGGCTTCTTCGAGGCGACAGAGACCGCGCCGTCGGAGGCGCC
Organism: Solirhodobacter olei; assembly: GCF_004010155.1. Lineage (GTDB taxonomy): Bacteria > Pseudomonadota > Alphaproteobacteria > Rhodobacterales > Rhodobacteraceae > Solirhodobacter > Solirhodobacter olei. The sequence continues at coordinate 41,299 of NZ_RRYH01000019.1, read as the reverse complement.
CGAGGCGGCGGCGGCTGGTCCCTCTGCGTCGATGATGGCGACCCTGAGGCCGGCTTGGGCCAGGTGCCAGGCCGTTGATGCGCCGATCACGCCAGCACCGGCAATCGCCACGTCGATGTCGGGGGAAGGGGTCAAGGCGAACTCCACGGGTTGCGATAACGCTAGGCTAGCGCCGTCCCACCCCGCTGGACGATGCAAAATGTACCGGTCAACATACAAATATCATTGGAGGACGCGCAAAACAGAGCGCGCCTAACGATCAAAAATCTTCTGAAATATAAGAAATTTTACAGGATGGCGCTGGAATCTTGTATTGAAATGGGGCCTGAAACGGGTTCGCATGCTCCCAACCGGCCAGGTCAGCATCGCGAGAAGCCGGACAGAAACACTTGACCGAAACCGTCCGACATGGAGTACCCCATGACCCTTCTGAAAAGATTGGCGACCGCCGCCGCCCTTGCCGCGGCCGCGCTTAGCATCTCGCTCAGCCCCGCACAGGCGCAGCAGCAGAAATCCAAGGTTGACCAGATCCGGGCCCGCGGCGTGCTGCGCATGGCCGGCATCCTGAACGAAGATCCCTATTTCTCGAAGGATCCGCGCACCGGGGAATGGCACGGCTTTGCCGTCGCGATGGGCCGCGACATGGCCAAGGACCTGGGCGTGAAGCTTCAGGTCGTGGAATCGAGCTGGGCCAACTCGATCCTCGATGTCGAATCCGGCAAGGTGGACGTGGCCTTCGCGCTAACCGCGCTTCCCAAGCGCGCCTTGGCGGTGAAGTTCTCGCATCCGACCTATTACAATAGTTTCGTCATCATCTCACCCAAGGCCGAGCTAGACGGGCTGAGCTGGGCGCAACTCAACAATCCCAAATATACGATCGCCGTCGATCTCGGCTCGGCGCAAGACCAGATCACCAAGCAATACCTGCCCAAAGCGCACATACTGCGGTTCCAGACACGCGATCAGGCCGTTCTGGCACTGACAACGGGCAAAGCGGACGCGGTGATCAACACGGTTCTCAACGGAATGGTGATGGTCAAGAAGAACCCCGCGCTTGGCAAGGTCATCGTGCCGAAGCCGCTGCTGTCGTCGCCCTCGGTCATCGGGATCAACTACAATACCGACGACCAGTGGAAATCCTTCGTCTCGGCCTGGGCGGACTACAATCGCCGCGTGGGCAACAACCAGACCTGGATCATTGACGGCCTGAAGCCCTTCGGAATCACGCTGGACGACCTGCCGAAAGGCTTCTCCTTCAACGGCTGAATGGCCGGCCGGGGGAACCCTGCCCCCGGCCCCTCCCCTTCCCTTTCACCCAGAGAACAGAAAGCACTCACTGATGTATCACTGGGACTTCTACGCGGTCTTGCAGTCGTTCGACCTGTTTCTCTGGGGCATGTGGGCCACGTTCCTCTACACGGTCGGCTCAATCGCCTTTGGTATCGTCATCGGCCTGGCAAGTTGCTTTGCCCGCCTATCCAACTATCGCCTTCTGCGCCTGGTGGCGCGCGTCTATCAGGAACTCTTCCGCTGCACGCCGCTGCTGGTGCAGATCCTTTGGGCCTATTACGCGCTGCCGATGCTTCTGGGCATCAACATCTCGAATACCACGGCGGGCCTGATGACCCTGTCACTTTACGTGGGATCGTTCTACGCCGAGATCTTTCGTGGCGGGATCCTCGCGGTTGACCGAGGCCAAACCGAGGCCGCGCTGGCCGTGGGTATGTCGGGACGCCAGACGATGCGTCACATCATCATGCCGCAGGCGATAAAAAACATGCTGCCGGCGTTCATCAACCAGTCCGTGATCCAGCTAAAGAACACCTCGCTACTCTATGCGATATCGGTGGCGGAGCTCACCTACATGACGTCCGAGGTGAACGCCCAGACCTATCGGCCGCTCGAATCCTACACGCTGGCCGGAATCCTCTATTTTGCCATGCTGTTCCCGCTGACCCAGATCGCGGATCACTACGAACGCCGCATGCGGCGCCATGACTGATCGGAGTGTCCAATGACCAAGCCTGAAGCCATCGCGGAAAACTCCGTCATCTCGATCTCGGGCTTGACTAAGACCTTCGGGGCGCTGACCGTCCTTCACGGCATCGACCTGACCCTAACGCGTGGCGACGTGCTGGGCGTGATCGGCCCGTCGGGATCCGGGAAATCCACGCTTATCCGCTGCCTGAACATGATGGAGGCACCCTCCGGCGGCACCTTCCACTTTCGTGGCAAGGAGGTCCTGCCCCGCTTCAAGGGCGACGGCAAGAAGATCGGCATGGGGGACCTGCGTCGCCATGTCGGGATGGTCTTCCAGCATTTCAACCTGTTCCCGCATCTGAGCGTGCTGGACAATGTCACCAAGGGGCCCCGTGTCGTGCTGGACAAATCCAGGGCCGAGGCCGAGGCCCACGCGATGGACCTGCTGTCCCAAGTGGGGCTCGCCGAGAAGGCGAACTTCTTCCCCTCGCAGCTGTCGGGCGGACAGAAGCAGCGCGTGGCCATCGCCCGCGCGCTGGCCATGGACCCCGATGTCCTGCTGCTGGACGAGATCACGTCGGCGCTGGACCCGGAACTGGTGGGGGAGGTGCTGACTGTCGTGCGCCGCCTAGCGAATGCGGGGATGACGATGATCCTCGTGACGCACGAGATGGGCTTTGCCGCCGATGTGGCAAACCGTGTGATCTTCATGGAGGCCGGCCGCATCGCCGAGGAGGGCAGCCCCGAAGAGATCCTACGCAACCCAAAGTCCGAGCGGCTGAAGGCGTTCCTTTCGCGGTTCCACGGCTGAGGTGGGGCGTTGACCGTGGCGCATCCCATCCTCATCCTTGGCTGCGGCGTCCTCTCGCGGCGCATCGCCGACGTTCTGGCCGCCGATGGCCGCTTTTGCCCAACGATTGCTGATCGCGACGGCGACGGGCTACACGCGGCGCAGATCGCAGGCTACCACACGCGGCCGATCGCCGGTCCATCCTATCGCGAGGCGCTCTTACGCGCGATGACGGGACAGGCGGCGGTGATCGTGTCCGATGCCGCCGACAGTGCCCCGGACATCGCTGCCTGCGCCGCCACGCAGGGGTGCCATTACCTCGACGTGCTGGAAAGCGCCGTATCGGCAAAGGCAGTGGGGAAGGCCGCCGTAGCGGCACCTGCCAAGGTTGGCTTTGCACCAGGCTGCGGCCTCGCCCCCGGCTATGTCACCGCACTGGCATCGGCCGACCTTGCCGCCGCCGGCCCCCAGGCCGAGGTCACCGTTTTCGTCGGCGTCCTGCCCGCCGATCCGACAAACCGGCTAGGATATGCCAATATCTGGGGGGTCTCGGGTCTCATCGATGAATATACCCAGCCCTGCCTGTGTCTGCGCGACTGGGCCCTTGACCGGATCGCCCCCCTGTCAGAACGCGAAGAGGTTGAGATCGGCGGCCAACGGCTTGAGGCTTTCACAACGGCCGGAAGCCTCGATGCGCTGGCCGCGCGCCACGCAGGCGAGGTGCGCGGACTGGTTTTCAAGACGCTGCGCTACCCCGGCCATCTCGATTATATCCGCTTCCTCCTGGAAGACCTTGGCCTGTCCCGCCAGCTCTATCGTTTGAAAAGCCTGCTGTTGTCCTCTCTCCCGCAGAGCGACGACGACCGAGTGGTGATCGCCCTGCGCACCGTCGAACCGGGACGCCCAACTCGTTGGAGTGAACGCACCCTGCGCGCGACGCCACGCTCCGATGGTCGTCGGGACAGCGCGATCGCGACCACGACGGCCGCCCACGTGGCCGCGATGCTCGACCTCGTTCTGACGGGTCGGCCCCCCTTGCGCGGGCTGATCGCGCCGGGTGCCGTCCCCGTCGCCCGCTTGCGCGAAAGCCCGTTCTTTGCTCTGCTCGACCGCGAGGCGAAGGACAGCCACGCCAGCGGGGAGACGGACCATTACCGACGGTGAACATCAGGGGCGCAAGCGCGCGAAGGTCGATATTTCCCTGTTGCAGACCTTCCACCTTGTCGCGCGGACCGGATCCTTCTCGGGGGCCTCGCGCGAGCTGAACCTGTCGTATCAATCCGCCGCCAACCACGTTCGTCGGCTGGAGCAGCTTTACGGCGCGCGTCTGATCGAAGCAGAGAAGGGTTCTCGCCGTGTCAACCTGACGCCGCAGGGGAAGGCCCTTCATGCCTCGCTCGGCCAGGAGCTGGACACGATCCTGTCACGCATCGGAGTTCTGTTGCACGATGTCCGTTCGCTCCTGCGTGTCGGGGTGCCGCAGGCGTTGTTTCACCAGTTTTTTCCGACCATCCTGCAACAGTTCCGCGAAGAGGCCCCGGAGATCGAGCTGGCCTTTTACGAACGCGACACAACGCTGGAACAGATGATGATGGATGGAGCGCTGGACGCAGCGATCAGCGAACGCAGCTTCAGCCACCCAGCGATTTCTCAAAAACTGCTGGGCACCTACCGCCTTGCGCTGATCTGGCCCGCGGACTGGGGGATCGATCCGATCCAGCCGGATCTCTCGACGTTCCGCGATCGCCCCTTCGTTACCTATGAAAGCGGTCAGACCGTCCGGGTGCGCGCCTCCGACTACCTCGAACGGCGCATCGGCGTCCCGCCACGAATATCCACAACCGCGTCGGGCAGCACCTCGGTCACGAGGCTGGTCGAAGCGGGACTAGGATACGGCGTGGTCCCCGAATGGAGCGTGCCGGACGGTCATCCCCGTGTCGCGAAATTCGTGCTGGCCGAGATGGAACCGATGAAACTGTGGTTCGCGCACACGGTCTTTCTCGGTTCGAATACCTACATCCGCCACCTACGCGACATTTGTGAACAAACGCTCGGCTAACAGTGTGACTTGGCCATTGCGCAAGAAAACCGCAGTCTGGACCCAAGTCGCCTCGGCATAGCCCAGATTCGAGGCGCCGAAGGCCGCCACGATGAGCTGTGCCTGGCCCACCTCGCCGGACGTCCCGTCGATGACCTCTAGCGTCATGCCGGCGTAATTGACGAACGATAAAACGGTCGCAAGGTCTCAGACATTTCCTTTAGCGCCGCGAGTCTGACGCTTATTACCTGTTCCCTCGGATTGCATCGAGTTTATCGAGAGCGCTGCGTTCTCTGGCGAGGGTATCTTCGGCGGATTTGGTCCAAACGAAGCGCTTTGGCTTGGTGTTGTGACGTAGCAGATAATCGCAGATGGCCTTCATCCGGTAAAGTTCGCGACGGAACCGCCCGGATGCAAGGCCGGGAATCGGCCTATCTGCCAGAGCCCGCCAGCGCCGCGTCAATCGAGGAGAGAAGGCCATCGGCGATCAGTTCGATTTCCTGCTCTCCAATCGAATAGGCCGGGGCGAGCAGTATATGATCGCCATGGGTACCATCGATGGTTCCGCTGCCAGGATAGACGAGCAGCCCTTGGGCCTTTGCTCGCGCACCGATGTCGGTCGCAAGCTTTCGCGCCGCCGGAAACGGCGAGGCCGTCTCCCGGTCGGCAACCAGTTCGACCGCGTAGAGCAGTCCGCGGCCGCGGATATCGCCGACATGGGGATGCTGCGACAGGCGCTCCCGAAGTGCCGCATCCAGCTCGGCACCTCGCGCGGCGACCCGGGCCTGCAATCCGTCCTCGACGATCACCCGCTGCACCGCAAGAGCCGCCGCGCAGGCAACCGGATGCGCCATGTAGGTGTGCCCATGGATAAACGCGCCAGAGCCCGTCGCAAAGCTGTCGTAGACCTCGGCCCGGCAGACAACGGCCCCGATCGGTAGGTAGCCACCCCCCAGTCCCTTGGCGAGCGTTACGATGTCGGGGGATACGCCCTCATCCGTGCAGGCCAGGAAGGGTCCGGTGCGATGGACACCGCACATCACCTCGTCGCAGATCAGCAGCACGCCGTAGCGGTCACAGATCTCCCGGATGCGTTTGAAATAGCCGGGCGCCGGCGCGACCGCGCCGGACGTCGCGCCGACAACGGTCTCGGCCAGAAAGGCCGCGATATTTTCCGGCCCCAGGCGCAAAATCTCCGCCTCCAGCGCATCGGCGGCGCGGCGCCCGTAGGCCTCCGGCGTCTCGCCCGGTTCGGCGTAGCGGTAGTAGAAACAGGGCGCGATCTGCGCCCGTTCCGGCAACAGGGGCGCATAGGGGGAGCGGCGGGCCTCACTACCCGAGCGCGCGAGCGCTCCGAGGGTGTTGCCATGGTAGCTCTGACGGCGCGAGATCACCACGTGGCGGTCCGACTGCCCACGCTCGATCTGGCACTGGCGCGCCATCTTGATCGCGGTCTCCACCGCCTCAGATCCGGATCCAACGAAATAGACCCGGGCCATTCCCTCACCCGCCGCCTCGCAGATATGTGTCGCGAGCACTTCCGCCGGCTCGTTCGTGAAGGCGCCGGTATGGGCATAGTCCAGCCGGGCGATCTGCTGCGAAACGGCGGCAACCACGCGCGGATCACAGTGTCCGATGCAGCTGACCGCGGCGCCTCCCGACGCGTCGAGGTAGCGCCGGCCGGACGCATCGAAGATGTAGTTTCCGTCAGCCGCGATGGCGGATGGGGGAACGCTGAGCGCGGAGCGGTGGAAGACGTGACTCATTCTAATTCACTTTCCGCGGGCTGTTCGCCGCGCTGTAGGTTCCACTATCGTAATAGGCATTCTCTATCTTTCGGATGCGCTGGATAGCCTCGTCGCCAAGATGCTTGAGTATCGAGATCGCCAAGCTTTCCACCAAAAGATGAGCGGCGGTGAGTGAGGGAAAGAAGGACGGCCCCTCGACGGGAAAGATCAACGTCTCCGTCGCCACTCGGGTGACCTGAGTTGCGCGGCTGTCAGACAGACAGATGAGTTTCGCGCCGCTTTCCGCGACGGCTCTGGCAACCTTGTCGATTTCCTGGCCATACGGTTGGAAGTTGATCGTCAGCACCGCGTCCGAGGACCGGAGGAGCGCAAGGTCAGCGGCAAGCGGAGTGGCTTCGCCGCCGAGCAACATAACGTTGTCTCGAAGCATACGGCAGAGATAGGTGAAGGTAAGACCCGGCCCCCGACAGCTCATGAAGGCGGAAATGAACACGCGATCCGCGCCAGCCAGGATTTCTGCCGACCGCGCGAATACCTCGGGCTCATTCACGCCTGCCGCATGATCTAGATTGGCCCGTTGCGCCGAGAAACTCTCCTGCAACAGGATGGAAAAACCGGAACGGTCGAGGGCCCGGCTTGCTCGCTCCGCATATGCGTCCGGTGCGCTTCGAAGCTCGCCCGCATAGACTGCCCGGAAATCTGCCCAGGACCCGAACTCCAGCGCTTGGGCAAGGCGCAGCATCGTGGCCGGCGAAACTGACGCGCGCGACGCCAGATCGCGCATGGAATGCACCAGCACCTCGTCGGGATGATCGGCAATGTGGCGCGCGGCCGTGGCAACCTGCCGTGGCATCCTGGGCAAGTTCTCGATGATCAGCGCCTGAAGTTCCTGAAATGTCATCGTGCTACCTTGCTTAAATGGTCAACGCGAGAGTTCCAGCCGTTCGCGCGGGATTTGCCGGAACGGCAACCTGGTTGCCTCCGCCATCGCCGGGCCGGGTGTCTCGACCTGTGCAATCGCATCGAACACATCGCCGAACGAGGCGCGGAAATGGTTCTTTGCTTTCGCCAGCAGAACCGGCACGCGGTCCGGATCGATGCCGTGAAGATGGAAATATTGCGGATCGTTCGGCGAATAGCAGCTGCTAGTGACTATGATCCGGAGCGGCCCCACGCGCACAACGGCCGTAGGACCGAGAGACACGGATATACCGGTCTCCATGGGGCCGGTGTTCGCAAACTGCCCGTCGGTCAGCCGATCGACGGTTCCATCGACCCGGATGGGTGCCCCGAAACGGTCATCCAGCTTGCCACCGAGGGTCAGCGACACTGCGCCGCCCAAACCGGCTATCTGCGCTGCCGCCACCGCCTCGGGATCGTCAAAGAAGGCGAAAACCGAGCCTTCGGGAAGCTCGGCCCCCAAGGCCGCCGCGAGAAGCCCGGGAGTATCGCCAGCGCCGCCGGACATAGGGTTGTCCGATGGCTCGAGGATCGCCCAACGCCGCCCGTCGCGCCATGGCCGGGTGGCAAGGAATGCCTCGGCCGTAGGAAGGTCCGGAACAAAGTCACCGCTCAGCCTGCGCATGTCAGACACCAGGCGTCGAGCACTCGCGTCCGCCATGCGGCAAGCGTCTGCATCCATCGGGGCAAGGTTCGTGACCAGCACGCCGGAATCGGTTTCCGGGCTGTCGGCATACGCGAAGCTGGCGAACGGGTAGACGGAGATAGGCACGCCATGCGCGGCCGCCTTGCTCTCCTCTGCGAGAGCGAGTGCCTCGATCTCTGTCATCGGGCCTGGGCCGTCCGTACCCATCCTGAAGCTCGGCAGCACCATTCCGCAGCGTGCCAGCGTCACCCGCCCTCGGGCGCCACCGCGCACCAGCGCACTCAGCAGATCCAGCGCCCGCTCCGCCGTCTCGGCCATGTCGGTATGTGGATAGCGGCGGTAGATGGTCGCCCCGTCGAGGGCCGCCGCAAGGTCAGGCGTCGGGATACAATGCATGTCGAAGGAGGCAACGATCGGCAACTCCGGAAACCGGGCGCGCAAGCGTGTGACCAAGGTGGTTTCAGGTGAAAGATCCTCGGTGCCGAGGCAGGCGCCGTGCAGCGAGAGATAGAGCCCGTCAACGGCTTCTAGCTCCGGATCCTCGACAATTTCCCCGATAATCCGGTCGAGCACCAGCTGCTCCACCGTGCCGCCGGGAGCGGATGCCGCAAGACGACTGAAGACGAGCTCTGCCCTTGCGCGCTCCGCCCAGCGGAAAACGCCGCCGGTCTCCACGGACGTACCGCGAAAAACCTGCGCAGCCGCAGTCCCGCTGGTGAATTCCCGAGCCTGGAAATGCCCTAACCCGATATTGGTCGGGGTGAACGAGTTGGCCTCGTGCCACAGGCGGGCGACACCGATCTTCACTCCAATCTCTCCTTATCCGAACTGCCTGGCGCCGATCGGGCCGGCCCTGAGGTTCAGAGCCCGGCCGCGACAGTATCGAGGCAGTCGGTCAGGATCCCAACCATCTCATCCACCTGTGCCTCATTGATGATTAGCGGCGGGGCGAACACCAGGCCCTCGCGCACTGCGCGGGTTGCCAGGCCATGCTCAAAACAGAGATTTCGGACCCGCGTCGCGACCGATCCTACCGGCGTAAACGGCGCGCGCGTCGCCTTGTCAGAGGTCAGTTCCACCGCCCACATTGCACCGACGCCCCGCACCTGACCGACAAGCTGATGGTCCGTCAACGCGCCGAGGCGGCGGGCGAGTGCAGGCCCGGCTACCGTTCGGACGTGATCGACCACGCCTTCCGCCTCGATCAGTTCGATGTTCTTCAACGCCACTGCCGCGGCGACAGGATGGCCGGAATAGGTGAAGCCGTGGGAAAAGACGCCGGGCTTGCCACGTAGTGCCTCTGTCACCCGGGGCCCGGTACCTACCGCAGAGATCGGCAGGTAACCAGAGCTCAGGCCCTTCGCCATGCACATGATGTCGGGCGTAATGTCGAAGGTCTGTGCCCCGAACCACCGTCCGGTCCGGCCAAAGCCGCAGATCACCTCGTCGCAGACCAACAGGATGTCATAGGTGCGGCAGATCTCCTGGACCCGCGCCCAGTAGCCCGGAGGCGGCGTAATCACGCCGCCGGCGCCCATCACGGGTTCACCGATAAAGGCCGCGACGTTCTCCGGACCCAGTTCCAGTATCCTAGCCTCCAGCGCATCGGCAGCCTCGCGACCATAGTCGGGATCGTCCAGGTCGCGCCCGGCGGCCCAGGCATAAGGCGCCTTCCCATGCGCGATGCCTGCAATAGGCAAACCGCTGATCCCGTGCATCCCCGGCAAACCGCAAAGGCTCGCCGCAGCGAGGGTGGAGCCGTGGTAGGCATACTCTCTGCTGATGATGATCTGCCGCTCGGGCCGCTCCTGCGCAGCCCAGTAGGTCCGCACCAGACGGATGGCTGTGTCATTGGCCTCCGAGCCGGAATTCGCGAAGAAGAAATTGTCGATTCCGTCCGGCGTCAGTCCGGCGAGTTTCTCGGCGAGCGCGATCACCGGCTCGTGCGAAGTCTTGAAGAACGTGTTGTAGAAGGCGAGCTGGTCCATCTGCTGCCGCGCCACTTCACCGAGTTCTTTGCGCCCGTATCCGAGGTTCACGCACCACAGCCCGCCCATACCGTCGAGCAGCCGGCGGCCCTCGCTGTCCCAAAGGTAGACGCCCTCGCCATGGGTGATGACACGCGGCCCGCCCTCAGCGGCAAGCACCGTATGGTCGGTGAACGGATGCAGATGATGAGCCAGATCTGAAGCACGCAGATCGGAGCCCGAACGGTTTGCCAGCGGTTGGTCTTTCATCGTCTCATCTCCCTAAGGGCCGCACGGTGAATGGCGGGCCAACGAATGGTTTCGGGGACGGCGCCCCCGGTCAGGACCGACGGCGCGTCACATCCAGGCGCCGTTCGAAAAAATGGATAGCTTGGGTCATGGCGTAGGTCAGGCACAGGTAGACCAAGGCCGCCGCCGTGAATATTTCGATCGGCATGTAGGTGTCGGCTGCGAGCGTCTGGGCAACCCCGGTGATATCCATCAGCGTCACCGTCGACGCCAGCGAGCTTGCCTTCACCATCAGGATCATCTCGTTGCCATATGCCGGCAGGGCCTGGCGGATCGCCAGCGGCCAGATGATGCGGCGAAATGCGGTTACCGGCGACATGCCAATGGCGCGCGCCGCCTCGATCTGGTTGTGCGGCACCGACAGGATGCCACCTCGGAACACCTCCGCCGTATAGGCCCCCGTATTGAGTGCGAGTGCCATCAGCGTGCACCAGAACGGCTGCTTCAGCACCACCCACGCGACGCTGTCGCGGACAAAGGCAAATTGCGATAGGCCGTAGTAGATTAGAAATATCTGCACCAGAAGCGGTGTGCCGCGGAACGTGAAGACATAGGCCGTGGCGAGCCAGCGCAATACCGCAACCCCGCTCAATCGGGCCAGCGCAGTCGACAACGCAATGACAAAGCCGACCAGCAGCGCCAGCGCCACAAGCTCGGTCGTAAGCGCCACCCCGCCCAACAGATCCGGCAGCGCGCCTATCATGACAGAGATGTTCATGCCATAGGCCTCCCCGCCACGCCGCGGTTCGCGCGACGCTCCAGCCCCCGCTGAAACAGCATCGCCACCGCGGTCATGGATAGGTAGATGCAGGCCGCGAACAGGAAGAAGGTGAACGGTTTTTTGGTATAGCCGACCGCCAGATCGGCCTTGCGCATCAACTCATCGAGCCCGATCACCGAAACCAAGGCGGTTTCCTTGATGATGATCAGGAAGATGTTCCCAAGGCCCGGCAGCGCGAAGCGCCAGACCTGCGGAAGAAGAATCCGGCGGAAGATCGTTCTCGGGCGCATCCCGATCGCACGCGCCGCTTCGATCTGGTTCGCCGGCACGGCCGCGATTGCCCCGCGGAAGACTTCGGTCGCATAGGCACCGAAGGTCAGCGAGAGCGCGGTAACGCCGGCGGTAAAGGCGTTCACGTTGATATAGCCCACATACCCCAGCGAATGGGCGAACTTGTTCAGGAGGATCACGCCGCCGTAATAGATGAACAGGATCACCACCAGTTCTGGAACGCCGCGGATCACGGCGGTGTAGATCCCGGCCAGCAGTCGCAGCGGCCACAGGCCAGAAAGTTTCATTGCCGCGCCGGCGAGGCCAAGCACCAGCCCGCAGACAAGCGCGGCCAGCGACAGCTCGATGGTCACGAGCGTGCCCTCGAAAAGGAGGTGGCCAAAGCCATAAAGGTCAAACACGAGGTATCCTGCGCAGCCGCATGTTCATGCCGGGTGCCGCCGCCCCGGGTCGGGGGCGGCAGCGGGAACCTGGGCTCACTTCGGGGCGATCGAGAACGGGAAATAACTCGCGTTGATCTTGGCGTAGGTGCCGTTCGCCATGATCGTCTTGAGCGCGGCGTCGAATTGATCGCGCAGCTTCGTATTGCCCTTGTTTACCGCGATTCCAGCGCCGTCTCCGATGTACTTCGGATCGAGGAACGGCTTTCCCTTGAAAGCGAAGGCCTTGCCCCCATCCTTCTTCAGCCATTCGTACATCACGACCTGCTGGGCCACGACACCGTCGAGCCGGCCAGCCTTCAGGTCAAGGTTCTGATTGTCCACGGTGTCGTAGAGTTTGATCTTCGCACCGGGGAACTTTTCCTTCAGGAGCGCCGCATAAGTGGTGGCGCGCTGGACGCCGATCGTCTTTCCCTTCAGCCCCGCGGGCGTGAAGGTGATGTCACTCTTCGCGGGCCCGACCAGCGCGGCTCCGGCAACGTAATAGGGCGCGGTGAAGTCCACTGCCTTCTTGCGCGCAGGCGTGATGGACATCGAGGCGATGATAGCGTCGTACTTGCCAGCCTTGAGGCCGGGGATAATGCCGTCCCAGGCCTGGGCGACGATGGTGCAATGAGCCTTCATCTCCGCGCAGAGCGCCTTGGCAATGTCGACGTCGAAGCCCTTCAGCTTGCCGCTGGAGTCCACCAGGTTGAAGGGCGGGTAAGCACCCTCGGTGGCGATGCGGATGTTTTCAGCCTGCGCCCCTTGGGCGCAGACCAACGCCAAAGCGGCGGCGGTTAGGATCTCGCGGATCATGGTTTCCCTCCTGTTGTCGCGATTGCCTTTGATTATTCAGTGGCTTGTGGCCCTGAGCGGCTGACGTCAGTGTCCCGATAGAAACTGCCGGCAGCGCTCGGATTTCGTGTTTAGGAAAAGCTCCTCCGGCGTGCCCTCTTCCTCGACCAGACCCTGATGGAAGAACATCACTTTGCTGGAGACGTTGCGGGCGAACTGCATCTCGTGGGTCACCACGATCATCGTCCGGCCTTCTTCAGCGAGCAGTTGCATCACCCGAAGCACCTCACCCACGAGCTCCGGATCAAGCGCCGAGGTGGGTTCATCGAATAGCAGCGCCTTGGGCTCCATCGCCAGCGCACGCGCTATCGCCGCCCGTTGCTGCTGGCCGCCTGAAAGATGGGCGGGGTAGCTATCGCGCTTGTCGGCAAGGCCTACCTTGTCGAGCAGTGCCTCGGCACGATCCTTCGCCTCCGCGCGCCGCAAACCCAGCACCTGGATCGGGCCCTCGATGACATTTTCGAGGATGGTGAGGTGACTCCAAAGTGCGAAGTCCTGGAACACCATGCCGAGTTCCGAGCGGATGCGTTGCAGCTGCCGCTTGTCGACCGGTTCAAGGCCCTCCGCAGTCTGCCGCGTCTCGATTAGTTCGCCGGCCACGCGGATCGTTCCCCCTGAGGGCTTCGTCAGCATGTTGATGCAGCGCAGAAAGGTCGACTTGCCCGAGCCCGACGCACCGATGATAGAGACCACTTCCCCAGGATAGGCGCGCAGGTTGATGCCGCGCAGCACCTTCACCTGGCCATAGCTCTTTTCGAGGCCTTTCACCTCCAATGCTGTTTCCGGCTGCTGGCTGGCCATTGATGAGCTCTTCCTCCCCGGGAGAACGGGCGACGAGGAGGAAGACACGCCTCACGCCGATTCTAATTCAATCGTTTCATACAGACATAATATGATCCAAATGTTTCTGTCCAGTCATTCGGCCGCGAAACGCGTGCCAGGATAGAGCTGTGCCTTACCCTTCCGCCGGGCGGATGTAGATCCCACGGTCAACGTCGTCGGTGGTCTCCGGGTGTCAGTCGGGAAGCTGACGGTGTCCTCACCCCGTACGGATCGGCCGCAACGAGAAATTGGACCTGACGGTGGCAACCTGGGTCATGGTCAGGAGATGCCCGGTCAGGATGGGGCGCATCGCACTTGCGAAATCGGTTGCCCAAGCGGTTCAGGTGGCAAACATCCCCTCGGCGATGTAGGAACCCTCGCGCGGCGCAGGGGGCACGAAGAACAGCCCCGACCCGATATGCGCGATATATTCGTTCAGCGCGTCTGCGGCGCCGAGCTTCTGCTGCAGCGCCTCGAAATGCGCCGGGTCGGTCTGGTAACTGATGAACAGAAGCCCCGCGTCGAGAAGCCCGTACTGGTTGATCCCGTCGGTATAATTGAACGAGCGGCGCAGGATCTTGATCCCGCCGTTGTTCTCATGCGCGGCCAGCCGGATATGGGCGTTGTCCGGGATCACCGGTGCGCCATCGGGCTTCTTCATCGCGAAGTCGGGGGTGTCGAACTCCGCCTTCCCCGTCAGCGGCGCGCCGGAGAGCTTGTGGCGCCCGAAGACCGCGTTCTGGTCCGAGACCCGGTCGGTGTCCCAGTTCTCGATATGCATCTGGATCTTGCGCACCACCTGGAATGTGCCGCCGCGCTGCCAGGCGGGGCCCTCATTCAGCCAGACATGGCGGTCGAACTCGCCGGCCTCGCGGATGTTACGGGTGCCGTCCTTGAAGCCCAGAAGGTTGCGCGGCGTCGCCTGCCCTTTGCCCGCGGAGGCGCGGCCAAAGCCCATCACCGTCCAGCGGGTCACGGCGGCGCCGGTCTCCTTGGCGATGCGGGCAAGGTCGCGGACGGCGTGATAAGCCACCTGCGGATCGTCGGCGCAGGCCTGCAGCGACAGGTCGCCCCCGGTCAGTTCCGGCCTCAGCGCGTCGCTCGGCAGCCGCTGCAGCGCGCGTAGCAGCGCCGGCTTGCGTTCGGCCAGCTCGTAGGTCCCGGTAAACACCCGGGGACCGAGGCCCACCGTCACCGTCAGCCCGCAGGCCCCGAGGCTCAGCGCCTCACCGGTGTCGAAGCCCACCGCATCAGGGCGCGAGGGTTCGACCTGCCCGATCGTCTCACCCTTCATCAGCTGCGCGATGGCGCCGGACCAGCGCGCCAGCAGCACCTGCAGGTCGCGCCTGCGGTCCGTGGTCAGATCGAAGGTCATAAAGAAGACGTAGCGCTGCGGCGGCGTCATCACCCCGGCCTGCCCGGCCGCACCGTAGAACGGGTAGGAGAGGTCCGGGTTCAGCTCTCCCGGCGCCATTCCCGCCGCGCGCGCCGCGCCGGGCAGAGCGGCAGCGGCGGCCGCAGAGCCGGCGGCCCCGATCAGCAGCCCCCGGCGGGACAGGCGCGCACGCGCGCCTGTCGTCTTGTTTGTCTCGTCGGTCATTCCAGGTCTCCTCAGCCGGCCGTGGCCACCTTCTCGGCGATCCGCGACAGCGGCTCCTGCAGCGCCTGGATCGCCTTGGAAAGCTTCACCGCGTCGGCCGCCTTCACCGCGGCCGTGTAGCGGATGTATCCGCCGATCGCCGTCGGGTCGCGGTAGCCTTCCAGCAGCTTGTCCACCGCCGCGAACCGCGCGTCCACCCGGGCCGTCAGGTCCGGGTCGATCTTCTTCATCCCCGGCTCCAGGAAGGCGAAGGCCTGCCGCGCGCCTTCCACGTTGGCAGCGAAATCGGCCAGGTCGATGTGGCTGTAGGCCTCCTCCTCGCCGGAGATCTTTCCGCTCTGCACCTCCTCCAGCAGCGCCGCCGCGCCATTGGCGAGGTCCTCGGGACGGTAGGTCAGCCCCGGCACCAGCTTCCCGAGGCGGGCTATGTTCGATTGCAGCCCGGCCGCGAGTTTCCGGGTGCCCGCGGTGATCCTTCCGTCCCGGAACAGGTCGCGCTCGATCGCGTGGAAGCCGTGCCAGCCCACCGCCGGGTCGAGGTTGGAGGCGCGCATGTCGATCAGGTAGTCGAGGTTGCCGGCATTGTCGGTCGGCTTGAAGCCGGGCAGCACGAAGCCTTCGACATCGGATTCGATGCGCTCGTAGAACGGCCGAGCCCGGGCATAGGCGGCCTGTGCCTTGGCCAGGTCGCCCACGTCGATATCCGCCTTCAGCCGATCCACCGCCGTCACCATGGCCAAGACCATGCCGTCGACATAGCGCGCATAGCCCTTGGTCCCCTCGGCGAGGATCGCCGCGGTGGCCCCGGTGGGCGTGGCAACGGCGCCGTTCACCTTGAAGGCGACGGTCTCCACCTTCGCGCCGGGACAGTAGACCTCGTAGCTGCCGCCGCCGAGGGTGACGGTGAAGCTCACCGGCGCCAGGCCGGGGGCGAGGTTTTCCTTCTCGCCGAGGATCCGGCTGCCGCTCATCAGCTCGACCTCGGTGATCGCAGTGGCGGTCCTGTTGGTGACGGTGAAGGTCACCGGCCCGGCCTTGGCTTCGGCATGGTCAAGCGCGCAGGTGCCGCCCGCCTCGCCGGTCAGGGTGATGGCCACCTGCGCGGCCCCGTTCACCACCGGGGCGGGGCTTCCTTCCTCGGCGGCCTGCGCCGCGCCTCCCTGCGAGAAGGCGAGAAGGGCGGCAAACCCGACAGAGGCGAGGATGGGCCGGGTCACGTCAGGGCGCGGCATGGGAAGCTCCTTTGGCTGTGTGGGATCCGGCGGAAAAGCCGGGGTTGGAAGGGATCTCGGGTCACGGCACACGGCGGCGCCGGACCTCTCCGCCAAGCGCGGAGAGGAACAGCAGAAGCGCCGCGATCAGCAGCGCCACGGGCAGCTGAAATGCCCAGAGGTGCCGCTCCGCCCGCGCGTGGCCCAGCGCCCGCAGCGCCGCCGTGGCCTTGTCGACATAGGCCGGCGAGACCCGCCAGTTTCCGGCATGCAGCCCCGCCGGCCGCACCCTCACGCCAAGCGCCCGGGGCGTGGCAAGCCCGCTGCCCGAAAGCACCACAACCGCCGTGCTGCGCTCGGCCGCATCCAGCAGCACCTCGCCCGAGGCCCAGACATTCACGCTCCGCCGCACCGTCCAGACCGCGTCAAAGGGGCCGGGATGCTGCGCCGGGTTCAGCCCGATCGGGAGCCGCCCGCCGTTGAGCACCATGACCTGAGCCAGCGTCAGCCGCGCCGGCGTCCCGGTGAGCGGGCCGCTCTCGCTCAGCGTCCAGCGGGTCGCGGCGATGCCGTCATGCTCTGCACTCGCCCGCGCGTCGGCGGGCAGCGCCAGCACCCGCGCCGCATCGCCGCGCCCGGCGAGGATCAGCTGCGCGGGCGCTCGGGCGGCTGCCGCGTCGAGCCGCGCCACCCCGAGGCGCGCGCGCCCTGCCCCGGCTGCCCCGGAGGCCGCCACCATCTCAGCCTGGGCGCCGACCTCGGCCCGCGGCACCGGGGTGAAAAGCGCAAGCCCCCCAGCCAGCACCGCCAGCGCCGCCGCCGCACCCAGCTTCAGCCGGGCAGCCCCCGCCGGGCCGGGCCGGCGCGCCTGGGGCCAGTAGATCAGGGCAGAGACGGGGATCAGGTAGGCCAGCCACCCCAGCACCTCGATCAGCCGCGGATCGGCGGGGATGCCCAGCACACCGGTAATCATCGCCGATTGCACCGTCCCCGGCGCCATTAGCCAGCCCAGGTCCACCGTCGCCTGCTGCCCGCCGTTCAGCCAGCCCGCGTCATGCGCGGTCCTCAGCGACGCGATCACGAGGCCCGCCGCAACGAGGAGAAGGAACCCGCCGGTCACCCGGAAGAAGCGCGACAGGTTGATCCTGACGCCGCCCGCGTAGATCCCCCAGCCGATCGCCACCGCGAGGACAAGCCCGATCATCGCCCCCGCCGCCGCCAGCGCCGCCGATTGCGCGGCCGAGAAGGTGGCAAGAAGGAAGACGCTGGTCTCGAACCCTTCCCGCAGCACTGCGAGGAAGGCCATGCTGACCAACGCCAGGACGCCGGAGCGTGTAAGCGCCTCGGCCGCCTCCGCTTCCAGCTGGCGCTTCATCTCCCGCGCGTGGCGGCTCATCCAGGCGATCATGCCGGTGACGAAGACCACGGCGATCGCGCCGATCACCGTCTCCATCGCCTCCTGTCCCGCCTGCGGCAGCGCCTTCTCGGCCAGATCGAGGCCCACCCCAACGGCGCAGGAAAGCGCCACGGCGAGCGCCACGCCCAGCCACATCGGGCCGAGGCTGCGACCGTTGCGGCGCAGGAAGGCGGCGATGATGCCGACGATCAGCGCGGCCTCCAGCCCCTCGCGCAATCCGATGACGAAAGTCGCTAGCATGCCCGCGCCCTGCGGGTCCCGTCGATCCGAGCGTTCATCCTGTCCTCGCGCCCCTCTTTTCGGCGTCACCGCTGGCGGAAACCGGCCAGAAGGAATCCTGACTGAAATGCTAGGCTTTGCTACGGGGCCCGCCCGAGCCTGTCAACATAAATTCCGATTGTTTTTGTCAGGAATCAGTGCTGGCCGTATGATACCTTTCCCTGGCGGGCCGGAATGCCCGGCCGCTTCACCACCAACTTGGCAACGTCGCCCCGGCAAGGAATGGGATCGCTGCGCCGGTGAAACTGAACGGTTCAGTACTATCTGGCCGAAGAGACACCCGTCTCTTTCACTGCTACGTCGAGCCCGATAAGATGCTTCATGCTGCGGTTCCTCCTGATGTTTGTGGCTGCCAGTACCGACCACGTTTACCATCAGCTCGAAGCGCAGCACCTCCCGCATGCTCTACAGTCGAGGTCGCGACTCACGCCGAATACCCCATCTGGATTCACAAGATGAATCCCGCCAGGGGTTTGCGCAACATGCATAACCGCCTCTTGCGCAAGAGGAATCTTCGGCACACAGATGCCGTCGGGGGGCGGTCACATCATCAGAGCTCATCGAAAGGGTAAGTCGGGTGCGGCAGGTTCACGTCGTATTCGACGGCGTAGGCTGCCGTCTCCCTGACGATGTTCGCTCCACTCAATCCGGAGTTTGTGTCTGCCAACAAGTTGGCAACGTATTGGATGAATATCGCTGGAATCTTCCCGTCGCCAAACATGCTCAACCCTTCACTGCCAGTTCGAGGGGAAGGCGGAAACCCGGATAGGCAAATGCGCTACCGATCGTCTCGCAATCTTGTTCGGACACGCCTTCTCGGCGCGCGGTGTCGTACCAGCTCGCTTCGACCTGGTCTTCCATCTTGTCGATGATCGTTTCTTGGCGCGCGTCTGATCCCAGCCATGCGGCAGGCGCTTCAAAGGCACCCCATCTAGGGCTTTTGCATGAAACAGGCGATAGCCAAGAACGAAGGGATCGTAGAAGGTTGTGACTGGCAAATCCTTCTCGAGCATGAATTTTTCGAGGCCTTCAGAGAATATCATGCGCCATCTCTATCCATATGTCCTTAGGGCATAAGGATGCCGTTCCATGAGAACAACTGGTGCGAAGTCTCACTCAAACATCGCCAGCCGTTGCTGCGCTGGATCCTACGCAAAGGCCCTCACGGCCACCTGTATTCGCCGGTAAGCAGGATATGGGCCCAACCTCGTGGCGAGGTGCGCGCCAGAAGCTTGGGCGATCAATCCAGGCCAGGTCGGCGGCGGGCAGCAGGGGTTGGAGGCCCACCACCATCACAGCCCACGCCTCCGGCGACGCGATATCACCGGTGCCTTCAATCCCACCAAACCCATTCAGACGACAAGGGTGACGCCGCCCCTGGGGCGAGGCGGCGGAAGGGAATGTGCGGTCCGCCGGTCCCGCGCCCCGCCGGGCCGGTCAGGTCCCCAATATCGCGGGTCTCCGCCCTGCCCGGCCCGGCTCCGACCGCCCCAAGGCGACAGTTCTACTTTGCAGAACCGGCGTCATTCTTATTTGGTGACAACATAATCTGACACATGGGCCCAAGGCCTCGTGGCTGGCGTCCAAGTGGTCCGCAAGTTTAGACGGAATGGACGCAGCCGGCCTCTCGCCGGGTCTCTAGGGTCTGGCTCATCCGGGGGCAGACGCAGTTGGAAATGGTGGATCAGGGACAGGCGTTCGATTATGTAGTCGTCGGTGCTGGCTCGGCCGGCTGCGCCCTCGCGGGCCGGCTGGCGGAGGACGGTGGCGCCAGCATTCTCGTGCTGGAGGCCGGAGGGAGCGACCGGAGCCTCTGGGTGAAGATGCCTATCGGCTACGGCAAGACCTTCTATCACCCTCGGCTCAACTGGCGCTATTACACCGACGGGATCGATGGCCTTGGCAAGCGCGAGGTCTATTGCCCGCGCGGCAAGGTCCTCGGCGGTTCCTCCTCGATAAATGCGATGGTCTTCATCCGTGGCCAGCGCGAGGATTATGACGGCTGGGCGGCCCGCGGAAATCCCGGCTGGTCCTATGCCGAGCTATTGCCGCTTTTTCGACGCATGGAGAACAATCTAGCCGGAGCCGACGAATGGCGCGGCACCGGCGGGCCGCTCGCGGTGACCACGACGGACCGCTTCGTTCACCCGACCTGCAGGGCCTTCATCGCCGCCGGGGCAGAGCTCGGCCTGCCCCGGAACCCGGATTTCAACGGCGCATCGCAAGAAGGTGTGGGCCTTTATCAGGTCACCATCGACCATGGCGTCCGCGCCTCCTCAGCCGCCGCGTTCCTGCGTCCGGCGATGCGGCTGCACCGCGTCGCGGTCGAGACCGAGGCATTCGCGACGAAGGTGCTGGTGAAAGGCGCCCGCGCCGTCGGCGTCGCCTATGAGAAGGCCGGCCGGCCCTGCCTCGCCCGGGCGCGCCGCGCGGTGATCCTCTCGGCGGGCACAATCAACACGCCGCAACTTTTGCAACTGTCCGGGATCGGTGATCCGGCGCTTCTGGCGGCGCAGGGGATCGAGGTCGTCCGGGCACTGCCAGGCGTCGGCGAGGCGTTGCAGGATCATGTCGGGATTGATTACATCTACCGCGCCACGCGGCCAACGCTGAATAGCCAACTCGGCACACTCGGGGGGCAGGCGGCGTTGGGGCTGAGATATTTGTTCACCCGCGGCGGGCCGCTGGCGCTCAGCGTTAACCAGGCCGGCGGTTTCGTCCGCAGCGACCAAGGGCGGTCACGGCCCAACCTCCAACTCTACTTTTCACCGATGAGCTATGTCCGCTCCGTCCCGGGCAAGCGCGAGTTGCTGCGGCCCGACCCATTCCCCGGCTTCCTCCTCGGCATCTCGAACTGCCACCCCACGAGCCGCGGCCATGTCCGCATCCGCTCCGCGGATCCGCGCCAGGCGCCCGCGATCCAGCCGAACTATCTCGCGACCGAGGAGGACATTCGAGAGCTTGTGGATGGCGTCCGTCTCCTGCGCCGGCTGGCCGGAACGAAAGCGCTGAGTGCGCTCATCGCCGAGGAGATCGCACCTGGGCCGGCAACCCAGGCCGAAGACGAGCTCATCGCCGACATCCGCGCCCGGGCCTCCTCGATCTTCCATCCCTGCGGCACCTGCGCCATGGGCCCAGACCCGGCTCGGGCGGTCGTCGATCACGAGTTGAAGGTGCATGGCATCGACGGGCTGCGCATCGCCGATGCCTCGATCTTTCCGGCCCTGCCGGCCGGGAACATCAATGCTGCGGCGATGCTGGTCGGACAGAAGGCGGCCGATATGATCCTCGGCGAGGATTGACCTCAGCCCCGCACCTCGCGGGCCATGCCTTCGAGGATCGTTCGCAGGCACTTTACCCCCCAGAGGCTGTCACGCCGGCTACAGGTGCTGAAGCCGAGCGCAAGGGCGGAAATGCCGATTGGCTCAAGGCAGAAGCGGCTGATCGGGGTTCCGATCACTTCCACTGATTCCGCCCGCCGAGCCACCTCGACCTCGTCGAAGCCCGGGGCGAGATAGCCGACCGTCTGGATGCCGCTTTCGGCACGCTTCACCTCCATCAGCCCGGCCAGATGCTCATCCGCCGCCTCGATCAGTGCGGTCTGGCGCTCCTGATAGAGCTTGCGCATTCGGCGGATATGGGCAGCGAAATGGCCTTCTTCGATGAAGCTTGCGAGCACGGCCTGCTGGTTGGTCGCGGTGCCCTGAGAAGTTGCGCCGGCGAGTCGGTCGAAAACGTCGACGACAGAGGGTGGGGCGACCACAAAGCCGAGCCGCAACGCCGGAAACAGCGACTTACTGAAGGTGCCTACATAGATCACGCGGCCGGTGGTGTCGACGCTGCGCAGGGTCGGTGGTGGGCGGCCGGAATAGTAGAATTCGCCGTCGTAATCGTCCTCGACGATCCAGGCGCCAGCGCGTTCCGCCGCCATTAGCAACTCGAACCGCCGCTCCATGCTCATCGTCACGCCGAGCGGATGCTGGTGAGAGGGCGTGACGAAAGCGAGCCGGAAGTCGGGCGCCCGCTCGAGGCCGGCGGCGACGCTCATCCCCTCGTCGTCGACCGGCACCGGGATGGGCCGGGCGCCCGCCGAGATCAGGCTGTTGCGGGCCCCGATCGCGCCTGGGTTCTCGAACCAGACCGCGTCGCCGGGGTCGAGGAGCGTGTTGCCGATCCAGTTGAAGGCATCCTGCGCGCCGTTAAAGACGAAGACCTCGCTTGCCTCACAGGTAACGCCCCGGTTGGCCCGCAGATGCTGTGCAATCGCCTCGCGCAGACGCGGCAGGCCGCCGGGCTGCGGATAGCCGAGGATCTCGCTCCGGTCCTGGCGCCAGTGGCGCGCCGTCAGCCGCGCCCATTGCGCGACCGGAAAGGAATCGAGATCGGGCGTACCGGTGACGAAGGCCCGCGAATGCGTCGGATGCGGCAGACGGGAGAAATACCGCTCCGACGCGCTCCGGGCGAGCCGGTCGAGGCGCGCCGGCGTCCGGCTGTCCGGCTCCGGCCGGTCTGCGGTGTCGCGCTTGCCGACATAGAGGGTTTCGAGCGCATCACTGACAAAGGCGCCGGCGCCAATCTTCGAGATGATCAGCCCTTCGGCGGCGAGTTGCTCGTAGACCCCGACCGCCGTCGTACGCGAAACGCGCTGATCGCGGGAGAGGGTACGGCTCGACGGCAGGCGCTGACCCGGCGCCAGCTCGCCATGAAGGATCAGGTTTCGGATGCCGCTCGCAAGCTGGTGGCCGATCGGAACACCGGACGAGCGGTCAATCTCCAGCATCGGCAGCAGCGCGCCACCCGCATGCTTCACCATCCTCGTCCGCCCCCACCAAACTGGTCCAGAAGATTAGCAAAAATGGACCTTACTTTCCAGCCATTATCTCGATTGGATTTGCTCTGTCCGGACGGCCCGCGGCATTCGCCGAGCTTTGTCCGGCAAGGCCCCTGGAGTGAGTTTCTAATGAAGATCAAGAAGCTGGAGACGTTCAGCAACCAGTTCGTCGGCTTTGTCCGGCTGACCGCCGACACCGGTGCGACCGGCTGGGGGCAGGTCTCCGCCTACAACGCCGACATCACCTCGCGAATCGTCCATCGGCAGGTCGCACCCTGGGTGCTGGGCCAAGGCTTCGACGATCTCGACGACCTTCTGGACCTCGTCAAGGAGCGCGAGCACAAGTTCCCAGGCTCCTACCTCTGCCGCGCGCTCTGCGGGCTAGACACCGCGATCTGGGACCTGCGCGGCAAGCTGGCCGAAAAGCCGGTGGTCTCGCTCCTCGGCGGCAAGCCGGGCCGGCTGCGCACCTATGCCTCCTCGATGCGGCGCGACATCACCCCGAAGGAGGAGGCCGAGCGGTTCCTGCGGCTCCGCGACGCACATGGCTTCGACGCCTTCAAGTTCCGCGTTGGCGCCGAATGCGGCCGCAACCAGGACGAATGGCCGGGCCGGACGGAGAAGATCATCCCAACGATCCGCAAGGCGCTTGGCGACGAGGTGGAGCTTCTGGCCGACGGCAATAGTTGCTTCACGCCGGAGCGGGCAATCGAGGTCGGCCAGATGATGCAAGACAACGGGATGACGCATTTCGAGGAGCCCTGCCCCTACTGGGACCTCGACCAGACCCGCCAGGTGAAGGAGGCGCTGAGCATGGATGTCTCCGGCGGCGAGCAGGATTGCGAGCTGGCACTCTGGAAGGTGATGCTGGGTACCGGCGTCGTCGACATCGCCCAGCCCGACGTCTGCTACATGGGCGGCATCTCCAGGACGCTGCGGGTCGCGCAGCTCGCGGAGGCGCAGGATCTGCCGGTCACGCCCCATGCAGCGAATTTGAGCATGGTGACGCTCTTCACCATGCATCTCTTGCCGGCGCTGCCCAATGCCGGAAAATACCTCGAATTCTCGATCGAGGGGCCGGACTACTATCCCTGGCAGGAGGGGCTCTTCACGACCTGGCCCTACTCGGTGCGTGACGGCCATGTGACGATCGGCGAAGAGCCAGGCTGGGGTCTCGAGCCGCATCCGGACTGGCTGTCGCGCTCGCGCTATTCCATGAGCGAATGGGACGGCTGAGCCCGACCACGACCGATTGCGCCGCCAACCGGAAAACGGTCTTCTGGAGGGTGGAAAATGCCAGATCTGCCATGGCCCGTGCCGGAGATGACTAGCGAACATGAACCCCGATGTTTTCACCGACGACTACAAGAGCGAGCCCTACTGGTGGGAAGCCACTCCGCGGCCACTGATCGCGCCCGCTGAGCTTCCCCCCGCCATCGACGTGGCCGTCATCGGCTCCGGCTATTCGGGCCTTCATGCGGCGCTGGTCACGGCGCGGGCGGGACGTTCGACGCTGGTGCTCGAGCGCGGCGAGGTCGGCAGTGGCTGCAGCACCCGCAACGGCGGGCAGATCAGTACCAGCATCAAGCCGGGCCTTGCCGCGCTGACGCGACGCTACGGAGAGACGCGCGCACGGGAGATCATGCGCGACGGCGTCTGCTCGCTAGCCTGGATCCAATCGTTCATCGAGGAGGAGGGGATCGACTGCGACCTCCGGACGGTCGGGCGGTTCCACGCCGCCCACAGCGCCGGTGCCTTCGACGAACTGGTGGCCAGCACCCAGGCCGAGGATCCAGAGTTCCGCACCGGCGCCGTAGTCGTTCCGCGCGAGAAGCAGCGGCGCGAGCTTGGCACGGACCGCTACCACGGCGGGGTGGTCTTCCCGAACCATGCCTCGGTCGATCCGGGGCGCTATCATCAGGGCCTGCTCAACCGTGCTCTGGCCGCCGGCACGCAGGTCGCGGAGCAGGCTGCGGTAGAGGGGATCGCGCGGGGGGTGTCCGGCTTCGTGCTGAGGACCACCCGTGGCGAAATACGCGCACGCGAGGTGGTCGTGGCGACGAACGGCTACACAGGGCCGCTGACACCCTGGCTGCAGAGGCGCATCATCCCGATCGGCAGCTATGTCATCGCCACCGAGCCGGTACCCGAAGACGTGATGGCGCGGCTGATGCCGACGGACCGGATCGTGTCGGACACGCGTAAGGTGGTCTACTACTACCGGCCCTCGCCGGACCGTCGGCGCATCGTCTTCGGCGGACGGGTGAGCCTGAGGGAGTCCGATCCACGGGTCAGCGGCCCGCTGCTGCTGCGCGAACTCGTCCGCCTCTTTCCGGAACTCAGCGGGGTGCGGATCAGCCATTCCTGGATGGGCTTCGTCGGCTACACCTTCGACACGCTCGCGCACATGGGCCAGCAGGACGGGCTCCACTATGCCATGGGCTACTGCGGCTCCGGCGTCGGCATGGCGAGCTATCTCGGCATGCGGCTCGGCCGGCAGGTCGTGGGCGGCCCCGAAGGCACCGGACTTGCCGCAATCCGCTTCCCTACCCGGCCGCTCTACACCGGCAATCCTTGGTTCCTGGCTCCCTCGGTCGCCTATTATCGATGGAAGGACGAGCGCAGAGCCTGAGTCAAACTGGTCTGCTTCTCCTTCCAGATTGGACCTATTCAGGCAGCCAAAACGTAGGTTCACTTGAAATACAACAGGGTTCGAAAATCGGAGGGAATGATGCGGCGCAGGGAGTTACTTGGCGGTTCAATAGCGGCTCTGGCAATGCCGGCGATCATCACAGGCGCACGCAGGGCGGAGGCCGCGGACGAAAACCAGCTCACCATCGTCTCCTGGGGAGGCTCCTACCAGGACGCGCAGAGCAAAGCTGAATTCGAGCCGGCGGCCAAGGCGCTCGGCATCACCGTGAAGCAGCAGACATACAGCGGGCTGGCCGAGCTTCGGCTGCGCGTAAAATCGGGCGCCGGCGGATGGGATGTGGTCAGCTCCGGCTCCGGAACCGCGGCGCGGGCGGGCAAGGAAGGGCTGTTGGAGAAGCTCGACTACTCCGTGATCGACGCAAAGAGCCTCATCTCCGGCACAGCGCAACCCTATTACATCGGCAATGACGTTTTCTCGACCGTGGTCGGCTGGAGCACCAAGACCTTCGGCAAGAACGGGCCTCAGAACTGGGTCGATTTCTGGGACGTGAGGAAGTTCCCGGGCAGCCGGGCGTATCGCAACAATGCAATGTTGGAGCCGGCGCTAATGGCCGACGGCGTGCCGATGCACGAGGTCTACAAGGTCCTGTCGACCGAGGCAGGGCTGAAGCGGGCGATCGACAAGATGAAGCAACTGAAGCCGCATATCGCGGTCTGGTGGTCCTCAGGTGCGCAATCGGCGCAGCTGATGAAGGATGGCGCGGTGGACATGATCGCAGCCTGGAACGGCCGGCTCGACGCCGCCAACAAGGACGGGGCGGCCTGCGCCTATACCTACGAGCAGGGGCTTCTGGACACCGATTGCTTCGTGATCCCGAAAGGCACCAAGAAGCGCGATCTGGCGATGCGTTTCATCGCGGAGATCAGCAAGCCGAAATATCAGGCGGATCTGACGAAATACATCACTTACGGACCGACCAACGAGAAGGCCTATGACCTGACCTCGATCATCTCTCCCGCCTATGCCGCGCAGCTGCCGTCGTCCCCGGCCAACACGGCCAAGCAGTTGCTGATCGACGATGCCTGGTACATGAAATACTATCAAAAGGCGCAGGCCGCATATCAGGACATGATCACCGGATGACGCCTTCCCCGACGGATGCCAGGCCGCAGCAAAAGGGGCTGCCGATCCGCGTTCGCCAAGTGAGCAAGACCTATGGTCGTGCCGTCGCACTGGACCAAGTCGATCTGGATGTGCAAAGCGGCGAATTCCTCACCTTGCTCGGCCCCTCGGGGTCGGGCAAGACCACCCTCCTGATGGTGCTGGCCGGTTTCGTTCGGCCCAATCAGGGAAGCCTGCATTTCGGCGAGAGGGACGTGCTGCGGCTGGCCCCGCACAAACGCGGCGTCGGCATGGTATTTCAGTCCTACGCGCTTTTTCCACATCTGACGGTGGCCGAGAACATCGCGTTTCCACTGAAGCTGCGGCGCGTGCCCCGGCCGGAGGCGATGCGGCGGGTGGAGGCGGTCCTCGACCTCGTCCAGCTGCCCGACTTCGGCGGGCGAGGTGTCGACGCGCTCTCGGGCGGCCAGCGTCAGCGCGTGGCGCTCGCCCGCGCCATCGTCTTCGAGCCGGGTATCCTCTTGATGGACGAGCCGCTGTCGGCGCTCGACAAACAGCTGCGCGAGCGTATGCAGATCGAGCTTCGGGCGCTGCACGACCGGCTCGGCATCACCACAGTCTGCGTCACCCACGACCAGCGCGAGGCGCTGACCATGTCGAACCGGATTGCGGTAATCGACAGGGGCAGCATCATCCAGCTCGGCACGCCGAAGGAGATCTACGACCGCCCGTCAACCCGGTTCGTCGCAGATTTCATCGGAGAGTCGACCTTCTTGCCAGTCACCGGCTCGGGTGGAACTTTCCGCCTCGGGGCTCAGGCGCTGAAACTCGAAGGGTATACGCCGCCGCCGGGCGCGAACCTCCTGATGCTGCGCCCTGAGCGGCTGGCCCTGCTGCCCGAGGGCGCGCCGGGGCCCGATCCGCGCTACAACGTGATCACCGGCCGTGTCACCGACATCGTCTATCAGGGGGAAAGCGTGCTGGTTCAGATCCGACTCGACGACGGCGGGACGGTTGCGGCCCGCGTCAGCTCCGCCCGTGCGGCCCTGGGCGCGGTGCCCGTCCCGGGCGCGTCGGCGCGGCTGGCCTTCGCCCCGGAAGACATGAACCTTCTGTGCGGCGAGGCGGGCTGAGATGAAGGCCTTAGCCGCAGAGGGCCCGAATGCCACGGAACTGGGGCGCGACGCCCGCAGCGAGCGCTGGATGCTCTTCGGGCTCAGCCTGCCGGCGCTTCTTCTGGTGGGACTCGTCGTGGTACTGCCGATCGCCTGGCTGTTTCTCCTGTCGTTTCAGACTGAGGGCGGCGCCTTCACTCTCGCCAACTACCAGCGTCTGATCGACCAGCCCTCCTACAGGCGCATCCTCGCGATGACCTTCGAGATCAGCCTCACGGTGACGGCGATGTGCATCGTGCTGGGCTACGCGCTCGCCTATCTGCTGGCGCAACTGCCACGCCGCGTCGCCGGCGTCCTGATGCTCGGGGTGCTGATGCCATTCTGGACCTCGATCCTGGTTCGAACCTACGCTTGGCTGGTCCTTCTGCAGCGCGATGGGCTGATCAACGTCATCGGTGAGCATCTGGGGTTCTGGCAGAAGCCGCTAGCGCTGGTCTACAACATGGAGGGCACGGTAGTCGGGCTGGTCCACATCATGCTCCCGTTCATGGTGTTGCCGCTCTACAATTCGATGCGCGCGATAGACCGCGACTATGTGCGCGGCGCTGCAAACCTCGGGGCCGGGCCCATACAGGTCTTCTGGCATGTCTATCTTCCGCTCTCGCGCCCCGGTCTCTTTGCCGGCGGTACGATTACCTTCATCCTCTGTCTGGGCTCGTATGTGACGCCTGCCGTCCTCGGCGGCGGTAAGATCGTGATGGCAGCGAACGGCATCGCCGGCGATGTTGAGCTCTATTTTAGCTGGGGCCCAGCCAGCGCCTTCGGCGTGGTGCTGCTTGTCATCACCCTGACGATCCTCTTCACTGCCTCGCGCTTCGCCCGGCTTGACCGGATCTTCGGAGGCGGGGCATGAGCTGGTTCGGATCCTCGGCGACCGAGACCGGCATTACCCACCGCGACCGGTTGTGGCTCTACCTGCTGAGCGGCCTGCTGCTCGCTTTCCTGGTGCTGCCAACGCTCCTAGTGATCCCGATGTCCTTCTCGGCCTCGCGGTTTCTGGAATTTCCGCCGCAGCACATCTCTCTACACTGGTATGAGCACTACCTCGGCTCAATCACCTGGCAGCAGGCGACAGAGACCTCGCTCGAAGTGTCGGTGCTGACCTCTCTGGTGGCAACCACCGTCGGCACCGCGGCGGCCTACGGGCTGAGTGCCAGCCGGATGCGGCTGGCGCAGCTGGCCGGGGTGATCCTGCTGCTGCCGATCATCGTGCCAGTCATCCTAACCGCGATCGGCATCTTCTATATTTTCGTAAAGATCAAACTGCTCGACAGCATCGGCGGGTTGGTCCTAGCCGACAGCACGCTCGCCGTGCCGATCGTGTTCATGGTAATCACGGCAGCGCTGCGCGGCCACGACCCGCGCCAGGAGATGGCGGCGCGAAACCTCGGCGCCACCCGCTTCGGGGCCTTCATTCGGGTGACACTGCCGCAGATCCGTTTTGCCGTTGTGACGGCGGCTGTGCTCTCCTTCCTGACCGCCTTCGACGAGGTGGTGATCGCCCTCTTCATCTCCGGCGGAGACCACCCCACGCTGACGCGGATCATGTTCAACGCCCTGCGCAACCAGATAGACCCAACCATCGCCGCCGTCTCCACACTGATGATGTTCGTCTCGACGGTGCTAATGGCCTGCGCCTTCATCGGTGGCCGCGAACGGAAGTGACGTGGCGCAATGCTGCCGCCCTTGCTACCACCAACATTCTGCGCTGCGGCCCCTCCAATCCGACATTCGCAGCGAGAGCGGAAAAGCTGGTGCCGCCCAAATACGCTCGTGCATCACGAGAGCGTCAGCACCGTCGGACACCAGCTACAGCGAGGCCCCGGCACAGAGCACGATCTGCTGTCCCGTAAGGCTCTTGAGCCCACTCGACAGGAGGTAGCCAATAAGGGTGACGACTTCGCCAGGATCTCCTACAGGTCACGGTAGGAGACGGCGTAACGGAGATAGAAGAACACCGCATGTAGGATCACCGACTACGGATAGTGCACGCCCTTGAACTCGATCACGACAAACCCCTCACCAACTATCTGATAACGTTGACATATCACCGACAGCCGCAGAACTGAAAAGTTTGCGACACATCCTCTTCGCTACATATTCAATTCTTCGGCTACCGCGCTTCAGCGTAACGATCCATTGTGTCAAGAAGGCCGTCCTGGCGCCATTGAAGATAGGCCCGCGCAAGCCGGTCGCGCGTGCCCCGGGACGCAGGGTCGCCCCAGAGGTTCCGGGTCTCGCCCGGGTCGGCCGTCAGGTCAAAGAGCTGGCCGTCCTCTGCGCCATGGATGAAGACCGCTTTCCACTCCGCGTCTCGGACCATGGAGACGAGCCGCGCGCCCGTCATCGAAACGTCGCCGGCCTGCTCGCAGAACACGACCTGGCGGCCCTCGAACCCCTCTCCGGTCAGTGCCGGCAGCAACGAACGCGCCTGGCAGGGTCTGGGATGATCGGCATGTGCCAGATCCAGGATCGTCGGGCCGAAGTCGAACAGCTGGCAGAGCTCGCGCACCCGCCGCGGCGCAAACCGTCCGGGCGCCCAGACCAGCGCCGGAACCTTTACCACAGGTTCGTACATCGACCATTTCTGGCTGAGGCCGTGATCGCCGAGCGCATCGCCGTGGTCGGACATGAAGATGACCACGCAATTCTCCAGATATCCGGTTCGCTCGAGCGTCTCGATCAGTCTGCCGAGTTCCTCGTCGATGAGGGTGACATTTCCATAGTAATGGGCGCGCAGACGGCGGTATTCGGCTTCTGTCGGATCCGCCTTCCAGGCGACCGCATCGTGATCCACCTCGACGTCATGGCGGCGCTTCTCCTGCAGATAGGCTGGCAGATGGTCGAGTTCGTCCTGCGTGACGGAGGGAACCGGCAGGCCGGCCTTGTCCAGATACCGGGCGGCATACTCGGTCGGCGGATCGTAGGGCGGATGCGGGCCGGGAAAACCGACCTGAAGGAACAGCCTCTCCGGCTTGGGGCGCGTTTCCAGCCACCAGCGGGCGGTGTCGGCAACGAAGGCATCTGGATGAAGGCTGCGCGGCAAGGCCCAGTCGACCGCGCCGAGGCGGTCGCGGTAATCCGGCAAGGCCCGGTATCCTGCGCGGGACGGCTTCTGCAGCTTATGCGCCGCGATCGCCTTGTCGAGCTCGTCAGCAAACCAGCGCCCTTCGTAGAACCTATCCTTGTTCTCCACCACGAAGCGCTCGTGAAATCCGGCCTTTGCGTCATAGGGAATGGTATGCATCTTGCCGACGCTGACGCAGTGGTAACCGGCCGCAGCGAGGTTCGAGACCCAGGTTCGCGACCACGGCTGGCCGTTCCGCAGCACCCCCGAGGCATGCGGCTCGAGCCCGTTGAACAGCGACGCCCGGGACGGCACGCAGGAGGGTGCGTTGACGAAGCAGTTCTCGAAGTAGACACCCTCACGCACCAGCCGGTCCAGAACGGGTGTCTCCATCCAGCTCGCGCCGGTCTCGCGGATCGTGTCGAACCTCTGCTGGTCGGTCATGACCAGAACGATATGCGGTCGATTGTCAGGGGGTGGGTTCATGGCTTTGAGCCCTTTCATTCAGTCCCAGCCAGGTGGCGTATTCCGTCGGAGCGTCATGCGCCTCCATGTAGGCACCGAGCCCGGCGTAGAGCCGTGCCTCGATCTCGGCGTCACGGAACGGGCGCGTTTCTTGCGGATCTGTTTCGAGATCGAACAGGCGAAACGCACAGTCATCAAACCGTCCGGGCGGCCGCGCCGCGCCGATCAGCGCGTCGATCTGCAGCAGCGGGATGCCCCGGGTGAAATCGAAGGGCGGATGGAGACGGGCAGTTTGAAGTTCCTCCACCGTGAACGGCGCGGCGAGATGCTGTGGCATGAGGGTGTATTCGTGCAACCCCTTGCCGGCGATGTCTGGCGGGTAGTGGAGCATCTTGTAGCGTCCATCCATCACGCCCACCGGCCCGGCGAAATAGCCGAAGGCCACGATACGGTCCTCTGCCTTGGCACCTGCCAC
This sequence comes from Solirhodobacter olei, assembly GCF_004010155.1. Lineage (GTDB taxonomy): Bacteria > Pseudomonadota > Alphaproteobacteria > Rhodobacterales > Rhodobacteraceae > Solirhodobacter > Solirhodobacter olei. The sequence goes on along the minus strand of NZ_RRYH01000019.1, from coordinate 9,455 downwards.
GAGCGGCAGGAGCGAGCGCCCTCGCGCCTCGGCCGGAACGGTGCCGCCAAAGATGTCGATGATGGTCGGCATGACATCGATCGTCTGAGTGAGCGCGCCGCAGCGGTGCCCACCACGGCCGGCATGGTCCGGGTGGCAGACGAAGAGGGGGGTATGCACGAGCTCTTCGTAATAGGGCATCCGCCCCTTGCCCCACCAGTCGTGCTCTGACAGCAGAAAGCCGTGATCGGTGGTCACCACCAGCGCCGTGTCGCGCCACATGTCATGGGCATCCATGTAGTCCAGTAGCCGGCCGAGGTATTCGTCGCACATCCGGACCAGCGCAGCGTAAGAGGCGCGGATCTCGGCGATCTCCTCTTCCGTCTCGTCGACCCGCTTGTAGGGCGGCCAGTTCAGAACCCCGCCCTGCCAGGTGCTGTCGCCGGGGCGGCGGAAGCGCTCGGGCACGTCGAAAGGCTCGTGTGGGTCGAAGAGCTCGAGCTGGAGCATCCAGTCGTCGGCCGCGCGGTTCGCCTCGAGGAACTCGAAACCGGCGTCGAAGCATCGCGGCATCGGCATGTCCTCTTCGCCCCGCTCATATTCACGGTTCATCAGGTGGCGCTGGCGGATCTTCAGGCCCTCGGCGAGGTAATGGCGTGGGTCGTAATCCCGTGCCCACCGCTCCAGCGGCGGATCGACCAGCGCCTTCCAATTGTCGTTCTCCTGCCCGCGGATCAGGTCCCAGCTGTCGTAGCGGGTGTGGTAATGCGAGCCGCCCTCACGGAAATAGTGGTAATGGTCAGTCACGAGCCGGGAATGGACGCCCTTCTCGCGCAGGACGCCGGTGAAGGAGCGGTCGAAGGGCTCCATCGGCCCCCAGCTGCGGTGAAAGAAGCTCGCCCGCCCGGTCTGCAGGTCGCGCCGCGCCGGGATGCAGGGGAGGCTTCCGACATAGTGCTTGTCGAATGTCACCCCACGCTGGGCGAGCCGATCGAAGTTCGGCGTGCCGATCGAGCCGCCATAAGGGCCGAGAGCCAGCCGGTTGAGGCTGTCGAACAGGACGAATATCGCGCGCATGGGGCCTTCCCTTCAGTCGTTGTAGAACACCCTAAGGCCGGTATTCGAGGTGCCGCTGTCGGCCGAGGTGCCGGAGCGCGCGGCGATGCGGTAGCGGTAGCAATATGAGACATGGCAGAGGAAACTGCCGCCCTTCATCACCTTCTGGTCGGCGGCGCGGGCTAGTTCGTTGCGGGCCTGTGCGCCTCGGCTGGCGGAGCGGATGCGGAAGGGCTCCGACGTCCACTCCCAAACATTACCAGACATATCGTAGAGCCCGGCCTCATTCGGCGCGAAGGCCCCCACTGGCGAGGTGCCGAGCCAGCCGTCGGCACAGCTGTTGATCTCGGGGAACTGGCCCTGCCAGATGTTGGCGGGCAGGAACTCGGTGTCATCCGGCTCGCGGTCGCCCCAGGGGAAGCGCGGATCGCCCGAACGCCCGCCGCGGGCGGCATGTTCCCATTCCGCCTCGCTCGGCAGATGGCCACCGGCCCAGGCGGCGAAGGCGCGGGCGTCCGCCCACGAGACATGGACGACCGGGTGATCCGCCCGCGCGCCGACATGGCTTCCCGGGCCCTCCGGCTCGGCCCACCAGGCGCCGTCGCATTTCACCCACCAGGGCGTTCGCGATTGCGAGGGAGGGATGCTCTCGGGATCGGGCAGGAGCAGGCGGAAGACCGGGGCCCAGCCGAAGCGCTCGGCCTCAGTAACATAGCCGGTAGCGGCAACGAAGGCCGCGAACCGTGCGTTGGTGACCAGGCTCGCGTCGGCTGCGAAGGGCTTCAGTCGGACCTTGCGCACCAGCCCCTCGCCGTCGGTGGGGATCGCGGGGGAAGTGGTGCCGGTATGGCCGATCCCGCCGGCGAAACGGATCCGCTCCGGCGGGGTGGCATCGGCGATCGCGCGGGCCGCCTCGGGCAGGGCGTGGCCGGGCTTCTCGCCGCCTCCGCCCGCGCCGCCCGTCGAGCGATCCGCGCAGCAGCCCATGTCAGCCCGCCCCCCCCAGCGCCGCGAGGACAGCGGCGCTGTCATGCTCCGCCACATCGCCGATCTCGGCCATCTTGGCGTCGAGCTTGGCCAGCATCTCGGCAAAGACCCCGGCATGGGCTGGGTCGCTCGCGAGGTTGGTCAGCTCGTAGGGATCGGCCTCACAATCGAAGAGCTCCCATTCTGGCGCCGCCCCGTTGGGCCGCGCGCCGAGCTGGCCGAGGTCGTCATTGTACCAGTAGATCAGCTTCCAGCGCTGATCGCGCACCCCGTAATGCGCCCAGGCCTCGTGGATCGCATCGTTGTGCATCCAGTAGCGGTGATAGGCGAGCTGATCCCAGTCCCCGGGCGTTGTCCCCTCCAGCACGCCGCGCATGGAGCGGCCCTGCATGTAGGAGGGCACCGGCAGACCGGCATAATCGAGGAAGGTCGGCGCGAAGTCGACGTTGCAGGCGATGTCCTTCGAAGTCGCCCCCGCCGGGATTGCCGCCGGGTAGCGCACGAGGAAGGGCATCTGGTAGCTCTCCTCATACATGAATCGCTTGTCGAACCAGCCGTGCTCACCGAGGAAGAACCCCTGGTCGGAGGTGTAGATGACGATCGTGTTCTCGGTCAGGCCGCGGTCATCCAGCGTCTCGAGGATGCGGCCTACCCCGTCGTCGATCGCCTGCACGGTGCGCAGGTAGCGCGACATGTAGCGCTGGTATTTGAACTCGGCGAAGGCCTGCGGGTCGTCGAAGCTGAACCGCTCGCCGGTCTCGGCGCAGAGGACCGAAATGGTCTCGCCCGGCGCAAGCTCTGGGACCTTCCGCATGTGCCAGTCGTCGACCATCAGGGGGCCGGCGATATCCGCCCCACCCTCGGGCTGCACGAGGCCCAGGTCCTCGTAGACCATGTCCGAGCGCACCCGCATCTTGGCGACCTCGGCGGCCTTGGCGCGGTTCGAATAGTCGTCGTCGAAGGTGGCGGGCAGCGGGATCGTGCCCGGCGCGTGGATGTCGCGGTAGCGCGGGTGGTATTGCCAGTTCCGATGCGGCGCCTTGTGATGGCACATCATGAAGAACGGCTTCTCGCCCCCGGCGCGACGCTCGATGAAATCGACCGACATCTCGGTGATGATGTCGGTGGCATAGCCCGGGATCCGCCGCCGCCCCTCGGGGAAGATGAAGGCCGGATCCCAGTAATCGCCCTGGCCGGGGACCACGGCCCATTCGTCGAAGCCCGTCGGCTCATGCGCCACGCCCTCGCCGAGGTGCCACTTGCCGAAGATCCCCGTAGCGTAGCCGCCGGCGCGCAGGTGCTTGGCGACATTGGGCAGGCGGTTGTCGATATGCGTATCCAGCGTGGTGACGCAGTTCACGTGGTTATGTGTCCCGGTCAGGATCGCCGCCCGCGAGGGCGTGCAGATCGAGTTCGTCACATAGGTCGCATCATGCCGCATCCCCTCGGCCGCCAGCCGGTCGATATGCGGCGTGTGGTTGATCCCCGCCCCATAGGCTGAGATCGCCCGGGAGGCATGATCGTCGCACAGGATGAAGATGATGTTCGGGCGCATGCGTGCCTCCCCTCAGACCGTCGCGCCGGCCGTCTGGGCCGGGTCGAGCGTGATGCCGGACAGCGCGAGCCCTTCGGCATCGAAGAAATGCGTCTGGCCGGTGATCGCGAAGTCGAGCGCCGCGCCCACCCGCGCTCCTGAGCCGTTGGGGAAGCGCGCCACCAGCTCCTGTCCCCAAGACGTTCGGAAATGGACGAAATCGGAATCACCTAGGCGTTCCACCACCGACACCTCGCCCGCGAGCGCCCCTTCGCCCGGTGCCGCGGCTTCGAGCGCATCGGCACGGATGCCGAGCGTGGCGGCACGCACCGCCTGATCGCCGCTCAGCGCGAGCTTGCGGCCATCGGGCGTGATCCCGCCCTCCAGCCTGACGAAGTTCATCTTAGGCGAGCCAAGGAAACCCGCGACGAACTGGTTCGCCGGGCTCTCGTAAAGTTCCATCGGTGCGCCCACCTGCTCCACGGATCCATCGCGCAGCACCACGATCTTGTCGGCCAGCGTCATCGCCTCGACCTGATCGTGGGTCACGTAGATCATGGTCGACCCCGCGAGCTGGTGGTGCAGCTTCGCGATCTCGAGCCGCGTTGCCACCCGCAGTTCGGCGTCGAGGTTGGAGAGCGGCTCGTCGAACAGGAACACATCCGGATCACGCACGATGGCGCGGCCGATCGCTACCCGCTGCCGCTGCCCGCCCGAGAGCTGGCGCGGCTTGCGTCCAAGGAGCTTCTCGATCTGCAGGATGCGGGCGGCCTTGTCGACTCGGCTCTTCACCTCCACCTTCGGCATGCCGTTCATCAGCAGGCCGAACCCCATGTTCCGCTCCACCGTCATGTGAGGGTAGAGCGCATAGGTCTGGAACACCATTGCCGTGCCCCGGTGCGAGGGGTCGACGTCGTTCACCCGGCGCCCGCCGATCTCGATCGTGCCAGAGGAGATCTCCTCGAGCCCCGCGATCAGCCGCAGGAGCGTGGACTTGCCACAGCCGGACGGCCCGACGAAGACGCAGAACTCGCCGCCGCCAATTTCGATGTCGACACCGCGGATCACTTCCAGCGCGCCGAACCGCTTGGTGACGTTGGTGAGTTTGACTGAGGACATTCCGGTCTCCGGTTCAACCCTTCACCGCGCCGGCGAGGCCGTCGATGAAGTAGCGTTGCAGGAAAAGAAAGAGCAGGATGATCGGCACGATCGCGATCGTCGAGGCGGAGGTCATGCCGCCCCAATCGACGAAGTTCTCGCCCTTGAACGAATAGATGCCAACCGAGAGCGTCCGCAGCGCCGGATTGGCCAGCGTGATGACCAGGGGCAGCAGAAAGTCGTTCCAGGCCTGCAGCGACTGCAGCACCACCACGGTGACGATGATGGGCTTGGCAAGCGGCAGCATCACGAACAGGAAAGTCTTCACTGGGCCGACGCCATCCATCCTCGAGGCCTCGTCGAGCTCGTTCGGCACCTGGGTAAAGTATCCAGCGAAGAGCAGCGTGAAGACGACGATCGACTGTCCGCAGGTGGCCAGCATCAGCCCCCACAGCGACTGACCCAGGCCGAGACGGCTCAGAAGCTCGAACACCGGGATGATGGTGTAGCCCTGCGGGATGAAGACGGTGAACACCATCAGGCCCATGAGCAACCATTTGCCCGGCATCGGCCGACGCCCCAGGACATAGCCCATCAATGCCGCCGAGGTCGTAGTGATGATCACCGAGCCGACGGCCACGAAGAGCGTGTTGAAGAAGTAGCGTTGAATATGTGCCTCGGTCCAGGCGCGGACGTAGTTCCCAAACGTCGGGTGGATCGGGATCAGGCCCGGATTGCGGAAAAGCTCCGAGTTCGGCTTGAACGAGGCGGCGATCATCCAAACCATCGGGTAGACCCAGATCGCGCAGATCACCGCGAGTACGACCGAGGTCAGGAACCGCCGGCGCCTCGGAGTGAAGAAGCCCTCGCGCCTCGGCGCCCTGAAATGCGTGGCGTCAGTCATTCCCGTTCTCTCCCCGCCGGGCCCGCGCACGGCGCACAGCCAGCGCTTGAAGGATTGTCAGGAACATGATCGCGACACCGAACAGCACGCCCGCTGCGCTGGCATATCCCAGGCGCGGGAACTGGCCGGAGGGCGGGGCGAAGGCGTTGCGGAAGATGAAGACCTCCATCACCTCGGACGAGAAGAATGGCCCGCCCTCGGTTGTGGCCTGGATGAGCGGGAACACGTTGAGCGCCCAGATTGCTGAGATCAGGGCTATGACGGCCGCAAAGGGTGCGATGATCGGCAGAACGATGTGGACGACGACCTGGCGCATCCGGATACCATCGAGCTTGGCCGCCTCGTAAAGCTCGTCGGGCACCGTCTGCAGCGCGGCCAGCCAGTAGATCATCGTGATCCCGGTCCATTTCCAGACAAAGATCCCTGCCAGGGACCACATGACCAGGTTTGGTGTGCCCAGAAAGTCGATCGCACGCTGGACGAGGTGGCCGTCGAGCAGGTAGCCGTTGATCGGTCCGTTGAACGGGCTGAGCAGGAGCACCCAGACGATGCCGATCACCGCCACCGGCGCCACGACCGGCAGAAAGATGAGGGCCCGAAACAGCGTCGAGAACTTCAGTAGCTTGTTGTTGAGGACGATCGCGAAGACGAGACCAAGGAGCATCTGCAGCGGAACGGTCATCAACGTGAATACGAAGGATCGCCAGAGCGCAGACAGAAAATACGAGTCCTGCAAGAGCGCGCGAAAATTGGCGAGGCCGACATATGTGGCATTGCGGCTGAAGCCGCTCCAATCCAGCGTGGAATAATAGATCGATGCGATCAGCGGCCAGACGATGAAGGCCCCGAAGATGATCAGGCCCGGAACGAGGAAAAGGTAGTCGAGGCGCGCTGACCAGATCCGGGCGACCAGGCGCTTTCGCGGCGGTGGACTGCCGATGTCAGAAACATTCGCATATGCCACCATCGCTGTGGTCGCCCTTCGTGACTGGGGTGTTGTCTGCGCCTGCAACCGGCAAGGCCGCGGCCAATGGCTAATTGGCCGCGGCGCTGCGGCTCAGAGTTTCGCGTAGTCCGCGGGACCGAAGTCGGTTTTGGGATTCCAGTCCGCAAAGACGAAATCGTTCCGGCTTACCTTGGCACCCTGGGACTTGGCCTTGGCGATCGCGGCATCGAGCGCCTTGTTCTGCGCATCGGAGAGCTTCTTGAGTGTCTCCTTCACTCCCTTCAGCTGGCCCGCGAACAGACCCTGGACGGTCTGGCTCAATGTCGGCGTCGGCGCGATATAGACCGCGGCAACCTTGCCCAGCTCCGGGTTGCGAACGAACGGATTCGGCGAGATCCGGACGTATTTCTCCGCCATGGCAAGCATCGCGTGGGCCCGCTTCGAGAGGTCGGCCTTCTTTGACGCCTCCGGGAAGATCGCCGGGTCGCCGCAGCTGCCGATCTCGGCATAGGCGATCTGGCCGGCCATGGAGCCGAACCAGTGGTCGAAGTCGCCGACATAGGCAGGGTTCTTCGCTTTGGCGTTCAGCCACATCATGTTGGTCGAGCTCGGGAGCTGGCCGACCCAGACCGGGTTCTCCATCGCTGCCTTGTCTGGCGCCGGGCCGGGGGAGACGCCAAAGTTCCAGTTCGGCACCTTCTTCTCCCAGATCGGGATGTTCCAGGGACCCTGAATGATCATGCCAGCTGCGCCCTGAGTGATGAAGGAGCGCGCTTGCGGCGCAATGATGGTCAGTGAGCCCGGGAAGACCGAGCCGTCGTCCCGCATGCCGAGGAGAAGCTCCACCCCGGCGACATAGGCATCGTCGTCGAAGGCGAATTCGCCGGTCTTCAGGTTGAGGCCCTCGATCAGGCCGCGGAAGCCCACCGGCGCCCCGCCACGCTGTGCCAGCATGGTGGCCACATCGCCCCAGCGCTGAACTTGGCTGCCGCCAATAATGAAGCCAAAGGCCTTGCCCTTCGAATTCTTCGTGATCTTCTTCGCGGCATCGCGCATCTCGGAGAACGTCAGCGCCTGATCAGCGCCGATCTTGTCGTAGCCGGCCTCGTTCATCATCTTCTGGTCGAACAGCACCGCATTCTCGAAACGGCGGTTGGTCGAGAAAGTGAAACCGTAGGTCTTGCCGCCGAAGACGTTGATGCCCTCGACGAAGGCGCCGTCGGGGAAGGCCTTCTTCCAGTTCTCGAAATCGGGGATGTAATCGTCGAAGGGCTGCAACCAGCCTTCCGAGATCGCCACCGCCGGTTCCAGCGTCTGCGGCAGGTTGAACGTGTCGGGCGCCGAGTTGTTGGAGATGCCGAGCGGAACCACCGTGTTGAGCTGCTTCCAGGGCAGCCCGTCATAGACAACCTTGACGTCCCGGGCCTTGCCGAACTCGGTCAGATACTTCTTGATGAAGATGCCCTTCTGGTCGCCCGTGTCGAGCCAGCGCACCGGCCCGTTCGCCGGCGGCAGCCCCTTAGGCGCGGGTCCGAAGTCGGCAGATTGTGCCAACGCCGGTCCGGCCAGCGCCACGACACCCAGCGCAGCCGTGGATTGCAGAAAGCTCCGGCGGGAAAGCCCGCCGTACGAGATCTTGTGCATAGTATTCCTCCCCTGGACGCCGCTACTCCCACCTCCAGGGCGCGACGCTCAATGCTTCTGTACACCGCATGGGGATCAGAAGATAATATAATAACACGTCACCCCTATAACTGGATTTTATCACCCATGTTGGATCAGATGACCCACCTGTTCCGGCTGAAGGCGATTGCCGAGGCAGGCAGCCTACGCAAGGCCGCGGCGGTGCTGAACGTCACTCAGCCTGCGCTTTCTCGCACCATTGCGCAGCTCGAGGCGCGGTTCGGCCAGCCGCTGCTAGAGCGCAGCTCACAAGGCGTCACGCTCACCCAGTACGGTGCTCGGGTACTCGCCTCCGTGCAGCGGTTGGCGCGGCACTGGGAGATCGCTGAGGAGGAACTGAAGACCTCCGACGCCAGTCTTCGTGGCCGGCTGTTGCTGCGCGCAGGCCCGCTCTGGCGTGCCGTGGTGCTCCCGAAGCTGATCGGGCGGCTGCAGGAGCGCTTCCCCGAACTCGTCATCGACCTGCAGAACCTCCAGGGTGACGGCAACATGGTCGACCTGCTCGAAGGCCGCTGCGACATCCTGTTCGGCGGGACCCAGATCATCGGTCCGGCTGATCGGCGGTTGCAGGCGATGCAATTTACCTCCGTAAACGACGTGGTTGTTGCGCGCGAGGACCATCCCGTCTTCGCTCGGGCTCGGTACGGCAGAAAAATTGAGCCCGAATGGTTGCTTGATTATCCTTGGCTCGTCTATTCGGGCGACCCTAACTATGCCGATGCGACGATGCACGCGCCGCTGGAGCGGGTGGGCTTTTCTCCAGACGTAAAGATAAGATGCGAGTCACTTATTTCTGCGATCGGACTGCTGCAAAACAGCGAATGCCTATGCATCCTGCCCGATGCCGCGCTGACTGAAACGCGCAATCCCCGGATCGTGCCCGTTCCGGTCTCGATGAGCCGTAGGCAAGTCCATTCAGGCGCAATATTCCGTCAGGAGATGGCGGGCTGGCCGCCGTTGGAAGAACTGATGAGCCTCTGCAAAGAGCGTTTCTCTCAATAAGACTCTGCGAGGTCGGCAATGAACAGATGGTTCAGGCGCTGGTTGCAGCACGGGGTCGGTGGTTTTCAGCACTGAGTGCGGCCAGAACGGCGACCTAATTTAGGAAATAGCACGGTGCCTCCATGGAGGCACCGTCTTTCATTGGGCGGTGAGGGGTAGTTCCACTAACCCTCGGTCTGCTCCGCCGCCCGCCGCTCGGCCGCGGCGCGGGCGAGGGCCGCGAAGCGGTAGAGCCCGTGGACGAATTTCGAATAGGGCAGGGTCAG